>NZ_FOST01000044.1:0-2972 GCF_900114335.1 Bacillus sp. 5mfcol3.1 | reverse complement strand
GCCACTAATACCAATGCCTTTATAGTAAATTTTACTACTACAGCTCTTATCCCTCAAGGTACAGGAATACCATTAGATACTAATTTAATATTGACACCAGGAATATCACATACACCTGGTTCTAGTGTTATAAATTTAGATGCTGGTACTTATTTAGTTGAATATAATACTGTATCGCAAGCTCCAACAGGTAATTTTGTATCTACTAGAGCCCTTCTTAATGGTTCTATTATTACTGGAGCTACTGTTGTTAGTCCGCAAGTAACTTCTGGAATATTTCAATCCTTAAGTTCAGGATTTCTTGTTATAGCACCTAATCTAGTTAATACTTTGGAAATTGCTGCTGATTCTTTAGGAGGGAACATTTATAATTCGCAGTTTGCAAGTATTCCAAATGTATCTGTAAGAATTGTTAGATTAAGCTAATAATTTGCTTGTTTATTTGATTTTGAATGTATACTTTTGTTATATAAATTGAGGATATCATGGGAATTGTCAAGAAGTCATGTTTAAGGTAATTTGAAAGTAAACTAATATTTAAAAGTTTACATTTGATAAAAGTAAAAAAGAGTCCTATGTTTATGGGATTCTTTTTTTAGTTTCTGATAACATTGTATTAATTGAATGTAAAGAGGGATTTAGTAAGGATTTGAATATGTGAACCATTAGTTTACATGTATTAGATTAATGGTTTCTTTATTAATTAAGGGTTTATATGTAATGATTTCTTAGAGGTGAATAATATGAATTTAGGTTCGCAATTGAAAAAGTTTCGTGAATCAAAAAGCTTTTCGCAAGAAGATGTAGCTCGAAAGGTTGGAGTGACTAGACAAGCTGTTTATAAATGGGAGAGTAATAAAAGTTATCCTGATATTGATAATTTGATTTTACTTAGTGATTTATATGAAGTAACAATTGATGAGTTAATAAAGGGATCAGGAGATGCTAGAGAGGGTTTAGATAAAAAGGATAAAGATAAGTGTGAAGATGATGATGAGGTAAATGATTTTGGATTTTTTATAGGTATTGTTCTTATATTTGTAGGGATATTTATTGGTATTGAAGGGGTTTCTTTATTTATAACTATATCAGGGATGCTAATAATGGTATTTTATAGTGATGTGAAAAAAGTAATTATTAATGAATTTAAAATAAAAAGAAGACCGAACTAGAAAAACAATCTAGTTTGGTCTTCTTTTTATAATGTAAACAAATATTCAAAAGTTTACTTTAGAAATTAAAAAAGTATGAATTCTATTAAAGGAATTCGTACTAACAACATAATTTTATCATAATAAAATCTAATTTTTAGGATTTTATAATAATTGGAATGTTAATTTGGTATAATAATTATGTACATGTAAAATGGTGTACAAGTTAATATTTCCTTGTTTCAAAAAGACCAATTCTTCACACCAGAATTGGTTTTTTTATATTTAATCAATTATAAAGAGCAATTTTATACTTTTATAAAATTCTCTTTCTCTAAAGCTCTATATCATATCTTCTATGTTTTAATGATTTGAAAGTAAACAAAAAAGTACGAAGTCTTTTAAAAGACTTCGCACCAATAATAGATTAAAATACAGTTCATCGGAAACTGAAAGGGAATTTCATTTATATTATTATAACTTATCCATCCCCATTTTTGGTAATTAATCAGAAAATATGAAAAAATTCATATTTTATTCCCACTAAAAGTGATGAAATTACGTTTAGTTTTGAATTTTCTTTTTATTTTTATTTATGGTAAACTAGCTTATGTAAGACCGAATTCCTTAAGCGCCTAGATATATTTCTATTCATTATACGCAAAAAAACCAATTCTCGTGTAATAGAATTGGTTTTTTTGTATGCAATTCAGTCAATACAGCTACTTGAACCCACATTTTCAAATGTAGTCTTATCAATTTTATCATAAATTTAAATAAATAAACGTAAAAGAGTTCTTTATATTAAATATATAAAGAACTCTTTAAAAGGATACAACCCTTTTAGGTAGTTTTAGTGATGGATAGTAATTATAACATAAATACCCTGCACTTAATAGAAGAGGAGAAGAAAGATAAACAGTAAGTGTCAATGGTAAGCGGACTGGAAGGGAGAAGCGGTTTGTGCTGATCCATGAAAGGAGCATTAAGGAATTGACACGTGCAGCCGATTCATCACCCTCTTGGCATTTCCTCAAAACGAACCGTTTTGGGGATGCCAACCGGCGAGGGAGCCCCTCAAGGATTGAGGGGTTGGGGAGTTCGATTGATGGGGTCAAGGGGAAAATTTCCCCTTGTAGGTTCGGACAAAGTCCGAAGTCTTTTAGCCATGCTAAGCATGGTTCGGCGAAGCCGACAAGCGTCGCAGACCCCTATCGATTTTGATGCGTTAGCGTCAAAATACGTATAGGGTTACGTTAATTGACATCATTTCGTCGCTTTGCTAGACTGATGGTATCAATTAATCTAGGGAAAGTGGTGGCACTTTATGTTGGGGTCTATCTCATTTAATCAATCCCACCAAAGTTCATTAAGTCATAATAACAGAGAAAATATTCATGGGAATCCTGGTATTGATCCATCGAGGTTACATGAGAATATTTATTTTGTTCAAAAGGATATCCGAAGTGTATACAAGGATATCTTTCAAGAAGCGGTGGACAAATATAACGAGAAACAAAAACGGAATGACCGTAAAATTGATGATTACTATGACAAAATACATAAAGACGATAAGACGCATGAGCAACGAGAATTGGTCGTAGCGATTGGGGAAGGTAAAGACGACCCAAAATATAGGGAAGCGAAAAAGGAAGCGCTGAAGCGTTATGCTGAGGCTTTCCAAGAGAGAAATCCAAACCTAACGGTTTATAACATGGTTTTACATGATGATGAAGCGAATCCGCATTTACATATTAACTATGTACCGAATTTCGAAAGTAGTCGAGGATTAACGAGGCGTGTCGGAATGGATAGAGCTTT
>NZ_FOST01000069.1:0-1007 GCF_900114335.1 Bacillus sp. 5mfcol3.1 | reverse complement strand
GGTTTCTCTGGATTTGTTGGTTTTTCCGGCTCTATAGGTGGCTTTGGTTTTTCTGTCCCTGTATTTTCCGTATTACCATCCTCACCCTCCGTTATAATTGGTGGGGTTACAATTGTATCTGGTTTCTTCTCTGGTGGAAGAATATCTCCTATACTCGCTACTGAAGAATCAATATTTTGATCGCCAAATGCAAAATGATCTCCATTTACGCTGACTTGTGGCTTATTATCCGTAATAGCTGCAATCACATTATCTTTTGTTGTATCTTGAAGTGTTTTATCTGTTTTTTCCTTATCAAAGAGTGCTAGAACACGAGAAGTCGTTTCATCCCCATTTTGAAGATTACTTACAATAGATTTTTCTTTAAAATTAATTTTTGATTTATCCAGCTCTTCGAGTACATAACCAACTTCATTATCCTTACTTTGAATTGCATTCTCTGTAATTGCTTCAAAATCATGTTTGTTCAGATCTTCTTTCTTTTCATCCGGTTTATTCTTATCTACCTTTTTTGTAATAGCTGTTTTACTTTTTGATGATTCCTTACTCCCAAACCAACTGCAACCTGTCGTACTTAATATCAATGAACCACAAAGAAAAACAATTCCCATTTTTTTGTACAGATTCTCATAATTTAAAGGCATGTTATTCTTTCCCCCTTAGATGTTCTGTATATCTTTATCAATTTTTTCAATCTTAGCTTTCTTTTCTTCTTCACTTATCGTAGATTGTTGAATATCCCGTTTCTCTAATTCTTTGACCTCTTTCATTACGTTTTTATTTCCTTGCGTTTTGGCAAAAGAATAACAATCTTCATATTTTTTTAGATTTACAAAAGCTTCAACAATGAGTTTTTCACGTCTACCGTCCATATTGACTTTCCCTTTAAGCTTAATTACCTCTTCATATTTCTTATTAAGTGCTGCTTTTTCAAAGTCGATTACATCATTTTTGACATCAATTTCATTGATTTTATTCATGTTGTCTATCCCAATAAAATAAGCAAC
>NZ_FOST01000041.1:0-3112 GCF_900114335.1 Bacillus sp. 5mfcol3.1 | reverse complement strand
TAAAATTAAGCTGGGTTTAGATACCATTGCTCGTGAAGCAGCTGTACGTTGTTTCTGTCCTCCTGAAATTTGATACGGATATTTATCTAAAATGGGTCGAATGCCAAATCGCTCTGAAATCTCGTTAACGGGGGTTTTTGCCCATCCCCTCGAAAAGGGGGAATAAGAAAACACCCAAATAAAGGTTTAATATAAATGCAAGTTTAAGATTTATGATAACAAGCTTTATCCAATATAAATTGTTAAAATATCTCGCATATAAAAATTACTTTCAAATGAATTGTTATAGAATATAAGGTAAATAAGGAACCTCAATTTTGAACAGGATATCATAACACGAAACACCTATATTTGGTAGTTTATACCGGAATCCATGGATTAATTGTGACAAAAATGTTAAATGTAGGGATTAAGGAGGATTTGTATATACAAAAGTAGAAATGTAAGAGTGTAGGAAAAAATAAAGGGGGATTTACAATGATTTCGAAAAAACAAAAACTTGCAACAATAGTAACAGCTTTCACATTAGGGTGTGGATTTACTTTTGGAGTAGCACCAACCTTTGCGGATTCCATTGAGGGATCCGTACAGCATCAATCTCTTTCTTCTACTCAAAAACAAGAACAAAAACCGTTCACTGGATATATTATCTCAGTAGATCATAATTATCTGGTTGTTGCGAATACTTCTACGAAAGAAGAGGCAATTTCTTACCAAAACGATTGGAACGAATTAATTTCTCAAAATAAAATTTTAAGAGTTCCGATCTCTAATAGTAAAAATTATATGGTAGGAGAAAAATTGAACGTATATGCGGTTGCTTGGACTGCCTCATTACCACCAATTGCGGTGATGCCTACGATTGAAAAAGTCATGGAATAAGTGATTTGCTTTGTATGAAAAAAGGAGATAGCTCAAATGCTATCTCCTTTTTATGAAGTGTGAGGATGTTGGAAATCTTAATTATATATGTAGTGTTACGAATCGGAAAAATGGATAAATATTCAATAAGTAGTGATTTTAACCATTCCGACGTGGCTATTCTTGCCTATTATCTTTGAGTTTATTAAACCGTTATTTAATTTTTCTACGTTCTTTCATAAAAAGTAGTATCATTGTTTTGAAAGCATTCACTTGCTACCGAAAATGCTTTATTTACCAATAATTGTCTTTTTTTAATATACACCAACATGCTCCCATGCATTTGCAATAGCATTGTAAGTTTCCCAATTATAATAACAATCAAAATCTAATGCAGACTGTAATAGTGCAGCACGAGCCTGTCTAAAGTCACTTGTTGGTGTTAAATATACAGTTAAAGCACGATAATAAATTTGTTCAGCTTTCTCTTTTCCAATTGCATTAATTGTTAAATATGCTGCTTTATTGGGAATGCCACTATTATAGTGAACGCCACCATTATCATCATATGTATATTGATAGTTGTTCATATGCGAAGGTTGACCATACTTTTCTGGGGATGATAAGCTGCGTAAGGCTCGTCCTGAAAATTGTGAAGTGAATAGGTCCTCTCCGCAATCCCAATCATCTGGATCTAGAAAATACCCAAATACATCAGAAAAAGACTCATTTAATGCCCCTGACTGCCCCCAATATTCTAGTCCTGCGGAATATTGAGTAACTGCATGGGTCAGTTCATGAGCAACTACATCAAGTGAGGTAGAAAAAGGATGATAACGAAAACCATCTCCATCTCCATATATCATTTGACTGCCATTCCAATATGCATTGCTCTCATTATATCCAGCATTCACAGTAGATCGTATGGTAGCTCCCTGTCCATCAAAACTATTACGACCATGAATATTTCGATAATAATCATAAACTTTACCAGTGTAATAATGAGCATCCACTGCAGCAGCTTGTTTTTGATCTTCCCATATATTATTATTGTTAAGTAGACTATAGTTAATAAAGTTATTAGAAGGTGTGTTGAGTGCTGTATAAGTTTCAATTCGCCCACCGTTCATTGGCTTTGTAATATCTAATAAAGCATATTTCCCATAGGCTTCAATATAAGATGTATGTAAAGTTTTACGGTCACCTAGTACTCCATAACCATAACCAGTTTGGGGAATATTAGCATCCCCCACCATATTAGATGCATTGACAATTTTTCCATCATGAGCGTCCACATAAATTATCCAGTTAGCTCCATATGGTTTTATGAACTGTAACTCTACTTTATAAGCTAAATAATATTTATGATCTTTTTCATAGATAACAACCTCTGCCTTTTCTGTTGTAGAATCTAAATTTTCCTTTATCTTTTCTATGCTATTATTCTTTGTTTCAACTAAAGTATCTTTTGGACTGAGGTTAATATGTTTCCATGCAAGGGATAAAGCTTTCTCTTTTGAGATTTCTGGTTTGTTTTTTGAAATATCGTTTCCGATTTTAGAATGTAAATCTCCATTTGCCGCTGTTATTTTCCCCTCCTTATTTGTATGAATAATAAATCTTGCACCTTCAATTGGCACACCTCTTAATGTTTGTACATAACTATAATGCTTCATTCCTAAATCATCTGATTTTACTTCCATCAATTTCAAGTTTGTACTTGGATCCATTTTAAAAAGCTCTTTATTTTCTTTAAAAAAATCCGTTATCTCTTTTTGTCCTTCCACCTTATTGGCTGATAAGTCACCTGAAAGGAAGGATATATTATCTTGAGTCTCATTCCAAGCCTCTTGAACAATCTCCATCTTATTTAGTGCATCTTGTTTTGCTGTTTGTTCTTCGGCATATACGTTAATAGCTGAATTACCCAAACTAATTCCAGATATTAATGCAATAGATAAAATTTTTCTCATACTAACAACACCTTTTTATTTATATATTTAAATTCATCTTATTTTATTTCAAATCTTTAGTGAGAAGACATGCAATCATACATAGTTATGAACGTTTTGTTACAACGTTAAAAAACACTCACCAGGAATTAGAGTGAACCCTTAGAATGAGACGAAAAAAAACACCTCTCTAAATCGTAAGTAAAGGAAAAAACACCTCTTATACCGTATTTAATTTAAATACGAATATACGGAGGTGTTTCTTTTATGGGAACGAGAAAATCTTATTCAGAAGAAAT
>NZ_FOST01000025.1:0-12822 GCF_900114335.1 Bacillus sp. 5mfcol3.1 | reverse complement strand
TCCGCCTGCTTCTATAGCTAATTGATTAAGTGTAGCGGGAGACATATATCGATATAGCTCTTCGGCAAATAAAGATAACTCTTGTTTTTGATGCATATTCATAAAAAGCACGTCACCCTTTCTCATTAACATAAGAAAATAGTAACGTGCTTTTAACTTCAAAAATAGTCTAAATCCTTAAGTTGATGGATGTGGGGTACCGCCACATCGCTATCAAGCTAATATTTTAGAGTATCCCCAAAACGAAAATTGTATCTCTCCATAGTTGTTTATGAAAATTCAGTTCATTTTTTTCATTTTGGGGAACAATTAGTCTCTTAAGTTGATGGGCATGTATGGTGACCCCTAGAAGATGGAACAGGCGAATTAAAATCTTTGTTATTCTTCGGATGTTTTGCTGTATAGCTTGATAAAGAATGTATAGATGGTCTTGAATCATTCCAATGGCCTTATATTCGCTTAATTCTCTTTTCTTCTTTTTTAAAATTAATTGTCGCATCTTAAACATTGTAGAAGAACATAGAAAAATAGCGATGAGTTTTCCGTAAATGTGGCATTCTAATCGCTCTCGTTTGATATTGTGCCACTAATGAATTTGAAATAAAGATTTCCAAGTTTTAAAGATAATTTCAATCTGCCAGCGGAGGGAATAAAAATCATGTATTTGTTCCATCGGAACCCATTCCAAAGGGGTATTGGTAACATAAATGTTCATGCCAGCTAATCGTTTACTTTTTTCTGAGTACATAATACCCTTTTTACTTTCCGTATACACTTGTTTTTTCTTACGTTCTCCAAGTTGTTTTTCAGTTAATCGATATATAATAACTCGTGTAATAGTTTTTTATCCTTTCCAATATAAGCATCTGTTATTTCATAGACCTGTCCTGGTTTTAAAGTATTCATAATGTGTTCTAAATCAACTGTGATATACTGAGACTGTTTTTTTACTGTTCCATTTCGAAAGTATTCAGGAAACTCATTTTTGATATACACCATATTATTTAGTTTAAGCCGCGATATATAATACACGCCACGTTGGTCCATTTGATCTAAATCCTCCAGTGAATAATAGCCTAAATCCCGAATACAAAGATCGCCAGGTCGGAATGTCGCTAAACATTCTGTTCCAAAGGTCTTATCATTATTCTTTCCTGGTTCAACTTGAAAATTTAAAAACTGTCCGCTATGTAAATCATATTCTAGTTGAATCTTTATACCCGCTGTTTGTGCACAACCACCTGATCCAGGATACACACTAGCTAAATGTTTTGGCACTTGAAAAATCGTCGCATCTAAAATACGAATCCGTTGAAAATAGGTGATTGAAGAGCTTGGAATCACGGATGTTTCACAAATTTTATTTTTTAATAGTGTAGAGAAAATATGTTTTAAAAAGCAAACCGCCTTCTTATTGAAACGTTTATTGAGTCCTTCTGGACTCATAAGAGTTCCTGTAACAGCATGTATGGTGACCCCTATTAAAGAAATTTTAACTGATAAAAAGAAACGATAATATGTTATTTAGGCGGAAATATGGAAAAATCTACTTTGTTTTAAAATATTCATGAAAAATCTTAAAAGTTATTACGAAAAAATGAATATACTTATAATTTGTTTGAATTTACAACGTTATATGTTACTTATATAAAAGGGAGTGAGTAACATGTTGTTTTTTGTCAAAAGACTGAATCCTTAAATTTACTAGTTAATATTCTTACAAAAAGAAACAATAACATTGAAGGACAAAAAGTTATATTTACCCACAATATTATAAGGGTTAAAACTCAAATTTTGATGGGAATGTGGTAAGGAAGCAATACTTGAAATTTCAAGATGATTTTAAAATATATTAATATGAAATACCTGAAAAGTTAGACGTAACTTCACGAAAGATTTTTATTAAATGAGGGACCTGGAATTTTCCTGAAAAATACACGAGAGATAAAAATCTACAATTAAAACTTTTTCGAAAAATAGATAGCGAAAATAAATTTGTGTATATTGATCTGCATTAAATATACAAGATTTAAAAACTAGAAGTATAATCTAATGTAAATATATGTTTTTATATAGCTATTTCACAATAAAGGGAACTTATCAATTTTTCACTATTAAGTTACAAAATGGGGTTTCTTGCCCATCCCCTCCAAAAGGTACATTAAGGATTAGTTCTATAAAAAGAAATGCCTCTAAATCAGTCTATTCTACTGGATTCAAAGACATTTTAGTGATTCTATTCGTAAAGATAGATACAGTAAAGTTAAGATTCCCTCACTAGACCACGCTTTTCGTTTTCACGATATAACGTTGATTTTGTTACATTCGTTTTTTTTCTCGATCTGCTTAAATTTAGGGAGAATAAATAGGGAGTGTTCTAAACTAGAAAAATCAGGGTTCCTAATCGTTTCCCTAAATTTAGAATTTTAGGGAATATAACGAGCTAATATACCTTTTGGAGGGGGTGGGCAAGAAACCCCAAAATCGTAAATGAAATATTATTAGGAAGGGAGTCACAATGAAAAAATTTTCGGATTATAATCTAATTATTCCAAATGAAGGACATGAAAAATCACTTTTATTATTCAACACAATGAATGGCAATACATTTTCTATCGATGAAAGGATTGCAAATGCTATTCAGACAAATGATTTATCTGAATTAACAAAAGATGAAATTGATTTATTAATCACAAAGGGAATGGTATTCGAAGAAGAAGTTAATGAACTAGAAAAATATGAATATGAACATAATATGTTTAAATATGGACAAGAAGTACTCTCTATTACCTGGCTAACCACATGGGGATGTAATTTAGATTGTACATACTGTTTTGAAGGTACAAATAAACCAAAGACAGTAACGAGTGAAGAAAATTTAGATATATTTTATAAGTTCGTTGAAAAAAAACTAAAATCAGGAACTTTTAAAGTATTTGCGCTTATATTATTTGGTGGAGAACCTATGCTTCATTATAAAGGTATCCAATATCTATTACCTAAATTCAAAAGTCTTTGTAAAGAGTTGAACATAATCTTCTTTAATTCTATAGTTACAAACGGGTTATTATTCACCAAAGAAAAATTGGGATTTTTAATTGAGCATGGTTTAAAATTGGCTCAGTTGACTCTTGATGGTCCGAAAGAGATTCATGATCAAAAGAGAATATATAGCAACGGAAAAGGGACTTATGATGCTACCATAGATAAATTAAAATTATTTAAAGAGCATTTCCCAAATTTCACCCCTACTATACGAATTAACATTGATAAAGAGAATTCAAAGTACATAGGAACATTATTAGACGATTTAATTGAGGAAGGTTTGCAATATTGTGGTTTAGATTTTGGGATAATTCGCGATGAGGCTCACGGTTGTAACAGCATTTCTTCTTTATGCTATGCCGATGATGAGTTAGGAGATTTATTATATGGATTATGGAATTTAGCAAAATCTAAAGGTTTTAATATATCCGTTATGCCAGAAAAAAAATTAGTATATTGTGGTTTAAATAAAGAGGCTGCATATACATTTACTCCAGAATTAGATTTTTATAAATGTTGGGAGCATGTTGGAGACAAGACACATCTATTTGGATATTTAGATGAAGATGCAACAATCCAAGTGAAAAATACTAGATATTATGAATGGATGAACAAAAATCCAACGAAAATTCCGGAATGTGCTGCATGTGAATTCTTACCAAACTGTGGAGGAGGATGTAATGTAAACTCCTTTAATCGATATGGTACATATGATGCACCTGGCTGCTTTAAAACAAAAGGTGTTCTTGAGAAGCAACTTATCTTCACTGTTAATAATAATCAACTTCAAAGACCAACTATGAGAAGTCAAGGAGAATTTTTTATATAAATAGGAGATGCTTTGGTACTCTGGAAAAGTCTGATCTAATACGACAAGAGCTTTTCGCCAGGCATTGGTTTGAATTGGATTTAATACAACGAATGAGAAGCCATGATCCAGTAGAAAAGAATAAACGGCTAACCAATAATGTCCTGTTGCCTCCATTCCAATCAGTATTTCTGTAGGAGACTCAATGTATTGGTACATCCAATTTAATAGTGCTTGTCCACCTTCTTTGTGATTCTGAAAGGAAAATGGCTTAGTAATAGGTTTTCCAGTTTGATCGATAATGGACGCATAATGTTTATGTTTAGCGATATCAATACCTAAATAGAACATAGCTTACACCCCTAGTTTAATCAGTGTTAGATAGTGTTGTCCTCCTCTGAACTAATAAGCGCCACTACCTCGTAAGAGATACGAAGAATGACCAATGGTCATCAACATCCAACTCATTCGTAAACTACTTATTAGACAGAGATACCATTCTTTCAACCGAATACAAAGATTCAAGGAGGTGGTCGGCAACATTCTATCTACAAATATAAGTATCTCATAAAAATAGATACTCTTGGGTTTATAGGTACATCCCGCCCCTAAAAAACCTAACTTAATCATACGAGGAGGTGAGATAATGGAGTATCTAAGTAATACATACGAAAAGGAAAACGATTCAAGAATAGGCTGTTTGGCAAACGCATGCTTAGAGGTTTGTGCTGTCAATGCATGTGGAGTTCATGGCTGTATAGGCGATTTTTGTGGACTTAACTGGTAATAAGTATTGAATTTTTTAGAAAGGGGGCGACTCACATGCAATATTTAGGAAATACAGATTGTAATCCTGAAGTTACACCCTACGCTTGTCTAATTGATGGTTGTATTTTAAAATCAGTATGTCTTGTTAACTTTGGTTAATAAAACTAAAGAAAAGCCACTCTTAATAATTAAATTTAGAGTGGCTTTTCTACAATTAATAAAGGAGTAATAATATGAAAAAATATTTAATCCTATTTTTATCGGTCATTTTATTATTTGTTCTAGTGCTTACAATATTTCTAGCCAAAAATGGTGTAGGATATCATTATGCCTATAAATATTCTGGACATAAAAATGGGGAATTTACGGCAAATATTTTTAAAGAAAAAACTTTAAAAGATTCTTTTTCAGTTAGCTTAAAAGAATTTAGTGGTTATCGTTATTATAAAGTTGATTTACATGAGAGTGGCTATTTAAATATTCATGTAAATAAAAATACAAAAAAAGGGCAAGTACGATTTTCGTTAATAAATCCAGATGGTAGTTCAATTATTAATAATGAAGAAAAAGATTTCACTAAAAAGGTGAAAATAAACAAAAAAGGTACATATAAAATCCAGTTTTCAGGTGATTTTACAGGCGAGATTGATTGTTCTTGGGAAATGAAATAGTTATTATTAATAATTGTGGGGTAAATCATAATGAAACAATTAAAAGAATTCCTTAGAATAGTTTATCCATATAGTAAAGGTAATAGGGTGAAAATTATTATTTGTTCATTATTAATGCTATTAATAATGATAATAAATACAATCCAGCCATTATTTTTTGGGGCATTAATTGATAATATGAGTAAAAGTTACTGGAATAATACTTTTATCATTATTATCTGGATAGGTATTATAGGTTTAGTTTCAATTATATTAACGTTTATTCAGGGTATTATTCAGGTGAAAATAGCTACCTCAGTTGAAAGTGAACTTAAAAAGAAAATTATGTCCTCTGTTTTATATCTAGATTTCAAAACTTACTCTAAATCTAATCAAGGGATGTTTATTAATATTCTTGAAAATGATGTAAGATCATTTTCTCTTTTATTCACACAAAAAATATCTTTATTTATAAATGTTATTTCAATACCTATCGTTGCATTAATCATGATTAGAATAAGCTTAACGTTAACCATTATTTCTATCGTTACATTTCCAATAAATTCAATTATTTTTAAGGTTTTTGGTAAAAAAATTCGCCAAAAAGAAAGTCTAATAAAAAATAAAATCGATTATTATTTAGCTTTCACTCAAGAAATATTTAAAGGATTTAAAACAATAAAAATTTACAATGCAACTAATAGATTTTTATCATACTACAAGAAAACCGTTACGGATGTTTATAAAGCCAGTGAATCTAAGGGGTATATTAATACAAGTGGTATTATTTTAGCGCAAATAATGAATTTAATAGGATATCTCGTTATGGTTCTAACTGGGGTATATCAGATAAGAAAAGGTGTAATAACAATTGGAAATCTTGTTTCGTTCAATAGCTATTCAAGTAATTTATCAACTTCATTGAATAATCTATCGAAAATAAATGCCGAACTACAAGAGATAATTGTTTCAATCAATAGGATAGAAAATGTGTTAAGAGTAAAAGATAGTGAACTCAAAGATGATGGAAGTATTGCATTAGACCGCATTAATAACCTATCTTTAATTAACGTTGAATATCTATATGATGGTAGTCCCAATAATGCTTTAGAAAATATTAATTTAACTATTTCAAGCCCTGGTATATATTTTATAATTGGTTCCAGTGGGGGAGGTAAATCTACTCTTTTAAACTTAATTACAGGCGTTTACTCTGATTACAAAGGAGATATTCTTTTTAATAATGTGAATCAGAAGAACATTCCAAACGAGATACTTCGTAAAAAAATAGCCTATATTACACAGGAATCAACTGTATTTTCTATGAGTATAAAAGAAAACTTACTTTTATATAATGACTCTGAGGAATCAAATCTTATTGAAGTTTGTAAAACGGTAAATTTACTTGAATTCATTGAGTCTTTACCAAATAAATTTGAAACTCGTTTAGGTTTTGATGGAATTTCTTTATCAGAAGGCCAAAAACAAAGAATATGTATAGCAAGGGCTTTATTAAGAAATGCAGATGTATATATTTGCGATGAAGTAACATCATCTCTAGATTCTATTAATACACAAAATGTAATGAAGATTTTTAATGAAATTGCTAAAATAAAGATAGTATTTATGGTTACTCATGATCAATCAATTGTAGGTCATAATGTACTAGAAGTTAAAAATAATCAAATATTAAAGCGATACGGGAAAGCACATGCAAGAACAAGTCTTTAAAAGGGGCACGGCAACATCGCCATCAAGCTAAGGAAAAGAAGATACCTAACTCTATTTCTTTGCTCATACAACAGAACTTATATTTCTTTCCACTGTTACAAACACATGTATCATATATATCCATTGGACGTGTGCGTCCTTTAATCGCTTTTTTCAAATCAGGGGTCACCATACATGCCCATCAACTTAAAGATAGAAACTCCACGGTTTTTCATTAATTGAAATGAACAAACTTTTAAACAGTATAATCCGCTTAAAAATGAGCATACAAAATAAACCCTAAAGGATTTCATTTTTTCACTTATGCAGCTTTCTTTTGACTTCTATATCCACTATACTCATAGATAACACCCATAATATCAAAGATAGTTTTCTTCTCATATCGATGAGATTTTCGTCCATTTTTCTTTAGTAGGGTAAACAGACGGAGTAAAATCTTTGCTATTTCTTGGGTGTTTTTCTGTATCGCTTGATAGAACAGAGATAGATGATCTTGGATCATTCCAATTGCTTTATATTCACTTAGTTCTCTTTTGTGCTTTCGTAACAGAAGTTGGTGCATCTTAAACATCATGGAAGAGCAGATAAAAATGGCAATGAGTTTTCCATACATATGAAATTCTAATCGTTCTTGTTTGATAGTTTGCCAATGATGAATTTGAAATAGAGATTTCCACGTTTTAAATATGATTTCGATCTGCCAGCGGAGGGAGTAAAAATCATGGATTTGTTCCATCGGAACCACTTCCCAAGGCGTATTCGTAACGTATATGTTGATACCCGTTAATCGTTTACTCTTTTCTGAAAATGTAAGCCCCTTTTTACTTTCGGTATAGCTTTGTTTTTTTCTACGTTCCATTATTTGTTTCTCTGTTAATCGGTAGATAATTACTCTTGTAAATAATCTTTGGTTCTTGCCAATATACGCCTCTTTTATTTCATACGTTTGTCCTGGCGTTAACGTGTGCATAATGTTCTCTAAATCAACTTGTATATACTGTGACTGTTTTTTGATTGTCCCATTTCGAAAGTATTCCGGAAATGGATTTTTCGTATAGACGGTATGGTTTAACTTAAGTCGTGATATATAGCACACACCACGTTGATCCATTTGATCTAAGTCTTCCAATGAAAAATAGCCTAAATCACGAATACATAAATCGCCTGGTCGTAAGGTATCTAAGCACTCTGTTTCGAAGGTCTTGTCATTATTTTTTCCTGGTCCGACTTGGAAATTGAGAAATTGACCGCTATGTAAATCATATTCTAATTGAATCTTAATTCCGGCTGTTTGCGCACAACCACCTGAACCAGGATATATATGTTCCAAAGTATTAGGCACTTGAAACATGGTGGCATCCATGATGCGAATGCGTTTAAAATGAGCGGAAAGTTGGTTAGAAATGTACGTTAGCTCACAGATTTTTTGCTGTAACAATAAAGAAAAGATATGTTTTAAACATAACACCGCTTTTGTGTTAAAACGCTTATTTAAGCCCTCCGGTCTAAGGAGAGTATCGGTGGTTGCATGAAGTCTACTACATAATCGGACTAAGGGATCGCTTGCTACTCGTTGACTAATCCAAATACAAATCGTAGCTAAATCTGAGCCAGAAAACTTACGTTTTCGTTTTATAAATCCGATGTCTCTTGCCAGTTCTTCTAAAAATACAGGTGTGATATATCGTTGTAATTTATCTTGAATCGAGAGATTCATAAAAAACGTCATCCTTTCTCATCTAGCTTGTTAAGAAAGAATAACGTTTTTTTCTACTTGGGGGTATGAAAATTCTTAAGTTGATGGACGTGTGTCGTGAGGCCTTCAACTTAAGTCTCTATTATTGAATACGAATATGTTTTTTAATCATTTTTTTGGAAAATACATTTTGAAATTATTCTTATTAATAGTTGGCCTATTGTGTAAATGATTGAAATAAATATAACTGCACCAGTTCTCCCTACTGGTTTAAACCAAGAGCCATCGTCAGGAATAAAGTTTGAAGCTAGTAATAGTGATAATACTCCAGTAATAATATTTACTAGAAATATATAACGTATCTTTATTCCTTTGGATAAAAATCCATTAATGATAATAAATAAGATTAGACCTATTCCCAAAAAGGGAGCTTCTTTACCTTGAATTACTCGTTGTCCATATTCATAAAAATGAAAAAGAAATGGAACAGGAATTAGAGCAATAACAAACCATAAAATCCACATGAAACCCCTCCGATCTAATAAATTTTGTTATGAATAAAAAAACTTTTTAACGTTTTGCAAGTGTTTTTTAAGCTAGTATTAATTATGTAGTTTTATAATTTTTATCTTTAAGATCTAATGAATTCATTATTAAAACAAATAAAAATCCCATTGCAGCTATACCTTTAAACCAGTTAAAGGTATGTTCTGTTATAAATTCTGAAAAAAATCCAATGCTATAAGTAATAAATAATATTCCAAAGATACATATGTTAAATTTCAATAATTTTAAACTTTGCATTAATGTCCACCTCAATCTTTGAATTAAAATTCATATGTAATTATTATTATTATATTTGATTTATTTATTTAAAGAAATAGAATTTGTAGTGTATAGAGTCTTTAGTTAGATTACATTGTTGTATTTTCAATGATATTTCAATGTAAGCTTCTATTTAAAAGTTTACTTTCATTTGTATTTTTATTTCCCTTTAATTAAAGTTTGATAAAATAAACCGCTAATAGGGGTCACCATATCATTTTAAGAAAATTGTACGCTAAGAGATTTATAAAGGTCTTTGGCACTTAATAAACGTTTATAAATATTTCATTACACGTTTATAAACGTGATAAACCTTGATTTCATAAGGATTAAAGTTTCGTCCTTAAAGGTATACCTTTGTAAACATGAGTTTTTTGAAACAAGAAAATGTGTACCTCAAGTGAATTTGAAAGTAAACAAATGGCTAAAATTTTACATTGGAGTTTTGAGTCATTTATAACAAATTTCCCAATAAATTTCTCAATATAGATATACTTGTTAATTATGGTTTTAATATTCAAAATTAACAAAAAGTAAATTATAATAAAAATATGATGGTTATCCTTTTGTTTACTCCTTGTGCTGAAGATAAGATCCTGTTCCCGGATCTTATCTTTTTATTTGTGGATTTTAGATACAAAAAAAGGAATCCTTAATAGCTTAAGGATTCTGCAACAGGAAATAACAAAATATATATCCTAATGTATTTAATGTTTTTATTTTTTTAAAACAAGGTTTAATAAATATGAATTCCATATATTTTTATCTTTTTCTTTTTTAAAACACATACCCCTTAAAGAGTATAAAATACTGTGCCATCACGATCAGTACCTTGTACCTGCTAGGTATGCCACTCTACTATCTCATGGCGGAAAGAGTTGATCCTTCAGGTATCATACCAATCGGATTGGTCATTATTTTCGCCTCTTGTTTTCATAAAAAGTACCTCATTAATTAAGTTAATTAAATTTTACCGAAACGTTAATCATTTTTTGGTTTTAATTCTAGGATGTTTTTTATTGGCTTTTGCAGTGCGTCCACAATGGCTACGATGATACTTGTTGCTAAAATACCCATTAGACTTAGTGATATAGGACCTGCTGGGTCGTCTCCTGTGATTTTAGAAATCACCTTTAAGGTTATTATCATTAACACAATGAAGAAAATGGCTGTAAAAGCACATCTTTTTATAACCTTCAAAGATTCAAGAGATAACTCGGAGAAAGCGTTGTTCCTTTCGATATAGGTTAATAGTTTATATACTTGATACAGCGTAAAAGAAAATGTAATACAGATTCCATACGCACATACTAAAAGGGGATATAGCGAGTAATCCCCACCTGGATGTGCTTTTACATCTCTAATGGTTAACACAGGCATCCAATAAATACACAAAGTAAGCACTGCAATTCCAGCCAGAAAAATAATTACCTTTAAGAAAGTGGTTGAACCTCGTTTACCATTCATTTTAAACACCTCAATTATTTAATGACAACGTGATTATATCATGTAATTTATTGTTTAACAATAAATTATTATTGTTTTTTATTATATTATTATTATTTAAAATTACCTATTTTAATTTTAAATAAAGAAAAAAAGCATTCCTCACTACAAGGAAATGCTCTATAACTTTAAACTATTGAACTTATAACTTCTTGGGGTAGCAAGCACATTTTAACCTTTTATACGCTAAGGGATTCTCAAAACTCAATATTACTTATTTCAATTGAGGCTTTAATTTGGGTGTTTTTTATTTGAATTTTTCTGAAAAAAGGAATATCCTTCATTATAAGAGATTCTAGGGAGAGCATAATAATGAATACAATCGGTAAAGAAATTCGTGAATTTAGAAAGACATATAACCTAACTCAAAAAGAGCTATGTAAAGGAATATGTCCAGTATCCCATTTAAATTTTATAGAAAATAATAAAGTAGAAGCAAACCCTAAGTAAAACAATTACTTTTAGAGCGAATAGAGGAATTTAAGTCTAATCCTGAAATTAAGAATGATACGGTTTCGAATGAAAATATAGGAAAATTCTTTTTTAATGAACGATTAAAACATGGAATAAAACAAGAAATTCGGTGTTAGAACATATGTACGGTATCTTATTTAAGTAAAATTGAAAATAATAAACTTGTTCCAAGTTGGAATATCAAAAAATTGTTATATAAGAGATTAGAAGAAATCAAAAACAATACACTAACAGTAGATTTAGAAATACTTGAATTAGAAAAGTTATATGATACTATGATTTCATTTTTTATAAGGAAAAAATTAATGATGCTAAAAAGATGTTAAATCGAGGGTTACGAACTACAAAAAATAAATACCCTAAATTATATTGTTTATTTTCCTATCAGGGGTCACCATACATGCCCATCAACTTAAGAACATAGGCAAAATGAACTTTCGTTCATTAGGACTAAAAAATTCTTAAAGTAGAGGTACACTCTTAAAAATGTGCATGCCAAATAAACCTAGATAGGCATTATTTTCAAAAAATTATGCAGCTTTCTTTTGTCTTCTCAAACCACTATACTCATATACAATGCCCAGAATATCAAAGACTGTCTTCTTCTCATACCGGTGGGATTTCCGTCCGTTTTTTTGTAAGAGATTAAAAAGATGGAGAAAAACCTTTGTTATTTCTTGAGTACTTTTTTGTAGAGCTTCATATGCCAAATACAGATGATCTTGAATCATGTAAATAGCTTTATATTCACTTAATTCTTTTTTCTTTTTTTGTAGTAGCAGTTGTCTCATTTTGAACATAGTTGAAGAACAAAGAAAAATAGCGATTAATTGGCCATAAAGATGACATTCTAGACGTTCCCGCTTAACATTATGACAACGATTGATACCAAAAAGAGATTTCCATATTTTAAATACAATCTCTATTTGCCAACGTAGCGAGTAGATATCGTGAATATGTTCCATCGGAACAATTTCCCATGGGATGTTGGTAATATAAACATTGATTTCTGTTAAACGTTTACTTTTTCAGAGTATGTAACTCCTTTTTTCTTCTCAACATAAGTTTGTTGTTTCCTACGTTTATGAATTTGAGTTGATGTGAGTCTATATATTACAACTCGTGAGGGTAATTTTTGTTGCCCAATATAGGCATTCTGAATTTCATAAGTATCTCCTGGTTTTATCTGATGCATAATATCTTCAAGGTTAAGCAAAACATATAAAGATTGCTTTTTTACTGTCCCATTCCGAAAGAATTCTGGAGATTCATTTTTTACATATACTCTATTATTTAATTTCAAACGTGAAACATAGAAT
>NZ_FOST01000040.1:0-3178 GCF_900114335.1 Bacillus sp. 5mfcol3.1 | reverse complement strand
TAAAAAGAGCCAGGTCCATAAAAAAATAAGGACCTGGCTCATAAAGACATCATTATGTAAAGCCGTTAACTTCCCTACGCTGGTACGAGCCAGATCAGGTCCAAAGGGTTAAGAAGTTCACGCGCTTCTCTCTCAGCCTACGCATACGTTAGGCACCCCTAGTTTATCACTGATTTAATTTTCAATACTTTCCCATCATACACGATAATCTGAAAAATGCAAAGGTTATTTCTTTTTCTCTTTATGGAATCATCCACGTTAAATAATATGCTTGAACATACGTCATAATACCAACAATAATTACGAAGAACACCCTATTGTAAAAATAGTTTATGACTTAACATGGGAGTTTAAAAACATCTTCACCACAAAGAGTGTTGAGAATTTCGACCATTGTATTGAGAAAATGAAGAATACTAATATACAAGAGTTTAAGAGCTTTACGAATGGATTAGCCGGGGATATTGAAGCTGTCAGAAATGCGGTAACTTATGAGAATAATAATGGTCTTGCCGAAGGGAGCATAAACAAGTTAAAGCTTATTAAAAGAATCATGTATGGTCGATGCAAATTCTCCACATTGCGGACAAAGATTCTACTTTTGGAGAGAATGAGACTTTTCAACCAACTCCGGAAAGAACCATTTTTTACTTGCCAAATACATTCATCAGTCCCGTTTGACAAAGAGCCTTTGTCTCTACTGCATTTCGCTACAACTGCTACCTGCCATACAACCTGCAATAGAGATAGGTAACAATTTACTATACAAGGAACAAAATTGACCTGCTCCTCCATTTAGTGATTTAACTACCTTTATTATTCAGAGCTAAAACTCAAAGAAAAAACTCTTACATTTATTGTAACATTTTTCCTTAATACGTTAATTATTTTTTGTTGTCTTGTTAGTTAAAGGGGTACTTAGTACAAAAAATAACCGTAGATAGTAGCACGAACACTGTTCTTGTTATAATTAATTTTTTTCAAAACGTCTATAATCCTCTTTTAAAAAATATATGTAAATATAATAAAAAACGAATGATTAATAGAAATATTCTACACCACTCGTTTTTTATCGGACTTCTTTTTACTGTACTTTTATTTTCTTTATGAGTTATTAGAAAAATAATTGTCTATATAAGTCTTTATTTTTTCAAAATTCTTTTCCATAAATAAGATTGCTGGTACTTCAATTATTGGAAGATTATTTTCATTATCAAAAGCTGGACACGGTTTGGGAACTACCAAATAGTCAACTGAGTTTTTATCCCTGATATAATTAATTGAAACATCATAATACTCAGAAAAATATTCCTTCAAATCATTCTGATTCCTTAAAAATGGTAGAGAAAATATTGAACCATAATTTATACCAGCGTCGACAATTAATACAAAGCATATTTTTTTCATGATACACCCTCCTCGTATAATAAGTTTTAAGTTAATAACTGTTCCTTGAAAATTAAATAGTTTTTATCTTCAAGAGCTACATCAAAAAAATGATGTATGGGTAAAATTTAGTCTTGGATACTGGGGGATTTCTCCAGATAATGGAAGTGCAGAAATGGACCCATCGGGAATATGCTTACTCCTCCTGTAGTTCGACCACGTTAAAAGACTGTGACCCAGACCAAAATGCACTGCATACGCACAAGCTGTATCGGTTTCCTTCACTTACCTCTCATAGTGGTGGGAGGGCAGCTTAGATGAAGGCAATCATTGAATACTCATACGCGAGGTTGTGGCTATGTTTTGGACTCTAGGAAGATCCCACAGTATCCAAGCTCATTCCAAATACTATTCAAAGAAAGGAGGTCCTTTCTTTGAGATTATTCGTAGCTATTGATGTAAGCTCTGAAAAACTTGATGTATGTTTTCTTGACAGTCATGACACTGTTTTGAAAGAAATTTGTCTTTCAAACGATGTGAATGGTGCCAACGCCATTAAGGAGGATGTTCTCCATTTTCACCAGTTGTACAACTATAAAAAAATTGTCATTGGCATGGAATCTACTTCCGTCTATAGTTTCCATCCTTCCATGTTCCTAACGGAAGATAAGGATTTGAGGGCTTTAGACGTGGAAGTGGTCGTACAAAATCCAAAAGCCATCCATCGGTATAAAAAACTCTTTGAAGAAGATAAGACCGATAAAATAGATGCTTTCCGTATTGCCGATTTTTTACGAATCGGACGGTATAATAAGTTTCTTATCAAGGAGGAAAAATACGTTGCCCTTCAACGTTTAACACGATCTAGATATCAACTCGTTCACCAGCAAACAGAATGTAAGCAACACTTTCTGAAGAACCTTTACTACAAATGTAATACGTTATCGAAAGAGTTAAATACCTCTGTTTTTGGTGCGACGATGATGGAAATACTCTCAGATTCCCTTTCGTTGGATGAAATCGCAGAAATGGATCTAGAAGCACTCGCTACTCTTCTTCAGAAAAAGGGGAAAGGACGCTTTAGCGACCCGGAAGATTTAGCGAAAACCATCAAGAAAGCCATACGTGAATCCTACCGACTAGGTAAGGTCGTTCAAGACTCTGTGGACGTTGTATTAGCCACTTATGCACGATTGATTCAAACATTGAAAAAACAAATCAAAGAAATAGAAAAAAGCATTACTGCTTTTTTCGAAGCCATTCCAGAAGCGAGATATTTAACAAGTGTTCCAGGCATTGGAGTCGTATACGCCGCGGGAATCATTGCGGAAGTTGGACAAATTGAACGCTTTGAGAACGAAGCACAATTGGCCAAATACACCGGTCTTTACTGGAAAAAATCGCAATCTGGAAACTTTGAATCGGAACGAACACCCATGACACGAACGGGAAACCAGTATCTTCGTTATTACATGGTTGAAGCTGCCAACTCTGTACAACTTCGTGAAGCTACTTACCGTGCTTATTATTTAGAGAAATATGATGAAGTTCCGAAATACAAACATAAAAGAGCCCTTGTCTAAAGCCGTAACTAGATTCGCTAAATTGTTTTTCAAATATTGAACCAAGCACTTGACTGATTGCTTGTTGAACAACCCTATCCACTACTGTCGGTATTCCCAATTTGCGCATCTTCCATAAAAAGAGCCAGGTCCATAAAAAAATAAGGACCTGGCTCATAAAGACATCATTATGTAAAGCCGTTAACTTCCCTACGCTGGTACGAGCCAGA
>NZ_FOST01000006.1:0-209410 GCF_900114335.1 Bacillus sp. 5mfcol3.1 | reverse complement strand
TTGCCTTGGTGAGCCGTTACCTCACCAACTAGCTAATGCGACGCGGGTCCATCCATAAGTGACAGCCGAAGCCGCCTTTCAATTTCGAACCATGCGGTTCAAAATGTTATCCGGTATTAGCCCCGGTTTCCCGGAGTTATCCCAGTCTTATGGGTAGGTTACCCACGTGTTACTCACCCGTCCGCCGCTAACTTCTTGAGAGCAAGCTCTCAATCCATTCGCTCGACTTGCATGTATTAGGCACGCCGCCAGCGTTCATCCTGAGCCAGGATCAAACTCTCCAATAAAGTTAGTTTGTCTAGCATCTAAAAATAAAAATTGACGTTTCACGTTGTTTGTTTCGTTTAGTTTTCAAAGTTCAATATCGCGTTTCAGCGACTTTTATAATATATCATAGTATATTATAAAAGTCAACAAGTTTTTCAAGATAATTTGTATCTCTCATTTGCTGACTCTGCCTATTATATAGACTTTTCTATTACTATGCAAGTATTATTATAAAAAAATAAGAGGGGGAAAATCCCCCTCTTATTCTTCAGAAGAAACCTCTTCATTAGATTCTTCTTCTTCATCTTTCTGTGCTTTTGCTACTGTCGCTACCTCTTGCTCATCCTCTAAACGAATTAGACGAACACCTTGTGTATTACGTCCCATTTGAGAGATTTGATCAACTGGCATACGAATAATAACGCCTGCGGCTGTAATTAGCATGATGTCTTCTTCACCTGTTACAGACTTAACCGCTACTAACTTACCGTTTTTATCTGTAATGTTACAAGTCTTAAGACCTTTACCACCACGGCTTTGTAGTCGATACTCTTCAACTGGAGTACGCTTACCATACCCGTTTTTCGTTACAATTAAAACATTCGTATCTTCTTCAACAATTTCCATACCTACTACTTGGTCCTCTTCGCCTAATGTAATAGCTTTTACACCAGCTGCATTACGGCCCATAGAACGTACATCTTGTTCATTGAAGCGAATTAACATACCGTTGCTTGTCCCTACGATAATATCTTTATCGCCAGATGTTAAACGTACAGAAATCACTTCATCTTCTTCACGAAGCGAAATTGCAATTAAACCGTTTGTACGTATATTTGCAAATGATGAAAGTGGCGTTCTCTTAGAAATACCTTGTTTCGTTGTAAAGAATAAGAACTGGTCGTCACCAAATTCACGAATTGGAATAATGGCATTGATCCACTCACCCTTATCTACCCCTAATAGGTTAATAATTGGTAGCCCTTTTGCAGTACGACTATACTCTGGGATTTCATATCCTTTCGTACGGTATACTTTACCCTTGTTTGTAAAGAATAAAATATGATCATGAGTAGACGTTGTTAATAAGTGTTCAACAAAGTCATCATCATTCGTACCCATTCCTTGTACACCACGTCCCCCACGGTTCTGTGTTTTGTACGTAGAAGCTGGTAACCTCTTAATATAACCGTTATGAGTTAACGTAATCGCAATGTTTTGCTCAGGAATTAAATCTTCATCTTCAATAAATTCCATACCGCCAATTGTAATTTCTGTTCGTCTCTTATCATTGAAACGCTCTTTTACTTCTGTTAATTCTTCACGAATAATCTCAAGAACTTTCTCTTCATCTGCTAAAATCGCTTTTAATTCAGCAATTAATTTCATTAAGTCTTGATATTCTTGCTCGATTTTTTCACGTTCTAATCCAGTTAAGCGTTGCAGACGCATATCTAAAATCGCTTGCGCTTGTTTCTCACTTAAACCGAAACGTTCCATTAAGCCTTGCTTTGCAATATCAGCCGTTTTTGAACTACGAATTAACGTAATAACTTCATCAAGATGATCTAAAGCAATTCGTAATCCTTCTAAAATATGGGCACGTGCCTCTGCTTTTTCTAATTCATAAGCAGTACGTCTACGGATTACTACCTTCTGGTGTTCCAAATAATGATATAAGTTTTGTTTTAAGTTTAGTACTTGAGGCTCTCCATTTACAAGAGACAACATATTAATACCGAAACTTGTTTGAAGTGCTGTATGTTTATATAGATTGTTTAATAGTACGTTTGCATTAGCGTCACGACGTACTTCCATGACAATACGCATACCATTTCGGTCTGATTCATCACGTAAATCTGTAATACCTTCAATTTTCTTATCGCGAACTAATTCTGCGATTTTTTCAATTAATCGTGCCTTATTAACTTGATAAGGTAGTTCCGTTACGATAATAGATTGTTTACCATTTGATTTCTCTTCAATTTCAACTTTGGCACGAAGCATAATAGAACCTCGTCCTGTTTCATAAGCTCTACGGATGCCACTTCGCCCTAAGATTAAACCTGATGTCGGGAAGTCTGGTCCAGGAATATATTCCATTAATTCCGCGATAGTGATATCTGGATTATGGCTTAATGCCAACACACCATCAATTACTTCGCCAAGTTGATGCGGCGGAATATTTGTTGCCATACCAACTGCAATACCTGTCGTACCGTTTACTAATAAATTAGGGAAACGCGCTGGTAATACAATCGGCTCTCTTTCCGAACCATCGTAGTTATCTTGGTAATCAATTGTATTTTTTGAAATATCACGTATTAATTCCATAGAAATCTTAGACATTCTTGCCTCTGTATAACGCATTGCCGCTGCTGAATCTCCATCTACAGAACCGAAGTTACCATGCCCATCTACAAGCATATAACGTTGACTGAAATCTTGCGCCATACGTACCATTGTTTCATAAACGGCTGAATCTCCATGAGGGTGATACTTACCGATTACTTCACCGACAATACGTGCTGATTTTTTATACGCTTTATCAGCTGTAATTCCTAAATCATTCATCGCATATAAAACCCTACGATGCACAGGTTTTAATCCATCACGAACATCTGGTAATGCACGAGATACGATAACACTCATTGCGTAATCTAAAAATGAGGTACGCATTTCATGACTAATATTAATTTCTCGAATTCGTGCTTGTTGTTGATTGTCTGACATCAACGAGCACCTCCTCTTACATTTCCGTTACACATACATTGATTTATATGTAGAAGACAGGAATACTTAGATTCCTGTCATTACTCATTTAAATATCAAGGTTTTTCACGTATTTTGCATTCTCTTGGATAAAGTTACGACGCGGTTCCACTTTATCACCCATTAAAATTTCAAATGTTTCATCTGCTTCTATTGCATCTTGAAGGGAAACTTGAAGTAACGAACGTACTTCTGGATCCATTGTCGTCTCCCATAGCTGAGTTGGATTCATCTCTCCAAGACCTTTATAACGTTGAATTCCTGGTTTCGGCTGGGCTGGTAACTCAGCTAATATTTTTTCAAGTTCTTTATCATTATAAGCATATTGAATTTTTTTACCTTGTTGCACTTTAAACAAAGGTGGCTGTGCGATATATATATATCCACACTCAATTATTTGACGCATATAACGATAGAAGAACGTTAATAATAGGGTACGAATATGCGCACCATCAACATCAGCATCGGTCATAATAATAACTTTATGATAGCGTGCTTTTTCGATATCGAAGTCCCCACCAATATTTGTACCAATCGCCGTAATAATTGTACGAACTTCATCATTTGATAAAATCTTATCTAAGCGTGCCTTTTCAACATTAATAATTTTACCCTTCAGCGGTAAAATTGCTTGAAAATGACGATCGCGTCCTTGTTTTGCAGATCCACCCGCAGAGTCACCCTCTACGATATAAATTTCACTAATTGCTGGATCTTTAGAAGAACAATCTGCCAATTTCCCTGGTAAACTTGAAACTTCTAAAGCACTCTTTCGGCGAGTTAGCTCACGAGCCTTTTTAGCTGCTACACGCGCACGTGCTGCCATCGTCCCTTTATCTACAACCTTACGTGCAACATTGGGATTTTCCAGTAAGAATTTTTCAAAAGCCTCAGAGAATACTGACTCCGTAATCGTTCTCGCTTCACTATTTCCAAGTTTCGTCTTCGTTTGCCCTTCAAATTGTGGATTTGGATGTTTAATTGACACGATTGCTGTTAAACCTTCACGAACATCTTCACCAGTCAAATTACTATCCGCATCTTTTAAAATGTTATTTTTACGACCATAATCGTTAATCACACGTGTTAAGGCAGTTTTAAATCCTACCTCATGTGTACCACCTTCATACGTATGAATATTATTTGTAAATGAGTAAATATGATTTGTATATCCTTCGTTATATTGAAGCGCAACTTCAACTTGAATACCATCTTTTGAACCTTCTACATATACAGGCTCTTCATGAATTGGTTGTTTTGAACGATTTAAATGTTCAACATATGATTTAATTCCACCTTCATAGTGGAACTCTTTCTTTTGCTTATGTTCACGTTTATCTTCAATTGTTAATTTAATATTACGATTTAAAAACGCCAACTCACGCATACGAGTCGCTAGCGTATCGAATTCATATTCTGTCGTCTCTTTAAAAATTTCTGGATCCGGTTTAAAGCGAGTTATTGTTCCAGTCTTATCTGTATCACCGATGACTTTTAAATCTGCAACCGGAATACCTCTTTCGTATTTTTGGTAATGGATTTTGCCATCACGATGTACAAATACTTCTAATTCTGTTGATAAGGCATTTACAACAGATGCACCAACACCGTGCAAACCACCAGAAACTTTATAACCGCCACCGCCAAATTTACCACCAGCGTGGAGGACAGTCATAATAACCTCTACTGCAGGACGTCCCATTTTTTCTTGTATACCAACTGGAATACCACGTCCATTATCCGTTACAAGAATACTATTATCTTCTTCGATACTAACGTTAATTTCATCGCAATATCCTGCTAACGCTTCATCGATACTATTATCGACAATCTCCCATACAAGGTGGTGAAGTCCCTTCCCACTCGTAGATCCAATATACATACCCGGACGTTTCCGAACTGCCTCTAGTCCTTCAAGTACCTGTATCTGACTTTCATCATATGCATTTTCTTGCATTTGTTTTTGTTCCATTGACACAAAGATCACCTACTTTTCCATTTAAACAGGGGTTTATGCCCTATCTATTTCACAATCTACCGTGCCGTTCGTTACATGAATTGTTTTCGCATCTTTTAATGTTTCGTGTTCAATTCCGTCGACACTCGTCGTTGTAACAAATGTTTGCACCTTTCCTTGAATTGTATTTAACAGATGTGATTGACGATAATCGTCTAATTCTGATAAAACATCATCCAGTAAAAGGATTGGATATTCTTTAACCTCTGAATAAATTAATTCAATTTCAGCTAATTTTAGGGATAGTGCGGTCGTTCGTTGTTGTCCTTGCGAACCAAAGACTTGAACATTTTTACTATTAACGAAGAATTGTAAATCATCACGATGAGGACCAATTAAAGTCGTACCACGGAAAATTTCACGTTGTTTCACAGATTGAAAACTTTCATAGTATACTTCTTTTATTTTCGACAAATCCATTGATTCTGATACATCTACACTTGGTTTATAGACAATTTCTAACTCTTCTAATCCACGGCTTATACCGCGATGAATTGGAGCTGCCCATTCCTGTAGCAAATGCAAAAATTCAAAACGTTTTTGCAGTATTTTTGCACCATGCTCAATTAGTTGAAGGGTAAATACATCCAACATCGTTTCCTCATTCTTACTATTCCCTTGCATTTTTTTCAACAAGTGATTTCGTTGCGTGAGCACCTTTTGATATTGACTTAATTCATACAAATATACAGGAGCTATTTGTCCTAATTCCATATCTAAAAAGCGTCTTCTTACTTGAGGGCTTCCTTTTACAAGATTTAAATCTTCTGGGGCAAACATGACAACGTTCATCACGCCAATATATTGACTTAACTTTTGTTGTTCAAGTTGATTTAATTTTGCCTTTTTACCTTTTTTCGAAATATTTAATTCCAAAGACAAAGAACTGTTTCTTTTTTGTAATTTCCCTTTTATTTGACCAAACTCTTCATCCCAGCGGATAAGTTCGCGATCATTAGAGGTTCTATGAGATTTCGCCATCGCTAAAACATAAATAGCTTCCATCAAGTTTGTTTTCCCTTGTGCATTTTCGCCGATAATTACATTTACCTTATCTTCAAAGGAAAGCTCTAATTTTTCATAATTGCGATAGTTTTTTAATTGTATTTCTGAAATAAACAAAGGGCTCCCCCTTTATGCCTGAACTTGGAAAGTTCCGCTTCCTGGAATTTCAATAACATCATTCGCATATAGTTTGCGACCTCTTCTATTTTCAAGTTCGTTGTTCACGTACACTTCATATTCTTGTAAAAACCATTTTACAGCGCCACCTGTATCAATTACATCAGCTAACTTTAAAAATTGTCCTAGTGTAATATACTCTGTTGAAATTTTAATATGTTTCATAAAATCGCTCACTTTCTGAAAGTGTTCATTCTTTCATTGTACTAAATAAACTAACATTAGGAAAGTAATACCCAAAAATCAAATAAGGGCCACTAGCATCTTTAAACTAGCAACCCTTATTCCTTACCTAGTAAGTACGAACTGGTAAAATTAATTGAATAATTGAATCATCATTTACTGTACGAATTAAGAACGGTCTCATCGCCCCAGTAAAACTAACTTTAATCTCTGTACTATCCAAGGCTTTCAATGCATCCATCATATATTTTGCACTAAAAGATATTTTTAACTCTTCTCCATCCACTTTTTCACATTGTACTTCTTCGACAACTTTTCCGATTTCTGGTGAATTCGAAGAAATCTCTAGCATTTCTTGCTCTAAAGTTGATAATTTGACAACGTTATTGCGACCATCTCTCGCTAATAGTGAAGCACGATCAATCGCTTGTAGGAATTCTTTTGTATTCACAAAAATATCCGTTTTACTCTCTGCTGGAATTAAACGTGTTGTATCTGGATAATTTCCTTCTAACAATCTTGAGAAGAATAATAAATGTTTTGTACGGAATAATACTTGATACTCCGTAATAACGATATCCACCATTTCTTCAGACTCATCTAGAATCTTACTTAATTCATTTAAGCTCTTACCTGGGATAACAACATTAGCTTGAAATTCATCTGCAATATTATGTCCTTCGATTTTCGCTTTTCGAAGTGCTAGTCTATGACTATCTGTTGCAATACAAGTTAACTCGCTGTTATATACCTTCCAGTTTACACCTGTCAAGATTGGTCTTGTTTCAGAAGTAGAAACTGCAAATACAGTTTGTCTGATCATATGCTTAAGTAAATCTGTTGGTATCTTAAATACATGATGTTCTTCAATCTGTGGTAATAACGGATATTCTGCAGAATCTAAACCATTTAAGTTAAATTCTGATTTTCCAGATTTTATTTTTGTCATAAAATGATTTTCCACAGAAATTTCGACAGTATCTTTAGGTAGTTTTTTTACAATCTCACTAAAATATTTTGCTTGTAAAACAATGCTTCCTGATTGAGCTATTTCTACGATTTCTTTTCCATTTTCTTCGACTGGAATAAACGATTCAATAGAAATATCAGCATCGCTTCCTGTTAATGTAACCCCTTCTTCAGTAGCTACAACTTTAATTCCCGTAAGGATAGGGATTGTTGTACGAGAAGAAACTGCCTTCATTACATCTTGTACACCTCTTACAAGATAGTCTTTTTGTATTGTAAAACGCATAAAGAAAAACCTCCGGTAAGTATAAGATTTTATTTAATTAATAAAGATAAAAAATAGTAGTAATAGTAATAGGGCCTGTGGATATGTGGATAACCCCTTTGAAGGATGTAAAAACAGTCTATCTACATGTGGATAGACTGTGCGTAAAACAAGGTAAGTTATTCACACTATTCAGCTACTACTTTAAAATACCATTAATTTCTTCAACTTGCTTTTGTAATTGCGTATCGGTTTTTAGTAGTTTAGAAATTTTTTCATGGGCATGGATAACTGTTGTATGATCACGTCCACCAAATTCTTCACCTATTTTTGGTAAAGAGGAATCCGTAAGTTCGCGTGATAAATACATTGCAATTTGGCGAGGAAACGCAACTGATTTTGTGCGTTTTTTCGCTTTAAAATCTTCTAATTTTACTTGATAAACGTCTCCGACAGCTTTTTGAATATCATAAATAGAGATAATTTTCGGCTTAGAATTTGGAATAATATCTTTAAGTGCTTCAGCTGCTAAATCAGCATTAATATCTTTATTAATTAAAGATGAATAAGCTACAACTCGGATAAGTGCACCTTCTAATTCACGAATATTTGAATCAATTTGATTTGCGATATAAAGCATAACTTCATTTGGTATATCAAGCCCTTCAGCTTTTGCCTTTTTGCGTAAAATTGCAATTCGTGTCTCTAAATCTGGCGGCGTAATATCTGTAATAAGTCCCCATTCAAAGCGAGAACGAAGACGATCTTCTAAAGTTGGAATTTCTTTTGGTGGTCGATCACTAGAAATTACAATTTGTTTACTTTCTTCGTGTAATGCATTAAATGTATGGAAAAACTCTTCTTGAGTTTGTTCTTTTCCAGCAAGAAATTGAATATCATCTATCAATAAAACATCTACGTTGCGATATTTATTACGAAAATCAACAGCTTTATTATCACGAATAGAGTTAATAAATTCATTCGTGAATTTTTCTGATGATAAATATACAACTTTTGCATTTGGATTATGTTCAATTACATAATGACCAATTGCGTGCATTAAATGCGTCTTTCCAAGCCCAACTCCCCCGTAAATAAAGAGTGGATTATACGCTTTAGCTGGCGCCTCGGCTACAGCTAATGAAGCTGCATGGGCAAAACGGTTACCAGAGCCGATAACAAATGTATCAAATGTATATTTTGGATTTAACATGCTCTGTGGTAAATGAGCTGAATCATCTTGTGCTGGATTCCGCTTAACTGGAGGAAGATCAATGTCCTCTTCCGATTGACTTTGGGGAATAATAAAGCGAATTGCTAATTTTGCCCCTGTTAAATCGTATAGTGTTTCCGAAATTAGTTCTGAGTAATGAGATTCTAGCCAGTCACGAGCAAATTCATTTGGAGCTGTAATCGTTAATACGTCTTTCTTCAAGTTATGAGCCGTTGTTGATTTTAACCATGTTTCATAACTAGGCTTGCTTACCTTTTTTTCTAATTCTTTTAAGGCACTATTCCATAAATCAGAGATATTTTCCAAAGGTGTCCCTCCTTTACTAAGATGGTAAAAGAATAAGGTTGCGCAACAAATGTACAACCTAATAAATATAAAATGTATATTTATACGAAACGTATTTTAAAACCTAAAAACGTCGTTTGTATATGAGATAGGGTTTTCGACAAAAAAAGCAAATGTGGACAACTATTTACCCACATGTGATTAAAACTGTCCACATGTTATACACAAATTGTGGATAAGATAAAGGTGTGGAAAACTTATTCAAAGTGAAAACACAACTATAATATCAAAAAAAAGTGGCTATAGCAATGAATTTAAGAAAGTTATCCACAAAATCAATACCTTGTGGAATAAACTTGTCCACAACACGATATACTGTGTAAAAGTGGGGAAAAAGTTTGTGGATATAAAAAACGTGAAAAAACATTTATCCACAAGGAAATATAGATGCTGTGAAAAAGTATGTGAATAGGTTCAAAATGAATATTTGATGAAAATTTCTAGAACCATTGACATTTTCCTAGTTAATTAACTATAATTTATAGGACTGTCTTTAACAGATATTCCTCAGGGAGGTGTCATATAATGAAAAGAACTTACCAACCAAATAAACGTAAGCGCAGCAAAGTACATGGTTTCCGCAGCCGTATGAGCACAGCGAACGGACGTAAAGTGCTAGCAGCTCGTCGTCGTAAAGGAAGAAAAGTATTATCTGCGTAGACCACTGATCGTTCAGTGGTCTTTTTTTCTAATAATAGTGAATTTCCGCTGATGAAATACAGGAGTGTCAATTGATATGAAGAAAAAACATCGTATAAAGAAGAATGATGAATTCCAGGCGGTTTTTCAAAAAGGAAAATCAAATGCGAATCGTCAGTTTGTTGTATACCAATTAGATAAAGAAGAACAGCCAAACTTTCGCATCGGCCTTTCTGTTAGCAAAAAAATAGGAAATGCAGTAGTTCGTAATCGAATTAAGCGCATGGTCCGTCAGGCTATTACAGAGTTAAAAGATGAGATAGATTCTGGAAAAGATTTTGTTATAATAGCAAGGAAGCCTTGTGCAGAGATGACATATGAAGAAGTAAAGAAAAGCTTAATTCATGTCTTTAAACGCTCTGGTATGAAAAGAATAAAAAAGTAGCGTAAGGAAATGAATTACACTATATACATACCGATACAAGGAGGAGTAGGCTTTGAAAAAGAAATTAGGTTTACTAGCCATGGTCGTTGCATTAATGGCGATTGCCACCGGTTGTAGTGAAACGGGTCAGCCGATTACATCGAAAAGTACTGGGATTTGGAATGAATATTTCGTATATCCACTTTCTCAGTTAATCACGTATTTTGCCGACTTATTTAACAGTAATTACGGTTTAGCAATTGTTATTACAACTCTTATCATTCGTTTTGCATTATTACCATTAATGATTAAACAAACGAAGAGTACAAAGGCAATGCAAGCGTTACAACCAGAAATGGTGAAGTTAAAAGAGAAATATAGTTCTAAAGATCAAGCAACGCAGCAAAAACTACAACAAGAAATGATGCAGTTATATCAAAAGAATGGTGTAAATCCATTGGCAGGATGTTTACCGATATTTGTTCAGATGCCTATTTTATTCGCGTTTTATCATGCGATTATGAGAACAACAGCAATTAGTGAACATACATTTTTATGGTTTGATTTAGGACAGGCAGATCCGTTCTATATCTTACCAGTTGTTGCGGCAATTACGACATTTATTCAGCAAAAGCTTGCAATGGCAGGAACAGCTGGTCAAAATCCGCAAATGGCAATGATGCTTTGGCTTATGCCGATTATGATTTTAATCTTTGCAATTAACTTCCCAGCTGCATTATCACTTTACTGGGTTGTTGGTAATATCTTTGGTATTGCTCAAATGTACTTTATCAAAGGGCCAGAGATTAAGGCTAACAAAGCTGGAGGCTCAAGCAAGTGAGTATAATTACTGCTAAAGGACAAACAGTCGAGCTGGCAGTAGAGGATGCTTTAAGGCAATTAAACACATCAAAAGATCGAGTAGATATAAATATTGTCGATGAGGGTAAAAGAGGGTTCTTAGGTTTATTTGGGAATCGTCCTGCAATAGTAGAAGTTGTATTGAAGAAAGATCCAATTCAGGAATGTGAAGAATATTTAAGAAATGTTATTCACAATATGGGTGTGGAAGTTGAAATTAGTAAAATTGTAAAAGGACGCGAGATTGAATTTACAATTTCTGGTGATGATGTAGGAGTTTTAATTGGAAAAAGAGGTAATACATTGAACTCTTTACAGTATTTAACAAAACTTGTCGCAAATCGTAACACGAAGCAGTATATCGGTATTACACTAGATGCTGAAAATTATCGTAGTAAAAGAAAAAGTACGTTAGAATCACTTTCTTATCGATTAGCGAAACAAGTATCTAATACGAAAAAAAGAGTTATTTTAGAACCGATGCCATCTTTTGAACGAAAAATTATTCATCAGGCATTATCAAATCATCAAGGTATCAAAACAACTTCTGAAGGAAATGAACCACATCGGCATGTTGTAATATCTCCTAAATGACCGGTTGCTCAAATGAGTGCCGGTTTTTTTGAGCGAAAAATAGATGTGGATAACTAAAAAACACTAAACTTATCCACTGTGAATAAGTTTAGTGTTTTTTACATGGGGATATAATAAAATGAGTTATTCTTCTTTTGTAGATAGGTTCGTTATGGTATCCTAATAATTTAGTGAAAGAAATAATCATGTTGAAATAGAGATAAATAAGCAAGTGAGGTGAAAGGACATGGAATTTGATACAATTGCTGCGATTTCCACAGCGCTTGGAGAGGGTGCAATTGCCATTGTTCGAGTAAGTGGGGATGATGCGGTTGAGAAAGTTGACCGTATTTTTAAAGGGAAGGATTTAACAGAGGTTTCTTCTCATACTATTCATTATGGTCATATCGTTGATTTAGATACAAATCAAGTTATTGAAGAAGTTATGGTGTCTATTATGCGCGCACCGAGGACTTTTACACGTGAAAATATAGTGGAAATTAACTGTCATGGCGGACTTGTTTCAGTAAATAAAGTATTGCAACTTATTCTAGCGCAAGGAGTACGATTGGCAGAACCGGGCGAATTTACAAAACGTGCTTTTTTAAATGGACGTATCGATTTATCACAAGCAGAAGCTGTTATGGATTTGATTCGAGCAAAAACAGATCGTGCGATGAATGTAGCAATTAATCAAATGGAAGGGCGATTATCTAAATTAATTGGTCGCTTACGTCAAGAAATATTAGAAACATTAGCTCATGTTGAGGTAAATATAGATTATCCAGAATACGATGATGTAGAAGAGATGACACATAATATTTTAATTGAGAAAGCAACGCATGTTCGTTCGGAAATCGAAAAAATATTAGAAACATCAAAACAAGGGAAAATCTTACGTGAAGGTATTGCTACAGCAATTATCGGTAGGCCTAATGTTGGAAAATCATCGTTATTAAATAGCCTTGTTCAGGAGAAAAAAGCAATTGTAACTGATATTGCAGGAACAACTCGTGATGTTATTGAAGAGTACGTTAATGTGCGTGGCGTACCTCTTAAACTTATAGATACAGCCGGTATTCGTGAGACAGAAGATGTTGTTGAACGAATTGGTGTGGAGCGTTCAAAAGAAATGATGAGCCAAGCAGATTTAGTATTAGTTGTTGTCAACTATAGCGAGGCTTTAACAAATGAGGATGAAGATCTATTCCATGCGGTACAAGGAAAAGACTTTATTGTTATTGTGAATAAAACTGATTTACCGCAAGCGATTGATATGGAACGTGTTACAGAGTTAGCCGAGGGAAATCGTGTTATTACAACATCCTTAATTGAGGAACAAGGAATAGATGAACTCGAAAAGGCAATAGCTGATTTATTCTTTGAAGGAACAATCGATTCTACAGATATGACATATGTTTCTAATGCGAGACATATTGGATTATTAACACAAGCGGGACAAACAATCGGTGATGCAATTGAGGCAATAGAAAATGGTGTACCAATTGATATGGTGCAAATTGATTTAACAAGAACGTGGGAAATACTTGGTGAAATTACTGGTGACACAGTCCATGAAAGCCTAATTGACCAGTTGTTCTCTCAATTTTGTTTAGGAAAATAATATAGTGATGTTTTAGAAAGATAGAGATTATTAGGAGGAATAAACAATGGGATACAATGCCGGTTCATACGATGTCATAGTAATCGGTGCAGGTCATGCAGGATGTGAAGCTGGTCTTGCGGCAGCACGAATGGGCTCAAAAACATTAATGTTAACAATTAACTTAGATATGGTAGCATTCATGCCATGTAACCCTTCTGTTGGTGGACCAGCAAAAGGGATTGTTGTTCGTGAAATTGATGCATTAGGCGGAGAAATGGGACGTAATATTGATAAAACTCATATTCAAATGCGTATGCTAAATACAGGTAAGGGTCCAGCTGTACGTGCACTTCGAGCGCAAGCTGATAAATTCTCTTACCAACATGAATTGAAGAAAACAATTGAAGAAACACCAAACTTAACGTTGTTCCAAGGAATGGTAGAGCGTTTAATCGTTGAAGAAGGTATATGTAAAGGGGTAGTTACACAAGCTGGTGCAGAATATACAGCGAAAACCGTTGTAATTACCACTGGAACATTTTTACGTGGCGAGATTATCATGGGCGATTTAAAATATTCAAGCGGTCCAAATAATCAACAACCGTCTATTACATTATCTGAGCATTTAGAGGAGCTCGGATTTGATCTTGTTAGATTTAAAACAGGGACACCTCCGCGTGTAAACAGTAATACAATTGACTACAGTAAAACAGAAATTCAACCAGGTGATGATAAGCCGCGTTCGTTCTCTTTTGAAACAACGAAATTTATTATGGATCAAATTCCATGTTGGTTGACATATACAAGTACAGAAACACACCGTTTAATAGATGAAAATTTACATCGTTCAGCTATGTATTCTGGTATGATTAAAGGAACAGGCCCTAGGTACTGTCCTTCTATTGAAGACAAAGTAGTAAGATTTAATGACAAACCACGTCATCAAATTTTCTTAGAGCCAGAAGGGCGTAATACACAAGAAGTATATGTACAAGGTTTATCCACAAGCCTACCAGAAGATGTACAACGTGACATGCTTAGAACAATTCCAGGCCTAGAAAATGTTGAAATGATGCGCACAGGTTATGCGATTGAATATGATGCAATTGTGCCAACACAATTATGGCCAACACTTGAAACGAAAAAGATTAAAAATTTATATACAGCAGGACAAATTAATGGAACTTCTGGTTACGAAGAGGCGGCAGGACAAGGGCTTATGGCTGGGATTAATGCAGCATGCCGTTCTTTAGGTAAAAAAGAAGTTGTTTTAGGCCGCGAGGATGCTTATATTGGTGTCTTAATTGATGATCTTGTAACGAAAGGTACAAATGAACCATATCGTTTATTAACGTCTCGTGCAGAATACCGTCTATTATTACGCCACGATAATGCTGATCTTCGTTTAACTGAAGTTGGTCGTAAAATTGGATTAATTAAAGAAGAGCGATATGAGCGATTTACAAATAAAAAATTACAAATTGAACAGGAAAAGGAACGTTTAAGCAGCATTATTATTAAACCACGTCCTGAAGTTCAAGAATTAATTCGCAATATTGGCGGAAGTGAATTGAAAGATGGAATACGTGCAAGTGACTTATTACGTCGTCCAGAGATGACATATGAGCATATTCATCTTTTAGTACCAAGTGAAGTAGAATTAAGTGATGAAGTTACAGAACAAGTTGAAATTCAGATTAAGTACGAAGGATATATTGAAAAATCTTTACAGCAAGTAGAGCGAATGAAGAAAATGGAGAGTAAAAAAATCCCTGTAGATATTGATTATGACGCGATTTCTAGCCTTGCTTCAGAAGCTAGACAGAAATTGAAAGATGTTCGTCCACTTTCAATGGGGCAGGCTTCACGTATTTCTGGCGTAAATCCAGCGGATATTTCCATTTTACTTGTGTATATAGAACAAGGAAAAATTGCGCGCGTATCGAACCAATAACATAGTAAGGAGATATTGCTAGATGAACATAGAACAATTTCAATCTATGCTAGAAGAGAAGGGAATCACCCTCTCTTCTAGACAATTAGAGCAGTTCAAAATCTACTTTGAAACATTAGTAGAGTGGAATGAAAAAATGAACTTAACGGCTATTACAGAAAAAGAAGAAGTATACTTAAAACACTTTTTTGATTCCATTACAGCTGCTTTTTATTATGATTTTTCAAAACCATTCTCAATTTGTGATGTTGGTGCAGGGGCTGGATTCCCAAGTATTCCTTTAAAAATCTGTTTCCCGCACTTAAAAGTAACAATTGTAGATTCATTGCAAAAACGTATTAATTTCTTAAATCACTTAGCACAAAAGTTAGAATTAAGTGATGTTGCATTTTGTCATGATCGTGCTGAAACATTTGGGAAAAAAGAAGGTGTACGTGAATCATACGATATTGTAATGGCACGTGCAGTTGCGCGTCTTTCTGTATTAAGTGAGCTATGTTTACCACTTGTAAAAGTTGGAGGAACATTCATTGCAATGAAAGGTGCAGCAGCAAACGAAGAAATCGAAAATGGCAAGTATGCTTTAGAGGTTCTAGGCGGAGAGTTAAAAGAGATGTCTACGTTCCAATTACCGTTTGAAGAGAGTGAACGTAATATTTTATTAATCGAGAAAAAGCGCAAGACACCAAAGAAATATCCACGCAAACCGGGAACACCCAATAAATTACCTATTGAAAAATAAATCTTATTAGACGTAAGATTAAATTATATAAATGAAAACGTAAATGTTTCATAGGAAACATTTTATTGAGAATAGTCAATAGGCCTAAAAGGTGGTGGAATATGTATGAAAAATACGTTTTCTCGTTTATTTGGCTTTGGAGATAAAGAGAGCGAATTCGAATTACAAGACGAAAGCCATGAAGAGATAGATAAAAAGGTATATGAGGAAATACAAGAAATTCCGATAGTAAATATTACCCCTAACCGTTATCAACCAAGAACAGTTTTTGATGATGCGCGTATTGATGAGCTAGCATTAACGATTCGTACACATGGACTTATTCAGCCGATTGTTGTAAGGCAATATGAGGACGATAAGTATGAGATTATTGCTGGAGAAAGACGTTTTCGCGCGGCAACAAAGTTAGGTTGGGAAAAGGTTCCTGCAATTATAAAGAACTTAAATGATACAGAGACAGCTTCTGTAGCTTTAATTGAAAACTTGCAACGTGAGGAACTAACGGCAATCGAGGAAGCTGTGGCATATCAAAAGCTGATTGAGTTACATAATTTAACACAAGAAGCATTGGCACAACGACTTGGAAAAGGACAATCTACAATCGCAAATAAGTTGCGATTGTTAAAGTTGCCTGAAGAAATAAAAAGTGCATTATTAGAAAAAAGCATTACAGAACGTCATGCCCGCGCTCTCATTCCTTTAAAAAATGAGGAATTACAACTGAAGGTTTTACAGGAAATTGTGGAGAAACAACTGAATGTAAAGCAAACAGAAGAACGAATTGCGAAGTTACTAGAGGAAGCAAAACCGAAGCGTAAGGCAAAGCAAAAAGCAGTAAGTCGAGATACGAGGATTGCTATGAATACAATTAGACAATCTTTACAAATGGTTACTGAAAGTGGTTTAAATGTTAATTCTGAGGAAGAAGAATTTGATGAGTACTATCAAATTACAATTAAAATTCCAAAGAAAAAATAATAATGACGTGTTAGAGACCTTATCCTATTGGAGAGGTCTCTTTTACTATATTTTCTTGTTAAATGAAGAAGGAGTTTAGAAATAAATTTTGAAGTTTAATAAAGGACGTAAAAGAAAAAGTTTTATTTCATGTTACAATAAACGTAATTGTTACTAGAATAAGATAGAAAGGTTGAAAGTAGGTGACATCATGGGAAAAATCATTGCTATTGCTAATCAAAAAGGCGGTGTTGGAAAAACCACAACATCTGTTAATTTAGGGGCTGGATTGGCGCAAGTAGGTAAAAAAGTCCTTCTTGTAGATATTGATGCTCAAGGAAATGCAACGACTGGTGTGGGAATTGAAAAATCTGAATTAGATCAATGTATTTACAACGTTCTTGTGGAAGATGCAGATGTTCAAGGGGTTATACAGAAAACCGCAACTGAAAACTTAGATGTTCTACCCGCTACAATTCAATTGGCTGGTGCTGAAATTGAATTGGTACCGACTATTTCCCGGGAAGTACGTTTGCAAAGAGCATTACAGCCAGTTCGTGATGAATATGATTATATTATTATCGACTGTCCCCCGTCTTTAGGGTTATTAACGATTAATGCATTAACAGCAGCAGATTCTGTTATTATTCCTGTACAGTGTGAATATTATGCACTAGAAGGATTAAGTCAGCTATTAAATACAGTTCGACTTGTACAAAAACATTTAAATAAAAATTTAGCAATTCAAGGCGTATTGTTAACAATGTTGGATGCTCGTACAAATTTAGGGATCCAAGTTATAGATGAAGTGAAAAAGTATTTTAGGGATAAAGTATATCGCTCGATTATTCCGCGTAATGTACGCTTGAGCGAGGCTCCAAGTCATGGGAAACCTATTATGCAGTATGACGCTAAATCAAGAGGAGCAGAAGTATATATAGATTTAGCAGAGGAAGTGATTGCAGGTGGCTAAAGGATTAGGAAGAGGAATTAATGTGTTTTTTCCTGATTTAGATGTGAAAGAAGAGGAAACAATTCAGGAGATTATTGTAACTGAATTAAGGCCAAATCCATATCAACCGCGTAAACACTTTAATAAAGAGGCTATTCAGGAATTAGCAATTTCGATTAAGGAACACGGTATTCTACAACCATTAATTGCTAGAAAGAGTATTAAAGGATATGAAATCGTTGCAGGTGAAAGACGATTTCGTGCTGCAAAAGAGGCTGGTTTAGAAAAGGTACCTGCGGTTGTAAGACAATTAACTGAACAGCAAATGATGGAATTTGCTTTGTTAGAAAACTTACAACGAGAAGATTTAAATCCTATGGAAGAGGCAATGGCATACCAGATGTTAATGAATGAGCTAAATGTAACGCAAGAACAATTAGCGAAACGTCTTGGCAAAAGCAGACCTTACATTGCAAATTATACTCGGTTATTAAGCCTCCCTTCGTTCGTCCAAGATATGATTGCAAATGGTCAACTTTCAATGGCTCATGGGAGAACTTTACTTACGATAAAAGACGAAGAACAATTGAAGTCCTTATTGAAACGCATTGAAAAAGAAGGATTAAATGTTCGTCAATTAGAGAAAATCGTCCAAGAGATTAATCAACACGTTTCACGTGAAACAAAAAAAGTGAAAAAAGAGCGAAATATATTTTTCGTAGAACGTGAAACGTTCTTAAGAGAAAAGTTTGGCACAGATGTGAAAATTAAAGAGACGAAAAAAGAAAAAGGTAAAATCGAAATTGAATTTTTTAATAAAGAAGATTTAAATCGTATTTTAGAACTATTAGCACAGAAAAATTAAAAAGCAAACCATCTTATTATTTATAGATGGTTTGCTTTTTTTAATGCGGATAATTTTTGATCCGTCTCTTTTATACTTTGTGCGATTACATCAGCCATTTTCATGACTAAACTTAATCTTGTATTTTGAAGAACGAAAAACTCCATAAACCCATTTAGATTGACGATACCGTGTATATGCAGATCACCAACTGCAGGTAATTTCTTATTCATAGCAGCACCCGGTTTACTAGGACCCTTTCCAGTAGTGATTGACCCAATATTTTGGGACTTTCCTAAACATGCATCAACAGCAATTATAAATGCAGTAGGATGTTTTTTCTGTATATTCTGAATTTTTTCTTCTAAATTTAGTGCATGTACTGGCTCATCTAGTGTACCGAATATTTGGAGGTTTTTGATGTCTATTTGTTCAAGTTTTGTACCAACTAACGGGCCGAGTGCGTCACCTGTAGAACGATCTGTTCCGATACAAACGAGAATGAGTGGTATATTAGTTTTAATAGGAATATGGGTAAGTAAGAAATTACTGATTATCTCAGAGGCTTCTAGATCTTGGTGCATAACGTTTTGAGTTTCTTTCTCAAAAAATGGTAAGCGAAAACTTCCAATGTTCATGAAGCACCCATCCTTTTAATAAATTTTCAATATATGTTATATGGTGAGAAAAATGGAAAGCTATAAGTGCGTAATTTTTGCAAAATGTGAATGAAAACGGAAATAATAGTACTAGTATATATATATTCGTTCCATTTTATACCTGAATGGCGGGGATAAAATAGGATTAAAATCATAAAATTTTTTCAGCAATTAGAGGACTTCTGATACAATAATAAGGATAACTAAAAAGAAATTTTAGCTAGAGAGGTAGAGGTACATGGATTTATTAACGAAGTGGTTTAATTCTACGAAACAGTATTTATTAGATGCTGATCGTTGGGCTCATATTGGAGTTGCGACATTAAAAATATGTATTATTTTAACAATTGGTGCAGTTGTTGTGCGAATTGCAAGAGCGGTTGTACGAAATGCGTTTCGTATGGGGAGTCGTTCTCCAATTCAAATTTCAGAACGTCGTACAGTTACAGTGGCGAAATTACTTGAAAATATTGTAGCGTATGTTGTTATGTTCATTATGCTAATTGCGATTTTAGGTGTGTTTGATATTAATGCATCAGGTTTATTAGCGGGTGCTGGGGTAATTGGTTTAGCAGTCGGATTTGGTGCTCAAAGTTTAGTGAAAGACGTTATTACAGGTTTATTTATTTTGCTAGAAGACCAGTTTTCAGTTGGCGATTATGTTAAAATCGGTCAATTTGAAGGAGTCGTTTTAGAAATTGGACTTCGTACAACGAAAGTAAAGAGTTGGACAGGTGAAATTCATACTTTACCAAATGGAAGTATTATTCAAGTTACTAACTATTCAGTTAGTAATAGTGTAGCGTTTGTTGATGTATCTATTTCATATGAGGCTGATATTGCGAAAGCAGAACAGGTTATTGAAGATTTATTAGTAGAGTTACCTTCAAAGTATGAAAAAATGGTAACAACACCTCAATTATTAGGTGTGCAAACGTTAGCTGCATCAGAAGTTATATTACGCGTTATCGCTGAAGTAGAGCCGATGCAACATGCAGTTATTGCAAGGGCACTTCGTAAAGAGATTAAAAATCGTCTTGATTTACATGGAATTGAAATTCCATATCCACGTATGGTTTTATACAATCGTGAAGAATTGGTTAGTGGAAAAGCAATTTAGTATGGAGAGGAGTTTGAAGAGTGGAGCAAAAGGAATATAACTTGTACGATGTTGTGGAAATGAAGAAAGCACATCCATGTGGCGAGAATCGTTGGAAAATTATTCGTATGGGAATGGATATCCGCATTAAGTGCGAGGGATGTGACCATTCAGTAATGATTACTCGAAGAGAGTTTGATCGTAAGGTGAAAAAAATACTTGTGAAGCACGAAGAATAGAGGGAGAGTAACAGTTACAGTAGGTAACTGTTACTTTTTTTCGTTTGGCGGAAACTTGTCATTTTTTTCGTTACTATCTATAATGATGAAAGATTGAGACATAGGAGTGAAAAATATGGGATTAACGGCTGGGATTGTTGGATTACCTAACGTAGGTAAGTCCACTTTATTTAATGCAATTACACAAGCAGGAGCAGAATCTGCAAACTATCCATTCTGTACAATTGATCCAAACGTAGGGATTGTAGAAGTACCAGATGAGCGTTTAAATAAATTAACGGAATTAGTAGAACCGAAAAAGACTGTTCCGACTGTATTTGAGTTTACTGATATTGCAGGTATCGTAAAAGGTGCTAGTAAAGGTGAAGGTTTAGGGAATAAATTCTTATCTCACATTCGTCAAGTAGATGCAATTTGCCAAGTTGTTCGTTGTTTTGAAGACGAAAATATTACGCACGTTTCAGGGAAAGTAGATCCAATTGATGATATCGAAACAATCAACTTAGAGCTAATTTTAGCGGACTTAGAGTCTGTTGATAAGCGTATCGAGCGTGTTGCGAAATTAGCAAGACAAAAAGATAAAGAAGCTGTATATGAGCATGAAATTTTAGTTCGTTTAAAAGAGGCTTTTGAAGAGGGGAAACCGGCTCGTACTGTTGAATTTACAGAAGAGCAGATGAAGATTGTTAAAGGCCTTCATTTACTTACAACAAAAGAAATGTTATACGTAGCGAACGTAAGTGAAGACGATGTTATTGATCCTTCAGAAAATAAATACGTACAAATGGTAAAAGAATTTGCAGAAAATGAAAATTCTCAAGTAATCGTTGTATGTGCAAAAATCGAATCAGAAATCGCTGAATTAGACGAGGAAGAGAAAAAAGTATTCCTTGAAGAACTAGGTATTGAAGAGTCTGGTTTAGATCAATTAATTCGTGCAGCATATGACTTATTAGGACTTGCTACTTACTTTACAGCTGGCGTTCAAGAAGTACGTGCTTGGACATTTAAACAAGGTATGAAGGCACCACAATGTGCTGGTGTTATTCATACAGATTTTGAGCGTGGATTTATTCGTGCAGAAACAGTTTCTTACGATGACTTAATGACAAACGGTTCTATGACAGCTGCAAAAGAAGCTGGAAAAGTACGTTTAGAAGGAAAAGAGTATATCGTAAAAGACGGAGATGTTATGCACTTCCGTTTTAACGTTTAATCTAATATTTCCTAGGAAAAATAAAGATATGAGCTTGGCGAATATATTATATGTTTGCCAAGTTTTTTATGTATTGGTGAGTTGATTCATATAACTTACTATGATATAATCTAAACTCGTGAGTAATTACTATAAATTAATTGCTCCTTGCCCATTATGGGCCGTTTAGACCAAAAGGAGGTGAAAGTGTAATGAGAAAGTACGAAATTATGTACATCATTCGTCCTGGCGTTGAAGAAGAAGCTCAAAAAGCTTTAGTTGAACGTTTTGCAGGTGTTTTAACAAACAATGGTGCAGAAATCATTAACACGAAAGAGTGGGGTAAGCGTCGTTTAGCTTACGAAATCAACGACTTACGTGAAGGTTTCTACATGATCTTAAACGTGAACTCTAACGCAGAAGCGATTAACGAATTCGACCGTTTAGCTAAGATCAACGAAGACATCCTTCGTCATATCGTTGTTAAAGAAGAAGAAAAATAATTGATATATAAGGGAGAGTGGTTCGATTGATGAATCGTGTTATCCTCGTTGGTCGTTTAACTAAGGACCCTGACTTACGTTACACGCCCAATGGTGTTGCAGTAGCTACTTTTACGTTAGCTGTGAATCGCGCATTTGCGAATCAACAAGGTGAGCGTGAAGCTGACTTTATTAATTGTGTAATATGGCGTAAACAAGCAGAAAACGTAGCAAATTATTTGAAAAAAGGAAGCTTAGCAGGCGTAGATGGACGTCTTCAAACTCGTAATTACGATGGACAAGACGGTAAACGTGTATATGTAACAGAAGTTCTTGCGGAAAGCGTACAATTTTTAGAGCCGCGTAATGGCGGTGGGGAGCAACGTGGTTCATTCAATCAGCAACCATCAGGAGCTGGTTTCGGTAACCAAGGCTCTAACCCATTTGGTCAATCTAGTAATTCAGGTAACCAAGGTAATCAAGGGAACTCTGGATTTACGAAGAATGACGATCCATTTTCAAATGTAGGTCAACCGATCGACATTTCCGACGACGATTTACCGTTCTAATACAGTAAATTTGTTAGTTTTAACAAAGAATGGAGGGAAATAGACATGGCAGGACGCAAAGGTGGACGTGCGAAACGTCGTAAGGTGTGTTTCTTCACAGCTAACGGCATCACTCGCATTGACTATAAAGATGTTGATTTATTAAAACGTTTCGTTTCTGAGCGTGGTAAAATTTTACCTCGTCGTGTAACAGGGACAAGCGCAAAATACCAACGCAAACTTACAGTTGCAATTAAACGTGCTCGTCAAATGGCACTTTTACCATATGTTGGTGAATAATAGCGTATGAAATGCACAGTAGAGTCGGACTCTACTGTGCATTTTGCTATGCTTTTCTTTTTTGAAAGAGAGGTTAAAATGTGAAACAAACAAAGTTTATTACAGAAGGCGCAGCGTTATTAGCTATATATGTAATTTTATTGCTTATATCTATGTATGTTCCGATTTTAGGTACTGTTGTAACTTTTGTGTTGCCGTTACCATTTATACTATTAACGATAAGATATAAACTATCTAATGTGCTCGTGATTTTTGTAGCAGCACTTTTTGTTACTATTATTGTGAGTCAACCTATGAATTTAGTGAAGACAACTATGTTTGGATTGATAGGGATTGTTTTAGGGTATATGTATAAAACAAGAAAAAAGCCAGTGGAAATCTTAATAGCGGGGACGCTTGCATACTTAATTGGTTTTGTACTTATTTATGTTGCGAGTATAAAGTTTTTCAACATAGATATAATGAAGCAAATGCAAAGTGTGTTTAGTGAAAGTATGGTGCAAAGTGAAAAGATAGTAAGTGCTATAGGTATGCCGATTAGTAAGGAACAAAAAGAGTTACTTACACAAATGAATGATATATTACAATCGTTATTTCCAAGTATACTTGTTCTAGTTTCAGTATGTTTTTCTTGGATTACAGTGATAATATCAGGTAGTGTTTTGAAAAAGTTAAAACATGACATTATACCTTGGCCTAAATTTAAAGATCTACAATTACCAAAGAGTATTGTTTGGTATTACGTTATATTTATTTTGTTAGCAACTTTTATAAAAGTAGATCCAACATCATATTTACATATGGTATTTTCTAACCTATATGTCATATTTGCACTATTGCTTGTATTGCAAGGGCTGACATTCATTTCCTTTTTAGCGTATAGAAAAGGTTTTACTAAAGGGGTTCCTATTATTAGTTTTATTGTATGCATGTTTATTCCGATGCTGTTTCCTCTTGTGACAATCTTAGGTATAATTGACTTAGGGATTTCGTTGCGTTCTAAAATAGGGGAATAAAATAATATTCCTTATACTATTTTAATCTGTTTAACTAACTGGAAGGTGAGTTAGTTTTACTTTATAGGAGTTGTATACATGCCTGAATTTGATAAGAAACAGTGGTTTTTATATCCTGTTTATGTATTGGCATTTTTTGTGTTTGTGCTCATTTCAATTCTCTGTTATTTTCATTTAATTATGGGGATAGCTGCTTTTATCATTTTTTGTATCGTGTTCTTTATCGTTATACGATTTGAACTTAATTTTCAAAGGAATTTCGAAAAGCATACGACAGATATGATTACGAGGGTAAAGAAAGTCAGTAATGAAGCATTTAACCAAATGCCGATTGGTATTTTGTTATACAATAAGGATTACGGGATTGATTGGGCAAATCCTTATTTATCTTCATGCCTGGGACAGCATGCGTTAGCTGGATGGCACCTTTACGATGTATCAGAAACATTACTTCTTTTCATTAAAGGAGAAACTTCTGATGATATAGTCTCTTTAAATAATCGAAAGTTTCGCGTTTTTGTAAGGAAAGAAGAAAAGTTAATTTATTTCTTTGATGTAACAGAACAAACGGAAATCGAAAAGATGTATGAGGATCAACGCACTGTTTTAGCTGTAATTTATTTGGATAATTATGATGAAGTTACACAAGGATTAGATGATCAATTACGTACGAATATAACAAGTCTTGTGACATCGCGACTAAATGAATGGGCACTTAAGTATGGTGCGTATTTAAAACGTGCATCTTCAGAAAGATTCTTCGTTGTGCTAAATGAAAGTATTCTGACGCAGATGGAGAAAGGGAAATTTAGTATTTTAGATCAGGTGCGTGAAGAAACATCTAAAAGGAATATACCACTTACATTAAGTGTAGGTGTCGGATCAGGTGATTTACCTTTGTCAGAGCTTGGGGCAATGGCTCAATCTGGTTTAGACCTTGCGCTTGGGCGCGGTGGAGACCAAGTAGCTATTAAACAAGCGACAGGTAAAGTTAAGTTCTATGGAGGTAAGACAAATCCCGTTGAAAAGCGTACCCGTGTACGTGCTAGGGTCATTTCGCATGCGTTAAAGGATTTAGTATTAGAAAGTAGTAATGTCATTATCATGGGGCATAGGGCTCCTGATATGGACGCAATTGGTGCTGCGATTGGTATTTTAAAAGTGGCTCAATTAAACGAGCGTAAAGGATATATTGTATTAGATGAAAATGATTCTGATAAGGGAATTAAACGCTTGATGGACAAAGTGAAACAAAATGAGGAGTTATGGTCTCATTTTATTACTCCAGAGCAAGCGATGGAATTTGCAAATGATGAGTCGTTACTTGTTGTTGTTGATACGCATAAACCTTCTATGGTGATGGAGCAAAAACTGTTACATAAAATTGAAAATGTAGTAGTTATTGATCATCATCGTCGTGGGGAAGATTTTATTGAAGACCCATTGCTAGTTTATATGGAACCATATGCTTCTTCCACGGCAGAATTGGTTACAGAATTACTTGAGTATCAACCTAAAAATTTAAAGATGACAATGCTAGAAGCGACGGCATTGTTAGCAGGTATTATTGTCGACACGAAAAGTTTCACATTCCGGACAGGGGCTCGTACATTTGATGCTGCTTCTTATTTACGCTCACATGGTGCAGATACTGTACTTGTACAAGAACTTTTAAAGGAAGATATGGATCAGTATTTACGGGTTGCAAAAGCTATAAAAAATGCGTACATTTATAAAAATGGAATTGCGATTGCTAAAGTTGATAGTGATGATTACTACGATCAAGTGCTTATTGCGCAATCGGCAGACACGTTATTAACGATGACAGGGATTATTGCATCATTTGTTGTTGCGAAACGTGGTGAGAATCTCATTGGAATTAGCAGCAGGTCTTTAGGTGAAGTGAATGTGCAGCTAATTATGGAAAACTTAGGCGGTGGAGGGCATTTGACTAATGCAGCCACACAAATGAAAAATGTTACAGTAGATGAAGCTGAGGAGAAGCTTCGATTTGTTATTGATGACTATTTACAGGGAGGCACACAATCATGAAAGTAATTTTTCTAAAAGACGTAAAAGGTAAAGGTAAAAAAGGAGAAATAAAAAACGTACCGGATGGCTATGCAAATAACTTCTTACTAAAACAAGGATTAGCTGCTGAAGCAACAAATAGCAGTATGAAAACTTTAGAAGCTCAAAAGCGTAAAGAAGAAAAAGATGCAGCAGCAGAGCTTGAAAATGCAAAAGAGTTAAAAGAGACTTTAGAGAAATTAACTGTAGAATTAAAGGCGAAATCTGGAGAAGGTGGCCGTTTATTCGGTTCTATTACGAGCAAACAAATCGTAGATGCGATGCAAAAATCACATAAAATTAAACTTGATAAACGTAAATTTGAAATGGATGATGCAATTCGTGCATTAGGCTACACAAATGTAACAGTGAAATTGCATCCGCAAGTAACAGCGACAGTAAAAGTTCATGTTAGTGAACAATAAAAATAAATTAAGCAAGGAGGATTGCGTATGAGTGATGTACTTGCTGATCGTACCCCTCCGCATAATATAGAGGCCGAGCAGGCGGTTTTAGGTGCCATATTAATTGATCAAGATGCGTTAACGTCAGCATCGGAGTTATTGGTACCTGATTCATTCTATCGAACAAAACATCAAAAGATTTTTGAGGTCATGCTTGGATTATCTGATAAAGGAGAACCGATCGACTTAGTAATAATGACATCAGCGATGGCTGATCAAGGATTACTAGAAGAAGTTGGTGGAGTGTCTTATCTAGCAGAGTTAGCAGAAGTTGTTCCAACAGCTGCTAACGTTGAATATTATGCACGTATCATTGCTGAAAAGGCACTTTTACGCCGTTTAATTCGAACAGCGACTCATATAGTGTCGGATGGATACGAGAGAGAAGATGACGTGGACGGCCTTTTAAATGAGGCCGAGAAAAAAATATTAGAAGTATCCCATCAAACGAATGCAAAAGCATTTCAAAATATTAAAGATGTTCTTGTGGATGCTTATGATAAAATTGAACTTTTGCATAATCAAAAAGGTGAAGTTACTGGGATACCAACTGGATTTACTGAATTAGATAAGATGACGGCAGGTTTCCAGCGAAATGATTTAATCATTGTAGCAGCACGTCCGTCAGTAGGGAAAACTGCATTTTCATTAAATATCGCACAAAACGTAGCGACGAAAACGGATGAAAATGTAGCGATTTTTAGCTTGGAGATGGGCTCCGATCAGCTTGTTATGCGTATGCTTTGTGCAGAAGGAAATATCGATGCGCAAAGACTTCGTACCGGGTCACTAACTTCTGATGATTGGGCGAAATTAACAATGGCGATGGGGAGTCTTTCAAATGCCGGTATATATATTGATGATACACCGGGAATTAAGGTAAATGAGATTCGAGCAAAATGTCGTAGACTAAAGCAAGAACAAGGTCTTGGAATGGTTTTAATTGACTACTTACAGCTTATTCAAGGAAGTGGGAAATCAGGTGAGAACCGTCAGCAGGAAGTATCTGAGATTTCTCGTACTTTAAAAGGGATTGCACGTGAATTGCAAGTGCCTGTTATTGCCTTATCACAGTTATCTCGTGGTGTAGAATCTCGTCAGGATAAACGCCCGATGATGTCTGATATTCGTGAATCTGGAAGTATTGAGCAGGATGCTGATATTGTAGCTTTCCTATATCGTGAAGATTACTATGACCGTGAAACGGAAAATAAAAATACGATTGAAATTATCATTGCAAAGCAACGTAACGGTCCAGTAGGTTCAGTGGAACTTGCATTCGTCAAAGAGTTCAATAAGTTCGTTAACTTAGAACGACGCTTTGAGGATGGGGCATAAAGGCAGTATAAAAAAGAAACACATTTCTTATAATAAGATGTGTTTCTTTTTTTATGGGGTAAAGATAAGGCTTTCATAAGGTGAAAACATAATTCTTACGAACGAAAATGATTTTTGATAAAAAAATGTTCGCTTTTTGGTTGACTTCTTTTTCGGTTTTGGTACAATTATATTGTTTGAATAGATCGTTTGAAAATTGCGGAGGTGCTTTAATAATGTCTTCAGTAGTAGTTGTAGGAACACAATGGGGCGACGAAGGAAAAGGTAAAATCACTGATTTTCTTTCTGAGCATGCGGAAGTAGTTGCAAGATATCAAGGTGGAAATAACGCGGGACATACAATTGTTTTCGGCGGAGTTAAATATAAGTTACACTTAATTCCATCTGGTATTTTCTATAAAGAGAAAATTTGTGTAATCGGAAATGGCTTAGTAGTAGATCCGAAAGCATTACTTGAAGAGTTAAAATACTTACACGACCGTGGTGTAAGTACTGATAATTTACGTGTAAGTAACCGTGCACACGTTATTTTACCTTATCACTTAAAACAAGATGAGTTAGAAGAGGCTAGTAAAGGTGATAACAAAATCGGTACAACGAAAAAAGGTATCGGTCCTGCATATATGGATAAAGCTGCTCGTATTGGTATCCGTATGGCTGATCTTTTAGATCGTGAAGCATTTAAAGAGAAGCTTGAGCGCAATTTAGTAGAGAAAAATCGTTTGTTTGAAAAAATGTACGATACAGAAGGTTTCAGTGTAGAAGAAATCTTTGAAGAGTACTTCGAATATGGACAACAAATCGCACAATATGTATGCGACACATCTGTTGTATTAAATGATGCACTAGATAACAATCACCGTGTATTATTTGAAGGTGCACAAGGTGTTATGCTTGATATTGACCACGGTACGTACCCATTCGTTACATCTTCTAACCCGATTGCGGGTGGTGTAACAGTTGGAACTGGAGTTGGTCCTGCGAAAGTTACTCGCGTTGTAGGTGTATGTAAAGCATATACAAGCCGTGTTGGTGACGGTCCATTCCCTACTGAACTTAATGATGAAATTGGTCATCAAATTCGTGAAGTTGGTCGTGAGTACGGAACAACAACTGGTCGTCCGCGCCGCGTAGGTTGGTTCGATAGCGTTGTTGTAAGACATGCGCGTCGTGTTAGTGGTTTAACGGATCTATCATTAAATTCTATCGACGTTTTAACAGATATTCCGACTCTTAAAATTTGTGTTGCTTACAAATACAATGGCGAAGTTATCGATGAAGTTCCAGCAAACTTAAACATTTTAGCAAAATGTGAGCCTGTATATGAAGAGCTTCCAGGTTGGACAGAAGATATTACTGGTGTAAAATCATTAGACGAGCTTCCTGAAAATGCACGAAAATACGTAGAACGTGTTTCTGAGTTAACAGGAATTCAATTATCTATGTTCTCAGTTGGACCAGATCGTAACCAAACGAATATTGTTCGTAATGTATACGAGGCTTAATTGATATTTTAAGAAAAAACTCATGTCCGCATGAGTTTTTTCTTATCTTTTATAAAAAAATGAAAAAAAGTATTGCGAAGAATACAGAATACATGTTATGATACATCTTGTCGTCACGAAAATATGACGTTGGTGAGTATGAGCCATTAGCTCAGTTGGTAGAGCATCTGACTTTTAATCAGAGGGTCGAAGGTTCGAATCCTTCATGGCTCACCATTTTATTTTTCGTGGCCCGTTGGTCAAGTGGTTAAGACACCGCCCTTTCACGGCGGTAACACGGGTTCGAATCCCGTACGGGTCATGTTTTTTTTATGCTTATTTTTGGTCCCGTGGTGTAGTGGTTAACATGCCTGCCTGTCACGCAGGAGATCGCCGGTTCGACCCCGGTCGGGACCGCCACTTTTGTTTATACCACCATTAGTGGTTTTATATATAGTTTTGGCTCGGTAGCTCAGTCGGTAGAGCAGAGGACTGAAAATCCTCGTGTCGGCGGTTCGATTCCGTCCCGAGCCACTCTCAGGATATTAAGTGGGCCCACTTAATATCCTTTTTATTTATGTAATTTTACAAAACTGAGTAGTTATTTTAAAATAGAACGAGGAGCCTCTAGCAGTTGAAGCTAGAGGTTTTTCTATAGATCGTATAGGATTCCGTGTAAAAGTGGATCATACATGAGTCTATGAGAATAGAGGAGAAAATACTTAAACAAAGGATGCGGTCATATAGGACATACTATGTAAACATCAATATGTTTAGGGATTATTGACCATATTTTTATAAGGAGGAAATAGACGATGATGGGAAAGAAAATTTTAGTAGTTGATGATGAAAAGCCGATTGCAGATATTTTGAAGTTTAACCTAGAAAAAGAAGGTTTTGAAATAGTAATGGCGCATGATGGTGATGAAGCAATTGAAAAAGCTAATGAAGAACAACCAGATATGGTTTTATTAGATATTATGCTACCAGGTAAAGATGGCTTAGAGGTTTGTCGTGAAATACGTAAAAGTTCAGAAATGCCGATTATTATGCTTACAGCAAAGGACTCTGAGATTGATAAAGTATTAGGGCTTGAGCTTGGGGCAGATGATTATGTAACGAAGCCATTTAGCACGAGAGAATTACTTGCTCGTGTGAAGGCGAATTTACGCCGTCACCAACAAGGTGGTGCTGCAGAAAAAGAAGAAAATACAGAAATGGTTATTGGACCAATTGTTATTAATCCAAATGCATATAGTGTAACGAAGCGCGAGGAAAATATCGAGCTTACACATCGTGAATTTGAGTTGCTACATTATTTAGCGAAACACTTAGGACAAGTTATGACACGCGAACATTTATTACAAACAGTTTGGGGTTATGACTATTTTGGAGATGTGCGCACAGTAGACGTAACAGTACGTCGTTTGCGTGAAAAAATTGAAGATAATCCAAGCCATCCTACTTTAATTGTAACTAGACGTGGAGTAGGGTATTACTTGCGTGACCCAGAGCAGGAATAGTATATGAAGAAAGTTGGTTTTTTTCAATCTATTCATTTAAAATTTGTGCTTATATATATGCTATTAATATTAATAGCGATGCAAGTTATTGGGGTATATTTTGTAAGGGAATTAGAGAAGAGCCTAGTACAAGGTTTTAGGGATTCTTTAACGCAGCAAACAAACTTATTATCATATAACTTGAAACAAGAATTTAAAAAAAGTTATACAAAAGCAGAAACAGAGTCAACAGATGAAACGATTAAAACTTCTATTCGAAAGTTTGCCTCTGATCAAAAAAAAGTTATACAAGAGGTAAGTGTATTTGATTCGCATAGAAAGTTACTGGCTATTTCAGATGAATCAAAGCAGAATAAGGTGAATAGAACATCAACTGATATAGCTGTTCAGCGAGTGTTGGTGCAAAAAAAGCCAGAAGTGAAAATTGAGAAGGATGGTAGTACAGGCCATCGTGTTCAAGTTATGCTTACTCCGATTCTAGATGATAATGGTAAGGATGCGCTTGGTGTTATATACATCGTTGCATCTATGGAAGATGTATATAAACAAATGAAGGATATAAATCAAATTTTTGCTACGGGAACAGTAATTGCCTTATTAGTAACGGCCGTACTTGGGATTTTATTGGCTCAAACAATTACAAGACCAATTTCAGATATGCGGAGACAAGCAATCGAAATGGCAAAAGGAAATTATTCGAGAAAAGTAAAGGTGCATAGCCATGATGAAATTGGACAACTGGCATTATCCTTCAATAATTTATCAAAAAAATTACAACAAGCGCGTTCTTCTACAGAAAGTGAAAGGCGTAAACTATCATCTGTTTTATCTCATATGACAGATGGAGTAATTGCTACTGACCGAAAAGGGGATATTATTTTACTAAATGACCCTGCGGAAAAAATGTTAAATGTTTCTCGTGAAACAGCGCTCGATCAATCTGTTTTAGAGGTATTAGGGATACAGGAAGAATTTACGCTCGATCATTTATATGAAGAGCCAGATTCTGTTTTATTAGATTTTAGTACGAGAAATGAACCATATATTTTACGTGCTAGTTTCTCTGTTATTCAAAAAGAAACAGGGAAGGCAAATGGTTTAATTGCCGTATTATATGATGTAACAGAGCAGGAGCGTATAGAAAGGGAACGCCGTGAGTTTGTGGCGAATGTCTCTCATGAATTAAGGACGCCATTAACGACGATGCGCAGTTATTTAGAGGCACTTACAGATGGAGCATGGCAGGATCCGAATATTGCACCACAATTTTTAACGGTTACACAAGAAGAAACAGAAAGAATGATTAGACTTGTAAATGCGTTGTTACAGCTATCTAAACTTGATAGTACAGAGCACCGTTTAATGAAAGAATGGGTCGACTTTACTGATTTCTTTAATAATATTATTGATCGCTTTGAAATGTCTAAAGAACAAAATGTAAGTTTCAAACGATCTTTCTCTAAGAAGTCTAGGTTTATTGATATGGATACTGACAAAATTACTCAAGTGCTGTATAACATTATTTCTAACGCATTAAAGTATTCACCAGAAGGTGGAACAGTAACATATCGCTTACGTGATCGCGGTGATTTATTAGAAATTAGCGTAAGTGACCAAGGAATGGGTATTCCAAAAGAAAACGTTGATAAAATCTTTGAACGTTTTTATCGCGTAGATAAAGCTCGTTCAAGACAAATGGGTGGTACGGGACTTGGATTAGCAATTGCAAAAGAAATGATCGAGGCACATGGTGGCTCTATTTGGGCGAAGAGTGAAGAAGGAAAAGGGACAACTATTTATTTCACGTTACCAATGGCAGCAGATGAAGAGGACGATTGGGAATGAGTATGGAAAACTTTAAAACAATAGTTTTAATTAACCTAGTTGTAATTAGCCTGTTTCTTACTTTTAACCTATGGACGTATGTGCCAGATTCTACATCCATGCAAAATGCAAAATTTGTACAGGGCAATGAAGGAACGAATCAAACTAAAATTTCCGATGTTGTCCGTCCTACTTCTATCATCGTGCATAAAGATAAAAATCATTATGGGAGCAGAAGAGAGGCAGATATAGAATCAATCTATAAGCCTTTGGAAGTAGGGGAGCTACATGAGTTTAGAGAGATATCAATCACTAAGGGTGATTTCCTATCCTATGTGCATGGTGAAGGGAAAATTGAACTTGTTTTCCCTACTGATATCCCATTTGATGCAGTTAAATCTATGTTTAACATGAAAGAGAAAAGTACAGATAAGCCTAAATATTTTAATCGTATTCTCCTTGATCCTTCTAGGAGTAAGGATCAAGAAATTAAAATTAACTTTGTTTCTGATGGTGATAACTTTAAAATATATGAGGCAAAATTAAGTGGTGTGTATTTAAAAGATATTGTAAATGCTCAAAATCAATTTATAGTATCAGCAAAGCCCTATTTTGATTATCAAATCAATGATATGAAAAAGTTATTTTTACCAGATGGCACGACAGAGTTAAACAATATAACATATATTTCATCTAATTTAGCAGTTGATACGTTTAAGAATGCTCTGTTTAGTGATCCTCGTTATTTAAGTCCGATTACTGAGATATCGAAAGAAACATTTACAGATGGTATTAGATCCATGGAAATTGAAAACGATCGTCACATGCTAAAGTATAAAAACTCTTCTGTCTTAACTGAGAAAACGATAGATAATTTAATGCTGTTACAAAAAAGCTTTGAATTTGTAAGTGGTCACAGTGGAAGTTTGGATTCATATCGTTTGGACTATATGAATAAAGGAGAGACAGTATTTCGCTTACATGAAGATGGATATTCCGTATTCAATACAGATGGATTAGCTGAATTGAGACAAAAATGGGGATCAGAAGAAGTAATGGAATATGAAAGACCGTTGCTGTCTTTAAATACTAAAGGCATAGAACAGAAAGTTACTCTTCCGTCAGGGCATGTTGTAATAGCATCCCTAGAAAATAATCCAGAGATAAAGAAACAAGTAATTAAGGATATTGGTATTGGATACAAGTTATCACTAGATGGGCAAGTAGTTCGACTACAACCAATTTGGTATGTAAAGCTTGTTGAAGGTGAAACGGGTAAACAGCAAATCTATGAGTGGAGTGAGGGAGGACTAAATGGATTGGGATCGAATTAAAACCATATTTATTGTGACCTTTTTTGTTTTGGACCTCTTTCTCATTTTTCAATTCATTCAAAAGCAAGATAGTAATCAATTGGAGCTTATTGCAGAAACAAAGATAGATCAAGAATTAAAAGCAAATAAAATTACTATAGGGAATATCCCTAAGGAACCGAAGAAAGAGTCATTTATTAGAGCGGAAAATAAAGCCTTTAAAGAAGATGATATACAGTCTTTGAAAAATCAAACGGCGCATATACAAAATATGTACACGATAGAAAGTAAGCTAAAAGAGCCTTTTTTAAATACGAAATCATTATCAAAAGATAAGTATAATGAATTTTTGAAGAACTATGTATTGGATGGACAAAAGTATGAATTTGGAGCGGTGAAAGACTCTAAAATTTATTTCTTCCAAAAATATAAAGATAAGCCTATTTTCTATAATAATCAGGCGATGATTGTTGTGGAATTAAATGAAAAAAATGAACTTGTTTCATATACGCAGACAATGCTAACTGATTTAAAAGAAATGGGCGAAGGTGAAAAAACGAAAGAGCAAGAAATTATTACGGCTCAAACAGCTTTAGAAAATTTGTATTTAAAAAATAAAATTCATGGAAATACACATGTTAAAGAAGCGCAAATTGGTTATGCCACTCTTACCGCATCTACTTCTAATAACCAAGTACTTGCTCCAACGTGGAATTTAAAAACGGAGCAAAAGCAGGACTTCTTTGTGAATGCAATTGAAGGACAAGTTATGGAATTAGGGGAAAAGGAAAATCAAGTGGTTGATGAACATACTGGAGTGAGAAATAATGGGGTTGCATTTTAGCGTACTTGCAAGTGGAAGTACAGGAAATATGCTATACGTAGGAACCGATGAAAAAAAATTACTAGTCGATGCAGGTTTAAGTGGTAAAGCGACAGAGGCTTTATTTAAACAAGCAGAACTGAATATAAATGATGTATCAGGTATTCTTGTAACACATGAGCATAGTGATCATATTAAAGGGTTAGGTGTATTGGCGCGAAAATATGATTTACCCGTTTATGCGAATGAGAAAACATGGAATGCAATGGAACATTTAATAGGAAATATCCCAACTGAGCAAAAATTCATTTTCTCAGTTGGGGATGTGAAAACATTTGGTGATATTGAAGTCGAATCATTTGGAGTTTCTCATGATGCGGCAGAACCGATGTTTTATGCTTTCCATAACAATAATAGGAAATTAGCGCTTATTACAGATACGGGATACGTAAGCGACCGTATGAAGGGCGTTATTAAGGGAGCTAATGCTTTCGTGTTTGAAAGTAATCATGATGTGGAAATGCTTCGTATGGGACGTTACCCATGGAGCATTAAACGACGCATTTTAAGCGACGTTGGGCATGTTTGTAATGAGGATGCTGCATTAGCGATGGCAGATGTAATTACAGATGAGACAAAGCATATTTATTTAGCCCATTTAAGCTTAGATAATAACATGAAAGAACTAGCTCGTATGTCAGTATCACAAGTACTAGAGGAAAAAGGATTTGGAGTGGGTGAATCCTTTGAAATTCACGATACAGATCCAAAAATGCCTACAAAAATTCAATACGTATAATTCTTCATTTTAGTAAACAATAAAGGTGAATATAGTTGTTTTCAGGAAGATGGGTGAACAAATATGTCCTTTATTGATGAAGAAAATTATCGTATGAAACGTGCAGGGAAAAAGAAGCATAAAGGTATAGTTCTTTCTAGTATAGCGGGAACAATTGTAGGAGCTTCTTTATTTGCGTTTGGAGCTCCTTTATTTTCAAATTCTGCTGATACGCTTCCGCAAGCTGAAGCAAGCGGAAGTAATATGGCCGAAGCTCAAGGAATTAAACAGATTAGCTTTGTAGATGCTGTTGATCGTGCATCTGAAGCCGTTGTGGGTGTTATTAACATTCAACGAGATAACTTTTCAGAGGCAGATTCAGAGGCTGGTACAGGATCAGGAGTAATTTATAAAAAGACAAATGGTCAAGCTTATATTGTAACGAATAATCATGTTGTAGCTGGAGCGAATCGTATTGAAGTAAGTCTAAGTGACGGTAAGAAGGTTCCTGGAAAAGTATTAGGAACCGATGTAGTCACAGATTTAGCTGTATTAGAAATAGATGCAAAGCATGTGAAAAAAATAATTGAAATTGGCGATTCTAATACTGTTCGTAGAGGAGAGCCAGTTATTGCGATTGGAAATCCACTTGGACTGCAATTCTCTGGAACTGTTACGCAAGGTATTATTTCAGCTAATGAACGTATTGTCCCTGTAGATTTAGATCAAGATGGACATTATGATTGGCAAGTAGAAGTGTTACAAACAGATGCGGCGATTAACCCAGGGAATAGTGGCGGTGCGCTTGTAAATGCAGCAGGACAATTAATTGGTATTAATTCAATGAAAATTGCTGCAAAAGAAGTAGAAGGAATCGGACTTGCTATTCCGGTGACTAGGGCTGTTCCGATTATGAATGAACTTGAGAAGTATGGAAAAGTAAGAAGACCGTATGTTGGGATTGAACTTAGGTCATTAAATGAAATTCCAAACTATTATTGGTCAAAAACATTACATTTACCAGGTACTGTAACAGAAGGAGTTTGTATTTTGGATGTGAAAAGTCCTTCGCCAGGCGCGGATGCTGGTTTAAGAGAACATGATGTTATTGTGGCAGTAGATGGAAAACCGATTCGCGATATTATTGGATTCCGCACGGCCTTATATGATAAGGAAATTAATGATAAAATGACTCTTACGTTTTATCGTGGTACAAAAAGAGTAACAACAACAGTGAAATTAGGCATTCAAAAGTATTAAAAACAGGAGGGCCTACCTCCTGTTTTCTATTGTAGAAAAGTGAGGTGAAGAAAATGAATTTACCTTGTTGTTTAGAACATGTTGAATTAGCGTTAGATATTATTGTGGATGAGTGTGAAGTTGCGCCGGTTATCAACAGTGTGGATAACTCAGAAAAAGAGAAAAAAACATGTGAATTTTGTCAAAATGAGGCGACATATGTTGTATCGAACACAGATTCTCACACAATATGTGGGTAGTGTTTGTGGATATGTGGATAAGTTTTGTGGATAACATGTTTGTAAGGTGGAGGATACGTGTGAATATCTCGATTATTTCAATTGGGAAATTAAAAGAAAAATATTTGAAACAAGGTATAGCAGAATACTTAAAACGATTATCAGCATACGCAAAAGTAGAAGTAATTGAATTGCCAGATGAAAAGGCGCCAGAAAATTTAAGTGAAGCAGAAATGTTAATTGTAAAGGAAAAAGAAGGTATACGTATACTGGATAAAATTTCTGATGACACGCATGTGATTGCATTAGCTATAGAAGGAAAGCAAAAGTCATCAGAAGAATTTGCGGTAAGTCTAGATCGCCTTGCTACATATGGAAAGAGTAAAGTCGCATTTGTAATTGGTGGATCACTCGGACTAAGTTCAGAAGTAATGAAGCGTTCAAACGAATCACTTTCTTTTTCAAAGATGACGTTACCACACCAATTAATGCGATTAGTGTTGCTTGAGCAAGTGTATAGAGCGTTTCGGATTAATCGTGGGGAACCTTACCATAAGTAAGGTATTCTATGTAAAACAAAGGTAAGACGCTGATATTATCATATTTATTTTATTATGCCTATAACTGGAGGCTATGTGAATGGTAAGTGATCAGACGAGATATTCTAGGCTCGCGAATATAACAAAAATAATAAATACAAAATTAGAACTACGTGAAGTATTACAGCGTGTGACAATGGCGATATCAGAGGAGATTGTTAGGTGCGATGCTGTTGGAATTTATTTACCCCAGGAAGATGGAACATTTAGAGGGTTTGCAGGAAAACCAGAGACCATAAATGGCGTAACGCTCGATACTCAGGTAATTGATCCTGAAGTAGATTTACTGGCAAAAGAAGTTATTGAAACGAAAAAAACCATCTATATTCCTGATACCTCAAAGGATCATCGACCAGATCCGAGACCCGTTGATGCGTTTAAAATTAAGTCCTTATTAGCTCTGCCTATCTCATTTAGGCAAGAGTTATTTGGTCTGGTTTTTTTATTTGATTATGGGATTCCGATGAACTTAACAGATTCAGAAATTCAAAGTGTTGAAGCTTATGTAAATATGGCCGCGGTCGCAATTCAAAACGCAAATAATTTAACACAAAAGGAAAACCTTATTGCTGAGAAGCAGCTGTTACTAAATGTTACCCGTGATTTATCAATGTGTGCCTCAATACAGGAGAGTTTTGATAAATGCTTTTTTTACTTAGATCAGATTTTAGAAAGTAAAAATATGACTGCCCATCTTCTAGATCCGCTAGACAAAACAACGATTAAAACAACGAAATTAAGTAAGGGCTGTGATTGGACAGAAGCGGATTGGACAGAGAAAAGCTATGAAGCCAAGATCCAAGAGGTTATTCAAACAAAAAATATAGATAGTAAGGATTTATTGATGATTCCATTGGTTTCAATGGGAGAAGTATTAGGGGTAATCGTCGTTGGTAAAGAAGGAAAAGCTCACAATTACGATAATTCTCAAATTCAACTAGCAAAATCTATTGTTGATGCCACAGCCCCTACGTTTTCAAATTTGTTATATATGGATAAACTAGAAAGTATAGTGGAAGAGCGAACGGGAGAGCTAGCTGCTGCTAATGAAAAAGTTACAAGTGTGATTGAATGTATTACGGATGGATTCTTTACTTTAAATAATAAATGGGAATTTACGTACGTAAATAAGCACCAATATTTTCCGCAAAGAAAAACAGCAAAAGATGTATTAGGAAAGAATATATGGGATGTTTTCCCGAGTGACATCGACACAGTTATGTATAAGGAATTTCATCGTGCAATGTCAGAGCGAACTACAGTTCATTTCGAATTTCTTTCTACTGCAGATGAATATTGGCACGAAGTTATTGCATACCCGTATGATGATGGTATTTGCTGTATTTTTAAAAACATAACGGAAAAAAAGAAATATGAACAGGAATTGAAAAGATTATCTAACATTGATTTAATAGGGCAAATGGCAGCAGGTATCAGCCATGAAATTAGAAATCCAATGACAACGGTACTAGGATTTTTGCAGTTATTAAAAGAAGAGAATACCTATGAGAAACATAATAAGTACTTTCATTTAATGATTGAAGAACTTAACCGTGCCAATTCTATTATTACTGAATTTCTCTCAATGGGGAATACAAGGAAATTGGATTTACAGATGTTAGATTTAAATTCAATTATCCGCGATATTATTCCTTTAATAAAGGTTGATACGCACAATCAAAATAAGTATATTCAAGTCGATACAAATGACATTCCGGAATTACTTTTAAATCGTAATGAGATACGGCAATTATTAATGAATCTATATCGTAATGGCTTAGAAGCGATGGATACAGGGAAAGTTCTAACCATTAGCACCTACAAGGAAGGTCAAAATTGTGTGGTGCTTGCAGTGCAGGATCAAGGAAAAGGTATTAGGCCTGAAGTATTAGAGAAACTGGGTACGCCATTTTACACGACCAAAGATAATGGAACTGGATTGGGGTTAGGTGTATGTTATGCCATTGCTGCCCGCCATAATGCAAAAATAGAAATTAAAACAGGATCAGAAGGCACTACCTTTTTTGTTAAATTTAATTATGAAAATAATAAAAAATAAGCTTATTTAGAATAGTTATGATGAACCGTATCATAAATAAATTTATTCTTTGCATATAAAAAGGATAAAGAGACCATTGGACAAAAATTACCGATGGTCTTTTAAATATTATTAGATGGTATGTAGATTTCCTAAAATAAGTATGTTTCTATTTCCATAAAAATATGCTGTAATATGAAGAGGAAAAAAGTATAAGTAGTTAGAGAAGTGAGGAATTAAAGGTGAAGAAGTTTAAGAAGTTTTACTTGGAGATTACGAGTGTATGTAATCTTGCGTGTAGCTTTTGTCCGCCGACGGAAAGGCAGAAGCAATTCATTTCTGTAGAGGATTTTGCTAAAAGATTAGACCAAATTAAACCTCACACAGACTACATTTATTTGCACGTGAAGGGGGAGCCGTTGCTCCATCCGAAAATAGATCAACTATTAGACTTAAGTCATGAAAAAGGGTTTAAAGTTAATATTACAACGAACGGAACGTTAATTAATAAGAGAAGGCATAGGCTGTTAAATAAGCCCGCGTTAAGACAAATGAATTTTTCACTGCATAGTTTTGATGGACACCCAGGTTCGCAAGATAAAGAGGGCTATGTAAGGAGTATACTTTCCTTCATTAGGGAAGCGACAAGTCAATCAGATTTAATTGTATCGTTAAGGTTATGGAATTTAACTCAGGATAATAAAACAAATGCTGAAATTCAGAAAAATAGGGAGTTATTATCCATAATTGAAAATGAATTTGATCTATCTTATCAGATTGAAGAGAAGCTTACACCAGGAAAAGGTATAAAAATTGCAGAACGTGTCTTTATTAATCAAGACTATGAATTCCAGTGGCCAGCATTACATGAAGAAGAGGATGATGGGAAAGGATTCTGTCATGGACTTCGTAATCAAGCAGGGATTTTAGCGAATGGGACGGTTATTCCTTGTTGTTTAGATGGTGAAGGGATTATTAACCTTGGAAATATTAATAACGATTCATTTTCTAACATTATAGAAGGTGAAAGAGCAACAAACATTGTCGATGGATTTTCCAAAAGAGTTGCGGTTGAAGAGCTTTGTAGGAAATGTGGATATCGTAAAAGGTTTGGGAAGTAAATATGAAATAAGCCCTCATAAAGCGAGGGCTTATTTTTTATTCTTGATAAGAATGCTCTAATTCATCAATTAATGAACCAACGTAAGAAACAGCTTGACGGATTGCATCTGGTTTTGACATATCTACTCCGGCATGTTTCATTAGTTCAAGTGGTTTCATTGTACCACCAGCGCGAAGCACATCTAACCAGCGATCAATAGCAGGTTGTCCTTCATCTTTAATCATTTGAGCTACTGCAGTAGATGCAGTGAGGCCTGCGGAATATGTGTAAGAATATAGACCCATATAATAATGAGGCTGACGCATCCAAGTTAAGCCCGCACCTTCATCGATTTCTACAGAATCTCCCCAGAATGTCGAAAGGACATTTGTTTTAATTTCAGTTAAAGTTGTAGCTGTAAGGGGCTGTCCTTCTTCTGCTAGAGCATATACTCTACGTTGGTATTCACCCTCAAGTAAATGAGTAACAAAGTTGTGATAATATGTGCCGAGTAGTTGTAGAATGACCCATCTGCGCATCCTCTTATCGTCAGTAGTCGCTAGTAAATGCTGAGCTAATAGTAATTCATTCATAGTTGATGGTGCTTCAACAAAGTACATAGATGGGCGTACGTTCATGATACGTTGGTTTTTATTTGCTAAATAGAAATGACCAGCATGTCCAAATTCATGTGCTAATGTGAAGCATCCACGCATCGTATTTTGCCATGTAATTAAAATATAGGGATGAGAGCCGTATGGACTTGAGCAAAATGCCCCTGTTGATTTGCCTACGTTATCTGCAAGATCTACCCATCTTTCTTTGAATCCTTTTTCGATTATGGAACTATATTCATCGCCTAATACTTTTAAAGAATCTTGAATGAGCGTGGCTGCTTCTTCATAAGTAATCGTCGGATTAAATTCGGGATCTAAAGGTGCATGTAAGTCGCAGAAAAGCATTTGATCGAGTCCTAATGCTTTCTTTTTTAAATCTGCAAAACGGCGCATATGAGGTGCTAATTCTTTATAAATAATATCAAGTTGGTTGTTATACATTTCAAGTGGAACCTTTTGTGGTTCTAATAGCATATGGGTAACGGATTCATATTTACGTAAACGAGAAAGTGTTACTTGTTTTTTTACTTCGGTAGCATATGTTGTCGCAACTGTATTTTTATATCGTTTCAAGGTGGAAACAAATGATGAGTATGCTTTTCTACGTATGTATGCGCTTGGAGAAAATTCATATTTGCTTTCAAATAATGCGAAAGAAACAGGGAGTTCGTTTCCTTGTTCGTCTTGTATAGAAGTGAAATCCATATCTGCCAATTTAGTCATGCCGTAAATTTTGTATGGAGAACTATGAACTTCGCCAAGTGCAGCAAGTGTTTCTTCTGTTTCAGGAGAGAGTGTGTGCTGCCTTTTTTTGAGTATTTCTAGTAACGACTTACGGAAAGGTTCGAGTTTTGTTTCTTCAGTTAAATATTTTTCAATTGTTCCTTCGTCGAATGAGAGGATTTCATTATGAATAAAGGATAGTGCAGTATGTACTTTCGTCCATAAAGCAGAAATTTTGGAAGAGTTCGCTTGAATAACTGGATTTGTACGATCAGTAGATTCTTTTAAATTTGCATATGAGTACAGTTTTGTTAACTTCATTAAAAGCTCTTCTTCTAAAAGTAGGCAATTTAATAAAGTTGTGGAGTTAGTATGTAAACGTCCTTTAAATGCATCAAGTTTCTGTATATCATTTTCTAATATGTTTAATGCGGTATGCCACTCATCATTGGACTTATACAAATCAGACAAATCCCATTTTAGTTCGTTAGGTACTTTCGCACGAACAAGACGATTCTCAATTATAGTTTTCATGTCTTATATCCTCCTTATTAAAAGCATCTAAAAATATGATACTAGAAAATTCAGTAAAATAAAAATATTTAACATTTTTATATATTAAAAAGAAGGAGAAGCAATTCTATGCTTCTCCTTCTTTTTAATTTTAAGAATTAATATACTTTGTCACCATTAAAAATTGAGTTTTTCACGACAACATAATCTACAGTACGAATAGCATCTAGTTTTGTTCCACCAGCGTAAGAGATAGAAGATTGAAGATCTTGTTCCATTTCGATTAACGTATCTTCTAAAGAACCTTTATGCTCAACGAACATTTTCTTACCTTCAACGTTTTTCTTCTCACCCTTTTGGAATTCAGAAGCAGAACCGAAGTATTCTTTATAAAGTTTGCCATCTCTTTCAATTGTTTCCCCTGGAGACTCTTCGTGACCAGCGAATAGAGAACCGATCATGACCATAGTTGCCCCAAATCGAATAGATTTAGCTACGTCGCCGTGTGTACGAATACCACCATCAGCGATAATTGGCTTACTTGCAGCTTTTGCACACCAACGAAGTGCAGCTAGCTGCCAACCACCAGTTCCGAAGCCTGTTTTAATTTTAGTAATACAAACTTTACCAGGTCCAATACCAACTTTTGTTGCATCGGCACCAGCATTTTCTAATTCTCTTACCGCTTCGGGAGTTCCAACGTTTCCAGCGATAACGAAGCTCTCTGGTAAATGTTTTTTAATATGTTGAATCATGTTAATCACAGCATTAGAATGACCGTGTGCGATATCAATCGTGATATATTCAGGTGTAAGTTGCTCAGCAGCTAATTGTTGTACGAATTCATATTCGTCCTCTTTTACACCAACGCTGATAGAAGCGATTAATCCACGTGATTGCATATCTCTAATGAATGAGATTCGTTTCTCTGGTTGGAAACGATGCATGATATAGAAGTAATTGTTTTCAGCTAAATAAGTTGCGATTCTTTCATCAATAATCGTTTGCATATTTGCAGGCACGACAGGTAATTTAAATTTATGTTTTCCTAAAGTGACAGTTGTATCACATTCAGAGCGGCTATTTACAATACATTTTGCAGGAATTAATTGAATATCTTCATAGTCGAATACGTTTTCCATCATTTACACCCCTAAAATACGAATATTTTATTTTTATTAATCAAAAATGTTCGTCCATAGGATAATTTACATTATTTTTATTAAGAAGTCAAAGGATTTCTTAACATTTTTTTAAAAAGTAGATTTTATATCTGAAAAAAAACGTTAAAAACGAATTTAAAACGTTTTTTCAATTGTATTGTTCGTTTATGAAAAAAGGTTGAAAAATTGAGATAATTATACAAGGTTGTATGTATTCTTTTTATTTTTTGGTAGGATGAGGGTACTATGAAAGGGTTAATGCTAACAATACGAGCAAAAGATGTTATCAATTAGTTGAACAATATATGAAATGATAAGGTTTATTTCTATATAAAAAGATGAATCTGATATGATCCACCTTTTTATGTGAGGTTTCAAGTATAATAAGTAGGGTGATAGTAACGTATACAAAAGATAAAAAAGAAAATAATACAGAATAAAATGAGGTTAATATATGAGTAAAAAAAGTTTTTCTGATTATAAATTAAGTAAGGAAATTGTAAGGGCGCTTACTGGGTTAGGATATGATCATCCAACAGAAGTACAAGGTGAGGTTATTCCAGTCGCATTACAAAAGAAGGATCTTGTTGTGAAGTCCCAGACTGGAAGTGGAAAAACAGCTTCATTTGGTATTCCGCTTTGTGAAATGGTGGAGTGGGAAGAGAATAAACCACAAGCATTAGTTTTAACACCGACGAGAGAGCTTGCGGTACAGGTAAAAGAAGATATTACAAATATAGGTCGATTCAAAAGGATTAAGGCTGCGGCAGTTTATGGGAAATCTCCATTTGCACGTCAAAAATTAGAATTAAAGCAAAAGACACATATTGTAGTTGGGACTCCTGGTCGTGTGTTGGATCATATTGAAAAGGGTACCCTTTCTTTAGAGTGTTTGAAGTATTTAGTTATTGATGAAGCAGATGAGATGCTAAATATGGGCTTTATCGATCAAGTAGAGGCAATTATTGATGAATTACCTATAAAAAGAATGACAATGCTATTCTCAGCAACACTTCCAGAAGATGTTGAAAAATTGTCTCGTACATATATGAATTCACCAACTCATATCGAAATTAAAGCAGCTGGGATTACAACGGATAAAATTGAACATACTCTTTTTGAGGTGATAGAAGACGAGAAGCTTTCACTACTTAAAGATGTAACAACGATTGAGAATCCTGATAGTTGTATTATTTTCTGCCGTACACAAGAAAATGTAGATCATGTATATAGACAGTTAAAACGAGCTAACTATCCTTGCGACAAAATACATGGTGGTATGGTACAAGAAGATCGTTTTGAAGTCATGGATGATTTTAGAAAAGGGAAATTCCGTTATTTAGTAGCAACAGACGTGGCTGCGAGAGGAATTGATATTGATAATATTACACATGTTATTAATTATGATATTCCACTTGAAAAAGAAAGCTATGTACATCGTACTGGAAGAACGGGACGAGCTGGAAATAGTGGAAAAGCTATTACATTTATAACACCATATGAAAATAGATTTTTAGAAGAGATTGAGGAGTATATTGGTTTTGAAATTCCAAAGGCAATTGGACCTTCAAAAGAAGAAGTTATGAAAGAGAAAGCTGCATTTGAAGAAAAGATATATGCTAAACCAATTATAAAGAAAGATAAAAATGCGGACATAAACAAAGGCATTATGAAGCTGTACTTTAATGGCGGGAAGAAAAAGAAAATTAGAGCGGTAGATTTCGTCGGGACAATTGCTAAAATTAAAGGTGTTACAGCAGAAGATATAGGCATTATTACGATACAAGATAACGTTTCTTACGTTGAAATATTAAATGGAAAAGGACCACTGGTTTTAAAGGTTATGAGAAATACAACGATAAAAGGTAAACAATTAAAAGTTCATGAGGCAATTAAATAAATGAAAATATCCACTTTAAAGGTGGATATTTTTTTGGGGCTTACTTATAGAGTGGATAATGTGAATGGACTTTAACCAATACGTGATTGACGATTGTTTTTTTGTATGTTAGTATTTTTAATTGGTTTTTTCTACCGTTTAATGGGAAAATTGTTAATTCGTTTAGGAGTATATTTTTATATAAGTAAATCAATTTTATTTTAATTGTTGTAAGCTATAAAAAATAAGGACGGTGTTTATGAAATGAATTTTACTCAAGATAGGTGGAGTTTTAAATGGCTTCATTTTTATTTGATGGTAGTAGTTGTTGCATCTCTTTTATTACGAATATATTTAGCATTTCATTTAGAAGGATATGAACGAGATCAACTATTTTTCGTGGATTGGATGAACACGGTAGGTAAATATGGATTAGGTGATGTGTATGCACATGGGGATTTAGTAAACTACCCTCCGTTTTTCTTAGCTCTTTTAGGTATTTATGGAGTGATATTGTCATTTTTTAATATATCCGTGGATGCTGCTGGTGTTTTAATTCGAGTCCCATCAATTGCATTTGAAGTAGTGGCTATAATTATTTTTGCTATAGCTTCTAAAAGGATAGAAAATTCGATTGTGAGAGCAGCATTAGTGACATTTTTTGCATTTAGTCCAGCAGTTATAGTGGATGGGACTATTTGGGGTCAAGTAGACATGTTACATAGTATATTGATGGTTAGTTCTATTTTATTGCTAATGTATAAGCCAACTTGGTCTGGTGCTATTTACGCTATAGCGTTACTAGCTAAATTTCAATCAATCGTAATTGCGCCTGTATTTGCTATGTATTTCCTAAAAATCATTTTTGAAAAAAGAGAAGGTAAGCAATTAATTAAATTTATAATAGGGTTCTGTATCCCGTTATTAATATTCGGCCTTTATTTCGCAGCACATGGAACATTTATTACTATGTTGACACAAGCATATTTAAATGCGGTGGGTACTTTCCCAACGGTAACTGTATTTGCTATGAATATTTGGTATTACGCGATTGGTACGGATCCTAATACGGTAGATACTATTCAAGTTTTACCACATATTACATTGAAAACAGTTGGATTAATACTCTTGTCTATTGCAGCGGCATTAACTTGTTTATATGTCTTTTTCCATCGCCATATGAATACGGCAATTCTATTAAAAGCAGCGACTTTTATAAGTTTTGCATTCTTTATGTTACCTACGCAAATGCATGAGAGATATGCTTTCCCAGCATTAGTATTTGTCATCTTTTTATTGCTATATGAAATGAAGTGGACAGGAATAGCTTTAGGATTAACGTTAACAATCTTTTTAAATCTAGTAATGGTTCTGTATGCAGGCTCTAATACGAATATGGGAATGTTTATCGTTACTATTAATGTTTTTATTTTCTATGCTATGTGTAAATTATTAGTAAAAGAGTATTGTGATCGCTTTGAATTACTAATAAAGAAACAGTAAAAATTATAATTTTAGAGAGAAGTACATTTTGCCAGTATGCAAAATGTACTTTTTTAGTTTGAAAGAGTAAAATTCCAATAGAAAAATAAACATGAGAGGATACTTAGAAAATATAATTTCTAAAATACTACAATCATTCGGATAGTTATTAGGACTCTTTTAAATCATCAATCAACTTCTCAGCTAAGCGTCTGTACATATTACTCATCGACACAAATGATGTTAGTAATAAAAATTTCTCTAGGTTCGGATTTTCTAAGGAAGAAATCTCACTTACTTCTGAAACACGGTTATTTACGTCTTGTGTAAAGTTTTCAACGTTGTTTTCGGTAAGGGTAAGATAATCTTTATATAGCGTATTTAATTCGAAGGAATCATCGCCTAATAAGGATTCATTTATATTTTCTAAGGAGCTTTTTATGTCATTAATGGAAAGGGCCCCTTTTAATTGATAAATTAGGCTAATTAAAATCATATGCTCTTTTGAGTATTTTTTATTTTTGATTGGAATAAACAGTTTCCCTTTTGCATAATTGTTAATCATTGTTTTTGTTAATACTTTTTCATCATCGGTTCTTGTTGTATCCGCATAAGTATTTTCAAATAGTTGGACAACCTGGTCTACATACAAGTCGACATTTGGAATATCCTCAAGCGTAATATTTTTTTCTAAATGTAATGTTTCAAGCAATTTATTTATATTTTTCAAGTAGAACCCCTCACTTTTATAACTTAGTGGAGCATAAAGTTAAATTTATCTCTAAATATGGTATTACGAAACAAATGAATTGTAAATGTTGACCTCTAATAATAATGCGTATATAATTACATGTAGTTATCAAAACTACATGTAATTATATGAGGGGTGTTTATATGAATGCTTATATAAGGGAACCGGTTAATGCTTTTACCCACTTGGGGGGAGCTGTATTATCATTTATTGCATTATTAGCTATGCTTGTAAAAGTTTCTAGTAAGATGCCATCTTTTGCGGCAATTACAGCTGTTATTTTGTTTGGCATCGGAATGATGGTTCTGTATACAGCATCAGCTGTATATCATAGTGTGGTAGCCAGTGAACGAGTTATTTATTTCTTTCGAAAGCTTGATCACTCTATGATTTTTATATTAATTGCAGGTACATATGCACCATTTTGTTTAATTACATTACATTCCGCAAACGGTTTATTATTATTTTGTTTAGTTTATGCAACGGCCATTTGTGGTATTGTTTTTAAAATGTTTTGGTTTAGTTGCCCGAGATGGTTATCAACAGCAATTTATATTACAATGGGCTGGTTAATTGTTCTGTTCTTTGCACCGTTAGCTGCTAACTTAAGTGCAGGAGGTATCGTGCTTCTAGTACTTGGAGGCATTCTTTATACAATTGGTGGATTTATTTATGGAACAAAGCCAAAATGGTTAGAGTTTAAACATATGGGGCATCATGAAATTTTTCATGTTTTTGTATTATTAGGTAGTCTTGCGCATTTTCTAAGTGTATATTGTTACGTAATTTAATAAAAAAAACGCCACATAATAAAAATTATGTGGCGTTTTTTTGTTACCTGATTAGAATCGTATATGTTATAAAATCATTATGGGATAAAATGTAAGTTTCTGTGTTCGCATGTTAAACATAGGATAAGAAATATGTGATATACTTTGAGAAGTTTATAATGAATGAAATATGGAGGACTATAATTATGGCAATACTTGTAACAGGTGGAGCAGGATATATTGGTAGTCATACATGCGTAGAATTACTAAATAGCGGTTACGAAGTTATAGTAGTGGATAACCTTTCGAATAGCTCGGTAGAATCTATAAATCGAGTGAAAGAAATAACAGGAAAACAATTTAAGTTTTATAAAGAAGATGTTTTAAATCATGAAGTGCTTGACGCAATTTTTGAAGAAAATGCAATTGACGCAGTTATTCACTTTGCAGGATTTAAAGCTGTAGGGGAGTCAGTAGCGATTCCATTAACATATTATCATAACAACATTACAAGCACGTTAGTGCTATGTGAAGTAATGCAGAAACATAATGTTAAGAAGATGATCTTTAGTTCATCTGCAACTGTATATGGTATCCCGGAAACGTCACCGATTACGGAGGAGTTTCCATTAAGTGCAACAAATCCATATGGTCAAACGAAATTAATGATTGAGCAAATTATGCGTGATGTAGCATTTGCAGATGCAGAATGGAGTATCGCGTTACTGCGTTATTTCAATCCATTTGGTGCACACGAGAGTGGGCGTATTGGAGAAGATCCAAATGGAATTCCAAATAACTTAATGCCATATGTAACGCAAGTAGCAGTAGGTAAGTTAAAAGAATTAAGTGTATTCGGAAATGACTATCCAACGAAAGATGGAACGGGAGTCCGTGATTACATTCATGTTGTGGACTTAGCAAATGGTCACGTAAAGGCGCTTGAGAAAGTACTGAATACAACAGGAGTAGATGCTTATAACCTAGGCACAGGCATGGGCTATAGTGTACTAGAGATGGTTAAAGCGTTTGAAAAAGTTTCGGGCAAGAAAGTTCCGTATAAAATTACAGAGCGTCGCCCAGGTGACGTGGCAGTGTGTTTTGCTGATGCATCTAAAGCAAAGCGTGAATTAGGCTGGGAGGCAACACGCGGATTAGAAGAGATGTGTGCAGATTCTTGGAAATGGCAATCAAATAATAAAAATGGCTATTTAGAAGTTTAATGATGAATAAAAAATGACCTTTGCATAAAAGCAAGAGGTCATTTTTTATTAAGTTTATTAGCTAACCTAGAAAAGAATGTTCGCTGTTTTATAGGAATATTTGGCTGACAACACGTGTAGGAATCAATATTTTCAATGTCAGTAAGTGTATTGATTATTAAGTATGCGTTCTATTTTTCGTCTTAGAACGAAATTGTATTTAATATAGCCTAGTAGTAAGGGAATGGAGATTTGAAAAGTGCTACAAAGTTATTGTTATAAATAAGGAAAATTATCGGAAAGGATATAGATGGGGAATCAACTGCCCGTAAAACCCCTACTTTATGATCAGCCAGCAACACAAGAGCAATTTCAGCGAGCGTATGTAAATTTATTAAAAGAAATTAAAGGTTTTGATTCAAGCCTATTCCTTATACAAAATTGAGGATTTGAAACAATCAAAAACTGCTAAGGGGTACTATCGCGTTTTAGGTCCGTAATACAATTTTCTCATAAGAAAGAATGTATTACGGACCATCACCTATTACATAATAGGAGGAATTAATGAATTCGAACAAGCTGTTTGTGATATACTGTGTTTCCCTCTTGACTTGTATATGGTGGGAGACTTCGTCCGAAACAATTTGCAATAATATTGGAGTGAGCGGGATAAGAAATACGTATTTCATACAAATCAACAGTCTCATCTAAATTAGCATACAAGACTGCGAGATGATTGCCTTGTAAAACATATGGGAATTCTACTTCTATATTTTCACCAATTAATACAGGTAACTTTACAGGATTAGAATAATTAGACCAATCCCACACTTCTATATTTACATAGTGAGCGTAATATGCATCTAAATTTACAATGTTTACGACTGCTGAAATAGTTGCAGGCTCTCTCGTTAACACACCTGTAGAGTGAAAAACAGAATGATTTGGATAATGAAGAGGCATAAATATCAAACCTTTCTTAAAATGATATGATTTTACAATATCTTATGCTAGAAGATAGTAGAATGAGATAGAGGAATGTATTATTTTATTAATTTTTTATAGAAATTGAAAGCGTATTATTGAAAAGTATTCCAACACTTGTATCATTGCTAGAGTCCGTTTATAATCAAGGAATCCTATTTCATATTTTGATAGGATTATTTATTATTGAAAGCGTTTTAAGTTCGCTCCTTTTTAAGGTAGGAGGTCTGACTTATTCAGATGAAAAATTATGTATGTAGTTTTAAATGGGAAGAAAAATAATATCAGTATCACTTTATAGTGTGGGGAGGTTAAAAGTGTGAAAGGTAAAGATTTTCACACGAATATATATGGGTTATATAGGATTATTACTTTCAGGGGCAGCTTTATTTTTAAATAGTCTTGTTATATTAGGGAAAGCAGAGATGAAAAGTGCGGGTGTTTTTAATTTATTTGTGGGTGCACTACAAATTATTATTCCGTTTTATTTGATCATGATTTCTGACCAAAGCAATTGGACAGTGTATTCATATGCGGCTACTTTCTTATTTGGATTAACTTATTTATATGTAGGTGTTACTTTTATAAAAGGAATGGATAGTAGTGGTCTAGGATGGTTTTGTATTTGGGTAGCAATTATTGCTTTATTCTATATGGTTGTTTCATTTGTTCAATTCCATGATGTTGTTAATGCATTAACGTGGTTTATGTGGGCATTACTTTGGTATTTATTCTTTGTATTAAATACACAAAAGAAGAACATCAATCAATATCTTGGAAGGATTGCCTTCGTACAATCATGGGTAACATTGACTTTACCTTCACTATTTTATTTTATGGGAGTATGGGGAGAGGGATTCGTATATGAACTATGGGTTTATGTATCAGTAATTTCTATTTTGTACTTCTGTTATTGTATTTATAAATATCGAGTACGTTAATATATGATCTGCATAAAAGCATGGAATCGTTAAACTGATTTCATGCTTTTATATATATTAGCGTTTTATAATAAAAGAGGTGGTATCTCATAAATCATGAAAATGGGGATGATGAAATTGAAGAAAGCGTTGGTGCTAGGAGGAACAAGGTTTTTTGGTAAACATTTAGTAGAGTACCTTTTGCAAGCTGGACACGATGTAACAATTGCCACAAGGGGAGTTACTGAAGATTCTTTTGGTAGCTCAGTAAAAAGAATAATTGTCGATAGAGAAGATAGAAAGCTACTAGAAGAGCGTCTAGAAGGAAAAAGTTATGATATTGTATACGATAATTTATGCTATAGTTCAAATGCAGCGAAAATGGTATGTGAAGTTTTGAAAGGAAAAACGAAGAAGTATATTATGACATCTTCAATGGCTGTCTATGAACCTGCATTAAGTTTGTTAGAAGAGGACTTTAATCCATACGAATATGCAATTACATATGGAGATAGAAATGATTTTAATTATAGTGAAGGAAAGCGATTAGCCGAAGCGGTTTTATTTCAATATGCAACATTCCCAGTCGTTGCAGTGCGTTTTCCAGTTGTTATTGGAGAAAATGACTATACGAAAAGGTTACAATTTTACGTTGAATGTGTTGTGAACCAAAAACCTATTGTTGTGGATCATGTAGATGGAACTTTGTCATTTATACATGAAAAAGAGGCAGGAGAGTTTCTAGCTTGGTGCGGAATGGAAAATGTGAAAGGACCAATTAACGCCTGTAGTAACGGGGTAGTTTCTACGGAAGAAATTATTCATTTCATAGAAGAGAAGACGGGAATAAAAGCACTCATCCAGGAAGCTGGAGAAAATATAGCTCCTTATAATGAGGTAACTAACTGTACGTTACATAATGGAAAGGCTCGTAAATTTGGATTTTTGTTCCGAGAGCTGAAACTAGAAATAAAAAATGTTTTAAAACATTATATAAATACAATGAAGTAATCATAAATCCCCCGGTGGCAATCCGGGGGATTCTGGAGGATTTCGACAATACTGATTTTACATTACCAAATTTACCTTATACATACGACTAATGTTTTTGTAATTGAATTGCTTGTAAATACTTCTCGTTTACTTGGTCCCAGTTTACTGTATGCCACCAATTGGTAACAAACTCTGGGCGCCGATTTTGATACTTTAAATAATAAGCATGTTCCCATACATCAATTACGAGTAAGGGGATTTTCCCTTCTTGCAAAGGCGTATCTTGATTTGGTGTACTCATAACAGAGAGTTCCTCACCGTCAAGAACAAGCCATCCATAGCCACTTCCAAAACGACTAATAGCTGCTTTGGAAAGTTGATCTTTTAAGTTGTCAAAGGTATTGAAATAATAATCAATTACTTTTGCAACGTCTCCATTAGGCTCACCGCCACCTCGTGGGCTCATCACTTCCCAAAAAAGACTATGACAATAGTGACCACCACCGTTATTTCTTACAGCTGTAACAATTTCCTTCGGTAAAGCATCTAAATTACATAGTAATTCTTCTAAAGATTTATTATGTAATTCAGTATAATTTTCTAAAGTAGCATTTAAATTGTTTACGTATGTCGCATGGTGCTTTCCATGATGAATGGAAAGTGTATTGCTATCGATATGTGGCTCTAGTTCATCATAGTCATATGAAAGCTTTGGCAATTGAAATGAAGACATAACATTACCTCCTTTCTATTTAAAAAAGTTGGTCTAGGTAAAAATACTTTACCTGAGTCAAAAATACACCCATTTTCCATATAAGTCAATAGTAAGTCTGTTAATTTTCTGAAAAATATTACAATAAAAGTAACACTCTCAATTTCATTTGTGACTCCTATCCTTTTTGCTTATACTGTAAAGTAGCAAGGTTTTGTTGAAATAGAAGGAGATTGTTTATGAGTAAAACGAAACAATTAATAGAGGAAGCAAGTAATTTTATTACGATTTGTTATAAGGAGCTTCATAAAGAACAATTGATAGAAGAACGTATAAAAGAAATTCAAATTGAGATAGAGAAGACAGGGACATATGAGCATACATTTGAAGAACTTGTTCATGGTTCACGAATGGCATGGCGTAACAGTAATAGATGTATTGGAAGACTATTTTGGAGTAAGATGCACATATTAGATGCGCGCGAAGTAAATGATGAAGAGGGTGTATATAATGCATTAATTCATCATATTAAATATGCAACGAACGAGGGGAAAATTAAACCAACTATTACGATTTTTAAGCAATATCAAGGTGAGGAAAATAATATACGAATTTATAATCACCAATTGATTCGATATGCAGGATATAAAACAGAAATGGGAGTGATCGGTGACTCGCATTCCGCTACATTTACGGACTTTTGTCAGGAGCTTGGCTGGCAAGGAGAAGGTACGAATTTCGATGTATTGCCACTTGTATTTTCTATAAACGGGAAGGCGCCTACATATAAAGAAATTCCGAGGAAAGAAGTAAAAGAAGTGCCAATTGAACACCCAGAATACCCTATTTCATCACTTGGAGCAAAATGGTATGGGGTTCCAATGATTTCAGATATGCGCTTAGAAATTGGCGGTATTTCTTATACAGCCGCTCCGTTCAATGGATGGTATATGGGAACAGAAATTGGGGCGCGCAACTTAGCGGATCATGATCGTTATAATTTACTTCCGGCTGTTGCGGAGATGATGGATTTAGATACATCGAGAAACGGTACGTTATGGAAGGATAAGGCGCTAATTGAGTTGAATATTGCCGTACTACACTCTTTTAAAAAACAAGGAGTTAGTATTGTTGATCATCATACTGCTGCACAACAATTTCAGCAATTTGAGAAGCAAGAAGCTGCTTGTGGTCGTGTTGTAACAGGTAATTGGGTATGGCTTATTCCACCATTATCTCCAGCTACCACCCACATTTATCATAAACCGTATCCGAATGAAATTTTGAAGCCAAATTTCTTTCATAAATGATATTTAGTGTAGGTTTTTTCTGTGAAATATAATTTTTTTTAATTACTGTTATGTAGCAAATGGAAGCCTTTACTCTCGGTTATTTTTGGAAGAGGCTTTTTGAACCAAGGAGTTCCTTATGTTATAATCAAATTTCTGTTTCGAAGACCTTATAGAAATATAAGGTCTTTTGTTTTGCTTTTTTATGTAAGAGGAAGAGATTCTTTCTTTTTAATAAGGGATTTGGCATATTTTTAGGGACAACATAAGTATGTGGGAAGTCGATAAAATGTTATGCATATATAATTATTGTGTTTTGGGTTTAAACAATAAAACATAATAAAGTTGTTTTTTTAGATTGCTGAGGAAGGAGGAAGTGTAAATGAGGATGAAGAGTCGAAAAACTGATTGGCCTGTATTTATTATTAGCGGTGGTTCACTTTTATTATTTGTAATTGCAGTTTTTTTGAACAAGGATTATGTAGAGAGTGCGATTAATAACAGTTTCGCTTTTTCAATTAAATATTTTGGTGCCTTCTGGCAAGTTTTATTATTAGGTACATTTATTGTTGCGATGTGTATGGCGTTCTCCAAATATGGGAGAGTTAAACTTGGGGGATTAGAAAAACCTGAGATTAGTACGGCAAAATGGCTTGCTATTATTATGTCTACCTTACTTGCCGGAGGTGGCGTTTTTTGGGCAGCAGCAGAGCCAATGTACCATTTGATGACGGTGCCACCAATACATGATGGTATATCTGCTGGAACGAAAGAAGCAGTTATGCCTGCTTTAGCACAAAGTTATATGCATTGGGGATTTTTAGCATGGACGATTTTAGGTACAATTAGTGCAGTAGTTATGATGTATGGACATTATCATAAAGGTATGCCGCTAAAACCTCGAACGCTTTTATATCCTATTTTTGGGGAAAAATTAAGAAAGAGCCTGCTTGGAACGATAATTGATGCAGCTGCAATTATTGCAGTAGCTGCAGGTACAATTGGCCCAATTGGATTTTTAGGTTTACAAGCAAGTTATGGGTTACAAGAATTATTTGGAATTTCTGATGTATTTACTACTCAATTAGCAATTATTGTTTGTGTAGTGGCCGTGTCTACCATATCGGCAGTAACAGGTATTGATAAAGGGATTCAAATTATAAGTAATTTAAATGTTAGATTAGCAATTTTGTTAATGGCATTCATATTACTATTTGGGCCAGGTGGATTTATTATTGATTCGTTTGTTTCTTCGTTTGGATTTTATGTAAGTGAGTTTATACCGATGAGCACATACCGTGGTGATACAAGTTGGTTAGGATCTTGGACAATATTTTTCTGGGGATGGTTTATTGGATACGGACCAATGATGGCAATTTTAGTGAGTCGAATTTCAAGAGGGAGAACGATTCGAGAAATCATCGTTGCAATTGGAATTATCGCACCTATTATTACAACGTTTTGGTTTACTATATTAGGTGGATCAGGTGTGTTTTATGAGTTAATGAATCCTGGTTCTATCTCGGATGCATTAAGTGAATCTGGTATGCCGGCAGCTATGATTGCAATTACAGGACAATTGCCACTTTCTAATATTATTGGACCAGCATTTCTTTTATTAACAATTTTATTTGTAGTGACAACAGGAGATTCAATGGCGTATTCCATTTCAATGGCAGTGACTGGAGACGGAGATCCTAGAATTAGTTTGCGAATTTTTTGGTCGCTTATTATGGGAGCAGTTGCAGCAATTCTTTTATATATGGGTGAAGGAAGTATTAATGCGCTACAATCGTTTATCGTAGTGACGGCAGTTCCGGTATCAATTTTGTTATTCCCGATGCTATGGTTAGCGCCTAAAGTTGCGGGAGAATTAGCATTAAAACAAGGTATTGTAAAAGAAGAAGATAAAACTGCATTCTTATTTCAGAAGGCTAGTAAATCAAAATAAATAAAAACGTAAAAGGGGAAGCATCTTAAATGAGATGCTTCCTCTTTTACGTTTAATCTAATACTTTTCCCTTTGTTTCTGGTACACATAGTAGCATTGTAATTAACCCGATTGGGTAGATGATAAAAATCAGGGACAATGCTCCAAGTAGGTTGCCACCTGTAGCGAGTAAGCCGATGATAACAGGCCCAAATCCAGCTAATCCACGTCCTGTACCGAAAATAAAGTTTTCTGCGGTAGAGCGAGCTTCAGCAGGATAGTTTTCAGCTAAAATTGCCCCAAATCCTCCCATCATTCCATTTGCAAAGAATCCAAGCAATGCACTTCCCCATAATAATAATGTTGAATCTGTGAATAAGAAGAAGTAAATGAGACAGTATACTGTACCGCCAATATAATAAATTGCAAAAGTTTTACGACGACCAATTTTATCAGCTAGAATACCAAAGGTTGCAATTCCAATTAGCATACCGATGGTAGAAATGAACATCCAGCCACTTGCTTTTGCTAATGTATAGTTATATTTATTTGCTAAAATAGTTGGCATCCATGTGAAGATTCCGTAATATCCGAAGTTCTGGATAAATGACATAATAATAAGACCGATTGTTGTGATTGTTACTTTTTTACTGGCAAATAACTTTCGAAGTGGGAATTTTTTTATATGTTTTAGTTGTTCTGCTTCAGTAGGTGTTAATTTACCTGCAGCTTCTTTTTGTAATAGTTCTTTTTTGTAGCGTTGTTTTTGCTCCCATATTTTCGGTTCACTTAAACTTTTACGGACATAGACAGCTAGTAAAGCTGGAATTAATCCAAATAAGAAAACGGCTCTCCATCCAAAATGCGGGACAATAAATGCTGGAAGGAGTGAAGCAACCAGTACACCAAATTGCCATCCAAGTGCAACAACAGATGTCGCTTTAGCGCGCATTTCTTTAGACCATGTTTCTGTTACAATGGCCATTCCGATTCCGAATTCACCACCAACTCCCATTCCAACTAAAAAGCGAAGAATTAATAATTGCCAGTAGTCTGTTGCGAAATAAATGAGTGCGGTTGCTAGTGAAAACAGTAAGATTGTGAAGGCCATTGTACGAATACGTCCAAATAAATCAGCAATAAATCCAAATAAATAAGAACCAATTAACATCCCTATTGTGGTAGCTAATGTTAAGTTTCCACCTTCAACAGGACTTAAGTGAAACTCTTTTAAAATATAGACAAGTACGAAAGATAATAGCAACATATCTAAACCTTCTGCTGCATATCCTAGCGCAGAACCAAATAATGTTTTATATCTTTTCGCTTTCGTCTCCTCTGTTATTTGTTGTACATCAGTAGTGACGTTCATTATTACTCCTCCTTATTTTCTACAGTCGCTATGGAAGAATAACAAAAGGCCTTCTCACCTGATATGATGAGAAGGCCAAAAAAGCATACGTATCCCCAAAAAAGAACATACGTATATTGTATTCCGACTTCCTTCTCAACCTCACGGGGTTGGGTTAAAGGACTGTATTATATTACTTTATTTTTAGCACTCTTCTATTGTATTGTCAAATAAAGAGGAAGTTATTATGTGTAAAATATTTCAAAAAATACTTCGTTCTTCTTGACGCCGACTTCATTATTTTCCCATAATAAAACTAACTAAATAAAAAGGAATGAATCAAAGATGCTAAATTTAGTACTCATGATGATTGAACGAGTCGGACTTATAGTTATTTTAGGATTTTTACTCTCTCATATTAAAACTTTCAGACGTCTCCTTCATAAACAGGATGGCTATGTAGATAAGCTTAAGCTTATTTGTATTTTTTCGGTATTTACAATTGTAAGCAATTACACTGGGATTGAAATAGCAGGAAATACGATTATGAATGAAAATTGGTTACAAGGTGTTTCTTCGTCAAGTACAATTGCGAATACGCGTATTATGGGTGTTGGTATTAGTGGCTTACTTGGTGGCCCTATCGTAGGGGTTGGAGTAGGGTTTATTGCTGGTATTCATCGTTATATGCTTGGTGGTACGACGGCGCTAAGCTGCGCAATCTCTTCTATTTTAGCGGGGATTATAACTGGTTATATCGGATATATTTTCAAAAAATATAATCGTACAATTACTCCTAAGTTTTCAGCAGTTTTAAGTGTTTTTATCGTATCTTTAGAAATGGTTATGATTTTATTAATTATAGAGGATGGAATTAGCGTTGTGAAAACAATAGCGATACCGATGATTCTTGTAAATAGTTTTGGAAGTTTTATTTTACTTTCTATGATACAAGCTATTTTGCGTCAGGAGGAGAATGCAAAAGCACTTCAGACTCATAAAGTATTGCGTATTGCTGATAAAACGTTACCGTATTTTCGTCAAGGTTTAACAGAAGAATCGTGTAAGCATGTGGCACAAATTATTCACCGCTTTACAGGAACGGATGCGGTATCTTTAACAGATACAGAGAAAATATTAGCGCACGTTGGATTAGCATCAGATCACCATATTCCTTCACATAGTTTAATAACTGGTTTATCAAAAGAGGTTTTACATACAGGACAAATAATGAAGGCGAAATCACGTGAGGTTATTAATTGCCAACATGAAAGCTGTCCCTTACAAGCCGCTATTGTTATTCCACTAACTTCACATGGAAATACGATAGGTACATTAAAACTGTATTTCAAAAATTCTAACCAGTTAAGTCGCGTTGAAGAAGAATTAGCAGAGGGGTTAGCAAAGATATTCTCCACGCAGTTAGAGTTAGGAGAAGCTGAGTTGCAAAGTAAATTACTTCAAGATGCGGAGATAAAAGCATTACAAGCACAAATTAACCCGCACTTTTTATTTAATGCGATTAATACAGTATCAGCTTTATGCCGAACAGATGTAGAAAAAGCAAGGAAGTTATTATTACAGCTGAGCGTGTATTTTCGTTGTAATTTGCAAGGGGCACGTCAGTTATTGATTCCACTAGAGCAAGAATTAAACCACGTACAGGCATACTTATCATTAGAACAAGCAAGGTTCCCAAATAAGTATGAGGTAAAGATGTATATTGAGGATGAGCTAAAGACAACTTTAGTACCACCATTTGTTCTTCAACTATTGGTTGAAAATGCACTGCGACATGCTTTTCCGAAGAAGCAACCAATATGCGAAGTGGAAGTGCATGTTTTTGAAAAAGAGGGTATGGTTCACTTTGAAGTAAAAGATAATGGACAGGGAATTGAGGAAGAACGTTTAGAACAATTAGGAAAGATGGTAGTTTCATCAAAGAAAGGGACTGGAACAGCTTTATATAATATTAATGAACGTCTTATTGGGTTATTTGGGAAAGAAACGATGCTTCATATCGAAAGTGAATTAAATAAAGGGACGGAGATTACCTTTATTATTCCAAAAAAAGTAGGGGAGGAAGAGCCGGGTGTTAAAAGTATTAGTAGTTGACGATGAAATGTTAGCACGTGATGAACTAAAGTATTTATTAGAGAGAACGAAAGAAGTTGAGATAGTTGGTGAGGCTGATTGTGTGGAAGACGCATTAGAAGAACTAATGCAAAGTAGACCAGATATTGTGTTTTTAGATATTCAATTATCCGATGATAACGGATTTGAAATCGCGAATATATTAAAGAAGATGAAAAATCCACCTGCAATTGTATTTGCTACTGCCTATGATCAATATGCGCTGCAAGCATTTGAAGTAGATGCGTTAGACTACATTTTAAAACCATTTGATGAAGAACGTATTGTGCAAACATTAAAGAAGTATAAAAAACAAAAACAAGCGCAAATAGAAACGAAGCACGAAATAAAGGGGACAGATGTAGCAGCAGAGATGCATAAATTAGCATTACCAATTGAAGAATCAATCGTACTTGTGAATATTGAAGACATTATATATGTAGGGCTTGTAGATGGGAAAGTAACAGTAAAAACAATGAGGGAAACGTATGTAACACATGATACACTTGTAATTTTAGAGAAGAAGTTACCACAAGCAAGCTTCATGCGCATCCATCGTAGCTTTATTGCGAATATTAATCATATTACTGAAATTCAGCCATGGTTCAATTCTACTTATAATTTAATCATGAAAGAAGGATCGAAAGTACCTGTTAGCCGTACATATGCAAAAGAACTCAAGAAGCTGCTTCGTATTTAAGAAGCAGCTTTTGTATTTCATCCTTTTATATTTGTAACTGATTCTGTATATTTGACGTTCCGTTATGTAAACGCTTACTTTAGTGTTTATATCCTATACAATAAAGGTACCAAATCGAAAGAGGTGGCCAAAATGAGTACGAAAAAAGTATATAGTTTCTTATCACAAGCATTTATATTCTCAGCTATTATGTTAATTTCAAATATTATTGCAACGCATTTACCAATTCCAATGCCTTCATCGGTAATCGGGTTAGTTATTTTATTTAGTCTATTATGTTTAAAAGTAATTAAATTGGAGCAAGTTGAATCACTTGGAACAGCTTTAACCGGCATTATCGGATTCCTTTTCGTCCCATCAGGTATTTCAGTTATTAATTCTCTTGGTGTAATGGGGCAATACTTTGTACAAATTTTAACTGTAATTGTTGTAGCAACAGTTATTTTACTCGCTGTAACAGGATTATTTGCACAATTCATTTTAGGAAAAGATGAAAAAGAAACAGAAGATACAAAAGAATTGAAAATAGTAAATAAAGGACGCAAGCACGGAAAGGTTGCGTAACCATTGAATTTATATATTGTTAGGAGGTAATGAACATGGCAAGCACAATGACTCCATATTTCGGAATCGTCGTTTCATTAATCGCATACGGAATCGGAACATTATTATTCAAGCATTCAAAAGGGTTCTTCCTATTTACACCATTATTCGTAGCGATGGTATTAGGGATTGTCTTTCTAAAGGTAGGTAACTTTACTTTTGAAGAATATAATACTGGTGGAAAAATGATTAGTTTCTTCTTAGAGCCAGCAACAATTGCATTCGCTATCCCACTATATAAACAAGTTGATAAGTTGAAAAAATATTGGTGGCAAATTTTATCAGCTATCGTGGTTGGATCTATTTGTTCAGTAATTGTTGTGTTCATTGTTGCAAAAGCAATCGGTTTAGATACAGCAGTAATGAATTCAATGCTACCACAAGCAGCAACAACAGCAATTGCGTTACCAATTTCAGAAAGTATTGGTGGTATTCCTGCAATTACATCGTTTGCGGTTATTTTCAACGCAGTTATCGTATACGCATTAGGAGCATTATTCTTAAAAACATTTAGAGTGAAGCATCCGATTGCAAAAGGTTTAGCACTTGGAACAGCGGGCCATGCATTAGGAGTTGCAGTAGGAATTGAAATGGGTGAGGTAGAGGCAGCGATGGCAAGTATCGCTGTAACGGTAGTTGGGGTTGTAACAGTAGTTGTCATCCCGATGTTCATGCCATTCATTGGATAGTAAAACTTACTTAAAAAATAAGAAAAGCAAGCTATTTGTAGGACAGATTTCTACTGATAGCTTGCTTTTTATGTTACAGTAGTGGTAAGACCTATTTAAAAAAATGTAAGTTTCCTTAAATCTTCATTAATACTATGTAGAATACGTTTTGAATTAGGTCATTGTATTGTAAAATAAGAAGTAAGCTACTATATACCTGTTAAGGTAGGCATATAATGAGTTTATAAAAATCTTAATATGAATGAATAATTAAAAGTAGAAAAGAGAGAGAAATCTACTTATTAACGTTTTAGTTTATAGGACAGGAGAGAGTATTCGTCGATTATGCAAATAAAAAACCTGTTTCAAAGCAAAGGATTTCAGAGGTTACTCGTATTAGTAATACTTGCTCTCGTGTTATACGGGCTGCAAAGTATGTTGAATTTAATATTAATTACGTTTATTCTCACGTATTTAATGGATCGATTCCAAAAGTTTATTTCCCGCAAATTAGATCATTTCATGCCTATTAATCGAAAAATTATTATAGCATTTCTATATGTAATGTTAATTGGTGGAATTGCTATTACGCTATTTAAATATTTACCAGTATTAACGATACAAATTTCACAATTGATTTACCAATTCAATGTATTTTTAAGAAACCCACCAGATAGTGAACTAATTAAGTATGCAGTTAATGCTGTCAATCATATGGAGCTTTCTAAATATGTAGGACAAGGCGTAGACATTTTGTATAAATCAATTACGAATGTTGGTAAATTTGGTCTTCAAGTTTTACTTTCTTTAATTTTGAGTTTGTTTTTCTTACTAGAAAAATCTCGTATTGTTGGTTTTACTGCAAAGTTTAAAGAAAGCAGGCTTGCAATTTTCTATACTGAAATTGAGTACTTCGGTAAGAAATTTGCACGTTCATTCGGAAAAGTAATCGAAGCACAATTTTTAATTGCAGTTGTTAACTGTGTTTTATCCGTGATTGCACTATGGATATTAGGATTCCCGCAATTATTAGGTTTAGCATTAATGATTTTCTTGCTTGGATTAATTCCAGTAGCGGGGGTTATCATTTCGTTATTCCCACTTTGTATGATTGCTTACAATATTGGCGGTATTATGTACGTTGTTTATATTTTAGTTATCGTAACAGTGATTCATGCGCTTGAAAGTTACGTATTAAATCCGAAGTTTATGTCGCAAAAAACAAATTTACCGATTTTCTATACTTTTATGGTATTAATTTTCTCAGAGCACTTCTTAGGTGTATGGGGACTGATTATCGGTATTCCAATCTTCATTTTCTTACTAGATGTTTTAGACGTGACAAGTGATGAAATTGAGAAGGATGTTGGAACAAAATAAAGTGAAGTAGAGAAAAAGCATCGATGTTCGATGCTTTTTCTTTTATAACATTATGTTTCTTATGCCATACTGTAAGGAGAATATAGAATAGGGGTGAAGTAATGGCTGTAAATGAAAAGGTAGAATTGGCTACATTTGCTGGAGGGTGTTTCTGGTGTATGGTTTCTCCATTTGAAGAGATGGAGGGAATTATACAGGTTGTTTCAGGTTATACAGGCGGTCATAAAGAGGACCCAACGTATAAAGAAGTGTGCTCAGAAACAACAGGACATTATGAAGCAGTACAAATTACATTTGATGCAAATAAAATGCCGTATGAGGAATTGTTAAATATATATTGGAGACAAATTGATCCGACTGATATTGGGGGACAATTCCACGACCGCGGGCAGTCTTATGAAACGGTGATTTTTTATCATAATGAAGAACAACATAAAAAAGCTGAGGCCTCAAAAGAAGAGCTTGAGCAGAGTGGACGCTTTTCAAAACCAATTGCGACAAAAATACTACCAGCAGCTACATTTTATCCAGCTGAAGAATATCACCAAGGATATCATAAGAAAAACACATTCCGCTATGAGTTATATCGTAAAGGCTCAGGACGAGATGCTTTTATTAAGCAACATTGGCCAAAGGATAATGCTCATTTAAAAGAAAAACTCAATGAGATGCAGTTTTATGTAACACAGGAAAATGGTACAGAACCACCATTTCGAAATGAGTATTGGAACCATAAAGAGGAAGGTCTTTATGTAGACATCGTTTCAGGTGAGCCGCTGTTTACTTCTCTAGACAAATTTGATAGTGGATGTGGATGGCCTAGTTTTACAAAACCAGTTATGTCAGCAAGTGTGAAAGAAAAGATGGATGTGAGTCATAATATGACACGTACAGAAGTGAGAAGTAAAGAAGGAGACTCACATCTTGGGCACGTATTTCCAGACGGTCCAGGACCAAATGGCCTTCGTTACTGTATTAATTCCGCAGCTCTTCGATTTATTCCAAAAGAGGAATTAGAGAAAGAAGGCTATGGCGATTTCCTAATCTTGTTTGGAAATAAAAAATAACCTCACAGTTAGCGAGGTTATTTTTTTGTTATTTTGCTTTTTTCTTTTTGAACTTGCTTAATACTTCATAAACGATTGGAACAATAAGAAGTGTTAATAACGTTGAACTTGTTAATCCACCAATTACTGTTACACCAAGTCCTTTAGAAATTAAGCCACTACCTTCAAATCCTAATGCAAGCGGGATAAGAGCACCGATTGTTGCAATTGCAGTCATTAAAATTGGACGAAGGCGTGTTGCACCAGCTTCTAATAAAGCTTCACGTGTTGATAGACCTTCATTTTCTTTATGAATAACGCGGTCGATAAGCACGATTGCGTTTGTTACAACGATACCGATTAACATAAGCGCACCAATCATTGCAGATACACTTAATGTTTCACCAGAGATTAATAAGGCAACAAGAGCCCCAATAATTGTGAATGGTAGCGAGAATAAAATTGCGAATGGTGCAAGAGCACCGCCAAATGTAACGACAAGAACGAAGTATACAATGGCAATCGCAGCTAACATCGCTAAGCCCAGTTGTTTGAATGATTCTTCAATATCTTTAGTAACACCGCCCATAGAAACATCTACACCGGAAGGAAGATCCATTTTATCTACTTCTTTTTGGACTGCAGCAGATGCTTTTGAAACGTCATCAGATGTTAGTTTTGCACTAACCTCTGCATAAACGCGTCCATCTCGGTGTGTTACTGTATTCGATGTTTCACCTTCTTTTACAGTCATAACATCTTTCACAGCTACTTCATTACCAAGTGGTGTTGTAATTTTGCGATTTGTTAAGTCATCGATTGTTTCATAATTTTGTTTTTCAGCTTCTACATATACATTGATATCTTTACCGTCTTTTTTAATTGTTGTCAGAACAGGGCGATCATGTTGATTAGAAAGTCCCATTCCAATTTGAGCAGCCGTTAAGCCCATTTTACTTAGCTTTTCTTGATCTGCGACTAAAGTGTACTCTGCATATGTTTTTGCAATACTAGAATCTATATCTTTTAAGTCTTTATTTTTCTTCATGATATTTTGAATATCTTTTACGACAGGCTTAATGTCTTCTGAGCTATCTCCGTAAACGTATAGTTTAATTTCATTACTACCGCCACTTGCTCCGAAGTCTTGGTTTTTCCATTCGCCTTTGCCAGACATCTTCTGTAAATCTTTAACGACTTGTTCTTTCTCTTTTTCGAAGTTTTTCGTGTCGTTATCATATTGCACGAAGAACATTGCTTGGTTTGATTGACCAGGACTCATTGGATTCTCTCCACCTAATGAGAACTGAATTGTTTTGACGTCTTTATTATCTTGGAAGTGCTTCTCAGCTTTTGTTGCAATTTTTTCAACGTCTTCTAACGTTTGACCTGGTTCAGGATTATATGTTGCAATAATCATTTTTTCTTCTTCAGAAGGTAAGAAACTTACACCGATAACTGGTACAAGTGCAAGACTACCAACCAATAGAAGGACAGCGATACTTGATGTAATAATTTTGTGATTTAAAGCCCATGCAAGTATGCGTTTATAACCATTTGCTAATTTACTTGGCTTTTCTTCATGATGTACTTCTTTTTCCCTCATACTCTCTTTCTTAAATAAAGAGTGAGCTAGCATCGGTACGATTGTAACAGCTACTAGTAATGATGCTAATAAAGCGAAGACGATAGTTAAGGCAAATGGTAAGAACATTTCACCAATCATACCTTTTACTAGTCCAAGTGGTAAAAATACAGCAATTGTTACAATGGTAGAAGACATAATTGGGATAAACATTTCTTTCGTAGCTTCACGAATTAAATCTTTTCCGCGCAATTTCTCTTCTGATAACGACATACGTCGGTAAATATTTTCAATAACAACAATTGAGTCATCGACAACGCGGCCTATAGCAACGGTCATTGCTCCAAGTGTCATAATGTTAAGCGTAATATCCATTTGCTTTATGACTAAAACAGCAATTAATAAAGAAAGTGGTATTGAAACGACAGAGATTAACGTTGTTCGAATATTTCGTAGGAACAGCATAATAATAACAATCGCAAAGATAGCACCGAAAATTGCTTTGCTTAGCATTGTTTCAACTGATTTTTCAATAGGTGCACCTTGGTCGAATGTTGAAATGATCTCTAAATCTTTATATTTTTTCTCAAGATCTTTTACTTTATCTTTTACTGCATTTACAACATCAACTGTATTTGCATCAGAGGCCTTCACAATTTGAATTCCAATTGCTTCTTTTCCATTTGTTCGAGAAATGGATTCTGCTTTCCCAACTTCTTTAATGTCAGCAATTTCGTCTAATGTAACTGTTGGAATCCCGTTCATAGCAGTTGGATTCATTTGCGGCGTTTGTGCACCAGCGCCAGCATTTTGACTACCTTGACCGTTAGGTGAGGAAGGTATAGCTGGGATTTTAAGTTCTTTTAATGCTTTAATCGTTGTAATATTTCCATCTACAACAACTGATTTTTCCGTGTCTTTAAATGTGTATAAGCCAAGTGGTAAAGATACATCCGATCCCTTAATCACATTTTTTACAGTATCTTCACTTAGTCCTAGTTCTTTCATTTTATCTTTCTTGAAGACAAGCTGTACTTCATCTACTTGTTGGCCAGCAATTTGGACAGATGCAACACCATCAAGTCCTTTTAATCCTGGTACAACATTTTTTTCTACATTTTCAGTTAAGGTAGCTAAAGATTCATTCTTGCTTGCTACGCTTAACGAAATAACTGGGAAAGCATTGAAGTTTACTCGTGAAACTTTAGGATCTTTAACACCTTCTGGGAGTTTTACATTTGTGAGAGCTTCTTTAATTTCTGTTTCTGCTTTTTCCATATTTTTATCAAAATCGTATTCTACTTGAATAGAAGATGCGTTTTGAAAAGATGATGAGCTTACAACGTTAACACCGCTTAAATTTTGTAGTTGTTCTTCCATCGGCTTTGAAACTTTATCAGCTACTTCTTCTGGTGTAGCACCAGGATAGACCGTAGTTACTGTTACAATCGGTGTTGTAATATCAGGAATTGTTTCCAGCTTCATATTGAGTCCAGAGTAGATCCCTGCAATAGTAACAATAATGGTTAGTAGCCAAACTGCGAACTTATTTTTTAACGAGAAATTGATGATTTTGTTCATGTTTGCGCTCCCTTTTTATTGTATTGACCAACTGGTCAGTCTAATACATAATATAACTGACCAGTTGGTCAATCGTCAATAAAAAGAGATGGTATAATACATTTATAATAAGATGCGAGATTAAATTTAGGAGAGAAGATATGAAAGAAAAAGAGCGTTTAATTATAGAAGCGGCTATGAAGTTATTTGCGACTAAGGGTGTAAATGCAACGTCGGTACAAGAAATCGTCACCACTTGTGGTATTTCAAAGGGAGCTTTTTATTTGTACTTTAAATCGAAAGATGAGCTTTTATTAGCGACGCTTCGATATTATTATGAAAAAATCCAAAAGAAAATGCTGGATATTGAAAAAGAGTCTTTACTACCACGTGAAAAATTTGAAAAGCAATTATACTTTCAGTTTACTGATGTGCAAAAACATAAAGAGTTTATTATTATGCATGCAAGAGAAAATGCCATTCCGTTTAATAAAGAAGTGGAAGAATTTATGATGCGGATGAAGTTAGAGTCTCATGCATTTTATCGGAATAGTTTATTGTCCATTTATGGTGAAAAGGTTATGCCATATTTATTGGATTTAGTAATTATGGTAGAAGGTATATGCCGTGGGTATTTAGAATTAATTATTTTACAAGCACTAGAAATTGATTTGTCCTATGTATCGATATTTATTTTAAAAAGGATAGATCATTTAGTAGATGGGCTCATAGAATCTTTGGAAGAACCTGTTCTACACGAAGAAGGGCTTGGGGAGTTTGTTTGTAAATCAGACCTTATTAAGGAGCAAGTTAAAGAACGTTTTTTAAAAGAAATCATTGTGTTTAAGCGAACATTAGCTGATCAATTAGAAGATGATGAATTGCTTGTTACATTAGATGTTTTAGAGTCAGAAATGAGGTCAAACCCTAGAATTCCAGTCATTCAAGGGATGTTATCTAACTTAGAGGTATATCCAAATTTAAAGGAATTTCGCTTGCGGATTATGGAGTATTACAATATAAAAAGGTAACAATGATGGCTTTCATTGTTACCTTTTTATTATATATTCACTATTTCTTTTTTCTGTACAGTCTCTTCTTTTTCAAGGTTAATTGTTTCTTTCACGATATAAATTGGACGGTTTTTACTTTCGTCATAAATACGAGCAATATATTGACCGACGATTCCAAGGCCAAGTAACTGAATACCGCTAAAGAATGTAATAGCGACCATAATAGATGCCCAACCTGTTTGCGTACCAGAGCCAATAATTTTCACAGTAATTGTATATACTAAGACAATTATTGAAATGAGAACTGATAATAAGCCTAAAGTCATAACTATACGTAACGGTTTTGTTGAAAACGCAATAATGCCATCAGATGCAAATTTAATCATTTTCTTCAATGGGTATTTTGTTTCACCAGCAAAGCGCTCGTCACGTTCATATTCAACATACGTTTGGCGGAAGCCAACCCAAGACATCATCCCACGAATGAAACGATTGCGCTCAGTCATTTGATTGAAAACATCAGCTACTTTACGATCGATGATTCGGAAATCACCAGTATCTTTTGGGATATCGATATCGGACATGTAATTTAAGAATTTATAGAAATACTTAGCTGTTAAAAGTTTAAACCAAGTTTCACCTTTACGTTGTTTACGTTTTGCATAAACAACTTCATATCCTTCTTCCCATTTTGCAATAAGTTCAGGAATAACTTCAGGTGGATCTTGTAAGTCTGCATCTATAATTACAATAGCATCACCTTTTGCAGCAGCAATACCAGCTGTAACGGCTACTTGATGTCCAAAGTTACGCGCGAAATTAACGATTTTTGTACGGTAATCATTTGATGCAATCTCAGATAAGATTTCCATTGTACGGTCTGTGCTACCGTCGTTTACAAAGACAAACTCGTAATTAATATCATTTTGAAGCATAACGGACTTTAAACGGTTATAACATTCCTGCGCTACTTCTTCCTCGAAGTACATAGGAACTACAACCGAAATTAATTTTTGCATGTTGTATCCTCCGTAGTTTTAATAAGTTGTTTAAGTTTAATTAGTAGCCTTTTCAGTTTGGTTGAATGTCCAAATTTTATTAAGGACAAAATTGATAACCATTCCGACACCAATTGCGAAAATCTGTGCAATTAGCGCATTAAAGGCAAGTTTATCTACTAATATAAATAAACATAATGTATTAAAAGCCAATACAATTAAATTTACAGTTAGAAATTTAAAGAACATTGACGTGCTTTTATTATTAGGTTTAAACACCCAATTTTTATTCCAATAGTAGCTATTGGCAACACCAATTAAATAGGCAATGGTATTCGCAATAAGGTAGTTCATCCCAAATTTTAATAATATCCAAAAGCTAATAATTGTAATGAGCGTATTAAAGATTCCTACTAAACCAAACTTTAAGAGTTTCTCCATAATATTATCCTCATTTTTATAAAATATATAAATTTAGGTGGTATAGGAAAAAAGATACCAGTAGATAGTATAACATATTTTTGAACTTCATATTATTTATTTATAAGAAAGTATCTCCAAGGTTGAAAAGGAGGTACTTTGCACTTAATTTCTTTTGAATTTTCGAACGTATTGAAAACATACGTATATCCCATAACTTTGTATTATGCTGAAACTTGGTATTATGAAATACCTGTATCTAGTTTGGTATTCAATTAATAGATGAATTAATACATATCCAACAATTAGTAGTAAGAATAATGTGTAATGAAGATTGTCTTGTTTTGTTACTATAAGGTAAAGAATCGCTATTATTCCGAAGAACATCGCAGCTGTATACATATAGCGCTCATATAGAATAGCATTCTCTTTTAAATCTTGCATCCCATCCAGAATTTCAAAGTTAGGTGTATATAAGCTCCATGATGGTGAAGAATCGGTATCACCCCACATAAGTGCAAACTTCTCTTCAAATAATGATATAACCTTGTCCTTGTCAGCTAATCGTTCTTTAATAATTTTCTTTTCTTCTAAAGTGCGTTCTTCGCCAATCTCTAGAGACATAATATGGCCTGCGTCTTCATGGGAATACCCACCCTTTGTTTCATGGTTAAGACCGACTACAAATTTCCAAAGAGGATCGCGATTCGATAATGGATATTGTGTAATTCCAGAAGAGATAAATGCAAAGCTTATCATGTAGTGAACTAAGTAGAAAACAATAAAAATCCCACATAATTTCTTAAAAGAATTGAAAATGATTTTTTTAGGTTTCCCCAGCATTCCATGTAGGAAGATGTAAATAGCAACAGCAATTAAAATTAACATACCAAGTGGTCGCATAATGTCCCCTAAAGATAATAAGATACCAATAAAAATCCACATATATTCACTTTGCAATCCTTTAGTTACTAATAAATAAAATCCAAAGTAAAAGAAGAAAGTAGCTAGATGTTGATTTGTTAACACAGAACTTAGCATAATACTTGGAATATATAATGCATACATCAATCCAGCGATACGTCCGGACCATTCATTAAATGTTTTCGCAGTGATTTTATAAACAAATATTGTAGTTCCCGTACAAAATAGGACATTTAAAAATTGTAAAGCGAATATTCCTTCTCCAAAAATCTTTATAATGAGCGCTTCATACATCGTAAATCCAAGTTGATACACCCACGAAGTGAAATATATAGTATTTGTAAAACTAAAATCACCGTGGGCAGCTTGAATAGCGCTATTATACATTATTGCAAAATCTGATAAAGGTACGCTTGGTATTTGTAGAATCCAAATTAAGCGAACGATAAAAGCTAATAAAGTAAGTGAAATCACGAATGTTAGCGATGACATATATTTATTTATTAAGCACGCTACTATAAGAAAAACGAGCCCAATTCCAATCATAATAGGAAGACTTACTGAATTTGGAACGTCTAGTTTATCGCTAATTGTGAGATATGATTCCCACGTAATCCATGACAAGATAATGAGACATAGTATTAATAAAGATTTAGTCAAAAAAGAATTGATTCTATTAAATGCTGTAATCGGCATTAAATTTATACACTCCTTCAAATCAATTATATTTTAGTAGTTGAGAATATTCTATTCTTGGTATGTAGAGTATCACCTAAAAGAATACCATGATTAGTTTACTTATCAAAATACGCCCGGGGCTATATAGGAGATGTATTTTATATTTTTATTAGGACGGAATATAAAAATACATTTTTCTTACATAGAAATTAATATGTAAGAAAAATGTAGTGGAAAGTTATGAATTGTGTTGCGACCATTCTTCAACATTCCAAACTTTTGTTATCCAATCTTCATAAAAGTCTGGTTCATGACACACTAAAAGAATTGTTCCTTTGTAAGCTCTCATCGCTTTCTTCAATTCTTCTTTTGCTGTAACATCAAGGTGATTTGTTGGCTCGTCAAATAGTAACCAGTTGCTCTCTTCCCCCATTAGCTTACATAAACGGACTTTCGCTTGTTCGCCACCACTTAATTGGCTTAGAGGACGAGAAATATGTTCATTTTTTAAACCGCACTTTGCCAACATTGCACGTATTTGATGTTGGTCTAGGCTAGGGAACGTGTTCCAAACATCATCAATCGGTGTTATATTATCAGCTTTCACTTCTTGTTCGAAGTATGATGGGTTTAAGAAATCACCAAGGCTTGTTTTTCCGCTTAATGGTTTGATTTTACCTAAAATCGTTTTTAATAGTGTAGACTTACCTACGCCATTACATCCGACGATTGCAATTTTTTCACCGCGTTCAATTGTCATTGTTAGTTTTGGTAATAACGGGTGTGTATATCCAATTTCTACATTTTCTCCTTCAAAGACGAATCGGCTACTTGCGCGACTTTCTTTAAACGAGAATTCAGGTTTAATCGCCGTCTCAGGACGATCGATACGTTCCATACGATCGAGTTGTTTTTGACGACTTTTTGCACGACCTGTCGTTGAGTAGCGCGCTTTATTCTTCGCAATAAAATCTTCTTGTTTTTTTATAAATTCTTTTTGTTTTTCATAAGCATTAATATGTTGGTTTTTATTAATTTCCGCTAGCTCTAGGAATTTTTCATATGTCGCTGTATAACGCGTCATCTTTGTGAATTCTAGATGGAAAATAACATCGACACATTTATTCATAAATTCCGTATCATGGGAAATTAATAGGAATGCGTGTGGATATTCTTTTAAATAATTTGTTAACCAATGAATATGTTCAACGTCTAAATAGTTGGTAGGCTCATCTAATAGTAATACTTCTGGTTGCTCAAGTAGTAACTTTGCAAGTAATACTTTTGTACGTTGTCCACCACTTAATGCAGCAACATCACGATCTAAACCAATTGCGTCAATTCCAAGACCGCGCGCTGCTTCCTCAATTTTCATATCTAATAAATAGAAACCGCCTGCTTCAAGAGCATCTTGTATTTCCGCCATTTGCTCAAGGAGTTCTTCTAATTCTTCAGGTGTAGCAGTTCCCATTTTTTCTGTAACTTCATTTAAAGCTTTTTCTTTTTTAAATAAAGGTAAAAATGCATCTGCTAATACGTCACGAATTGTACGGCCAGGTGTTAAAATTGTATGTTGGTCTAAGTAACCATAATTTGTGCCAGGTGTCCATTCGACACGGCCTTCATCATGGATAAGTTCACCAGTAATTATATTCATAAATGTTGATTTACCAACACCGTTTGCTCCAACTAATCCAACATGTTCTCCTGCGAGTAAGCGCATGGATACATCTTTAAATAATGTACGATCACCAAATGTATGGCCTAATTTTTCAACAGTTAATAAGCTCATAATGTCCTCCGTTCAATTCTAAATAGTGTCTTGAATCATGATACTAAATTCTTCGATATAATGCTATCATTTCAAAAAATGTATATAAGTAAACAAAGCAAGTTTCTCCTCATAATTTGGAAGAGAAACTTGCTTCGTTGTTGTTTATCTGCCTAGCTTTTTATTCGCAAACCCTAAAAGTAACCTGCGTATTTGTGGGTCAATTGCAAGACCGATAATGCCGTACAATATACCAGTAAGTGTTAAAGCTACTAGTGGTGGTAAGTTAATTAACACAGTACGATATAGAGCGTAACTGATTATAAATGCTAGTGCATTGAATATTGTTCCTTTGAATAGTAATGTAAAGCCTTTACGAGCGAATAAAGTAAAGCCGATTAATAATGTAATCTCGGTAAGGATAGCAGCTACAGCTGCTCCCATCATTCCAAATTGGCTACCTAATACGATGTAACTTATGACAGCAACAGCTAATCCAATCCCCATCGTTGTCGCACGCTTCCACTGTTGACCAATTGTCGTTAAATTATCAGCAAGTGGGTAGTTGATAGATTGTAAAATGACCATAAAGGCTAAAATTGCAAGAGCGTCACCAGCTGGGGCATACTCTTCACCTAATAAAGTAACAATCCAAAATCTTGGATTAGCGATGAATGGGATAGAAATCCCCATTCCTAAGAAAGACATAAGCTTTAATTCAAACAGAGATAGTTTTCTATGTTCATCAATATTTTTTTCATTTCCAAAAGCAAATAACTTTGGATAAAAGGCTGCTGCAATTACACCGGGTATTTGATAAAGTACAGCGGGTATTTTAGAAGCAGCTCCAAAGAATCCAACTTGCTCGTACGTTGAGACTTTTTCTAATATAATAGGCCCTAACTGTGGCAAGAGCATAATGATAATGCCATTGATTGTGAAAATCAGCAGTTGATCTAAAATCCCTTTGTCCCAGCCCTTATGAACTGTCGTATGGCGAATTACCATTATAAAGGCGATGACACCTGTTACAAGACTGGATATTCCGTACATGGCAGCGACCATCATAAGTGACCATTTAAATGACATTCCTAGTAGAAGAGCAGCTGCGGCTGTTACACCTTGTATTACAGAAATAATGGCTGTAAATTGCATACGTTCTGTTACTTGGAAGTAAGCCATCCCGACACCTTGTAAAGTTGCTCCAAACATTGTTGGTAGTACAACCCAATATACCATGGCGCGTAAGTAGGCATCTGTATAGAAGAACTGAGCAAAAATAGCGAAGAGTACAGAAATTACGACAGCTAATACGAAACGAATGCGTAAATAACTACTGATTAGTACGCTAATATTTGCATCCTTTCTCGTTCCTTCACGCATAAACGTATGTGTCAAACCTGCATCTGTGAAATAACAAATAACAGCGGAAACTGCTAATGCAGTTGTAAACATCCCATACTCACCAGGAGAAACGTATCTTGCGAAGAGAATCGTCGCGATAGCAAGTACAAATCGAACAGTAATATTTCCTACAAATAGGTAGGAGGCATTTTTAAGAATCTTATTTGTTTTCATGAGAAAAAACCTTTCTATTCTTTAGGACCTTTTTCGTTTGTCCTATTTGTAAATTTGATTTGTTTACGGAAAGAGAGATGAGTACTATATTTTCAGTTTAAGAAAACAGAAATTTAATTCGTACAAACCAAAGCATTGCATATAGTTTTTTACTACGCTTTCCATTTTTTGAATAGATTTTACGGCAATATTTCTTTATATCTTTTTTGATTAATTGAACTTGGGCATTATTTAATTGAGAGTTTTCTTTAATGTATATACAAGCATTATTGATAACCGTATAAGGGAATAAATAAGTCTCAAGAATCTCAATAAGTGACTGAGGGTCTTTCGTAATGAAGTCTTGAGATTTATTATGTACCCAGTCTTTCATACGATTGAATACTTCCAGTTCTTTAGTTGTTTTTAATTCGTAATCTTTATATTTAGAAGAAAGATTTCCTTCGGATAAGATTCTATAATATGTTAAATATTCATCCACATAGCATACATTTGTCACACTCATTAGTTTAAATAAAAACTCCAAGTCTTCTCCCCAGCTACATCCTGGTGTAAAACGGATATTATGATTCATTGCGATAGAGCGTTTGAAAATCCAAGTACTTGTTTGAGCAACAACTTGGTGTGTTAAGAATGCTTTTGCCATATCACCTTTAATAAAGTTTGTTGTATGCTCAATCTTTTCGCCTGTTTCTTCGTAAAAATTCATATAACCACAATAGCACGCATCCATGTTGTTTTTATGCATACTCTCGATTTGTTTCTCAATTTTAGTTGGATGCCATAAGTCATCACTATCAAGGAAAGCGACGTATTCCCCGCTAGCATTTTCAATCCCTGTATTACGAGCTACTGAAACGCCTTGGTTTTTTTGGTGAACGTATTTTACTTGCCCCGGATATTTTTCTGCAAGATTTTTTACGATAGAAGGTGATTGATCTTTACTTCCATCATCTACAATTACAATTTCAATGTTTTTATATGTTTGATCCAGTATTGACTGCATTGTGTCTTCAATATATTTTTCTGTGTTATACAGAGGTATGACAACAGAAACAAGTTGTTTTTGTTCCATCATAGAATTTTTATCTCCTCAAATTTTTTATGTCTTGCACCATATATACAAGCCTTTTGAAAGGAAGAGGATTACAAGAACATCTGTATCAGTTTAACGCATATAAACTTTGTAAATCAACTTTCTATTATTGTACTTTGTATACAAAGTACAATAATAGAATATATTTTCTTGTGAAAATATATAAATAAAATTTGAAAATTATGTATTTTAAGGGGAAATATGAAATGTTAAGGCGATTTGCGCTTCGTTTTGCAACTTTACAAACACATGGTGCAGATTTGACTCTAGCTAGCGATGATATAGGTTATCAAAAAATGGAAACTATTTTATTGGAAACAGGAATGTTAATATATCATGAGCTTGATAAACCACCTATTCATATTATGCCAGGTTTTCCAGTGTTTTTAGTTACTGTATTTTACTTTTTTGGAAATGGTAATAAAGGCCTTTTTGTAGCTAAATTAATTATTATCCTATTAGGAGTACTTATTATTTTACTAACTTATAAGATTGGTACTTATTTATTGAATCCCGCTGCAGGATTAATAGGTGCTTTCTTATTAGCGGTGTATCCTCCAGAGATTGTTGTGGAAAATTTAACTTTAACAGAAGGACAGTTTCTATTCTTTTCATTGGGATTATTATATTGGAGCTTAAAATTAGCTGATACTCATAAAACGAAACATTTTCTACTTTTTAGCATTGTACTTACGCCTACAAGTTGCTTTATATCCAATACTATTATTTATATATCTTTTAATGAAGCGCTATCCATTCCGCATTATGATGAAGCAAGCGATAGTATTTTTTATAATAAAAAATACATGCAAGGAAGGACCTGTGCATGTATGATGAGAAGATTATGTTAAATATTCCAAGGCTTACTTAAAGTTAAAACTTCAGCCATCTCTTTACTTTTTAAACGTCCCTTTTTTCGGTTTTCCGCGCGTTCTAAACCGGTTGTGTGTAACCAATGTTCTTCCTGAGTTTCAGGTAGTACTTGTGGTACGGACGAAGGTTTTCCATCTTTTATAGCCACAAATGTAATGAAGCAAGTAGCAGCAATTCTACGCTCGCCTGCTAATAAATTTTCTGCGATTACTTTTACGAAAACTTCCATTGAAGATTTCCCTGTATAACACACAAATGCTTCATAACAAACAGAATCAGCTTGGTGAATTGGAGTTAAAAAATCAACTGAATCAATAGATGCTGTTACGCAATGTTTACGACTATGTCTTGCAGCCGCAATTGAAGCAATACTATCAATTTCTGCTAATAATTTCCCTCCAAAAAGTGTTTGGTGATTATTTAAATCGTTAGGAAAAACACGTGTTGTCTTAATTGCTTTAGATTCTCGCATGAATTTCTTTTCCATATATTCAGCCCCTATAGTCTGTTTTCAATCAGAATAATATGTGTAAGTGGAGTACTCATATTAGATATTTAATGAAGTAAAGTGTATTCCAAAAGAGGATTATTTAAACTTCTGTATTTGTATTCATGTAACTGAAAGAAAATTTATTTTATCTAAAATGTAGTGTAAAAGAGGATTCGCTTACATTGCAAGTAAAAAGTAATGACTATGTATTCGTCATAGAAATTCCCTATCAGCCGTGTACCCATTCATGATAGAATCATTTTGTTATGAATGGAAATAGAGGTGCAATGGACATATGAATCATATACAAACAAATTTTTCATCTTTCTTCAATAAAATTACGATCGGTGCGATGCTCGCATTTTTCGCTTATAGTTGTTGGGTAGCATTTGAGACAAGTAAGCAATTCTTTGGAGGAAGTACAACAAGTGTAACAATCATATTGGCAATTTTCGTCATACTTATTTTGTTAGTGGCATCAATTCTACAATATCGTTTTACAGATAAACAATTTCTTATTTTTCTTATAAGTATATCTATAGTTGTGAGGCTTAGTATGCTGTTATTTGTAGATGCTCCAATAATTGGTGATATGAAAGTGATGTATGAGTCTGCAAAGCAGATTGCAATTGGTAATAATATAGGGACTGTAACTCATTTGCCTTTTATTATATATGAGTCAGTAATCATTCGTATATTCGGTGATACATTATTCGCTTTACAACTATTTAATGTGTTATTTTGCGCAGGAACCGCATTTTTTATTTATCGTATTGCGGCAATGGTTTTTGGAGAAGAATGCGGTCGTATTGCTTCTATATTTTATGCCCTGTATATTCCAAATATATTGCTGAGTTCCGTATTAACTCCTGAGTCACTTGCAATATTTTTATTTTATTTTGCTTGTTACATACTTTTATATAAAGGGTTAGATCATCCTTATATGTGGGTGTTTTCAGCGGTTTTATTTGCATTTAGTAATATGATTTTCCCGATAGGATTATTTCTTCCTATTTTTATCACTGTATATGTATTATTAATTGAAGTGTCTCAATCAGCAACGAAACAAAAAGTGTTACTAAAGATGGTAGGGATACTTATTCTATTTTATAGTACTCATTTTGGTGTGAATTATGGAATTAAGGCAATGGGATTGTCACAATATACGATTTCGAATGAGACGTATGTTCAATCTGTCTTAATTGGAAAAACGAAACATGAGGAAAAAATATCGAAAAATCAAAGTGTAACAGAGCATATTGATCAAAAGTTAAAAGAGATTGAGGGAGAAAGATTTAAACTTTTAGAACCGATGATAAATCAGTTTTCAGATGAGGGGATAAATTCTATTCTTTTCAAATGTGAAAAACTGATATATATAGCCGTAACATTGTTTATGACTATAGCTCTATTGCACTTCCTTATTAAGAAACAACAAAATGAAGGGTATATGTTGTTCTTATTTTTAATTAGTGGCTACGTATTGTTAAGGCTTTTCCAAGTAGATATGGCATATTACAATGTAATTATGCCGGCATTGTTTATTTTGCAGAGCTTTGGTGTTTATATGAGTTATGTGTATTGTCAAAAAATATTTTTCAGAAAATAAAAAGAATCCATTCTGGATTCTTTTTTTTTGATGGAAGATGAAATTTAGTAGTCAGTGCAAAATGGAAAGTATGCCGGACCTGAATTTTATTCCGCTATTTTCCGGACAGTCAGACACCACCTCAAAATCAGCGAAAGCAAAGAAGTTAGGTGGGGGCGGACTGCCTGTAAAAGCCCGATTGTTGAGGGCTGATTAAAGTTTCACTTTATCTTATCGATTTAGTTCTAGTTGTAAATTATCGGCTGTTAGAGCCATTTGTGAGGAATCATCTTGAATTCCTTTCATTACTTGTGAAATAGCTTGTAGCTCATGTTCAATTTTCTTATTCTGTTCTTTTGAGTTAGACATATCTTTTACAATTTCTTGGAAGTATCGATCTGTTGCCGACATACTATCGGTTCCTTCTGATACGAGAGAGCTAATTTGTTTCACGGAAGACGAGACACGGATAATTTGTTCATTTGTTTTTTCGACGAGCTTTGTAACGTTAAAGATAGATTCTTTCGTTTGCTCTGATAATTTTCGGATTTCACCAGCAACAACAGAAAACCCCTTCCCAAATTCTCCAGCACGTGCAGACTCGATAGCAGCATTTAGTGCGAGTAAATTTGTTTGCTCCGCGATTGATTTAACGATATCTATGATTTCGTTAATTTTGTTAGAAATATCAAGAAGTTCATGAGTATCTGTAATAATCGTTTCCATATTCATTTGAATAGATCCCATTCGTTTGTTTTGCTGGTTTAATTGTTCTTTCCCTTTATTCGCTTTTTCTTCAGATGTTGTAGCTAATGATGTACCTGTTTTAGCAATCTCTACAATAGTTTCAGACTTAGCGGTTAGTTTTTGAATAGAAGAGCTTGTCTTTTCAGATACAGCAGCTAGTTCTGTTGCGATATGCGTAATTGTCATAGCAGTTAGTTCTTTTTCTTTCTCATGTTCTTTTTGCATTCTTTCATATTCAGATTCATAAGCTGCAAGAACAAGTTCTTGTTCAAGAGTGAATAATTTATTTATGACATTTATAGAATAGGAAAAATCATCGATTGTTGTTATTTTTGTTTGCAAAATCTTCATGATAGAGCGGAATAATTCTTGATAAGCAGCAGTATACCATTTTCGATGTAAACCAATTTGCACATGTCTTTTTGCAATTCTAACACGCTGTTCAATGAAATCTTCATGCATATTGCCGCTGAATAATTCTTTAATATGTGTTTTTAAAGTTTGTTTTAGTTTTGGAATAGAGCTGTAACGTTCAATAATAGTAATTAAATTAGGTTGTTTTGTAATGTTGGCATAGAATTTTTCAGTAATCCAATCAATTTCTGCATAAATAAAAGGCTGTAGTACTTTTACAACTTGTAAATCTTCTTTTGAAATATGTAGCATATCCATTTGAATTTTCAATTCAGAATTAGTAGGTACATTAAAAGTTATTTGTTGGTCCTTACTTAATTCGATTATACTGGCATTTGTTTTATTAATATTTTTTCTGAAAACCCCAAGCATCATTCTTCCCCCTGTATATAAAACGTTTTCAATTTTAAAACTAATATAGAGTAATTATATATGCTTATATATAATTACTCTATATTAGTTCGTTGAATAGTATATAAATTAAGAGAATTCTAGATAGAATTCTCTTAATGGCCTTTATTAATTTTAGCATGTGTTTTAAAGAAAACAGGGAAATGCACATTATATATTACAGTGACGACACGAATAACGAATGTTACTAATAAACAAACATAGAAAGCTAATACGTGCGCCCCCATAGCGTATGTGATTAGGAAGCTAATTGCTCCTAAGATAGAAGCGATTGCGTAAATCTCTTTTCGGAATACGTAAGGGATATCTTGAGCACAAATGTCACGCAAAATACCGCCTCCAATACCTGTAATGACTCCCATTGAAACAACTAGAAATGAGGCGTCAACATGATGTGACATTGCCGCATTTGCACCAATAGCTGTAAAAACGCCTAATCCAACAGCATCAGAAAGCATAATAACGACTTGAAGTTTATTGATACGCTCAAAAAACATACAAGTAAATAATGCTGATAATACACTTACGAAAAAGTAAATGGGTTTTACAAATGCGACAGGGGGCAGGTTACCAATCATGATATCACGAATAATACCGCCGCCGAGCGCAGTAGCTACAGCTAAACAAAGGACACCAAATAAATCTAAATCTTTTTTTAAACCAACTAATGTACCAGAAATGGCAGCGGCGATAATGCCAAGAAACGTAAATATATCGATTAATAACATGGCCTTAATCCCTTTCTCTTAAAGATGTTCCAGAGAAAAAATATACACTAAAGTATTGGAAATAACAATTACTTTTCGTTACATGTATAAAAACGGATAAAATACATAAAGAAAGCGTTTGAAAATGCTTAGGAGAAAACGAAGCAAGGTTAATCTTTAGTTGTAGGATAGCCGAGTGGGTGTTTGTATGTAATTATTAAATTTTATATACTTATAAATAAATTAAAAAATGTTACTATAATGCTGATAATAAGTGGAAGAGTGTTAGATAGTTTTTATAGAGATAGGGAAGAATAGCTAAAGGATAATGTTTTCTAGCACTACTTAAGCTGAATTTGGTTAGTTTCGGCATAAAAATAAGTTCTCAATTTAAATATGAGTTATGTTATAATTGCTAGGTGTGTTTTAACGATAATAAATTATGATTAAAAGATAATGTTAAGATTTTGTATGGAGGTCTTGGAATGTTAGCAAATCAAGCTAGGGTTAGATTTGAGCATTTTTTGCTCTTTTTTATTATTTTACAGCCTGTTTTAGATTTATTAACGTCTCTTAGCATCACTTTATTAAAGTCAAATGCTACCGTTGGAATTTTAGTAAGATTCCTTATTATGGCTGTTGGTGGTATTTACATTTTAATTCAGGCAAAAGAGAAGGAAAATAGAAAGTTTTTAATTTATCTTATATTATTAGCCGGCGTTTTAGGGATAGGATTTATTAATAACAAACTAGTTAAGGATCCTATTGTACTTAGTGAAGAAGTTAAATTCGTTGCGAAAGCATTATATATATATATTATGCTGGGATCATACATTTTAGCTTTAAAATCATTGAAAACGAAAGTTAATATTAGTGATAAGGTTCGAAATAGTATTGTATATTCTACATTAATCATTAACGCAATTATGGTTATTTCTATTTCAACATCTACTGACTTTGGTAGTTATGAATGGATGAAGGTTGGTTCTCGAGGTTGGTTCTATGCAGGGAATGAACTAGGTTCAATCTTAGCTATTATTTTCCCTATTGTGGTACTATATTCTATTCAAAAAACAAAGAGCTGGAAACATATTTTATATTGGATTCCATCACTTTTAATGATTTACTCATTAATTCAAGTTGGTACAAAAGTAGGAATGGGCTCAATTGGTGCTACGTTGGCAGCAGCAATCGGGATCATTGTACTACAATTATTATTTAATAGAAAAAATCCGAACAAAAAATCTCTTGCACTTAACGCAGTAATTGCTATTGTCCTATTAGCTGGTGTAGTTGGGACGTTTAAACAAACACCATTAGCACAAAATATGGGCATTCATAATAATTATTTATCAGAGCAAAATGTGGCTCAGCAAGGCCAAAAAGAACAAGAAATTAAAGATAAGTTGAAAAAAGAACAAGAACTTAAAGCAAAAGAAGAAAATCATCATAAAGTTGAAAAGCCAGAAGAAAAGGCGAAGATAGAAGAGGAAGTTAAGAAAGAACTTGAGAAAGAGCAAAAGAAAGAAAATCAAGAAAACCTTATTTTCAGTGGACGTCAAGTATATGAAGAAAGACATAAGCAGTTCTTTAAAGAAGCGCCAATGTCACAAAAGTTATTAGGAATGGGTTATGCAGGTAACTTTAAATACAATGAACAAAAGCAGCCAGATCCAAAACTAATTGAAATGGACTTCCATGATTGGTTTTACGATTTCGGGATTATTGGCTTTGTATTACTAATGATTCCATTTATTTATTACGGGCTAAGAATTCTACTAGCATTTGCTACGAGATTTAAGGACATATTTAATATAAAATATGGAATGATTTCAGCAAGCTTATTGTTAGCGTTAGGTATTGCTTATATTGCAGGACATATTTTAACAGCACCAGGAGTTGGAATTTACTTTGTAGTGGTGTTAGCTTATCTAATAGTAGACCTAGAAATTGAATGATAAAAATAAAAGCTAACTTTTGTTAGCTTTTATTTTTTAGTACAGTAAAATAAAAATAGATGGAAACGTAGCGAGGATTTAAAGGAGGAAAAAATATGAGAATATTGCATATGAATGCAGGAGCAGAAGATGGGGGGGGGAAAACACATATTATTTCACTTCTCGATCAGTTTCCAACTGGTGAAGTAGAATTAGCAGTATTTGAAGATGGAATTGTTGCGAAGGAAGCAAGGGAGTTAGGGATAAAAGTCCATGTGTTTTCACAAAAATCGCGCTATGATTTATCCGTTTTAAAGAATATAAGTGAATTTATTAATAAAGAAAAATTTGATGTAGTTCATACACATGGTCCTAGGGCTAATTTCTATGTTTCTTTAATGAAAAAGAGAATAAAGGCAAAATGGGTAACGACTATTCATAGTGATCCATTTCAAGACTTTACTAAACAGGGCTTAAAAGGTTGGATTTTTACGAAATTAAATTTGAAAGCCTTAAAAAATATAGACTTATTTTTCGTTGTAACAAATAGATTGAAAAAAAGCTTGGCAGCATTAGGCATTTCAAATGACAAGATGCATGTTATTTATAATGGAATTGAATACGATCAGGAAAAAGCAGAAGGCTATAATAAAAAAGAAATGTTCAATATTGATGAAGATGTATTTACGGCAATCCAAGTAGCACGATTACATCCCGTCAAAGGACATGAAGTTTTATTCGATGCGTTACAACAAACAAAATTAGAGAAAATTAAAGTATTATTAGTTGGCGATGGCCCATTAGAAGAAAATCTAAAGTCATTAGCTACTGAAAAAGGGATTAACGATAAAGTAGAGTTTTTAGGACATCGTCAAGATGTAAAACAATTATTTGCGTCGTCACATGTAAATTTATTAACTTCCCATAGTGAAGGGTTCCCACTAGTTTTATTAGAAGCGGCAAACCAACGTGTACCATCAATTGTGACTAGGGCTGGAGAAATTGAGCCATTAATCGTAGATGAAACTTACGGATGGATTGTGCCAACAGGTGATGGAAAGACATTAGCATTAGCTTTAGAAGAAGCGTATGATAAGTGGAAAACGGGAGAATTAGCAGCAATGGGTAAACATATTTATGAGCATGCTACTATGAACTTCTCACTTCAAAAACTATATGAAGATACAAAAGAAACATATAAGCAATTAATAGCGAAAAACTTGTAATGATAGAGAGGATAGTTAACTATGGCAGTACAAACAGTTGATATTCTAGGCGTTCCTTTTTCTACAATGACAATGGATGAAACGGTCCAATATTTAAAAGAACAACTAGAAGCGGAACGAACTCATACGTTTCAGGTAGTAACAGCAAATCCTGAAATTGTTATGTGCGCAAAAAAGGATGAAAAGTTCTATCAAACATTATTGAATACAGATTTAATTACACCTGATGGTATTGGGGTTGTAAAGGCAAGTGGTATGCTTGGTACACCTTTAAAAGAGCGTGTAGCAGGTTTTGATTTAATGTGTAATTTACTTGCGAAGTTATCAGAAGATAGTAAACCAGTATCTGTTTTCTTATTAGGTGCAAAGCCACATGTTGTACAAGCTGCAGCAGATCATTTAACAAAGACATATTCAGCTGTATCCATCGCCGGTACACAAGATGGTTATTTTAAACAAGAAGACGAAGAGAATATTATTTCTCGCATTCAAGAAGCAAAACCAGATTTATTACTTGTTGCACTCGGTTTCCCGAGACAAGAGAACTTTATCCAAAACAATAAGCATCGTTTAGAAACGAAAATGGCTGTTGGAGTGGGTGGAAGTTTAGACGTATGGGCTGGAGAAGTAAAACGTGCACCAAAATGGATTCAAGCGATTCATTTAGAGTGGTTTTATAGATTATGCAGTAATCCAACACGCTGGCGTCGTCAGTTAGTATTAGCGGAATTTTTAAAAGAAGTAATGCGTTCGAAAAAGTAGCGAAATATCGCTGCTTTTTTTATTTGTTCATTTTTAATAAATTGAAACTTTAATCAGTGAGGCATTCCTACTGATTATTAGCCCTCACCAATCGGGATAGACGTTTTACTTTTTGGGAATGATGAAGGAGAAATTTTTTACACAAAAGTATTTTACTTATACAATACACACATGTAAAATGATGTGTAAAGACACCTGTGTGAGGAGGACTTCTAGTGGGCAAGGTAAAAGAAATTTCGAAGCGCAAACTACTTGGTATAGCTGGGCTTGGATGGCTATTTGATGCAATGGATGTTGGAATGCTTTCATTTGTAATGGTAGCCTTGCAAAAGGATTGGGGATTAACGAGCCAGGAAATGGGCTGGATAGGTAGTATTAACTCAATCGGTATGGCAGTAGGAGCGCTTATTTTTGGGATACTATCAGATAAAATAGGGCGAAAATCAGTCTTTATTATTACATTATTATTATTTTCTATCGGTAGTGGTTTAACTGCGTTAACGACGACACTCGCGATGTTTCTCGTTTTACGCTTTGTAATTGGTATGGGGCTTGGCGGAGAGCTTCCGGTTGCCTCTACACTAGTATCAGAGAGTGTTGAAGCACATGAGCGTGGGAAAATTGTTGTGTTATTAGAAAGTTTTTGGGCAGGTGGATGGTTAATTGCAGCTCTTATCTCGTATTTTATTATTCCGAAATATGGTTGGGAAGTTGCGATGGTATTGAGTGCAGTTCCAGCACTATATGCTTTATATTTAAGATGGAATTTACCGGATTCCCCAAGGTTCCAAAAAGTTGAAAAAAGACCATCTGTTATTGAAAATATAAAATCAGTTTGGTCTGGGGAATATCGTAAAGCAACAATTATGCTATGGATTCTATGGTTTTGTGTTGTCTTTTCCTATTATGGAATGTTCCTTTGGTTACCGAGTGTAATGGTGCTAAAAGGGTTTAGTTTAATAAAAAGTTTCCAATACGTACTTATTATGACGTTAGCTCAACTTCCAGGGTATTTCACCGCTGCTTGGTTTATTGAACGTCTCGGTCGTAAATTTGTTTTGGTTACGTATTTAATCGGGACAGCTTGCAGTGCCTATTTGTTTGGGGTTGCGGATTCATTAACAGTATTAATCGTGGCAGGTATGTTACTATCCTTCTTTAACTTAGGTGCTTGGGGAGCATTATACGCCTATACACCTGAGCAGTATCCAACCGTTATTCGTGGTACAGGTGCAGGAATGGCAGCAGCGTTTGGGCGTATTGGTGGTATTCTTGGGCCACTATTAGTGGGGTATTTAGTTGCCTCAGAAGCTTCACTATCATTAATATTTACGATTTTCTGCGGATCAATTTTAATTGGTGTATTTGCTGTAGTAATACTTGGACAAGAAACGAAGCAAAGAGAATTAGTATAAAGTGAAATTTTAAATGTATGCCTGATCGTTTATTACCCTACACTACTCGGCTCTTTCTAGGCAGTTAATGTAGGATAAAGGGGGAGAGGAAACCGAAGGGGTTTCCTTTTTTCTGTTTTTTTAGATAAATAATGGTATAGTAAGAAAAAGGGATTATTTCTTATAAAAGCGAATGTATACAGCAGGACATATGGACAAAGAATTAGGTGGTTGAAGAAATGAAAATTTTACTGATCATGGAAGAGGCAGAAGAGAGAAGAGAGTTAGCTGAAAATTTCACTGAAAATATGAGAAATGTAGAATGTTTTGAAGCAAAGACAGGAACAGAATCTTTATTTATGATGAAAAAACATATACCAGACTTTGTTTTTTTAAGTTCCAAATTACTAGATGGTACTGGTTTTGAATATGCAAGTTTATTACGAGAAATAAATTGCTATACAAAATTTATTTTTGTAGGTGAAAACATAGAGGAATCTATTACAGCTTTTCGTTTCCAAGCATTTTATTATTTATTACGACCATTTCGTGAAGAAGATTTACAATTTCTTTTATATAAAATAGGTAAAGAACAAGGTGAGAAAGCAAAGAGTTATTTGCGGAAACTACCGATAGAAAGTCAAGAAGGTATACGATATATGCTTCCAGAAGATATCGTATATGTAAGTAAAAATAAAGAAAATAAAACTGTTTCAATTTACACAACGAATAATCAGTATATTTCAACATATACACTTCAGGAATTAGAAAATAAGCTAAATGCATATGATTTTTTACGTGTGCATAAAAGCTATTTAATTAATATGTCATATGTAAAAGAACTGAAACCTTATTATAATGGCACGTATAATTTGTATTTAGATAGGTATGATGAGCAACCGATTCCAGTCAGTCGTAATTATGTAAAACGCCTTCGAAATAACATTGAATTATAGTAGGTAATGAGAGTATTTTAACATGATAAACTGAAAATCCTTCATGATAAGGAGGATTCAAGTTAAATATTCAGAAAATTTAGTACAATCTCCACTAAGAAATAGTATTGGGGGAATTGTATGTGAAGACATTGAAATCGATCTTACTTTGGGGCGTTATTACAGCAGTAGGAGCAGGTGCTTTTGGGGTAATAGCTTTATCACAAGGTGAAACCATTAATGCTGTATGGCTCTTAGTAGCTGCCGTATGTGTATATGCAGTTGCTTATCGTTTTTATAGTAGATTTATAGCGAGAAAGGTTTTTAATTTAGATGATAATCGGCAAACACCAGCCCATACATTAAACGATGGGAAAGACTATGTTCCGACAAATAAGTGGGTATTATTTGGACATCACTTTGCAGCGATTGCTGGGGCGGGACCTTTAGTAGGACCGATTTTAGCAGCACAAATGGGATATTTACCAGGGACCATTTGGATTATTGTTGGGGTAGTTGTTGCGGGGGCTGTTCAAGATTTTGTCATTTTATTTGCTTCGATGAGACGTAATGGTAAATCGTTAGGAGAAATGATTAAGGATGAGATTGGACCTGTTACAGGACTAATTGCAATGATAGGTATTTTAGGAATTATGATTATTTTATTAGCAGTATTAGCGTTAGTCGTAGTAAAGGCACTGATCGGAAGTCCTTGGGGAATGTTTACGATAGCAGCAACGATTCCTATCGCTATTTTAATGGGAGTTTATATGCGCTATATTAGGCCTGGTCGTGTTGGAGAAGGGTCAGTAATTGGTATTATCCTACTTATTTTATCTCTTATTGGAGGACAGTATGTAGCAGAAAACCCAACACTTGCAAGTATGTTCACATTTAGTGGTGAAACAATTGCTATTATGCTTATTGTATATGGATTTATTGCATCTGCATTACCAGTTTGGATGCTATTAGCACCACGTGATTATTTAAGTACATTTTTAAAAGTTGGAACAATCGTTGGATTGGCGATAGGTATTTTAATTGTAGCACCCAATTTACAAATGCCAGCAGTTTCGCAATTTATTGATGGAACTGGTCCTGTTTTCTCCGGCAATTTATTCCCGTTCTTATTTATTACGATTGCCTGTGGTGCGGTCTCTGGATTCCATGCTCTCGTTTCATCTGGTACAACTCCAAAAATGATTGAGCAAGAGGGACATGCACAGCCAATTGGTTACGGAGCAATGTTAATGGAGTCATTTGTAGCAGCGATGGCAATGATTGCAGCTTGTGTATTAACGCCAGGAACTTATTTTGCGATTAATAGTCCGGCGGCACTTATTGGTACGGATGTATCGCAGGCAGCTCAAGTTATTTCTTCATGGGGATTTGCTATTACACCAAATGAATTAAAAGAACTTGCTGTAAATGTTGGAGAGCAAACAATTTTATCACGTACAGGTGGAGCACCAACGTTAGCAATAGGTATGGCATATATTTTCTCACAAGTAATAGGTGGAACGGCGATGATGGCATTCTGGTATCATTTTGCCATTCTTTTTGAAGCCCTATTTATTTTAACAACGATTGACGCAGGAACTCGTGTAGGACGATTTATGATTCAAGATATTTTAGGGCATGTATATAAGCCGTTTGCGAAAACAGATTCTACATTAGCTAATGTAATAGCTACAACGTTATGTGTATTAGGGTGGGGATATTTCTTATACCAAGGGGTAATAGATCCGCTCGGTGGAATTAATACATTATGGCCACTTTTCGGTATTGCAAATCAAATGCTAGCAGGTATTGCATTATTACTTGGAACGACAATTTTGTTCAAAATGGGGAAAAAGGCGTACGTTTGGGTAACACTTATTCCAACTGTGGGATTGCTTATTGTAACAATGACAGCTGGTTATCAAAAGCTATTTCATGAAAATCCTAAAATCGGATTTCTATCTCACGCGAAGGTGTTTCAGGGAGCGTTAGATGAAGGGAAAGTGTTAGCACCAGCTAAAAATGTTACTCAAATGAAGCAAATTATTTTTAATGATTATATCGATGCAGCGCTTTGTGGGATTTTTATGATAGTTGTAATCGCTGTGTTAATTTCAGCACTTCGAATTTGGATACAAGTATTAAGAAATAAGCCAATGCCGTTAAAAGAGGCACCATATATTCCTAGAGATGAAAGTGAGTCGAGGAACTATGCTTAAAAAGCTGTGGCAAGTATGGGGGGAAAGGAAGCGCTTTATTAGTTTGCTCGTTGGGGTACCAAGTTATGAAATATACGTAGAGCATATGAAAAAGCATCATCCAGAAGAAGAGATTGTATGTCAAAAGCAGTTTTTTGCTGAGGCACAAGAAGCAAGATTTAACGCAAAGGGTGGAAAAATATCACGCTGTTGTTAATGAAAAAGGGCGAGTTTTCGCCCTTTTTATTTTTTTTGCTGTTTCACGTGGAACAGCAAAAAAATAAACAAAAAACTTTGGGAATTATAGGGATTTCGTATACAATAAAGTGAGGAAGGGGATAGATGGAAAAGTAGGGAGATTATTTTATGTTAAGGGACTTATTTGTAAATACAACAATTATTATTTCCTTTATTTTTGTTGGAGGTCAGCTTTTAAGAGATAAGCCGTTAAAAGAAGGATTCTCTTTTTTGCAGAAGTGTGTAATCGGTATTTTTACTGGAATATTAGGTGTACTGTTAATGCATTTTGGTGTACACATTGAAGATATTATGTTGGATTTACGTTATTTAGCCGTTATTTTGGCAATTATAGTTGGAGGTCCGGTAGCTAGTAGTATAACAGTTACTATAATTTTAATTACTCGGCTAATTTTTACTGAGTACTCTTTAGCTTCCGAATTGGCTTGCTATACAATTCTACTAAGTGGAATTGGTGTTATCTTTATTGCAAGAATACAAACTTCGATTACGTTAAAGTTAGTATGGTTACACGTATACTGCCTTTCTATTTTGATAGTACCGATGTATATATTATTTAATGATATATCTGTAGTTGTACTATATTTAATTTCAAGTATTACTACAGGTTACATAACATTCGTAAGTACAAACTATGTTTTACAATCCAATGAGTTATTTCAAAAGATGAAACAATACGCAACGATAGATGCATTGACAGGTTTAGGAAACGTAAGACAGTTTGATTTAGAGATGAATTGTCATATTAGTAATAAGAACATGAAAAATGATTCGCTTTGTTTACTCCTTATAGATATTGATCACTTTAAGTATGTAAATGATACGTACGGGCATCCTGCAGGGGACGAAGTGTTAAAACAAGTAGGATGTATTTTACGAGAAACTTCACAATTTCCAGATTTGGCTTTTCGAAAGGGTGGAGAGGAGTTTGCGCTTTTGATACCGAATAAGGGATTAGCTTACGGAATTTGTATGGGCGAGCAAATTCGTACAGCTGTTGAAAGTCACCCATTTCAATTGTTAGATGGAACAAAAATAAAAATTACGGTTTCGGTAGGGGTTTCAGAGTATGAAGGGTCATCAGAGCAATTTATTCAAGCGGCGGATGATGCGTTATACTACTCGAAACGAAATGGTAGAAATAAGGTTAGTTCTGCATCTTAAAGATAAGATGACCAGAAGACATAAAGCTTATAAAAAACACTCACAGAGTCAATGTATGAACCTTGTGAGTGTTTTTATTTATATATTAGACAAGTTCTTTTGATACAACGAATTTACGATATGCACCATGGTGAGTTGGACCTACGTATTCGTTAATTTTGAATGAGTAACGAATAGCGGCTGTGATGAATTCTTTAGCAGTTTTTACTGCTTCTTTCACAGGTTTTCCTTTTGCAAGTTCTGCTGTAATTGCAGCAGAATATGTACAACCTGCACCGTGTGTATTGGTTGTATCGATTTTTTCTGATTCTAGAAGTTCGAATGTTTCTCCATCATATAGGACGTCGATTGCAGTTTCCGTACCAAGTTTGCTTCCGCCTTTAATTAGTACGTATTTGGCACCTAAAGCGTGGATTTTCTTCGCTGCTTCTTTCATGTCCTCAAGAGAATTAATTTTCACACCGCTTAATTGGTAAGCTTCAAATAAGTTTGGCGTTACAACTAATGCCTTTGGCACAAGAACGTCACGTAAGCAATCGTTCGTTTCAGGATGTAATGCTTCATCTGCACCTTTACATACCATAACAGGGTCAACTACTACATTTTTGAAATTGTGCTTTTCGATTGTTTCTGCAACCATTTCAATAATTTCTACTGATCCAAGCATACCTGTTTTTAAAGCATCTACGCCAACACCTTCAATTGTTGTTTCTAATTGTGGTTTTAATGTAGAAGCTGGGATTGGAAATACGTTATGTGCCCAACCGTTATGTGGATCCATCGTTACGATTGTTGTAAGAGATGTCATTCCGTATACGCCAAGTTCTTGGAATGTTTTTAAATCTGCTTGTATACCAGCACCGCCACTTGTGTCAGAACCAGCGATAGTAAGTGCTTTATTTAATGTCATTATGAAAGCCCCCTCAAGTGATATAATGAAAACTATGTTTTCACCATTATATCAATGTTACGAATAAGTACAAAGTGAAAAGTAGATGATTTATTTTAAGAGCTATTTAAAATCTTGTATGCAGGAGACTGAGTATGTTTCGAGATAATCGTACAAATGAATTAGTTATATTAAAGGAAATTGCAGAAACATTAAATACATCAAATGATACGTATCATGTATTGCAAGCTGTCCTAGAGAAATTACTAAGTGTGACAGGCTTAACGACAGGATGGATTTTTCTTGCAGATGAAAATGGGAAGTATACGAAGTTGATTGATTACCAATTACCAGAGGCACTTACATATGAAAATAAACGCCCGATGTGCGAAGGTGAGTGTTGGTGTTTACGGGGTTTTGTAGATGGGAAATTAGAGAGAGCCGTTAATATTATTGAATGTAAAAGAATTAATAATGCAATTGAATATAATTGGGGAGATACGGAGGGCATTCTTCATCATGCTACGGTTCCTTTAAAAGCTGGAGGAGAAAAATTTGGGTTGTTAAATGTTGCAAGTCCGGGTAAAACACATTTTTCGGAAGAAGAATTAGTATTACTCCAATCGGTTGCTTTCCAAATTGGTACGGCTTTAAAGCGAACAAAATTATATGAAAATGAAAAAAGAAGAGCACATTATTATGTGAAATTAGAGCGTTTCATTCAAGATTTAAAAACGATTCATAAGTTTAATGTATTACCTGAAAAGGTGGTAAATCACGTAGGTGAAGTATTTCAATGGAATCAAGTAGCGCTTTTTATTAGGGAGGAAAAAGAATTATCTCTGCGAGCGTCTTACGTTCAGGAAGAGTTACAAGAGGAAGTGAAAGAGGCGGCCAACAAGGCGTTAGAGCAAGATGAACCAGTTCTAATAAAACATCAAATAGGGCATAATGTGCATCTAAATCAAACTGTTATTGCTACGCCAATACATATTCAAAACCATATATTTGGTGTTTTATGTGTTAGCTTGAATAATGGAGAGTTTGATGCTAATACAATAGATGTAATTCAAGCGCTATCAAACCATGTTTCGTTAATAATAGAGAATTTGAGGTTAAACGAGCAGCGCCGTGAACTTGTACGAATGGAAGAAAGAAACCGATTAGCAAGAGATTTACATGATTCTGTTTCGCAAAAATTATTTTCATTAACCTTCATGACAAAAGGCGCCGAGGCAGTTTTAAAAGGTAAAAATGAAAAGGTAGATCAATCTTTGCATGAGATGCGTGAACTTGCACAAGGAGCTTTGAAAGAAATGAGGACATTAATTTGGCAGCTTCGTCCAGCAGGATTAGAAAAAGGATTATTGCCAGCTCTAAAGCAGTACGGTGAAAATTTGGGACTGAAAATTAGGGAGCAAGTTACGGGTGTTCGTGATTTACCTCGTGTAGTAGAAGAAGCTTTATGGCGCATTGGCCAAGAAGCACTGAACAATGTAAGTAAGCATGCAGGTGTAAAAGAAGCGACGATTTATTTTACAGTGAATGAGAAAAATGTATCATTAGAAATAGTTGATCAAGGAAAGGGCTTTGTGGAAAAGAATATAAAAGAAAAGAAATCACTAGGTATGACTACGATGCGTGAAAGAGTAGAATTAGTTGGTGGAACAATTAAAATTGTAAGTAGTAATAAACGAACGAGCGTAAAAGTAAATGTACCATTATGATGTGAAAATGAGGGAAGTTTGTGAAAATAAAAGTATTGTTAGTTGATGATCATACAGTCGTTTTAAAAGGATTAGCATTTTTCTTAAGTACACAGGAAGATTTAGAGTTAGTTGGAGAAGCGAATAATGGGAAAGAAGCGTTAGTGAAAGTAGGAGAAACAAATCCTGATGTTATATTAATGGATTTATATATGCCTGAAATGGATGGTGTTGAGGCGACGGCATATATTAAAAAAGAGTATCCAAATGTGAAAGTAATTGTGTTAACTAGCTTTTCTGATCAGGCGCATGTGTTACCTGCATTAAGGGCTGGAGCAAGTGGGTATATTTTAAAAGATGTAGAACCGGATCAGCTTGTTGAGGCTATTCGAAGTGCATATAAAGGTAATATTCAATTACATCCGGATATAGCAAATGCTCTTCTCTCTCAAACATTACCTGTAGAAGAAAAGGAAGAAGAACATTCTATTCAAGTGGATGTGCTAACAGCGAGAGAAAATGAGGTGTTGCAACTATTAGCAAAAGGGATGAGCAATAAGGAAATTGCATCTGTTTTAGTTATTACAGAAAAGACGGTTAAGGCGCATGTAAGTAGCATTTTGAGTAAATTAAATTTATCCGATCGTACGCAAGCGGCGTTATATGCAGTGAAAAATGGAATTTTATAAGACAAAAGTCGTAAGACCTAGTTCGCCTTTAGAAGGTGGACTTTTTTTATGGAAAAATACGTCTATGTGAGGACGAAATTGTCTTGATATAAAGATAAAATATGTTTGTAAGCAACAAAACAACAATTACAAGGGATACCTTTTTTGAAAGCATATAACAACATAAGAGTGAGTATTAGGAGGAAGAAATAATGGCAACAGTTTTATTCGTTAAAGCAAACAACCGTCCAGCGGAACAAGCAGTTAGTGTAAAATTATATGAGGCATTTTTAGCAAACTATAAAGAAGCACACCCAAATGATACAGTAGTAGAACTGGATTTATATAAAGAAGAATTACCATATGTAGGTGTAGACATGATCAATGGTACATTCAAGGCAGGTAAAGGATTTGATTTAACAGAAGAAGAGGCAAAAGCAGTAGCAGTTGCTGATAAGTATTTAAATCAATTCCTAGAAGCTGATAAAGTTGTTTTCGGCTTCCCATTATGGAACTTAACGATTCCAGCAGTGTTACACACATATATTGATTATTTAAACCGTGCTGGTAAAACGTTCAAATACACGCCAGAGGGTCCAGTTGGCCTAATCGGTGATAAGAAGATTGCATTATTAAATGCACGAGGCGGCGTATATTCAGAAGGTCCAGCAGCTGAGGTAGAAATGGCTGTTAAATATGTAGCAAGTATGATGGGCTTCTTCGGCGCAACAAACATGGAAACAGTAATTATTGAAGGACATAACCAATTCCCAGATAAAGCGGAAGAAATCATTGCTGCAGGTCTTGAAGAAGCAGCTAAAGTAGCAAGTAAATTTTAATTAAAATTATAATCGTCACTCGAAAAGGCAGCATTAACATGTAAACGTTAATGCTGTTTTTTTATATTTTTAGTTCATCAGCAAGTTTTTTTAATTGAATTCGATCTCGTATGTAATAGGTTCTTCCGTCTTTTTTTAAGTAATTTTGTTGGCAAAACTGATTTAATACATATAAAAGATGACGGTAGCTGACATTTAAATATTCCGAGGCCTCAGTATGCTTTTCTATATAACAATTATTTTGTTCTGTTAATAAAATAAAAGCAGCTAATCGATTTTCAAAAGGATAACTATAGTTTTTTGCGTAATTTTCAGTGCGAGTAATTGTCTTTTCTCCAATAAATTTGCATAAGTGCTGTAAAAACGTTGCATCTTGTAATAAAAGTTGCTGACAATCTTTAAGAGGAAGTGCCAAACAAACACAATCTTCTAGTACTTCAACGGACTTAGTAATATTTTCTACTCCTATTAATCCTAATTCCCCGATAAAAGATGGTGCTTGAATAAAATTAATTAATGAAACCTTCCCGTTTTTATGACTCATATATATTTTTGCCTTCCCAGAAATTAAGTAATAGAGATAAGGGAGAGTATTTCCTTCGCTACATATCATCTCTTTCGTTTGAAAAGAATGTAGCTCTACATATGGCAAGACATGAAATGAAAATAGGGTATGGAATTGATGGATTTGCATGTATTGATAAATTTCTTCCTCATTTTTGCTGATTTTCATATTTTCACCCCTATTTATAGTATGAGATATCTCCTATTATCTTTACAAGAAGGAATGATACGATTTATGTAAATTTGTTTTTGTAGAAAAGAGAGTGTGATGAGTTTATGAAAAAATATAAAACATTGCTATTTGATGTAGATGATACATTATTAGATTTCCAAAAGGCTGAAAAAATGGCTTTACGGGTGCTTTTTGAAGAGAAGGGAATCTCTTTAACAGACGAGATAGAGGCTCGTTATAAAAAAATAAATAAGGGTCTTTGGGATGCTTTTGAAAAAGGTGAACTATCACGCAATGAAGTTATAAATACACGATTCTCTCTGTTGTTTCAAGAGTATGGAGAAGAAGTAGACGGAATATTATTCGAAAATAATTACCGTAACTACTTAGAAGAAGGAAATCAACTCATGCAAGGTGCGTTTGAATTTATAAATCAAATTCAAGGGGAGTATGAGTTGTATATAGTGACAAATGGTGTTTCTAAGACGCAAGATAAACGTTTGCGTAATGCAGGGTTACATTCATTGTTTAAAGATGTTTTTGTTTCAGAAGATACAGGTTTTCAAAAGCCGATGAAAGAGTATTTTGATTATGTTTTTGAACGGATTCCTAACTTTGCACCTGAAGAAGGGCTGATTATTGGTGATTCATTAAGCGCTGATATTAAAGGTGGATATGTAGCGGGAATTGATACTTGTTGGTTTAATCCAGAAAGGAAATTAAATGATAGTGGGATTATACCGACATATGAAGTGCATAATTTTGAGGAGTTAGAAGCGTTATTAAAGCAGCATGTGTAATAAAAAAATAGGCAGTGGAGCTTTCGTCCCCACTGCCTATTTTTATTAATTTTTATTTTCGTTATGTTTTGGGAGTGGAAAGGCATTCCCGATAGCAGCTGCACCAAGCATGGGCAATAGTAAATTAAGCGGGAAAAACATAAGTAATAGTAATGTTATAGCTATTGGCTTTCGTAACGCATAGCTTGAAATTGCTGTCGTTACGATAGCAACGGATGCTACTGGATCTATAGGAAGAATAGATGCTACAGCGTATCCGATACTTGACCCAGAAAATATAATTGGGAAGATATGTCCACCCCGCCACCCTGTGTTCAAACAAACGGCAGTAATACACAACTTTAAAATCCCTGAAAGAAGTAGTATCCAAAAAGATAAATGGCTCCATTCAACAACTAACTCTTTTAATTGATGTTCCCCTGAAAATAATGTGTACGGAAGAAAAGTTCCTGCAATTCCTAATAAAATGCCACCGATAATTCCGAGTGTCAGCTTGTATTCCCTAAAAGGGTGAATTAACTTCTCTAATGTGAATTCTAACTTGAAATAAAAGAAACCAACTATAGCACCGATACTAGCAAGTGGAAGAAATGCGATCCATTCATTGAAAGAAAGTGCACCTTCCTCGAAATCAACAATAAAGGATCCACGATTATCGAGTTTACTCAGTAGTAAATAAACAGAAAAACCTGCGAAAGTAGTAGCTAAGTATACAATTGCCTTTTTTCCTTTAGAAAAAGCAGCAATTTGTTCCCCCTCATTTTCATTCGGTGCTAAATAACCGAATAATGGTGCGTTAAAAATGACACTTAAAGTAGCGCCAATTCCAATCTCGGTTAGCTCATTCATACCCTTTAAGGCAAATTTAAAGCGATCCCCTACCCATGTGCACAGTCCGCCTATAATTCCAACTAGTGCGGCTTCTGGACCAAGACTAGCTCCGAAAATTAAAACAATAATCGCTGTTAAAGTAGCCTGATGGACAAAGCGATATTCGATTCGACCAGTTTTTTTATATTCAGTCATCACTTCAGGCATAAGGCGTGGATATATACCGAAATATTTTTGTGATAGACCAACGAGGACCCCGCCAATTATTGTTACGCAAAGGGTGTAATAAGAGGGATAAGAGAGAACTTCAGGCAAGTATCCCCAAATAAAGTGGATTCCAATATTTATTGTGACTAAAAATAACCAGACTGTAGCTCCTACTATAGATCCTAGAAGAATGCCATATAGAGCAAGTATGTACTGCATATCTTTTTTATTTGTCATGTTATACCTCCGTTATGTAAATCTCAGTAGGGAAAAAGTGAAATATACTAGTGGAAAATGGATTGAATATATATAGTATCTTTTTGAGAGGACCGCCTATTCAACATATAGGCTGAATTTTAGAGAATTTGAATTTATAGGTTAAATTACTTATTTAATTTTATAGACTGATTTGAGTTTTTTAAAGGTCTTTTTTGAAATAGACTAGAATATATTTCTTTTGTTGCTTTATATGAAACTGTTAACATTTATTTTAGAACATTCAGAAAAACTGTTTGACATTAGGAAATTATTGCTATAAAATCAACGGTAATTGCATAGTCTTATCAAGAAAAGGTGGAGGGACAGGCCCGATGAAACCTTGGCAACAGCCGTATAACGGAATTGTGCCAAATCCTGCAGGTAGTAATCCTGAGAGATAAGAAAGAGCCTTTAGAGCGTGTTTTCAAACTGCTCCTTTCTTGTTTTCAGGAAAGGGGCAGTTTTTTATTTTGTATAAAAGAAAGGAGAATGAGAGATGGGAGAATCATGGGGAAAAGGAACGATTTGTGTGCAAGGTGGCTATACGCCAAAGAATGGTGAACCACGTGTTTTACCACTTTATCAAAGCACAACTTATAAATACGATACTTCGGATGATTTAGCAGCTCTATTTAACTTAGAGGCAGAAGGATATATTTATACGCGTATTGGAAACCCTACTCTAGCCGCATTTGAGCAGAAGTTATCAGATTTAGAAGGCGGTGTAGGAGCTGTTGCAACGGCTTCTGGGCAAGCAGCTATTATGCTCGCAGTTTTAAATATTTGTAGTAGTGGGGATCATTTACTTTGCTCTTCAACTGTTTACGGGGGAACGTTTAATTTATTTGGGGTGAGTTTACGTAAGCTTGGCATTGATGTTACGTTCTTTAATCCAAATTTAACGGCAGATGAAATTACGGCACTTGCTAACGATAAGACGAAACTTATCTATGCAGAATCATTAGGAAATCCAGCGATGAATGTTTTAAATTTCAAAGAATTTTCAGCTGCCGCTAAAGAATTAGAGGTACCTTTTATCGTTGATAATACATTAGCAACTCCTTATTTATGCCAAGCGTTTGAATATGGGGCAAATATTATTGTTCATTCTACGACTAAATATATCGATGGGCATGCGAGCTCTTTAGGCGGTATTGTAATTGACGGTGGAAACTTTGATTGGACAAATGGAAAATATCCTGAGCTTGTTGAACCAGATCCAAGTTATCACGGTGTAAGTTACGTTCAAAACTTTGGTGCAGCAGCATATATTGTGAAGGCACGTGTTCAACTATTAAGAGATTATGGAAATTGTATGAGCCCATTCAATGCATATATTAGCAATATTGGCTTAGAGACTTTGCATTTACGAATGGAGCGTCATAGCGAAAATGCTCTGGCAGTTGCTAAGTGGCTTGCTAATCATGAACGTATTGAATGGGTGAATTATCCGGGATTAGATAGTAATGAAAATTACTCGTTAGCACAAAAGTATTTGAAAAAAGGTGCTAGTGGGGTTTTAACATTTGGTATTAAAGGGGGATTAGAAGCAGCAAAAGAATTTATCGCAAATGTAAAACTAGCAACTCTTGTAACGCACGTAGCTGATGCACGAACTTGCGTTATACATCCCGCTAGTACGACGCATAGACAATTAAATGCTGAAGATCAGCGTTTAGCTGGTGTTACATCTGATTTAATTCGTTTATCGGTTGGTATAGAAGATGTTTCTGATATTATTGCAGATTTGGAAGCAGCTCTAGTTGGAGGCAAAACACATGCCGATCATAATTGATAAAGATTTACCGGCTCGCAAAGTGTTGCAAAAAGAAAATATTTTTGTAATGACGAAGGAGCGAGCAGAAACACAAGATATACGCGCTTTGAAAATTGCTATATTAAATTTAATGCCAACGAAGCAAGACACAGAAGCACAATTACTTCGCTTAATTGGAAACACACCGTTGCAATTAGATGTTCATTTACTTCATATGGAATCACATCTGTCTCGTAATGTAGCGCAGGACCATTTAACGAGCTTTTATAAAACGTTTCGTGATATTGAAAATGAAAAATTTGATGGGCTCATTATTACAGGAGCACCAGTTGAAACTCTTTCTTTTGAAGAAGTAGATTATTGGGAAGAGCTTAAACGTATTATGGAGTATTCAAAAACGAATGTAACATCTACGCTCCATATTTGCTGGGGGGCACAGGCTGGTTTGTACTATCATTATGGTGTTCCAAAGTATCCCCTTAAGGAAAAAATGTTCGGTGTATTTGAACATGAGGTTTGCGAGCAACATGTGAAATTGTTACAAGGATTTGATGAATTGTTTTTTGCTCCGCATTCTCGTCATACAGAAGTACGAGAGAATGATATTAGAGAAGTGAAAGAATTAACATTGTTAGCAAACTCTGAAGAAGCAGGTGTTCACCTTGTTATTGGGCCAGAAGGAAGGCAAGTTTTTGCCCTTGGACATAGCGAATATAGTTGTGAGACGTTAAAACAAGAATACGAACGAGATCGTGACAAGGGATTAAATATTGATGTGCCAAAAAACTATTTTAAACATAATAATCCAGATGAAAAGCCGCTTGTTAGGTGGAGGAGTCATGGTAATTTATTGTTTTCTAATTGGTTGAATTATTACGTGTATCAAGAAACCCCTTATATATTGTAAAGAAAGATTGTGTAACACGTGGCAACGTTTTCCTTGTAAAGATTAACTTATATTTTTCCGAATGTTCAAAATACATTGTTTTTCAGATTTTTTACTCATATAATTTCATCTAAACACAATTTTTGAGGGGTGGACAGTACTATGAAAGAAATTCAAGTTGGGTTATTAGGTCTTGGGACAGTTGGTAGTGGTGTGGTTCGTATTATTACAGATCATCAAGAACGACTCATACACCAAGTAGGTTGTCCAGTTAAGGTAACGAAAGTATTAGTGCAAAACATTGAGAAAGAGAGAGAGGTAGAGGTACCTTCTACTCTATTAACACAAGATGCAAATGAAATTTTAGATAATCCAAATATTGATGTTGTCATCGAAGTGATGGGTGGCATTGATGATGCAAAATCATATATTTTACAAGCTTTAAAAAGCGGAAAGCATGTTGTAACTGCAAATAAAGACTTAATGGCATTACATGGAGCTGAATTATTAGCGACAGCAAAAGATAATAAGGCTGATTTATTCTATGAGGCGAGTGTGGCAGGGGGAATTCCAATTTTACGCAGTATCGTAGAAGGACTTTCTTCAGATCTTATTACGAAAGTAATGGGAATTGTAAATGGAACGACAAATTTTATTTTGACGAAAATGTCAGATGAAGGGAGAGCATATAACGACGTGTTAAAAGAAGCCCAACAACTTGGATTTGCAGAAGCAGATCCAACATCAGACGTAGAAGGTTTAGATGCAGCAAGAAAAATGACGATTTTAGCTACTCTCGGTTTCTCTACAAATGTAGAGCTTGGAGATGTGAAAGTAAAAGGGATTACCTCTATTACAGAGGAAGATATTGAATACAGTAAGAGCTTAGGTTATACAATTAAATTAATCGGTCTTGCAAAACGAGATGGTGAAAAATTGGAGGTTACAGTTGAACCAACTTTACTTCCAAATACACATCCTCTTGCGGCAGTACAAAATGAATATAACGCTGTGTATGTGTACGGTGAAGCAGTTGGAGAAACGATGTTTTATGGACCAGGCGCAGGAAGTTTACCGACAGCGACAGCTGTTGTTTCGGATTTAGTTGCTGTAATGCAAAATATTAGATTAGGGGTAACAGGAAATAGTGCTGTAGTCCCACAATATCAAAAAGTATTAAAAGAGCCAGACGAAATTGTCGTGAAAAAGTTTTTAAGACTGCATGTAAAAGACGAAATTGGTGTATTTGCAAAAATTACTTCATTGTTCTCTGAGCGTGGCGTTAGCTTTGAAAAGATTATTCAAATGCCGCTTGAAGAGAAAGGAAAGGCTGAAATTGTAATTGTAACGCATCGTGCGTCTCTTGCTGATTATGATTATATTCTACATACGTTGCAAGGGTATGAAGAAATCGATTGTTTGAAAGCGAACTATCGAATTGAAGGGGATGCTAAGTAGTATCTCTTACCATAAAACAGAAAGAGCCTATTAAGCAGCTTGCTTAATAGGCTCTTTTCTATTTAAAATCTGCGTACCAACTTGAATAAATGCTTGGATAATCCAGCCTGTTGTAAAGGATAAGATGATTGTTCCAAAATAGATAGGTCCATCTAATAAAAAGCTTAACGTTAAAAATAAAAAGGCTAATGAAATCTCTGTTCTTCTAAACGTCCATTTTTTCTTTTCAGCAACCGTTAAAACGAAAGCTTCTTGAGGCGCCGCGCAAAGGTTTGTAGAGACGTAAAGACCAATTCCAGCTCCAACGAATAGATTTCCGCAAATAAGTGTTATATATTTTGGAAGAGAGCGGATAGCGTCCATAATAGTTGTAATGGAACCAATCCAATCAACAAAAAGAGAAATAAGAACCATCGTTACAATTGTACCGATTGTAATTTGTTTTTTATTCCAAAAGAGTACGATAAGTGTAAAGGCAAAGTTAATCATGAAAATCCAAAAACCAATGCTTATCCCAAAATTTTGATATAGTGCAATAAAGAAGGAATCATAAGGACTAAGTCCAAAGGAAGTAATTGTTGTCATCATATTAATACCGATGGCAAGAATGAGTAAACCGCCAATGAAAAATATATATTCTAATTTGAATCGAAGCATAGTTGTATATCCTTTCTACATGTATTTGCTAGGAAAGGATATATTGTGGAAAGCTTACCAGGTCAAGGGAGAATTTTTGTGAGAAGGGGAAAATGAGATGACAAATATAAGAAAGATTGCTGAACTTGCTGGAGTATCTGTTTCAACTGTTTCACGTGTACTAAATAATCATCCGTACGTAAATGAACAGAAACGAAAAGAAATTTTAGCAATTATAGAAGAATTAAATTACACGCAAAACGTGAATGCAATTCATTTAGTGAAAGGAAAAACGAATGTAATTGGCGTTTTATTGCCACACGTAAATGATCAATATTATAGTGCTATTATCGAGGGGATATCAAAAGAAACAGCAAAGAATAATTATAATATGATGCTTTGCCAGACAAATTATAGCGAAGAAAGAGAACTAGAAATTTTAAATATGTTAAAAATGAAAAAGCTTGATGGGGTTATTATTTGTTCTCGGACAAATAGTAAGGAGAAGCTTGAAGAATATACGAAATTCGGCCCGATTGTTATGTGTGAAGAAATAGATTCGAAGTATATTTCAAGTGTCCATATCGATTACTACAAAGTATTTTCACGTGGGATGAAAAGTTTAATAGATGCCGGTCATACACGTATTGGATATTGTATTGGAAGAAGTAATAGCGTTAATAGCCAAAGACGAAAGAAGGCGTACGAAGATTCGCTTCAACAGAGTATCGTAACATCGTTAGAGACCTGGAAATTTGAGGGATGTTTTACAGTGGAAGATGGACGCAATGTAATTAGAGAATGGGCTCATATGTCAGTAAAACCGACGGCGTTCCTTGTATCTTGTAACCATATTGCAGCGGGGATGGTTACAGAAGCAAAAAAACAAGGATTTCGTATTCCAGAGGATATTACGATTATCGGGTGTGATGATCAAGAGGTGGCAGATATATTGGGTATAACGACGATTTCGCATTCTAGTAAAAACGTTGGAGTGAAAGCGTTTGAATTATTATATGAAAAGATTAATGAAGAGAAATTAGATGTGAAGCATATAGAGTTATTACCAGAGTTAGTAGATAGAGAAACGACATAATTGAGAAGGTGTGAAAATCGCTTTTCAAAATTTCGTTTGGTATAATTATGGACAATCTATGAGGGCTAAAAGGGGTTTTGATATGAGATCAAAAGTAGTAAAAGTAATTCTACTCATTACAATTGCATCTTTCTGTTTATTTGCATATGGCTTTGTTTCAGGTGTAAATGATGTATTAAATCCGAAAGCTTCAAATTTAATTAAAAAGACCGATGTAGTGGCAAAAGAGAAAAAGAAAACGGGAACGTTACAAATCGTTAGTTTAGGTGATTCATTAACGCGTGGCGTTGGTGATAAAGAAGGAATTGGCTATGTTGGGCGAATGAAAGAGGATTTACAAAAAGATTATAAGCAAAAAATTGCATTAACAAATTTAGCAGTTAGTGGTGCAAAAATGCCCGATTTATTAAAACAAATTGAAAGTAGTGGCGCTCAATATTCAATTAAGCAAGCAGATGTAATCGTGTTAACGATCGGCGGGAATGATTTGTTCCCAGGCTGGGAATCGCTCGGGAAAATAGATTTAGAGACGTATCGTCCTGATACAGAAACGTTTCAAAATGAAGCAAAGAAAATTATAGAAGAAATTCGTAAATTAAATGCAAATAGTCCGATTTTTTGGCTTGGTTTATACAATCCTTTTGAAGATGTAGAAGATTTAAAAGGGTCTTCAAACATTGTTGTGGACTGGAATGCATCTTTAGAGAAGTTAGCGCTAAACGATAAAAATGTGTATATTACACCGACATTTGATTTATTCCAAAACCGCGGGAAAGATTTATTATACTCTGATCATTTTCATCCGAATGAAGTAGGTTATACGTATATGGCAGAACGTTTAGTTCAAAATGTTGTAAGTAAATTAAAACTAGAACAAGGAGGGATAAAATGACGACGATACTTTCCGTACGAGACTTGAAGAAGGTAATTGGAAAGAAGACTCTTGTAGAGAATATTTCCTTTGATGTAAAGCAAGGAGAAGTATTCGGGTTCCTAGGACCAAACGGTGCTGGAAAGACGACTACCATTCGAATGTTAGTCGGATTGATTAAGGCGACAGAAGGTAAGATTTCTATCGGTGGTTATTCGATTGAGGAAAATTTCAGAGAAGCGATGCGTCAAATTGGGAGTATCGTTGAAAACCCAGAGTTGTATACATATTTAACAGGATGGGAAAATTTAAAGCAATTTGCTCGTATGTTAGGTGATATATCAGATGAACGTATTATTGAAATTGCTGAAATGGTTCATTTAGATGAAAGAATTCATGACAAGGTAAAAACGTACTCACTTGGTATGAAACAACGCCTTGGAATTGCACAGGCGCTCCTTGGGAATCCTAAATTGCTTATATTAGATGAGCCAACGAATGGTTTAGATCCAGCAGGGATTAGAGAACTTAGGGAATTTATACATAAGCTTGTGAAAGAAGAAAATATGAGCGTGTTTATTTCAAGTCACTTGCTAAGTGAAGTGCAAATGATATGCGATCGCGTTGCTATTATTCATAAAGGAAAGATGATAACAGTTGCCAAGGTTGAAGAATTAATTAAAACAGCAAGTGATCGTGTAGAATGGATTGTTACACCAATTTCTAAGGCGAAAGATATGCTAGAAGCGGCCGAGGAAATAAGAGAAGTGAGTGTAAAAGGCGAGCGATTACTATGCCGCATGGATATTGCATCTATAAGTAGTTGGAATAAAAAATTTGTAGAAAATGAAATAGATGTACATAGCGTTAAGGAGCTTGTATTTACGCTAGAAGATTTATTTATTGAACTCACAAGGGGTGAGCAGCATGCGTGAATTTGCGAATCTAGTTTTAAATGAATCAGAAAAGATTTACCGTAAGAAACGTATTTTTGTTGTCATGCTTATTTTAGCAATCTTGATCCCGCTTTTTGTGTACGCGCAGTATCGTGAAATAGAAACGACACAAAAAAGACTCGGTACAACTGATTGGAAGGTTTCATTGCAACAGCAAATTGTTGATTCTCAGAACCGATTGAACAATTCTAGGTTGCCAGAAGAATGGCGTGATTGGTTAAAGGTAAGAGTTGAGCAACAACAATATTATTTAGATCATAATATTAACCCGATGGCACCGGGTGCACCGACTTTTGTCAGAGCATTTATTGAACAAGGAATTACATTGTTTATTCCGCTTCTCGTAATGATTGTCGCTATTGATATCGTTTCAGGAGAACGAAGTGATGGGACAATGAAGATGTTACTTACGCGGCCGATTCGGCGCTGGAAAATACTCCTTAGTAAATACGTGACGATGTTATTTTTCATTTCGCTCATACTGTTTCTTGTAGGTTTGTTTGCTTACATATTATCAGGGCTTGTATTCGGATACTCGGGATGGAATTTACCTGTTTTAACAGGATTCGTCATTGATAAGGAAACGTTAAATACGAACTTTGTGCATCTGATTCCGCAGTGGCAATACATCTTAATGGCGTATGGACTAGCCTGGTTTGTTGCTATCGTTGTCGGAACTATATCATTTATGGTCTCTGTTTTAATTCGTAATACACCAGCTGGTATGGGCGTTATGCTAGCTGCATTAATTGCAGGCGGTATCTTAAGCTCGTTCGCAACATCTTGGGAAGGTGCGAAATATATTTTTAGCGTGAATTTATCATTAACGGATTATTTATCAGGAAAATTACCTGCATTACAAGGCTTATCAATGGGATTTTCTTTGATGAATTTAACTGTTTGGGCAGTTGTTTCCCTTATTATTTCGTTCTTAGTATTTACAAAACAGGATATGTTGAATTAATTAGACAGGAAGTGACAGTATGGAAAATGTTTTAAAGAATGATTGGGGACCATTATTGGCACCAGAATTTGAGAAAGAGTATTATCGTACCCTATCCAGTTTTTTGACAGAAGAGTACAGCACGCATGTTGTTTATCCGAAGGTAGAAGATATTTTTAACGCTCTTCAGTATACAAGTTATGAAAATACAAAGGTTGTTATTTTAGGACAAGATCCATATCATGGACCGAATCAAGCGCATGGTTTAAGTTTTTCTGTACAACCTGATGTTAAAACACCACCATCATTGTTAAATATGTATAAAGAACTTCGAGATGAATATGGTTATGAAATCCCGAATAACGGTTATTTAGTAAAATGGGCGGAACAAGGAGTATTACTACTAAATACCGTATTAACAGTTCGTCAAGGCGAAGCAAATTCTCATAAGGGAAAAGGATGGGAGCACTTCACAGATCGTGTGATTGAACTGTTGAACGAACGTGCAAAGCCAGTTGTTTTCATATTGTGGGGGCGCCATGCGCAGGCGAAGAAGAAGTTAATTACGAATCCGAATCATCATATTATCGAATCTGTACATCCAAGCCCATTATCGGCAAGACGTGGTTTCTTTGGTAGTAAGCCATACTCTAAAGTAAATACGATTTTAGCTAATATGGGAGAAAGAGAAATTGATTGGGAAATTCCAAATTTATAAATAGAAAAGGTAGTTAACAGTCGTTAACTACCTTTTTATTATTGTTGTTCGTTCTTTAATTTTGCATCTAGTACAAAAGTACCAAATGGGATAACTGATGAAACAAATGCTCCAAGTGCCCATAAAATTGATTTACGGTGTACGATTGTTACTTGAATTACTGCAAAGATGAATAGAATAAACAGAACACCATGAGCCATGCCTGTAATTTTAACAGCTGTTGCAAATCCTGCGAAATATTTCAATGGCATTGCTACAAATAATAGTAATAGGAAAGAAATACCCTCAACTAGTCCAATTGCTCTTAATCGTCCGATTGGTGTAGATAACATAAAGTAGCCTCCTTTAACGTATGCTTGTATATAGTAAATTTGTATTCTTTTTCAAAATAAAATAGTCTATTTTGTTTCATTATATACAAAAAGAAAGTTTACACTACGAGAATAGTGCAAAGTTCAAAATATAGTCACAAAAGCATGAGAATTTAAATAAAAACCTATTTGAAGTATTTGACTTCAAATAGGTTTTGTGAATGAAAATATTAAACAAGTACATCCGTTTTTAAAACGAATTTCTCTACAACTTTTGCGACACCATCATTCATATTTGTATCTGTTACGTAGTTTGCAATTTCTTTAATATCATCAGGTGCATTGCCCATTGCAACACCAAGACCAGCAAATTCAATCATTGCTTGGTCGTTATAGCTATCGCCCATTGCGATAACTTCTTCACGCTTAATGCCAAGCTTTTGAATCAGTTTGTTTAAGCTCGTTCCTTTTGTAACACCGGCTTCAGTAAATTCTAAGAAGAATGGTTTCGAACGCATCACGCTTAATTGGCCTTCTAGTTGTTGTTGAAGTTTCTTTTCAACTTCAACAAGGCGTTCAGCTTCTTTATTCATTAATACTTTTACTACAGGCTCTTTAACTGCGGCTTTAAAGTCATCTACTACAACAATTGGCATACCAGTAATATCGCCCTCAATTTCAGTATAAGGATTATTTTCTTCCGTTACGATATCATCGCCCATATAAGTATGAATCCATACATCTTCAGTTTTACTAATTTCAAATAGGTTGTGAACGATTTCAGGAGATAGTGTACTACTAAAGATTTCTTCGTTTGTTTTACAGTTAATAATTTTTGCGCCATTAAAAGATAGAATGAAACTGCCGTATTCTTCTAAGCGAAGTTCTTTGGCTACATTGCGCATACCAAACGTTGGACGTCCAGAAGCAAGTACAACCTTTACCCCTTGCTCTTGTGCAGTCATTAACGCTTCTTTCGTACGAGGTGAAATAGTATGGTCATCACGTAATAAAGTATCATCTAAATCTAAAACAATCATTTTATAAGTCATATAGAAAATTCCTTTCTTTAATTGAAATCAAAATACATGTTCATGAAGATGTTGAGGAATAATAGTAAGACATCAAACCTCTTTGAAAAGAAGTAGATAAATCATTATGAGTGTGTTGCTCATAATATCGGTTAATAATCATTGGGGATGGATAAAGCCCCAATGATTCAAGTTTGATTTTATCGTAACAACTCTAAAGGTAGAGTGCAATAATGGAAGTTTTCCAATTTACGATATTTGTTTTGCTGTGGAACGAGAAAATAGTATTTCTAGCAAAATGGCCATTACAGATCCAAGAACGAGACCGTTACTTAAAAACGATGCTAGAAATGGTGGAAGTGTGGAATATGCTCCTGCTGGAACAAACATAACTCCGACTCCTGTGAAGATTGAAAGACCGGCTACTTTAAATAATTGTTCCTTATCCTGGACAGTTTCGTATTCTCGAAAGGCGAGGCCAATCATGCTTGCGAATACAGGATAAATAGCGGCATAACCAACTGCAACAGGGATTGCTGCAAAGAATGAAGTAATCTTTGGGAATATACTAACGACAATAATAAAGCTTGACCCTAATATAAAAGGGAGACGTTTATAAATATTAGTCGTTGCAATAAAACCTGCTGATCCAGAAATAGCGACAGGTCCAATAGCTGAAAACAGGCCGCCTAGCAATTGGTTGATTCCTGTTATAATGCCGGCTTGTTTAAAACGATCTGATGCAGCATTTTCTTCATATTTAGAGACAACCTTTTGTACAACGCGAATACTTGCTAACATATTTGTTAGAAGTAAGAGTGTAACAAATATGACCGTAATTACCATGTTCCATTCAACACGAGGCATGCCGAAAACAAATAAGGACGGAAAACGGATTATGTCTGTCACTGGTGTTATTGGATTAGATAATCCGAAGCATGCGAATAATATCCAGCCGCATATGATACTGAAAAGAACGGAATATTGTCCAATAATAGGTAGCTTCATGATGAAAAAGGATAGTAAAATAACAATGAGTGAAAGAATAAATACGTTAGGTTGTACTTCTGTATGTTTTCCATCAAGGCCAAACATTCCCTTTAAGAAGGAGCCACTGAGTTGCGCGACAAGAAGAAATAAATACGTTCCAATGACTGTCGGTGTAAAATAGCGAACGAGTTTATCAATAAGTCCAAAAACGCTAAGAATAATACAAATAATACCGCTTAATAAGAAAGCATATTGAAGAACTTTAAGTGTCTCATTGCTTGATCCAAATAATACGACGCCTAAACTTGCGTAAAGGGAGAAAATTCCCCACCAAAGGCCAGCAGGACCTTCTTGAATAGGAAGTTTATGCCCAAATATAGCTTGCAAGAGACCAGCAAAGCCTAGAACAAATAATGTTCTTTGTACGAATGCAATGGCTTCAGCGCCATCAAGACCATAACTAGTTGCGACACTAATTGGTACAATAAGGCTTCCAGCTAAAATAAATAGTGCCCATTGTAAGGCGGAAAGAAATGTCTTCATTATATCAACCTCTTTCATAGATTCCGTATCTAGTATATACGTATTTTATTTCCACTGGCAAAGATTGTAGATAGAGAAAAGAGTTGAAACACGGTATGAATGCACGTAAGCAATTATGGATAGCAGTTATATGTATGACTTTTGTTGTAATTCTAGGAACGATAGGATTTATGACAATTGAAGAGATTAGTTTGTTTCAAGCATTTTGGATGACGATGATTACTGTATTGACTGTTGGATACGGAGATGCTGTTCCTGTAACGCAAGCAGGGAAAGTATTTGCGCTCCTTATTATTCCTGTTGGTGTAGGTATTGTTACGTATGCAATTGGGGTAGTGGCAGCTATGATTATTGAAGGGAATTTATTTCATGCAGTACGGAGGAAGAAGATGGATAAACAAATAGCGCAGTTGAAAAATCATATTATAGTATGTGGTTGCGGTAGAGTGGGGCTTCAAGTTGTACATGAATTGCAAGAAAAGAACATTCCATTTGTCGTTGTTGATAAAGATGAAAGTATATTGGAGCAGGAAAAGCTTTTATTTGTACATGGAGATGCAACGGAAGATCAAGTATTACATAATGCCGGAATTTTAAAAGCAGCTGGTTTAGTTGCTATTGTTGCAAATGATGCCGAAAATGTATTTATTACATTAACAGCAAGAGGATTAAACGATACGATTAAAATTGTGGCGAGATCTGAAAAGCCAGAAACTGAAGAGAAATTAAGGCGTGCTGGTGCAAATAAGGTTATTAATCCATCTAGTATGGCAGGTATTCATATAGCAAAAGGTATTGCAAATCCATTAACCGTTCATTATATTGATACAGTGTTGTATGGAGTAGAACAGTCATTTGTCATTGAAGAAATTCTAGTTGGCAAAGATTCAATACTAGTCGGTAAATCGTTACTAGAGAGTAATGTAAGGAATCAGTTTGATGTAACGATATTAGCGATTTTAAGAAATGGGAATATTATACATAATCCAACAGGGCAGGAAAAACTACAAGAACATGATATGATAATAGTATTTGGTTCAGTAGAGAAACTGGGACAATTTGAGAAAGAATTACAAAGTACGAGGTGATAAGGAATGCAAATATCTAGTGACAAGATTTTAAATAAAATGGCGAATGAAATTGCGAAGGCAAAAAGTAGCGAAGGACAAAAGTCAAAAGAACATTTATTAGTTGTGCGTGCTTTATGCGATTTACTATTAGATGAACAGGTTGAATCTTCTACGTATAGGGAGCCGCAAATTCAATCGCAAGTAATTGGATCACAGCCTATAACAACAGTTCAACCAGTTATACCAGTTTCTGGAGAACCTGTGTATATAAAAGAAGAAGGTGCAAATGGTAATTCTTTATTTGATTTTTAAGAATTAAATCGTTTGGCTTATATGAAAAAATTGCTTATGATAAAGGTAAAAAAGGGGAATTAAGATGAAAATTTTCTTTTTACTAGGTTGTATTGCAGCGGGGCTATCTGTTGCGTTAGGGGCCTTTGGAGCACACGGTTTAGAAAATAAAATTTCTGCGAAAATGTTAGAAGTTTGGAAAACAGGCGTTACATATCAGATGTTTCATGCAGGTGGATTATTCGTAGTTGCTTTATTGATGGATAAGGTTCAATCATCACTTTTAACTACCGCTGGTTGGCTAATGGTAGCTGGGATTATTATGTTCTCAGGTAGTTTGTATGCATTAAGTACGACAGGCATTAAGTTCTTTGGCCCAATTACACCTCTTGGTGGTGTAGCGTTTATTGTGGCGTGGATTCTAGTAGGGACTGCAGTTGTAAAAGGATTATAAAAAACAAAAGCTGGCATTTGCCAGCTTTTTTTATGGTCTTGGAGTATAAGTTGCTTGTTGACTAGGTAAATACGTAATTTCTTCTGGAAATTCTACGTAATCTAAGTAGATCATTAATAGTAAATAGCGTTTTCCTGATTGCGGTTCACTAATAACGATATGGTCACGGCCGGCTGCTTCAATAATACCTGTATAAGATTGTGTACCAAGGGAACTGCCACGTTCATAAGTCATTACAACTGTAGCTTGCTTACCTTTGTTTAAACGAAGGATATTTTCAATATAGGATTGCTCTAGAGGTAACATGCCTTGAGAAATTGCATATTGAGCTTGCGCAGCTTGAGCTGTTTGTTGTTGCATTGCTTGCTGTTGTTGTTGAGTCATTTGTTGTGGTTGGACATAAGTTCCAGATGGTTGATAAAAACCTGTTCCATAGTACGGATTTTGTTGCTGTGCCATTCAAAAATCCCTCCTCATTTTCATCTCTTAATATACGCTAGGACAGTCTTCACCAGATGGTTGGAAGAAGCAGTGCTTTTTGAAGCGACCAGAGTTTTGTTGGTTATACCAAGTTGGTGGACAAGGACCTTCAGGTCTAAAGAACCATAAGGCAAAGTTAGCGGGCCAAAAACGTTGTCCTTGAATAGTTCGCCTTGCTAAGGCGATATCTTGTTCACGGGCTCTTTGATAAAAATATCCTTTTTGTGTTGCCTCAAAACCACCAGGATTTTGATACACCATTTGACGTAAATTACGAATATTTTTAAAGTCTAAACAATTTCCGCGGACACGATTTACCCCAACGTTTCCGACCATTAACATTCCTTGTTGCCCTTCTCCTTCGGCTTCAGCACGCATCAGTCTAGCTAACAACTTTACATCTGCTTCGTTATAAGCAATAACACCCATTATGTGTCACCTCTCTTTTTGTAATACCTTTTGGAAAGAGGTTTATTTCTAGATGAAGTGTGGAACAATTACTAGTTCATACGTATGAGAAAAAGGACTCAGATATGACAACCAAACGAAGTTTTACATTGAGAGAGGAAAATAAAAAAAGCTAGCGTGAGCTAGCTTTTCATCATTAAAATACTTTAGACCATAAGTTTGAGAAGAAATCTCCAATAGAGCGCATTGTTAGCACAAACCAATTTGCTTTTTCAACTTCCTCTGTTGTTTTTGCAGTAACTTTCATACTTTTACTACCGTCTAAGAAACCATATTTATCAGTTGATGCTAAAGTAATTGAGCCTACTTTAGCATCTTTCTTAACAGGAGCAACTAAATGTCCATCTTCAGCAAGAGATTTATCTAATTCAGTCCCAATTTTATAAGGATCTTTGCTACCTTTTTTCGCAATTACTGTTATTTCTTTTTCAGGTGCAACCGTTACTTGATCTTCTTTCCCTTTTACTACAGAGATTGTGTTATTTTTATCAACCTTGAACTTTTGTTTTTCGAAGTTATTAAATCCATATTCGATTAATTCACGAGATTCTGTGAAGCGCTCGTCCATTGATTTCGTTTTAATAATAACCGAGATAAGACGTAAATCACCGCGTTTCGCAGTAATAGTAAATCCATATCCAGCTGTATCAGAACTTCCTGTTTTTAAACCATCAGTACCTTCATAAGCGAAGGCAGCTCCTGGTAACATCCAGTTCCAGTTTTCCATACGAATTGGTTTTGGATGATTGTCTGGGAAGTTTCTAAATCTTTGTTTTGTATCCTCTAGCATTTCTGGATACTTTGTAATCATTACTTTTGAAAGTATACCCATATCGCGAGCTGACATAGAGTTTTCTGCATTTGGATCAGTACCCTCGGGATGTTTCCCTTTTAAGTCAGCGTTATTTAAACCAGTAGCGTTTACAAATTTATATTTCTTTAACCCTAGTTTTTTTGCATGTTCATTTGCAAGATTTAAGAAGTTTTTCTCACTTCCTGCAAGTAGCTCTGCTAAAGCAATACTAGACCCGTTTGCAGAGAAGATAACAATAGAATGATATAATTCTTTTACAGTATATTGACGTCCTTTCTCAAATGGTACGTTAGAGAATTCATTATTACGTGAGACTTCATAAGCGTAATCGGAAATATTTACTTTCGTATCCCAAGTAATTTTTCCTTCTTTAATTGCTTCTAAAACAGCGTAAACAACAATTAATTTTGACATACTAGCAATAGCTAGCAGTTCGTCTGGGTTTTGTTCATGCAGTATTTTCCCTGTATCTGCATCAAATAGAAGTGCAGCAGCAGCTTCTATTTGTATTTTTTCTTCCGCATGGGATGTTGTTACTCCTAAGGAAGAAATTGACAATAGAAGCGCTAGTAAAATAGACAAGATTTTCTTCATATAAATTATCACCTTCGCATCGTTATTAGCATATAGCTCGTACCATTTTAGCATGAATTTGGATATAGAAAAGTTACAATTTTGTAAGGGATTTGTCGGTTTTTGTTCGAATTTGCGGGAAAAAGGAGTTTTTTGAGGAGAAATATAGAGGGAAATAAAAAAAGGAACGAATTTCGTCCCTTTTTCAATATTATATGTGTAAAAATTTCTCTACTTTTTCGTCTGGTAAGATGTTTCCAACGAAGAATGTTCCGAATTCACCATAACGAGCACTTACTTCATCAAATCGCATTTCATATATAAGTTTCTTAAATTGAAGAACATCGTCAGCGAATAATGTTACGCCCCACTCGAAATCATCGAATCCAACAGATCCTGAAATAACTTGGCGTACTTTCCCTGCGTATTGGCGACCAATCTTGCTGTGACTGTACATCATTTTTTTACGCTCTTCCATAGGAAGCATGTACCAGTTGTCATCACCTTGGCGACGCTTATCCATTGGATAGAAGCAAATATGATTTGCTTTCGGTAATTCAGGATATAAGCGAGCTAAAATTTGTGGATTTTGATATGGATCCTCATCAGCTGGAAGGTAGTTGCTTAGTTCAACAACAGATACGTAAGAATATGCAGGAACCATATATTCAGCTAATGTTGTTTTATTCAATTCTGTCTCAATTTCATTTAACTCTTCCATTGTTGGACGTAAAATCATAAGCATAATATCAGCTTTTTGACCAACAACTGTATACATTGCGTGACTACCTTTTTTCGCAGTAGCTACTTCGTTCCATTTTTCAACGACATTTAAAAATTCAGACACTGCTTGTCCGCGTTCGTCGCTAGATAATGTTTTCCATGCAGCCCAATCAATAGAACGTAAATCATGTAAACAATACCAGCCATCTAACGTTGTTGTTGCTTCACTCATTCTATTCACCTCAGTTAATGATAGTTTTACACGTTAACTATAGCATATATAGTTTTAAAATCATCTATATAAAACCTTGGCGCATAAAATTGTCACATTTAAGTGTTTAAGCGAGGTGAATTTAACGGCTGAATTTTATGAAAATATAATCATTTTTATTTTATCTATTTTTTGGGAGCTATAAGTTTAAAATATAGAAGAAAAGCAGTATTCTTAAAGATAGAGTTTTTTAACATATGTAGGAGGGTTTATTCGTGAGCAACTTATTTACAACAGTAAAAGAAAAAGTTCAAGGAAAAGGCATTTCTATCGTACTTCCTGAAGGAACTGATGAAAGAATTTTAGGCGCTGCAGAGCGTTTAGCAAAAGAAGAGTTAGTAAAACCAATCTTAGTTGGTAATAAGGAAGAAATTAGCGCAAAAGCTGCTAGCATGAATTTAACATTAGCAGGCGTTGATATTTACGACCCAGCTACATACGAAGAAATGGATGCAATGGTAGCATCTTTCGTTGAACGCCGTAAAGGTAAAGCAACTGAAGAAGACGCTCGCAAAATCCTTAAAGACGAAAACTACTTCGGTACAATGCTTGTATACATGGGCAAAGCACACGGTTTAGTAAGTGGTGCAGCTCACTCTACAGCTGATACAGTTCGTCCGGCACTTCAAATTATTAAAACAAAACCAGGCGTTACAAAAACTTCTGGCGTATTCATCATGGTACGTGAAGAAGAGAAATATGTATTCGCTGATTGCGCAATTAACATTGCACCAAACAGCCAAGATTTAGCTGAAATCGGTATCGAAAGTGCGAAAACTGCTGAGTTATTCGGCATTGATCCACGTGTTGCTATGTTAAGCTTCTCTACAAAAGGTTCTGCGAAATCTCCAGAAACAGAAAAAGTTGTAGAAGCAACTCGCATTGCAAAAGAAATGGCTCCTGAGTTAACTTTAGATGGAGAATTCCAATTCGATGCTGCATTCGTACCATCTGTAGCTGAGAAAAAAGCTCCAGGTTCTACAATTAAAGGTGATGCTAACGTATTCGTATTCCCAAGCTTAGAAGCTGGTAATATCGGCTACAAAATCGCTCAACGTTTAGGTAACTTCGAAGCAGTAGGACCAATCTTACAAGGTTTAAACATGCCTGTAAATGATCTGTCTCGTGGATGTAACGAAGAAGAAGTGTACAAGTTAGCTTTAATTACAGCAGCTCAAGCACTTTAATTCTAAAATGAATTGGTATGGAAAATGACCACCCTTAGGGTGGTCATTTTTATTTTTCTAAGCCAAGTGCTTTATTATTACGATCAATAATACGTTGTAAATTCGTCTCATATAAAGGAATCTCATCTATTGTTAATTGAGATGGTGTTAACTTTGGAGCGAATTGCTGCAATGTTTTTAAAAGACGCATCATTAAATCTTGTACTGTAATGGTTTCGCCAAGTAATTCTGAGAGTGAGGCCATCGTACTTGGTACAATTTCAGGGTACGTAAAGCGTGTTTCTTTTCCTTGAATTGCTAGGTTGTAGAAATCACGAACGAGTGCGGCACGCTCAGAGCCACTTCCGGTAGCACAGAGATAAATTTGGACAGCGACACCGCCGCGAATACGACGTTGTGAAATACCAGCGAATTTTTGATCGCGAATACTTAAGTCATAACTACCAGGACAGTAAGAGCCAACAATTTCTTTTGCCTCGATAGTAACGTTGTAATCCTTTAACATCTCCTTAATTAAATGCCACATCGTATCGTATCCAAGATCAATATCGATACCTTTTTCTGTTTCTTGGAATAAAAGTGATACGTTTAAAACACCTTCATCAAGCACGACTGCAAGCCCGCCAGAATTACGAACAATAACATTGAAGTTGTGTTGTTTTAAAAAAGAAATACCTTCTTCTAAATGCGGAAGGCGTGAATCTTGAATGCCAAGGACAATTGTATTGTGATGAACCCAAGAACGCATTGTTGCGGCTGACTTGCCATTTCCAATGCTTGTGCATAATGTGTCATCCATTGCGAATGACTGAAGTGCATGGAATGTTGGTCCCAAACTAGACTGATCTACAATGCGCCACTCTGGCTGAGATAAAATGGAACGGGAATTGCTCATATAACTAACCCCTTATCTTTAAAATGACAATCTCTATTATAGCAAAAAATGAAGAATGGAGTTTTCTCACATATAAAGGGGGAGCTTAAAGGTGAAATAATAAAAAGGATGCATTACATGCATCCTTTTTATTCTGCAATTTTTTCTAAATTACCGTTTCGGTCCATTCGGAAAGATGTTTGAGAACGTTCTTCGTCATCCATGACTGCCAATTTACGAGCTCGGTTCATAATGTTCATAAGTGTTTCGTAATCTTCTTGTACAGTATGAGATTGCTTTTCTAACTTTTCTAGTTTCTTTTCTAGTTCCTCATTCCGAAGGATTTGTGCTTTAATTTCTTGTTTCAATCTCGTATTCTCGTTTTCAAGAGCTGTCACTTTTATATTTGAAGATCCGACTGTTTGTAAAAAATAAATAACATCTTGCATTGTCATAGAGCTTCTTGCAGCAGGAGCAGTAGATTCTTGATATGGAATAGCTTCTTTATATTGTACGATTGATTCCTCTTGTACTAATTCTTCATAATCAGTTATCGAATCTGAAGCTGGTGGTGTATAAAGTAAACGTTTTTTCGCTTGTTCACCGCTTGCAGCACGCATTTTATCTTTACGATGTTTTTTTGCTAGTTGAAGAGCTTGTTCATAGCTATAGCGAACGACAGCATTCCAGCGGAAACCACAAGCAGCAGATGTACGATTTAACTGATCTCCTACTTCCTCAAATGCATTTAATTGCGTACTTCCTTCTCGAACATGACGAAGTACCGTTTCAGCAAGTAATAAATCATCCTCATCTGTCCAAGCATCTTGTCTTACTTTCATAGATTCAACTCCCTTTCTTTTTATGAACTTCCTATTTTTATAATGGGCAAAAAAATAAACTTTTATACAAAGCTTTTAAAAATATGGTAGATTTCGATGAAAGGTAAAAATTTTCCCATGAATGGTGAGCGCTTCTGTAGGAGAGCATATAAATAAGTAGCATTATGTAGAGAATAGGCTTTGTAGGGAAACTTGCAACGAGCTTCAAAGAGCGGTAAAATACCATTTAGTGTTTATTTTTAAACGAACTTGAGAAAAGTTTAAAATAGAGGAAGTGTTATATAATGGGAAACGAATTTCGCGTGTGCGATGACTGTCAGGCAACGAACGTTAAAACGTTAGTTCCGAAGTTAAAAAAAGTAGATTCATGTGCAACGATTGAAGTTGGATGTCAGTCTTACTGTGGTCCTGGTCGTAAAAAATCATTCGCATTTGTAAATAACCGTCCAGTTGCGGCTCCAACAGAAGATGAGTTAATCGTAAAAATTGAAGCAAAGTTAAATAAGTAAGAAAAAGAAGAGTGAAAAGATTACTCTTCTTTTTTTATGCCCATAAGAGGAAAGATTTATTCTGCGAAAGTACTCTTGTGTGGACGAACGTTTTCTAAAGGATGGATATAACTTTTGTATTAAAGTTCCAATTTATATAAATTTATATTTCAAAATAATGGTTGACAGTCTTTTAAAGCGATAGGTAGAATAGAAGTGTCTGATTCTGAGAATCATTATCAGGAAAATAACAATTCACCTAATTTTTTTATTACTATTTGAGAATAAATTTCATTTTAATAAATATATGTTGTTGGTTAGGATGGTTGAGGGATGGAAGCGAGCGCAAGCAGTATAGAACAGCAAGAAGAGAATGTTAAAGAGATTAAGAGCAGACCGCTCATCGCTTCTATTATTTTAGTAGCGGGTACAGTTTTGTTAGCTTTAAGCATGGCAGTTTCTATTTCTTTTGGGGCTGCAGATATTAGTTTAAAGACTGTATGGCAAGCTGTATTTCAGTTTGATGGATCTATTACGCATCATAACGTAATTCAAGAGCTTCGCATGCCTAGAGCAATAGGGGGCGTAGTTGCAGGTGCCTTTTTAGCGGTATCAGGAGCAATTATGCAAGGCATGACGCGAAATCCACTTGCTTCACCATCGTTAATGGGAATTACAGATGGGGCTGTATTTGGAATTGCAATTATGTATGCATTTTTCCCTAATTCACCTTATTTAATGTTTGTTATCGCATCTTTTATTGGAGCTGCGTTTGGTGCAAGCATTGTATATGGAATTGGGTCTTCTTCACCAGGTGGATTAACACCTGTGAAATTAGCTTTAGCAGGTGCAGCTATTAGTGCTTTATTAGGGGCAATTTCATCTGGAATCGCATTGTATTTTAATCTTGCCCAAGAGGTGAGCATGTGGAATGCAGGCGGAGTTGCTGGAGTGAAATGGCAAAGTATTAATATGTTAGTGCCAATTGGCCTTGTTTGTCTTTTTATCGCAATTATGATGTCGAGATATATTACAATTTTGAGCTTCGGTGAAGAAATTGCAATTGGACTTGGTCAAAATACGACATTAATTAAATTTATCGGAACAGTACTTGTTCTTGTTTTAACGGGTTCCGCAGTTTCCATGGCAGGATCAGTAGGGTTTGTTGGTCTTGTAATCCCGCATATGACTCGTTTCCTTGTAGGCTCGGACTATAGATGGGTTATTCCATGTTCTGCGGTCTTAGGCGGGCTGTTAATTGAATGTGCAGATATGTTATCTCGCGTTATTAACCCGCCATTTGAAACGCCAATTGGAGCAATTACAGCGCTAATTGGGGTTCCATTCTTCCTCTACTTAGCACGTAATGAAGGGAGAGGAAAGATGTGAGGACGAGTGTCTTAACAAAAAAGAACATTTCTATATTAACGATTTTAGTAGGACTAATCGTTTCTATATTTCTTATTAGTTTAAATACAGGAACTTTTAAAATACCCCCAATGGACGTATTAAAGTCATTGGTTGGACTAGGGGCTGAAGATCAGTCTGTTATTTTATTTGAATTCCGTATGCCGCGTATGGTAATTGCTATACTAGTCGGATCTGCTTTAGCTATGTCAGGTGCGATTTTACAAGGTTTATCACGAAATCCACTTGCTGATCCAGGTATTATAGGGATTAATGCTGGAGCGGGATTAACAGTTGTTATATTCGTCTACTTCTTCTTCGGGAAAGTAGGGACTGGTACATTTTTATCTGTATTCATTCTTCCATTTTTCGCACTAGTTGGAGCGATATTAGCAGCGGTAATTATTTATTTATTAGCATGGAAAGACGGCGTTTCATCGACTCGATTAATACTAGTCGGTATTGCCGTTGCAGCTGGATTTGGAGCTGTTAGTTTAATTTTCTCTATGAAGATGACATCTAACGATTTTCGTTTTGCTACGATTTGGCTGGCGGGAAGTCTATGGGGTACAGATTGGAAATTCGTATTAAGTGTACTTCCATGGATGGTTATTTTCTTACCGCTTGCTATAAGTAAAGCACACATATTAAATGTAATGAACCTAGGCGATTCTACAGCAGTTGGCCTTGGTGTAAATGTAGAAAAAGAAAGACGTAAATTATTATTTATTGCAGTTTGTTTAGCGGGTGCATCTGTTGCTGTTGCCGGTGGAATTGGCTTTATCGGTTTAATGGCCCCGCATTTAGCAAGGCGCCTTGTTGGTGGCAAACATCAAATCATGTTGCCCACAGCTGCGCTAATAGGAACGTTTTTACTTTTATTCGCAGACGTAATTTCAAGAAGTGTACTAACAACTTCAGAAATACCAGTCGGTCTTGTTATTTCTGTAATTGGTGCACCGTATTTCATTTATTTACTTATGAGGACAAAATAAAGGGAGGCTTTTCGTATGGCAACTTTAGCGGTTGATGCGGTATCTGTTGGCTATAATGAAGGTTTAATTATTGATGGATTAACAGTTGAAATTCCGGAAGGGAAAATTACAACAATTATTGGGCCAAATGGTTGTGGGAAGTCCACATTATTAAAAACGGCGTCTCGTATTTTGAAGGCAAAACAAGGTACTGTTTATCTTGACGGAAAAGCAATTGAGAAACAGCCAACGAAAGAAATTGCAAAGAAAATGGCGATTTTACCACAAACTGCAGAAGTACCAACGGGTCTTACTGTATTTGAGCTTGTGTCATACGGAAGATTCCCTCATCAAAAAGGGTTTGGCACGTTGAAAGAAGAGGATTATCGCTACATTAACTGGGCACTTGAAGTGACAGGAATGAAAGAATTTGCGAATCGTCCAGCAGAAGCGCTATCTGGTGGTCAACGTCAACGTGTTTGGATTGCAATGGCTCTTGCACAAGGAACAGAATTACTTGTATTGGATGAACCAACAACGTACTTAGATATGGCTCATCAATTAGAAGTATTAAACTTATTGAAAAAGTTAAATGAAGAAGAAGGTAGAACGATTGTTATGGTTATCCATGACTTAAACCACGCTTCTCGTTTCTCAGATCATATGATTGCATTAAAAGCAGGTAAGTTAATGAAACAAGGAACACCAGATGAAGTTATGACAAGTGAAACACTTCGTAACGTATTTGAGATTGAAGCTCAAATCGTTCCATGTCCAGTAAACTGTAAGCCGATTTGCTTAACATATGATTTAGCGATGATTAGTAATCAATTGCGTAAAAAAGCTTAAGTAGAACCCCCTCGTGAAGAGGGGGGACTTCTAATGGACGTTGAGCTTCTTATATAAGAATGGGAAGTTGAACGCCCGTTAGAATGGGGTATTAACAACAATTAATAAAAATATATTGATTAATTGTTATCTTCGTTTCTTATAGTTCATTGCAACTTATAAGATAAATACAGCTAGAAGGAGTGGGAACATGAAGAATTTTAAAATGGCACTATTAGCAATGGTATTAGTTGTGACTTCTGTACTATTTGCTGCTTGTTCTAACAAAGAAGAAGAAAAGAAAGCAGATGCAAAGACTGAAGAGCGCACTGTAAAACATGCAAAAGGGGAAATTAAAATTCCTGCAAACCCAAAGAAAATTGCTGACCTTAGTGGTTCAACAGAAGAATTATTAATTTTCGATATGAAACCGGTTATTACTGCTAATACATCTCAAGAAAAAATTGATGCACATATTGAAAAGAAACTAAAAGACGTTAAACCAGTTGGTTCTGCTTGGGGCGATAAAATTAACATCGAAGCAGTAGCTGCTGCAAAACCAGATTTAATTCTTGTAAATAATCGTCAAGAAAAGATTTATGATCAATTATCTAAAATTGCACCAACAGTTATGTTAAACACTCCATTAGATCAATGGCGTCCAAAATTCGAAGAAGTAGGTCAAATCTTCGGTAAAGAAAAAGAAACAAAAGAATGGTTCAAAAAGTATGATGAAAAAGCAAGCAAATTACATGACAAAATCGTCGCTAAAACTGGTGAAGCAACATTCATGAAAATGGCTGCGTATCCAAATGCTTTCCGCGTATACGGTGACTACGGTTACGGTAGCGTAATCTTTAATGATTTAAAACTACCAGCAGTTAAAGGTACACCAACTGATAAACCACTAGTACAAGTACAAAAAGAAGCTTTAATCGATTACAACCCAGATTACTTATTCGTATTTACAACTGGTGACGGTTCTCAGCGCTTAAAAGAATTCCAAGAAGAATCAATTTGGAAAAACATGAACGCTGTTAAAAACAACCACGTATTCACAATTAAAAATGAAGACTTAAACAAAGGTTACTTCCCATTAGGGAAAGATATGATCTTAGACGAAGTTGCTGAATTCGTTTTAGGTAAATAATGTATAAAGGAAATCACTTTTACTTCGGTAAAGGTGATTTTTTCTTTTTATAAAGGTAATTAATACAGTCTTTCATTTCTTTCTGTTTCTCATTTCGTTTATAATATAAAGTAAGAATGTAGTAAAGAAAGGGGGATGTCGGAAAGTGGTATATTTAAACGACAAACTCAGCGAAACAAAAGTGTTTAAAGACCCAGTACATAAATATGTGCACGTGCGTGATCGTGTTATTTGGGATTTAATCGGAACGAAAGAATTTCAACGCTTGCGCCGTATTAAGCAGCTTGGAACGACATTTTTTACATTTCACGGTGCAGAGCATAGTCGCTTTACTCATTCGTTAGGTGTATACGAAATTATTCGTCGTATGATTGATGATGTGTTTGATGGCAGACCAAATTGGAATGCTGAAGATAGATTGTTATGTTTATGTGCGGCATTACTTCATGATGTCGGTCACGGCCCATTTTCTCACTCGTTTGAAAAAGTATTTTCATTAGATCATGAGAAATTTACGCAAAAGATTATTGTTGGCAATACGGAGATTAATGATGTATTAAGTCGTGTTGATAAGGAGTTTCCACAAAAGGTAGCAGATGTAATTGCAAAAACGTCTACTAATAAATTAGCAATTAGTATGATTTCGAGCCAAATTGATGCGGATCGTATGGATTATTTATTAAGAGATGCTTATTTTACAGGCGTAAAGTATGGAAACTTCGATATGGAACGTATACTGCGTGTAATGCGCCCGTATGGGGATCAAGTAGTCATTAAAAATAGTGGTATGCATGCTGTTGAGCATTACATTATGAGTCGTTATCAAATGTATTGGCAAGTATATTTCCATCCGGTAACGCGAAGTGCAGAAGTTATTTTAACGAAGATTTTACACCGTGCTAAATCATTGCACGAGAAGTATTATACATTTAAAAATCATCCTGTTCATTTCTATTCTTTATTTGAAGAAGAAGTAACAGTAGAGGATTATTTAAAGTTAGACGAGAACGTTATGTATTACTACTTCCAAGTATGGCAGGAAGAAGAAGATCCAATTTTAAGCGATCTATGCCGCCGTTTTATGAATCGAAATCTATTTAAATATGTAGAGTTTACAGATAAACACGGTTTAGATAATTGGATGGAATTAAGTAGTTTATTTAAAAAGATTGGACTTGATCCGGAGTATTATTTAGTAGTTGATTCAACATCAGACTTACCGTATGACTTTTATCGTGCAGGAGAAGAAGAAGAGCGTTTGCCAATCCTACTTCTTATGCCAAACGGAGAGCTTAGAGAGCTTTCACGTGAATCGGATATTGTTGAGGCGATTACAGGTAAGAAAAGAACGGACCAAAAGCTATTCTATCCACATGATTTAATCTATGAAGATGGAAGAAAAGGAAAATATAAAGAGAGAATTATTGAGTTGTTAGAAGGAAAGAAATAAGAAGCAGCTAGTGGCTGCTTCTTATGAAAAACTTGAAATTATTTGTCGCTTAAGCGTTTTCCGCCAACTGCATAATGATTCTTAGACATTTCTTCGATGAAAACAACGATGTTTTCTTCAGGAGCACCAGTTGTTTCGCTTACTGCTGCTGTTACTTTCTCAGCAAGAGCTTTCTTTTGTTCTTCTGTGCGTCCTTCTAGCATTTTCACTGTTACGTATGGCATGTACAATCGCTCCTTTTATGTAAGTTACACTCTTATTATAGCGGATTATGGGGAAGAACAATCGAAAAAACAAATAATTTCTTTTTTTGACATATGGAAGAGGAGATGAAGTATGGATCAGTTATTTAGATATCCATTGCACGAAATTCCGTTGGTAGCAATGGCGATTATTATTGCATTATCCGTTCATGAATTTGCACATGCATATGTTGCATATAAATTTGGGGACGATACAGCAAAGAGACAAGGGCGTTTAACGTTATCACCGATGGCTCATTTAGACCCTATCGGTTTGATTGCAGTATTAATTCTTGGATTCGGTTGGGCAAGACCGGTTCCTGTTAACCCATATAACTTTAAAAGACCGCGTCTTGCAGGCATATTAGTTTCAATTGCAGGGCCGATTAGTAACTTAATTTTAAGTGCAATTGGTTTAATTATTTTGTATAGCTTAGCAGTATTTGGAGTGTTAGATGCAGTTCCAGTTGCAGTAGCTGAAACATTAGGAAAGTTTTTTGAGCTCTTTATTATGTTAAATATTGTTTTACTTGTATTTAATTTATTACCGATCCCGCCACTTGATGGGTATCGTGTAGTGGAAGATTTAGCACCAGCAAATATTCGCGCGAAAATGACACAGTATGAAAAATATGGAGCGATTGCGTTATTAATTCTCGTTATTACACCGCTTAGTAATTACACAATTCAACCTATTTTCCAGGTAGTTATTCCGCATGTATTAATGTTTTTACAAAGTATCATTGCGCCTATTTTTGGCCTTTTATAATTTTTAAGTGAGGAGGATTTTACATATGACAGAGAAAAAGAAAAAAATCGGTTTTAATATCGTGAAAAATGATTCAACAGATGGACATGGTGGATTTGGTGTTGGGGCATTAAGCCTAGAAAACATTTCACCTGTATTTGTTGATGTACTAGAGAAAACCGCATTCGTTGATATCGGTGCGATGCATGCGCGTAGTACAGTAGAAAAAGGTATTAAGTTTTTAACAAATAAAGATGAAGTTCCAAACGGAAAACCATTTTGGCTTGTTTGGGTAACGATTGAAAGAACTGCAACTGGTGCTTATTACGCAGGTGTAACAGCTTGTGAAATGACAGTAGACCGTGAAATTCGTCGCGGATATAAATCACTTCCAGAACACGTAAACAAAATGGATAAATCAATGAAGCGTCACATTATGGTTGACCATATGGATGAATCATCTAAAAAAGTACTTGGTACGTTCTTGAAAGAACATAATGAAGCGATTTGGAACGAATCTAGTGAAGAATTGCGTCGTGCATTATTAAGTGAATAAAAAATAGCTGACGGATGCCCGTCAGCTATTTTTTTACCAAGGAAGATATTTTTTCCACCAACTTGTTTTTTTCTTTTCTTCAGTCGTTTTTTCAAATTCTTCTTTATCATCGACGTGATCCATACAATATTCAGTCGGTTCGGTACCTTTAGCGAAATACATTTTCACAGAAATAGGACAATTTTTTGTAGCAATTTTACCGTTCTCTGGGTTGATACTAACCGCTACGACGTCACCTGGTTGTTTAAATTCTTTTTTGGGCTGTCCATCTAAGCCTTTCTCCATCGTATCAGTCCATATTTTCTTCGCATATCCTTGTTCTGCTACGTTTGAAATAGATTTAGGTTGATCATATCCGACCCATACACCTGTTACGATTTGCGGAGTAAATCCGATCATCCAACTATCCGTTTCAGTAGAACCAGATTTTCCGGCATATGTTCTTGATAATTTTGATAACATCGATTGGCCAGTTACAGCAGCATAACTGCTTAGTTTCTTATTAAACATACCGGTCATCATTTCTTCCATTACAAACGCTTTGCTCTTGTCGAGAACTTGTTTACTCTCTAAATGAGCATCGTATAATATATTTCCTTCATGATCCATAATGCGGCGAATGAAAGTAGGTTTTACTTCTTTTCCACCGTTTGCGAACATGCTATAAGCGTTAACCATTTCAATTGGTTTTACGGGTGATGTGCCGAGAGCTAGAGAAGGCACATCTTTTAATGCACTTGTAATTCCAAATTGTTTTGCTGTTTTTGCGAGTGCGTCATCTCCTAAAAATAAATTCGTTTTTACAGCATATATGTTATCAGAGACTGCGAGAGCTTGTGCCATCGTTACAAAATCATCTGCATAATAATCTTTATAGTTTTTTGGTTTATACTTTGAAACGCCGTCACCTAAAGTAAATACAGTATATTCGCTTTTTAAGCGCGTAGCAGGCGTGAATCCTCGTTCTAATGCTGCATAATATAGAAATGGCTTAAATGTAGAACCAGGCTGACGAACGGCTTGTGTAGCCCTGTTAAATTGACTCGTAGTATAATCAGTTCCGCCAACAAGAGCAGCCACTTCACCTGTCGTTGGATTCATAGAGACGAGAGCAGTTTGTATGTTTGTTGTGTCAGGTATATGATCTTTTACAGCTTGCTCTGCTACAGCTTGTAGTTTAGGGTCTAGCGTTGTATAAATTCGCAAGCCACCCCGTTGTAAAGCTTGTTCGTCTAATCCAACATCACGAAGAAGCGAAGCTTGTACAGCATCTTGGAAATATGGTGCGACCTCTGCTACTTTTTTCGTATCTAATGAGGCAAAAGTTAGTGGCTCTTTCTTCGCTAAGGCTGCTTGTTGCTTCGTAATATATCCTTGTTCGACCATTTCATCTAATATGAGAGCTTGTCGTCCTTTAGCACGATCCTCTTTCAAAAAGGGAGAATAGACACTTGGCCCTTTCGGGATACCTGCGAGCATACTAGCTTCTGCTAATGTTAAATCTTTTGCTGTTTTATCGAAATATAGACGGGACGCAGCTTCGATTCCATAAGCGCCATGTCCGTAATAAATTGTATTTAAATATCCTTCTAAAATATGATTTTTATTATAGTTTACTTCAAGGCGGACAGTGTACATTGCCTCTAATAATTTCCGTTTCCACGTTTTATCATGATCTAAATACAGATTACGCGCGTATTGTTGTGTAATTGTACTAGCTCCTTGTACCTTTGCCATCGCTTTTAAATCAGCAACAATTGCACCCGCAATCCGTTTCACATCGAAGCCGTGATGTTTGTAGAATCGTTGGTCTTCGATAGATAGTGTCGCCTCTTTTACATAAGGAGAAATTTCATTGAGAGATACATTGTAACGTTTTTGAATTTCATTACTTTGTCCAATAACAGTATCATCGTTTGCGTAAAAGACGCTTGTTTGCGGGACCGCAACAGGAGGAGGTCCCATAATTTTTGCGACTATAATAATAACAAAAAAAGAAAAAACGAAGAAAAGGACGCAAGAAAACATTGCGGTGAAGAAAAGACGTTTATATTTTTTAAGTTTTGGATTCATAGTCTGATCCATCTTTTTTCAGCCCCTCATTAATACAAGCGTTATTGTATTAGTATTGAGGGTTTTCATTTATTTTAAACAATGAAATTTCGAAAATAAAAAGCTCCTTCCATTAAGAAAGGAGCTCAAAGGCACGTGCTGGCCAATCGGTAATGATGACATCTACACCATAATCAATCATAGTTTGTAAATCTTTGTATTCGTTAATTGTATATGGACGGAAAACATATCCTTGCTCTTGTGCTAATTGCACAAATTCTTTCGTTAATAGCTGGAAGTTTGGATGTAATCCACTTGCTTTTCTCTGTTTTGCTTCGGCAATTGGATCAGCAATCGGTGTATCATATAAAATTGCTCTTGGGATTTCAGGAGCAATTTCTGCTAATAATGAAACAGAGTCATGGTTAAATGATGAAAATACAATTTGATTAGAAAGATGATATTCGCGCACAAGTGCAACAGCTTTTTCCTCAATATTTGGGTAATGAATAACATCTGTCTTTAATTCAATATTTAGTTGTAAGTTCGTTGTGGAAAGCCAAATGAAAATCTCACGCAACGTTGGGATTTTTGCTTCATGGAAAGAAGGGTCTTTATAGCTACCAGCGTCCAATGATTGTAGTTCCTCTACCGTTTTTTCCGAAACAAGTCCAACGCCATTTGTTGTACGATCGACGGTTTCATCGTGAATTACGACAAGTTCACCATCTTTTGATAAGTGGACATCGAGTTCAATCCCGTGAGCGCCAATGCGTTCTGCTTCTTGGAAGGCAATCATCGTATTTTCGGGATGTGTACCTTTTACTCCGCGGTGAGCGAAAATAAGTGGTTTACTCATGTGAAATTCTCCTTATTATCTCTTTTCTTTCATTATGAAACTGCTTTAGGGAAAATACAATTGAATATGATAAACATTTACAAAAGTCTAACAGTTGCAGAAAAGTTAACGTTAACGTAAAATGTAATAATCAAGTGAAGGGAGGAATAAACATGTATAAAATTGATGAAGTAACAAAGCAAGTCGGTTTAACAAAACGTACACTTCGTTATTATGAGGAAATTGGTTTAATTCATCCCCCAGAACGTAGTGAGGGGAATATTCGTCTGTATACGGATGAGGATATTGCCAGAATTAAAAGAATTGTAGAAGCGAAAGAAGTGCTAGGAATCACACTTCAAGAAATGCAGCATTTCTTATCACTAAAAGAAAGAATGGAGCAAAGAAGAAATAGCGAGAACCCTCGTGATCGTGAAGTGATTCAAGAAATTAAAGATATGCTTGAAAAACAAGTGCAAACGTTAGACGAAAAAATGGAGCAAATGCAACGTGTAAAGGCAGAACTTGAAGATAGTTTACATCGTGCAGTAACATTTTTAGAGAGCACAAAAGGAGAGTAATCAAAATGGAGAGCAAACAAAAACTAGGGAGATTGATTACAGTGGTGGCTACCTTCCTTGCCTTTTCGGGTATAGGAGTAGTCGACCCAATTTTGCCGATTATTGCAGAGAAAATTGGTGCAACGCATTGGCAAGTTGAAATGTTATTTACTGCTTATATTTTAACGATGGCAATCATGATGTTACCAGCTGGTATATTTGCATCAAGATTTGGTGATAAACGGATGATGACAATCGGTCTTGCGATTGTGACTGTATTTGCGTTTATATGTGGTATATCGCAAACGATTGCTCAATTATCTCTTTTCCGTGCTGGATGGGGATTAGGAAATGCGATGTTTTTTGCTACAGCAATGACGCTGTTAATAGCATTAAGTAGAGAAGTTCATGAAGCAGTAGGATTATACGAAGCAGCGATCGGCTTAGGTATGGCTGGGGGGCCGTTATTGGGTGGAATATTAGGTGGACATTCTTGGCGTTATCCATTTTTCGCGACGAGTATTTTAATTTTCTTAGCATTTATTTTAGTATTCTTTTTTGTAAAAGAACCGGAGCGAAAAGTGAAGCGTAAGGCTGCTGGCGTAGGAGAATTACTTAACCTGGTGAAGTATAAACCGTTTATGCAAGGTGCGATTTCAGGAATGTTATACTACTACGGATTTTTCGTTGTGTTAGCATATTCACCACTTATTATGCATTTATCAGCTATTCAATTAGGCTTTGTATTTTGCGGATGGGGATTAGCGTTAGCTTACGGTTCTGCAATTTTAGCACATAAGCTAGAAGGGAAATATGAACCAAAAACATTATTGAAGGGTAGTTTACTTGTATTTGCGATTTTCTTAATTGCACTATTCTTTGTGAAAATTATGTGGTTACAAATTACTCTTATCGTTTTATCAGGATTAGCATCTGGCTTAAACAATGCATTATATACAAGTTATGTAATGGATATTTCACCTTATGAAAGATCTGTTACGTCAGGTGTTTATAACTTTGTTCGTTGGTTAGGGGGCGCAATTGCTCCGATTTTATCAGGAATTATCGGTCATACTGTTTCACCACAAAGCCCGTTTTTAGTAGGTGGAATTGTGGTGTTAGTTGGTTGTATTATGATCCTAATTCCAATTCGTAAACCAGTAGAAATAGAGACAAAAGCCCTTTCTTAAGAAAGGGTTTTCTTTATACATATATGTTAGAACCCTCTGACTAAAATATATTTTCGGTATTTTTGTACTTTTAACTATACATTTTGGATGTTTTGTTTTATTTTTGTTAGGGGACATTAATGATGTCCCTATTATAAATTTGCATTGAAAGGCGTGATTGTACGATGGAACTATGGTTCACTGAAAAACAAACAAAACATTTTGGGATTACGGCGCGTATTAACCGCACATTACATACGGAGCAAACAGAATTCCAAAAACTTGATATGGTTGAAACGGAAGAGTTCGGAAACATGCTTATTTTAGATGGCATGGTTATGACAACAGAAAAAGATGAGTTCGTTTATCATGAAATGGTAGCGCACGTACCTTTATTTACACATCCTAACCCTGAAAACGTATTAGTTGTTGGTGGCGGTGATGGTGGTGTTATTCGTGAAGTGTTAAAACACCCAAGTGTAAAGAAAGCAACTCTTGTTGAAATCGATGGAAAAGTAATTGAGTACTCTAAACAATACTTACCATCAATTGCAGGCGCATTAGATAATGAGCGTGTAGAAGTAAAAGTAGGAGACGGTTTCCTACATATCGCAGAAAGCGAAAATGAATACGATGTAATTATGGTAGATTCTACTGAGCCAGTAGGACCAGCAGTAAACCTATTTACAAAAGGCTTCTACGCTGGAATTTCAAAAGCGTTAAAAGAAGATGGTATTTTCGTTGCACAAACGGACAACCCTTGGTTCACACCAGAGTTAATTACGACTGTGTTTAAAGATGTAAAAGAAATTTTCCCAATTACTCGTTTATACACAGCTAATATTCCAACATACCCAAGTGGTCTTTGGACGTTCACAATTGGATCTAAAAAACATGATCCATTAGAAGTAAGTGAAGAGCGTTTCCACGAAATCGAAACGAAATACTACACAAAAGAATTACACAACGCAGCATTCGCATTACCGAAATTTGTTGGCGATTTAATTAAGTAAGAAAATCGAGCTTGAACAAATAAAGTGTGAGTAGCTCATTTAAGGTGTTTGTCCAGAAGACTTGAACATGCTAGCTACTTACACTTCTGTAGAGAAAATCGTCTTCTTGTTGTTAAAAAGAAGACCCGGTAAATCGAGAAAGAGGAGCAATTCGCTCCAAATTTGAGAAATAGTGAAAGGTTGGGATACCTTAAGTTCCACATAAGGAGGAAAAGAATATGCGTTTTGATGAAGCTTATTCAGGTAAAGTATTTATTAAAAGTCATCCAAGTTTTGAAGAGTCAAAGGTAGTTATTTATGGGATGCCTATGGATTGGACAGTAAGTTACCGTCCAGGATCTCGTTTTGGCCCTGCACGTATTCGTGAAGTATCAATCGGTCTTGAAGAATATAGTCCGTATTTAGATCGTGAATTAGAAGAGGTAAAATATTTTGATGCGGGTGATATCCCATTACCATTCGGAAACGCACAACGCAGCTTAGACATGATTGAAGAGTATGTATCAAAACTTTTAGATGCCGATAAGTTTCCACTAGGTCTCGGCGGTGAGCACCTAGTGTCTTGGCCAATTTTTAAGGCAATGGCAAAAAAATATCCGGATTTAGCAATCATCCACATGGATGCTCATACTGATTTACGTGAATCGTATGAAGGGGAGCCTTTATCCCACTCTACACCAATTCGTAAAGTGTGTGATTTAATTGGTCCGGAAAACGTATATTCTTTCGGAATTCGTTCTGGAATGAAGGAAGAATTTGAATGGGCGAAAGAAGTAGGTATGAACTTATATAAATTTGACGTATTAGAACCGTTAAAAGAAGTATTACCGAAACTTGCTGGACGCCCAGTCTATGTCACAATCGACATTGATGTATTAGACCCAGCTCACGCTCCAGGAACAGGAACGTTAGAAGCTGGCGGTATCACATCTAAAGAATTATTAGATTCCATCGTAGCAATTGCAAATTCAAATATAAATGTAGTTGGAGCAGACTTAGTAGAAGTAGCCCCAGTCTACGACCATAGTGATCAAACACCAGTCGCAGCAAGCAAATTCGTGCGGGAAATGCTGCTCGGTTGGGTAAAATAAAAGTGAAGCCGACTGTTTAGACCCGGTGACTAAGGTTCTTTCCTGCAAAAGGTGCTTTTTACCTTTTGGCAGGGAAGGTTCTTAGACGCAAGGGTCTAGGAGGCGTAACTGGATAGAAATAAAAGCGGAAGCGGCTCGCTCAGAATGTGAGGGGGATGGAGCTTCAGACGTAGAGGCTCTTTTTGCCTCGAAGGAAGAAGCGAAGCCACCGATCATTCTAGCCGCTGCAGCTAGATAAAGTAAGAGCCCTCTATATGATTAGAGGGCTCTTACTTTGTCGTTATGTGTCGGTAAGTCGATATATTTAAAAAATCGCCGATATAATTTCATTTACCGTTACGCAACACAAAAAAAGCTATTCTCAAACGATGGGAATAGCTCTTTTTCTTATGCAACCTTCTCTTCCGAAGTAACTCCACGAATTTCATCAGCAGAGCGGATCGGATATTTACGGAACACAATAGACCCGATGTATCCGACAATAGTGGTAACGATTCCACATAGTACAGCAGCAATCGTTACTTTTATAACGTCATTAAATCCGAATAGGACAAGAAGACCTGGAATTGGTGATGCTGTTCCTGGTGCATTATTAACAAGCTGGAATAGCGATGTAATAATACCGGCAAGTGCACCGCCAACGAAGTTTGTTGCATAAATTGGAATTGGATTTGCTGAAACAACATCTGCTTGTGTTAAAGGCTCGATTGCTACAGCGATTGTGTCTTTCTTTGAGCAAATTTTTAGTCGCTTAAAGAAAATAAAGTTCATCGGGGCTGAGGCTGCTACGGCAAGACTACCAATTGCCATTGGTAAACCTGTTAATCCAAGCATTGCAGTTAGTGCCATAGAACTCAGTGGAGAGGTAGAAATAACTGTTATTAATCCACCAAGCATAATACCCATAATGATAGGACTTTCTGTAGTTGCAACTGATATCATAGAACCGATTTTACCAAGTGTTGCGTTAACGAGCGGATCCATAAGCATTGCCATTCCACGTGAGATTGGTGCAGCGATAAATAGGATTGCTAAAAATTCCACACCAGCCGGTAATTTCTTTTCGAGAAATTTCACGACGAAGGCACAAACGTATCCGGCGAAAAATCCTGGTAAAATACCGAATCCACTAGTAGCGATACCAATTAAAACAGCGTATACGGGGGAAACACCGATTGCTAATGCGACTAAAATCGCTGCTGCGACACCGCTCATACTACCAGAAGCTTCTCCTACTGATTGTAAAAAGTCATTATGAAACATTTCTCCACCTATATAACGGTGAAATGCTTCAATAAGAAAACTTGCGATTGCTGCATTAGCTAAAGCGCCCATCGCCTTCATTCCGTAAGGCGCACGGTAACTGAAAAGTGTAAATAGACAAAGTACAACAAGTAATAGTGCTAAACCTTGCAAGATAGCCATTTGAAAACTGTCTCCTTTGATTTTTGTAATAAAAATTCGTATCATTCAATAATAATATAAAAGTGTATGAAACGGAAAAATTTTTTCTTGGGAACTTGCTTTAAGAAAAAATCCCTTACAATAATGTAAGGAAAGTGTAAGACTTTTAGATAGAGTATAGTATGCTCTTTTCCGTATAATACAAGTATAGATATAATACTAGTGAGAAAGAAGTGCAAACAGGAGGCGCATGTATGAAATTGGTAATTAAAGTTTTAGCTGTATTCGCCATCATTTTAGGGGGAACAGCATATTATTTAAACACAAAAACAGAAGGTGTACATGCTTTTGTAGACAACTTCTTTTCAAATAAAGAAATACAAGATTATTATGCGGTTGTAGATAAAGGTGAGAAAAAAGACGGTGAATATTTGTATACATTTAAAGGGTATACAGAGGACGGAAAGCAACAAATTATTAAAAGAATGGTAAATCGTGAATTGCATGCAGGTGCTTTTATAAAAATTTATGCAAAAGGTATGCAAGGAAAAGGATGGGCTGAAATAACGAAAGAGTCAATCCCGCAAAAAGCGTTGCAAAAAATAGAAAAATCATAAAAGGAGCGAATCGTTCGCTCCTTTTTTAGTGCGTTAAAATAGTGATAGATGTATTTTCTTTGTTAGAAATGATTTTGGCATGTCCACCAATTGGAAAAGTAAAAATTGGAGTTGTATGTCCAAAATTTGCATTTGCAATGATAGGAATATGTGCAAGTTCAGGTTTTGAAGAAATCATTTCTTGAATGTCCGCTATCGTACATTCTGCTTCTTTTTGCATTCTTCCTATTACAATACCTGTTATATGTTCAAAATCAGGTTGCTGCATAAGGGAATGTAGATAGCGATCAAAAGTTTTAAGCGTTGATTTTCCTGTTAAACTGTCTTCTTCAAGGAATAAAATTTTGTCCTTTAAGTTTGGCATATATGGTGTGCCTTGTAGTAAATTAAGTGTGCTCATATTGCCACCGATAATTTCTCCTGTCGCTTCCCCCTCTTGAATTGGAACATACCCTTCATTTTTTATAAATTCTCGATTTTCCTGATCCATATACCAAGAATCATCGCTCCACGTTTCCGCCGGAATGATTTCAATAGGCTCATTAGTGGTTAAGCATTGTAAAAAGTAATCGTTTGTATACTCGAGCCCTTTCTCCATTCCAAATGAAGAGAAGTGGGGACCCGAATATGTAACAAGCCCTGTTTTTGTGTAAATTGCATTATTTAAGGCAGTAATATCAGAATAACCACAGAAAAATTTCGGGTTTTTACGAATTAGATCATAATCGAGATGTTTCAATAAACCATTGGAGTTGTATCCGCCAAGTGTCGTCAAAATAGCTTTTACATTAGGGTCTCCAAATGCTTCATGGAGGTCTTGAATGCGGGAAGAAATAGAAGAGGAAGCAAATTGATCTATCTCATCGGCATATTTTGAGAATGTAACTTGAAAGCCCATGTCAGTTAATCTTTTTATAGCAAGTTTTCTATTTTCATTTGAAACAATACTTAAACTACAGGATGGTGAAATTACGCGTATTTCATCACCCTTTTTTAACTTTGTTGGTATCACTGAATTCACCTCTATAATTAAAAGAATATTTAGATTTAAAAAATATTTTATCACATGAAATAAAGTAGAAGTGAATTATTTTTTGAAATGGAGTTTTCCTGATTTTTCAGCAGACAGACAGCGTCTTTTTTTGATATGATAGGAAAAGTGATTTATTATAAGTAGTATTTAATATCTATAACATTTGAAAGGTGTGCAAGACGTGAAGAAACAACTTGCAGGCTTGCCGGTACACGTTCATTTCGTAACAGAAATCCGTGAAGGGGCGAGGAAGGAAACCGTTGCTTTTGAAGCAAATGGTCAATACTATGTAAAAGGTCAAGGTACATATGTAACATTCCAGGAGCCGAACGAACAAGGCGAAGTGAAAACAATTATTAAAATTCAAGATGAACAAGTTCTCATTATGCGTTCAGGTGCTATTTCTATGCGTCAGACGCATGTGAAAGGTGAATGGACAACGGGTACGTATACGAGTGAACTTGGTACGTTTGCACTGCAAACGAAAACTGATAACGTTCTTTTTAAATGGTCGGATGAAAAGAAAAAAGGACAACTCTTCTTAACGTACGCATTGCTTCTAAGTGAACAAGAAGCTGGCAGATATACAATTACAATTAATTTGAAGGAGGCAAAATAATGAATTCCTTAGAACAGGTAAAAGGATTGATTAAAGAAGAAATTCAAGCTGCTGTATTAAAGGCAGAATTAGCGACAGAAGAACAGATTCCAAACGTTGTATTAGAATCTCCAAAAGATAAAACAAATGGTGACTTCTCTACAAATATGGCAATGCAACTTGCACGCGTTGCGAAAAAAGCACCTCGTATGATTGCAGAAGAACTAGTTGCAAACTTCGATAAAGCAAAAGCTTCTATTGAAAAAATCGAAATCGCTGGTCCTGGTTTTATTAACTTCTATATGGATAATAGCTACTTAACAGATTTAATTCCAACAATCGTAAACGCTGGTGAAGCTTACGGTGAAACGAACACTGGTAAAGGTGAAAAAGTACAAGTTGAGTTCGTATCTGCGAATCCAACAGGTGACCTTCACTTAGGACATGCACGTGGTGCGGCAGTAGGTGACACTTTATGTAACGTATTAGCAAAAGCAGGATACGATGTATCTCGTGAGTACTATATTAATGATGCTGGTAACCAAATTCATAACTTAGCTCTTTCTGTTGAAGCTCGTTACATGCAAGCATTAGGTTTAGAGAAAGAAATGCCAGAAGACGGTTACCATGGTGCGGATATCATTGGAATCGGTAAACGTTTAGCTGAAGAGTTTGGTGATCGTTACGCAAAAGCTGATGAAAAAGAAAGCTATGAATTCTACCGTGAATATGGTTTGAAATATGAGTTAGCAAAACTTCAAAAAGACTTAGAGAGCTTCCGTGTTAAATTTGATGTATGGTTCTCAGAAACATCATTATACAAAAACGGAAAAATTGATGCTGCACTTGCTGTATTAAAAGAGCGTGATGAAATCTTTGAAGAAGGCGGAGCAACTTGGTTCCGTTCAATGACTTACGGTGACGACAAAAACCGTGTATTAATTAAAAATGATGGTTCTTACACATACTTAACGCCAGATATCGCTTATCACCGTGATAAATTAGAGCGTGGTTTCGATAAGTTAATCAACATTTGGGGTGCTGACCACCACGGTTACATTCCTCGTATGAAAGCTGCTATTCAAGCGCTAGGTTACGATAAAGAAACACTTGAAGTAGAAATCATCCAAATGGTACAACTGTACCAAAATGGTGAAAAAATGAAAATGAGTAAGCGTACAGGTAAAGCAGTTACACTTCGTGAGCTTATGGAAGAAGTAGGCGTGGACGCAATGAGATACTTCTTCGCGATGCGTAGCGGTGATTCTCATTTAGACTTCGATATGGACTTAGCTGTATCAAAATCTAATGAAAACCCAGTATACTATGCACAATATGCTCATGCTCGTGTATGCAGTATCCTTCGTCAAGGTGAAGAGTTAGGATTAGCTGCAGATGGAGACGTGAATTACAAACTTGTTACTTCTGAGAAAGAAGTAGAGTTACTGAAAAAACTTGGTGAATTCCCAGCTGTAGTTGCGGATGCAGCACAAAAACGTCTGCCACACCGCATTACAAGCTATGCATTTGAATTAGCAGCAGCATTACACAGCTTCTACAATGCAGAAAAAGTATTGAACCAAGATAACTTAGAATTAAGTAAAGCTCGTTACGAGTTAATGAAAGCAGTACGCACTACACTTCAAAATGCATTAGCAATCGTAGGAGTATCTGCACCAGAAAAAATGTAATTAAGAAAAGCGAAAGCGGCTCGTTTAGAATAGGAGGGGGATGGAGCTCCTGACAGAGAGGCGTACTTTGCCTCGGAGGAAGGCACGAAGCCACCGAGTATTCTAGCAAAGCGGAGCCGATTTTTCGCTTTCAGTAAAAGGCAATCACACGATGTTGTGATTGCCTTTTTGTATGGAGATAATAAAAAAATAAAATTTTATCAAACAAAAGGATAATTTGCGTCGTCTTATATAAATGACAGGAGGCTTATGATGGAAGAAAAGGTAGAAGAATTAATTGATATATATAAGCAGCAAATATATTCCTTATGCTATAAGTTAGCGAAAACGAAAGAAGATGCGGAAGATATTTTTCAAGAGACGTGGATAAAGGTTTTTTCATCAAGGCACCAACTTTCTTATGTGGATAATTATAAAAAGTGGATTACTACAATTTGTGTTCGTACGTTTTATGATTTTTATCGTAAGAAAAAAAGGTGGAAAGATCGAATATTGGATTTGTTTCATAAAGAAGATGGTGGAGAAATAGATTTCGCAGATGAAGTGAATATATCAGAAGAATTTATTCAAAAAGTGGAAGCGGAAATGATACGGGAAGTAATACAGTTATTAAATGAAAAATATAAAACGGTACTCGTACTCTATTACTATGAACAATATTCTTACAAGGAAATGAGTGAAATATTAAATATACCGATTGGTACGGTAATGGTGAAAGATGGTTTTGTAAAAGTGAATTGGGAAGCAAAATAAAGGGCCCTTGAGAAAGGCCCTTTATTTTATTGGATTGTATAAGTAACAGAAAAACTAACAGGACTATAGTAAACGTAAGGTGCATGAAATTGAACGTACATATTTCCATCTGTTTTTGCAGTGAAAATTCGGCCGTAACCATCAGAATAACGTCCAATAAGGTTATGATTTGAGTCATAAACACTGTAACTAGGAGTTTTGCTGTTAGGTTGAATTGTTAACTCTTGTCCCTTTTGAAGGAAAACAGGTTCTTGTTCAGAACTACCTCCAGTTTGCAAAGAATAAAATTTTGTAAAGCTTTGTTCTTGAGCGGCAGCAGCGACTTTTGTTTCAGGAATAAACGCGGTAGCGCCGGTAATTCCTGCTAAAGTTAACGCACCTGCTAAAATCATTTTTTTCATAATAGAAAAAGCCTCCTTATAAGTTGTAATCGATATTGTTACAGTTAATATTGTATACGATAATGAGGAGGATAAAATATGCTTTTATGCATATATATTTTTTCTCAATAAAAGACCACTGATAAAAATCAGTGGTCTTTTATTGATTAAGCAGCTTTCTGTTCAGTTTGAGTAACAGGTTTTTGAAGCGAGTTATAAACCCCTGTTCCGATAACGTCTAATGCTATTTTCATTCGTTCAGGTGAAATATTTTCTAATACGTTATCTTGAGGTGTATGGTATACCTTTTCAATATGATAGATTAATGGATTCCAACTATCGACACCCATCCAAATAAATAGAGCAGCAGGAATACCAGCTTCAGCAAATGGAACATGATCACTAGAACCGAATTTACCTTGTAGGACGAGGTCATTATTTAGTTGTTTACCTGCTTGCAAGGTAGCATCTGTTACAAAGTTTGTAGAGCCATCAGGTGTCATAGCGTATAAATTCTTTGCTTTATCATAATTTGTTGCAACCATGTCTGCGTTAAAGACACCTAAAATTCGATTGCGTTCTTTTTGGGATAGACTATTAACGTAATAATCGGAGCCAAGTAAGCCAGTCTCTTCAGAACCAAAGGTAATAAAACGAATTTCCTTATCAGTTTCTACATTTTGAAAAGCACGAGCTAGTTCTAATACTAATCCAGTTCCAGAAGCATTATCATTTGCGCCAGGTGCTCCGACAACACTATCATAGTGCGAACTTACAACGACTGCTTTTTCATTACCGGTACTCTTTTTTGGTTTCTTTTTGGCGATAACATTTAGAGATGTTAATTTAGATTCATGTCTCGCTTTTAGGGAAAGAATTGTTGTCCCTTTTTTAGCGATTTCTTCTTTAAATGCATTTCCTTGCGCATAAGCAAGACCAAAGACAGGGATAGATTGCTTTTTCGTTAGGCGGGGATTGAAGGTTTGTCCATAATTTCCGCGTCCGCCAATTAAACTGTATAAAAGAACACCTTTTGCACCTTTGCTAACAGCATTTTCAACTTGTTTATTATAGTCTGTAATTGTCGTTCCTCTTTCAAATAAAACAATTTTACCGTTTACTTCATTTGGAATATCTTCTAATTTTGTCCCACCTTGAACAAAGATAAGGGGAGCTGTAACAGCTTCTGTAGAAATTAGTGAATTAGGAGCAGCACCAGCTTGCCAATTACGTTTTATTGACAGTGGTGATTCAATGAATCCAACGTACTGATCGGGAACCTGAAATGGCTGATATTCTACTTCATAGCCCATCGATTTAAGCTGCATACCAATGTAACGAGAAGCCCATTCTTCGGATTTTGTTCCACCGGGTCGAGGACCAATTGTTTCAGATAAGAAACGAACATGTTCAATTGCGCGGTTTGGATCAATCTGTTTTGTAATAGATGGAGTTTGTGTAACCTCTGACGTGGAATCCGCTTTTGCTTGCCCAATTGGAGCTAAGCTAACAGCGAGTGATACAGCAAGCAAAGAGCTTACTATTTTTTGTTTCAATGATTTTCTCATTTTTTCCTCTCCTATTCTTCTATTCTCTGTGACTGACAAAAGAAGACGGATAATGACTTTATTTTACCTTCGCGTCTTTTGTTTTTCAATATTCTGACATTGAGAAATAAAAACAATATATGCATATTTGCATATTTTTGAGGAAGATATGTATGCTATCATTTTAAACGAAGGTTCGCTTTCTACTCTGAAAGCTCCTACATTGCATGAATCTAGTGTACCCAAACTTTAGATTATGTAGAGAAATGGAACCACTGTAGGGTTTCATTTCTCATGTTTGAATCAGTTGATGGTAATTATGTTTCCGCATTTCATAATTATTATCAGTGATATATGTAAGGCATCCATATGAAAATAAGAGGCTGTTCAAAGGTTTTCCGTACTTTTGGGCAGCCTCACCCCGTTAAAAGGACGATACTTTATGTATCGTCCTTTTTGTATAAAAAAACATCCAATCAATTGAGAGATTGATTGGATGTAAAAACATTATTAATAATGTTTTTTGCGTTTTGTAGCTAAAATACTTAATAATCCAGCTAGTAGAAGGACGATACCTACTGTTTGTGTAGGGTCTTCTTTATGACCTGTATTTGGAAGGTGTTTATCCGTATTTCGATCATCTTGCTGTTTGTTATCTGTTTCATTTGATGTTTCTTCGGAAGTTCCGTTTTTGTGTTTCTCAGATGTTTCATTGCCTTTGTTTTCTTCTTTATTTGGAGGAGTAACTGGCTTGTCATCTCCACCTGACGAAGATTCAATCTTTTTATTTGAAACTGTAATTTGTAGTGGTGTAGCTTGGGCTTTATCAATTGTAAAGTTTATTGGTGATGCATCTAATTGATAGCCTTTAGGAGCCTGTGTTTCTACTAATTGATAATTACCAGGTTTCAAATCATTTACGATTACTTTTCCGTGTTGGTCTGTTTTTAAACCTTCTCGGATGATTTTTCCATCTTGGTCTAAAATATTGAAAATGGCACCTTCAAGTGTTCCATGGTGATCAATATCAACTTTAGTTAACTCAATTGAACCTGTTGTTAAACTATTTAAAGCTGTAACAGAGGTAATCTGAGATTGTCCTTTCGTAATTGTGAAAGGAATTGGTTTAATGTTTAAATCATAGCCAGTTGGAGCTTTCGTTTCAATGAACTGATAATCTCCTGGACGTAAATCAGAAACAGAAATCTTACCATCTTTATCAGTAGTTAAATCAGAATGAACATCCTTACCGTTCATATCTACAATTTTAAAGATAGCCTCTGCAAGAGTAGTACCATCGATGTCATCAACTTTAGTTAATTCAACTGCGCCTTTAGTTAAGCTGTTAGTAGCAGTAACAGAAGCTTTAGCAGTTTGACTCTTTTCAACAGTAAACTTGATAGGATTTTGGTTTAAGTCATAATGCTTAGGAGCTTTCGTTTCAATAAACTGATAATCTCCCGGACGTAAATCAGAAACAGAAATCTTCCCATCTTTATCAGTAGTTAAATCAGAACGAACATCCTTGCCGTTCATATCTACAATTTTAAAGATTGCTCCTTCAAGAGTAGTACCATCGATGTCATCAACTTTAGTTAATTCAACTGCGCCTTTAGTTAAGCTATTCGTAGCAGTAACAGAGGCGATTTTTTCTTGGCCTTTTTTAACTGTGAACTTAATAGGTGTTTTGTTTAAGTCATAGTGTTCAGGAGCTTTTGTTTCGATAAACTCATAGTCTCCTGGCGGTAATTCATCCACAACTAAACGGCCGTTTTTATCAGTAGTTAAATCGGTACGAACATCGTGTCCATCCTTATTAACAATTTTAAATACTGCACCTTCAAGTGTTGTGTTTTGCTTGGCATCATCAACTTTAATTAACTCAACACTACCTTTCGTTAAGCTATTAATAGCTGTAACGAAGACATGCTTTGTTTGACTTCTTTCGATTGTAAACTTAATTGGTTCTTCATTTAAGTCGTAATGTTTAGGAGCTTTTGTTTCAATAAATTGATAGTCTCCTGGTTGTAAGTCTTTAGCGATGATTTTTCCGTCTTTATTGGTAACTAAATTCGTACGAATGTCGTTACCGTTCAGATCAGTAATTTTAAATACCGCACCTTCTAGCATTTCTTTCTTATCTATAGAGTCAACTTTCGTTAATTCCACGCCACCTTTTGTTAGGCCATTCTTAGCAGTAACAGAAGCGTGAGTTAGTTGACTTCTTTCGATAGTGAAGCTAATAGGTGTTTTATTTAAATCGTAATGCTTAGGAGCTTTCGTTTCAATGAATTGATAGTCTCCTGGGCGTAAGTTCGTAGCAGTAATCTTACCATCTTTATCAGTAGTTAAATCAGTGCGAACAATTTTACCTTTCGCATCGATGATGTTAAACACTGCATCAGAAAGTTTTGTATCTGGATTTATATCATCCACTTTTATTAATTCTACAGCACCCTCAGTTAAGCTATTTGTAGTAGTAACTTGGAGCTTTTCTTTTTGGCTTTTCTTAATTGTAAACTTAATAGGTGTACTATCTAATTTATAGTGTTCAGGAGCTTTCGTTTCAACAAACTGATAGTCCCCAGGACGTAAATCAGAAACAGAAATTTTTCCATGTACATCTGTTGTAAGCTCAGTACGAATCTCGTTACCATTCAGATCAGTAATTTTAAATACCGCATCTTTAAGAGCAGTACCATCTACATCATCCACTTTAGAAAGTTCCACAGCGCCTTTCGTTAAGCTATTTGTAGCTGTAACGGAGATAGGATCAGCTTGGCTCTTTGTAATTGTGAATGGAATTGGCTCTTTGTTTAAATCGTAGTGTTTCGGAGCCGTTGTCTCGATGAATTGATAATCACCAGGACGTAGGTCAGAAACGCTAATTTTACCTTGTTGATTCGTAACAAGATTTTTGCGAATTACAGTACCATTCATATCCACAATTTTAAATACTGCGCCTTCAAGAATAGTGCCATCGACGTCATCCACTTTAGAAAGTTCCACGCCGCCTTTTGTTAAACTATTTTTCATAGTAACGGTAGCAATATCTTTTTGGCTTTTTTCAATTGTAAATATAATTGGTTTTTTGTCTAAATCATAGTGTTCAGGAGCCGTTATTTCAACGAATTGATACGTACCAGGACGTAAGTTTTCGATAACGATTTTACCTTCACTGTTTGTTTTTAAATCTGTTTTAAGTACTTTGCCATCTTGATCCAGTAAATTAAATACTGCATCAGCAAGTTTTGTTTGAGTGTTTAAATCATCAACTTTAAGTAATTCGATACTACCTTGTTTTAAGCTATTTGTAGCAGTTAAAGAAATAGCTTTCTTCTGTCCTTTTTCAATAGTGAATTTGATTGGTGTTTCATCTAAAACGTAATGCTTAGGAGCTTTCGTTTCGATAAATTGGTAATCACCAGGACGTAGGTCATTAATTTCGATTATTCCTTGTTCATTTGTAACAAGGTCTTTATGAACTACATCACCGTTCATATTAACAATTTTAAATACTGCATCTTTAAGAACAGTGCCATCAACATCGTCTACTTTAGAAAGTTTAACTGCACCCTTTGTTAAAGCATTTGTAGCAGTGATATGAAGAGTTTCAGTTTGGCTCTTTTTAATTGTAAATACGATAGGTTTTTTATCTAAATCGTAATGTTCAGGAGCAATTGTTTCAACGAATTGATACGTACCAGGACGTAGGTTTTCAACAACAATTTTACCTTCATCATTTGTTTTTAAGCCTTCTTTAACTAGCTCTCCGTCTGCATCTAATAAATTAAATACGGCGTTAGCAAGTTTTGTAGTTATATCAATATCGTCAATCTTTGTTAGTTCAACGCTACCGTTTTTCAAAGCATTTTTGCCTGTAACATTGATCTCTTTCGTTTGACTTCTTTCAATTGTAAATGGAATCGTTGTTTCATCTAATACATAGTGCTCAGGAGCTTTTGTTTCAATGAACTGATAGTCTCCAGGGCGTAAATCAGAAACAGAAATTTTACCGTTTTTATCTGTAACAAGATTCGTATGAACTTCCTTACCATTCATATCCACAATCTTAAAGATTGCACCTTCGAGCATCGTACGATCGATGTCATCAATTTTTGTTAATGTTACTGCACCTTTCTTTAAACTGTTAGTAGCAGTAACAGTAATATTCTCTTTTTGACTTTTTTCGATAGTGAATGGAATAGGGTCTTTGCTTAAGGTATAGTCTTTTGGAGCTTTTACTTCAATAAATTGATAGTCTCCAGGACGTAAATCAGAAGCAGAAATTTTACCGTTTTTATCAGTTGTTAAACCTTTGCGAATTACCTTTTTAGTATCATGAGCGTCAACGATTATAAATTCTGCACCTTCAAGAGTAGTGCCATCAACATCATCAACTTTTGTTAAAGTGACGCCACCTGTAAGTAAACTATTTTTTACAGTAACAGGGATAGGAAGATCTTCCTTACTACCTTTTTTAATTGTGAACTTAATAGGTGTTTTGTCTAATTTATAATGTTCAGGTGCTTTTGTTTCGATAAATTGATAATCCCCTGGTGCTAAATCAGGAATAACTAACACTCCGTAATCATCTGTTGTTAAATCTTTCATAATTTCTTTGCCAGTTGCATCTTGCAATGTGAATACAGCGCCGGCAAGAGCTTTACTACTTTCCACATCATCTTCTTTAATAAGTTTAACTTTTCCTTTCGTTAAACTATTTTTAAATGTAAGTGGAAGGAGTTTTTGTTGTCCTTTTTCGATTGTAAATTCAATTGGTTCTACATTTACATCGTAATAAGTTGGAGCCTTTGTTTCGATAAGCTTATAGTTACCAGGACGTAAGTCATCTACAACTAGCATTCCTTTACTATTCGTAACAAGGTCCGTACGAACATCTTCATTAGTATCTCTATTAACGATTTTAAATACTGCACCTTCAAGTGTTTCCTTTTCATCTGCAGCATTCACTTTTGTTAACTCAATACCGCCTTTTGTTAAGCTGTTTTTAGCGGTAACAGTAGCCTGAGTTGTTTGACTTTCTGTAATCGTAAATTTAATTGGTTTTGTATTTTTGTCGTAATACTTCGGTGCTGTTACTTCGATAAATTTATAATCGCCAGGGCGTAAGCCAGTAGCGATAGCTTTACCATCCGCACCAGTTTTTACATTTTCGCGAATAACTTTCTTTTCATCATTTGCATCAACAATTTTAAATACAGCACCTTCAAGAGCTGTACCATCGATATCATCAACTTTTGTTAATTCAACATCTCCTGGTTTTAAAGCATTTTCAGCTTTCACAAGTAGAGTTTCTTTCTGACTTCTATCGATTGTAAATTCAATAGGTTCTGCTCGTAAAACGTAATGTTCAGGAGCAGCTATTTCAATAAATTTATACGTACCAGGACGTAGGTTACTAACTTTAACTTTACCGTGTTTATCAGTAGTTAAGTTAGTGTGAGGGGAAACGTCATTATTATTTGTATCGACAAGTTTGAATACAGCACCTTCTAGTGGTTTTTTCTCACCAAACTCATCAACTTTTAATAATTCAACCTCGCCCGTTTTTAAGCTGTTATTTGCCGTAACAGTAGCAAGAGCTTGTTGGCTTTTATCAATTGTAAACTCGATAGGGTTTGTACTTAACGTATAATCCTTAGGAGCTTCTGTTTCGATAAATTTATAAGCACCAGGCTCTAAATCTTTAACGGTAACTTTTCCATCTGAACCTGTTTTTATATTTTCACGAATTACTTGTTTCTCGTCATTCGCATCGACAATTTTAAATACAGCACCTTCAAGGGCAGTGCCATCGACATCATCGACTTTCGTTAAAGTGACACCACCTTTAATGAGGTGATTTGTCGCTGTAACAGTAAGTGCTTTCTGTTGGCTCTTTTCAACTGTAAATTTAAGCGGTTTTTTATCTATTTCATAATGTTCAGGTGCTTTTTCTTCAACAAATTGGTACTCTCCAGGAAGTAAATTTTTCGCTTCGATTTGTCCGTTACCATTTGTCGTTAATTTGGTATAACCAGGAATTCTTTTGTTATTTCGGTCCCGTACACTAAATACTGCACCTTCTAAAGTATTACCCTCTTTATCAACTTTTGTTAGGATAACTGAGCCTCTAATCAAGTTGTTTTGGGCCTCTTTATTAATTACTGTTGTTTGATCTTCCTCGATTGTAAATTCAATAAGTCGATCATCTAATTGATAATGCTCAGGAGCCTTTATTTCTTTTAAGTAGTAAGTTCCTGGTTTTAAATTATCTACAGTAATTTGTCCTTTATCATTTGTTATTAATTCTTTATGTTCAGGAATGACATTATGGTTTTGATCAAGCAGAGAGAAAACTGCATTTTTAAGCTTTTCTTTGTTATGAGCATCAGTCTTTGTAAGTACTACTTTTCCAACAAATTTCTCGTTTTTAAGAGTATATGTTGTAGTTTCTTCTGCACCAAGCTTAACAAGTTTACCTGCTTTTAATTCTTTACTAATGACATAGCCATCAAGAGTTTTCATTTCTCTAAGCAGATATTCATCGCGTTTTAAGTTGTTAAACTGAGCGATACCATTGTCGTCTGTTGTAATTGTTCGAATAGCAGTTGTACCTGTGCGATCGAATAAAGTAAATACTACGCCAGATAAAATTTTATTTGGATCTGCATTATCTACTTTTTTAATTTGAAGGTTTCCGCGTCCCTTAGTAGCAGAACCGCCTCCAGATCCAGAAGATACTTTAACTACTATTTCTTCAATTTTTTCAGTTTCTGTTAATTTCAAACTATTACCAGTAATCTTCGCTTTATTGCTTACCTTTTCATTATTGTCTGCATTAATGAGTGAACGGTATTCTAAAATATAAGCTCGATCAATAGTATGAAGAAATTCAATTGTAAATTGTTGTTTCCCCGTATTGTTGTCTGTTGTTATTTTGAGTTTATAGTCTTTTCCTTCTTTTAATTCGTTTGTTGTATCTTTCGTTAAAGTGCCATCCACGGCTACTGTTGTCCCATATAGGTGGAATGACTTTTCATCGAGAATTTGATTGTCTGTCGGATCGTCTGTTACGACAGCATTTTCAATCGTTGATTGACTTGCATTAATAGAAACGCTCCAATCAATGTACTTGTCATTTTGTTTTGCTTTTTTCGTAACGCCGCTACCACCATTTTTGATCTCGAATGCACCATGAATATTGGCGATAGTTTCCGATCCATCTTTTAATTTGGCGTAATTATCATAGCGCTTATTAATTTCTTCACCTGCAAGTGAAGTTTTAAAGCTGATATGGTACGCTGTTTTAATTTCATTTTTAAAATGAATCGTTAATGTATTTTTATTATCTTTCGTTGCATTTTCTACCGTATATTCGTCAGGGGAAACAAGTGCCCCTAATTTATAACCGTCTGCACCACCAGTTAATTCCATATGATGAATCTCAATGGAGTCTGGTATAAGTTTTTGATTGTTTTCTAGTACGTCAACGATAGAAGGGTCTTTAATAGTCCTGTTATTATAGTTAAACCCTATGTCCCATTTGATTTCTTTCGTTTGGGCATTGTAAGAACCGTATTTAAATCCGTTTCCTTTTGTATAGCCGTCAGGATTGAATCTATCATGAGATTTACTATTTTTATCGTTCCCATTTATATCTTTCCATGATAACTCAGCTGTATTTTTGAATGATTTATTATCATCCTTTTTAGATAGAGTCTCGTAATTAAAGTCTGTTGTGTACGTGATGGTTAAAGTTTTATCCATATTAGACTTATAACTACCAGCTAGTGTTACTTTGAATCCGTCAGCTGTTACATCAAGTGTGTAATCAGAGTCTAATTTCAGTTCAGTTGATCCATCAGTAATTTTGAAACTATCTTTTTGTAATGTAAGTCCACTATAGTCAAACGTATCAGTGATAACAGCATCATTTAACACGTAATTGTTATCATTTACAATAATTGTCCATTTCGTTGTTTTCTTATTGTAATCTGTATCGTTTGCATTTTTATTATGTTTCTTTATGATGTTTTGTTGTTGTAATGTAACTTTGTTTGTTTTACTCCATTTTCCATCTGCAATAATTGTATTTTCGATTTCGCCATCTTGTATAACATCATTCTTGGCTTTCGATGTATAAGTAATCACATAGGCACTATTAATATCTTCATTAAATTGTAAATCAAATCCCTCATCGGTTTCTTTTACAGTAAAGTTTGTGGCGTTGTCACCTGTAACAAGTTTTCCGTTATTATCATAAGAAGCATTTTTAACCACGATAGAACTTGCATCAACTTTATGAGATTTGTCCAAGATGTCTTTTAAAAGCGCATCAGATTGTTTAATATCTCTTTGGTCACCGTTGAAAGTAATTGTCCATTCAATTGTTTGTGTTTTTGGATTATATTTACTAGTTTTCTCTAGATGTGTACCGCGTGAAACAGTTACAGTTGCATTTGCGGATACATCTCCTTGATTCTTGCTGGATACTTTTGCTTCATTTTTGAAACTAGTAACACTTTCGTCAGTAATTTTTGTCGCATATTCAACTTGATATGCTTTTTTCGTTTCATTTTTAAAAGCGATATTTAATTTATCGGAGGATGAAGTGAGTGTATATTCTTCTTTACTAACTTCGGCTCCACGAGTCGTTTTCCCGTTAATATCTACTTCTAACTCATAAACCTTAATAGAATCTTCATTGAGACTGGCTCCATTTGGAATATTGTCTTGGAAGACAGCGTTTGTAAGAATGTCTTTTGTTTTGTTCATTTCGACTGTCCAATTGATTTGATTCGTATTAATCGGTCTATCAGGTATACCTTTTTTATTCATAGATTTCTTTACATTAGGTTTGAAATCAAGCTCGATAATAACGTCTTGTTCTTTAATTGGGAAAGGAATTTTTTGTTCCGTAGTCCCTTTAATTTTTGTTTTATTGAATTCCGTACCAACTTTTAAATGACCATCTATATTAGGATTGTCTTCAACGTACTCGTTAAAAGTCATAGTTACTTTTCCGTTTAAGTCAACAACGAACGTCCCAATTTCATGTCCTGTTCCATCAACTAAAGGCTGTGTAATGGTGTTGTGGACGATAAAATATTCCGGAAGTTGGAAAATATAGTAATCTCCCTTTTTTACTTTTAATGATTCTAAAACTTCCCATGTAAAATCGATATTGGCAGCAGAATCAGGATTTGGACGATTATCTGTATCATTAAATGGTTTTCCGTCTTTATCTGTTAATTTTACGCTTGTTAAAATATTTTCTTTAATTTGCTTAGGTGATGGGTCTGGATTTTCAACAGGTTGCCCTGTTGTGTTATCACCAGGGTTCTCAGTAGGTTGCTGTGTCCCGCCATCTTTTGGCTGTTCCGTAGGCTGCTGAGGATTCCCGTTTTTCGGCTGTTCCGCAGGTTGCTGAGTGTTCCCGTCTTTTGGTTGTTCCACAGGTTTCTGCTGTGTCTCACCATCTTTTGAATGTTTCGCAGGCTGCTGAGGATTCCCGTCTTTTGGTTGTTCCGCAGGTTTCTGCTGTGTTTCACCATCTTTTGGCTGTTCAGTAGGTTGCTGTGCGTCACCGTTCTTTTGCTCTTCGGTAGTCTGCTTAGCATCATCACTATTAATAGTAGGTGAAGTAGGGTTATCTACTTGAACAGGAACTGAGATAGTCTTAGCTACTGTACCTAGAGGGAAAGTGAGTGGGACGGCTTTTATGCCAGGTTTTAAATCTGGATTGAATACAGTGTCAAATTTAATTTTTCCCTTAACACCTTTTGAATCTTTTACTGAATCGTTAAAGACTATTTTCATTTTGTTATCGTTTGCTGTAACAAAATATTGACCAATAATTTGTTGATCTGCCATTAAGTTTCCTTGTTGGTCATTTTTTACTTTTAATGCATTAGGTATTTGAAGAACTGTTGAATCTTTTTCTTGTGCAATTTGATGATCTTTTATTGACCAAGCATATTCTAGGTGAATGATTGATCCTATCTTTATTAAGTTTTTAGGATTTAATGCTTCGTCAATAATATGATTCGTTGCATCTTTCATTTCAACAGTGTCAAATAAGGAATCTCCTGTTAAGGTTTCCGCTTTTACTTGATTGTATGGAAAACTAGCAAGTTGCGAAAATAGTACGAATACAATTAAACATACATTGAAAAGTTTTTTCATTTTTCCTCCTCTGAACATTCATTTGTCCATTGGGGACTTATTCCACATGAACAAATGGAATATTAAAAGTATTTGTTATAAGCTATTTATTTTTGCTATCCCTCCGTTTCTATACGCGTTCTCAGACAAGTAGGATTATGTTCAAAGTAAAATTGTTTAACGTAAAACACAATGTATATTTACACAGTTCTATGGAAATATACACAATTCGACAAAAAATGTCGAAAAAAATACTGATATAAAGAATGATATCAGACCTTTATATGTGAGATAGTTTTCATGTATATCTAGTAAAAAAGAATGGTTATAAAGGTAAGTTTTACGATACATACTAACCAATGTAGTGTATCCCTTTGTGAAGGCTTATTTTTGCCTTAAAGTTATGTGGAGATAAAAAGCTAGATAGGGTTGGTTTTGGTCAGAATGAAGACAATATGTACTTTGAAAATAGTCATTTATTTTGTCTAAAGAGAGTTGTGCGATTAGTGGACCGAAGTTGAAAGATGATAGTTTCTTACATTGTTAGAGGAATATAAGAATTACAGAATATTCGACTAACACGTTACTACGGTCATTTTTGAGACTGTTTAAACAATAAGAAAGAAGGTGTTTTACTCCTTAGTTACAATATCTTTTTAGTAAAGATAAGCTTAAGTAACCTCCGCTAAAGATTATATACTTAAATGATAAAGAGTTCAACAGTATTTCACATATTTTCCCAAAAATAAAAACGGCTGTTTTATGTGGAATAAATCTACAAAACAGCCGTTTTTGGTATTAGATTTCTGTTAAAATTATTGGTTCGCCGCGCGTTACGACAACGGTATGTTCACATTGTGCAACAAGACTTTTATCAGGTGTAACGAATGTCCAGCCGTCGTCACCACGTTCAATAATATGATCAGCTTTCATAGAGATGAACGGTTCTACAGCGATAACAAGACCGTCTTTTAGAAGCGCATTATCCATTGGATCATAGTAACTTAAAATGTGATTTGGTGCTTCATGTAAGCTAAGACCAATGCCGTGACCAGTTAAGTTTTGAATAACATTGTATCCACTTTTATGTGCAAAGTTTGAAACAGCACGACCAATTTGATTTTGTTTTGAGCCAGCTCTAACCTTTTTCATTGCTGCCCAAAATGCATCAACCGCTGCTTGGCACAGCTTTTCTTTTGCTTCGTCTTCTCCAAGAACAAATGAGATACCTGTATCTGCATAATAGCCATCAAGTGCAGCAGATACATCGACGTTTACTAAGTCGCCTTCTTTTAATACGCGATCTCCTGGAATACCATGAGCAACTTCCTCATTTACACTAATGCAAGTTACACCTGGGAAATCATATTCTTTTTCAGGTGCAGAAATAGCACCATGCTCATCTAATACTTTTTTACCGATCAAATCAAGCTCTTTCGTTGTCATACCTGGCTTCGCTTCTTTTTTCATTTCTTCACGTGCAAGCGCAACGATGCGGCCGATTTTTCGTAAGCCTTCTAAATCTTGTTCATTACGAATAATCATGAAAACCACTGTCCTTCCTCGAATATATATCTTAACCGATTGTATCATGTTTATTTTCGTCCTGCTACTCGCTTGCGGTATGCAGCTTGATTCCTCTCATAAAGAATACATGACAATTGTCATATCGATGTCATGACGCATCATACTGTTTCCTAAGTTTTCCAAGTAATACAATGTAAATATAAGAAACAGCGGGGGTGGAGAGATGGAAAAGATTATTGAAGTAAATGGTGTTTCTAAAACATTTAAACATAAAAACGCAGTAAATAATGTTTCATTTCATGTAAATAAAGGGGAAATAGTAGCGTTACTTGGTCCGAATGGTGCGGGGAAAACAACGACGATGTCGATGATGCTTGGATTAAAGGACCCAACAGAAGGTAAGGTCTTTATATTTGGAAAGAGTCCAAAGCATAGAGATGTTCGTAATAGCCTCGGTGCGATGCTGCAAGAAGTAAGTGTCATTGATAGTATTACAGTCGAAGAGGCAATTGAGTTGTTCCGTAGTTATTATACGAATCCGGTAGAGAAAGCAACGTTATTACAGCTATCAAATTTAGAATCGGAGCGAAAGCAAAGATGTGAGAAGTTATCAGGTGGGCAAAAAAGAAGGTTGAATTTTGCGCTTGCACTTGCGGGAAATCCAGATTTGTTATTTTTAGATGAGCCGACAGTCGGAATGGATATTACGTCTCGAAGAATGTTTTGGGAAACGATTCGAAAGTTAGCAAGTGAAGGGAAAACAATTATTTTAACGACGCATTATTTAGAAGAAGCAGATGCTTTAGCAAATCGTATCTTATTATTTGCGAACGGAAAGATTATCGCAGATGGTACACCAGACGAAATGAAAGCGACGATTTCGCGAAAAACAATCACATTTTACTCGAAGGAAAGCATTCCTACAAAATTACTAAAGGAATTACCAAATGTAACAGAAGTTAAGTCAAACGAAGGACGCTTCATTTTAACAACAGAGGATACGGATGCAACTTTAAAAGCCATTTATCAAAGGAGTTTACCTGTAACAGATGTTTCAGTTGAACGTGGAAGCCTTGATGAAGCATTTGAACAGTTCGTCGCAAATCAGAAGGGGGAAATCGCATGAGAGCGTTATGGATGCAGTGTAAAATAGAAATTTTACGTACATTTCGCAATAAATTATTTATCTTTTTCTCATTATTAATGCCTGTTATGTTTTACTACATTTTCACAAATGTTGTTCAAGTACCACAAAACGGAGATGCGTGGAAAGCACACTATTTAATTTCGATGGCAACTTTCAGTATTGTAGGGACTGCACTCTTTAGTTTCGGTGTGAGACTTTCTCAGGAAAGAGGGCAAGGATGGACACATCTTTTGAAAATCACACCACTTCCAGAGGGTGCGTATATAACTGCTAAAATTATTGCCCAAACAGTGGTGAATGCTTTTTCAATCTTAGTTATTTTTATAGCAGGGATATTGATTAATCATGTTGAGTTAACAGTAGAGCAATGGATTGGTGCGGGGTTATGGTTATTGTTAGGGGTAACACCATTTTTAGCATTAGGAACAGTAATAGGTTCCATTAAGAAGGCGGACGCAGCTGCTGGCTTAGCAAATATCTTAAATATGAGTTTAGCTATAGTTGGCGGGTTATGGATGCCGATTGAAGTATTCCCCAAAATATTAAGAACGATTGGTGAATGGACACCGACATACCATTTCGGAAGTGGTGCGTGGGATATTGTAGCTGGAAAATCAATTGGATGGGAAAATATCGCGGTATTAGGAGGTTATTTCCTTATATTTGTTGTAGTATCAATATATATAAGAAAAAGACAGGAAGCGGTATAAATGATAGAGAAGAAGAGGATTGAGATTTTTCCGAAACATATGGGATTCTTCCCGTATATGTGGTTTGTTTATCTATTATTTCCAATTTATCACTTAGCGCAGGCATCAGGATGGAAGCTTGTAATAGGAAGCGGTATGTTGATAATTTTTATCGTCACATACCGTCAGCTTTATTTTGTTCAGAGGACGTTTGTTTTTTGGGCGTGTATTCAAATGGTACTCATCTTTTTATTTGCTTTATTTTATAATCCTTTTATGATATTTTTTGGCTTTTTCACAGCAAGTGCGATGGGATTTGCGCCAAATAAGAAAGTATTTCGAGTGCTGTTATGTTCGTTAGTTATCATGCTTGGAGCATTTTTATTTGTAAATATGAATCAACTAACAACTACAAGTTTAGTAAATATCGTTCCGATGTTTATTTTAATGCTTCTTACGCCATTTGGTATGCGCAATTTTAATCAGAAAAAGATGTTAAAGAACCAACTGAATGAAGCAAACGAGCAAATTAAAGACTTAGTAAAACGTGAAGAACGGCAGCGGATTGCAAGAGATCTTCATGACACATTAGGACATACGTTATCTCTTATTACTTTGAAAAGCCAGCTTGTAGAGAAGTTAATTGTGAAAAATCCGGAGCGTGCAAGTGTGGAAGCGAAGGAAATTACACAAACGTCTCGTACAGCCTTAAAACAGCTGAGAGAATTAATTTCTGATATGCGTATGATTACGGTAGAAGAAGAGCTAGAGCAAATAAAAGCGATCTTACAAGCAGCTAATATTGAATTAGAAGTGAGGCAAGAAGCCAGCTCGAGTTCGTTATCACCAATTGAACAAAATATTGTCGGGATGTGTTTACGTGAGGCTGTTACGAATGTTGTAAAACATAGCAAGGCAACGCGGTGCACAGTTTCTGTATTAGAATCGCAAGGTGAGCTGATTTTGAAAGTAAAAGATAACGGAATCGGTTTAACAGATCAAAATCATGATGGAAATGGTATCCGCGGCATGAAAGAACGAATTGCTCTTATTGATGGATTTGTTGAACTAGGTACAATCAATCCAGGGACGTTGTTAACAGTAAAAGTTCCAGTTGTAATTAGAACAGGAAAAGATGAGGTGAGGGCATGATTCGAATTATTCTTGCAGAAGATCAACGGATGCTTCGTGGTGCATTAGGGGCCCTACTTGATCTAGAAGATGATATCGAAGTAATTGGGCAAGCGGCAAACGGGGAAGAGGCGCTAAAATTAATTAAATCGTTAAAACCGGATGTAAGTATTATGGATATTGAAATGCCGATTCAAAGTGGATTAGATGTTGCTGAAGCGTTAAAGAAAGAAAAATCATTATGTAAAGTAATGATTTTAACAACATTTGCAAGGCCAGGATATTTTGAAAGGGCAATGAAAGCTGGTGTGCACGGTTATTTATTAAAGGATAGCCCAAGTGAAGATTTAGCGGCAGCAATTCGTAATGTAATGAAGGGAAAGCGAGAGATCTCCCAAGATTTAATGTTCGGCCTATGGCAGGAGCAAAATCCGTTGTCAGATCGCGAAAAGGAAGTATTGTTGCTTGCGAAAGAAGGAAAGACGGCAAACGAAATTGCGAAGGCACTTTATCTTTCACCGGGTACAGTACGTAATTATATTTCTGAAGTATTAACGAAGCTCGACGCGAAAAATAGAATTGAGGCAATTACAATTGCGGAAGAAAAGGGTTGGATGTAAAAAGAAGGTTACCTATGAGAGGTGACCTTCTTTTTATACTTATTTTACTTCTATTACTTGATTTACTTTTTGTAATGACTTGTAACCATGTGCTTCAAATGCCTTTGCAAATTCATTTGATACGGCAGTGCCATATAGATCTTTTGCAGCTTGTACGATGTGAGATTGAAGTGATTCAAAGTCTTCAGCGGAAGTTGCGTAATTTTGCAATGCACGCATAACAACTTTACTTACTTTTTCATTACCTTGTTTTTGAACAGCAACACCGTTATATGTTTTACCTTCAGCTAATTGATATAATACGTGACTAATAATACCAGAATTTACGTGTGATTCTTGATTATTACCATCGTTATAGAAATCTTGTAAATTTGTATATAGTTTATGGCCGCCGTCACCAATTTCCCTTGGGATATCACGAATTGTTAGGCCACCTAATGTATCGCCCATAATCCAGTTTCCTTTATCTTTCTTTACGTAATATTCGATTTGTGTACCCCAGAAATCTGCTAATCCCTCGTTTAGTGCAGATGTTTCAGCGCTTGGATATCTCACGACTTTATTTTTCGTCGTGCCACTGAATACAGCATGTCCAAATTCATGAGCTGTTACATCAAGAGCTGATGTTAGTTTTCCGTCTAAACCATCACCAAATACCATTTGGTTCCAAGCAGGATGCCAAAATGCATTTACATAGTCTTCTTTTAAACCATCACTAACTTCAGTAGAATCAAAACCGTGTACACTAGCAACAACTTTTGAATCTTTATTGTCGTAACTTTTTAGATTATGTTCTTTCTTAAAGTAATCATAAATATCACTCATGTTCTTCATAGCGCCCGCGGCTTCTTTATCTGCAAAATTAGGAGTACTACTTGAAATTAGTGTCCCTGGATAACCAGCTTGACTATATCCCCCGAGGGAATCGGCGTAGTTTGCATTATAAATATAAATACCATTTCCGCGTGATAAATCGGCTAAATAAAATTTTCCATCAGTTCCTTTGGCAATATTGAAAGAGATGTTTTCTTGAAGTGCATTTTTCCCAGTTCCTTGCTCACTTGCAGGGGATAATCTAGGTGATGTTATTTGATTTATAGTCTTGTTCTCTTTGTTTTTTATGAATTTTTCTTGGAAAAGTACTTCGCCAGTTTTTAGATCAACGATAGCATTGCCGTTTATAATTTGTTCATTGTTTTCATAAGTAAATGTAATAACAGTTGCGAATGTATAATAGCCATCTTTTTTCTTATAAACAACGGTTTCGCTAGAGAATTCCGTCTCAGCTGCATCACTTGGAATTTGAACTATATCGCGTAATTTAGATTTCACTTCATTTTTCGACAAAAAATTTGTTATAGTAAGATTAGGTTGTTGATTTAAATTTTGAACAACTTTACCACTAACAGTTGTGATCACTCCATTTTTATCTACTTTTACAATGAGATCTTGGCCATATACTTTATAGTTTTTATATGTTTGTGCAAGGCGAACTTCGGTTTGATTTTCTTTGGTTTCTTTATTTGTAGGTTGGAAATCTACATTTTTTTCAGTAGTGACTTGTTCTTGTTGAGCTTTAGCCCCATTTACCTCACCTTTTAAATATTTTTTAGCAATATTTTCTTTCGTATCATTTTGAGGTTGTGTTAATTTCCCGATTGTTAAACCAGGCTGAGCGATTTCAACTTTTACTTCACTTTTGTCCAATTTTTGAGCATGAATAGCTTCTGTTGATAAAGGATAAAGAAGACCGAATGTAACGAAAGCACTGGCAAGTTTTCTATAATTCATCTATAACACTCCTAATCTATTATTATATGTGAGATGAATTGTATGAAAAATTTGCCGAATTTTATATATATTATGCATTATTTCATATCAAAAATTGTCGAATTCACATTATTGTAGTGGTATGACAACTTAAAAAATTAGATTGTTATAATGGGATGGTGAGTAAGTATGCAAGCAGAGAAATTAGGAAGTGAAATTAAGAAAATTAGAGTGTTGAGAGGATTAACACAAAAACAGTTATCCGAGAACATATGTCATCAATCGGAAGTAAGCAGAATTGAATCGGGTGCAGTATACCCAAGTATGGATATATTGCAAGGTATTGCAGCAAAATTACAAATTCCCATTATTCATTTTTATGAGGTACTCATTTATTCGGATATTGAAAGAAAAAAACAGTTTAAAGATCAAGTCATTATGCTTTGTAAGCAAAAAAGATATAAAGAAATTTATAATAAAGTATGGAATGAGCTGAAAAAGGAAGAATATCATCCTGAATTCCAGCAATTTCTTCAATGGCAATATTATGTAGCTGCTTACGTATTGAAAAAAGTCGATTACGAATATTGTATTTTAGAATTAAAGAAATTGCTCAATCAACAATTGACAGGAATAGATGTATATCAGAATCTTTATATTGAAAACGCAATTGCAAACATTTATGCTGAAAATGGCTATTTGAAGAAGGGTATTGATTTATTTGAACAAATATTAAAACAATTAGAGGCATTGCATGATAATGAAGAATTTGACGTAAAGGTAAGGTATAATCATGCAAAAGCATTATACTTAGATAATCGATATGAAGAATCACTTTATCAAGTAAATAAAGCGATTGAAATATCATGCCGAATTAATAGTATGGCATTAATTGGACAGCTATATTATCAAAGAGGTGAATGCCTAAGGAAGTTGGAGTATGAAGAGGCAGAGATTGAAGATGCATATAAGAAGGCAAGTTTCTTTTTTGATATATTAGAAATGCATGCATATAAAGAAGCGCTTGTAAATAAAATCAGCAGATAAACAACCTAAAAAGTGGATATGCATAATTGCATACAATGTGAATAAATTTTCATGATATATTAAAAGTAAAAAATGTGGGTGATGGAATATGAAGAAATTACTTATTGGTAGTTTATTAACGTTAGCAATGGCATGGGGTATTTCATTAGGTGATACAGCATTAGAGAAAAGTCAAATAATTTCTCATAATGATCAAGAGGTACAAGTAGCTGCAGATTTACCTTTTGAGTTTTAAAAAACAACCGCCTTATTTAGACGGTTGTTTTTTTATGGAGTAACATCCAAACGTCTTTACTAGAAACAGGTTTGCTAATAAAGAATCCTTGAATGTGATCACAATTTTGTTTATGTAAAAATTCCCATTCTTCTTCTGTTTCTACACCTTCTGCAATCACTTCTAAATTTAATTCTTTTGATAGTGTAATAATGGAAGAGACAATTGCTTCTTCTAAAGGACTAGTTGTAATTCCACAAATAAACTCTCGAGCAATTTTTAATGTGTTGATTGGATATTTTGTTAAATAAGCTAAAGAACTATAACCAGTTCCAAAGTCATCGATTGAAATTTGAATACCGAGATTTTGAAGTTGTTCTAGTTTTGCAACTACAGATTGATTTTGATTAATTGCGATGCTTTCCGTAATTTCAATATCTAGTGCTTCTGGTTTCAGTTCTGTTTCTTCCAACACCTTTGAAATAGTTGGGATTAAATCTGCATGGTTAAATTGAACAACAGATAAATTCACACCAACTTTTAAGTGAGAAAAACCTTGATTATGCCATCTTTTTGCCTCTAAACAGGCAGTACGTAAAATCCAATTACCAAGTTCAATAATAAAACCAGTTTCCTCTGCTAGGGGGATAAATTGGGCCGGAGATACGATACCGAGTTTTGGATGCTTCCAACGTATTAATGCTTCAAAACCGATAATTTGTTTTGTTTTTGTGCTTACTTGTGGCTGGTATTCAAGGAAAAATTCATTTTGTTGTAATGCTTTTGAAAGTTCACCTTCTAAGAATTGAATTTCATTTTGAGCGATACTCATTTCTTTTGAGAAGAAAACAAATCTGTTTTTTCCATTTGCTTTCGCACGGTACATAGCCATATCAGCATTTTTCATTAACTCATTTACATCAGTTCCATAATCAGGGTACATCGCAATTCCGATACTTGGTGTAATAGAGAGTTCTTCGCCTTGAATGAAGAATGGTTTGTTTAAAATAGTTAAAATCTGTTCAGCTATAAAAATTGCACTTTTTTCTGAGTACATTTCTGGTAATAGAATTGTAAACTCATCTCCACCTTGGCGAGCGACGACATCTTTTGAACGCAAGCAACCGCGTAATCTTTTTGCTACTTCAATTAATAATAAATCTCCGACGTCATGACCAAGTCTATCGTTAATTTTTTTAAATCGATCTAAATCAAGAAATATGACGGCGACATCATTGGCGTTAGTTTGAGCTGTATTTAAAGTGGCTTTTAAATCTTTTTCGAACTTTCGGCGATTTGGTAATCCAGTAAGTGCGTCGTGAAAGGCTAAATGTTCTACTTGTTTTTGTTTTTCATATAAAGTGGTGATATCACGAGCTATCCCAAACATTCCGACCACTTCTTTGTTTATAAAAGTAGGGATAAGTGTAATATGGAGATAATAATAATAGCCTTCTTGTTCTTTTGTACGAACTTCTAACGTTTGTGGCCTACCTTCCTTTGTAATTTGTAAAGCCTTCTTTAGTAGTTCGTGGTCTTTTGAATCAATGAAGTGTACCAGAGAATAGCTTGCCACTTCGCAATAATAGGCAGTAAATAAGCTTTCGCATGCCTTATTAGATTGTTGAAAAATGCCATTCATATTTAAAGAGAAAACGGCATCGGGATGGTCCTCGAATAAAGATTTATAACGTTGTTCACTTTTTGATAATGCAAATGCACCTTCTTCAACTTCATCCTCTAGTTGTGTAGTCAACTGTTCATATGTATGGATTAGTGCTTGATTATCTTTCCACATGTAAAGTTGCCGCAAGAATAACAAAATAAGTGATAATACGAGACCGATTAACATGAACTTATCATCCCAAGGTTGAATGATAATAAAAGAAAAAGTAATAATTATACTAAAATAAGGTAGTATAAAACGTACATAATCGAATCGATAATATTTTGCTTTCGTTTCATGCTGCATTGGTTTATCTAAAATATATAGTATGGAAGAAAGTCCAATTAATAAAATAGAAGCAGTGTGTATTAAATAATTAATTTCAGCAGAAGTTTTCATCCCAAAATTCAATTGAAATAGATGAATATAACCGTATACGAGTATAATAGTGAAACCAATAATTAATGCGATTCTACTAGAAGAATATTGTTCTCTTCTATATAGGCTAATAACGGCGTAAATTACTAATGATTGTGCAATGAAATACCCAATTAAAATCCAAGTATCCTTTGTTAACATGCGGAAACTTGAAAGATCTAAGATAAAAGTTAAGGTGAAATAAATGTTCATAATAATAATAAAGATGCTATCGAATGAAAATTGCGAAAGCCCCTTAATAGAGTAATTCTTTATAAACTTTATAGCAAATCCAACAAAGAGCAAAATATATTGTATGATAAAAAAAGGCAATGCTTTATATGAAAATATAGATTGATCATGTATGGAAAGTGAACTAAGAAATAGGGTTATCTCCATAACTAATCCACATAGGCAAGTACATAGTAATAAAATCCAAAATAGTTTATCACTGCGTTTCATTTTCTTAATAGCTTTATATAAACAGTGGCAAGAAAAAAGTGCAGCGAAACAGAATAAGAAAAGAATCCCAATTTCCTTTATATGCGACTCATTTGGAATAAAGAGTATCCAAAGAGCAAATATAGATATGTATATTATGACAAATTGTACATACTTTTTTTGACTAATCATATTATGACTCCGTTTCAATAAAGTTGAATCTCGGGGGAATGCTAATTTAAATAATAGCATATAAAATAGGATGTTTTTTACTATAAAAATTACTTTTTTGAAAAAATGGTGCAAAGTTACAATTTACCACTGTAACTTTGCACCACTTATTCTTTTAATTCCTCTTATAGCAGAAAGTTCATCTATTAATTGGAATAGTGCTAAGTCTTTTTGTTTACTTTCAATCATAATATCGAAATTATGATTGTTTTTTTTTGCAACGTGTAAGAAGGGCTTGATAAACTCTAAATCGATATATTCAGCATGAGCCCTAAATTCTTTTTCCGATCTCGGAGAGGAAATGTGAACTTTAGGAGAGATATTTGTATGTGACCAAGTTTCAAAAATTGCAGGAAGCAACTCTTCTAGTGGTTCCTCGCAAAGATTGGCCATATGATGATGATAATCAAATACAAATGGGATATTTTCTTTTTGGCAAATTGATAAAGTTTCAGAAGTTGTATATGTTTTATCATCGTTTTCAAGAGTCATTTGTTTTTTTATATGTGCAGGAAGTTTTTTTATGTTTTCATGGAAGCGCTCGATTGCCTTTTCTTTATTTCCATAGGCTCCACCTACATGAATATTAATGTAAGAGGAATCTGCAATGCCTATAGCATCTAATACTTTATAATGATAAGTCATATCCGTAATAGCGTTAGTAGTAATATGTGGCTTGTCGCTTGTAAATAGCGTAAATTGATTTGGATGAAAACTTATTCGTAAATTGTGTTCTTTAATTAAAGCTCCTATTTTACGCCAAAGTGGTGTGAATACCCCAATATAGTCAAACTCGACTTCGGGATGTGTTGCAAGTGGGACGATTGAAGACGATAGGCGATATAGTGGGATTTCATGCGCTATATTGTAATGTAGGATACGTATTGTGTGCTCTAAATTTTGCCTTATAACATGGTACAGTTTGTCTTCTCGCTCTTGCTTGCTGAGTTTCTTAAAGCTTGTAAACGTCATTGTTTTGGCAGGAGAACAGTCCCAGAGTGCCATTGCATGTGAGACATATCCAAACCGCATAATCATATAAGATACACCTCTTTTATTCATTGTCTTTCCTATAAAAAGAAAGCAAGCATTGTTCCAATCCATTCCTTTCCTCTATCGATAAGAGAAGTTGGGTTTACATCGCTATAGGAAAGTATGGATGCATTCTTTAGGTCTTCATGGAATTTATTTTTTACTGTTTGAACGAAATGTTTACTATATAACAGGCAGTTTATTTCATGGTTAATATATAAACTTCTCATATCAAAGTTTGCTGTTCCAATATCACAAATATCATCATCCACTATAATAATTTTGGCGTGAAAAAAACCTTGTTGAAATGCATAAATATTGCAACCAGCCTGTATTAATTTTCGGCAGTACGGGAATTTTGCTTCTCGAACGAGAGGGTGATCAGCTTTTTCTGGAACAAGAATTGTGATTTGAACCCCTCTTTCTCTTGCTTTTAATAAGGCATTCATAATTTTTTTTCCAGGAATGAAATATGGTGTACCGATACAGATTTCTTTTTTTGCGCCGTTAATTAAATGTAAAAAAGTATGCTGTAAATAAGCACCATCAGTCGGAATAAACTGATGCAGTATGGTACCTAGGTTTTGTTTTGGAAAATAAAGAGAAGCATCCAATAAATTCTGTTTCGTATCATCAAACCAGTCATGCAAAAATTGCTTTTGTAAATCTTGAACCCCTTCTCCTGTAAGACGTAAATGATAGTCTCGCCATAATCCTAAATATTCATTATGCCCCAGATACTCTTCGCCGATATTAAATCCCCCGATATAGCCAATTTTCCCATCAATCACTGTAATTTTTCTATGGTTTCTTTGATTGGCAGAAAAGAAAAGCAGAGGAAATTTTACCTTATGACAAAATGAAAAAGATACACCATGTTTTCGGAGGGAGCGAATAGCTTCGTTTGATAAAGAATGGCTGCCAAATCGATCAAGTAAAAGTCGTACTTCAATTCCTTCCTGAGCCTTATCAATCAGCAAATTTAAAAATTCACGACTGATTTTATCGTTTTTTACAATGAAGAATAAAATATGAATGTGGTGCTGTGCTTGTTTTATATCAGTAAATAAAGCGTCATACAAATCTTTCCCGTATGTATAAAGGTGAAAATCACTTTGACGTAAAGGGAAAGTGCGAGAGCTTACCCGTTTTAAATGAAGAAATCTCCCGTATGAAAGATCAATTGTAATCCAAAGAGCAACGGATATTAACAAAAGAGATAAGTAGAGCATCAGTGAATTCCCTCCTTCGCATTCTTTTCACCTTCAGTGTGTTACAAATGATACGGGTAGCACGGCTGTTATTATAAATTTCATCAGATGATAGTATGTTGCGCTGATTAAAGTTTCACTTTACCCCGCTTTAACGGGCAGTAAGCTTCTCACCTCAAAAACTGATGAATAAGTAGAAGTTAGTTTGGAAATCAACTGCCCGTAAAATCCCGATTGGTTCAACTAATAATCAGTGGGGGATGAACCACCCCTACTGATTAAAGTTTCACTTTATAGTTTCACCGAAATAAACAGCTTTATGAAAAAATGTGTTGTTCTATAACAAAAAACTGTTGACTGAATGCTCACTCATTATATAATGGGGATAGGGGATATAATTCAGAAAATTATATATTTTTGAAGATTCAAAAAAAGAAAGAGGGCTTACAAAGAGAGGGGTAGCATAAAAATGAATAGCTTACTGATCATTAATTGGCTGGCTGCCATTGCTGTTATTGCTTATGCAGGATATTTGTTTGTATATCTTATACGGACGAGAATGGCCTACATACAATTAGGAAAAAAAATTGAATTTGACCGTCGTTTTAAAGAGCGTTGGGATCTCCTTAAGGTCAATGTTTTCGGTCAGAAAAAGCTGCTGAAAGATAAGAAAAGCGGCATCATTCACGTTATGTTCTTTTACGGATTTATTCTTGTCCAATTTGGAGCAATTGACTTCGTTTGGAAAGGACTCGCACCAGGATCACATCTTCCACTTGGACCACTATACCCTGCATTTACATTCTTCCAGGAAATTGTCACACTTGTTATTTTAATTGCAGTATTTTGGGCTTTTCATAGACGTTATGTAGAAAAGCTTGTTCGTTTAAAACGTAACTTCAAATCAGGTCTTGTTCTTATCTTTATCGGTGGCTTAATGATTTCTGTGCTACTTGGTAACGGTATGGGACTTATATGGCATGGCGAGGAGCTTTCATGGAGTGAACCAATCGCTTCTGCAATCGCTTACGTTTTTAGCGGGATAAATGAAACCGTAGCCATTTCAGTGTTCTATTTTTCTTGGTGGGTGCATTTACTAATTTTGTTAACGTTTTTAGTCTATGTTCCACAATCAAAACATGCGCATTTAATTGCGGGACCAGCTAATGTATTCTTCGGTCGTCTTTCAAACCCAGGGAAGCTTGAAAAGATTGATTTTGAAGATGAAACGCAAGAAACATTTGGTGTTGGTAAAATTGAAGACTTTAGACAAAATCAACTTATTGACTTATACGCTTGTGTAGAGTGTGGTCGTTGTACAAATATGTGTCCGGCAACAGGAACAGGAAAAATGTTATCGCCGATGGACTTAATTTTAAAACTTCGTGATCATTTAACTGATAAAGGAGCTGCGGTAACATCAAAAGCACCGTGGGTTCCAGTAGTTGCCTTTAATAATACACAAGGAAATCAGTTAGCGATGATGGCAGCTGGAAAAGGACAACAAGAATCAGCGGCTACAACTCTCGCTTACGATCCGAGTTTAATCGGAGATGTTATTACAGAAGAAGAGATTTGGGCATGTACAACGTGTCGTAACTGTGAAGATCAATGTCCAGTTATGAATGAGCATGTTGACAAAATTATTGATTTACGTCGATATCTCGTTTTAACAGAAGGAAAAATGGACGCGGAAGCACAACGCGCGATGACAAATATCGAGCGTCAAGGGAATCCGTGGGGTCTGAACCGTAAAGAGCGTGAAACATGGCGCCAAGGTGATGACGAAGTAACAGTTCCAACTGTAAAAGAAAAATCAAAAGCTGGGGAGGAATTCGAGTATTTATTCTGGGTTGGTTCAATGGGATCATACGACAATCGTAGTCAGAAGATTGCGATATCGTTTGCGAAGTTAATGAACGAAGCAGGCATTTCATTCGCAATTCTCGGTAATAAAGAAAAGAATTCTGGAGATACACCACGCCGCCTTGGAAATGAATTTGTATTCCAAGAGATGGCGACAAAGAATATCGAAGAATTTGAAAAGGTAGGAGTGAAGAAAATCGTTACGATTGATCCTCATGCTTATAACACATTTAAAAATGAGTATCCGGACTTTGGCTTGCAAGCAGAAGTCTATCATCATACAGAATTGTTAGCTCAGTGGGTGAAAGAAGGGCGCTTAAAGCCTGTTCACGCTATTGAAGAAACAGTTACGTACCATGATTCCTGTTATTTAGGAAGATACAACGAAGTGTACGAAGCGCCACGTGACATTTTGAAAGCGATTCCTGGAGTGAATCTTGTAGAAATGGCACGTAACCGTGAAACTGGAATGTGCTGTGGCGCAGGTGGTGGCTTAATGTGGATGGAAGAAACAACAGGTTCTCGTATTAACGTTGCTCGTACAGAACAAGCATTAGCTGTACAGCCATCCATTATCGGTACAGGTTGTCCATATTGCTTAACGATGATCAGTGATGGAACGAAAGCGAAAGAGGTAGAAGAGAAAGTTCAAACTCTTGATGTGACAGAGATTTTAGAACGATCTGTTATCGGACAGAAAAAAGAAGCGATGTAGTTTATAAGAATGTATACAACTTTAGAAAGAGGTGCAATGATTGCACCTCTTCTCAACGTAGGGATACCGAGCGAGCGCTCAGTGTTAAAAAAAGAAATGGGGGAAAGAAACATGAGTAAAACAGTTATTTTAAGTGCTGCAAGAACACCAGTTGGAAAATTTGGAGGATCTTTAAAAGATGTAAAAGCGACGGAACTTGGAGGAATTGCAATTAAAGCAGCGCTTGAAAGAGCAAATGTTGCGGCTAGTGATGTTGAAGAAGTTATATTTGGAACGGTTATTCAGGGGGGACAGGGGCAAATTCCATCGCGTCAAGCTGCAAGGGCTGCTGGAATCCCTTGGGAAGTGCAGACGGAAACAGTGAATAAAGTTTGTGCATCAGGACTTCGTGCGGTTACGTTAGCGGATCAAATTATTCGTACTGGCGATCAATCACTGATTGTAGCTGGCGGTATGGAGTCGATGAGTAACACTCCTTACATTTTACGCGGAGCAAGATGGGGATACAGAATGGGCAACAACGAAGTTATTGATTTAAACGTTGCTGACGGTTTAACATGCGCATTTTCAGGTACACACATGGGTGTTTATGGCGGAGAAGTTGCGAAGGAAGATGGAATTTCTCGCGAAGCGCAAGATGAATGGGCATATCGTAGCCATCAGCGTGCGGTTTCAGCGCATAAAGAAGGACGTTTTGAAGAGGAAATCGTACCAGTAACGATCCCGCAAAGAAAAGGCGATCCTATTGTTGTTGCAAAGGATGAGGCGCCACGTGAAGATACAACGATTGAAAAGTTAGCAAAGTTAAAACCTGTATTTGATAAGACAGCGGCAGTGACAGCTGGTAATGCGCCAGGACTAAACGATGGTGGTGCCGCACTTGTGTTAATGAGCGAAGACAGAGCGAAGCAAGAAGGAAGAAAGCCATTAGCGACAATTTTGGCGCATACAGCAATTGCAGTGGAATCTAAAGATTTCCCAAGAACGCCAGGTTATGCAATTAACGCATTGCTTGAAAAAACAGGCAAGACAATTGAAGACATCGATTTATTCGAGATTAATGAAGCATTTGCAGCGGTAGCAATTGCAAGTACAGAAATCGCAGGAATTGATCCAGAAAGATTGAATGTAAATGGCGGCGCGGTAGCGATGGGCCATCCAATTGGAGCAAGCGGAGCGCGCATTATCGTTACGCTAATCCATGCACTTAAGCAGCGCGGCGGCGGAATTGGAATTGCATCGATTTGTAGCGGTGGCGGTCAAGGGGACGCAGTGATGATTGAAGTTCACTAATTAAAGTTCGAGGGTATAAAATTTATTAACAATTAAGGGGGAAGAAAAAATGGGTGTACAAAACATTGTTGTAATTGGTGCAGGGCAAATGGGATCAGGAATTGCACAAGTATGTGCAATGGCAGGATATGACGTGAAGGTACAAGATTTAAAACAAGAGCAATTAGATAGAGGATTGGCTATCATTACGAAAAACTTAGCGCGCCAAGTAGAAAAAGGACGCATGAAGGAAGAAGAGAAGGAAGCGACATTAAATCGTCTTACAGTAACGCTTGATTTAGATTGTGTGAAAGAAGCGGATCTTATTATTGAAGCAGCTGTTGAGAAAATGGATATTAAAAAGAAAATCTTTGCGAATCTAGATGAAATTGCTCCAGAACACGCAATTTTAGCGACAAATACGTCATCTCTGCCAATTACAGAAATTGCAGCGGTAACGAAGCGTCCGGAAAAAGTAATCGGCATGCACTTTATGAATCCAGTTCCAGTTATGAAGCTTGTTGAGATTATTCGTGGTTTGGCTACAGATGATGCAGTATATGAAGCAATTGAAGATATTACGAAAAAAATTGGGAAAGTGCCAGTTGAAGTAAATGATTTCCCAGGTTTTGTATCAAACCGCATTTTGCTACCGATGATTAACGAAGCAATTTATACGTTATACGAAGGTGTAGCGACGAAAGAAGCAATTGATGAGGTCATGAAGCTTGGTATGAACCATCCGATGGGGCCTTTGACACTCGCTGATTTTATCGGTTTAGATACGTGTTTATACATTATGGAAGTGTTGCATGAAGGATTAGGAGATAGTAAATATCGCCCATGTCCGTTATTACGTAAGTATGTAAATGCAGGATGGTTAGGGCGTAAAACAGGTCGTGGATTCTACGTTTACGAATAAATGCCCCTTTTGTTACAAAATAGTGGTCTTACCAAATTATTTAAAGGATATATAGCAAATGGAGGCGGAATATATGAACTTTCGTTTTAATGAAGAGCAGCAAATGATGAGGAAAATGGTTCGGGATTTTGCACAGAAGGAAATTGCTCCCTTTGTTCCTAGTATGGAACAAGGGGTGTTCCCGAAAGAGATTTTGCAAAAGATGGGTGAGCTTGGATTAATGGGTATTCCAGCGCCTGCAAAATACGGCGGGGCAGAAATGGATTTTATTTCTTATATTCTAGCCATTGAGGAAATCTCAAAGGTAAGTGCAACAGTTGGTGTAATTTTAGCTGTACATACGTCAGTTGGAATGAATCCGATTTTATATTTCGGAACAGAAGAACAGAAGAAAAAATATGTTTCTAAACTTGCAACCGGGGAATATTTAGGCGCATTTGCTTTAACAGAGCCAAATGCAGGATCAGATGCAGGGAGTTTGAAATCAAGAGCTGTCAAAAAAGGCAATCATTATATTATTAATGGATCGAAAGTGTTTATTACAAATGGTGGTGAAGCAAGTACATACATTGTATTCGCTTCTACAAATCCAGAGGCAGGGAAAAGTGGTATTTCTGCATTTATAGTAGAGAAAGATACACCTGGTTTAATCATCGGAAAAGATGAACATAAGATGGGGCTCCTCGGTTCTCGTACAGTACAACTTACTTTTGAAGATATGAAAGTGCCAGCGGAGAATTTACTTGGGGAAGAAGGACAAGGATTCAAGGTGGCGATGGCGAATTTAGATGTTGGGCGAATTGGAATCGGTGCACAGGCGTTAGGAATTGCTGAAGCGGCGCTTGCATGTGCGATTGATTATGCAAAAGAACGAGAACAATTTGGGAAACCAATTGCGGCGCAGCAAGGGATTGGCTTCAAGCTTGCAGATATGGCAACAAGTGTCGAAGCAGCAAGGTTACTCGTATATAGAGCGGCGTCTCTTAGGGCACAAGGATTACCATGCGGTAAAGAAGCATCTATTGCGAAATTATTTGCTTCTAAGACAGCGGTTGAAGTCGCGATTGAGGCGGTGCAAGTATTTGGTGGTTACGGTTATACGAAAGAATATCCAGTAGAACGATTTTTCCGTGATGCGAAGATCACGCAAATATATGAAGGAACAAGTGAAATACAGAAACTTGTTATTAGCCGTGCTTTATAAAAGGGCGAGGGGGAGACGGAGATGCATTTTAAACTATCAGAAGAACATGAAATGATAAGAAAAATGGTTCGAGATTTTGCTAAAAATGAAGTAGCACCAACAGCAGCTGAGCGTGATGAGGAAGAGCGATTTGATCGAGAGTTATTTGATCAAATGGCAGAGCTTGGTTTAACCGGTATTCCATGGCCTGAAGAGTACGGCGGAATTGGAAGCGATTACTTAGCTTACGTAATTGCGATTGAAGAATTATCTCGAGTTTGTGCTTCAACAGGTGTAACACTATCTGCGCATACTTCACTTGCGGGATGGCCAATTTTTAAATTTGGGACAGAAGAACAAAAGCAAAAGTTTTTACGACCGATGGCTGAAGGGAAGAAAATTGGTGCATACGGCTTAACGGAGCCAGGATCTGGATCGGATGCTGGTGGAATGAAGACAATCGCAAAAAGAGATGGCGACCATTATATTTTAAATGGATCAAAAATTTTCATTACAAATGGCGGTATTGCTGATATTTATGTTGTTTTTGCGCTAACTGATCCTGAATCGAAGCAGCGCGGTACGAGTGCATTTATTGTAGAAAGTGATACACCGGGATTTTCAGTTGGGAAGAAGGAGAGCAAGCTAGGGATTCGCTCTTCACCAACGACTGAAATTATGTTTGAAGATTGCCGTATTCCGGTAGAGAATCTACTTGGAGAAGAGGGGCAAGGATTTAAAGTTGCGATGCAAACATTAGATGGAGGTCGTAACGGTATTGCGGCGCAAGCTGTTGGTATTGCACAAGGGGCTTTAGATGCTTCTGTAGAATATGCAAGGGAGCGCCATCAATTTGGAAAACCAATTGCGGCGCAGCAAGGGATTGGCTTTAAACTTGCGGATATGGCAACAGATGTAGAAGCGGCACGCCTTTTAACATATCAAGCGGCTTGGCTTGAATCAGAAGGGCTTCCGTATGGAAAAGAATCAGCGATGTCAAAAGTATTTGCAGGGGATACAGCGATGAAGGTGACGACTGAAGCGGTGCAAGTATTTGGTGGTTACGGTTATACGAAAGATTATCCAGTAGAGCGTTATATGCGAGATGCAAAGATTACACAAATATACGAAGGAACACAAGAGATTCAGAGGCTTGTAATTTCTCGTATGTTAACGAAGTAGGGACGAAAGCGTAGGTATTTTCCTACGCTTTTTCCTTCCAAAAAATAATAGAGAGAGGTGAAGGGAATGGTTAAACATAATGTACATGCATCGGTGAAAGATGAAAAATTAGTTGCGTTAAGACGTGAACAAATGATTAAAGGTGCGGTGCAACTGTTTAAACAAAAAGGATTTCCGCGTACAACAACGAGAGAAATTGCAAAAGCGGCTGGATTTAGTATAGGGACACTTTATGAGTACATTCGTACAAAAGATGATGTGTTGTATTTAGTTTGTGATAGTATATATGAACATGTAAAAGAACGATTAGAGGAAGTAGTGTGTACAGAAAAAGGGAGTATAGAAAGTTTAAAGATAGCAATAACGAATTACTTTAAAGTGATGGACGAATTGCAGGAAGAAGTATTGATAATGTATCAAGAGGTACGCTTTTTACCAAAAGAATCACTTCCGTATGTATTAGAAAAGGAGTTTCAAATGGTAGGAATGTTCGAGAATATTTTAGAACAGTGTACGGAAAATGGAACATTTACATTAAATAAAAAAGAAATACAGCTTCTTGCCCATAATATTTTTATACAAGGACAGATGTGGGGATTTAGACGCTGGGCGCTGCAAAAACTGTATACGCTCGAAGAATATACAGAAATGCAAATTAGGTATGTATTGCAAGGGGCCCATATGCTTCCGAAATAAGGGACAGACAAATTATTAATTTTATTACCATATAAAAGTTTCCCGTTTTTTTTTGTAGCATATTTGTGCGACTTTTGTTTATAATGAATAGTATGGATTTTTTTAGGCAGACCGTTATATATAAGGTTATATTTGATGAAAGGAAGTGCCGCATAAGTGAATTTTAAGCAATATTCACCAGAAGAGCTAAAAGAATGTTCAATGATTGAAGTTGTACATAGCGTTTTAGGGGATAAAAGACAAGCAACGACATTCAACGAGTTGGTTCAAGAAATCGCTCAAGTGCTGGGACTATCTCAAGAGCAAGTTAATGCGAAACTCGCACAATTTTATACAGACTTAAACATCGATGGACGTTTCATTAATTTAGGAGAAAATCGTTGGGGACTACGCAGCTGGTACCCATATGAGCAAATTGATGAAGAAATCTTACCGCAGCCAAAACCGAAGAAGAAACGTAAAGTTGAGGAAGACGGTTTTGACGACTACATTGAAGAAGATGAAGATGACTTTGACGATGCAGACGGAAATGCAGACGACGAAGATGATGTAGAAGATTTGGACAAGGTTCTTGAAGATGAAGACGGAGATGACGACGATCTTGATGATTTAGAAGAAGATGAAGACGACGACTTCGCTGAAGAAGAACTTGAGTATGATGAAACTGAAGAAGAAGAAGAGGAAGAACTGTAGTTCTTGACTTTTCATTATCGTCCATGTAGAATCATTTTTGGGCTCTTTAAAAAAGGACGATAATACTTTTAAAGTGTAAATATAAAAGAAAATTGCTCCCTACTTATTACTTTATGTGATGAGGGGAGCAATTTTCTTTTTTGTTTTTTGTTTAGAAAATAAAAAGAGTCTAACAATAAGATGGATACAGTGTTATCTACATACGTTGCGCTTTGCAACGGTGATTATATAACAGCAAAATAGAAGGGAGCTTTTTCATGACTAAGTATATTTTTGTAACAGGCGGTGTAGTATCGTCTTTAGGAAAAGGTATTACAGCAGCATCTCTTGGAAGACTTTTAAAAAATCGTGGTTTAAACGTAACGATTCAAAAGTTTGATCCATACATTAACGTAGACCCAGGGACTATGAGCCCATATCAACACGGTGAGGTATTCGTAACAGATGATGGCGCAGAAACTGACTTAGACCTTGGTCACTATGAGCGTTTTATCGACATTAACTTAAACAAATACAGCAACGTAACAACAGGTAAAATTTACTCTTCAGTTCTTCAAAAAGAGCGTCGCGGTGAATATTTAGGAGGAACGGTTCAAGTTATTCCTCACATCACTAACGAAATTAAAGAACGCGTATATCGTTCTGGTCGTGAAACAAATGCGGATGTTGTTATTACAGAAATCGGTGGAACTGTTGGTGACATCGAGTCTCTACCATTCTTAGAAGCAATCCGTCAAATTAAGAGCGACATCGGTCGTGACAATGTAATGTACATTCACTGTACGTTAATCCCGTACTTAAAAGCAGCGGGTGAAATGAAAACAAAACCAACGCAACATAGTGTTAAAGAACTTCGTAGCTTAGGTATTCAACCAAACATTATCGTTGTTCGTACAGAAATGCCTGTTTCTCAAGATATGAAAGACAAGCTTGCATTATTCTGTGATATCGATACAAAAGCAGTTATCGAAGCTCGCGATGCAGATACTTTATATGCGGTTCCATTATCTCTTCAAGAACAAAACATGGACCAAATCGTTTGTGATCACTTAAAATTAGACAATCCAGCTGCAGATATGACAGAGTGGACTGCGCTAGTTAACAAAGTACGTAATCTTTCTAAGAAAACAAAAATCGCTCTTGTTGGTAAATATGTAGAACTTCAAGATGCATATATTTCTGTTGTAGAAGCACTTCGTCATGCTGGTTACTCATTCGACACAGATGTAGAAGTAAAATGGGTAAATGCTGAGCACGTAACAGCAGAAAATGTACAAGAATTAGTAGGAGACACAGATGGTATCCTTGTACCAGGTGGCTTCGGCGATCGTGGTGTAGAAGGTAAAATCGTTGCGATTCAATATGCTCGTGAAAACAAAGTTCCATTCTTAGGAATTTGCTTAGGTATGCAACTTGCATCAATCGAATTCGCACGTAATGTATTAGGTTTAGAAGGTGCTAACTCTTCTGAGATCAATCCTGATACGCCATATGCAATCATTGACTTATTACCAGAACAAAAAGATGTAGAGGACTTAGGTGGTACACTTCGTCTTGGTCTATACCCATGTAAGCTTGCTGAAGAAACAAATGCTTACAATGCTTATAATGAGCCGGTTGTATATGAGCGTCATCGTCATCGTTATGAGTTCAACAATCAGTTCCGTCCGGATATGGAAAAAGAAGGATTTGTATTCTCTGGTACAAGCCCAGACGGCCGTCTAGTTGAAATCATTGAATTAAAAGACCACCCTTGGTTCGTGGCAGCACAGTTCCACCCAGAACTTGTTTCTCGTCCAAACCGTCCACAACCATTGTTCCATGACTTCGTAAGAGCTTCTATTACGAATAAAGAGAGCAAGTAATAAAAAAAGCGCCTGAAATAAGGCGCTTTTTTTAATATTCATTTAACATTTCATCAATTGTAAATTTGATTCCGTGATAAGCAAATAAAGCTACTATTAAGCTTGGGAACCCGTAGCGATTACCTTCATCGTCTGGAATAAGACCTTTTAACAGTTTTGTATCAATATGTACGTCTGTATATTGTTCCAGTGATTCCGTACCTTCTTGAAGAGCAGAAATGCCGACAATAGAGTGTCCCTCTTCTTGTAGTTTTTTTGCAATTTCTACAACCGCTTCATCTGTTGAAAAACGGCTAATAAGAAGTACACGATCCGCAGAGGTTACGTCTGCTTCTTTACCATTTTCAAATAAGCGTTTTGCTTGCTTCAATGGTTCAGCACCGAATAGTGCTTCGGCAACAACGCCCTCCATTTCATTTGTACCATATAAATAAATGAAACCATCGCTAACTAGTGCTTGAGCAAGTAAACGAGCGCTATCTTCTATATTCATTTCTTCTTTTTGAGAAATTTTGGAGAAATAACCACTTAATTGAGTTGAAAAAATTTTTAACATAATATTACTCCCTTCGTACGTGCTTGCCGGCTTTCATTATAGTTTATTTTTTTAGAAAGGTGAAATCGTAGGGTAGCATAACAAAATAGGAAACGGTAAAATAAGAAAGAATAGGAAGGAATTTGCCAAAGAATAGCGAAAATAAATCGTTAAGATATAAGAAGCTTTAAATCTTGTACTTACACAGAAAGGTTGGGAATTATGGAAGGTAAAATTTTAATTGTTGATGATCAATATGGGATTCGTGTGTTATTACATGAAGTGTTCCAAAAAGAAGGTTATCAGACATTCCAAGCAGCGAATGGATTTCAAGCTTTAGATATCGTGAAAAAAGATAATCCAGATTTAGTAGTGTTAGATATGAAAATTCCAGGCATGGATGGTATAGAGATTTTAAAGCATGTAAAAGAAATTGATGAGAGTATTAAAGTCATTTTAATGACTGCTTATGGAGAGCTTGATATGATCCAAGAAGCAAAAGATTTAGGAGCTTTAATGCATTTTGCTAAACCATTTGATATTGATGAAATTCGTCAAGCTGTGAGAAATGAGCTCGCTGTAGAGGCGTAAAAATGAATTTTTTATAAAAAATATGGAAAAAAGCGTTTACATGGACTATTGTGCAGGTGAATACGGTTGAGTTTTTGAGTACAAGTTGTTATCCTATTGAGTGTAGAAAAAAGTCCGGTATGTAGATATACATATTTTACCTTATTCTGGTCATACTACCAGCGATAAGAACTTATCGGATACAAAAAACGTTTTTTAGGAGGATTCACCATGCCTTTAGTTTCTATGAAAGAAATGCTAAACAAAGCACTAGAAGGAAAATACGCAGTTGGTCAATTCAACATGAACAACTTAGAGTGGACTCAAGCTATCTTAGCTGCTGCGGAAGAAGAAAAATCTCCTGTAATCCTAGGTGTATCTGAGGGTGCAGCTCGTCATATGACTGGTTTCAAAACAGTTGTAGCTATGGTTAAAGCTTTAATCGAAGAAATGAACATCACTGTTCCTGTAGCGATTCACCTTGACCATGGTTCAAGCTTCGAAAAATGTAAAGAAGCAATCGATGCAGGTTTCACATCTGTAATGATCGACGCTTCTCACCACCCATTCGAAGAAAACGTTGAAACTACTAAACAAGTAGTAGAATACGCACACGCTCGTAACGTATCTGTTGAAGCTGAGCTTGGAACAGTTGGCGGACAAGAAGACGACGTAATCGCTGAAGGCGTAATTTACGCTGACCCAGCAGAGTGTAAGCACCTTGTTGAAGCAACAGGTATCGATTGCCTAGCTCCAGCTTTAGGTTCTGTACACGGTCCTTACAAAGGTGAGCCTAACTTAGGATTCGCTGAAATGGAACAAGTTCGTGACTTCACTGGCGTACCTTTAGTATTACACGGTGGTACTGGTATCCCAACTGCTGATATCGTAAAAGCTATCTCTTTAGGTACTTCAAAAATCAACGTAAACACTGAGAACCAAATCGAGTTTACAAAAGCTGTTCGTGAAGTATTAAACAAAGACCAAGAAGTTTACGATCCTCGTAAATTTATTGGACCTGGCCGCGACGCTATTAAAGCAACTGTTGCTGGTAAAATGCGTGAGTTCGGTTCTAACGGTAAAGCGTAAGAATAAAATTCCGTTTTGGAAACCGTCTAGTCTTTTAGACGGTTTCCTTTCGTTGTATAATGAAAGCGTGAACAAGTCGAAAGATTTTATCATTTTTGGTTTTTAAATAGAAAATAATGTGCATAGTCCTATTAATAAATGTGATAACGTATCTAAATTGATAAAGTGAATTCGATGAATAGTTGATCTTTATCTATTCGTGCTACAGGAGAAATGGAGATAATGGTTTCCTATTTATTGAGTTTTGGGATGGAAAGAGTAATTGAGATTCTTAAGGGGAGCTTTCTATGAAAAGATAGAAAGTAAATACATTCACAAGAAGGGAGCTCAATATGGAAAAATTGCTAATTGAAGGCGGAAGAGCTTTAAATGGAACAATTCGAGTAAGCGGTGCAAAGAACAGTGCCGTTGCATTAATTCCAGCGACAATTTTAGCAGATACTCCAGTAACTATTGGTGGTGTCCCTAATATTTCGGACGTGAAAATGTTAGGCGACTTACTAGAGGAAATTGGAGGGAAAGTAACTTATGGACAGGAGGAAGAGATGGTAGTCGATCCTTCTAACATGGTTGCAATGCCTTTGCCAAATGGAAAAGTGAAAAAATTGCGCGCTTCTTATTATTTAATGGGTGCGATGCTTGGCCGTTTTAAAAAAGCTGTTATTGGGCTTCCGGGTGGATGTCACTTAGGACCGAGGCCGATTGATCAGCATATTAAAGGGTTTGAAGCGCTAGGTGCACATGTTACAAATGAACAAGGTGCTATCTATTTAAGAGCAGATGAACTACATGGAGCACGTATTTATTTAGATGTTGTTAGTGTGGGGGCTACGATTAATATTATGCTAGCAGCTGTACGAGCAAAAGGTAGAACTGTTATTGAAAATGCAGCGAAAGAGCCCGAGATTATTGATGTAGCTACATTGTTAACAAGCATGGGAGCACGTATTAAAGGTGCCGGTACAGATGTAATCCGAATAGATGGTGTGGACTCTTTACATGGTTGTCACCATACTATCATCCCAGATCGTATTGAAGCTGGTACGTATATGATTCTAGGAGCTGCGTCAGGAGGAGAAGTAACGGTTGATAACGTTATTCCTCAGCATTTAGAATCAGTTACTGCTAAGCTAAGAGAAGCTGGTGTTCAAGTTGAAACGAATGATGATCAAATTACAGTGAACGGTAATAGAAAGTTAAAAGTAGTTGATATCAAAACGCTTGTATATCCAGGTTTTCCAACAGATTTACAACAGCCTTTTACGACGCTTTTAACAAAAGCACACGGGACGGGAGTTGTAACAGATACAATTTACGGTGCCCGTTTCAAACACATTGATGAATTACGTCGTATGAATGCTCAAATTAAAGTAGAAGGTCGTTCGGCAATTGTAACTGGTCCTGTGTTACTGCAAGGTGCAAAAGTGAAGGCGAGTGATTTACGAGCGGGAGCAGCACTTGTTATTGCAGGGTTAATGGCAGATGGAATTACAGAAGTAACAGGACTTGAGCATATTGATCGAGGTTATGAGAATATAGTGGACAAGCTTAAAGGGCTTGGAGCAAACATTTGGCGAGAACAAATGACAAAACAAGAAATTGAAGAGATGAAGAACGCATAAGTGATACTTCCGTAAGGGGGAAGCGAAGCATCACTACTTGCGGAAGTACACTTTATAGAAAAACACGGTTCACAAAATACGGCAGAAATATAAAGACTTAAAGGAGAGGGATTATTGTGGAAAGAAGTTTATCTATGGAGTTAGTACGTGTAACAGAGGCTGCAGCATTATCATCAGCGCGTTGGATGGGGCGCGGGAAAAAAGATGAGGCAGACGGTGCAGCAACATCAGCTATGCGTGATGTATTTGATACAATTCCGATGAAAGGTACAGTTGTCATTGGTGAAGGTGAGATGGATGAAGCACCAATGCTATATATCGGAGAGAAATTAGGTACAGGATATGGACCACGTGTAGACGTTGCGGTTGATCCTTTAGAAGGGACAAACATCGTAGCAGCTGGTGGCTGGAATGCTCTTGCTGTTATTGCAATTGCAGATCACGGTAATTTGTTACATGCTCCTGACATGTACATGGATAAAATCGCGGTTGGCCCAGAAGCAGTTGGGGCAGTCGACATTGATGCGCCTATTATTGATAACTTACGTGCAGTTGCGAAAGCGAAAAATAAAGACATTGAAGATGTTGTAGCAACAGTTTTAAACCGTCCACGTCACCAAGCAATTATCGAAGAAATTCGTAAGGCTGGTGCTCGCATTAAATTAATTAATGATGGAGATGTAGCTGGAGCAATTAATACAGCGTTTGACCGTACAGGTGTAGATATTCTATTTGGATCTGGTGGAGCACCTGAAGGTGTATTAGCAGCAGTTGCTTTAAAATGTTTAGGTGGAGAAATTCACGGAAAACTATTGCCACAAAACGAAGCTGAATTAGCACGTTGTAAAAAAATGGGCATAGAAGACATTAATCGTATCCTTCGTATGGAGGACTTAGTAAAAGGTGACGATGCAATCTTTGCAGCAACAGGTGTAACAGATGGTGAACTATTACGTGGTGTTCAATTTAAAGGTAGCGTAGGAACAACACAATCTCTTGTTATGCGTGCAAAATCAGGCACAGTTCGCTTCGTAGATGGTCGTCATAGCTTAAATAAAAAACCGAACTTGGTTATTAAGTAAAAAGCGTAAGCAGCTTGTTCAGAATGGGAGGGGGATGGAGCTTCTGACGTAGAGGCGCTTTTTGCCTCGCAGAAAGAAGTGAAGCCACCGACCATTCTAGCTGCTGAAGCTGGATTAAGTAAAAAGCGTAAGCGGCTCGTTCAGAAAGGTTAAAATGGTCGATCTTTTTAACTATCGGAGCCGGAACTAAATTAAATAAGAAGCGAAGACAACTTTTCTTGTCTTCGCTTCTTGTATTTGTGTTCCAACGTATTGATTAAAACTAGATAAAAGGGTTACAATAGTGAATATTACCCTACTTGAACTTATTGCCTTTCATTATTAATTATTTGCCTTCCGTATTTTTTCCCTTTACCCATGAAAAAAGAGAATAACGTTAAAGTGTGGTGTCTGAATGAATTTGTCAATTGCAGCATTAGAAAACATGAAATTAAAAGAGTTATACGAGCTTGCGAAAGAATTTAAGATTTCGTATTATAGCAAGTTAACGAAAAAAGAGTTAATCTTTTCTATTTTGAAAGCTCGAGCAGAAAAAGAAGGTTTCTTTTTCATGGAAGGCGTATTAGAAATTATTCAATCAGAAGGATTTGGATTCCTACGTCCTATCAACTATTCTCCAAGCTCAGAAGATATTTATATCTCAGCTTCGCAAATTCGTCGTTTCGATTTACGTAATGGAGACAAAGTTTCTGGTAAAGTACGACCTCCGAAAGAAAATGAACGCTATTTTGGGTTATTACAAGTTGAAGCTGTAAACGGAGATGATCCAGATTCAGCAAAAGAGCGTGTGCATTTCCCTGCATTAACACCATTATACCCAGATCGCCAAATGAAATTGGAAACGGAACCGAAAAAGTTACCGACACGTATCATGGATTTAATCGCACCAGTTGGATTTGGACAACGTGGTTTAATTGTTGCGCCTCCAAAGGCTGGTAAAACAAGTCTATTAAAAGAAATTGCACACAGTGTTACAACAAATCATCCAGAAGCAGAATTAATTGTGCTTTTAATTGATGAGCGTCCAGAGGAAGTAACAGACATTGAACGTTCTGTTAAGGGCGACGTTGTAAGTTCTACTTTTGATGAAGTACCAGAAAATCATATTAAAGTAGCTGAACTTGTGTTAGAACGTGCAATGCGTCTTGTAGAGCACAAAAAAGATGTTATCATTTTAATGGATAGTATTACCCGTTTAGCGCGAGCTTACAACCTCGTTATTCCGCCAAGTGGTAGAACATTATCGGGTGGTATCGACCCAGCGGCTTTCCATAGACCGAAGCGTTTCTTTGGAGCGGCACGTAATATTGAAGAAGGCGGTAGCTTAACGATTTTAGCAACAGCCCTTGTTGATACAGGATCTCGTATGGACGATGTTATTTACGAGGAATTTAAAGGAACTGGAAATATGGAACTTCACTTAGATCGTTCGTTAGCTGAACGTCGTATCTTCCCAGCGATTGATATTCGTCGTTCTGGTACACGTAAAGAAGATCTATTAATTCCAAAAGAGCATTTAGACAAGTTATGGGGCATTCGTAAAACAATGCGTGATACACCAGACTTTGTTGAAAGTTTCTTACGTAAGCTTCGTCAAACGAAGACAAACGAAGAATTTTTACAAAACATTGTTGCAGACTCGAAAAGATATGTAACAACTAAGTAAAGGGAAAAGATTGGGACTCGCTTATTTTATAGTAAGCGAGTTTTTTATGCCTTTTAGGTGATATTAAAGAGAGAAATAAGTGGGAGAACCTTAGCTGGTCAGAGCAGAACGAACCGCCTCCACTTTAAGATGATATCTAGCTCCAGCGGCTAGAATGGTAGGTGGCTTCGCGTCTTCCTACGAGGTAAAAAGCACCTCTACGTCAGAAGCTCCATCCCCTCCCATTTTGAACGAGCCGCTTCTGCTTTTAAATTGTATCTAGTTCCGACGGCTAGCTCTTCGTGTCTAAGAACCTCCCGCACTAAAGGTAAAAAGCACCTTTTGTGCGAGAGAACCTTAGCCAGTCAGAGCTAAACGAGCCGTCTACACTTTAAATTTCAAAAGACAAAAACAGGTAGTTGCAAAATGAAGTTAGCCTTGTTATAATTTCATCATATGTGTTTCATCAATATAGTTGTGTATGCAGCTGAAGATGAAAAACTCTGTTTCGAAAATGATTCAGGGCGGAAGGAGATGAAAAGAATGAAAGCAGGAATTCACCCAGATTACAAGAAAGTTGTATTCATGGACACAAACACAGGCTTCAAATTCTTAAGCGGGTCTACTAAAGGCTCTAGCGAAACTGTTGAGTGGGAAGATGGTAACACTTATCCATTACTAAAAGTTGAGATCAGTTCTGATTCTCACCCATTCTACACTGGACGTCAGAAGTTTGCTACTGCAGACGGACGCGTTGATCGCTTCAATAAGAAATACGGTATCAAGTAATAAAAACATAAAACAGGCAAGTGTATGTATTCGCTTGTCTGTTTTTTTTGTGAAAATATTATACCTTTACCCTACTTTTAACTAAAAAGTAGATGAAAGGAGAGCTTCATGTACTTAATAAATCAAAATGGCTGGATTGAAGTGATTTGCGGTAGTATGTTTTCTGGTAAATCAGAAGAGTTAATCCGCCGTGTGCGCCGTACGCAATTTGCGAAACAACATGCAATTGTATTTAAACCATGTATTGATAATCGCTATAGTGAAGAAGACGTTGTATCACATAACGGATTAAAGGTAAAAGCAGTTCCTGTTTCAGCTTCAAAAGATATATTTGAACATATCACTGAAGATATGGATGTAATTGCAATCGATGAGGTACAATTCTTTGATGGGGACATTGTGGAAGTGGTGCAAGTATTGGCAAATCGTGGCTATCGTGTCATTGTAGCTGGTTTAGACCAAGATTTCCGTGGTCTACCATTTGGACAAGTTCCTCAGCTGATGGCGATTGCTGAACATGTAACAAAGCTACAAGCAGTATGTTCTGCATGTGGATCTCCGGCAAGTCGTACACAACGATTAATTGATGGAGAACCAGCGGCATTTGATGATCCGATTATTTTAGTTGGGGCTTCAGAATCGTATGAGCCACGCTGTCGTCATTGTCATGCAGTTCCTACAAACAAAGATAAGTAAAACTCGCTGCGCAAGGCGGGTTTTTTTCAGAATAGAGAGTGTGGTTGGTGTGAGCCGCTTACGCTTTTAAATATATCTAGTTCTGGTGGCTAGCTCTTCGCATCTAAGAACCTTCCGCCCAAAAGGTAAAAAGCACCTTTAGGTCGAAAGAACCTTAGCTGGTCAGAGCTGAAAGAGCCACCGCCACTTTTAAATATAATTTGCGTTTTTTTGAGTAAGTACCATATACTATTTGTATTAGATACTAGGATGTAGAGGTGAATGATGTGTTAGATCGTTTGCAAGCTGTAGAAAATCGTTATGAGAAGTTAAATGAATTGTTAAGTGACCCAGAGGTTATTAGCGATACAAATAAACTTCGTGAATATTCAAAGGAACAGTCTGATATACAGGAAACGGTAGAGGTGTATCGTGAGTATAAGGATGTTCGTGAGCAATTAAAAGATGCGAAAGCAATGTTAGAAGAGAAGTTAGACGCAGAAATGCGTGACATGGTAAAAGAAGAGGTTTCTGAGTTAGAATCACAAGAAAAAACGTTATCAGAACGTCTGAAAATTTTACTAGTTCCAAAGGACCCTAATGATGATAAGAACGTTATCGTTGAGGTTCGTGGGGCTGCTGGTGGCGACGAGGCCGCTTTATTTGCTGGTGACTTATACCGCATGTATAGCCGTTATGCTGAGGTTCAAGGTTGGAAAACAGAAATTATCGAGGCTAGCTATACAGAGTTAGGTGGATATAAAGAGATTATCTTTATGATTAACGGTAAAGGTGCTTTCGCGAAGCTGAAATTCGAGAATGGTGCTCACCGTGTACAACGTGTTCCTGAAACGGAATCTGGTGGACGTATTCATACATCTACAGCAACTGTAGCTGTATTACCAGAGGCAGAAGAAGTAGAAATCGACATTCACGAGAAAGATGTTCGTGTTGATACATTCGCTTCTAGTGGTCCTGGTGGACAAAGTGTTAATACAACGATGTCAGCGGTACGTTTAACGCATTTACCGACTGGTGTAGTTGTATCTTGTCAGGATGAGAAATCACAAATTAAGAATAAAGAAAAAGCGATGAAAGTATTACGCGCACGTGTTTATGATAAGTTTAGACAAGAAGCACAAGCTGAATATGATCAAAACCGTAAACAAGCTGTTGGTACGGGTGATCGTTCAGAGCGTATTCGTACGTATAACTTCCCGCAAAACCGTGTTACAGACCATCGAATCGGTTTAACGATTCAAAAGCTAGATCAAATCTTACAAGGTAAGTTAGATGATTTCATCAATGCCTTAGTGATGGAAGATCAGGCTCAAAGGATGGAGGCAGCTGAGTAATGCGTGTCTATGAAGCCCTGAAATGGGCTTCTTCTTTTTTACAGGAAAATGGACGAGATGAAAATGCGGGAGAAATTGTCCTTTGTCATGTATTAAAGATGAACAGAACAGGATTACTTATGAATATGCGTGAAGAAATAAATGAGGAACAAGAGGCAAGCTTTACGGAGTTTATCCACAAGCATGTAGAAGGTATTCCTATTCAATATATGATTGGTTATGAAATGTTTTATGGCCGGTCGTTCTTTGTGAATGAAGAAGTATTAATACCAAGACCGGAAACAGAAGAGCTTATAGTAGGAGTATTAGAAAGAATTGAGCGCCATTTTGGCGACAAGGAACTACATGTAGCAGATATAGGCACAGGTAGTGGAGCGATTTCTATTACGCTTGCTTTAGAAAATAAAAATCTCCACGTGTATACAGTAGATATTGCACAAGAGTCGATTGAAGTTGCAAAAGAAAATGCAAAAGCTTTAGGTGCAGAAGTAACGTTCTATCACGGTGATTTATTGTCACCATTTGATAAAACGGGTCAAAAGCTAGATGTTGTTGTTTCAAATCCTCCATATATACCGGAAGAGGATTGGCGTGGTCTTTCTCCTGTTGTGAAAGAGCATGAGCCGAAGAGAGCGCTTGTTGGTGGAGAAGACGGATTAGATTTTTATCGCCGTTTTATGGAAGAATTGCCGAATGTGTTGCAGGAGAAAGCAATTGTAGCGTTTGAAATTGGAGTAGGACAAGGTGAGGATGTAAAAAGATTGTTACAACAAGCTTTTCCACATGCCCATGTTGAGGTTGTTTTTGATATTAACGGAAAAGACCGTATGGTATTTGCAGAGATGGAGTAAGGTTCACACCTTACTCCATTTTTTTGTGGGAAAATTCATATAGATTTTGAATTTAATAGTTTAGAAATATGAAAGTCTGTCCACACTGTTTGTAGAGGGGACGGTGGAGGAAATGAAAAAACAAGTTATTGCTTATCTTCTTATACTATTAATTGGTGCACAGTTACTTGTGCAGTTTGGATATATGAAAGCTGATGCAAAAGGGCCTTCAGTTATTCCGAAAGAGGCCGTTCGATTACGCATTTTAGCAAATAGTGATTCAGATAAAGATCAGGCATTAAAGCGTAAAGTGCGTGATGAAGTAAAAGCACAAATTGATGGATGGGTAGCGGATTTAACTTCATTTGAAGAGGCGCGCAAAGTAATTCAAAGTCATATTCCAGAAATCGAGAAAACGGTGGAAAATACGTTAAAAAGAGAAGGAAGTAAAGAATCATTTCAAGTGAAATTTAGTAAGAATGTAAAGTTTCCTACAAAGGTATATGGGAATTTTATTTATCCAGCAGGAGAATATGAAGCGGTATTGATTACAATTGGAGAAGGTGAAGGGGCGAACTGGTGGTGTGTATTATTTCCACCAATGTGTTTCTTAGATTTTTCGAGTGGGACAGCTGTAAGAAAAGAAGAGCACGTTGTGAAGGCGGAATCTCCTGAAGAGGAGCAGGTGAAACAACTAGATGAGGAAGTAGTAAATACAGAAGAGAAGAAAGTGGATAAGGTAAAAGAAACGAAAGTTGTAAAACAGGAAGTAGTAAAAAAAGTAACATCTTCTGAAAAGAAAGTAGTAAAAAATGAAACAAAAGTCGAAGAGCAGCCTGTAAGCAAAGAAGAAACAAAAACTGTGGAAAAAGTGGAGAAACCTGTGGAGAAAAAACAAGAAAAGCAAAATGAGTATGTAAAAGTAGAAGAGGAAGAAGAAAAGCCAGAAGTTAAATTGTTTATTGTAGAAGCTTTTACATCTTTATTCTCTAAATAGTACTATTAATAAATCCCTCCTCATATATAAAAATGAGGAGGGATTTATTATGAAGAAAGTGTATTTTGCTACGAAGGCAGATGTGGAAAGATTACATTCTTTTTTCGGACAAGCTAATAAAAAAGATGATAAAATAAATGAGTTGTACGCACAATTTATGATTTTGGAAGAGGCGGAAGAAATACGAGCTGTAATTGGTTATGAACAAAGTGGGGAAGATGTACTTATTCGTTCTTGTTTATTCACACCTCATGTGGATAAACAGACTTTCTTATATTTTTTTGAAATGTTTTTGCAGTATATGAAAGAAAAAAGTGTTCAACAATTGTACTTACTAACAAACCATCCACAATCTGTACCAATCTTTCAGTTCTTTGACTTTTTTACTATAGAAAAGGATGAGGTTCCAGAGGGAATTCAACAGTTAGAACATTTTTGTAAAAATATAAAAGAGCAGAATGCAATAATACTAAATTGTCAGCTATTCACAAAGTTATCCACGGATTAACAAGGTTTATCCACATTTTGTGGATAAACCTTGTTTGTCTTTTGGATAAATCTCATAGTAAACTAAAAATAGACAAGTATTTAAGGGTAGAAAAGGACGTGGAAAAAAATGCATACAAATATGTGGGTTGTGGATAATGTTGTGGAAAGAAAAAAATATTATCCACAGTTACAAGAAGCAGCAAAATTATTAAGAGAAAATGAGGCGGTTGCTTTCCCTACGGAAACAGTCTATGGGTTAGGTGCAAACGCGATGGATGATGAAGCAATCGCAAAAATTTTCGAAGCGAAAGGAAGACCGAGTGATAATCCACTCATTGTCCACATAGGTACAAAATCTCAGTTAGATGGCATTGTGAAAGAAATTCCACCAGTTGCAGAGAAGTTAATGGCGCATTTTTGGCCAGGGCCATTAACAATTATTTTGCCGAGAAAAGAAGGGATTTCAGAGAAGGTGACCGCAGGACTTAATACGGTTGGAGTAAGAATGCCTGATCATCCAATTGCACTTGCTCTTATTGAAGAGGCGAATGTACCTGTTGCGGCACCAAGTGCGAATCGTTCAGGGCGTCCAAGTCCAACATTAGCTTCTCACGTATATGAAGATTTGAATGGGAAGATTGCAGGTATTGTTGATGGTGGTGCAACTGGAGTAGGCGTTGAATCAACTGTAATTGATTGTACAAGCGCGGTTCCAACAATATTACGTCCAGGTGGGATTACGAAAGAACAATTAGAAGCAGTGATAGGTACCGTTTCTTTAGATCCAGCTTTAAAGGATGAGAAGGAAAAACCGAAATCACCTGGAATGAAATACACACATTATGCGCCGAAAGCACCACTTAGTATTGTTGAGGGCTCACGTGAGTTTATTCAGCATCTTGTAGATGAGAAAAAGGAAGAAGGATTTAAAGTAGGCGTATTAACGACGGAAGAGTATCAGCATGTATATAGCGCAGATGTTATATTATCTTGTGGTGTTCGAAGTGACTTAGCTAGCGTTGCGACTAAATTATATGATGTACTTAGAACATTTGATGCAAGTGAAGTGGATGTTATTTTTAGTGAGTCGTTCCCTAATGAAGGAATAGGAAATGCTATTATGAATCGTTTAACAAAAGCGGCAGGACATCATATTATTATTGAATGATAAGGTACGATTAGCAAACAGAATATTTCTCCTTGGATAAGCATATTGTGAAGTAGCACGTCCAAGGAGGGGCATGAATGACGTTTGAACAGCTAATACCTTTAATAATTATGGCATTCGCCTTAGGGATGGATGCGTTCTCGGTGAGTCTTGGTATGGGGATGATGCCCCTAAAGTTAAGACAAATCCTGTATATTGGTATGACGATAGGGATATTTCATATTATTATGCCGTTTATAGGAATGGTACTAGGTCGTTTTTTATCAGAGAAATATGGAGATATTGCACATTTTGCGGGTGCTATTTTATTAATCGGACTAGGTTTTTATATCGTATATTCGACCATTTTACAAAATGAAGAGACTAGAACTGCCCCTATTGGAATTAGCTTATTCGTATTTGCATTTGGCGTTAGTATAGATAGTTTCTCAGTAGGGCTTAGTCTTGGTATTTATGGGGCACAAACAATCATTACAATATTACTTTTTGGATTTGTTAGCATGTTATTAGCGTGGATTGGTTTATTAATTGGGAGACATGCGAAAGATATGCTCGGTACATATGGTGAGATAGTAGGTGGTATCATTTTGGTTGGATTTGGATTATATATCCTTTTTCCTATATAATTTTATGTGGGAGGGAATTATGAACAAGCTATTGGAATGGTATGTTAAGTTTTTAACCTTCTTTCCTCGATGGCTAAGAATACTTATAATTTGGGGTATTATTTTGCAAATTTCGATGTTAGGTTGTATTAAGTTAATTCGTGAATGGTGAGATGGTTCCTTTCTGTGAATATTTTGTTGGTACTATATTTATTGCACTAAAAATTACAGATATAGAAAGGATGAGATGAATGACGAGATTGAAGCAAGTTTTTGGTGTTATTATTAGTTTTTTTGTTTTTTGGTTTAGTATGCTCGGTGTACAAATGTTTGCTGAGTTTTTAGATATTGAGTCATTGAAATTTGTTGCGGGAAAGACTGAGGCGGCACGTGCCTTTTACTCTCCGTACCCGTTTTTAATTGTTTTTCTTATTACACTGCTTTCCCTATACTTCTTCGTAATTAAGCTAGGGAAACCGAAAAAAGAAAAACTGCCTACTTTAGAGGAAAAGAAGGAAGAATTACAATGATAAAAATCCCCTGCTAAAAAGCAGGGGGTTTTTATGTTTAAGTGATGGCAGGAATCGATTCTGAGCGAGCCGCTTCCGCTTTTAGATATTATCCAGTTCCAGCGGCTAGAATGGTCGGTGGCTTCGCGTCTTCCTGCGAGGCAAAAAGCGCCTCTACGTCAGAAGCTCCATCCCCCTCCCATGAGCGAGCCGCTTTCGCTTTTAAACTGGCCTAACTAATTCAAATTGTTCTCCTAATTTTGCATAGTTGTGTCCTGCTAGGCGGCTTATTGGTTTGAGTCCTTCTGCGTGAATGCGCCCTTTTTCATATAGATGTTCGGCAACGTGGAAACGAACGACGCGTCCAATTAGTAGATCACAAGCTGGTGAGTCTTCTGTTCCACCAAGTGGAATTGCACGTTCTAATACGCATTCCATTCGAATATTTGCTTCTTTTACACCTGGAACGGAGATGACTTCACTTTCAATTGGTGTTAGTTTTGCTAGTTCAATTTCACTTTCATTTGGCGGGAGATTAGCTGCTGTTTCATTAATTGCTGCTACATATGATTCGTCAGAAATATGTACGACAAATTCACCTTTTTCAATTGCGTTTCGGGAAGTGTCCTTTCTTTCTCCGGCTTTTCGTTGTACAGATACTGAGATAAGTGGTGGATTAGCAGCGACAATATTAAAATAACTATATGGTGCGCCGTTTAATACACCGTCTTTTGTTAAAGAAGTAACGAATGCGACAGGGCGAGGGATGATACTTCCAGTAAGTAATTTGTAATTATCTTTTTCAGTTTGTTCATTTGGATTAATGGATAACATGCTTGTAATCCCCTTTCTAAATATGAATACTTATTGTTTGTTTACAAGATAACGATGAGAAAATCCTGCTGGAAATAATATTTTGTTTCATAAAAAGAACTTACTTCAATTGTAATGAAGTAAGTTCTTTTTCAAGAATCTCAAATCTGAGATAAAAATTAAAGTAAAACGTATGCGCCAGGTCCGATTAAAGCTACACCAACAGCAACAGCGATTAACATTAAGTTATATTCATATCCATTTTGTGTTACCCAGTAACCATTTTTTCCGTGAACAGTGAAGATAGCCATTAACATTGTTCCAACGATAAATAATGAACCAACTACAATGAAAATACCTGATGCGAATAAGAAACCACCTAGTAATTCAGTTGCGCCAGCCATAAATGCCATAAATACACCAGGGCGTAAACCGATTGACTCCATCCAGCCACCTGTTCCTTTTAAACCGTAACCGCCGAACCAACCAAATAATTTTTGAGCGCCATGACCCATGAATGTAATTCCTATAATAAGACGAATAATAAGTAGACCGAAATCCATCATTTTTAAAAACCTCCTAAAAGTTATTAACTTACCTTACGTAAGTAATAATAAAATAGTTACTTACTTTAGTCAAGTGGATTTTGAAAAAAGTTTGAATTAAATTTTACAAATTAACAACAAAAAATAAAATGTGGTAAAGACCTCTAGACAAGTTGGGCAAAAAAAGAGAAAATATAAATAGAAGTTAACTTCTTATTGTTATTCAGACAATCAGAATTGACTGGAATTTTGTGAAGCGCTACAATAAGAGTCTATTAGTAATGACGTAATTTATTTCGAAAGCGTTTTTACAGTATAATATTCGAAGTATGAAGTCTTACATGTATCCCGAGCTTTACTAGGGATTGCCCTATAAACTTTTAGGTAAATTATAAGGAGGACTATCCTATGTTTAAAAAATTATTCGGTCTTGGTTCAAAAACAAATGAAGAAACAATCGTAGCTCCATTAACTGGAGCAGTGAAAAATATTGAAGAAGTACCAGATCCAGTATTCGCTGGTCGTATGATGGGTGACGGTGTTGCAATCGATCCTACTGAAGGTGTAGTTGTATCTCCAGTTGATGGTGAAATCGTACAATTATTCCACACAAAACATGCTATCGGAATTAAAGCGAAAAATGGCACAGAAATTTTAATCCACGTTGGATTAGAAACTGTAAAAATGGAAGGCGAAGGTTTCGAAGCTCACGTTTCTGAAGGCCAAGCTGTAAAAGCTGGAGATAAATTAATCTCATTCGACTTAGAATTAATCCGTGAAAAAGCGAAAAGCACAATTACTCCAATCGTTATTACAAACACAGATGCAGCTGAGTCTATTAAGACAACTGTAGGCGTAACAGCTACAAAAGGTTCAACAGAAGTAATGAAAGTTACAATGAAATAATTGCTGTATAAGAGGAATCCGTTTCGTATGAAATGGATTCCTTATTTTTGTTGCATATTCAGTAGGTATGTTAAAATACTCTGGGCACTTGGAAATAGGGTTTCACATATATGTGGATAAGGCGCATTTTTCTTAGAAAAAATATAAGAGAAATGCGCCTTTTGTATATTCACATTTCTTTTGTTCTATTCTAATGTAAGTTATGATGAGTGGTAAGAAATCGAATATAGGGGTGGGTTTGGATGAAACGAGTATTATTTGTTTGTACTGGCAATACATGTCGTAGTCCAATGGCTGAGGCGTTGCTTCGTCATCACGGAGGAGATAGGTTTGAAGTACAATCTGCCGGTGTTTTCGCCTATCCTGGGAGCGATGCATCGGTACATGCGAAGGAAGCTTTAGCTGAAAAAGGGATTTCAATTGACCATACCGCGCAGCAAGTAAACGAAACTTTGCTTGATTGGGCTGATATTGTCGTAACGATGACAGAAAATCATAAACAAATTGTACTTGGGCATTATCCGAGTGTTGAAAAGAAATTGAATACGTTATATGGATTAACTGAAGGTATAGGCAAGGACATTTCAGATCCATTTGGAGGCTCGCTTTCTATTTATAAAGAAACGTTAGATGAGATGGAAAAACTTGTACAAACTTTACTGAAAAAACATTCGGTAGGTTGATGTTTCGTGTATAATACGATATTGGAGATCACTTCGTCCTATTGAGGTAGCGAGTGTGAAATGAAGATAATTGATTGAAACTTTGGAGGGGTAAAAATGAAAGTAGTAATAGCATCTGATCACGGCGGTATGAATATCCGCAAAGAACTTGTAAATTTATTAGAAGAGTTAAATATTGAATATGTTGATTTAGGTTGTGAATGTGAAGCTGGTTCTGTTGATTACCCTGACTTTGCGTTTCCAGCAGCTGAAATGGTAGCGAATGGTGAAGTGGATCGTGGTATTTTAGTTTGTGGGACAGGCATTGGTATGTCAATCGCAGCAAACAAAGTAAATGGTATCCGTTGTGCGTTAGTGCATGATACTTTCAGCGCGAAAGCAACGAGAGAGCATAATGACACTAACATGCTAGCAATGGGCGAGCGTGTAATTGGTGCTGGTCTAGCGCGTGATATCGCGAAAATCTGGTTAACAACTGACTATGAAGGTGGTCGTCACGAAAACCGCGTAGGAAAAATTAAAACATACGAAACAAAGTAATACATTCTAACTATCAGTAGTGTGAAATATAATTTGGTGAACCAACCTGTGAAAGGAAGAGGCGTAATGACAGAAATCGTAAAGGTAAGAGAACAGCTACAAATGTCGCTTTCTGATTTCCAAGAACAAGCTTCATTACAAAGCGGTCAAATTTTTGTAGTGGGTTGTAGCACGAGTGAAGTGCTAGGCGAAAGAATTGGAACATCAGGAACGATGGAAGTAGCAGAGGCGATTTTTTCTGAGTTAAAACAATTTCAAGAGCAAACAGGTATTGAATTAGCGTTTCAATGTTGTGAGCATTTAAACCGTGCTTTAGTGGTTGAGAGAGAAGTAGCGATAAAATATCAATTTGAAATTGTAACAGTTGCGCCTGTTAGATCAGCAGGTGGTGCATTGGGGACATATGCGTATCACAATTTGAAAGATCCGGTAGTAGTTGAGTTTATTAAAGCAGATGCAGGAATGGATATTGGTGATACGTTTATTGGTATGCATTTAAAACATGTAGCTGTTCCGGTTCGTACAAGTGTGAAGGCAATTGGAAGTGCACATGTAACGATGGCCAAAACACGTGGAAAACTAATAGGTGGAGCACGTGCTGTTTACGCGGTGGCGGAAGAGACTACCACTTGCAGTTAAATATGAGAAATTAGGAAGTCATATAGTAGCTGTTTATCATAAGATAAAAGGTATGTTGTCTGACTTTATAGTAGAAGAAAGAAAAGACCGATTTTCGGTCTTTTTTTTCTTTTATGATATAGAAAGTCATGTTAGAATGTAGTTGAAAACATGAAGGTTCGAAAGAATTACAACCTGAATTTTCGTTTTTTCTGAATAAATAAGAAAAAACTGTTGGGAATTGATGTAATTCGTTCAGAAAAGGGGGATTTTGGTGGATCATTTAAAACGTCAAGATGAAAAGGTATTTGCTGCAATTGAGGCAGAACTAGGAAGACAGCGTTCGAAGATTGAGTTAATTGCTTCGGAAAACTTCGTAAGTGAAGCAGTAATGGAGGCGCAAGGTTCTGTTTTAACGAATAAGTATGCTGAAGGATATCCTGGAAAACGTTATTATGGTGGCTGTGAACACGTAGACGTAGTAGAAGATATCGCACGTGATCGCGTGAAAGAAATTTTCGGCGCAGAGCACGTAAATGTTCAACCACACTCTGGTGCACAAGCGAACATGGCAGTATACTTCACGATTTTAGAGCAAGGCGATACAGTACTTGGTATGAATTTATCTCATGGTGGTCACTTAACACACGGAAGCCCTGTTAACTTCAGTGGAGTACAATATAATTTCGTAGAATATGGCGTGGATGCTGACTCTCACCGTATTAATTACGATGATGTATTAGCAAAAGCGAAAGAACATAAACCAAAATTAATCGTTGCAGGTGCAAGTGCATACCCTCGTGTTATCGATTTCAAGCGATTCCGTGAGATTGCAGATGAAGTGGGCGCTTATTTAATGGTTGATATGGCACATATCGCTGGTTTAGTAGCTGCTGGTTTACATCCGAATCCAGTACCACATGCACATTTCGTTACAACGACAACACATAAAACGTTACGTGGCCCGCGTGGTGGTATGATTTTATGTGAAGAGCAATTTGCAAAACAAATTGATAAATCAATCTTCCCTGGTATTCAAGGTGGTCCACTTATGCACGTAATCGCTGCAAAAGCTGTTGCGTTTGGTGAAGCACTTCAAGATGATTTCAAAACATATGCACAAAATATCATTAACAATGCGAATCGCTTAGCTGAAGGTCTTCAAAAAGAAGGACTTACACTTGTTTCTGGCGGAACAGACAATCACTTAATCTTGATTGATGTTCGTAACTTAGAAATCACAGGTAAAGTAGCAGAGCACGTATTAGATGAAGTTGGTATTACAGTGAACAAAAATACAATTCCATTTGAAACAGCAAGCCCATTTGTAACAAGTGGTGTACGTATCGGTACAGCAGCTGTAACATCTCGTGGTTTCGGTTTAGAAGAAATGGATGAAATTGCGTCACTTATTGCTTATACATTAAAAAATCATGAAAATGAAGCTGCATTAGAAGAAGTACGTAAGCGTGTAGAAGCGTTAACTAGCAAATTCCCAATGTATCCAAATCTATAATAGATTGAAGAAGACTGCCGAGACTTAATTGTTTTGGCGGTCTTTTTTGTGGACATATATTATTTTTAAAGTATGTATACAAATGATGAATAAATTTTGGCGATATAATGAAGGATACAGCTCCCATAATTGGTAAAGATACTAGATAGATTCATCGTAAAATCATGATTTTGCCAAATTTGCCCTTGAATATTAGTAGCGTTTTCTTTACAATCGTAAATAGTGTAAAAAAGCGTGCAAACGCATGAATATCATCTAAAGGAGAGATTCACATGGGAAAACTGTATGTATTTGATCACCCGTTAATTCAACATAAGATTACATATATTCGCGATAAGAATACAGGTACGAAAGATTTTCGTGAATTAGTGGACGAAGTAGCAAGCTTAATGGCTTTCGAAATTACTCGCGACCTTCCGCTTAAGGACATCGAAATTGAAACGCCTGTAAGCAAAGCGACAACAAAAGTGATCGCTGGTAAAAAACTTGGTTTAATTCCGATTTTACGTGCAGGTTTAGGAATGGTTGATGGAATTCTGAAATTAATTCCAGCAGCAAAAGTAGGACACGTTGGTTTATACCGTGACCCTAAAACATTGCAACCGGTAGAATACTATGTGAAACTTCCAACGGATGTAGAAGAGCGCGACTTTATCGTACTAGATCCGATGCTAGCAACAGGTGGTTCTGCGGCTGAAGCGATTAACTCTCTGAAAAAGCGCGGTGCGAAACAAATTAAATTAATGTGTATCGTTGCAGCTCCAGAAGGGGTAAAAGTAGTACAAGAAGAACATCCTGATGTTGATATTTATGTAGCAGCATTAGATGAGAAATTAAATGACCACGGATATGTAGTACCAGGTCTTGGTGATGCTGGTGACCGTTTATTCGGAACGAAGTAAGACAACTGACGAGCAGGGGAGATTCCCCTGCTCGTTTTTTTTTGCTGCAAGCAAGTAGGGGAGGGGGAGGATAAATATACATCGTATATACAACATAAGTTGCATACACATCACATATAATATAGAAGTCTTACGTCTGAGGAACACTATATTATGGAAGGAAAGCGTTATATCTCGAAAATATAATAGTGACAAACTTGTGAACATTTCCTTCTATTATAAAGAGAAAACTGTTAGAAATTGCATATATGTAACCAGTATTTAGAAGGGGAACGTTTTCATTTTTGGGAGGAAATGCCTAATACTCAAATTTTTAGATTTTTTACGATTTCTCGTTGACACTGTTAATACCCTATTGTATGCTAACAACGGGGATAGATGGTAGGGCTTTCAGTGACAAAATTACATCTATTCCGTGACGAAAATGTAAACTTTTTGTTTTGTATAGGATTTATGCAAAAAAATGAGTTATTATTAACACATCGTGAATGAGGGTTACATATTGGAGGGATGAATCCTTGCAAAAAAACGATCGCAGCCATATAAAAGCATATGCTTTAATGTCAGGAATTCTTGCTCAGTTAGTCGGTTCTATACTTGTTGGAATCTTTGGTGGGCAGTGGATTGATAATAAGGTTGGAACGTTTCCATTGTTTCTTATTATAGGGTTATTACTCGGGTTAGGAACAGGGGTATACGCAATGATTCGACTCATTCGACATTACTATTCGGGAGAGCAATGATGATAGACGTACATGGACTTGTCCAAAGACAAAAGAAATATATGTACTACTTGCTTGCGCTTCTAGTGCTAGGATGGGGATTTACCTCTTACAAGGATGTATTTCTTGGGCTGATTATCGGAACGATTTTCAGTTTTCTTAGTTTGCGCATCATTGCACGTAGAACAGACAAGCTGTTAGATCGCGTAACAAATGGAGAAAACGTGAAGTTTAAGGCGACAGCTGTAAGTACATATTCAAGATTCGCCACGATTGGGTTATTAATTTTATTTGCAGCCAAATATCAAGAGTTAATTGCGATGTGGGGCTTAGGTGTAGGATTGCTGACAGGATACCTTGTCATGATCATAGATTTTCTTTATTTAGAGTATAAGAGCAGGGAAGAGAGGTGAATTACTAGTGGAACACGGTAAATTAGTTGAATTTCTAGGTTTAACGTTCGATTTGTCATCAGTTATGATGGTTACTGTAGCAGCAGTTATTGTTTTCTTAATCGCTGTTATCGGAACTCGCAGCTTAGCCCTTCGCCCAACCGGGATGCAAAACTTCATGGAATGGGTGTTTGACTTCGTGAAAGGGATTATCAATAGTACGATGGACTGGAAAACAGGTGGACGTTTCTTAACGCTTGGCGTTACGCTTATCATGTTTATCATCGTATCGAACTTCCTTGGTTTACCATTCATGTATTCAGCAACTGAAGCTGGCGAACATATTGCATGGTGGAGGTCACCAACGTCTGATCCAGCAGTTACATTAACATTAGCCGTGATGGTAGTTACCCTCACCCATTATTATGGAATTAAGATGAAGGGTACGAAAGAGTATGTTAAAGGTTATTTCCAACCTATGAAATTCTTATTCCCATTAAAGGTTATTGAGGAGTTTGCTAACACATTAACGTTAGGTCTTCGTTTATTCGGTAACATTTATGCAGGTGAGATCTTATTAGGATTACTTGCTAAGTTAGGCGGGGCATCATTCCTTGGAGCATTAGGTGCGCTTGTACCAATGTTAGCATGGATGGGATTCAGTGTATTCGTTGGATCAATCCAAGCATTTATTTTCGTTATGTTAACGATGGTTTATATGGCTCATAAAGTAAGTCATGACCATTAATATAATTTAAGTAAGAAAAAATTTATTTTTTTATAATACAAAGGAGGACAAATTAAATGAGTTTAGGTGTAATCGCAGCTGCAATTGCAATTGGTTTATCAGCATTAGGTGCAGGTATTGGTAACGGTCTTATCGTATCACGTACAATCGAAGGTGTTGCTCGTCAACCAGAATTAAAAGGCGCACTTCAAACAATTATGTTCATCGGGGTTGCTTTAGTTGAGGCACTTCCAATCATCGGTGTAGTTATTGCATTCATCGTAATGAACAAATAAGGGAGACTCCCCTTACATAGATGGCGAAGAGTGTTTTTCCGAACTTTCTTCGCCATTGCTTTATGAACGAAACGTATGTCTTTTTTTTTCATATGATCAATTTAGATATTTTGAAGGGAGTGAATCCTTGTGCCAACTTTATTATTAGGAGCTGCCATTCCATTTGGAACGATTGCTTATACATTGTTCATTTTCTTAATTCTATTAGTAATGCTACGCAAATTTGCGTGGGGTCCTTTAATGGGAATTATGAAAGAACGTGAAGAGCATGTTACTAATGAAATCGACGCTGCAGAAAGAAGTAACGCTGAAGCGAAGAAGTTAGTAGAAGAACAACGTGAAATGTTAAAACAATCACGTGTTGAAGCACAAGAGTTAATCGAAAGAGCGAAAAAACAAGCTGTAGATCAAAAGGATGTTATTGTTGCTGCTGCGAAAGAAGAAGCAGAATCAATTAAAGCATCTGCTGTACAAGAAATTCAACGCGAAAAAGAGCAAGCGATTGCTGCTTTACAAGAACAAGTCGCTTCTTTATCTGTTCAAATTGCTTCTAAAGTAATTGAAAAAGAATTAAAAGAAGAAGATCAAGTTAAGTTAATTCGCGATTATATTAAAGAAGTAGGAGAAGCGCGATGAGCAATGGGATTGTAGCAAAACGTTATGCTGTCGCTCTTTTTAAAATTGCAAAAGAAAAACACGTATTAGAAATGTTTGAAGAAGAATTACGCCTTGTACAAAACGTTTATGTAAAGAACGGAGAACTACATAGCTTTTTAACGCAACCGAACATTTCAAAAGAGCAGAAGAAAACGTTTCTTGCAAACGTATTCGGATCTGTTTCTGAATCAATTTTAAATACGTTATATATTTTAATTGATAACAAGCGTATTGATATCTTACCTGAAATTGCAGATGAATATGTTGTTCTTGCTAATGAAGAACGTAACGTAGCGGATGCAACTGTATATTCTATTCGTCTTCTATCTGAAGAAGAGAAGCTTAACATTGCAGAAGCATTTGCAAAGAGAACGGGAAAAGATGCAATTCGCGTGAAAAATGTTGTAGATGAAGATTTACTAGGCGGAATTAAAGTACGCATTGGAAATCGCATTTATGACGGAAGTTTACAAGGAAAATTAGCACGTATTCAGCGTGAATTAATGAAGAATAGATAGGGGTGAAGCACATGAGCATCAGAGCTGAAGAAATTAGCGCACTGATAAAGCAACAAATCGAGAACTATCAGTCTGAAATCGAAGTTAGTGATGTTGGTACAGTTATCCAAGTTGGTGACGGTATTGCGCGTGCTCATGGTCTTGATAACGTTATGGCTGGTGAGCTTGTAGAGTTCTCTAACGGCGTTATGGGACTAGCACAAAACTTAGAGGAAAACAACGTAGGTATTATCATTTTAGGACCTTACACAGAAATCCGTGAAGGTGACGAAGTTCGTCGTACTGGTCGCATCATGCAAGTACCAGTAGGAAAAGAACTAATTGGTCGTGTTGTAAACCCATTAGGTCAACCAGTTGATGGTTTAGGCCCAATCAATACAACAAACACTCGTCCAATCGAAAGTCCAGCACCAGGTGTAATGGATCGTAAATCTGTTCATGAGCCACTTCAAACAGGTATTAAAGCGATCGACGCTCTTGTACCAATTGGCCGTGGTCAACGTGAGTTAATCATCGGTGACCGTCAAACTGGTAAAACAGCAGTTGCACTTGATACAATCATTAACCAAAAAGATGAAGATATGATTTGTATCTATGTAGCTATCGGACAAAAAGAATCAACTGTACGTAACGTAGTAGAAACACTACGTAAGCACGGTGCATTAGAGTACACAATCGTTGTAACTGCATCTGCTTCTCAACCAGCTCCATTATTATACTTAGCTCCTTATGCTGGTGTAACAATGGGTGAAGAGTTCATGTACAATGGTAAACACGTATTAGTAGTATATGATGACTTATCAAAACAAGCAGCGGCTTACCGTGAGCTGTCATTACTATTACGTCGTCCTCCAGGTCGTGAAGCTTATCCAGGGGATGTATTCTACTTACATTCTCGCTTATTAGAGCGTGCAGCAAAATTAAGTGATGCAAGAGGCGGCGGTTCTTTAACTGCACTACCTTTCATCGAAACACAAGCAGGGGACGTATCAGCATACATCCCAACAAACGTAATTTCTATTACGGATGGACAAATCTTCTTACAATCTGACCTATTCTTCTCTGGCGTACGTCCAGCGATCGATGCGGGTACTTCTGTATCTCGTGTAGGTGGATCTGCTCAGATTAAAGCAATGAGTAAAGTATCAGGTACACTTCGTCTTGACCTTGCATCTTACCGTGAGTTAGAAGCGTTCGCTCAGTTCGGTTCTGACCTTGATAAAGCAACTCAAGCGAAATTAAACCGTGGTGCTCGTACTGTTGAGGTATTAAAACAAGGATTACACAAACCGTTACGTGTAGAGAAACAAGTTATCATTCTTTACGCTTTAACACGTGGATTCCTAGATGATATCCCAGTAGTAGATATCACTCGTTTCGAAGAAGAATTCCATGCTTGGTTAGATTCTAATGCGACTGACTTATTAGAAGAAATCCGCACAACTAAGAAACTTGCGGATGACGACAAATTTGCAGCAGCAATTAATGGATTTAAAAAAGTATTCGTAGCTTCTGAATAATAATAAAAGTGAAGCCGACTGTTCAGCCCCATCGGCTAAGAGGCGGAACTAGATTAATAAAAGCGGAAGCGGCTCGTACAAGCCGCCGACGCTAGATAATATATAAGGCATCTCAGACTCTGAGATTGCTGACGGTTATGTAAAGGAAAAGAGTAGGTGCACCTATTCTTTTCCTTCAATCATGAGCAAGAATATCTTGCAACGTAGATTAGGAAGAGGATTCTTACTAATCGTGCCAACTTCCGGAAAAAAGGTGGTGAAAACCTGTGGCATCTTTACGCGATATAAAAGCGAAGATTACCTCGACAAAGAAAACGAGTCAAATTACGAAGGCGATGGAGATGGTATCTGCATCTAAGTTAAACCGTGCAGAGCAAAATGCTAAATCTTTCGTTCCGTATATGGAAAAGATTCAAGAAGTAGTAGCGAGCATTGCGCAAGGAAGTAAAGGAATTAATCATCCAATGCTAAATGCGCGTCCTGTAAAGCGTACAGGATACATCGTTATTACATCTGATCGCGGACTAGCAGGTGGTTATAACAGTAACGTATTACGTACAGTAAGTAACGTAATTCGTGAACGTCATAATATGGATTCAAATCAATATTCAATTATTGTACTTGGACGACTAGGACGTGATTATTTAAAACGTCGCGGCTTTAACATCATTGATGAAGTAGTTGGATTATCTGACCACCCATCATTTACTGATATTAAAGATCTTGCTTCTCGAGCAATTGCGATGTTCGCAGATGGTGCTTATGATGAGCTGTATATTTACTACAACCATTACGTAAGTAAAATTTCACAAGAAGTAACGGAAAATAAAATTTTACCGCTTACTGATGTGGCGTCTGACAAACCGACGACAGCTTATGAATTTGAACCTTCTGAAGAAGAAATTTTAAAAGTATTATTGCCACAATACGCAGAAAGCTTAGTGTACGGTGCATTACTAGATGGTAAAGCAAGTGAGCACGCAGCGCGTATGACAGCAATGAAGAGTGCTACAGACAACGCAATGGAAGTTATCGATTCACTTACACTTTCATTCAACCGTGCGCGTCAGGCAGCGATTACGCAAGAAATTACGGAAATCGTTGGTGGAGCAGCAGCGTTAGAATAGTAATAAAAAGCGGAAGCGGCTCTTTCAAAAGAGTCGCGTAAGCTAAACTAATAAAAAATTAAAAGCCGACTTCGCTTAGAAAGCTGGCTAATTAAAAGAAAGCTAGGAGGGAACCCGATGAATAAAGGGCGCGTTACGCAAATCATGGGTCCGGTTGTAGACGTTAAGTTTGATGGCGGAAAGCTACCAGAAATCTACAACGCCCTTACGGTAAAACAAAGCAACGAAAACGGAAGCATGAACTTAACATTTGAAGTTGCACTTCATTTAGGTGATGATACAGTTCGTACAGTTGCGATGTCTTCCACAGATGGACTTGTTCGTGGCACAGAAGTAGAAGATACTGGTAAAGCAATCTCTGTACCAGTTGGTGATGCAACACTTGGTCGTGTATTCAACGTATTAGGTGATGCAATTGACTTAGATGGTGAACTTCCTGCGGATGTACACCGTGATCCAATTCACCGTCAAGCACCTGCATTCGAAGAATTATCTACTAAAGTAGAAATTCTTGAAACTGGTATTAAAGTAGTAGACTTACTTGCTCCTTACATTAAGGGTGGTAAGATCGGCCTATTCGGTGGTGCCGGCGTAGGTAAAACAGTATTAATTCAGGAATTAATTAACAACATCGCACAAGAGCACGGTGGTATCTCTGTATTCGCTGGTGTAGGTGAGCGTACTCGTGAGGGTAATGACTTATACCATGAAATGAGCGATTCTGGCGTAATCAAGAAAACTGCGATGGTATTCGGACAAATGAATGAGCCACCTGGAGCACGTCAACGTGTTGCATTAACAGGTTTAACAATGGCTGAGCATTTCCGTGATGAGCAAGGACAAGACGTACTTCTGTTCATCGATAACATCTTCCGTTTCACGCAAGCTGGTTCTGAAGTATCTGCCCTTCTTGGTCGTATGCCATCTGCGGTAGGTTACCAACCAACACTTGCAACAGAAATGGGTCAATTACAAGAGCGTATTACATCTACAAATAAAGGGTCTATCACGTCTATCCAAGCGGTATATGTACCAGCCGATGACTATACTGACCCAGCACCAGCTACAACATTCGCTCACTTAGATGCAACAACAAACTTAGAGCGTCGTTTAACACAAATGGGTATTTACCCAGCCGTAGATCCATTAGCATCTACATCTCGTGCACTTTCTCCAGAAATCGTAGGAGAAGAGCATTATGAAGTAGCACGTCAAGTGCAGCAAACTTTACAACGTTACAAAGAACTTCAAGATATCATCGCTATCTTAGGTATGGATGAGTTATCTGAAGAAGATAAGTTAGTTGTACATCGTGCTCGTCGTATTCAATTCTTCTTATCTCAAAACTTCCACGTAGCTGAGCAGTTTACAGGTCAAAAAGGTTCTTACGTACCTGTAAAAAATACAGTTAGTGGCTTCAAAGAAATTCTAGAAGGAAAATATGATGACCTTCCAGAAGATGCATTCCGCCTTGTTGGTAGTATTGAAGAAGTTATTGAGAACGCGAAGAAAATGATGGCGTAAGGCCTTAGGAGGGACGAAGTATGAAGACATTTCCAGTCAGTATTGTAACTCCTGATGGACCGGTTTACGAAAAAGAAGTAGAAATGGTAAGTGTAAAAGCAGAGAGTGGGGAAATGGGGATCTTACCAGGTCACATTCCAACTGTTGCACCATTAAAAATTAGTGCAGTTCGTCTGAAAAATGGTGGACACACTGATTATGTAGCAGTAAGCGGTGGCTTTATCGAAGTTCGTCCAGATAAAGTAACTGTATTATCATCATCTGCTGAAGAAGCAAACCATATCGATATCCATCGTGCAAATGAAGCGAAGCGTCGCGCTGAGCAACGTATGCAAGACAAACAAGCACATGTTGACTTTAGACGTGCAGAAATGGCATTACAACGTGCTGTGAACCGTTTAAATGTTTCTGATATGAAGTAAAAAAATCCGTAAGGGCCTTGCCTTTACGGATTTTTTATTTGTTTTATGGATAATTTTACAAAACTGGTATAATTATATTGATGCTTGTATAAGTAGAGGTGTACAGCAATTTATATTTTATGAAGGGGATGAATCAATGATCGGTGAAATGAAACGAGAAGCATTGTACTCTTTAAAGGGGAAATGGGGACTAGGTGTTGGATCAACGATTTTATATTTTATTTTAAGTTATGTCGTTTCGATGGCTGCAATGCTTATATTATTAATTCCAGGAATTATTATATTTCTTTTAGTTGTAAGTGTGACTGGATCATTTGAAGCGGAAACGATGTCAATTGGAGCGGGTATTACCTTTGGAATTTTTTATTGCATTATGATAATTTTGAGTAACGCATCGTATGGGATTACGTCATATGGTTATACAAATGTATTTTTACAGATTAGTAAACGAGAAGATGCTAAAGTAGATTACTTATTCGAAGGATTTCGTGGCTTTAAAAGAATGATGAAAACAATGTGGGCAATGCTTGCGATTTTGTTATATACAGGTACATGGATTCCGATGTTGTTAACAGGTTTATTCATATTCTTAGGTGAAGAAGGAAATCTGTCGTTTAAAATAGCTTTCTTCGTACTATTAGCAATTTCAATTGTTGGTATGATTGTGATGTATTTTTCTTATGCACTGACGTACTATGTGATGATTGAAAATCCAGAATATAGTGTTTCGCAGGCGATGAAGGAAAGTAAGAATCTTATGAGGGGTCATAAGTTAGATTTGTTTCTTTTATGGCTGAGCTTCATAGGCTGGGTTGTTTTAGCGCTTCTTACTTTTGGAATAGGATTTCTTTGGCTTAGTCCGTATATGAGTACAACGACAGCACACTTTTATCGCTACATTTCAAAAGGCGAATTTCAATAGGAACATGCTATACTAATAGAATTATTGTGTATAGGAGGCGAGGCTACGCATGATTAGTGATCTAAAAGGAGAAGCACTAGATTCATTAGAAGGGAAATGGGGATTAGCTGTTGGGGCTACACTGCTCATTTCAATTCTTATCACGGCTTTTAGTTTTAGTGTTGATTGGGGATTTTCTTTAATTTTCGGTTGGCAAAAAACAAATGGTTCACTTTCAACGAATATTCTTACATTTTTTGTTACTGGACCGTTAACTTTAGGTGGATATTACCTTGGTTTAAATATCCTTCGTGAAAATCAAGCTAGTATCGGTAATGTATTCATTTGGTTTTCAGAGGGAAAGAGATTTCTAAAATCATTTTTATTATATTTATTAGTAAATCTTTATCTTTTCTTATGGACGTTATTGTTCGTTATTCCAGGTATTATTAAATCATTTTCTTATGCGATGACATACTTTATTATAAATGATCATCCTGAGTATTCACTGAACCAAGCTATTACAGAAAGTCGTCGTATGATGGATGGACATAAGATGGAGTATTTCATTTTATGTTTAAGTTTTATCGGTTGGTTTATATTAAGTTGTATTACGTTAGGGATTGGATTCTTATGGTTAATTCCATATTTCTACACAACATCTGCGGCTTTTTACGAAGAGATCGCAGAAGAATATTATGAGAAAAATATTTAGCACTATAAAACCCCCAGTATGAATTATTTGTTCATACTGGGGTTTTTTTGTAGAAACTTTATAAATTGATTGCTAGTAAGTGGTTTACTGAAATAGTAACCTTGCATATATTTACATTTATGTTTTTGCAGAAACTTAAGCTGTTTTTCGGTTTCAATTCCTTCGGCAACGACTGAAAGATTTAAAGTATTTGCGAGGGAAAGGATTGTAGAAACGATGGCTCGTTCTTCAGGACGATGATCAGCTAATTGTGTAAATTCTCTCGGTACTTTTAATGTGTCGATTGGAAAAATTGATAAATAAGCAAGAGAAGAATACCCAGTACCGAAGTCATCAATGGAAGTTTGGATACCGTATTCTTTTAATTGCTTCAGTCTCAATAACGTTTCTTTCTCGTCAATCATTGCAATTCTTTCTGTTAACTCGAGGGTTACATATTTTGGATCGACTTGCACGTCGTTTAATATTTGTGAAATGTTTTCGATTAATTGATCTTGCCGGAACTCTTTTGCAGATAAATTAACACTTATTTTTAAATTTTGGTAGCCAAAGGTATGCCATATTTTTAATTGGAGACAAGCTTCTTGTAATACCCAATGTCCAAGTGGGACTACTTGTGGCGTCTCTTCTACAATTGGAATAAACTCACATGGTGAAATGTCACCTAATAGCGGGTGTTTCCACCGTATTAAAGCTTCAGCACCGATAATTTTATTTGTTGTCGTATCGATTTGTGGTTGATAAACGAGATAAAATTCTTTGTTTACTAAAGCGATTGGCAAATCTTTTTCGATTCGAGCTTTTCGTTCCATTTTTTTATATAGTTCTTTCGTGTAAAGAGAGCTACCGTTTTTTCCTTTATTCTTTGCTTCGTACATGGCCATATCAGCATGCTGCAAAATGGATAGCGGATCTTCACCTGCTTCAGGATATATTGCAATTCCGATACTTGGTGAGATTTGTAAATGTTGATTTTCGATTTCAAATGGCTCATTCATGGCCGCTACAATCATATCAGCCATTTTTTGGACATCTGGCTTTTTTTTGTAATTTTCGATAAGGATCGTGAACTCATCCCCAGCTAGCCGTGCGAGTTTCATATTTGATGTTGATATTCTTTCGAGCCTTTTTGCTACTGCGATAAGCAATAGGTCTCCTACTCGATGACCGAGGGTATCATTAATAACTTTAAAACGGTCTAGGTCGAGAAACATAACAGCAAAAGACTTTTTCGATACTTTTGCTCGTGCAATTGCCTGTTCTAAATGTTGATGAAATGCACGACGATTTGCAAGCTCTGTTAAAGTATCATGGTATGCTAGGAAATTAATTTGTTCTTGTTGTTGTTTGCTTTCCGTAATATCTTTAATCATTAAATAAACCCCAGAAATTTTCTCTTTTAAAAAGATCGGTACGGCGGTAACGTGCAAGTAGTAAATATCTCTGTTTTTATGGTACGCCCGTATTTCTAAAGAGATAGAATATCCCTTTTTTACACGATGAAAGGCGTTAATCATTTCTTCTAAATCTTCTTCGTATATGAGTGAATAGTAAGGCTGATTTAATAATTCATTCGTTTGATAACCAAGTAAAGTAGTACCAGCGTTATTTACTTTGAGAAAATTACCGTACAAATCTAATGTGAAGATTGGATCTGGATGATGCTCGTATAAAGATTTAAACATTTGTTGATTATGATAGAGTTCATTTTTCTGTTCTACTAAATCTTCTGTACGTAGTTCAATTTGTTTCTCGAGTTCTGAGTTGAATTGCATTTGAGCAAGCAATAATATTTTATTTTGTTTTCGAACTAAACTATGACGTATGAGAACGAAAGAGAAAGTTATTATAAGTCCGATTACTATAATAGGCGTAAAAACGTATTCGACTAATATAAAAACAATAAGCATTACTACCGAAATATACGGTAATGATAATCGGATTGCTTCACCAATTTTAAGTGTTAGTAGTACTTGTTCTTGTTTTTCAGGTTCTTTTGTATGGAGAATACAGGCAATTGCTACTAGTACTAAGGTTACTTGATAGAAAGGAGTAACTGTAAACATAGAATACTCTGGTATGAAGTATTTTATATAAGCATAAATCGCATCGGTAGTAGCATATAAAATTAAAGCACTGCCAAGAAGCGCACCAACCTTTTTAGGTAATAAGGATAGTGGTTTGAATAAAAGATTGATTCCTATTAAGAGAAAGAGTAAATCAGCCATTGGATAGGTAAGTTGAACAAATATGTCGATATAGGATGTTGTAAAGATGTGAATGGTTCGTTCAATAAGTAAGTAGTAACTTAAAGTAAATTGAGCTGTAACGATAATACAAATATCACATAGCATAAAAAGTTTTTCTAATAAATCTCGGTTGTAAATGATTTCGTATAGAAAGGCAAAGGCAAAACTAACTAAAAAAAGTAAGTAAAAAAAGTCAGATGGATCAACGAACGTATAGAAGTCCTTTACAATTAAACGCTGATAGGCAACGACTATATCACCGATAAAATAAGAGAGAGCTCCAACAGATAATATGATCCAAAATAAACGAGGTAGCCCTTCTTTCATGTTTGAAAAGTAAAGTATATAACTACAAGCGATAATATCAATTAATAGGGTACTCATTCCGATTAATAGCTGAAAAGGAAATGAGTAATCATATAAAAAAGGCATCGCTACGTAGTGAATCGTTATAGACAGTAATGCAATGATTATAAGAATACTTACATGTGTTTGTTTTTTCATTTATATCACCTACGGTTTCTTGAAAAGCATATATAAGTTTTATATTTATTTTGCACAATTATAGCAAGTTGTAAAGATAGATTTTAATAATTCTTGTTTCTGTCTCCCAACATATCGACATAGGAATTTGAAGTTTGCTATAATGATTAGAATAGTTGCATTATTTAGAAAAATTTAAAAATAATAATTGCTGCAACTAGGACATATTGTTTACTATGTGAACTTGTTCTTAATTTAGGGGGGAGGGTTTCACAATGGCAAGTGTATATGAAAATAGTTATATGATCGTTTTGATTTTCTTGCTATTAGGTATATTGCTGCCGGTAGTGGCTCTTACATTAGGAAGGATGCTGCGCCCAAATAAACCAAGTGCAGCAAAGGCGACGACGTATGAGAGTGGAATTGAGCCTTTTCACGATGCAAATATTCGGTTTCATGCTCGTTATTATATTTTCGCTTTATTGTTTGTGATCTTTGATGTAGAAACTTTATTTTTATATCCTTGGGCTGTTGCGTATGACAAGCTAGGTTTATTTGCATTAATTGAGATGCTCATCTTTGTTGTAATGTTGCTAGTTGGATTAGCGTATGCTTGGAAAAAGAAGGTGTTACAATGGTTATAAATTTTGAGGAATTACATCCAAATGAGCGAGCAGAATTAGAACGAAATATCTTTTTTTCTACATTGGAACAGTTGAAAGGGTGGGCGAGGAGCAATTCTTTATGGCCGATGACATTCGGACTGGCGTGCTGTGCAATTGAAATGATGGGAGTAGGCTCATCACATTATGATTTAGATCGATTTGGGTCATTTTTTCGGACTTCACCAAGGCAATCGGACGTCATGATTGTATCGGGAACAGTAACGAAGAAGATGGCTCCTATTGTTCGGCGTTTATATGATCAAATGCCTGAACCGAAATGGGTTATTGCGATGGGATCTTGTGCGACAGCAGGTGGTCCGTATGTAAATTCATATGCTGTTGTGAAAGGTGTAGACCAAATCGTACCAGTTGATGTGTATATTCCTGGTTGTCCCCCAAATCCGGCTGCTTTAATTTATGGAATTAATAAATTAAAAGAAAAAATTCGTTACGAAGCAAAGACCGGGAAGCAGGTGACGAATAAATGAGTAATCCAAACAAAGATTTAGAGGATCTGAAAAAAGAAGCAGCTAGGCGTGCAAAAGAAGAAGCGAGAAAACGCCTTGTAGCGAAACACGAGGCGGAAATAAGTGAGCTTGAGGCAGAAGATCAAGAAAAAGAGAAAGCGCTACCAAAAAATGATGATATTACTATAGAAGAAGCAAAACGACGTGCAGCAGCGGCAGCAAAAGCAAAAACGGCAGCGTTAGCGAAGCAAAAAAGAGAGGGAACAGAAGAAGTAACGGAAGAAGAAAAAGCGAAAGCCAAGGCGAAGGCAGCAGCTGCTGCAAAAGCAAAAGCGGCAGCGTTAGCGAAGCAGAA
>NZ_FOST01000022.1:0-15897 GCF_900114335.1 Bacillus sp. 5mfcol3.1 | reverse complement strand
GTCGCTCATTTGCGACTTCCTTATGTTAACATCTTCGTTAGTTAATGTCAACTAAGTTTTTCATTTCGTTTGCCGCTTTCGACGTTGTTGTCATCAGCGACTCGTATAATACTACACCTCTAAACTCTAATCGTCAATATGTTTTTCTAAAAAAATATAAAAAGACTTATTTCTTTTTAAAATAAGTCTTTTTATCATGTAACACGCTATCGTTTATTATTTTTCTATAATAGGTAAAGAGACGATAAATCGAATAATGCCCTCCTCATATTCAGCTCGAATACTACCACCTTGTAACTCAACAATACTTTTCGCAATCGCAAGCCCAAGTCCAGAACCTTCTGTTACTCTACTTCGAGATTGATCCTTCTTATAGAAACGTTCAAACAAATTCGCTAACTCTTCTCTCGTAAACTCTTCACTATGATTCGCAATTACAATTTGTATATCCCTGCGCTGCCTTTGAAGAGAAACTTTTATCTCCCCATCATCTTTACTATACTTAATCGCATTCATTAGTAAATTATCAAATACACGAACCATCTTTTCCGAATCAATCGATGCATAAGCACGTTCCTCAGGAAACTTCTTAACAAACGTAAGTCCATGCTCTTCCGCCTGCGGTACTAATTCTTCTATTAATTGCTCGAGTAACTCATTCATACAAACTTCTTGTTTTTCTAATATAACTTGTTCATTTGTTAACTTCGTATACTCAAATAAATCTTCTATTAAATTCTTTAGCTGCTCCGACTTTGCAAAAGCAATTCTCGTATACTCATCATGTTGTTCTTGATTTTCATATTTAGAATCTCGAAGTAATCGTAAGTAACCCATAATAGAAGTAAGCGGTGTACGTAAATCATGAGATACATTCGTAATAAGCTCATTTTTCTGCTTTTCTAATTTACGCTCTTTTTCTATATTATTCATAAGCTCTTCCGCCATATTATTAATATTCTCAGTTAAAGACGCAATCTCATCTTCACCTTTCTTCTCAATGCGGTACGCTAAGTTTCCTTTTTCTATTTCCTTTACACCTTCTGCCATTGCTTCAATCTGCTTCATCTTTCTCTTTGTTATATAGAAGAAAGAGAAAATGAATACAAGGACACCAATTAAAAATGGGAATGGTCCTTCTACTTTATAATACACTACCTCGCCTTGAGGAATCCCGCTTACAAACATATATAAGTTCTTACCTTCAATTGTAATAGGCGAGAATGTAATAAACTCTTTTCTTGATCTTTCAATATCATTATTATTTGAATAATTGATAGCAAATGAAGTCGCATTACGAATTGTATTATGCAAATTAATTTGTTCTTCTTGCGCTTGCTTCGTCTTATACAAAACTTTACCATTTTCGTCAGTAACTAATATTTTAAAGGCATCATGCCCTTGCTCTAAATTCTCATTTTCTAGTTCTATCATATTTTGTACAGCATCTAATTTATTTTCAGCAACCATCATTTCCGCTGTACTTTGAGCTTTACGATTAATTTGCTCCATACCATCTCTGTAATTAATCTCGGCATGCTGGCTAGCATCTTCAAAAATAGGTGCTACTATCTTCGTTGATACAAAGAGACCTAATAACGCACAAGCAGTAAACGCCGTAATAAGTTGAATCCTTATACTCCGTTTCACGCTCTTTATTATCTTTCCAATTAATTCTCGAATTTTCCGAACATAAGTAAACGGATTAAATATCTTTTTCAATCTTATACCCCACTCCCCATACTGTTTTTATATATCTAGGCTTCCTTGGATTCTCCTCAATCTTTTCACGTACTTTTCGAATATGCACCATTACAGTATTATCAGACTGGAAAGATCGTTCGTTCCACACCTTTTCATAAATTTGCTCCGCACTAAACACCATACCTGGATTTCTAGCTAGCAATTCTAAAATTGAAAATTCCCTTGGGGTTAGTTTCACTTCTTCTCCCTCTACAATAACTTTATGGGTCGAGATATTTATTTTCATCTCTCCAATTTCTAGCTCGTCCTCATTTTGAATAGCAAAACCATTCATTTTCATATAACGGCGTAACTGAGATTTAATTCGTGCAATTAACTCTAATGGATTAAAGGGCTTCGTTACGTAATCATCTGCTCCTGTTGTTAATCCTAAAATCTTATCCATATCTTGCGTTTTCGCAGAAAGCATAATGATAGGCATCTCTTTCGATTCTCTTACTTTCATACACATATGAATACCATCTACTTTCGGCATCATAATATCTAATACGACTAGATGCACTTCATTTTCTTCCAGTAAACGTAGCCCTTCTTCTCCGTCCCCTGCTTGTAATACTTTATATCCTTCATTCTTTAAATAGATTGTAATTAAATTCCGAATTTCTTTTTCATCATCTACGACAAGTATTGTTTCGTGTGCCACAATATCTCCCCCATTACTTTTTTAATCCCTAACTTCTATTATAGGAAAACTTCTGAAGAAAAACGCTCGGAAATCCTTAAGTTTTTCTGAAGACGCAAAAAAGGTCTAGACTCCCCTTAAGTCTAGACCTTTGAAAAAACCCCTTTTATTTACGAACGTAGATGAAATATAGTACGAATAAAACTCCCATAACATACATAATCGGATGAACCTCTTTACGACGACCACTCACAACCATTGTAATTGGATAGAAGATAAATCCAATCGCAATCCCAGTTGCGATACTATACGTAAGTGGCATAGAGATAATTGTAAAGAATGCTGGCACTGCAATCTCGAATTTCTTCCAATCAATTTCCCCTAAAGAAGAAACCATCAAGATTCCTACAATAATTAAAGCTGGTGCCGTTACAGCTGGCGTTACAACACTTAGTAATGGCGAGAAGAATAGTGCCAGTAAGAAGAATCCTGCTGTTACAACTGCTGTAAATCCAGAACGTCCTCCCGCTGCTACCCCTGCAGACGATTCAATGTAAGACGTTGTTGTTGATGTACCCAAGATCGCACCAATTACAGTCGCAATCGCATCTGCAAATAATGCTTTTCCTGCACGTGGTAATTTATTGTTCTTCATTAATCCAGCTTGATTCGCAACCGCTACAAGCGTACCTGCTGTATCAAAGAAATCGATAAAGAAAAACGTTATAATAACAATCCCCATTTGAACTGTAAAAATATCTCCGAAGTGCGTTAACGCAGCACCGAACGTTGGTTCTAGACTCGGTATTACTCCCACTACAGCTTTCGGAGTATCAATTAATCCTGTTGCCACTCCTAAGATCGCTGTAAGAATCATACCGTAAAATACAGCACCATTAACTTTCTTAATCATGAAGATGATTGTCGTAACAACCCCGAAGATTGCTAGTAACGTTGTGCCCTTTGTTAAGTCCCCCAACCCAACAAGAACAGCATCATTTTTCACGATAATTCCAGCATTTTGGAATCCAAGGAATGCAATGAACAATCCGATACCTGCTGCTACTGCAAACTTTAACTCCGATGGAATTGCATTAATGATTTTTTCACGAATACCTGAAGCAGTAAGAATAATAAAGATAATACCTGACATTAATGTTCCGGCAATGGCCGTTTGCCACGGAATACCCATCGTTAACACTGCTGTATAAGCAAAGAACGCGTTAATTCCCATACCTGGCGCTAAAGCAATTGGATACTTCGCGAAAATACCCATAATTAACGAACCGATTGCTGCCGCTAATGCCGTAGCAACGAATACTGCACCTGGATCCATCCCTGTACCTGCTGGTAACCCTTTAACATTTCCAAGCGACAGCGTAGCAGGATTGACAAACAGTACGTAAGCCATAGATAGAAATGTTGTTAACCCCGCTATGAACTCAGTCTTATAATTCGTACCGAGCTCATCAAATTGAAAATAGCGTTTCATCCTACGTTTCCCCCGTTATATGATTACTCGCCGTAATCTCCCTAGCCCTCTTTTATCTATTAAAAATAAAAAAGGCTTCCATTGCATATACATGGAAGCGTTCTATGAATAAAGACAAGTTTCCCCTCATCTTTATCTAAACGCCTCGTAGTCAAGCTATTTACGGTAGCTAGGTAGAAACTTTCGGGCCATATCCCCGATATTATACGACGGCATAATATTCACTTTTCGTTTGAATTACATACTCATATTAACTCTTGAATGTATTTTTGTCAATTTAAAAGCGAACATTTTTATATTTTTTTATATTTTCGTTCGTATTAACAGCGAAAACAAAAAGATCCATCTATTCATGAATGATAGATGGATCTTTTTTATTACAATACTATTCCCACTCAATAGTTGCTGGTGGCTTACTCGTTACATCATACACGATACGGTTAACGTGTTTTACTTCGTTTACGATACGAACAGAGATTTTCTCTAGTACGTCCCAAGGGATACGTGCCCAGTCAGCTGTCATACCGTCAATAGATGTTACTGCACGGATACCTACTGTGTAATCGTAAGTACGCTCGTCACCCATAACACCTACGCTACGCATACCAGGAAGTGCAGTGAAGTATTGCCAAATTTCACGGTCTAATCCCGCTTTAATAATTTCTTCACGTAAAATCGCATCAGATTCACGAACGATTTCTAATTTCTCTTCTGTGATTTCACCTAATACACGAATACCAAGACCAGGACCTGGGAATGGTTGACGCCATACGATTTCATCAGGAATTCCTAGTTCAGATCCTAATACACGTACTTCATCTTTAAATAACGTATTTAAAGGCTCAATTAATTTGAACTGCATGTCTTCTGGAAGTCCACCCACGTTATGGTGAGATTTAATTGTTTGTGCAGTTGCTGTACCACTTTCAACGATATCTGTGTAAAGTGTACCTTGTGCTAAGAAGTCCATACCTTGTAATTTAGATGCTTCATCATCAAATACGTAAATGAATTCGTTACCGATGATTTTACGTTTTTGTTCTGGATCTTCTACACCTTTTAACTTATTCATGAAGCGTTCTTGTGCATCCACTTTAATAACGTTCATATGGAAGCCTTCGCTAAATGTTTTCATAACGCCTTCTGCTTCACCTTTACGAAGTAAACCGTGGTCAACGAAAATACATGTTAACTGATCGCCGATTGCTTTATGAATTAATACTGCTACAACAGAAGAGTCTACGCCGCCACTAAGTGCACATAGTACTTTTTTGTCTCCAACAGTTTCACGAATCTTTTCTAATTCTACTTCGATAAAGTTCTCCATGTTCCATCCTTCAGAACAACCACATACGCCGAATACGAAGTTTTTAATTAAATCGTTACCGTGCTCAGAGTGACGTACTTCTGGGTGGAATTGTACACCGTATAAGTTTTTCGCTTCATTGCTCATACCAGCAATTGGGCAAGACTCACTTGTTGCGTCTACTACGAATCCTTCAGGTAAACCAGTTACTAAGTCGCCATGGCTCATCCATACAACTTGCTCTTCTGGAAGGTTCGCATATAATTTTGATTCGTTCTCTACTTTAAGAACAGCTTTTCCGTACTCACGGTGGTTGGCACGCTCTACTTTACCACCGAAGTGTTGTGTCATAAGCTGCATACCGTAACAGATACCGAAGATCGGTAAACCTAGTTCGAAGATTTTTTCATCACAATGTAATGCACCTTCACCGTATACGCTATTTGGTCCACCAGAGAAAATAATCCCTTTTGGATTCATTGCTTTAATTTCTTCTGCAGTAATTGTATGTGGATGAAGTTCACTGTATACACCGAACTCACGAATTCGACGTGCTATTAACTGATTGTATTGACTTCCAAAATCTAAAACGATAATTGTATCGTGTTGCTTCTTCAAAATAATCACCCCAACGTTAGTTCTCGTATATAAATATTTTCACCAATTTGGCGAAAAGCATTACTAATATAATAAAAAAAGCCAGTCCTCCGCCTCTAGTCTCATAACAAAGAAAAGGCAGGGGTCTGACTTTATAAAGAAAGATAGTCTCCGCTCTTTATAAATATAAGACACACTGCCTTCATAGTCAGGTTGTTTACGGTAACCCGGTAGAGACTCTCAAACCATATCATTGAGGATATATGAAGGATCGTTTTATATTATCTTCCTAGATTCTAACAATGAAGTATCTATATGGTCAAGAGAGAAAGCGACAAAATTCTACAGAAATTCATTTCCTTTTCTAAAAAACATAAAAAAACATCCATTTCTATATAGAAATGGATGTTTTTTAGGGCAAACGGAATTACATCATTCCGCCCATACCGCCCATGCCCATGCCGCCCATGTCAGGCATTGCTGGTGCATTTGGTTCTGGCTTGTCAGCTACTACAGCTTCAGTTGTTAAGAACATAGCTGCAACAGATGCTGCGTTTTGAAGTGCAGAACGAGTTACTTTAGCTGGATCTACGATACCAGACTCAAGCATGTTAACCCATTCGCCAGTAGCTGCGTTGAAACCAACGCCTACTTTTTCGCCTTTTAGACGCTCTACAACTACAGATCCTTCTAGACCAGCGTTGATTGCGATTTGACGAACTGGCTCTTCTAGTGCACGAAGTACGATGTTGATACCTGTTGCTTCGTCGCCTTCAGCTACGATAGAAGCTACTTTCGTGTATACGTTCATAAGTGAAGTACCACCACCTGCAACGATACCTTCTTCTACTGCTGCACGAGTTGAGTTAAGTGCATCTTCAATGCGAAGTTTGCGCTCTTTTAACTCAGTTTCAGTTGCTGCACCGACTTTAATTACTGCTACGCCACCTGCAAGTTTCGCAAGACGCTCTTGTAATTTTTCACGATCGAATTCAGAAGTTGTTTCTTCTAATTGCGCACGAATTTGACCGATGCGAGCTGCGATTTGCTCTGTATTTCCAATACCTTCAACTACAGTTGTGTTTTCTTTTGTAACAACAACTTTACCAGCGCGTCCTAAAGATTCAACTGTAGCAGATTTTAAGTCACGACCTAATTCTTCAGTGATTACTTCGCCACCAGTTAAGATTGCGATATCTTCTAGCATTGCTTTACGACGGTCACCAAATCCAGGAGCTTTAACAGCTACTACATTGAATGTACCACGAAGTTTGTTCACTACTAATGTAGCTAAAGCTTCGCCTTCTACATCTTCAGCAATGATAAGAAGTGGTTTACCTTGTTGTACCACTTGCTCTAATACTGGTAAGATTTCTTGAATGTTAGAAATCTTTTTGTCAGTAATTAAGATGTATGGGTTATCAAGAACTGCTTCCATTTTATCAGAATCAGTAATCATGTAAGGAGATGCATATCCACGATCAAATTGCATACCTTCTACTACGTCTAATTCTGTTGTGAATCCTTTAGACTCTTCTAAAGTAATAACGCCGTCGTTACCAACGCGCTCCATTGCTTCAGCGATTAATTGACCTACTTCTTCGTCAGCTGCAGAAATAGCAGCTACTTGTGCGATAGAAGATTTGCCTTCGATTGGTTTAGAAATCGTTTTTAATTCTTCAATTGCAGCAGTAACAGCTTTTTCGATACCTTTACGAAGACCCATTGGGTTAGCACCAGCTGTTACGTTTTTAAGACCTTCACGAATCATAGCTTGCGCTAATACAGTTGCAGTTGTTGTTCCGTCACCAGCTACATCATTTGTTTTGCTAGCAACTTCTGCTACTAATTTCGCACCCATGTTTTCGAATGCATCTTCTAATTCGATTTCTTTTGCGATTGTTACACCATCATTTGTAATAAGTGGTGAACCAAATTTTTTCTCAAGTACAACGTTACGACCTTTTGGTCCAAGTGTTACTTTTACTGCGTTTGCAAGAGTGTCGACACCGCGAAGCATCGAACGACGTGCTTCTTCACTAAATTTAATATCTTTTGCCATAATAATTGACCCCCTTGGATTTTTTAAGATTTATATAATTAACCGATAACTGCTAAAATGTCACTTTCACGTAAAATCAAGTAGTCTGTACCTTCATATTTCACTTCAGTACCTGCATATTTTGAGAAGATGATAAGATCACCTGCTGCTACCTCTAAAGCAACACGCTCACCATTCTCAAGCACTCGACCAGTACCTACTGCAACAACTTTACCCTCTTGTGGTTTTTCTTTTGCAGTATCTGGTAATACGATACCACTTGCTGTTTTTTCTTCTGCTTGAACAAGCTCAATTACAACGCGATCACCTAATGGCTTTAGCATGAACAATAACCTCCTCATTTTGTTATGTAAATTTCTTTTATTAGCACTCAAGTCATCCGAGTGCTAACACACTTATAATAATAAATAATCTCAATTTCTTTTGCAAGTAAAAAAATCATAATTTTTTCGCAAATCACTATATAAACTTTCTATATAGAATACTGCCTTTACTATATGAATCGTTGTTTCCACTGCTCGTATGTTACAATATGAAAGGACACCCTAAGTTGTTTTCGCTACACACACAACTTTCTCCTGTCTTCTATTATAATTTCAAATAAGGATTTACGAAAAAAACATAATTCAAGTGAGGTTTATATCGTAGGTAGCATATTTACATGTTATCCTAACTTATCTCATACACTATAGTTAGAAAGGATGGTTAAACCATTTGAAGAAACAATACTGGTGGATTATCGTTACATACATTTTAATGCAGTTATCTGGCGTTGTTGGATTGCCACTTCTCCTAAAAACAGGACTCTATGATAATAGAGGATTTACCATGGAGGAAAAAGGACAAATCATAACGGGACACTGGGCAATTATTAGCTTCTTTGTTGCATTATGTATCGTACTTTGGTTACTTAGAACAGACATTCGTGACAGGCATTTAGATGCAATGCGCTCTTCTGTTCCAGCTACTATTGGATGGATTTTCATCGGCTTCTTCTTGGCTTTCTTTTCACAAATAGTTGCCGGTATGATCGAGATGCAGCTGCTAGGAATTAAACAAGGTTCAGAAAATACAATGAAACTGATGGAAATTGCAAGAACGACACCTTGGTTCCTTATTGTCGTATCTATAATCGGACCTATCTTGGAAGAAATCGTATTTAGAAAAATTTTATTTGGTACACTTTATAAGAAGTTTAACTTCTTTATTGCAGCTATCATTAGTTCGCTTGTATTTGCAGCAATTCATTTTGATTTTACTCATTTATTGGTATACACTGCTATGGGGCTCGTATTCGCCTTCTTATATGTGAAGACGAAGCGTATTATCGTTCCGATTGCAGCTCATGTTGCGATGAATACATTAGTCGCTATTGGGCAAATTTTTATGAGCAATGAGCAAATTCAAGAAATGATTAAAGAAGCTGAAAAAATGCAAGGCTTTATCGGAGGATTTTTTGTATGAGAAACTCACCATTGTTCATGGCTGCACTATACTTCCTTCTTGGATGTATCTTTACACGCTTCGCCATTACGAACGTGACAGATACAATCTGGAATGTGTGGACAATACTATTTGCAGTTATGGCAACAATTGATTTTAATTTGGCACTTCGCCTTATATTAGTTAAATTCACAAAGAAGAAACAATAATAAAACGCAGAGGTCGCTTCCTCTGCGTTTTATTGTGGATAGTTTTTCAAAAAGTAAACTAATGTTTGTAACTCTACAGCTAAATCAATATGATGAATTCTAATATTCTCTGATACGTTTAATCGTGCTGGTGTGAAATTCAAAATACCATGCACGCTCGTTTCAGCTAATCTATCTGCTACAGCTTGTGCTACTGTAGCCGGTACTGTTAATATTGCCACTTGTATATCATTTGATAATCTCTCTTCTAATTCATCTAAATGGTATACAGGAATGCCCCCGATTTCTGTTCCAACTTTCTCTTCACTAACATCAAATGCCATTTCAATTTTTGTATTATTGTTTTTCGTGAAATTATAATGTAAGAAAGCGGTCCCTAAATTACCTACTCCAATAAGTGCTACACGCGTTATATCATCTTGATCAAGTGTTTCGCGGAAAAATGATAATAAATAATTTACGTTATATCCATATCCCTTTTTCCCTAACGCTCCAAAATACGAAAAATCTCTTCGTATTGTTGCGGAATCTACTTTTACCGCTTCACTCAATTCGGCCGATGAAACACGCTGCTTACCAGAAAGAGATAAGTTTTGGATAAATCGATAGTATAGAGGCAATCTTTTAGCAGTGGCTTGTGGAATCTTTTGCTGATCCATATGACCTCTCCTCTCTTCCTATCTTTATTCATATACTTTAATCAAATACAGAAGTTTAGCACTCATTAAATTCCTTGTATAATAAAGAGAAGAAGTATTCTCTCTTATTTTAAACTATACACTATTTTTAGTATGATTGAGAAATATAAACATGGCAAAGTTAAGAAATTATTTGAGGTGAAAACATTGATTTTATTACAAGTAAATGGACTTTCGAAATTATACGGTGCAGAAACAATTCTTGCAAACATAAAATTGGAAGTACAAACAAAAGATCGTATCGCATTAGTCGGAAGGAATGGAGCTGGAAAATCTACATTATTAAAAATTATCGCTGGTGAGTTATCACATGATGGTGGCGAAATTATAAAACCGAAAGATGTCTCAATCGGGTATTTAGCTCAAAATACCGGCCTAGAAACGTCTTTAACAATTTGGGATGAAATGCTAACCGTCTTTACCCACTTACAGCAAATGGAGACAAAACTTCGAAGGCTTGAGCAAGAAATGGGAAAAGAAGAAAACTTTTCAAACGAAGCTATATATGAAAGATTGTTAGCTGATTATGACCAATTGCAACTCAATTATAAAGATCAAGGTGGATATCAATATGAAGCGGATATTCGCTCCATTTTAAGCGGCCTTGGCTTCCCAGTTGAAACGCACCAGACGACGATTTCTACTTTAAGCGGTGGGCAAAAAACAAGATTAGCTCTCGGAAAATTATTATTAACAAAACCAGACTTACTTATTTTGGACGAGCCTACAAACCATTTAGACATCGAAACATTAACATGGCTTGAGCAATATTTACAAGGTTATCCTGGCGCAATATTAATCGTTTCACATGACCGTTATTTCTTAGACAAACTTGTTACACAAGTATATGAAATTTCGAATAAAGAAAGCAGACGATTTGTTGGTAACTACAGTAAATATTTAGACTTAAAATCAGCATTATATGAGCAAGAAATGAAACGTTACGAAAAACAACAAGATGAAATCGCAAAACTTGAGGACTTCGTTCAAAAGAATATAGCTCGCGCCTCTACAACGAAACGTGCTCAAAGTCGCCGTAAACAACTAGACAGAATGGAATTATTAACGAGACCATTAGGGGATTCTAAGTCAGCATCATTCCACTTCGATATTGAAAAGCAAAGTGGAAATGATGTTTTACAAGTAAAGGATGCAACCATTGGCTATGATGAGGACCCTATAATTGAAAACGTAACTATGCGCTTAACTCGCGGAGATAGTGTTGCTTTAGTTGGTCCAAACGGAATTGGGAAATCCACATTATTAAAATCTATTGTGAATAAGTTACCACTATTAAATGGTGATGTTTCTTTCGGATCAAATGTATCTGTTGGTTATTATGATCAAGAACAAGCAAACTTAACATCTTCTAAACGGGTTTTAAATGAACTATGGGATGAATATCCACTGCAACCTGAAAAAGAAATCCGTACTATACTCGGGAACTTTTTATTTACAGGAGATGATGTACTGAAACCAGTATCTTCCCTTAGTGGTGGACAAAAAGCTCGATTAGCTCTTGCGAAGCTTATGATGCAAAAGTCAAATTTATTAATTCTGGATGAGCCTACGAACCACCTTGATTTAAATAGCAAAGAGATTTTAGAGAATGCTTTAATTGATTATCCAGGGACTCTTCTATTTGTCTCACATGACCGCTACTTCATTAACCGTGTAACAACGACTGTGATTGAGTTATCAACAGAAGGTGCACAGGAATATTTAGGGGATTACGATTACTATGTGGAGAAGAAAAATGAAATGATTGAACGCGCAGCATTTGAACAACTTGAACAGCAAGAAAATCAGGCACCTGTTCAAAAAACTGTAGCTCAAGAAAAATTAAATTATCTCGAAGAAAAAGAGCGTAAACAATTAGAACGTCAACGCACTCGAAAAATTGAAGAACTAGAACAAAACATCGTAAACTTAGAAGAAGAAATTGCTACGTTAGAAGATCAACTTTGCTTACCAGAAATATATGCAGATTATGAAAAAGCGAGTGAAATTACAACTAAAAAACAAACGCTACAAGTACAACTTGAAACTTGTATGGCAGAGTGGGAAGAGCTGCATGTATAAGAGTATTTAAATAAGGAAGATGTCTCATCAGTCATGATTTTTGACTATGTGACATCTTTTTTCTTTAAGTACATAAATAATTTTTTGAATATATCAATGGTAACTCGGAATATATCAACCAATTTTCAAATACATCTATCGTAACCCTATATATATAAACGATTCGACACGAAATATCGATTTACCGACAAGGATTGACAACATCAGCACCCTCTATAATAGAAGGATATTTCAAAATGTTTTTCAGGGATATCTTCTTACTTTTTATTTCCCGAAAAACAATATATACAAAGGTCAGACTTCATCTAGTTTATCCACAAACTTATACACATATCCACCTTTATAAAATAGCTATCAAAACAACTTTTCCACATTATCCACAACTATCAAAAAAGATATCAACACTTTATATACACAACAAAACCCACATTATCAACAGATAATATGGGTTTTATCCACAAGCTGTGGTTAATTATGTGCATAACTATGCTTCAATATCTAATCCTGGATTCGCATTTAAGGCTAATGTTGCACGCTTGCCTTGTTCATACGCAATTGTCCCTGCCGCTGCAATCATTGCTGCATTATCTGTGCATAAAGATAGCGGTGGAATAATTAGTTCAATGTTTTCTTTTTGTGCAAATTCTTCTTCTAATCGCGCACGAAGTCCTTTATTAGCAGCTACTCCACCAGCAAGAAGTAATTGCTTTACATTATAAGCCTCTGCTGCACGAGCTGCTTTCGTTACAAGTACATCTATTACACTTTCTTGGAAACTTGCCGCTAAATCTTCTGGTTTAATTTCTATACCACGTTGTTTCGCGTTATGCACAGTGTTGATAACTGCTGATTTCAATCCACTAAAGCTAAAATCATATGAATTCGGTTCTAGCCATGCACGAGGCAAATCAATTGTTGGTTCTCCTTCATGTGCAAGACGATCAATATGAGGACCACCTGGATATGGCATAGATAACGTACGAGCTACTTTATCATATGCTTCTCCAGCTGCATCATCTCGCGTTTCACCAATTACTTCAAATGAACCATGTTCTTTCATATAAACAAGTTCTGTATGCCCACCAGATACAACAAGTGATAATAGCGGGAATTGAACTTCTTTTACTAAACGGTTCGCATAAATATGGCCAGCAATATGATGAACACCGACTAACGGAATATCATGTGCAAAAGCTACTGCCTTCGCTGCATTTACCCCAATTAAAAGTGCTCCTACTAAACCAGGCCCTTCTGTTACAGCAATTGCATCAATATCATCAAATGTGATATTTGCTTCTTTTAAAGCTTCTTCTAACACAACTGTAATTTCTTCTACATGATGACGGGATGCAATCTCTGGTACAACCCCGCCAAAACGTTTATGACTTTCGATTTGTGATGCAACGACATTCGCAATAATTTCCGTTCCATTTTTAACAACCGCCACCGCTGTTTCATCACAGCTTGTTTCAATCCCAAGTATAATCGTATTTTTTTCCATTATATATTCACCCACATTACAAGACCATCTTCCTGATTGTCTGCATAGTATCGTTTACGAATTCCACCATTTTGAAATCCATATTTTTTGTACAACTGCTTTGCTACTTCATTTGATACACGTACTTCAAGCGTCATTGTTTTTACCCCTAGTTCTTTCGCTTCTGAAATAACTGCTTTCAATAAGGCATCTCCTAATTTTTGACCTCGGTATTCTGGCAAAATAGCTATATTTGTTATATGTGATTCATCAATAATTATCCACAATCCACAATATCCGATTACACGACCATCTTTTTCTAACACAATATAATGTGCATGTTCATTCATCGTTAATTCACGGTGAAAGGCATCTGCAGTCCAAGGAGTTGAAAAAGACACTTCTTCAATAGCTACAATTTGAGCAATATCATCAAGTTCCATCTTTCTAAATATCATATCCATCTTCTGCAAGGCCCCTACTTGTTTTGACTTTCTAACCACTTTGTTTCAGCTTCAGCTAAACGAAGATAGCTCGGAACAAACGTATGCACATCTTGTTCTTCTTTTTGTAACCCTAAGAATGCTAGCTCACTTGGTCTTGGATTATTTTTAGTAAACGGAGCGAATACAGCTTGATCACCTAAATGTTCTATAATTATTTCTTTATGCAATTTAACATCATTACCGATAAATAAAACAGGCTGTCCTTTATCTTTTAACATTTGCAACCAGTCCACAATAAGAATAATTCGGTCTTCTTCTATTGAAGTTAACTGCTCTCCTTCATATGTATATAATCCAGTATAGATTTGCCCACGTCTTCCATCAAATAAAGGACAAATTAATCCATTAAAGTTAGCACCGTTTGCAGCTACTACCTCTAAACTTGATACACCTACAATTGGTATTTGAAGTGACCAAGCTAATGTTTTTGCCGCTGTCACGCCTATGCGAACACCTGTATATGATCCAGGTCCAGCAGCTACTACGATTTTAGTTAATTCCTTCGGTTTTACACCACATTCTTTTAACAGTTGCTCTACAGCTGGCATAAGACGTACAGAATGGTTTTTCGTCAAATTTGTAATGATTTCCCCAATCACGTTTCCTTCCTCAATAAGGGATACACCCATTACGTAATTTGAAGTATCAATTGCTAGTACTTTCATCTTGTAATAGCTCCTCACATAATCTAATATAGCGATCTCCAATTGGCTCGAGTATAATTTTTCTTGTGTCATCTCCCGCATGGAATAAACTAATTTGTAACTTTTCATTCGGTAAATATGCTTCTATTAAATGAGCCCATTCCACTACCGTAATTCCTTCACCGTAGAAATACTCATCAAAGCCTAAGTCCTCTTCGCTTTCTGCTAAGCGATACACATCCATATGATATAGTGGTAATCTTCCTTTATATTCTTTAATAATATTAAAGGTAGGACTATTTACAACTCTTTTCACTCCAAGACCTTTTGCTAGCCCCTTTGTAAAAGTCGTCTTCCCAGCTCCAAGATCTCCTTCTAAAATAATTACATCTTGTGCCTCTACGAGTTCACCTAGTTTTTCTGATAACCTTTGTGTTTCCGCAGAAGATTTTGTTGTTACTTCATATTTGCTCACAGACTTCACCTACTTTACTCACAATGTTCTCTGCTCTTTATTATACAGGTTTTGAATATATAAAAAAGTCCTTAGGAGTTGTCCTAAGGATAGTTTGACTGTCTTTATTAGTTTTTTGTTAAAACAAATAAAAAAATACGAAACAATTTGTTTCGTTCTTTTCTTTATATAAAATGGCGGTCCCGACCGGGGTCGAACCGGCGATCTCCTGCGTGACAGGCAGGCATGTTAACCACTACACCACGGGACCATTTGGTTGCGGGGACAGGATTTGAACCTGCGACCTTCGGGTTATGAGCCCGACGAGCTACCGTACTGCTCCACCCCGCGATGATATAAATAGCTTGGCGACGTCCTACTCTCACAGGGACAAGGTCCCAACTACCATCGGCGCTAGAGAGCTTAACTTCCGTGTTCGGTATGGGAACGGGTGTGACCTCTCTGCCATCATCACCAAACTATGAAGGCATATTCCTTCAAAACTAGATAACACTTGCTACATATTATATGGTTAAGT
>NZ_FOST01000038.1:0-3826 GCF_900114335.1 Bacillus sp. 5mfcol3.1 | reverse complement strand
ATTTCTTCTGAATAAGATTTTCTCGTTCCCATAAAAGAAACACCTCCGTATATTCGTATTTAAATTAAATACGGTATAAGAGGTGTTTTTTCCTTGTCTTATTTCATTGGGTCACTTCAGGGGCAGACCACCTATGATTCTACAGAAAGAATAGCGTATTTTTTCATTTTAGGGGGCATTTCTTTTTATTAGCTTGATAGCGATGGGGTCACCATATCAAAAAAAGGAAATTGTACGTTTAGACACATTTTAGACACAAACTAACCGGTACCTTGTATGTTAAGGAACCGGTTATTAATGTTGCAAATCTTTTACTAAACTTATTTATAATGACTTAATTTATTTACATTGGCATACCTGGTAAAAACTTCGCTATTAATACAATAATTGCGGCTAAGAAGAACGCTTTAATAATGAATAGAATAATAATTGGAATCAATGCTTTCACTTTGCTTAATCCAGCTGTAATATGTAATCCAAGCCAAATTAAGACTAAATTCCATACATAGAACACTTCAATGGTATTACCAATTCCATATCCAAATGTACCTTCCGTAAATAATAACCCTAAACTCGTATATTGGGTCATTCCAGTACCAAAGATTAGACTTAAAATTGTATTAACAAGTCCACCAATAATAAGGACAATATTTGTATAAACTACAATGTTCAATAGGGTTTTATAAGGGGTATCATTCCCAAAAAACATCATAAACATCTTATAAATAGCTGCTATGAAAAGTGTTCCAACCATTGCACCAGCAAAACTTGATCCGATTCCAGAAATAACTTCTGTTGTAAGTGAACTTTGACCAGCAAGCTCACCAAATTCTTTTTTCATTTTAAGCATCTCAGGCGAGGTATGTATAACATACGCACTTAATCCACCTATGAGCCCTTGTAACAGTGCCACTAAGAAGAACATTCCCCAAACTTTCTTCTTTATCTTCATTCTTTCAAATTGTACTCCAGGAGATGTAATCATTCCAAATAATGATGGCTTTTTCGCACCTACTTCTTGTGTATTCATATTCGCTTCCATTGTAGCGCCTCCTTCTATTTATATAATCCTCTTAAAGGATGATTCAAACAATTGTATGAGTAAAGGGGGCTTATCTCTACTACACCAGTAAACTATTCGTAACGAAGTGCTTCAATTGGATCTAATTTCGCAGCTTTATTCGCTGGAATTAATCCGAAAATAATACCGAGTGTCATGGAGAATAATACGCCTCCAACAACAACTTCCCATGAAACAAGCGGTGGCCATTTCGCAAGTGTCGAAACAATGTATGCTCCGCCATATCCAAGACCGATACCAATTAAACCGCCAAGAAGTGTTAACATAACTGCTTCAATTAAAAACTGTAATAAAATTTTACTACGCGTAGCTCCAAGTGCTTTACGAACTCCAATTTCACGCGTACGTTCTGTTACAGATACAAGCATGATATTCATAACACCAATACCACCAACGACTAATGAAATACCAGCAATACCACCAATGATCATTGTCATAATACCCGTCATTTTTGAAATACCTTCTTGAATCTCTTTTAAATTCATAACTTCATATTTACCAGTTGCATCGCTTGGTTTGCGACTGTTTAAGACATCCGCAGCTTTTTTACCTGCTTGCTCTAAATCATCTACATTTTTTGCTTGAACAGAAATATTTTGAATTTCATCTTTTCCATACAGTGTCGGCCATAATGAAATTGGAACGAGTGCTTCTGGTGGTCCCATTCCCATGAATTCTTTATCTGATTTATAGACACCAATAATTTGCATCGGTTGACCTTTTATTGCAATGATTTTACCGACTGGATTGGCATCCTTAAACACTTTATCTTCCATTTGTTTACTAATCATAACAACGTTGTTACCTTGATCCACATCTGATTCTTGTAGCGAACGTCCTTTTAGTACTTTTACTTTATTCACCGTGAAGTATTCATTGTCTAATCCAGTAATATTCACCATCTCTTTTTTATCTTCAATATCAAGAGACTCCATACTTGAATTTGTTGTTACGATATGTGCAATCTCTGGGATCTTCTTGATTTCAAAAATATCTTCTTCTGTTATTTTTGGTGCTTCAGCCATATCCATACCAAAAGGATCATTTATATCAGTACTATAATGAATGGGAACGGTTTGATTTCCTGATCCAACAAATTGTGATTTTAAGGCAGCCTCACCGCCTTGACCAATTGCTACAACAGTAATAATGGAACCAACACCAATGATGATCCCAAGCATCGTTAATGCTGAGCGCAATTTATGAGCTAATATAGAAGATAGGGCAATCTTCATACTATCTAGTAAACTCATACTGCACACCTTCTATCTTCTGTAATTTCCCCATCTCGTAAAACAATCCGGCGGGAAGAATACGCAGCTACTTCTTCTTCATGCGTAACCATAACAATCGTCGTACCTTCTTCGTTAAGCTTCGTAAAAATATCCATAACTTGCTCACCAGACTTCGTATCAAGTGCACCAGTCGGTTCATCGGCCATAATGAACGTTGGTTTATTAGCAATCGCTCTTGCAATTGCTACACGCTGCTTCTGTCCACCTGATAACTCATTCGGTAAATGATGCACACGATCTGCCAATCCAACTTTACCTAGTGCCTCCAGAGCACGCTTGCGGCGCTCCGTTTTCTTAATTCCCCCATATACGAGCGGAAGTTCAACATTTTCCACTGCGGAAAGACGAGGCAGTAAATTAAAATGCTGGAATACAAATCCAATATATTCATTACGAATTAAAGCAAGCTTTGACTCGTCTGCAGTTAAGACATTCACATCATTCAGCATATATTTGCCTTCTGTCGGACGATCTAAACAACCAATAATATTCATAAGCGTTGATTTACCAGATCCAGACGGTCCCATAATAGAAACGAACTCACCGCCCTGAATTGTTAAACTAATACCATGTAAAATCGGCACTGCCAATTTACCTTGAAAATACGTTTTAGAAATATTATTTAACGTAATCATTTCTCTTTCACTTCCATTCCGTCATACACGTTGTCGGAAGGATTTTTAACCACCTTTTGCCCCACTGTTGCGCCTTCAATAATCTCTGTCCAATCTCCATCAGTAGCACCTTTTTTCACATTTTGTTTACGAAGCTTTCCTTTCTCTTCGATATAAACAAATGCATCTTCGCCTTTTTCTACAATGCTCTTAGTTGGAACAGCAATCATCGTCTTATTCTCTAAATTTACTTGCAATGAAACGTGATAACCTGGAGATAAACCATCTTGACTATCAAGACTTGCTTTATATGTATATTGGGACATATTTTGAGTCGATTCACCCATACCGGCTGCTTGCGCCATCTCTGCACTCGTTGGGAATTCACTTACCTCCATAATCTTACCTGTCCACTTCTTCTTATTATTTGCTTTCGCAATTACAGTAAATGTTTGATCCTTTTGAATTTGTGACTTTTGAAGCTCAGTTAGCGTACCTTGAATTTGGAATGGATCTTTAGTAGCCACTTGTAAAAATGATTTCCCTTGACCACCTAACGCTTGCGATGAACTTTGCGCTGCATCTTTATCTAACTTTTGAACAACACCAGCAAAATTACTATAAATCGTAAGTTCTTTCTGCTTTTTACGTAACTCTTCTTTTTGTATCTTTCCTTTTTCTTTCTCAAGGTCAATTGTTTTTTGCCCCATCTCTAATTCACTTACTTGCTCTTCCATTGGGTCTGTTACTTCTTTCCCAGCACCACTATCTTTTGCCTTCTTAATTTCTTTATTCAACGAATCAATCTTCTTTTTCCCTTGATCATAACGCATATC
>NZ_FOST01000055.1:0-2004 GCF_900114335.1 Bacillus sp. 5mfcol3.1 | reverse complement strand
CTTTTTTCTACAATCAATTTCCCCATACCCGACAACTTAATTACTTTATTTGTCTCTGTATGGAATAGTTTTTCATCGTTTGGCATGTAAATTTTAGATGTCAAGAAAGCGAAAAATCCCAAAAATAGAAAGCTGATAATTGTTAGGTAGATCCACGACTTATTTTTTCTTAGATTGATTCTTTCACTCTTCTTACCAATTGCACCTATCACACTCTCACCCCACCTTTTTCGTTATAAAACTTTCATATTTAACTCTTCCACACTTGTAACTCGCCATGTTTCCTTATCTTTTTTCATGATGATTCGTAACACATTGTTTACTTTTTCTTCTCGGTTTTGCGTTGGATCTGTCGTGACATTTATAAATTCAGCTAGCACATTTACCTTCTCTTTATCGGGTTCATTTTCTTGTAAATACAACTTCATTTCTATTGGTTTTGTTTTATACGTATCTCCTAATTCATATTTGTCAGTCGGATAGAATTGTTGTAAAAGTTCTTCGCTCATAATGGATTTTGCCTTTTCTTTTCGCTCGCTGTACCCTTCTTTTTCTCTATGAAATGATAATTGTATAAATGTTTCGGCTAGCGATAAGTACGCCCTTCTCTGTTGTTCCTGCGCGGAAGGAAGTACCTTATCCAGTCGTTTTTTTAAGTCTTCATTTTGTTTTGTGAGTAATTCATTTGAAAGTTTTAACTGTTTTTCTTTGCCATCACTCATTGATTTTTTGCTTAAATAGATATTAAAAGCTGTCACACCTACAACTAAAATGACAAAAACAATAAACAAAGATTTTCGTTTATCTTTCATTCTTTCAGTCTCCTATTCTTTCGGTTATTAGAACCTTCTTACATGACCAGAAAAGACTTTTTTCCAATATGGATTATTTAAATCTTCAATAGAAACACCTTTATTCGTCTGGCATCCTATGAACGTATTTTTATCAATTACAATTCCAACGTGCCCGTCATGTTTGTAGGTATCAAAGAAAATAACGTCACCCGGTTTCATATCATTTGCTGATACTTTTGTACCAATTTTGTTTAATGTTTCCGTACTTACAGCGCCAATCGGACTGGTATACATCCCCACTTGTTCGAATGCCCAACGTACAAAACTACTGCAATCAAATATCCCTCTTGCGATGTCATTTGTGTTCCGTCCTCCACCAAATACATAGGTAGAACGTCCTATCCATTGGCGACCTACATCGGCAACTTTTGAACCACTACTTCCTCCACTTCCTGGATTTCCTCCACCACCAGAAACGACAGAACCCGGCTGATAATATTTCAAAACGGCATCAACATAAAGCGCGTCCCCGTAGCACGCGGAGTAGGGTATCATCTCTGGCCTTACACAACGATACATACCCGTATGTTTCACTTTTTGATATTGTTGTTGTGAAAATTTAATTGCTAACTCTTTCGTATACTTGCCACCATTTGCACCAATAAAATCGAAAAATCCTGTCCCGAAATTATATGCTTGAAGGGCGGTTTTGATATGATCCATGTCACCAGGACTCGTTACACCAGCTCTTTCTATCGCATGTTTAAACTCCTGTACACCAGCCCAAATACTGTAGTCTGGATCTGTAATACAGTTTGGTGATTTACAATATTTCGTATTAAATGCACCTTCCGAGCTTTGCATCGGATCGCTACCTCGACCTCCACTCTCTTGCATCATTTGTGCAAGCATTAAAGCGACAAACGGTTCCACCCCAAAGGCTTTCGCATGCTTCCGAATCGTAGGTTCCCATTTTAGAACTTCAGGCGAAACATTCATGACTTGCCCTTCACCTGTATACGTAATATCACCTGCGTCTGTTCCGCTATCGCTCCCCATCGCTGCAATAAAAATGCTTAAGATTCCAAGTAAAAGAAAAGAAAAAAGACCCATCACAAGTAGTGCTAAAGTGATGAGCCATTTCTTTGGTATAACCTTTAAAACTAGATGCATGGTATTAAGCACCTCCCCCGAATAACATCAATTCTTC
>NZ_FOST01000036.1:0-4364 GCF_900114335.1 Bacillus sp. 5mfcol3.1 | reverse complement strand
CTAAGCATGAAGCCCCCCTCAAGATGAGATTTCCCATAGCGTAAGCTAGTAAGATCCCTGAAAGATGATCAGGTTGATAGGTTCGAGGTGGAAGCATGGTGACATGTGGAGCTGACGAATACTAATAGATCGAGGACTTAACCATATAATATGTAGCAATGTTATCTAGTTTTGAAGGAATATATATTTAAAATTCCTTTTGACATTCTGAAAAGAATGTGTATAATGATAAAAGTCTGGTAATGATGGCAGAGAGGTCACACCCGTTCCCATACCGAACACGGAAGTTAAGCTCTCTAGCGCCGATGGTAGTTGGGACCTTGTCCCTGTGAGAGTAGGACGTCGCCAAGCAACTTTAAGACGAGTCAGAATGACTCGTCTTTTTTGTGTTTAATGAAATAAGCGTGTAATTAATATCGGCTCTATGAGTACGTTTATCTAGTAAGAAATAGCTTTGTTTTAGCATACCTTCAGAAAAATAAGGCTGAGTTTTTTAGGCTCTTTAATTTTGAGCTTTAAAGTCTATTTGTTAACAAGAATATATACGAGGTATTGCCCTCTGTAGCCTACTCACACCCTCTTTTATTTCTTCAGTTGTTAAATGTCCATACCCTATAATAATTCGATTGTGATGTTTTCCTTTTTCAATGGCGTGGTCTTCCACAGGATATACCTTCACTCCGAGTTGTTGGGTTTTCTCAAGTAATTCTTGTGTGAATTGAACTTGATTGAATTCAACAATCAGGTGTAATCCTGTAGAATAACCAAAAATATTGATTTTATTTGAGAATGCTGATTTTAATTGCTGGATAAGGAAGTCTCTTCGATTTTTATAGATTTTTTTCATCTTCATAATATGCCGTTCCAAATAACCTTCGGCAATAAATTTAGCAAGGACAAGCTGATTTAAAGAAGGTGTATGTAGATCGGAAAACCATTTTACCCTGCGACATTTTTCAATAAGGTGTGAGGGAAGAACTAAGTATCCCATCCTAAGGGCCGGTGATAAAATTTTACTAAATGAACCTATATATATAACACGTTCGGGATCCAATCCCTGTAATGAACTTACAGGTGAACCTTCATATCGAAACTCACTGTCATAATCATCTTCAATAAGATAACAATTTGTTTTTCTTGAGTAGTTAATCAATTGAACCCGTCGTTGAATCGGTAACGTTCCACCTAAAGGAAACTGATGAGAAGGAGTAATGAAGATGAATTTTGGATTTTTATTTGCAGGCAGCAAAGATGTATCCATTCCATTATCATCAACCGGTATAGGAGAAAGTAAGGCTCCTGAATTTTTAAAAATTGTTTGAATGTCATTGGTGATGGGATCTTCTATTAGTACTTCGTCACCTGGTGATAAAAGTAACTTAGAAACAAGTGTTAAAGCTTGAGTTGCACCGGAAGTAATCACCAATTGTTCTGGATGACAAAAAACTCCTCTTGTTTTTAGTAAATAGCGTGATAAAACCTTTCTTAATTCGGGGCGCCCTTCGGGAATATCGTATCCAAATGTAGAAGGAGGTGTTTCATTCCATATAGTGTGGGATAACTTTGCCCATCCCTTACGTGGAAATAAGTCTAATGCTGGTATCCCTGAACGGAAATTAATGATATTACTGTCTTTGTTTCTTTCTTCGCACCAAGATAAAGAATCAATTAGAGTTAATTTTTTACGTTGTTCTAAATATGTCCCTTCTGCAATGAATGTCCCGGCTCCTTGCTGAGTGACCAAAAAACCTTCGGAAAATAATTGATCATAAGCTTCTAAAATTACGTTCCTAGACACCCCTAACTCAGAAGATAATTCCCGTGTTGATGGTAGTTTTTCTCCGGATTGCAGCTCTCCGTTTAATATTCGTTCACGTATTTGGTGATAAACCTGTCGAATTAAACTTATATCTAACGATCGATCAATAGGTATCCAAAGCATATAAATGCTCCCTTCAGCAAAATTGGTACCATAAAAGTTTGGGTGAAATGGTACTAATACAAACCATTTTAGCATGCTATAGTTGGATCAAATAGTTCTAAAGGGGATGAAAATGTGATGACTAAACCAGAATTCCAAGTAGCTCAGGCATTTAAATCGATTGCACGAAATGAACATATAAAATCCTATGTACAACAATCTACTGAACTCTATGCGTTATTATTACAAGCTGCGAAACGCTTTGTCACCGGAGAAACGAGACATGAGGGGATTGGGACGGCAAAGGAACTAATTACAAAAGGTTATCATACTTCACTAGAATACATAGGGGAAAATACTCTAGATATAGAGGAATGTTATAAAGCTAAAAATGAGTTTTTGAATCTTATTGGGGACATGGGTACTCTATCTATGAAACAAACAGTATCACTCGATTTATCGCATATTGGGTTATCTATAGATCCAGAAATATCTTATATTCATTTAATGGAGTTGGCAGAGAAGGCGAAAGTACATGGAACTACCCTTATGATAAGTATGGAAGAATCATCTAAAGCAGCGGACATTCTTTCCATTTATAAAAAGGTAACTGAGCAATATCATAATGTAGGGATAACAATACAGACACATTTATATCGCTCAAACAATGATATTCAAGAACTCCTTCATTATCCAGGGAAAATAAGAGTTGTAAAAGGTGCCTATCAAGAAGTTCCGGATATTGCTATGCCTAGGTCAACTGATTTAAATCAACAGTATCTTCAAATTGTAGAACAATTAGTTGAACACAATCATCCTGTATCTATAGCTACACATGATGAAATTCTTATTACAGAGATGGAGCAACGTCAATATTTTAGTCAAACTAATGTAGAAATAGAAATGCTATATGGAATTCGTCCGGATATGTTAAGAGATTTGAAAAACAAAGGACATAACGCTAGAGTATATTTGACTTATGGGAAAGAGTGGTACTTGTATCTATGTCACCGGATAGCTGAACATCCAGAAAATTTATATCGTGCAGTGACAGATATGATACATTCACCTTCAGCAGAGCGGAGTAGGGAATATTGAATAGACATTTAATACTAAATGTAAAAATGATTTTGGCTGTGGCCTAAAAATAAGAGCCGGATTTTTCTTAGAGTAGAAATTCCGGCTCATTTTATATTGAAATTTTTCAATGTATATTTGCGTTACATACTGACAGGACTACTATAGATGTTAAGAAGATTATGATTTATAATTGTACAGCCGTAGTATACCTTGTTGCAGAATTTTGTTTTTATTGTTGCGTATTCTTAGAGTTGTAGGTAGAAATAAAAGAATTTATGACTCTATATGTATTTCAAAAGGGAAGAGATATAAAATATATACTAAAAACAATAAAACTAAATGCTTTGTTAGTGGAACGATTCGTTCTTCTAGCGGCAAACGTAAATATAGGTATAGGATAAACATCTTTTAATGTTATAAAAACTGAAGTAATGAAAAGAACGAATGTTCTCTTTGTGCATGTTTGGTACACTTGATCAATTGAGGTGCGTATTTTTAATCCAGTATATGTGTTTAAAAAGAAATGCTATTAATCTATTCGGACCTTGAGCATATCTTAAATGTTTATTAAGAGGATATGGCTGTATGGAAATGGATGATGCTAAAGATGAAAGAGATATAAGGTTGATATTTCAGTGACATAAGGATAGTTAGTAAATATATTAGTATGTTTCTGTATATTTACGAGTAAACAGATAAGCAACCATTACTTCATATAAGGGGAACTCAGGACTCTATAACTAGAGTAGTATATGAGTTTATTATGAATTTCTGTATCGTTGTCTGTTATAAGAATGCGTATATCTTCAATCGTTTCTAATAGAGTGCGTGTTAAACAAAGAAGTATTAGGGAGTGTAATAACTTTTTAATTACATATTAGTATTTATTAAAGTCGGGTTGTTAGTTTTGTTGGGTAAAAAATTCTGTGCAAATTAAGTCTAGGGTTTAAGTTAACTTGAAAGAATAGATTAAAGAGAAGCAGAAGGGGGATTCCAGTAATGGATCCTTGTAGTGGCGTATCTAGCTAAAAGAGCATAAAAATATTAAATTGAATATCTTTATAAAAAGGTATTGACGATTAGTATATAGAGGTGTAATATAGAACAAGTCGCCGATGCAATAACGCAGAAGACGACAAACGAAATAAAAAACTTGGTTGACATTAGCTAACGAAGATGTTAACATAAGGAAGTCGCGAATGAGCGACCGAGTAGTTCTTTGAAAACTGAACGAAACAAACAACGTGAAACGTCAATTTTTATTTTTAGATGCTAGACAAACTAACTTTATTGGAGAGTTTGATCCTGGCTCAGGATGAACGCTGGCGGCGTGCCTAATACATGCAAGTCGAGCGAATGGATT
>NZ_FOST01000049.1:0-2335 GCF_900114335.1 Bacillus sp. 5mfcol3.1 | reverse complement strand
GTCGCTCATTTGCGACTTCCTTATGTTAACATCTTCGTTAGTTAATGTCAACTAAGTTTTTTATTTCGTTTGTCGCTTGCGACGTTAATGTCATCGGCGACTTGTCCTATATTACACCTCTATATAATAATAGTCAATATTAATCTTTCATTTTTTAAAAAAAGATGAAAAAGACTCTCATACCCCCTCTTTATTCCTCATACATATCAGTAAAATAACTGAAAGGAGTGTAGAACTTGTTCGATCCTTCTTTATTAAACACCATAAGCGCCCATTCAAGAAGCCCACACTATCATAGGAAGTTTCCCATCATTCTATTTTGGAGTCAAAAAAGCGGTTGCACTTCTCTTGCCAATTGGTTCTTTTACCAGATTGATTTATTGCAAACAGCTCTAAGTTATAGTCCTTTCATTCATAATTATGAATATGATATATACAAAAGTACACCTGCTTATAGTGTACGACTAGGAGTAGCGTTGCGAGAAAAACAAAAAGAAACGTTTAAACTTGTTCGTAACCCTTATAGGAGAGCAGTCAGTTCTTTCGTATCCTTAATTGGACCTCCTTATATGGAAAATCCCGAATGGAAACCCATCCGAAAGTTTTTATATCAAGATGAAAATTCCCCCAAAGGGATCTCATTTAAACAATTTCTATATTATCTATTTATGAAAGGGGCTCACGCAAGTGATATTAACCCACATTTCACACAACAATATATAGCTGGTGAAGAAGAATATGTCACCAATTATATATACTTAGAAAACTTTGATCAGGAAATGAAAGAATTAGAAAAGCGTTTCGAATTAAAAAACGCACCAATAAATGAGTTCTCAACATCATGGCATCATCAAACTCCCGCCATGATTTATAAAGGGAATTTTAGCGAAGGCGATATTACTGATCCTTTATTTCCCCGTCATCCAACTTTTGAAAGCTTTTATGATACTGAATGTATACAACTTGTTCAAACAATATTTCAAAATGATTTCGACACATATAAATACAGCAAAGAATATCCATACTAATTTTAGTTTATTATCTTTGCTAAATAAAAAAGATACCTCATATATAAGGTATCTTTTTTACATGTCAATTATATAAATCATACTGTTTAACAGTCTCTATTCTTCACCTTATTACCTTTTAATAGATTACATAACTTTTGCTTATCCGCCCATCCTACTCCGATTAAAACTAAACTTGCTCCCATTATTACTCTCCATGTCAGAGATTCATTTAATAGAATAATTGAAGTAACAATACTTATTAATGGTAATGCATTTAAATATAATCCGCTTACTGATGCTGAAACTCTCTCTAGCGCTTTATTCCACAACCAATACGCTAAAATTGTTGCTCCAATAACAAGGTATATTACACTAAGTCCCGTTTTCCAAGTTTCAATCTTCGGTAAACCGTAATAAAGAATTTCTACCAGTGCAAATGGTAATAGAATAACAGCTCCGATAATTAAAGTTAATGTTGTAAAAACCTCGTTTGATAAATACTGTTCTTGTTTTGGTCGTTTTAGCAAAACCGTGTAGAAAGCAAATAGAAAAGTACTTAATAATATCAGTATATCTCCTATTAAAGACACTTCTTGATCAGCACTTTTAGATGGAATCGTAATAAAGAGTACTCCTATAGCACCCAATATAATTCCTATCCAATAATTCAATCGAATTTTCTCTTTCAAGAAGATTGCTGAAAAAAGAATTGTAACTAATGGTAATGCAGCATCTATGATACTAACATGTAATCCACTTGTTAAAGAAATACCGTACGATGTGAACATAAAATACCCAGCTACACCGGTAAAAGCTAACAAACTCATTCTTTTCCATGGAACTTTTTTATGTACAACTGATTTTTGTAGTTGCTTAAATGAAAATAGCATACAAATTCCACCTGCAAAGAAAAGACGAATAAACAACAAAGTAAACGGCTGAATAGATTCTAACGCCCATTTTGTTGGCGCAATAGCTGTCCCCCATAATATAACAGCCACTAATAACATGCATATTTCTTTCATAATCCCCCACACCCATCAAAAATATATGTTAACTACCTTAATTATAGATTTTTTCTTATGTAAAATCCTTTAAAAACACAAAAGGTTATGCAAAAAGAGCTAGATTGCTACTTTTCGCATAACCTTTTTATATAAGATCACAAACATTCTTTTATATCTCGACTATACCCTTATAAAAGGTAATTCTTACCTTTATATTTTAAGTAATAAAAATAAACACAAAAAAACCTAAGTCGAAACGACTTAGGTTTTTGCTTGGCGACGTCCTACTCTCACAGGGACAAGGTCCCAACTACCATC
>NZ_FOST01000052.1:0-2077 GCF_900114335.1 Bacillus sp. 5mfcol3.1 | reverse complement strand
TGCTCCATTATTAACAGCTCCTCATTGCGTAAATTTACTAAACTAACTCTAAGAACAAGGTTGTTTCATTATGTTCATTGGTATGCACATTAAACCTTTTTCCTGTAGCTTCTAATGCACTAAAAAGCATTCTTTTATATCCTTGATCCATGAAATCTACACTGATTTGACCATGATTCATAATAAATTGAAGATCAGCCATCATCTTTTTTACTTTCCGTTCCATGTAATAACCTCCTTAATAAAGTTATATAACTTATATAACTATTCTATTCCTCATTTTTCTGGTTGTCAATATAAGTTATATAACTTATAATATTTTTTATAGAGGAGGTTGCTATATGGCTGTTAATAAAGACAAGTACACTCAAATTTTAGTTACTTTTACAAAAGAACAAGTAGAGCAAATAGAAAATTATTGGCATGAAAATAAGCTGAAGAACCGAAACGAAGCAATTCGTCAAATCGTAGACAAAGGGTTAAGTCGTAAATAATGGCTACCCTTTTTATTTTTCCTAAAAAACCTAAAAACGCATTTAAATTCCCTATCTCCCTTTACATGCGTTTTTATAAAGAATACGACTTATTATATTAACAACACCTTCAAAACCTCATACAAGCAAATCTGAAGGTTCATTTTTTAGTTAAACAGATTTTTTTTCATGTATTCTTTAAAAAAATAAAAAAGAGCCGGATTTTCATCACAGCTCATGAATTAATTGGTTCTGTATGTGTACATGTGGGATATTGTGAACAGCCAAAAAACTTATTACCTGTTTTATTCGAATTTCGAATGACTAAATCATGTTTACATGTGGGACATTTCCGTTCTGCAGGTTTTACCCCTTGATACACATCTTCAGCCGAATATTCGGGATTGATTTTATTAATCAATTTCTGAAGTTCTACACGATCTATTAGTTTTACATTGCAAGCTTCCGCTAATTCTTTCGCTTGTCTTGTATATACACTGTTTGTTACAACCCAGCCTTCGTGTGCTTTGTAATAGGCTTGTGCTGCATATATCTCTTGTACGGCACTAATGCCAACTCTATTTTTCATCCCGTAGCGTTTTGCCTGGATTACAATACGATTTTTCCCCTTTAACACCAGATCCGCTCCGAAATCATTTGACTGTTTTGTAACTGTTGGGGAATAACCCAACTCTCGAAAGAGAGCTTTTAGGTATACTTCGAATTGATGTCCGTCCATTTTGTCTATATAGCGAATACCGGACTTAGCCATTCGCTTTAATATTCTTCGCTCCTGGAACTTCCGGTACATAAATTTACAAATACGAAAAAGAACATAAAGGATAAAACCATACAATAAAATTTGTAATATGTTTGGCATTTCTGGTAGATTAGACACTTCGCTCCACCTCTTTAATTGGTTTCATTTTCTTTGGTTGGGCTGTTTCTTTTCCCTGTTGCTCACTCACTTGTTTCTTCCGGACATCGTTCCAATCCTTTTCATTCGTTGGGATATCCTCTTTAAGATCTACAAAGCATTTCATTGTCTGAATGAAGTCTTTCCCGGCTTTATCATTATCAACTGCCATAATGACCTCTTTAATATCGTGCCCTTCTTTTTTCGCATCCATTAAAGATTGAATTACTGTTTTTGACTTCAATCCATGCATAGAAACTAGGCGAGCGTTTTGTATCTTATTTTGCTTGATACTCCAATGAGATAACATATCAATCGGATCTTCATAAAAATAAATCTTATCCGGTTTACCTACATCAACCGTAAAACCGGCATTGATTTTTTCATAATTCGGGACAATTTGCTTAAAGCTTCCTCTCTTATTCTCCATTTTGACCGTACCTTGACGGTTCATTCCAATGACTTGCCCTTTGCCACCTTCTTCTCTCCATTTGAACACGACATTGTTTTTCTTATCCTGGGCGATGAGATCCTTTTTAATCAACCAGTTCACCAGGCGAGGGTCTATTTTCCGCTCATCAATTAAGTATTGCTTGATTTCTGTTTGTTTCGGAACCTCTAAGTGTTTTGGATAACTAAAAGGCTGCTGCTCTTTTTGGCGCTCCTCTTCAGCTTTTGAACGATCAAA
>NZ_FOST01000053.1:0-2042 GCF_900114335.1 Bacillus sp. 5mfcol3.1 | reverse complement strand
TCTACAATCAATTTCCCCATACCCGACAACTTAATTACTTTATTTGTCTCTGTATGGAATAGTTTTTCATCGTTTGGCATGTAAATTTTTGATGTCAAGAAAGCGAAAAAACCCAAAAATAGAAAGCTGATAATTGTTAAGTAGATCCACGACTTATTTTTTCTTAGATTGATTCTTTCACTCTTCTTACCAATCGCTCCTATCACACTCTCACCCCACCTTTTTCGTTATAAAACTTTCATATTTAACTCTTCCACACTTGTAACTCGCCATGTTTCATTTTCTTTTTTCATGATGATTCGTAACACATTGTTTACTTTTTCTTCTCGGTTTTGCGTTGCATCTGTCGTAACATTTATAAATTCAGCTAACACATTTACCTCCTCTTTATCGGGTTCATTTTCTTGTAAATAAAACTTCATTTCTATTGGTTTCGTTTTATACGTATCTCCTAATTCGTATTTATCAGTTGGATAAAATTGTTGTAATAGTTCTTCACTCATAATGGATTTTGCCTTTTCTTTTCGCTCACTGTAGCCTTCTTTTTCTCGATGAAATGATAATTGAATAAACGTTTCGGCTGTCAATAAATACGCCCTTCTCTGTTGTTCTTGTGCGGAAGGAAGCACCTTATCCAATCGTTTTTTTAAGTCTTCATTTTGCTTTGTTAGTAATTCATTTGAAAGTTTTAACTGTTTTTCTTTGCCATCACTCATTGATTTTTTGCTCAAATAGATATTAAAAGCTGTTACACCTACAACCAAAATGACAAACACAATAAACAAAGATTTTCGTTTATCTTTCATTCTTTTAGTCTCCTATTCTTTCGGTTTTTAGAACCTTCTTACATGACCAGAAAAGACTTTTTTCCAATACGGATTATTTAAATCTTCAATAGAAACACCTTTATTCGTTTGGCATCCAATGAAAGTATTTTTATCAATTACAATGCCAACGTGTCCGTCATGTTTGTAGGTATCAAAGAAAATAACATCACCTGGTTTCATATCATTTGCTGATACTTTTGTACCAATTTTATTTAATGTTTCCGTACTTACAGCGCCAATCGGACTGGTATACATTCCTACTTGTTCGAATGCCCAGCGTACAAAACTACTACAATCAAATATCCCTCTTGCGATGTCATTTGTGTTACGTCCTCCACCAAATACATAGGTAGAACGCCCTATCCATTGGCGACCTACATCGGCAACTTTTGAACCGCTACTTCCGCCACTTCCTGGATTTCCTCCTCCACCAGAAACAACAGAACCCGGCTGATAATATTTTAAAACTGCATCAACGTACAATATATCGCCATAACACGCTTGATACGGTACGGCTTCTGGTCTAAGACAATGATACATTCCTGTATGTTTTACTTTTTGATACTGTTGTTGTGAAAATTTGATTGCTAATTCTTTCGTGTACTTGCCACCATTTGCGCCAACAAAATCAAAAAATCCTGTCCCGAAATTGTAGGCTTGAAGGGCTGTTTTAATATGATCCATATCCCCAGGACTCGTTACTCCGGCTCTTTCTATCGCATGTTTAAACTCCTGTACACCAGCCCAAATACTGTAGTCTGGATCTGTAATACAGTTTGGTGATTTACAATATTTTGTATTAAATGCGCCTTCGGAACTCTGCATCGGATCACTACCACGTCCTCCACTCTCTTGCATCATTTGTGCAAGCATTAAAGCAACAAATGGTTCCACGCCAAAGGCTTTCGCATGCTTCCGAATCGTAGGTTCCCATTTCAAAACTTCGGGCGATACATTCATCACTTGCCCTTCACCTGTATACGTAATGTCACCCGTGTCCGTTCCGCTATCGCTCCCCATTGCCGCAATGAAAATACTAACGACTCCAAGTAAAAGAAAAGAAAAAAGACCCATCACAAGTAGCGCTAAAGTGATGAGCCATTTCTTTGGTATAACCTTCAAAACTAGATGCATGGTATTAAGCACCTCCCCCGAATAACATCAATTCTTCGTCTGTTACTTCTACATGGAAGTGAATGTTTTTTACAGCCCCAA
>NZ_FOST01000035.1:0-4923 GCF_900114335.1 Bacillus sp. 5mfcol3.1 | reverse complement strand
CAACCTCCTCTATAAAAAATATTATAAGTTATACAACTTATATTGACAACTAGAAAAATGAGTAATAGAATAGTTATATAAGTTATATAACTTTATTGAGGAGGTTATTACATGGAACGGAAAGTTAAAAAGATGATGGCTGATCTTCAATTTATTATGAATCATGGTCAAATCAGTGTAGATTTTATGGATCAAGGATATAAAAGAATGCTTTTTAGTGCATTAGAAGCTACGGGAAAACAGTTTAATGTGCATACCAATGAACATAATGAAACAACCTTGTTCTTAGAGTTAGTTTAGTAAATTTACGCAATGAGGAGCTGTTAATAATGGAGCAGTTAACCATTTTTGACGTAATGGATGAAACTAAAAATAAGTTATATGAGGTATTAGAGAAAAATGGATTAAATCATAAGATTCATAAGTACTATTTATATTCGAATTATGAAGGAGCTGTTCAGTATTACTATATAAGAACAACCGACAATACAATTATTGATTTGTGTCTCTCCGATTTTCCAGAAATCTTCGCTGTCCATGAAGGATTTAGCGATAAACAAATTAGAAAGATTTTCAACTGGAACTTATAAGCTATATAAATAACAAATTTAATTATTGGAGGAATGAAAAATGAAAATTGGTGTATCTGAGTGGAAAGCATTGAAAAAAGAGACAAAGTTAAAGCTATTGCGTTATGCGATGTTAGAAAGCAAGTATAAGTATGCAAAATAAAAGCTCTTCATTTGCATAAGCAAACAAAGAGCAAAAGTCTGAGTTACCATCTGGGAAAGAAATTGGCAGGTTTCTTTCCTCTATATTTTAACATATTAAAAGCTGTAGAGAAAAGGGGCATATAGAATGAGAGAAGGTCGTATTTCCTTTCAGCAAAGGTGTAAAGAATTTCTTGTTATGATTGTCTGTTTTTGGTTCATTATGTTTCTCATGTATGGTGAAAGCCTGTTACAATAGAATGAAGTCGAAAGTCAAAATACCCTTAGGTAGCTCTCATAGGTGTAAGGTCTATGGGGCTTTTTTAATAAGGGAAATATAAAATTTCACGTACCGTAATGTTTAATACAAAAAAACTACCGAATCAATAGTCTACATTTAATTTTGTACCTAATTAATTCGCTTAATGGGGTCCAACCGAGATACGTGTAAAAATAGGTCATAGGATTACTTTTTTTCCAAATAAGACCTACTTGATTTTATATAGTTTTCTTCTATTGGCGGATAGATCTTCTGTAAATCAATCACATAATCCCCACAGCGTCTTTATATGTCATGTCATATACTTAGTGTTTCTAAATCTTGAACTAAAAAGTGATAACTTTCATTTTTTAGTTGTCATAAAATCATAGTGATATCTACTACATTTTGAAAAACCATTATGGGTGTTTTTATTATAGACTTCTACTTTATTAGTACTAGCTGTAATTTGTTCACGTAATTTCATATCAGAACTTACAAAGAAAAAAAGAACATGAAATGCGCAAAAAATTATCGTAGGGCAGATTCTCAAATCATTTGAAAATCCAGCCTACGATAACATGCTTATTTATAGGTGCAACTCATATCCTAAAACATCTACTTCAGCTGCTGAAGCATGCCCATTTATTCCGTTCGTTACTTCTAGTTTTACATATTTCGCAGAAATAGGTTCGAATGTTGCAAATTTTTTCCCTCTATTATTGTCCCATGTTCCAGACGTTACTTTTTTATAGTTAGAACCATCCATGCTTGTATAAATATTGTAGTTTAAAATAATACCATTCTCTGACCAATCTTGTCTTGGAAGATATGCTACTTGGGTGATGGTTCGTATTGATTGACCGAGATCTAGCGTTAAATTGTATGGATATTGATTTGGTGCGCTCCATTGACTATGCCAAATTGTATTTGGATTGTCATCGATCGCGTTACTTGCTGGATTACTCCATGATTCCTCACTATTTGCACTGGCCTTCATTATTTTTTTGGACAATACAGCTAGTGGTTTCACGGGCTTAGAATCCGTTGCCTCCCAGATAGGAGCAATTAATGTTGGATTATTGAAAGCTTCGATTTTTTGTCGCGTTTCTGGTGATGCTTTCAGCCCCCACTGATCAAAGAACGGGAGTAAATTTTGTTTTGCTACTATCGATGTATTGTAAATAAATGCTTGGATTTTCTCTTCATCTGTTTTGGGAAGTTGCTCATTAGGTATCCCTCGATATAGCTGGTGAAGACGCGGATAAAAATCTTCACCATACGCTAATTGTAGTTGCCAAATCATAACGACTTTCAGAAAAGCGTCCTGGAGTTTTGTATAATCTTTATTTGTTTGTTTTAAGTATTCAAAAGCCTTATCATATTCCCCTCTTGTTTCCAAAGGTGCTGGTCGATTAGGATATATTTGCTGGTGTGCAGCTAAAGAATATAAATTAACAGTGACTTCACCCATTCCGCATCCACCTGCCGCGACTTCCCACCACGTCCATGGAGCTTGTTGCCTCGCGTGACCTGCTTCATGCATCTCACCCCATCCAAATTCATTTAGATTTAAAGCGCTTTTGATTGATACACCTGAAAATACAGCTCCATCCAATGTGTTTGCATATCCCCAAGCGTCCTTAGGATTTTCTGTAAAAGCCCAAATACGACGAGTTGGCTGATGTAAAGGATTAAGATCTGTTTCAGATAACCCCGAGATCTTATCTTGTGCTCCAATCATTTTATCGTATGTTTCTAATAGAGGGATAGGATCTTGATTTACAATATATTGATTTGCACTATTACGAGAAACGGTAAGTACTGCTTTCTTAGACTTTAGTTGGACAGCATGTGCATCTGGATATTTGTTCATCATTGCAATCCAATCTTCTTTCGTATGCTTCCCTAATTCAAAAACCGGAATATGCTTTCCTCCTTGTGTGACTTTCACTTTAACTGTTCCTGTGTTATTCAAATTATCCAGTCCCAATAAACCACCATTTGAAGAGGAAACCGTATTAACACCAGGAGAGAGCTCCAATTCTTTCCCCCACTCCTTATCATAATGATGTGTACCAATAATAGCTCGAATCTTTTGTGAACCTGATACTTCAATTGTAATTTGTTCATTTGGGTTCACATAGATGCCTGTTGGCATATAATTTTTTTGGTCACCTCTTCTTTCTCTTTTTGCTTCATCCCAATAACTCCCTGTAGCTGGAAGATCAAATTCCCTTTGTTCATATATAGTTGCAGTTTGCACAGCAACTGTTTCAGCACGTACATCTAAATTATTTGTCATAATAGGTGCAAATAAGGTGGTTGCTAAAATAGCGGATGTCGCAAACATCTTTATTGGTTTTTGTAATTTACCACTCTTTCTTCTGTTCATATAAATCAATCCTCTCAGTATGAATTTAAAATAAATGCCTTAGCTCAAAGTCCTAAAATTAATATCAGGCTTCCATATTAAGTATAATTAAAGAAAAAAAATCCACAATTGAGAAAAAATAAAACGTTAAAAATTTACATTCATGTGAAATAAACATAAATTTTTAACGTTTATGTAAAACATAATTGTCACTTTACTCATAAATTTACCACAATTAAAAGTATAAACTTGCCAGAAATCTCTTGTTTGAGAAGACATTTATCTAATTGTTTAAAAAAATGGAAGCATAACTTTGCCTTGAGTTAATTATTAACCAATCCCAATGCTGTAACATACCTTGTACAAATATATAATGTAAATTCTCTTGCTTTTCAATTATCGCGTGCTGAAGAACTACAATTGTTTATATTTTGTTATTTCCTGTTCCAGAATACTTATGATAAGGATTCTTTTTTTATATGAAAAATCACAAATAAAAAAAGATAAGATCGGCGAACACGATCTTATCTTTAGCACAAGGAGTAAACAAAAGGATAACCATCATATTTATATCATAGTTTATTTTTTGTTATTTTTGAATATTAGAACCATAATTAACAAGTATATCTATATTGAGAAATTTATTACAAAATTAGTTATAAATGATTCAAAACTCCAATGTAAACTTTTAACCAAAAGTTTACTTTCATTTCCCCTTAAACATTGACTTTACTCTATTTTTATTGATATCATAAAAATAGACGAAAAAGTATACATTCAAATCATTGAAAATAAAAGGATTGAAAAACAGATGGATAAAAAGCAACATTTAATCGATGTACAACCAATTCGAAGCAAAGAACAGCTCGGAGATATGAAATGGTCTCTTAAACGTCATTGTTCAGATCGAGATTACATTTTGTTCCTAATTGGTATTAATACGGGATTGCGTGTAAGTGATTTACTTAAAATGGAAACGAGTGAAATTTTAAAACTGAAGCGAAAAAAACGAAAAGAATTTAAAGTGAAGGAAGGAAAGACAAAAAAGGAGCGTATCATAAATATTACATCCATTTTTGAGGAAGTACTTCCATACGCTGAAGATCTAAAAAGTACCTGGTTATTTCCTTCTCGAAAAGGTGATAAACCTATTAGTAAAATACAGGCCTATCGACAGTTACAAAAAGCCGGAGATTTTGCTGGAGTCGAATCTTTAGGTACTCATACTATGCGTAAAACATTTGGATATTGGTTTTACAAGCAAACAAAAGATATTGCTATGTTACAAGAAATATTGAATCATAGTACACCACAAATTACACTAAGATATATCGGGATTAATAAGGAAGAAAAAGATAATGTACTTGATACATTCCGCATCTAGTTTAAATTAGATGCTTCTTTATTTTCGGAAAATCGATAAGACGGATATGCAATTATGCATATCCGTCTTTATTATTTTAATAGTAATAAAATCTAATATATAATTAAAAAGTTTTTAATGAATTAATAAGGAGATGCGAGTATGAGGAAAGTCATAGGACTTATAGTATCATTATTTTTATTATTCTCTACCTATG
>NZ_FOST01000032.1:0-9075 GCF_900114335.1 Bacillus sp. 5mfcol3.1 | reverse complement strand
ATAAGTGACAGCCGAAGCCGCCTTTCAATTTCGAACCATGCGGTTCAAAATGTTATCCGGTATTAGCCCCGGTTTCCCGGAGTTATCCCAGTCTTATGGGCAGGTTACCCACGTGTTACTCACCCGTCCGCCGCTAACTTCTTGAGAGCAAGCTCTCAATCCATTCGCTCGACTTGCATGTATTAGGCACGCCGCCAGCGTTCATCCTGAGCCAGGATCAAACTCTCCAATAAAGTTAGTTTGTCTAGCATCTAAAAATAAAAATTGACGTTTCACGTTGTTTGTTTCGTTCAGTTTTCAAAGAACTACTTGGTCGCTCATTTGCGACTTCCTTATGTTAACATTTCTATTTTGTAATGTCAACTAAGTTTTTCATTTCGTTTGTCGCTTTCAATGTTAATGTCATCGGCGACTTTTCCTATATTACACCCCTGTAGATCAATCGTCAATACTTTTTATCTTTTTTATTTTATAAATTATAAAAGCTTTGCTCTCTTAATTTCTAACACATCCTTAGAACTTCTTAAACATATGTATTCAAACTAACAATCTGCAGACTACACCCTCTAACTTAATACTAATACTTTTCTAAAGAATGAATGTGAGACCAAGTAAATATATATTAAGGATAATATTTTTTCTTTTAGTACGTCCCCCTTCTGCTCATCTCTAGGGGATTATATATAAACCATTTCTCTTCTTTACCTTTAATCAACAAAAAGGAAAAGAAATCTAATAAACTTAGGAGGCGTTATGAAATGCATGTTAATAAAAAGATAATTTATGTATCCCATGATGCCCATTTCCACGGAGCACAGCTACTTTCTTTACATACTATTAAGGCTCTTAAAGAAAACTTTGATTACTCTGTTGCAATTATTTCTATTGGATCCGGTATTTTAATTCCCGATTTCCAAAAGCACGGCCCTGTTTATTGTCTCGAGCAAGATTATCAAACAAAAGAAAAGGTCGAATTATTAATAAAAGATTTATTATCACAGGATTTTACCCTCGCCATATGTAGCACTGTCATAAGTGGCGATATCGTCGCATTACTAGCTAGACACAATATAAAAGTTGTTTCATTAATACATGAATTACCGCATTTAATACAACAGTACTCTGCTGAAGGGAAAGCTAAAAACATCGCTGAATTTGCTTACAAAGTTGTTTTCCCTTCACAATACGTACATGAAAAATTTCGTACAATCACTGAATTGGATCCTCAAAAATGTCACATTCTCCCTCAAGGTTTGTTTAACCACAATCCTTATAAGAACAATATTGCAAAAGCTAGAAATGAGTTACGTAAGAAGCTTAACCTGCCTCTAGATAGCAAAATCATCTTGGGTGTAGGCTTCGCAGATTATCGAAAAGGAATAGATCTATTCTCACTTATCTCTTACTCAGTAAGAAAGACTCACAAGGATATTCATTTTATTTGGGTAGGGAGAACAGACGTTCAATTCCTGAATACACTGCCCCCTAAATATAAAGCACATTTCACAGTAGTCGATCCTACTCCCGATATCGGATTATATAACGCCGGAGCTGACTTATACTTATTAACTTCAAGGGAAGATCCTTTTCCAAATGTTGTTTTAGAAGCATTAGATGCAAAACTTCCTGTTATAGGGTTTAAAAATGCTGGAGGTTTTGAGGATGTTGTTACAGAAAAAACTGGTGCCTTAGTAGACTTTTTAAATTTACCCAAAATGCTAGAAAAAATATATGAATTTATTCATGATGAGGGATTACGATTACAAAAGGGAAGCTTTGGCCAAGAACTTATCGAAAAAAACTTCAATTTTCTTACTTACATTTATCAATTACTAGATCTTCTCGAACATAATTACAAAAAGATAAGCGTAATCATACCAAACTATAATTATGAAAAATACTTACCTGATCGAATCGAATCAATATTAAACCAAACCTACCCTCTTTACGAACTAATTTTCTTAGACGATGCCTCCACTGATCATAGCGTATCAACATTTAAAGAACTGCTCTCAAAAGAAAATAAGATCCATCTGAAGGTTCAACAGGTTATTAATGATACAAACTCTGGTTCTGTATTTAAACAATGGATAAAAGGCGTCACTGCAGCAACTGGTGATTATATTTGGATTGCAGAGGCCGATGACTTATGCGATAAGACATTTTTACAAGAGGTGATGCAGGGGTTTTATATAAATAACAATATTGCCTTAAGCTACACACAATCAAAACAAATAGACGAACAAGGAAATGTATTGGCTAATCATTATTTAAATTACACAAATGATATCGATGAAGAGAAATGGAAAGCCCCCTATTTTCGAAAAGGCGTCGACGAAATACAAGATACGTTACTTATCAAAAACACTATACCTAATGTCTCGAGTGTAGTTTTTAAAAATATAGATATGAAGAAAACAGAAAAACAGTTAGAAAAGTTCAAAATAGCTGGTGACTGGTTCTTCTATGTTTCTCTTCTTACAGAGGGAGATATTTACTTCAATCCAGCCCCCCTAAACTATCATAGACGACATTTAAATAGTGTAACAAGAACAGAAGATTCATATTCCCATTACAATGAAGTTGTGCAAATGCAAAATTTCATTAAAGAAAGCTTTACTATCGATGACATTTCTAAAATGAAAATGTATACATATAGAAAGTATCTTAAAACATACTTAAAAATTTAAACGTATGCTTTCTCTGCCATCAATATCTCTTGTAAGGCGATACTATTATTTAAGGGGGAATACTCTTTGAAAGACTTTATAGAGGAACATAAAGATTTAATTTCTCAAATCGCACACAGCTACAATGTAAATGCAAGTATCCATCCTGAGGATCATATCTTTCAGTTCATTGTCACTAATCCCGTTTTCCCATCAAAAAAAGAAGCGATAGATTACTATTTTAAAGACGGGCAAAACTCAGCACAAATACTCTTAGACTTAATCACTTCCCTTTATCCTCCTACAGGCAATCCAATCAAATTGTTAGAGTTTGCATCTGGATACGGCTGCGTAACACGTCATTTATTAAATCTACAAGCGAATTTGAGTATAACCGCTTGTGATATACACGAAGAGGCCATTTCCTTTATTGAAAACAAATTAAATAATCCTTCTATATTATCTCATCCTGAGCCCGAACAGTTAAAATTAGACTCCTCTACGTACGATATTGTTTTTTGTCTATCCTTTTTTTCTCATATGCCTGATACAACTTGGTTTCGTTGGCTTCAAACATTGTATAACGCTGTTTCACCTGGTGGTTTATTCATTTTCACAACCCATGGCTATCAAAGTAAAAAATATTTCGGGTTTCCAAATTTAAACGAACAGGGCTATTGGTTTCTCTCTTCTAGTGAACAATTCGATTTAGATGTTAATCAGTACGGACAAACGATAGTTAGCCCCTCTTACGTATGTGACAAAATTAAATTATTGCCCTATAACCCAATCATCAAAAAGTATACTGAAGGATTTTGGTGGGAACATCAAGACCTTTGGGTAATAGAAAAAGAAGTAAAATAATAAACCACGCTCTGCTTAAATACAAGTAGAGTGTGGTTTATTATTTTTTACTATATAAGAACTCTTCAATCCATAGCTTATTTAATCTAATCCCATTTTTAAAATCTATTTTAGGTTCCCAATTCAATTCTTGTTTTATCTTATCAATATTTAAAATGATTCTTTGGACGTTCTCTTGTTTTTGTTTATAACAGATAAAATCCACTTTTCTTTCTGTTATTTTCTCTAGTTCCACAATAATTCGTTTTAAAGAAAGACCTTTGCCACTCCCTATGTTATATACGCAAGATTTCAATTGATTTAATTGTGCTAGTTGTATAGTAATTTCAACTAAATCATCGATATAAATATAATCTCTAATAATCTCCTCTGGATTCCCATATATATTAATCCTTTCATTACTGAGATGCTGATACAAAAAACAATTTATCGCCCCAACTTTTTTTAAGGGGTTTTGGTATTTTCCATACGGATTAGAATATCTACATACAACATAATCTATTCCATATTTTCTCTTATAAAAATACAAATAATTCTCGAGCGAAACTTTTGTTATTCCATACGGGGAGAGTGGTCTTAATGGATGTTTCTCATCAATAGGCAAATATTCAGGTTCACCATAAACTGTGCCTCCCGAAGAAGCTAATATAATTTTTTTAATACGAAAATCTTTAACACTTTCCATGAAATTAAGAAAAAATAAACTGCTATTAATATCGCCGAAAACATCTTCAATTGAAGTTGCTACGTTAGACGTCGCAGCTAAATAAATAATAATATCTATATTCACTAAAGCCTTATATATATCCTCAACATTTTCTAAATCACCTTTAATAAATTCAACTTCACTTATAATATTTTGAGGAAAATTATTTATATGTCTGGAAAATACTTTTACATTTTGCCCCTGTTTCAATAAACCCAATGCGAGGTTGATACCAATGAAACTATTTCCACCTACTATTAAATAATTATTCTTCCTCATAATATCATCTCTCTAGTAATAAATTTTTCTCATCGTCAAACCTAAAAATATAAACAAATAAACTGGATCATTTCGATTATTCATCTTCTTATCATTGTATGTTTGTTATAAATTTTCATTATCTTTATTTTCTATTTTCATTTCGGAATAACTTCCTTATTCAGATTGACTGCAAAAACACTCATAATATTTACTCATCCCCATGAATATATTTAATAAACAATCCTCACTTGTTTAACCCATAAAAAAACTTCTACATACACAAGGTTCTCAAAAAAAGGAGTGCGAAACTCATGAAAAATATAAATCAAGAGCTTTTAAATCATGTAATTCTACATAAAGACCGAATTCCGCATTACCATAAAGACTTTCCCCTTATACTATTTTGGAGTCACAGAAGCGGATGCACCGCATTAGCTAATTGGTTCTTTTTTCAAATTGGATTATTTACTGAAGCAAAGAAATACAATGACTTTATTCATTACTATGAGTTCTGGGTGTATAAGAACAATATAAATTACATACCAGAGTTACAGAATGGTCTTCTAGAAGGTAAAAAGGATGTTTGTAAACTTGTGCGAAATCCCTATACAAGGGCTGTCAGCTCATTTCTATTACTTGCTGACAATCCATACGCTAGCCCCCAATGGGAAAGTATCCGTCATTATTTTTATAATGATAAATATAGTAATCAAGGAATATCATTTAAACAATTTTTATATTACGTTCAGGCATTTGGTTCCAATTCCCTAGCAATAGATATACATTTTAGCCAACAATACGTCCCCGGTGAAGAAAACTTCATCCAATGTTATATTCCTTTAGAAGATTTTAATGCACAAATCACCAAACTAGAACACACGTACGATTTGATAAAATCTAATTTAGCACTTCTTACAAATTCAGATCATCATCGCGCCCACAAGATGATTTATGCAGGGAGCTATGCAGAACTTAGCATTACAGATGAAGCCTTCCCACGATTTCCAACATACGAAAGCTTTTATGATAAAGAAACTATGGATTTAGTTACAGAAATATATGCACAGGACTTTGAAATGTACCCGTACACGAGAGGGATACTTTAAGTCTATACATTTTTCTATGAATAAAAGCTAATGCATCGCATAGCATAAAGTGAAACTTTAATTCGAGTCGGGTTCTCTTCAACTGATTATTCCCTTTTCCTAATCGCTATTTTAAGAGATACCTAACTTTCACCTATTCCCTTTGATTTCGCCGATTGTTGACGTGTATCATACTTTCCATAAATAGATTGCATGTAACATAGGAGTGATGTCGTGTGGAAATCAATTTGAAACAGAATAATGGGTACTGCGTTATTTGCGAAAAGAAAGCTACATTTATAGAGCATAATGATTGGCTTAGAGATCATTATTTATGTTCTACATGTAACTCTATCCCAAGGCAGCGAGCTTTAATCCATACTTTACACACATTTTTTCCAAAATGGGATTCCTATAGTATCCACGAATCCTCTCCTGGAGGAATTACAACTCAGCTACTATTAAAAAACTGTAAAAACTATACATATTCTCAATACTTTAAAAACTATCCTCTTGGCCAATACTTTCAAGGAATTAGATGTGAGAACTTAGAAGACATGACTTTTGAAAATGAATCTTTTGATTTATTCATTACTCAAGACGTTTTTGAGCATGTAATGACGCCAAACAAAGCCTTTAAAGAAATAGAACGAGTATTAAAACCTGGCGGCGCTCATGTATTTACTGTCCCTTGGTATCATACACTCACAAAAACTGTGCAAAGAGCAAGATTGAATAAAGAGGTGATTGAATATATTGAAGAGCCCATTTATCACGGAAACCCTATTGATGAGAACGGGTCTTTAGTAACGTTCGATTGGGGGCAAGATATGATTGAATATATTTATACACACACAAATATGTATACCATTGTTTATTTACAAAAGGATAGATCACTCGGGTTAGATGCTGAATTTTTACATGTTTTTATTAGTAAAAAGCAAGAAAATAAGGTTTAATCACTATATAATTCGGAGGTTTGACAAATGCATAACTTTAAGTTAGGAAGTGATTTTGATAATCTTGTTAATTCACTATCTGATGTTGAACTTCTAAATTTATTTATACAAAGTTGTTCCCAAACAACGATAAATGGGGTTCCCGTACCTAGGTTTCCTCCTGAAGAAATTCAAAAACAATTTGTAGGTGCTTCCTATGAACATGCTCTTTATGAAGCATATTTGTTTTATAGCTATATAAAACAATACGCCCAGAATTTAGGTGTTCCCGTGAATAAAGAAAGTAAAGTTTTAGACTTCGGCTGCGGATGGGGAAGAATTATACGCTTCTTATTTAAAGATGCTTCTGATCAAAATTTACTTGGCATTGATGTGGATCCTGCGATGATCACACTTTGTAATGAAACACTAGGAAGAGGGATATATAAAACAGCAAGTCCACATCCCCCTGTAGAATTTATTAGTGACAATTCATTAGATATCATATTCGCTTATTCTGTATTCTCACATTTATCCGAAGAAACTGCTGAAAATTGGATAAAAGAATTTTCAAGAGTTCTTCGCCCTGGTGGAATTTTCATCGCAACAACACAAGCGCGCTATTTTCTTGATTTTTGTCAACAATTCCACGAACATCCTGAATTAATTCAAACAGGATGGCATAAAACTTTATCTCAAGCTTTTCCAGATATACATCGCGCTATCTCGGATTATGAAAACGGAAAATTTGTCCACAGCGCTACTGGTGCAGGGGATGTTAGAAATAGTAGTTTTTACGGAGAAACCGTTATACCTAGGACTTATATTGAAAATCATTATGAGAAATATTTAAAGCTACAAGACTTTTTTGATGATGTAAATCGATTACCTCAAGCCCTCTTTGTCCTTCAAAAAATTTAATTCCTTTTATTCAACGTAATACACTTAATTTCATGACGAAAAGCACTTTCTATTTCAGCTATATATCAAATTACCTAATACTCTCTTATTAAGTAAGCTGTAAAAACAAATTCAATACATACCATAAAAAAGCAGTAAACAGCTAACATATCTCTTGTTTTAAAATTGCTCCACCAAATCAAGAATACCTTCCCAACAATTGAACTACGAAAAACATGAGGGGGATATACTTTGAAAATAATCGCTTTTTACTTACCACAATTCCATCAAATTAAAGAAAATGATCGATGGTGGGGGGAAGGATTTACTGAATGGACAAATACTAAAAGTGCACGCCCTTTATTTTCAGGACATTATCAACCGAGGGAACCTTATCAAGATTTTTATTATGACTTAACTAGCCCCTCCGTAAGAAAGTGGCAAGCAGAAATCGCTAAAGCATACGGTATATATGGTTTTTGTTATTATCATTATTGGTTTAAGGGAAAAAGACTATTAGAAACACCCTTTAATGACGTACTAAAGATAAAGGAACCTGACTTCCCTTTTTGTCTTTCTTGGGCAAATGAACCATGGACAAAATCTTGGGATGGTCTCGATAAACATATATTAATGCCTCAAGATTACGGAGATATATCTGATTGGAAGGAACACTTTGATTATTTATTACAGGCTTTCCAAGATGAGAGATATATTTATATAGATGATAAACCTCTATTCATTATTTATCGTCCAGGACATATTCCTGATTGTGAAAAAATGCTTAATTACTGGAATGCATTAGCGCGAGAAAATGGTTTAAAAGGCATATACTTTGCTGAAACATTAAACAGTTTTCCACTACCTAATATAAATGGATTCGATGCTAGCATTCAGTTTGAACCTTTCTATACAATTGCCCATGATAGCTCTTCAGACATAAATAAGGTCATATATGATTCTGATATGCAATTGAATGTTTGGGACTACGATAAAGTATGGATGTATATATTACAACGATCGCTCCCAAAGAAAAAAACATTTCCTGGGGCTTTTGTTGATTGGGATAATACTGCACGACGTAAAAACGCAAATAGCAGCATCTTTGTAGGTTCTACCCCTGAAAAGTTCACCATATATTTAAGCAAGCAAATTCATCGTACTTACTCTTTTTATAACAGCGAGTTTTTATTTATTAACGCATGGAATGAGTGGGCTGAAGGAACTTACTTAGAGCCAGATAAAAAATATGGATTTTCTTATTTAGAAGGAGTTAAAAATGCAATTGATAGAGGTATGAAAGCATACAAAAAAGACGAGTCATTCTGACTCGTCTTAAAGTTGCTTGGCGACGTCCTACTCTCACAGGGACAAGGTCCCAACTACCATCGGCGCTAGAGAGCTTAACTTCCGTGTTCGGTATGGGAACGGGTGTGACCTCTCTGCCATCATCACCAAACTATGAAGGCATATTCCTTCAAAACTAGATAACATTGCTACATATTATATGGTTAAGTCCTCGATCTATTAGTATTCGTCAGCTCCACATGTCACCATGCTTCCACCTCGAACCTATCAACCTGATCATCTTTCAGGGATCTTACTAGCTTACGCTATGGGAAATCTCATCTTGAGGGGGGCTTCATGCTTAG
>NZ_FOST01000023.1:0-15339 GCF_900114335.1 Bacillus sp. 5mfcol3.1 | reverse complement strand
AAGCATCTAAGCATGAAGCCCCCCTCAAGATGAGATTTCCCATAGCGTAAGCTAGTAAGATCCCTGAAAGATGATCAGGTTGATAGGTTCGAGGTGGAAGCATGGTGACATGTGGAGCTGACGAATACTAATAGATCGAGGACTTAACCATATAATATGTAGCAAATGTTATCTAGTTTTGAAGGAATATGCCTTCATAGTTTGGTGATGATGGCAGAGAGGTCACACCCGTTCCCATACCGAACACGGAAGTTAAGCTCTCTAGCGCCGATGGTAGTTGGGACCTTGTCCCTGTGAGAGTAGGACGTCGCCAAGCAACTAAAAACACAAGTCTTTTGACTTGTGTTTTTTTTATTTCCCATGAAATAGGTTAGGTTCTGTTAGTAAAAATGATGAAATATAGTAAGGGATTTTTTGAGCAGAAATATTAAGAAATTGATAAATAAATGGATAATCTTCAGAGCCATAGCTTCCAAGTAAGTCATACCACCAATCTGTTTCATACCTAGAAATCATGCTTAAATTATAGAGCAATAAATAATGAACGAGGAGTTCAGGTAATACTGGTTTAGGATTTCTAGGATCAGTTGTAAGTGGTAAATAATAAGTATTAGTAAGATATTCATAGTATAAAGGAGTACTGTACATAGGATTCCATGATTGAATTGGCGCCGTAAAAAGTAAATTCGATTCATTAGTTTTCTCAGGTACATGTTGCATTGATAAATGCTTACAAGATGTTTCAATGTAGCGAGAAAATCTCTCTTTAGTCATATGTAATCGATCTAGTAGGTTGACTGAAAAGGAGAGCTCATTTTTAATTGTTGAATCAATTTTATATAAAGTTGATCCTTTTTGACTATAGCGGAACAAATTTTGTAATTCTGGAATATTTCCCATTAATTCTAACATGTTAAATTTTTCTGCTTCTAAGTGTTTCATGTGAAACAGTTGTTCTGCAACATGAGTAAACAATCCGTTTTTTTGTACCTTCACCTCATCTTCTAAAAATTGATACCCTTGTTTTTTTCGTTTGCGAGTTGTAACGCCATGAGCTAAAACAGTAGTGGATTCAGGATAGTTAGGATCAATGGTTAGTAGACATGCTTTAAAAAGTTGGCTAATTCCATAAAATAACAACATTGGTTGAATGGAAAATGGAGCTGTCTTATATAATTCATAATAATTTTTCCCGTGTTCTAAGTAATAAATAAAGGGATAACAATTTTCAAAACTTTTTTTTTCGGCATCCTGAATAGAGGATTTTTCATAACAACGGGCAAGATAACGTTGTACGTTTTGAGATGAAAAAAAGAAACTTAACTGCTGCCAAGTGCAAGATGTTTGATGCATATATTACGCTCCTTTTATTGTCTAAAAATTCTAACATATATATACGTCCTTGACAGTATTTTAACCAATTGATAAGCTACTAATAATAATTTCTGGTATCATAGGGGGAACAATTATGTGGGAATCTAAATTTGTTAAAGAAGGTTTGACTTTTGATGATGTATTACTTGTGCCAGCTAGGTCAGATATATTACCAAGAGAAGTAAGTGTTAAAACAGTTTTATCTGAAAGCTTACAGCTAAACATCCCGTTAATTAGTGCAGGAATGGATACAGTAACAGAAGCTGACATGGCTATTGCAATGGCTCGCCAAGGTGGTTTAGGAATTATTCATAAGAATATGTCTATTGAGCAACAAGCAGAGCAAGTTGATAAAGTAAAGCGCTCTGAAAGCGGCGTTATTTCAGATCCTTTCTTCTTAACTCCAGAACATCAAGTATATGATGCAGAACATCTTATGGGAAAATATCGTATCTCAGGTGTACCGGTTGTAAATAATTTAGATGAGCGAAAATTAGTTGGTATTATTACAAACCGTGATATGCGCTTCATCCAAGACTACTCAATCAAAATTTCTGACGTAATGACAAAAGAACAATTAATTACAGCTCCAGTTGGTACTACACTGGAAGAAGCTGAAAAGATCCTACAAAAGTATAAAATTGAAAAACTCCCTCTTGTTGATAATAACGGTGTATTACAAGGGCTGATTACAATAAAAGATATTGAAAAAGTAATTGAATTCCCAAACTCTGCTAAAGATAAGCAAGGACGCTTATTAGTTGGAGCGGCAGTTGGTGTAACAGCTGATGCTATGCTTCGTATCGATGCATTAGTAAAAGCTAGTGTAGATGCAATTGTACTTGATACAGCTCATGGGCATTCTAAAGGCGTTATTGATAAGGTAAAGGAAGTTCGTGCTAAATATCCATCATTAAATATTATCGCTGGAAATGTTGCTACAGCTGAAGCAACGAAAGCATTAATTGAAGCTGGTGCAAACGTAGTTAAAGTTGGTATTGGACCAGGTTCTATTTGTACAACACGTGTTGTAGCTGGTGTTGGTGTACCACAATTAACAGCAGTTTATGATTGTGCAACCGAAGCTCGTAAACACGGTATTCCAGTTATTGCTGATGGCGGTGTTAAGTACTCTGGTGATATGGTTAAAGCTTTAGCAGCAGGAGCACATGTTGTTATGCTAGGTAGTATGTTTGCTGGTGTTGCCGAAAGTCCTGGAGAAACTGAAATTTACCAAGGTCGTCAATTTAAAGTGTATCGTGGTATGGGTTCTGTCGGTGCGATGGAAAAAGGAAGTAAAGATCGTTACTTCCAAGAAGGAAATAAAAAACTTGTTCCAGAAGGTATTGAAGGACGAGTACCATATAAAGGACCTTTAGCAGATACAGTTCACCAATTAGTTGGTGGCTTACGTGCAGGTATGGGATATTGCGGAGCACAGGATTTAGAATTCTTACGCGAAAATGCACAATTCATTCGTATGTCAGGTGCAGGCTTACGTGAAAGTCATCCTCATCACGTACAAATTACAAAAGAGGCTCCAAACTACTCATTATAATGTCTTATATACAAATAGACAGAGATTTGATATCTCTGTCTATTTTTTTTTGATTATGTTAGAATAACGGTTATGTGAGTACATAGATATTGGGGGTAGCAAAAGTGAAAGGTATGTTTTGCAAAAGATTCATTGCTTTGGTAACAGTGCTTACACTAGCTTGTAGCATTTTTATTCCATATAGCAATGCATCAGCTGAAACAGGAGCCGCTTTAAACATTGAAGCAGGCGCGGCAATTTTAGTAGAAGCGAATTCTGGGAAAATTTTATATCAAAAGAATGCAGATGAATTATTATCCATTGCTAGTATGACAAAGATGATGAGTGAATATTTAGTTCACGAAGCAGTGGATAAAGGGAAACTTAAGTGGGACCAGAAAATTAAGGTTTCTGAATATGCATATAAGGTTTCACAAGATGCTTCATTATCAAATGTTGCATTAGAAAATGGTGGCTCTTATACAGTAAAAGAGTTATATGAGGCAATGGCAATCTTTTCTGCAAATGGTGCAACAATTGCATTAGCAGAAGCAATTGCAGGTAAAGAAGTAGATTTCGTAAAAATGATGAATGATAAATCGAAAGAACTAGGGTTGAAAAATTATAAATTTGTCAATTCTACAGGTTTAACGAATAAAGATTTAAAGGGAATGCACCCTGAAGGAACAACAGCAGATGAAGAAAATAAAATGTCTGCAAAGGATGTTGCAACTTTAGCACAACATTTAATTAAAGATTATCCAAAAGTGTTAGATACAGCAAAAATTCCTAAAAAAGAATTCCGTCCAGAAAAAGAGAAGTTTGCAATGTCAAACTGGAACTGGATGTTAAAGGGCTTAGTTAAAGAATATGATGGCGTAGATGGTCTGAAAACAGGCTCAACTCCAGAAGCAGGAGATTGCTTCACTGGTACGGTTGAAAGAAACGGTATGCGTTTTATTTCTGTAGTTATTAAAACAAGTTCTCATACAGCACGTTTTGATGAAACAAAGAAGCTATATGATTATGGATTTGCTAACTTTGAAGTGAAACAAATGTATAAAAAAGGTTCTTCAGTAAAAGGACAAGAAACAGTAAGAGTAGAAAATGCGAAAGATAAAGATGTAGCAGTTCAAACGAAACAAGCTATTTCACTTCCAGTGCCAAAAGGAAGTAAAGATGTTTATAAAACAGAATTAAAAGAATCAAGTAAGGGACAAGAAGCACCTATTAAAAAGGGAGCTGCGCTTGGTCAAATGGTAATTACGCCAAAAGATACAAACGACCCTGGATTTTTAACTGGTAAGTCGTTGCAAGTGGATCTTGTAACAACATCTGAAGTAGAAGAAGCAAACTGGTTTACTCGTGCTATGCGCGGAATTGGTTCATTCTTTAGTGGTATGTGGAATAGTGCTGTTGATACAGTAAAAGGTTGGTTTTAGAAGCTCCTCATGGTAGGGGCTTTTTTTTTTATTCCTATTTTTCATACCGACTTTATGAAAAAGTAGTAGACAAGCATCTGATAGTTAGTGGTAGAATGTAAGAGTATTCTTAATTTTCGCCTTTAACGGGGGAAAGCAATTCACCTAGGGGGGTTTTTGTACATGACAAATGTAACAGGGACAGAGCGTGTAAAACGTGGAATGGCAGAAATGCAAAAAGGCGGCGTTATTATGGACGTAATTAACGCTGAACAAGCAAAAATTGCAGAAGAGGCAGGCGCAGTTGCCGTTATGGCATTAGAGCGTGTACCAGCAGACATTCGTGCAGCAGGTGGCGTTTCTCGTATGGCAGACCCAACAATCGTTGAAGAAGTTATGGGTGCAGTGTCAATTCCGGTTATGGCAAAATGCCGTATCGGTCACCTTGTAGAAGCACGTGTATTAGAATCATTAGGGGTAGACTATATCGATGAGAGTGAAGTATTAACTCCTGCTGATGAAGTATACCATTTAAATAAACGTGATTACACAGTTCCATTTGTATGTGGTTGCCGTGATATCGGAGAAGCTGCACGTCGTATTGCAGAAGGTGCATCTATGCTTCGTACAAAAGGTGAACCAGGAACAGGAAACATTGTAGAGGCAGTGCGTCATATGCGCCAAGTCAATGCAGAAATCCGTCAAGTTGCGAGTCTACGTGAAGATGAGTTAATGACATATGCAAAAAATACTGGTGCTCCTTACGAAGTATTACTTGAAATTAAACGTCTTGGTCGCTTACCAGTTGTAAACTTTGCGGCAGGTGGTATAGCAACGCCAGCAGATGCTGCATTAATGATGCAACTTGGTGCTGATGGGGTATTTGTTGGATCTGGTATCTTCAAATCAGAAAACCCAGAGAGATTTGCACGTGCAATTGTTGAAGCAACGACTCATTATGAAGATTACGAACTAATTGCAAGTCTTTCTAAAGGATTAGGTAATGCAATGAAGGGTATCGAAATTTCAACGTTATTACCAGAACAACGCATGCAAGAGCGTGGATGGTAATTAAAGGAGAACTTTAAAATGGTGAAAATCGGTGTACTAGGTCTTCAAGGTGCAGTTCGTGAACATGTAAAATCAGTTGAAGCAAGTGGTGCAGAAGCTGTTGTTGTAAAGCGTATAGAGCAACTTGAAGAGATTGATGGTCTTATTTTACCAGGCGGTGAAAGTACAACAATGCGCCGTCTTATTGATAAGTATGCTTTCATGGAACCACTTCGCACATTTGCAAAGTCTGGTAAACCAATGTTTGGTACGTGTGCAGGGATGATTCTTCTTGCGAAAACACTTATTGGCTATGAAGAAGCACATATTGGTGCTATGGATATTACAGTTGAGCGCAATGCGTTCGGACGCCAAAAGGATAGTTTTGAAGCTGCGCTTTCAATTGAAGGCGTGGGTGAAGACTTCGTTGGTGTATTTATCCGTGCGCCGTATGTTGTAGAAGTAGCTGATAATGTTGAAGTGCTTTCTAAGCATGGTGACCGAATGGTAGCGGTAAGACAAGATCAGTTTTTAGCTGCTTCATTCCATCCAGAATTAACAGATGATCATCGTGTAACAGCATACTTTGTTGAAATGGTAAAAGAAGCGAAAATGAAAAAAGTTGTATAAGTAACTTGCAACTTGTATAAGATTATAGTAAATTGATGGTAACAATTTTATAAAATAAGCGTGTTGATAGGAAATAGTAACAAATGTTGTTTCTTATAGAGAGTCGATGGTTGGTGGAAATCGATAGAAACAGTTTGTGAATCCATCCTGGAATGGAATGTGGAACATCTTTTGGATTAAGTAAGCATTCCCGGTGAAGAGCCGTTATTTCTACTTGAGAGGAAAGCGGTAATGCTTTCAACTAGGGTGGCAACGCGGGTTAACTCCCGTCCCTTTATATAGGGACGGGAGTTTTTTGTGTTTTATAAAATAAAAGGAGGAGTATATAATGCTTGATATTAAATTTTTACGTACAAACTTTGAAGAAGTAAAAGCGAAATTACAGCATAGAGGTGAAGATCTAACTGATTTCGGACGTTTTGAAGAACTTGATACGAGAAGAAGAGAACTACTTGTTCAGACAGAAGAATTAAAAAGTAAACGTAATGAAGTGTCTCAACAAATCTCTGTATTAAAGCGCGAAAAGAAAGATGCAGAAGCTCTAATTTTAGAAATGCGTGAGGTTGGAGAAAAAGTAAAGGATTTTGATAACGAACTTCGCACAGTTGAAGAAGACTTAGAAAGATTAATGTTATCTATTCCAAATATCCCTCATGAGTCTGCTCCAGTCGGTGAAACAGAGGATGATAATGTAGTAGCGCGTACTTGGGGAGAAGTAAAAGAATTTACTTTTGAACCAAAACCACATTGGGATCTTGCTACTGATTTAGGAATTTTAGATTTTGAACGCGCTGGGAAAGTAACAGGAAGCCGCTTCGTATTTTACAAAGGTGCTGGTGCAAGATTAGAGCGTGCTTTAATTAGCTTTATGCTTGATCTTCATACTGATGAGCATGGATATGAAGAAGTATTACCTCCATATATGGTAAACCGCGCAAGTATGACAGGAACAGGACAACTTCCAAAGTTTGAAGAAGATGCATTCCGTATTGAAAGTGAAGATTATTTCTTAATTCCAACAGCTGAAGTACCTGTAACGAATATGCATCGTGATGAGATTTTAAATAAAGAGCAATTGCCTATAAGATATGCTGCATTTAGCTCTTGCTTCCGCTCTGAAGCAGGTTCAGCTGGTCGCGATACACGCGGTTTAATTCGCCAGCATCAGTTCAATAAAGTAGAGCTTGTGAAGTTCGTAAAACCAGAAGATTCTTATGAAGAGTTAGAAAAATTAACAAATGATGCAGAACGCGTGTTACAATTATTAGAGTTGCCATATCGCGTTATGAGCATGTGCACAGGCGATTTAGGATTTACAGCAGCGAAGAAATACGATATTGAAGTATGGATTCCAAGCTATGGCACATATCGTGAAATTTCTTCTTGTAGTAATTTTGAAGCTTTCCAAGCGAGACGTGCAAATATCCGTTTCCGCCGTGAGCCAAATGGAAAACCAGAACATGTCCATACATTAAATGGATCTGGTCTTGCAATTGGACGTACGGTTGCAGCTATTTTAGAGAACTACCAACAAGAAGATGGTACAATTATAATTCCAGAAGTTCTTCGCCCTTATATGGGAGGAAAAACAGTTATTAAGTAAATTTAAACATTCATCGGTATGAGTGATTGGTAATTATGAGCGTTGTCAGTACTTTAATGTAGGAAGGGGAAAGTAAAATTTTCCTTTCCTCATAATTTATTTTAGTAGGGTTGACTAACTGTTTTTCTTTTGATATTATATTTGATGTCAATATGGAGGTATACCCAAGTCTGGCTGAAGGGATCGGTCTTGAAAACCGACAGGCGGCGAGAGTCGCGCGGGGGTTCGAATCCCTCTACCTCCTCCAGATATAATTGACAACAGCGCATATAAGTGGAGATTGGAGAACTCGTTACCAACACGTAACGAGTTTTTATTTTAAAACCAATCATAAAGTATGGTGTAAGGTAATTTTGTCCTTATTACACACTCATATTCCGATGATTATCTTCATAGATATGAAAGGAGTCAACATGGATCTTATTATACAAACGTTTCCTTTAGATGGAAAAACTTTATATTATGTACAATGTCCTGTCTGTAAGAACAATAGAATTTTAAACAGTGGTGCAAACGTATCACGCATTATTAGTGATGATACATTCCGTAAACTTTGTGGTTGTACTTGTGATGTAAAACCAGCTACGAATAAAGTAGAGGTGCCAAAACAAGTTAAAAAAGCAGCTGTAAAGAAAGAAGCGGCTCCAAAACGTACAGGTAAAGTATTAACGGCAGTAATTAATGGGAAAGAAATGACTGTTAAAGAGATTGCTGAAGCATACGATATTAGTACAAGTACTGTTCGTCAGCGTATTAACGCAGGAAAACCTGAGAGTGAAATTATTGCTCCAACAAAGAAGAAGTAATTTAATAGGAAAACCCGTGCATATGCACGGGTTTTTTATTTTACAAGTTTACGTGTTTGTTTTAAAAAATGCCCAATTTTTTTAATGATTGGTTCGATTGAATCCCCATCTTTTAAAATATCGTACTCATTAATATTTAAGCGTAATACAGGGCATGAATTAAAGTTGTTAATCCAGTTTTCATAACGTCCATGCATTTCTTTCCAGTACTCAATTGGCGTTTGCTGTTCCATTGGGCGTCCGCGTTCCTGAATACGATCGACAATATCATCGAAAGAACCTTCTAAGTAAATTAATAAGTCTGGATGAGGGAAGTAAGGAGTCATGACCATAGCGTCAAATAACCCTTTGTATGTTTCATAATCAGTTTCCGTCATCGTACCTTTTTCATGATGCATCTTTGCGAAAATTCCAGTGTCTTCGTAAATAGAACGATCTTGAACAAAACCGCCACCGTATTCAAAAATTCTTTTTTGTTCCTTAAATCGTTCTGCTAAAAAGTACACTTGTAGGTGGAAGCTCCAGCGAGTGAAGTCCGCATAGAACTTGTCCAAGTATGGATTGGAATCTACTTTTTCAAATGATGTGCGATAACCTAAAGCATTAGCTAATGCAGTTGTCATAGTTGATTTACCCACACCTACCGTTCCGGCGATAGTGATTACTGCGTCATTGGGTATATCATATTTTTGCCTTAAATTCATTATTATTTCGACTCCTTTAAGAGAGTATTTTGAAGGGCAGATAGGATGACGTTTAAATCATCAGGATTTTTTACAAAATCCATATCGTCTCCATTAAATTTCAATACTGGTATTTCCGGATGATCGTTTTTAAAAGCATCCATTGCTGTTTCATAATCTTTTGTGAGCTGTAGTAAGTAATTTGGATCCATGTTTTTTTCAAATTCTCTTCCGCGCATGGCGATTCGTTTTTGCAATGTTTCTAGGCTAGCTGTTAAATAAACAATGACGTTTGGCACAGGCATATCTTGTGTAAGAATACGATAAATTTGCATGTACTTGTCATATTGAGAGTCTTTTAATGTGCGGGATGCAAAAATTAAATTTTTAAAGATATGGTAATCCGCTACTACTGGTTTCCTTTGATTCAAATACTTTATGTTAATATCTTCTAATTGTTTGTATCTATTACAAAGAAAGAACATCTCTGTTTGAAAACTCCATTCGTCGATGTCTTCATAGAACTTTCCTAAAAAGGGATTTTCATCAACAATCTCTTTTAGTAAGTGGAGTTGCATGTGAGTTGAAATTTCCTTCGCAAGTGAAGTTTTTCCAACACCAATTGGTCCTTCAACCGTGATAAATGGTACTCCGGTCACGCTGTTTCCTCCTTTCAATCAGTGATTTACCGTGACTACTAAAAACACAAAACAGAATTATTGTAGCACAAGAGGGAAGCGAGCGGGTTAATTTGATATAAAAAGTTAGAAAATAGATATATGTATTAATTAAATTTTATTTTGGATGACGATGTTATATTTGCTTTCAATGTAGTTTCCATTATTTTTAAAGCATGTATATTATCTTGGTCGTTGTTAGAGGCGATACAATCCTGTGGTACATACAATGTATAATTTCTCATATGGGCATCATTAGCTGTAAAGAGGATACATATATTTCCGGCAACTCCTGTTAATATTAGATTTTCTATTTTTAAATAACCTAGTAATGAATTTAAAGGTGTTTCATAAAAAGCGGAATAATGTGGTTTAATAAAAATGTAATCATCAGAACTTGGAGCAATCTTATGGATTATATTTTCGCTATATTTATTTGTGCAATGAGTAATAAGTTGGTCGATATCAGATCTCCAAAGTTGATAATGGTCATTAACGTAAATTATAGGATAGCCGAAGGATTTCATTTTTTTCTTTAATTGTAAAATAGGGTTTGTGATAGTCTCACATTTTTGAGCTAGAATGGGTCCGTGGGAAAATTGAAAGTCATTAATCATATCGATAATGAGCAAGGCGGTATTTTTCATATGTAATCCCCTCTCTTTTTTCTTTTAGGGTGGATTGAATATGTAAAAGTTATCCCCTGTGTAGTAAATGGAAATAAGTGTACTTTATTTGTAATGAAAGGACTATGTTATGGAACAAGATCAAGATATTTATTTTATGCAATTAGCGATAGAAGAAGCCAAAAAGGCAGAGGAAATACAGGAAGTTCCAATTGGAGCAGTTATAGTGTTAGATGGTGAGGTAATTAGTGTTGCCCATAATTTAAGGGAAACTGAGCAAAGATCAATAGCTCATGCTGAGTTGCTAGCAATAGATGAGGCGTGTAAAAAATTAGGGACATGGCGTTTAGAAGATGCAACATTGTATGTAACATTAGAACCTTGTCCAATGTGTGCGGGTGGAATTGTTTTATCACGAGTGAAGCGAGTTGTATATGGTGCAAGTGATCCGAAGGGCGGGTGTGCAGGGACATTAATGAATCTTTTAACGGATGAACGCTTCAATCATCAATGTGAAGTAGTATCTGGTGTATTAGAGGAAGAATGCGGTACGTTGTTAACAAACTTTTTTAGAGAGCTTCGTAAAAAAAGAAAAGCGATAAAAAAATTAGAGAAAAATACTGGGAACTAACGTATTTGCATTTTATAAAGAAACAAGTTATACTGATAATGCCTTTAATGAAGGCAACCGAATATTGGTTTTAACTTTGCCGTGCTAAGCGGGGAGGTAGCGGTGCCCTATACTCGCAATCCGCTCTAGCGAGGCCGAATCCCCTCTCGAGGTTATGTTGCTGTAAGGTCTGCCTTAAGTAAGTGGTGTTGACGTTTGGGTCCTGCGCAACGGGACCCCGTGAACCTTGTCAGGTCCGGAAGGAAGCAGCAATAAGCGGGTCTTCTCGTGTGCCGCAGGAGTGCCTGAACCGAGCTAACTGCTTGAGTAACGCTTATGGTACGTAATCGACGGAGGGTGCACGGCAGTTATATATGTATACAAAACTCACCTTAATACAAAGGTGAGTTTTTTGTATAGAAAATAACTTTTGGAATCTATAAACAGAATGGGTTATAATAAATGAGATAATAACCTTTGAGGGAGGCCGTATTTTCGTGTCATACCAAGCGTTATACCGAACATGGAGACCGCAAAAGTTCGAAGATGTAGTCGGTCAAAAGCACGTGACAAAAACGTTGCAAAATGCCCTTCTTCAAGAGAAAGTTTCACATGCTTATTTATTTTCTGGTCCTAGGGGAACAGGAAAAACGACAATTGCAAAAGTATTTGCAAAAGCAATTAACTGTGAACATGCTCCGGTAGCTGAACCTTGTAATGAATGTCCTTCTTGTTTAGGAATTACACAAGGATCCATTTCAGATGTATTAGAAATTGATGCGGCTTCAAATAACGGTGTAGATGAAATTCGAGATATTAGAGATAAAGTAAAATATGCTCCAAGTGCTGTAGAATATAAAGTATACATTATTGATGAAGTTCACATGCTTTCTATGGGTGCATTCAATGCGCTTTTAAAAACCTTAGAAGAGCCGCCAGGACATGTTATCTTTATTTTGGCGACAACAGAACCTCATAAGATCCCGCCTACAATTATTTCGCGTTGTCAGCGTTTTGAATTCCGAAAAATATCAGTGAATGATATTGTTGAGAGATTATCAACGGTTGTGACAAACGAAGGTACGCAAGTGGAAGATGAAGCATTACAAATTGTTGCCCGTGCTGCTGAAGGTGGTATGCGTGACGCGCTTAGTCTTATTGATCAGGCTATATCTTATAGTGATGAGATTGTTACGACAGAAGATGTATTGGCCGTAACAGGATCTGTTTCTCAGCAATACTTAGGCAATTTAGTAGAATGCATACGTGAAAATGATGTATCAAGAGCATTACAGATCATAGATGAAATGATGAGTAAAGGGAAGGATCCAGTTCGTTTTATGGAGGATTTCATTTACTATTATCGTGATATGCTTTTATATCAAACTTCACCGCAACTAGAACATATGTTAGAACGAGTAATTGTAGATGATCAATTCCGTAAGTTGAGTGAAGAAATGCAACCGGAAGTGATCTATGAGATTATTCATACCCTTAGTAAGGGACAACAGGAAATGAAGTGGACAAATCATCCGCGTATTTTCTTAGAAGTTGTTATGGTGCAATTGTGTCAACAGTTTATGATGCAAGCAAACGGTACTGATCGTTTGCAAGCAATTATGAACAGGATGCAGCAATTGGAGAAAGAGTTAGAGCAAGTCAAAAAGAACGGTGTGCCAGCTGGTGTACAACAGGAAGTAAGAGAGACACGTGCAACACCAAAACCCGTACGAACAGGAAGTATGAAGATTCCTGTCGGGCGTGTAAATGAAGTATTAAAACAAGCGAAGCGTCAAGATTTAGAACAATTAAAAGCTGTATGGGGTGAGTTGTTAGGAAGACTCAAATCATATAACAAAGTAGCGTTTGCTGTTCTACTAGAAAATAGCGAACCAGTGGCAGCTTCAGATGACACTTACGTTTTAGCATTTCAATATGAGATTCACTGTAAGATGGCGAGCGAAAATCGAGAAGCTATGGATACAGTAGAACAAGCTTTATTTGAATTGCTAAGTAAAAGGTTAAATATGATTGCCATTCCAAAAAGTGAATGGGGTAAAATCCGTGAAGACTTTTTACAACGTGAAGGTGGAGAGTCTGAAGAAAGCCCGGAGAAAAAGGAAGACCCTCTTATAGAAGAGGCAGTGAAATTAGTAGGACAAGAACTCATTGAAATAAAAGAGTAATAATAATTAGGAGGAATTAATTATGATGCGTGGCGGAATGGGAAATATGAATAACATGATGAAACAAATGCAAAAGATGCAAAAAGACATGGCGAAAGCACAAGAAGAGCTTGGTGAAAAAACAGTTGAAGGTACAGCTGGCGGCGGAATGATTACAGTTATTGCAAATGGTCACAAGCAAATTCTTGAAGTGAAGATTAAAGAAGAGGTTGTAGATCCAGAGGATATCGAAATGTTACAAGACTTAGTGTTAGCTGCAACAAATGATGCACTTAAAAAGGCTGATGAGCTATCAAACTCTACGATGGGTAAATTTACAAAAGGCTTAAACTTACCAGGTGGAATGTTCTAGGAGGATATTGATACATGCATTATCCAGAACCAATATCAAAACTAATCGATAGTTTTATGAAGTTGCCAGGTATCGGACCGAAAACAGCGGTTCGATTGGCATTTTTCGTATTAGATATGAAAGAAGATGATGTGTTAGGTTTTGCGAAAGCACTTGTAAATGCGAAGCGAGATTTAGCGTATTGTTCTGTATGTGGACATATTACTGATCGTGATCCTTGTTATATTTGTAATGATTCGCATCGAGATCAATCAGTTGTTTGTGTCGTGCAAGAACCGAAAGATGTAATCGCGATGGAAAAAATGAAAGAGTATCAAGGTGTATATCATGTGTTACGTGGTGCGATTTCTCCTATGGAGGGAATTGGACCGGAAGACATTAATATCCCGCAACTCTTAAAGCGACTACATGATGAAACGGTACAAGAAGTAATATTAGCAACAAACCCTAATATTGAAGGGGAAGCTACAGCGATGTATATCTCCCGCCTCTTAAAACCTACAGGCATTAAAGTAACTCGTATTGCACATGGTCTGCCAGTTGGTGGAGATTTAGAATATGCAGATGAAGTGACACTATCGAAAGCATTAGAAGGTCGCAGAGAAGTATAAGAGGAGAAACAAAAATGTTCTTTCAAAAAAAGGGTAAATTGCGTAAAGAGTATGATGATAAGTTAATTGTACTTTTGGAAAAAGTGAAGAATGAGTGGTTACGTCAGAAGAGAATGGTCGAACAAAGTGTAGAACCATCTCAAGATGTCATTTGTTCTTTGAAAATAGCAGAGGCGAAATATTTCTTCTTGTTGAAAGAAGCAAAGCGTCGTCCTGTAAAAATGGAACAATGGTAAAGGGTTCTGCTTTCTGAGCAGGCCTTTTTATTTTATTTGTTAAATGCTGAGGTGTTGTTTTATTAGGTTTATATGAAAGAGATGCCGTTTATGATAACTGTTCTTTTTTATTGTCTTGTCCCATACAAATAGATGTATAGGTCATTCATAAGGAGGAAAAAATGAATTCTACAATTATTATTGTTGGCATTCTTACTTTAGTGTTTATTTTTCTTGTTTTTGGTGTTGCCTCTAAGCCATTACGTTTTATAGGAAAGGTGATTTTTCATGTTACTCTAGGCATAGCATTGCTTTTTATCGTAAATGTTGTAGGGACATATTTTGATTTTCATATCCCAATTAACATGGGTACAGCGGCAATAACGAGTTTATTAGGGCTACCAGGTGTGGCGGCATTAGTGATTATTAAGCTTTATATCATGCCAAGATAAAATTATTTTGGCATTTTTTTAAAAAGTGTTGACTATTAAATGATTAATATGGTAAATTAATAAGCGTCGTCAGGAACGAAAGAAAAAAGTTGTTGACAGATTTAATGAGAAATGTTAAATTATAAAAGTCGCTGAAACGCGATATTGAACTTTGAAAACTAAACGAAACAAACAACGTGAAACGTCAATTTTTATTTTTAGATGCTAGACAAACTAACTTTATTGGAGAGTTTGATCCTGGCTCAGGATGAACGCTGGCGGCGTGCCTAATACATGCAAGTCGAGCGAATGGATTGAGAGCTTGCTCTTATGAAGTTAGCGGCGGACGGGTGAGTAACACGTGGGTAACCTGCCCATAAGACTGGGATAACTCCGGGAAACCGGGGCTAATACCGGATAACATTTTGAACCGCATGGTTCGAAATTGAAAGGCGGCTTCGGCTGTCACTTATGGATGGACCCGCGTCGCATTAGCTAGTTGGTGAGGTAACGGCTCACCAAGGCAA
>NZ_FOST01000031.1:0-10027 GCF_900114335.1 Bacillus sp. 5mfcol3.1 | reverse complement strand
AGTGTAATTTGTGGTGTACTATGATTCAATATTTCTTGTAACATAGCAATATCTTTTGTTTGCTTGTAAAACCAATATCCAAATGTTTTACGCATGGTATGAGTTCCTAAAGATTCAACTCCGGCAAAATCTCCGGCTTTTTGTAACTGTCTATAGGCTTGAATTTTACTAATAGGTTTATCACCTTTTCGAGAAGGAAATAACCAGGTACTTTTTAGATCTTCAGCATATGGAAGTACTTCCTCAAAAATGGATGTAATATTTATGATACGCTCCTTTTTTGTCTTTCCTTCTTTCACTTTAAATTCTTTTCGTTTTTTTCGCTTCAGTTTTAAAATCTCATTCGTTTCCATTTTAAGTAAATCACTTACACGCAATCCTGTATTGATTCCAATTAGGAACAAAATGTAATCTCGATCTGAACAATGACGTTTAAGAGACCATTTCATATCTTCGAGCTGTTCTTTGCTCCGAATTGGTTGTACATCAATTAAATGTTGCTTTTTCTCCATCTGTTTTTCAATCCCTTTGTTTTCAATGATTTGAATGTATACTTTTTTGTGTGTTTTTATGATATCAGTGAAATTAGATAAAAGTCAATCTTTAAGGGGGAATGAATGTAAACTTTTTGATAAAAGTTTACATTGAAGTTTTGAATCATTTTATAACTAATTTTGTAATAAATTTCTCAATATAGATATACTTGTTAATTATGGTTTTAATATTCAAAATTAACAAAAAGTAAATTATAATAATAATATGATGGTTATCCTTTTGTTTACTCCTTGTGCTAAAGATAAGATCCTGTTACCGGATCTTATCTTTTTGTTTTTGGATTTTAGATACAAAAAAGGAATCCTTAATAACTTAAGGATTCTGCAACAGGAGATAATTTCTACTAATAGGGGTCACCATATCATTTCGGGAAAATTGTACGTTTAGACATAATTTGGACACATTTTAACCAGTTCCCTGTACGTTAAGGAACTGGTTATTTATTTTATCACTTTATGATAGGACTTTTGTCTCGTAATGGTCTTAAATGATTGAAATTTATTTTTTGATTTAAGTTCCAAACATAATCACCTGTCAACGTGATGTGTTCCCATCCAAGTGGAGATATATGTTGCAAATGTTCTTCTGGAATTTCCACGCCTTTTGCACGTAAAGAATCTACTGCACGTGATATATATACCGTATTCCATAATACAATTGCTGAAATAAGAAGTTGCAAACCACTCGCTCTATGTAGTTGGTCCTCATAAGAACGATCACGAATTTCCCCTAATCGATTAAAAAATACAGCTCGAGCAAGTGCATGTTTTGCTTCCCCTTTATTTAAACCAACCTGTACACGTCTTCTAAGCTCAGGACTCTGCAACCATTCTAATGTATATAAAGTTCTTTCAATCCTTCCAATCTCACGCAAAGTTACAGATAAGCTATTCTGCCTTGGATAGGCCGCAAGCTTTTTGAGAATCAGAGAAGCTGTGACTGTTCCATTACGAACAGAGCTAGTTAATCGTAATAAGTCATCCCAATTTTCTCTTATTTTCTTTGTATGAATTGTTCCACCAATCATAAAGTCTAGATGCGGTTGATTTAAGGGCTTTTCAAAAGTATAAATTTTATTTTTACTAAACGTTTTAATTCTAGGAGCAAATCGAAATCCTAACATATGACACATGGCAAAAACATGATCTACAAAGCCTGCTGCATCCGTATAATGCTCTTCAATTTCCAAATCTGTTTCATGATATAGCAGGCCATCAATAATATGTGGAGCTTCTTCTGAAGAACTAATAACTTGTACATAAAATGGAGCGTATTGATCAGAGATATGTGTATAAAAACTTAATCCTGGATCCCTACCATGTTTTGCATTTACTTGTGCCAATGGACTAGACTGACCACCAGCTCTAAAGAATTGTCCATCAGAAGATGAAGTCGAACCATCTCCCCAATGAGATGAAAACGGGTATTTATGCTGAAAATCAGTGATCGCTCCAAGAGCTCTGGAGTAATTTTCATCCCTTATATACCAATCCGATATCCAAGCTAATTGTGTATAAGATATATTTGGACATGCATCTGCCATTTTTGAGAGACCAAGATTAATTCCATCAGCCAAAATAGCTGCGAATAATACGGATTTATTCTTTGGCTCAGTTTGAGTATGAAGATGAACAAAATGTTTGCTAAAATGGGTCCAGCTATCTACTTCTACTAATAGATCTGTTAATTTAATACGCGGTAATACACTATAAATAAGTCTAGTTAGATCTTCGACCTCATCCGGAATCATTTTCTTTAAAGATGCAATTTGTATTTTATCTGCATAGATTTCAACATCTGACAATAATTGATTTTGAATCAAATGATTTACCTTAGAAAGTTGCTCTTCCATTAACTCAAATCGTTCTTGTAAATACTGATCTATATTGGTTGGAATTGTTAGTGAAACTTGGTTTTTCCCCTTTAATTCTTTCCATTTTTCTTGAGGTAAAAGATATTCTTCAAAATCCTTATATTGTCTACTTCCTACGACCCACATGTCTCCAGAACGAAGATGGTTACATAATTCTGAAAAGATACCGAACTCATAGTAATGACGATCAATACCATCATCTTTAATCACATGTTTGAACCATTTCGACTTAAGAAAATCCATTGGAGCTGTTTCAGGAATTTTTCGTTTTCCTTCTAGGTTTATTTCTTTTAACATCTCTAAAGCCTGAAATAAAGTATTACTTGCCTTAGATGCTTTAAATACATAAGTTCTTAATAATCTAGGTGCAAATTTCCGAAAATGCCCATAATGATTATCTAGCAGATCTAAATAATCAAATTCTGCCGGTCTGGCTAACTCTTCAGCTTGTTCCACTGATTGTACAAATTGTTCCCATGAAATGATAGATTGTAAAGATTCAAATGGGTCTTGTTCTAACTCTTTTGCTTCAATTAACGCCTTTCCAACTTTTGCGTATAAACGAACCTTTTCGTTAATCGCTTTTCCGTCCTTTTGAAAATGTTCCTTATGTTTCTTTTCCCCACGATTAAACATTCTGCCCATTAGTTTCTCAAGCATTTCTATTCCTTGATCTGTTAAAAAAGCATATATATGAATGAGAAAGGCCATAAGAGTTGCATGTCGTTTGAGCTCATGAAATCTGGATAAATGTTGATTGGAATAACGCGATCCTTCACGTGCCATCTGTAGCAATCGATTTTGATGCACTTCTCTCCCGTTATCTAAAGGTAAATTTAATTTTTGGATAAACTCTATTCGATCCATAATCTTGTGAAAATTTTTAACTGAAACAACACCTGAAGGTTGTCGAAGCCATGATAAATATGAAAACTTGTATCCTTTTCCTACACTTAATAACTTGTCTAGTTGCTTACATTGAGAAGAGGTAATATCTCGTGTTAATTGTTTGAAAATCTTTCTATGTGCTCGTTCACGTACAGCCCATCCTAAATGTTCAACTGCATATATGGCCGGTAGAATAATTTTTCTTTTTCTCATTTCTGTAATAAGAGCTTCTACTAAAAGATGTCCTTGATCTGTTTTCATTGCCATAGGCAGAAGCCAGCGTGCTAACTCTCGATATTCTTTTAAAGTAAATGTCCGAAACCCTAATGTATTTCTAATTTTACTCAAATGTTCCCGCCGAGTTGCATCACGACCTCGTGCATAGTTCTGTATAGCTGAAGGTAAAATCCTTAATTGTTTAGCGATCGTATGTACAATAAAATCCGGAACTTTTTCATTTGCAGATAATGGTCTCCCTGGAAAGCGTAAGTAAGCAATTTGTATAGCAAATCCTAGTTTATTAGCGGCTCCTCGCTGCCTATTTATAATCTTTAATTCTTCGTCAGATATTGTATAATAACGTACTATCTCTCGTTGATCCATGCCTTCAGAAATTTCATAAAAATACGCCCTTTGTGATGAAGTGAGAAGTTCCCTTGTTACCATATTAGTTCCCCCTATTTATTTAAATAACGATAAACCGTAGTACGAGAAATCTCTAGCATTTGAGCTATATCTTTAATAGGGGTTTTATTAGCGACAAGGGTTTGTATCATGTCTATTTCCTTGTCTTTTAATTTCTCTGGTCTCCCACCAAATCTTCCCCTTGCTCGTGCAGCAACTCTACCGGCTTCAGTTCGTTCACGAATCAAGTTACGTTCAAATTCCGCAAAAGAAGCAAATAAATGAAACATAAGTTGACCAGTAGCACTTGAACGATCCATTGTAATATTTTCATGAACACTATAAAAACTAATCCCACGTTCATTCAATTCATTAACAATCTGAATAAGATGTCGCATAGTACGACCTAAGCGATCTAATCGCCAAACTACCAAAGAATCACCAGGTCTTACATATTGAAGAGCTTCCTCTAAGCCTGGTCTGTTATCTTTAATCCCACTCAATTTATCTTGAAATATTTTTTCGCATCCATAAGATTTCAAAGCATCAATTTGCAAGTCTAAATTTTGATCAATTGTAGATACTCGAACATATCCAACCTTCATTTTTTTCTCTCCTTTTGTTCAACAACTTAATTTCAGATATTTATCTGAACATAGATAAGTTTACAAGGTTTTTGAACACGAAAAAAGGAGAAATCCTATAATTTTTTGTTCCATATTAACGTGTATAGAAACATACAATTTTCTGGACATGAGGTAGCCTCAAAAAATTCCGATTATCTTAATCTCAATCTGAGAACCATTGGATTTACACGGTTAAGCCCATTTTCTTCACGCTATCCCTAAAATAATAGGATAAAGGTGCTTTACTTTTGATATAAATAGGCTATATTTATTGATAGTCTAATTAATCGGAGGAGATTAAATGAAAATCAGCTTACCTCATGCTAAATTAAATTCTTTACCAGACATAAACTTATCTTTGAATGAAATTACAGATATTAATCTTTTTGATAATACGTTTAGAGAAATTCCAGAAGAAATCTATAAAATGAACAATTTAAAAGTGTTAAATATTTCTGCTAATGAACTAAAAAAAATTCCTGCTTATATAAAAAGTTTAAAAGAACTTAAAATGATGGACTTAGGACACAATCAGATTGAAACAATTCCATCTGAAATAGAATATCTTGTGAATCTAGAGGATTATTTGTATCTTCATAATAATAAACTCGAAACGGTTCCCCTGGGAATCAAAAGTCTTAAAAAATTAAAATATTTAAATCTAAGTGATAATAAATTGAATGAATTACCAAGAGAAATTGGTGAATTAGTCAACCTAATAGAGTTACGCTTAATGAATAACGAACTTAAAAAGATACCTGAGAGCTGTACCATGTTAACTAATATTAAAGAGCTTTATTTGAAAAACAATCAACTCAGCACTCTACCAGAGATCTTTGGGAATCTTCCTTTATTACGAGTATTGGATGTAGAAGAAAATCATTTGAAACGGGTTCCAAATTCACTCAGCCAATGTAAAAAGTTAAGACGTTTGAATTTGAGAAATAACCAATTGACTACGCTGCCCAATGGAATAGGAAAGCTAGTAAATTTATTAGAATTAGATTTAAGGAGTAACCAATTGATTGAGCTTCCGGATTCTTTGATGGAAATCGAAGGATTAGAACGTTTAGATTTAAGATGGAATCATAACTTAAAAATACCGAAGTGGTTAGAAAAATTAGAAGAAAAAGGTTGTATAGTTTATTTGTAAATTAGCTTTTATTAACATATTCATGCGTTAGTTGTGAAGAGGAGACAAAAAGAATCAATCTTTTTTAAAACATACACTTTTTATTTGGTTGTGTATCAAAGGCTACATTATATCGTCTAATTACATGGTGTTTTCTTTCTATGTATACTAAAGCGAAAAAGAAATTAAGGAGAATTTTATTTATGACTAATCAAGTATATCCACGCTCATTTTCACATATAGGAATATCCGTACCTGATATTGAAAAGGCTGTAAAATTTTACACAGAGGTCTTAGGCTGGTATGTAATTAAGGAACCAGGTGAAGTAATAGAAGATGATAGTTCAATTGGAGAAATGTGCACAGATGTTTTTGGAGCTGGGTGGGGAAGTTTTAAAATCGCTCATCTTTCTACAGTTGATAAAGTAGGAATTGAGATATTTGAATTTCCAAATAACGAACAACCTGAAAATAATCTTGAATATTGGAAAACGGGTGTATTTCATTTATCTGTACAAGATCCAGATATTGAAGGATTAGCAAAAAAAATTGTAGAGCATGGCGGAAAACAAAGAATGCCAATTCGTGAAAATTATCCAGGTGAGAAACCATTTAAAATGGTATTTTGTGAAGATCCTTTTGGCATTTTAATTGAAATTTATACGCATAGCTATGATTTAACATGTTCTTAAGAAACTTATTAAGTACGAAAATAAATTGAAGTGGTTCAATTTATAAAAAGACACCCGTGTGGGTGTCTTTTCTTTATAGAATGTAATTGCTTTCTTAGGTTGATAGAGATGAAGGGTTACCTATTTTTGTGGACAGCTTTAACAGAACAAATCATTTAGTACATATCCTTCAGTGAATGTTAAATTGATGACGGATATAAGTTGAAATTAAATTGCCGATTTCTAAATGTACAGGAAATCGATTAATTCGTGTCCAAATTGTGTCTAAACGTACAATTTTCCTGAAATGATATGGTGACCCCTAATAGTTACTCTGCTTAAAATAAGCAATATATAAACACCGACATCCAAAATGAAGGGGTAGTTTTGGAATATATTCAACTTCGTCCCATAAGTATATATTTTTTACGTTTCCGCAAATTGAGCACTCTTCAGGACTCTCTGTTTTTAATATTTCTATTCCATCTCCAGCTTTAACAGATAACAAATTGTTTAACCTTTTTTGATTTGACGCTTTAAACAGTACATAGTGTAAATATAATTCTACCTTATCATTATTGCTCGAATTCATTCTACTAGCATATCCACCATGAGGATTCTTTAGGAAACTTTCTAATGAAGAGCATTTAATTTCTTCTGTAGTTTCAGCTAAAAAGCTATTGGAAATTTCACCAATTTCCTCTCCTAGTAACTCACCGATAATTAGATGTTTTTTTATTAATTTTTTAAATTCTTCTGTATTATCAAGATCATGAAAAGTTAAGTTGAAAATTTCACTACTTGTATTCAATAACTGATTAGGTTCAACAGTATTCCAATCAATACCTAATCCTCTATTGAACACTTGCTGTTGTTCATATTTAATAACTGCTTTAGCTGCTGCTATCAAATTATTATCTTCGATACACTGGGCAATACGAAATATGAGTTGGTTACGTTCTGTATTTTTCTGTTCCTTGTAGGCATTAACGAGTTTTTCACCATCCGGTGTTAATACATACATAGTCAGATTTTTATGTGCTTGATAAATATTCTCTTTTGAAAGGTTTTGTATAAGAGTTTCAATAATTTCGGATTTTTTTAATTTAGAATATCCCTTTATTCCATTCTTTTTTGCTAATTCTTTTAATGTTTTTACAGTATTGGTTTCAAGCAATTGAATCTCATTAGGTTTTGTTAACAGTTTCATATGTAGTAATTCAGATATTGTGGCATCTATCTTCCCTATATGTTCGCACCAATAGCTTGGTACTTTAGTATAATCTGTTTTATTTATATATTTTAAGAATTCTAGATGCGCATTATTTAATTTATTATTTGAATACGGAATAATTTTTTGATGCTCATTTGATTTATTCCTTGTCGATTTACTGCCACGGAATATTTCTAATAATTTTTTGAGCATGAAACCTATCTCTCCTTGTATCAATAATTTAACATTTGTATTGCTTCTTCCTGGTCTAGATCATTTCTCATCAATCCAGGGTTGAAATATCTTAATTCGTACACCCCTTTGATTAATGCAATGATGACTTCTCTCTCTTTTCTCGCATATACACTGCGAATTGCATCATTTCTTCTTGGGTAAATTGTTTTCCTTCAGTTGCCCCTTGTTTAGCTGTCCCAATATATACTAAATCATCCCATTTAGAAAACGGTTCTTCTCCTTTAAAGACCATTTCACTATATCTTTTCCATTCCCCGTCAATGTTTACTACATTATATCTTCCCTCATTAGCCAAGAAACTCATTGCAAACATTTTATCAGAGTAATAGAAATCACATTCCCTATTCGGATCGAGTAATTCTTCCCAACTAATATTAGCCTTTAAATCTTCTTCTGGAATTTCACGTTTCTCTGTTTCAATAAGTTCATAAGATGAAATTGGTAAATCGTCTAATTCATCATCATATACTTCTTTCATGATCCAACAGTCTTTACTAGCGTCTGCTGCATAATATTGATACCATTCATTGTCATGCGTTTTAAATACATAAATAAATCCATTTGTAACTGTCTTACGATAAGTTTCAACGATATAATTGCGATCAAAATTCCCCGTTTGGTCATATAGTGTATCATCATCATGATAAGTTTCAGTTTCAATAATGAGTTTCTTTTTCTCGCCCTCAATTATATATTCATAGCCGTCGACTACTGGAAAGTCTTCTGGATAATCATTCATACACCTTTTTTCCATTAAGCAATCCTTTACTTTGCTTATGGCTGCTTCAGGAATCTCTTCTAACTCTACGAACTTTTCAAATTCATTATTAATATCTATTCCATAAGGTTCTAATATTTGATGCAATTGTCTAGCAACCCTTGTTTCTTCATAAATCATATATTCATACTCTTTAGGATTGAATTCTGTTACTAAAACATATGTATCCGAAGGGCTTATCGTATATGTATTTACCCATTTATTAGGCTGATTGAAAACTCCGTGTGGGATTAAATATCCCCATAGCACCACATACTTCTGAAATTTCTCTTCTGGTACTACAAAATAAGATGAACCTTCGTTTGTTTCTCTTTCTAGTACACGTTTTCCACTGAACAATTTACGCATATACATTCCCCCATGATTAGTACAAAATAATAAAATATAAGGCTCATACTAAGTGTAATACTATCATATTTAAATTGAAAGACAGCTCTAGGTACATATTTCGCAAAAAATCTATCCGATATAAAATTAATATCGCTATTTCACATAAGATAGTATCCAAAATAGACGAGACAGAATCCATTAAGCGGATTAATTAAGCACAAAAATAAATGTAGACTATTGTTTATGTGTTTTATTTTTTATTAAATATTACGGTACGTGAAATTATTATATACTGTAATGAAAAAGCCCCCATAGATCTTACACCTATGAGAGCTACCTAAGGGTATTTAGACTTTCGACTCCATTCTATTGTAACAGGCTTTCACCATACATGAGAAACATAATGAACCAAAAACAGACCATCATAATAAGAAATTCTTTAACCCCTTGCTGAAAGGAAATACGCCCTTCTTCCATTCTACATGCCCCTTTTCTCTACAACTTTTTATATGTTAAAATATAGAGGAAAGAAACCTGCCAATTTCTTTCCCAGACGGTCACTCATGACTTTGCTCTTTGTTTGCTTTTGCAAATGAAGAGCTTTTATTTTGCATACTTATATTTGCTTTCTAGCATCGCATAACGCAATAGCTTTAACTTTGTTTCTTTTTTCAACGCTTTCCATTCCGATACAGCAATCTTCATTCATCATTCCTCCAGTACTTTGTTATTTATATAGCTTATAAGTTCCAGTTGTAAATCTTTCTAATTTCTTTATCACTAAACCCTTTATGGATAGCGAAAATTTCTGGAAAATCCGAGAGACACAAATCAATAATTGTATTATCAGTTGTTCTTATATAATAATATTGAACAGCTCCCTCATAATCCGAATATAAATAGTATTTATGAATTCTATAATTTAATCCATTTTTCTCTAATACCTCATAAAGCTTATTTTTAGTTTCATCCATTACGTCAAAGATAGTTAACTGCTCCATTATTAACAGCTCCTCATTGCGTAAATTTACTAAACTAACTCTAAGAACAAGGTTGTTTCATTATGTTCATTGGTATGCACA
>NZ_FOST01000045.1:0-3003 GCF_900114335.1 Bacillus sp. 5mfcol3.1 | reverse complement strand
GTGATGCCAACTTCCGCACCGCAAGCTAAAGTGGATGCGACTAGAGGATATGGTTCTGAAGTTATTTTATACGGTGATACGTTTGATGATGCAAAGGCGAAATGTGAAGAGATTATAAAAGAAACAGGAGAAACATACCTACATCCATATGATGATGTAGAAGTAATGGCTGGCCAAGGGACAATTGGTTTAGATATCCTAGATGATATGTGGGATGTTGATACTGTCATTGTACCTATTGGTGGGGGCGGAATTATTTCAGGGATTGCTGTTGCACTGAAATCATTTAATCCTTCCATTAATATTATTGGGGTTCAAGCAGATAATGTTCATGGAATGAAGGCTTCTTACGATGCTGGAGAAATTGTATCACATTATAAAGCCCCAACAATAGCGGATGGGTGTGCAGTTAAAATACCAGGAAATTTAACCTTTGAAATTGTAAAAAACCTGGTAGATGACATTGTAACTGTATCAGAAGAAGAATTAGAAGTAGCGATGAAAGACTTATTGCAACGCGGAAAAGCGGTCGTAGAAGGTGCGGGAGCATTAGCCACAGCCGCTCTTCTAGCAGGGAAAGTTGATAAATACGTAAAGGGGAAAAAAGTAGTAGCGGTTATTTCAGGTGGCAATGTGGATTTAAAACGTATTTCAAGCGTATGTGAGCATTTCTTTGTAGCCAATGAAGTACAATAATGATTGAGGAATAAATACAATAAGTTGATATTGCTAAATAAGAGCTAGGATGAAATATCTCCGTTCTTTTCTTGTAATATCAGGATGAAATTGAGGCGTAGTTATTATTCAATTAGAGGGAGCTGTAGAAGAAATTCAATTTTAATAATGTATATAAAGAAAAGACACTCTAAAATGAGTGTCTTTTCTCCGAATTGAACCACGTTCATTTAGTATAAACCTATCCGTATTATCCCTTTGTTATACGTGTAAACACATCCTATAAAACAGAATCGTCTATATATACCAGATTGTTAGTTCACAAAATACAAGAGATTTGAGATCAATATTAGAGTGACGCGACATCTTTTATAATTGCTAAAATGTTACGTCTTTCAAAAGAATCTGCTTTATAGAATGTATCCACAACTTATATTTTACTACATGTAATATTTTATAGTGTAATTTTTTTTGAATATGTATAATTGCATAAAGTTAACAAGAAAAGAGAGATATTTTGGTATTGTAAAATAAAGATATAGCCCATCTACGGGAGTAGGTGGGCTATTTTATATTGGTGAGCTTGTTTAAGTTAAGTAATCTAGAATAGATACGGTGTATATGAGAAGGCTGGAAGGGTATTAATTATAGCGCCAAACTTTGTTCATATTTCTCTACATCTTCCATAGTCTTAAATATTAACACATCAAAAACTCCTTATTCATTGCTGCATACAATAACAAACCCATCTGTTGCTTCCAGGACTTTACCAACGTCACCATCTGTAAGCGTAATACTGGTGAGATGTTTTACGTTCAGTTTTTCTTCTTTTCGAATATAAGTAGTTAGGGGTGTCCCTACAGGAAATACGCTTATGATATCTTCTGTTGTATATGTGCCATCTATTGATTGAGTTTGAGCTGCGATGGAATCAGTTTGAGTGGAACAACCTGTTGAGCATATTAAAAGAATTCCAGTAATAATACTTACACAAGCCTTTTTTACCATTCACAAAATCCTCCTATAACTGTTCGTATTGTCAACCCATTTAGGATAACAAATTATATATACGAAGTTTGTTAGTTTATGTGAGGCGTAAACCAACAAAGATACAAGTATTTTGGCAGAATATGTACTAAATATAGAAAAAACACCCGAGGGTAACTTTCTTCAACTTGACCCATTTTAATTTTATTGTAGAAGCAATAAAGGGGATTTTATATCTAAAATTTAAAATATATAGATTTTATTATATAATTAATTGTCTGTTATTTTTTTTAATTCATTTACTTATATTATTTTTTGAGAGCTCCAGAAATGGAGCCTTTTTTTATACAAAAAAGACACCCTAAGGTGCCTTCCTGCGATTTGAACCATCGTAATATGGTATTGGATGCCAATCCAAATATTATTTTATCACATTAAGTAATGTCGGTTATTGAGAAAAAAAGTTACTCTTTTGAGTGCTTTTTTACTATTCCACTTTTAATTTTATTTCTTTACCTGTCATACTGTAACTTTAGGAGATAATTTGCATAGTTTTTTAATGATAAATTGCAAGTAAGAAAGAGAAGTCTATACAAGTATGGACTTCTCTTTCTGCTTGTCTACTCTAATGGTTATCCTTGTTGTAATGTTTCTGGGTATGGTGATATTAAATGGAGGGATACCTACTTTCCATGGCCTTACTTCTGAATTTTTTGTAACCTATCTCATCTCTTTTGTAGCCATTTTCTTTCTTGATGGATATTTGCCTGAGGAAATCGGATGGCGTGGTTTCTCTCTGCCTCGATGACAATTAAAGTTTGGATTGTTAAAATCTACATTACTACTTAGTGTTTTGTGGGATTTTTTGCATCTGTCACATTTTTTAACAGCTGAACAAAGAGGTGAACAGGGTTCTGACCTTTCTATCCTATATATTCATTTGCCAATTTTATTTTGCTGTGTTTGCCGATCTCAATGATTCTCACTGGGTTCTATAATAGCCATCAAGGTAACGTATTTATTATCTTGCTAGTTCTAGCCTGGTAAAAACTCATTTCAACAATCCTATTTTAAAGAATTCGGATTTATTTGTAGTGTTAGGATTGGGTTTGGTTATTTATTCTTATTTTCACACAAGGCAAACTTGGATATAGACAAAATAAAAATGAAGTAGAGTTCAGTAACAATGAAAATATAAGTAAATAGAAACGAAAATCATAAAATGGGTTGATAGCAATGAGGTTAGACCCCACATCCATCAACTTAAGGATTTAGACTATTTTTGAAGTTAAAAGCACGTTACTATTTTCTTATGTTAATGAGAAAGGGTGACGTGCTTTT
>NZ_FOST01000063.1:0-1294 GCF_900114335.1 Bacillus sp. 5mfcol3.1 | reverse complement strand
TATTTCTGATGATGTAAATGAAGCCAATGGTTATAATCCTGACCATTGGCTCTTAATAGGTTTGCTACCATATCTTTTTCTTTTTTTAATTCCCTTTGTGAAATCGCCACTATATCACCACCTTTCAATGATTATGTGATTACTTCTGATATTGTTCTTTGCAATTTTGGACAAAATAGGTAACTTCTTTTTCAAGTTCGGACTCTTTAAACTTAGAAAAATCAATATCTTTTTTCAGTTTTCCTTTTTCATAATAAGCGAGAGAGTCCCTTCGTTGTGATAAGCCCCAATCATGAGGATTACTTGAACCTGGAATGTCCTCACGATTTTCATTCAATCCTCTTACTTGAATCTTTTCCTTTTCAGCTATATTCTTTACAAGAAAAATCCAATCATTACTATGTCTCATATTAGAATTCAACATAACAAAACCCGTGCCATCCTCACTCATGAACTTCTTCATTTCTAACGGACTAAGTTCCATTACTTCCCCTTTTCCCGAGCTAAAGACAAATGTCGAACCAATACCAATTGCAATTAATAGTCCAACAATAGCGGAAATGATCCACCCTTTACGACTCATGCATGTTCCTCCCTATGTCATATTTTTATAAGCGATTTTGAAGTGTGATGAGACACATTTTAACTTCAACATCTGTCTTTATTTTATAACATTTAAAGGAAAGTGGGATAGAAAATGGAAATATCATTTATGGCTGGAATGACGAACCCTGTATTGGCATGCGTATAGAGACTAATCCCGACCTAGCTTCTATATGCCCAATACCGCACTACGTATTTTGGCGTGAACGTAGAACCTTATGTATCTACTGTTGTGATGTTCCTCGCTTCTTCAGAATGTCAAAATGGGATATTCCTCACGAGTACTGACACAAACAGGTCTTTGATACAATGCATTTCCCAGTGGTCACAGATGAGTTTTACGATCTTACTCACCAAACGATAATCGTATACCTAACCCCTCTAGTGACCTTTTGAGGGGAGGCACGCATATATATTGTATATTTCACCTTTCTACATCATTGCTGAAAGGAAGAGGTACACAATATATATCTAAATTGTCAAAGAGCAACTTACTTTATGCTTTGTGCTATGTTCTCAGCACACTTCAAAATCGCTTTTTTTATTTACATTTTTGTTTTACAGCTACTAATTCCGCATGTTTATTTTTTCGTTTAGCAATTAAGTTTTGATGTTCATCTCTAACCGAGCGCACTTGATAATAGATTTGAGCCACTTTTTCAATGCTTCCTGTGCTATTTTCAATTGCGAT
>NZ_FOST01000030.1:0-10608 GCF_900114335.1 Bacillus sp. 5mfcol3.1 | reverse complement strand
TGATGAAAGTTCGTAACTTAGGACGTAAATCCTTAGAAGAAGTTAAACATAAACTTGAGGAATTAGGTTTAGGTTTACGTAAAGACGACTGAGGATTTAAACCCATGAACAAAGGAGGGAACTACGAATGGCATACAGAAAATTAGGCCGTACAAGTGCGCAACGTAAAGCTATGTTACGTGACTTAGCTACTGATTTAATTATCAACGAGCGCATCCAAACGACAGAAACTCGTGCAAAAGAACTTCGTTCTGTAGTGGAAAAAATGATCACTTTAGGTAAACGCGGAGATCTTCATGCTCGTCGTCAAGCAGCAGCTTTCATTCGCAATGAAGTAGCTAACGCTGAGACTGGTCAAGATGCACTTCAAAAATTATTCGCTGATGTAGCTCCACGCTATGCTGAGCGCCAAGGCGGATACACTCGTATTGCAAAAATTGGTCCACGTCGCGGAGACGCAGCACCAATGGTAATTATCGAGTTAGTATAATGATAATTAAAAGGGCAGGACAGTTCTTTTCAAGAAACTGGTCATGGCCCTTTTTTTTAAATATAAAAATAGGCGAGCTTGGCGAAGGAAAGGGTGCCTTCTATTGAAAAAAGAGAAACTTCGGATAGGAAATATATCATTTCAATATCCTGGGGCAGCCACGTATGCATTAAAAGATGTTTCATTTTCCTTATATGAGGGAGAATGGGTATCTATTATTGGACAAAACGGTTCAGGAAAGTCTACACTTGCAAAATTATTGAATGGTTTGTTTTTGCCGGAAGCAGGGACTATTACAGTAAATGATTCAATGGTTTTATCAGAGGAAACGGTATGGGATGTTCGAAAACAAATTGGAATGGTATTTCAAAATCCAGATAATCAATTTGTTGGAACAACAGTGCAAGATGATGTTGTATTTGGCTTAGAGAATATCGGAATGCCCAGAGAACAAATGATTGAAAGATTAGAACAGGCCTTACGACTTGTCCGTATGGAAGATTTTCTTAATGATGAGCCTCATTCCTTATCTGGTGGGCAAAAGCAGCGAGTGGCAATAGCAGGCGTTTTAGCACTTCAGCCATCTATTTTAATATTAGATGAAGCAACGTCAATGTTAGATCCTCAAGGAAGACGTGAAGTAGTAGAAACGGTTAGACAACTTGTTAATCAAAAAGGTATTACTGTGCTATCAATTACACACGATTTAGAAGAAGCGGCACAGTCAGATCGTGTCATTATTTTAAATAAGGGAGAAATATTAGAGGAAGGGACTCCAGAAAAAATTTTCAAATCCTCTCATATGCTCCAAGAAATTGGCTTAGATGTACCGTTTTCGGTGAAAATAGCAGAATTATTAAAAAGAAATGAAATTCTTTTGCAAAATACGCATCTTACAATGGAAAGCTTGGTGAACGAACTTTGGAGATTACATTCCAAAAAGTAGAACATCGTTATCAATATAAAACTCCATTTGAAAGACGCGCACTTTATGATGTAGACGTGTCGTTTCCAAGTGGGGGCTATTATGCCATTATCGGTCATACTGGTTCAGGTAAGTCGACGATGATTCAACATTTAAATGGTTTATTGCAGCCGACAAATGGTACAGTTCAAATTGGTGAACATTTGATTTCGGCAGGAAAGAAAGAAAAAAAGCTAAAGCCACTACGTAAAAAAGTAGGGGTTGTCTTTCAATTCCCAGAACATCAGTTGTTTGAAGAGACTGTGGAGAAAGATATTTGTTTCGGCCCTACTAATTTTGGGGTATCTGTAGAAGAAGCGAAGCAAAAGGCAAGAGAGGCAATTGAACTTGTAGGGTTAGAGCCAGAACTGTTAACACGTTCACCGTTTGAGTTAAGTGGCGGGCAAATGAGGCGTGTTGCGATAGCGGGTGTATTGGCGATGGAACCTGAAGTGCTTGTATTAGATGAACCTACAGCAGGTCTAGATCCAAAAGGGCAGAACGAACTTATGCAGATGTTTTATAAGTTGCATAAGGAGAAGGGGCTTACAGTTATCCTTGTAACGCATAATATGGAGGATGCCGCTCAGTATGCGGAGCAGATTGTAGTTATGCATAAAGGAACGGTCTTTTTGCAAGGAAGTGCAGAGGAAGTATTTTCACATGCTGATGAACTAGAGAAAATTGGTGTGGATCTTCCTATGTCATTAAAGTATAAACGTGCAATTGAAGAGAAGTTTGGTATTTCAATTCCAAAGGCTACCTTATCTTTAGAGGATCTTACTCATGAAGTTGTGCAGGTGTTACGAAAAGGTGGTCATGAATCATGCAGCAGTTGATTATTGGGAGATATATCCCAGGGAATTCACTTATTCATCAACTTGATCCACGTACGAAGCTGCTGATTGTCTTTTTATATGTATTTGTTGTTTTCTTAGCAAATAATGCGATTTCATATGGATTTTTATTTTTATATGCACTCATTGCTTTATTTTTTGCAAAAGTGCCGATTCGTTATGTACTTTCGGGCTTAAAACCAATTTTATGGATTTTTCTTTTTACATTTTTCCTGCATATTTTTACAAATAAAGAGGGGGATGTACTACTCCAGCTTGGTTGGTTTTCGATACATGAAAAAGGATTAGAGCAAGGGATATACATTTCTGTACGATTCTTCGTTATTATTTTAATGACGACATTATTAACGTTAACGACGACACCTATTGAAATTACAGATGGTTTGGAGACGTTATTAAAGCCGTTGAAGCGTATAAAGGTTCCTGTTCATGAAATCGCATTAATGATGTCAATTTCTCTTCGTTTTATTCCGACATTAATGGATGAAACGAGTAAAATAATGAAAGCACAAGCATCACGTGGTATTGATTTCGCTGGGGGACCGATAAAAGATAGAATGAAAGCTATTATCTCACTGCTTGTTCCTCTGTTTATCAGTGCTTTTAAGCGTGCAGAGGACTTAGCTATTGCGATGGAAGCTCGTGGATATCAAAGTGGTGAAGGACGTACTAAATTTAGGCAACTACGCTGGAAAACAAGCGATACAGTAACGATTGTAAGCTTATTTTGTTTAGCTTGTATTTTGGCATGGGTGCGATCGTAATGGAGAATAGAGAAATGGATAGAATAAAATGTACGGTTGCATATGATGGCATGCATTTTTGTGGTTATCAAATTCAGCCGAAGCATCGTACTGTTCAACAGGAGATAGAAAAAGCATTACAGAAATTGCATAAGGGAGAACTTGTTCGTGTTCAGGCATCTGGTAGAACAGATTCTACGGTTCATGCAAAAGGACAAGTCATACACTTTGATACTCCTTTGTCTCTTGAAGAGTGGCAATGGAGTAACGCTTTAAATACAATGTTGCCAGATGATATTGTTATTAGGCAAGTAGAGAAAAAAACAGAAGAGTTTCATGCACGTTACGGTGTTGAGAAAAAAGAATATCGTTATCGTGTATTATTATCAAAGACTGCGGATGTATTCCGTAGAAATTACGTATATCAATATCCATATCCGCTCGAAATCAAAAAAATAAGAAAAGCAATTCCGTATTTTATTGGAACGCATGATTTCACTTCTTTTTGTTCGGCAAAAACTGACAAAAAAGATAAAGTGCGAACAATTTATGAAATCGAGTTAATTGAGCAAGACGATGAATTAATTTTTCGTTTTGTAGGTAATGGATTTTTATATAATATGGTCAGAATTATTGTTGGTACGTTACTTAACGTAGGGCAAGGAAAGCTTGATCCTGATAGCATTCCAGAGATTTTAGCGAAACAAAATCGTCAGTTTGCTGGAAAGATGGCTCCAGGTCATGGGCTTTACCTATGGGAGGTAAACTATAACAACTAATCCTGGTGTAACATTTGCTTGACATTAGAAACTCAAAAGTATATCATAACATATGGTATTGTTTCTAAAACCACGATTAGCCCCGGAAGGAAATCGTGTTTAAGATAAACAATAGATTTTTTCTATGGAAAAGATAACGAGGAGGGAAACACATGCGTACGACTTTTATGGCAAAAGCTAACGAAGTTGAGCGTAAATGGTATGTGGTTGATGCTGAAGGTCAAACTTTAGGTCGCCTATCTACTGAAGTAGCATCCATTTTACGTGGTAAAAACAAACCTACATTTACACCACACGTTGACACGGGTGATCATGTAATTATTATTAACGCTGAGAAAATTCATTTAACAGGTAATAAATTAAACGATAAAATTTACTACCGTCACACTAACCACCCAGGTGGACTTAAGCAAAGAACAGCTCTTGAAATGCGTACAAACTACCCTGTACAAATGTTAGAGCTTGCAATTAAAGGCATGCTTCCAAAAGGACGCTTAGGCCGTCAAGTTTCTAAGAAACTTAACGTGTATGCTGGAGCAGAGCATCCACACCAAGCACAAAAACCAGAAGTTTACGAACTTCGCGGATAATTAATTAAAGGAGGGCTTACTTTGGCACAGGTTCAATACTATGGCACTGGACGTCGTAAGAGTTCAGTAGCGCGCGTACGCCTAGTTCCAGGCGAAGGACGCGTTATCATTAACGGTCGTGATTTTGAAAACTATATCCCATTTGCTGCATTACGTGAAGTAGTGAAACAACCTCTAGTTGCAACAGAAACTTTAGGTAACTACGATGTACTTGTAAACGTAAATGGTGGTGGATACACTGGTCAAGCTGGTGCTATTCGTCACGGTATTTCTCGCGCTTTATTAAAAGCTGATCCAGAATACCGTCTAACACTAAAACGTGCAGGTCTATTAACTCGTGACGCACGTATGAAAGAGCGTAAAAAATACGGTCTTAAAGGCGCACGTCGTGCACCTCAGTTCTCAAAACGTTAATTTTTGCGAACTACAAACCCCAACCATTTTGGTTGGGGTTTTTTTATGTTTCATTCCTCTTTTGTAATTTTTATAGCTTGGAATATTTTAGTGCTACCACCGCGCGTATGCTTCTTCTTTAGAAGTTTAGACTAATACGTATTAGGGAGGTTTATAAGTACTATGAATGTCATTGTCAGCTTACAAGAAAAACAAAAAGAAAAGCAGTTAAAATACGAGCGGAAGATGTTGCGGGAATTATCATTAAAAACATTACGTTCAAATATTCGTGATGCCTTTCAAATGCAAGAGCTTCATCGTCAGTATGAAGATTACTGTATTGAATTAGGGATAGAATCTTATTTATTAGGAGCGAGATATAGTAAATTTGGTTATTATGGTGAATCGTTTTTTGATGTGAAATATAGAGCTTTAGAAGAAGAACAACAATTAACTGAAACGCTATTTCAATTTTTAACGAGTATGACTATGCGAGAAATAAAGTTGAAAGATGAGGAATTACTTTTTGAATCTTGTCAGCAGTTTATAGGATTGTGGTGGCAAGAAGGGTATGAAAAAGGTGAAAGAAGATATCGATTAAAGCTTCATTAAGACAAGCATAAACTTTCCTCTTGTCCCATATAAGTAATTAGAGGGACTAGCTGGAGGAGGAAAGGTATGAAGAGAATTCGAATTATCTCTTTTGCACTCGCTGCGGTTGTATTGTTTTTTTTAGTCAAACAAGAATTTCAAATTACAAAATCGTGGCGAGCTTGGAATTTACCCTTATCAGGGAAAGTAATTGTATTAGATGCTGGTCATGGTGGACCAGATGGAGGGGCTGTTGGAGGAAAGGATATTATAGAAAAGGATATTACGCTTGAAATTACAAAAAAGGTACAAGACTATTTACAAGAACAAGGTGCACTAGTTATTTTAACGCGTGAGGGAGATTATGATTTAGCTAACAAAGATACAAAGTCATATAGTAGACGTAAAGCAGAGGATTTAAAAAAACGTGTAGAAATCATCAATAAACCTGATGTAGACTTTTTTGCAAGTATTCATTTAAATGCTTTAACTAGTAGTGGATCGAAAGGCGCACAAACGTTCTATTACCGCTCTTCAATTGAAAATGAACGTGCTGCAAAATTTATACAGGCTGAATTGAGAACAAGTTTAGAGAACACGAATCGTTCTGCTAAGACAATTTCGCATGTGTATTTATTAAAGTATTCTAAAACACCAGGTGCTTTAATTGAAGCCGGCTTTTTATCGAATGTGAACGAAAGGTATATGTTAAATTCGGAGAAATATCAGCAAAAGGTAGCGGCTGCAATATACCGGGGTATATTACGCTATTTCACGGAAAAAGGAAATCCTCCAGAATAAGGAGGATTTTTTTGAGTTTCTCTCGTTAACGAAGTTTTCGGAAAATATGTTATACTGGAAATGTAAACGCATTTATTTCAAGAATAAGCAGAGATAAATTCAATTAACATTACGTTATTTTTCATACAGGGGGCTGGGCTAATTATGGTAACGAAAGAACAAGTGGTTGAAGCGTTAGAAGGGATGGTAGATCCGTTTTTACATAAAACATTAAAAGAAACAAGTGCAATTAAAGAGGTAACAGTCAAGCCTGAGAAGGAACATGTGAGTGTCAAAATTGCAATCGTAAAAACTGGTACAGCGGAACAAATGCAGTTGCAGTCTGGAATTGTAAAGTTATTAAAAGAGCTTGGAGCAGCAACAGTTGGACTTCGTTTTGCAGAATTTACAGAAGAGGAATTAGCTCAGTTTGCACCAGAACAAGAAGCAGAGCAAACTGAATCTTTATTGTCACCAAATTCAAAAACGACATTCTTAGCAGTAGCGAGTGGAAAAGGTGGCGTGGGAAAATCAACCGTTTCCGTTAACCTTGCAGTTGCTTTAGCTCGTTTAGGAAAAAAAGTTGGTATTATTGATGCGGACATTTACGGTTTTAGTGTGCCAGACATGATGGGGATAGAAAAACGTCCCATCGTAAGAGGTGATAAGATAATTCCGGTAGAACGTTTAGGTGTAAAGGTAATCTCAATGGGCTTCTTTGTAGAGGATAATGCACCAGTTATTTGGAGAGGACCTATGCTTGGGAAAATGTTAAACCACTTCTTCACAGAAGTAGAATGGGGCGATTTAGATTATTTAGTATTAGATTTGCCACCAGGCACAGGTGATATTGCGTTAGATGTGCACTCAATGTTGCCATCTTGCAAAGAGATTATTGTAACGACACCGCATCCAACAGCTGCGTTTGTAGCAGCGCGTGCTGGAGCGATGGCATTACGCACTGAACATAGTATTCTCGGTGTTGTTGAGAATATGGCATATTTTGAAAGTAAGGTAACTGGTGAGAAAGAATATGTATTTGGAAGAGGCGGGGGAGATAAGTTAGCTACCGAACTACAAACAAATGTTCTTGGGCGTATTCCACTGCAACAACCCGATTGGAATAAAGAAGACTTTGCTCCTTCAGTATATGAGGATACACATACAACCGGCATTATTTATAGTAAAATAGCTGAAACAGTAATTGATAAAACAGCTGTTACACAAAAATAAAGCGAAACTTTAATCAGTGGGGTTCATCTGTTACTGGCAACAACTAGTAAACCTTTCGCTTAACTAGAGGGCCATTTTGTCTGTTAATAGCAAGATAAAGTAATAACGAGTGGACAATTTATACATTGTCCACTCGTTATTATAGTTATTATTTTCACTGTTCTTCCTTCTTCTCGCCTTGAGAACCGCCATCACCGCCTGCTTCTTTCTTATCAGATCCACCTTTTTCAGCCTTTTGTACACCTTTACTAATGATATCAATCATCTTGGCTTGGAAGAGTGGACTTTCAGCAGTTTCTGTTAGTACTTGTTGTAGATATTGACGGTATTCTTTACTCTTCATTGTTTGTAACATCATTTTTTCTACTTCAGGATTTTTCATAATTTCTATAACGCCTGCTTGGTATTCAGGGTCTTTTAATAAGGTTTTCATTAATTGGGTTTGTTCTTTCCCCATACTTTTAGCAAACTTTGATGAGAACTCAGGATCTTTAAAGAGCTTTTCCCAGAATTGTTGCCCTTTATCGGATACCATGGCATCTTCAATCGTTTTCTTTACTACTGTTTCATCTAGTATGAGTGCTTGTTTCATTTTTTCATCAGTTAATACATCTTGAATAGCTTTCTTACCTTGATCTGTTTTTAAAATATCAACAATCATTTTCTTTGTTTGATCGTAATCTAGTTCGGATTTCGTTTCTTTTCCTTGTGCGCATGCTACAAGTGCGATAAGTAGAAAAGAAGAAACGAAAATGAATAGTATCCGTTTCATAAGTTGGAACTCCTTTCAGCACAGTTCTCTCTTTTTAATATAAATATCTTTAAGGAATTTATACATGAACATGGCTAGCTTTTTGAAATTGTCATTGATACAATTTAATTAGAAATATAAGGATAATGGGGGATGTGTTGTGAATAGCCGCAAGTGGGTACGACTATTTTTAACGACGTTGTTTCTTGGTGGGATTAGCACAGTTATTATTGGTTTTGTTTTGGAGTGGGACAGGTATGATAAATTTTTTCAAAATTTCGACGTTAAGGAGATTTTAGCGGTATCTTTCTGGTTGATGGGTGTAGGATTTATTTTTAGCGTTATAAGTCAAATGGGATTCTTTGCATATTTAACAATCCATCGTTTTGGACTAGGGATGTTTCGCTCATCGTCTTTATGGAATGCAGTCCAGCTCTTCTTTATTGCATTCGTATTATTTGATTTTGTGTATTTAAGATCTGTACTTATTGCAAATGGGGAAATCTCATTGGGGAATAACATACTTGTTGCTGGAATTTTATTTGTGTTTGGAGCAATTGTTGCTTATGTAAAAAGTAAAGAAACAAATAAAAAAGCATTTGTGCCAGCTCTGTTCTTTATGGTTGTTGTAACGATTCTTGAATGGGTACCGGCGCTTCGGATTAATGATACAGATTGGTTATATTTAATGGTTATACCGCTATTGTTATGTAATGCATATCAATTACTTGTATTACATCGTTTAATCGGAAAAACGAGTAAATCTGCTTAATAGAGAGAGGTTTTATATATCAGCAGTTATATTATTGGAAATGGTGTGATTAAAAAAGCTCTACCACCTTTTTGAAAGGTAGTAGAGCTTTTTATACGTGAAGAGTAGTAGGGACGAAGCTATTTCACATCTTCACTTTTCGTACTTGTGTTGGAAATAAGTTGTGATACGGATATTTGCTCATATCCATCACTTTTTAATTTTTGCAGAAGCAGCGGTAAAGCTCTATTTGTTTGAAGGGCAGAATCGGATGCGTGTAATAAGACAATATCTCCACCTTTCAAATTATTAGAGACGGTGGAAACGATGTGATTTACACCTGGGTTTTTCCAATCGTTGGAATTATTACTCCAATGCACGACGGTGTATCCAAGTGATTCTGCAATTTTAAGGGTTGCCTTGTTAAATTCGCCACTAGGTGGACGTAACAGCTTGACTTGTTTTACCCCAAGTTTTGTAAAAACATCTTGTGCTCGTAAAAGGTCTCGTCTTATTTCATTCGTCTCTAGAGAAGTATAGGATGTGTAATTGTAACCCATACTACCGATTTCGTGTCCATCTTTCATGATGCGCTCTACAATATCGGGGTGTCTTTCGGCCCATGCAGCAGAAAGGAAGAAGGTTGCATTCTTAATTTGTCTTTCTTTAAGAGTATCAAGGATTGGAATTGCTTTTTTGTCTCCCCAACTAATATCAAACGTAAATGCAACTTGCTTTTTAGCGGTATCTCCTTTGTAAATTACTTTAGGACCTGTAGCAGTTGAAAAAGCAGATTCATGTGAATATGTTTTTAAAAAGAGTAGCCATGCTGTAAATAAGGAAAGTATCACTATTAAGCTAATGTGTTTAAAAGTTCTCTTACTCGTAATAAAAAAGAAAAACATAATATTACGCCCCTTTGTCCAATCCTTTTCAGTTACATATATGCTGTAAATATAAAAAAGAGAACAAAGGATTAATATCGTAAGTAATGGATATAATGAATGATAGGATTGTAATAAGTGAAAATGAGCGAAACGTTTATTGTTACGTAAGGAATTATTGAGGTGATCATTTGCTTGGGCTGATGTTGACAAAAGAAGAGAGAAAAGAGATGGAATACATATTAAAGAGAGAGTTAGAGGAACTTTTATTTGATTTTGAAGATGAGCGTATTCATGAAATTGTAAAAAAGGCGATGGAAGAAAGATATAAAATCATTTTTTGTTTATTTCGGAGAGTTGCTAATGCAGAGGAATGTATTCGTTATGTAAGAAAAAGAACTTTTTATTAAAAAGTGTTGACGTTAATAGTTTGTATATGGTAAATTAATAAACGTCGCTGATGCGGAAACGCAGAAAACGACAAAAAAGAAATTGAAAAACTTAGTTGACATCGAAAAACGAAGATGTTAACATAAGGAAGTCGCAAATGAGCGACCAAGTAGTTCTTTGAAAACTGAACGAAACAAACAACGTGAAACGTCAATTTTTATTTTTAGATGCTAGACAAACTAACTTTATTGGAGAGTTTGATCCTGGCTCAGGATGAACGCTGGCGGCGTGCCTAATACATGCAAGTCGAGCGAATGGATTGAGAGCTTGCTCTCAAGAAGTTAGCGGCGGACGGGTGAGTAACACGTGGGTAACCTGCCCATAAGACTGGGATAACTCCGGGAAACCGGGG
>NZ_FOST01000046.1:0-2969 GCF_900114335.1 Bacillus sp. 5mfcol3.1 | reverse complement strand
AAGATAGAACTTTGAACCTTTTCATATAAATCTGGTTTCAAAATGTTATCTAAATAGACATTTTCTCGTTTCCCGTTCTTTTCCATGAGGGAAACATATAAATCGTCCCGATTTGTTTTATCTTGATTCCATACAGACAAATGATTTATATCTTTCGTAACGGCATCCATCATGTGGATTCTTGCCAGTTCTTCATCTTGCATACCATTTGCTAATACTTCAATTGTAACTAAGTGGTTGGGTGTCTCTTTCGATTTTTCTAATGGATTTTCTTGTGCTTTTTCCATTGGTATTTCTTTGTTATTTCTATGGTTTACTACCTCATCCCGTAACGCTTGTTTTACTTCATCCGATAAATGCCTTTTCTCGTTTAGTACCTGTTCATACGGTGTCTTATAGTCCCCATCCCCCATATTCATACGATCCATACTCACAAGCTCCATTCTTCCAAAATCCCTATCGACTTCTTTTGGAATGGCAATATGATAACGAGCTTGATCGTAAGGGATGCTTTCACCTCTTTCTCTAGCTTCTTCCCTTGCTTTTTCAATACTTGAAATAACTTCAGCCATTTTTTCATTGGCTTCTCCAAATGGGATCAGTTGATTATTCTTAAAAGTTTCATTGTCGCTCCATTGGACTAGCATAGTTGGACGATTAATTTCATTCTGATTAAGTGCTGCATACTTTTCTTGATTCGCCTCGTTAAATGCATCAATAAATTCTTTATCACTCAATTTTTCTGCACCATCTACAGGTTCAAACGCACGATTCCTATCTGCTTGTTCCCTTAACTCTGAAATAGAAATAAGTTCTTGTGTCGTATTACTTAAGCTCATATATTCCACTAGTAAAATATTTTTTTCATTCTGTTTTTCATTTACCAGGCTATGTTGATCGTTTTTTTCTAGTCCAATTGGTGCAAGTATTTTTTCTTCTACATGTTCATATTCAATCGTTGTATAATACCCATCTCCTTTATCTAGACCTTTAAAACTTGCCTCTTCTGCTACTGTATATCCATGATCCTCGACATGAAAAACTTCTTCATTTTGCTGTAGTGGCTTGCCTGTTTCATTGCAATAAATCACTTCTGATTCGGCTTTTGGATATAGCCCTTTATATTCAATATCATTATTCATTACTTCTTTATGCGCTGTTGAAATTCGGTGATTAATTACATTCAAAGCTAGGCTCACTGAATTTTGAAACCAAAAATCCTTATGGTTTTCTTTCACATACTCATTAACACAATCGACTTTTAAACTCTTTTCTCGATCTAATGAAACCCTAGCAAGTGGTATATCATTGAAACTATCTCCTAACAAATCAGCTTCATAATATGGCTCTAATGTATCTGTAATTTTTTTAAGTGAATCTTGTTCTCTGTTTGTACCAAATTCATAAACGATCTGTTCCATTTCCCTTAAATTCAAACGAATATTAGGGTTTATTTCTTCTAATACACGATTATCTTCTGAAAGCTGAATCTCATAGTTTTCCCAATGTTTTTCAAAATTTAATCCCAGCCTTTCATTGATAAGTTGCTGTGCATTTTGTTGAATGCCCGTTAAAATTTCGAAATTGTCTCTTACATTTCCATCTTTATTTTCAGACCCTTGTTTTTCCATATGATCTACTCCTTTTTCGTTTGTTCTTTCTTTTTCCAACGTGCTTTCAATTGTTTCAATAAATTCAATTGAAGTTTCATGTACTTCTTTCAATAATTTCGTTTTATCTTTCATTTCTTTTCCTTGTGTCCAGTTTGCTAAATACCCTAAAGAATATTCGCTCGTATCAATCCCAAAGTAAGAAGAAACGGCATAAGCTGTCATTTCTGCTTGAAACTCTTTTTCTGGTGCTGAGTAATTCATATGTGTCTCTGCTGTATGAAGTTTGGCATGCGCCAATTCGTGAAGAAGTGTTTTTACATTTTGTAATTCACTGTTTCTAGGATTCAAAGCAACCTCTTTTGTTAAGGTGTAACTAACCCCCTTTGCGACCCCAAGTTCTTGCTTCGGCACAATAATTTTCACACCGTTTTTTTCCGCAATGGCTTCCATTCCCTTGTACAAACTCTTGTAATCTGTTACGCTCCCGTCTAGCCAACGATTCGGAAAAATACGAGGAAGATCTTCCGCTTTTGCGTTTGTTTGGGACACATCAAACACATGACCGACAGCAAAATATAAGCGACCTGGTTTCACTTGTACGCTTTTAGATTCAATTTGTTTTTTCTCTTGCTCACTCGCCTTTGTAATGGATTTCCATGTCCCATCTTTGTCTTTAAATTTTGCTACCGTTCGGTTTGGAACAAGAATTTTAATTCCTTTCTCACCCTTCTTAACCGGAAATCCTTTTTCTTTCCAAAAAGAAAAGGAACCAACTGCACTGGCTCCCTGGAATTGACTCTGTATTAATGAAATATTAGATGGTGAATAGTGATAAAACTTTGCCATAAACGTTAGATACTCTTTTAAATCTCCCGGTGTACGAAAATAACCTTCAACGCTTTTTTCCATCTTTTTTGTTAAAGCTTGCACAGCTTCTTTCTTTTCTTCTGGTGATTTCGTTTGATACTTTTTCTTATAACTTTTACTCATGATCTTCTCCTACTCTTTCACTTGCTTTTTGTAATTCCTCCATTTCCTCTTCATTCCATCTCTCAGCTGTATCGAAGAAAAGCTCATGAGTTTTTACATTGATCGGAACTAACATATTCTCTTGATTCATGACATGAACTGCAAGTTCTTCCTCTTGTTCTCGTGTAATTTTGATTGTTAGTTCTTCATCTTTTACAAGTAAAACAAGTTCACCTTCTCCAATCTCTTTAATGACTCCTAATGCGATATCTTCATGAAATAATAACATCCTAATAACCTCCTGTTTTTTTATAAAAAGAAACAATGTAGCTTACGTTACATTGTTCTTTGATGCCTCATGATCTATACGTTTTTGTCTTGCATGAC
>NZ_FOST01000042.1:0-3020 GCF_900114335.1 Bacillus sp. 5mfcol3.1 | reverse complement strand
AGTTGTTGAAGAATATGTGGAGATAGATATCGCTGTAGTTCTTCAGCAAACAAATGAAACTCATCCTGAATCGATAGATTCATACAAAAACGCCATCCTTTCTGTATATTTCTACAAAAAGAATAACGTCTTTTTTACTTAATGGATAGTGTAAAGCTCTAGCTTTATGGCGATGGGACGGTACCTCATATAATCGTTTTATAACTTTATATATTTACATGATTTTCTTTAGCGGAAGTTAATTTCATTTTTAGCTTTCTGAATAATATCTGTTATAAATGGCGCTTTTTCATTTGTGTATGCGACTCTATCATGATAATGTTTTTCAGCTAATTTTTGTTTTAATTGATAATACTGTTGGAGTGTATCAGGATGGTTTTTTAGATAATCTCTAAATAAGATATTACTGTCCCATTCTTCACTCCCTAGTTCATAAACATGCAAATGATGTGTTCCCGCTCTCCATAATCCCTTTCTAAAAAACCTTCTGTTTGGAAACTCTTTATGAAATACATATTCATATGCAATCTTTTTTAAAGGTTCAATAAACTCATCTACTTCTTTTAAATTATGAACTCCAATCATAATATCTAATATTGGTTTAGCTCCTAATCCTTCAACAGATGTACTTCCAATATGTTCAATTGTAATAGCTTTATCTCCCATTATACCTTTTAGAAGCCTTTGTTCTTCTTTAAATTGTAGTGCCCAATCCGGTGTATACTCCTCAATAACAACTGGTCTTTCCATATTCCTAATCCCCCTTATGTATTTTGCGCTTGAACATAATATCAAATTTAGATGAGCAAAGCTACTTCAAATCAATAGAATTTTCGCTATGGGGGGATTGTGATTCCTTAGCTTGATGGGCATGTATGGTGACCCCATGCCCATCAACTTAAGAGAACAACTAAAATGAAATTACCTTGAAAAGAGCTACAAACTGTTCAACAGATTAATTATTCTTAAAAGTACGCACGCTAAATAAACTCTAACGAGTTTTATTTTTAAAACTATGCAGCTTTCTTTTGTTCCCTAGCTATACTATACTCATAATGAACACCTATGATATCAAAGACCGTTTTCTTCTCATATCGATGAGATTTTCGTCCGTTTTGTTGTAGAAGGTGGAACAGACGAATTAGAAGCTTTGTTATCCCTTGGGTGTTTTTTTGTACAGCTTGATATAGCAGCAACAGATGATCTTGTATCATTCCCATCGCTTTATATTCACTTAATTCTTTTTGTTCCTTCTGTAACAAAAGTTGGCGTATTTTAAATATAGTAGAAAAATATAAAAAAATAGCAATTAGTTTCCCATATAAATGACACTCTATTCGTTCCTGTTTGACAGTGCGACAATGATCTATATCAAACAATGATTTCCATGTTTTAAAAACAATTTCTATCTGCCAACGTAAAGAATATAGCTCATGGACTTGCTTCGGCGAAATCCACTCCCACGGAGTGTTTGTTACATATACATTCATTCCAGATAATATTTTGCTTTTCTTAGAATACGATTTTCCTTTTTTCTTTTCTTTCTCCATTTGTTTTTTCTGTCGTTCCCGTAATTGCTTTTCGGTTAGACGATACAGAACGAGGCGTGCAAACAAAACCTTTTGATCTCCTACATAAACATTCCCTACCTCATAGGTCTCACCAGGTAATAAGCGCTCCATCATCATTTGTAAATTGATTTTTACATATTCCGTCTGTTTTTTGATGATACCATTACCAAAAAATGTTGGAGTAGGATTTTTCATATATACATTTGTATTTAACTTTAGACGGGAAACAAAGTATGAACCTCGTTGATCCATTTGATCTAAGTCTTCTAATGAAAAATAACCTAAATCACGAATGCATAAATCGCCTGGTCGTAAGGTATCTAGGCACTCCGTACCGAAGGTTTTGTCATTATTTTTTCCTGGTCCCACTTGAAAATTAAGAAATTGTCCACTATGTAAATCATACTCTAATTGAATTTTGATCCCGGCTGTTTGCGCACACCCACCTGAACCAGGGTATATATGCTCCAAAGTGTTAGGCACTTGAAACATATTGGCATCCATGATGCGAATACGTTGAAAATGAGAAAAAAGTTGGTTAGAAATTTGAGTTTGCTCACAGATTTTTTGTTGTAATAACAAAGAGAAGATATGTTTTAAAAATAACACTGATTTTTCATTAAATCGTTTATTTAAGCCTTCCGGGCTAAGTACAGTACCTGTGACTGCGTGAAGCCTACTACACAATCTGACTAAAGAATCACTGGCCACTCTTTGGCTAATCCAAATACAAATGGTAGCTAAATCTGATCCTGAAAATTTGCGTTTTCTCTTTACAAACTTCAGCTCTCTTGCCAGTCCTTCCAAAAATTCAGGTGTGATATAGCGCTGTAATTCTTCTGCAAATGGTTGTAACTCTTCTTGAATCGAGAGATTCATAAAAAAACAGCCCCTTTCTCATTTACACTATTTAAGAAAGAATACCGTTTTTTGTACTTGGGGGTAGTAAAAATCCTTAAGTTGATGGGCATGTACACAAACCCCTATATCGTCTGAAAATAAATGAACACAATACAAGATGAAAAGGATATCGCGATGAGTTATTTTGTGAAATCTCCTGAAAAACATCCCCTTTACAAAGAAAGTGAAAAATCAAGGTGTAATTAATAGACCAATATGCAGAATTATATTTTCTACATATTGGAATTTTTATTTGACATATGAATTAATTTTGGAGATGAATTCATGTCATACTATAACTTATGCTTTAGTATGACAAAAGTGAGATTTTATAAAAAATTATATTCTTTGGACATGATTAATTAACACACACACAATCACCTGTTAGCGCATTTATTATATATAATCATATTTTTAATAAAATAGATTGGAGATGAATTTATGTTTAACTACGATGATTTCAAAGAAAAAATATTTAATCCTCCTAAAGTGAACGCTTTAAATCCTGATTTAGTTGGCCCTACTTTGCCACCTATTCCTCCTTTTACA
>NZ_FOST01000027.1:0-12266 GCF_900114335.1 Bacillus sp. 5mfcol3.1 | reverse complement strand
ATTCTAGAAAATGAAATGCAAACACAGAACATATTTTGTTATGCGTCACAAAGTAGTCAGCGTAATAAGTTAACTAATTATTACACAAAAGAAATTTATCGTTTTCCGATAGAAGACTCCTTCCTCAAAAATGTGAAGGTGTGAAACACCAATTGTAGGTGGGAGATGAATGTCGGTTGGCATAGGCCAACATGTTTGCTATCATTTACTTGTACAGATTGCTCTTTGAAAACTGAAGATATGAGGTTGGTTGCAGAAAAACGTTGCAACCGTAAAATCTTCAACGTTCTATCGCCCACACTTGCCGAAGTTGCGAAAACCAAGCTAAAGTAGGGAGTGTCGTGAGTCAACGTACAAGATACTTATGTTCTCACCGTAGGGACTACGGGTAGAGCCTGCTAAGATAACCGGTGGATAATCGGTGTTCGCAGGAATCTCCCACTTCAAACAGCCCGTTAGGACGTTAAGTGGTGAGTAGTTCAAGTCTTGCAAGTAATAACTGTGTAATTTAAAGCTACAGTCATAGTATAAACAAGATAGTAGACAGTATACAGAAGTGAATTTAATGAAAATTTCATTTTATAAAATCGAGCACTTGTGCCATAGTGCTCGTTTTATAAAATGCCGTCATTCATTATGTTATGTTTGTGAGTCATGAACAATTGAATGATGCGAAAAGTAAGGTTCAAAATAGTTTATGTAACTGCTAATAAGTATGTGTCTGTACTAAAAAAGCAGCTAGCCAAATGAACTGCCCCCATAAAGTTAGACATGTTATTTCATTAAGGCTATTAGGGCGTGAATTCGGTATTGCACTGGACTCACGCCCTTTAATTTTGCTTTAATTCGTTTGTGATTATAAGAATTGATATAGTTTTCAAGTTCTTGTTTAAAGTGTTCTATACTCTCAAAATCTTTGAGATAAAGAAATTCAGATTTCATAATACCGAAGAAACTTTCTATAACCGCATTATCGTAACAGTTCCCTTTGCGAGACATACTTTGAGTAATTTTATGTTCTTGTAGGGCATGACGATACTTCTTCACTTGATACTGCCAACCCTTGATCCGAGTGAATCAAGAGTTCATCTTCTTTTGTTAATCGTTGAAAGGACTTCTCTAACATTTTCGAAACAAGTGAATAAGTTGGTTTTGAACCGATTGTATAAGCAATAATCTCCCCGTTAAATAAATCTAACATCGGTGATAGATAGAGCTTCTCGCCGAATAATTTAAATTTTGTTATATCTGTAACCCACTTTTCGTTAGGCTTTTCAGTTATAAAGGTACGTTCTAAAATATTTGGCGCGACCTTACCTACGTTCCCTTTATAAGAGCGATATTTTTTCATACGAACTAGGCTCTTCAAACCTAACTCTTTCATGATTCGTTGTACTTTTTTATAGTTGACTTTGTGTCCTTGATTCGTCAATTAATCACGAATACGACGGTATCCATAGCGACCTTCGTGCTCGTCATAAATCGTTTGAATTAAGTTTTTTAATTCTCTATCTTTATCTGAGCGATTGAAGTTTTTTACCCAGTAATAGTACGTGCTGCGTGGGACTTCTGCTAATTTCAGAAGTGCTTTCACTGAAAAATCGGTCCTCAGTTCATAGACTACTTGTGATTTGTCTTGTTTGGTGATTTTTCCTTGTTTTGAACTAAGGCATTCAACTTTTTTAAATAAGCATTCTCCATATGTAAACGCTCTAATTCAGTTTGTAACTCCTCAACTGATCCTTCAGTTGGTGTTTGATTTTGGATTATTTTTAGTCATGGATAGACGTCCCTTCTTCTTTGATGCAAGGGTGTCTATTCCTTGTGTACGTAATTGAGTGCGCCATTTTCTAATAAGTGCAGGTGAAGGAATATTAAAAATTACGGCTGTTTCATTTGAAGACGTCCCATTCTCATTCATATAATTAAGTACGTCTAGTTTATACTGTGCAGAATACGTTGTATAGATTTTTTCAAATGCCTGGATTCCAGAACAAATGGATTCAATCATTAGAGACGCAACAAACTAATGTAGAAAAAAGAGTAGAACAAAGAAAAGTAACATTAGAAAATGAAAGAAGTAAAATTGAATCAGTTAAGGAAGGAAAACAAGACATGGATAGCTTACATCATCAAGGTGAAACGACTGTTATAAAGGTACAAAAGGATGGTATTATACAATTTCCCTCTATTTTACAAACAGGTGATTTAGTCGATTCAGGTCAAGAGTTAATATCGATTATTCCAAAGGAAAATATCAAAAAGATAAAGATATTAATGCCTGCTCAAGAAGTAAAAGGGATAAAAAAAGGAGACAAAGCACAGTATTCCTTTAAATTAAAAAAGACCGATAAGCAAGTTGGGACTGTAACTTATATATCTGCCCATCCTATTTTGGATAAAAATTCAAAAACTTATATGTATGAATTGGAAGCAACTATCAATACAAAGGAATTAAAGACGTTACATACAGGGATGGTAGGTAGGGCTTCTGTTGTGACAAGAGAAGAGCCAATTTGGAAATTTGTATTTAGAAAATTGGATTTTATTTCTGGATAGTAAAATTTTAATGTAAGAGGTACAGATTATACTTTCATAAAATAATAACAACAAGGAGAGAAATTATGTTAGGAAAGATGAATCGATTTATGTCAGATTTAACTGGAATTTGGTTTGTTTTATTAATAGTAATATGGACCTTTTTAATTGCGATGCCATTGGATTGGTTTTTACCAGAAGTACAAAAGAACCCATTAATGCAAGGTCCTATTATCTTACAGTTTCTAGTAGGAATAATTTTTGCACCTATATTTGAAACACTTGTTTTCCAGGTGCTTTTATTTTTGATATTGAGTTACATTCCTTTTATTAGAAATCACGATTACCTTATTATTTTAATCGCATCAATTATATTTGGACTAAATCATCAATTTGGAATCACGTATATAATTGGTACATCATTAATCGGATTACTATACAACTATGCGTATTGGGTATATCAAAAAAAGAACGAAAAAAGTTAAGAGTACAATATCTGCTTTCTGGATTGTTTTTTGGATTCATCTATTACATAATGCTATTTCCATTACAGTATCAAATCTATAAAGGGCTTCTTTTCCCATCTCTCCATAAAGGCGACTAGGAAAAAAACATATTAATTTGTATTACGATAATTCTGTTCTTATATGTATCTCGGCCGAATCACAGGTTGGGAATGTAAAAGTAAATTCTCAAAAAAAAGCAGTTAATAAATGAACTGCTTTTTTATTTGTCATTTGTTAGAAAAGATTTATCATGTAGCATACGGAAATTAAACATGCAGGTTCTGGCGAAAAAGTAACGGACCTCATTGGCCACTTACTGCAAGGGTCTATATCAAATGGTACTGTTAGAGATTAAACGTATGATGCAAAGGGAAAAATCATTATCTAGATTCCTCAACAATGCCGGGAATCTAATTGATATGAGCAGAACCAGTCTTTGATATTATGGATTTGGAAAACAAAAGAAAATCTTATAATTTAAGATGATTTGATTCGAATGAACAAAATTTCATGTGCTTTCCACGTTCAAGTTGATGAGTATATGTTTTGGATTCTTATAAGATAAATTTTTGTAATTGCCAATATATTGTCGTTAAACTTTCCAAATTACTGTCGTCCGACACGTATTTCCATTCAGTAAGGGTTTAAAGAATTTTTTATTATAATTGTCTGTTTTGATTCATTATGTTTCTCATGCATGGTGAAAGCCTGTTCAATAGAATGAAGTCGAAAGTCTAAATGCCCTCAGGTAGCTCTCATAGGCGTAAGACCTATGGGGGGATTTTAACAAGTTAATATAAAATTTCACGTACCATATTAATTAATATAAAAACAAAATACCTAATCATTAGTCTACATTTAATTCTTATACGAGATCCCGCCACTTCCCTAAAATCCCTTTATTATTAAATAAAACAAAATAACATAACAACAGCTATAATATACCGTTGTTATGTCTTTAAACCTATATTAAGACTTACCTGCCTTTTTCTTATCAATAATTACTGAGAGTATAAGTACAATTAGTAACAAGATGATGTTTTGATTTCGGCTGTTTTGGCACATTCACCAGAGACGGGATATGCATTCTCAAAAATATCTGGTACTTGAAGTGGATACTAATTAAGAATAAGAGGAAATGAGCCGGAGATATTTGTATATTCATAGACTTTTTATTGTAACAATAACGGAAAGATATGTTGTAAAAATATAACTACTTTTGTTTTTAAGCAATAAGGGAGGAGTAAGGTCCCTGTCGCAACATGAAGACTACTACATGTTGACTCATCCAAACAGAAATAACGCCTAGAAACCCTTGTTTTTCTTCAAACACATAGATGCTTCCAGCTTTTTTCGATTCTTGATTCTCCGTCCATATTTTCCAATGGAATCTTTTTTCTTCTTTAAGAATATTTGATAACCCCCAAAAATACTATTTCCATCTCTTAACCAAAAGGGCCTTCAAATAGAGTTGTTAGCCACCAGAAAAAAGCTTCCTTTGTACAAAAACTTCATATATTTAAACATAACTTAATGGGGGAGGGTATAAGTATGTATTTAAAAATACACGAAAGAGCGAAGCGTATAAATGAATTGACTAAGCATCAAAAGAAACTAGAGCGCGAAAAAAATATATTAAAAAGTGAATTTTATAGATTGTTGAAAGAAAATAAAAAATACAAAGAAACTCCCGAAGAGATAAGAACATTGGATAATTAGTCTCAATTTAAAGTTTCATTTGAATTTTAGTCAACTGCAGAAATATGAAAATAGCTTAACTTTAGTACTTGGTTAGCTATAAGTATTTTTGATATTATATTTATTCGTAAATTTGACACAGTCTTTTAGGATTTAAACATGTTATACTTAATTGCATAGTAAATAAATTGTATCCCAGTACATTACTTACTATTACTAGTACCCAAATAACTTAATATGATACGGTAAAAAGCCTCTTTTCAACGAGAAAAGAGGCTTTTTTTCATTAGTGTTTAGTTAAGTATATGCTATAAATTAAAAAGGAATCTTTACATTAATTTTGTGAAATTTAAAGTCATAACTGTATTAAATACTTCTAATAATCATAATGATTACGAGAAAGTTAGCACCGGTTTAAAAAAGCATATTTTAAGAAATATATATTTCTTTCATAGGATTAAGATAAGGATCATATATTATATCAACATGTTACATTGAAAGGGTGAATATATGATTTCATTGTATTCGGTAAGTTATATTTTAGTCACAGGTAATACTGCTATAAAAAAGGTAGCTAGAGTTCATGCCTTTTCAGAAGTTTTTGCTGTTAATAAGATTAAAAAAGAATTAGAACGTAGGTTTTCACATCCAACAAAAATTGAAGTTTTTCCGGTTTAATAAAAGCAGAACCGTTCTTTGTTTCCTTATTAATTCATGTGTAATTAGTATATGTTAAAACTAATCTTCTTTAATTAAAATTCCGCTTGATTATCATCATGGTACAATCGTAAACGACACCTAATATATCAAAGACTGTTTTCTTCTCATATTGATGAGATTTTCGCCCTTTTTGCTGTAGGAGATTAAAAAAGGCGAATTAGAACTTTTGATAACCTTTGGGTGTCTTTCTGTATGGGGTAACTCTTTATACATATAGAAATACTTTAATAATTTTTAAGATTATTGCATTCCTGGTCTACTCTTCACAGGAGATGATAGTAATTTCTTATTTTGGGGAAATGGATAGTAACACTTGTATATTTTCCTTCTTGTGATTGAATAGAAATATCATGTCCCAATTTCAAAACCATTTGATTTACAAGGTACAGTCCCATTCCAGTAGATTTTGTATGTGTTCTTCCAGTAGAACCTGTGAATCCTCTTTCGAACACACGATGTATATCTTCTTGCTTTATCCCAATGCCTGTATCTTGAATAAGCAATCGTTTTTCTTTATGATCCTCCTCAAAACGGAAAAAAATATCTCCACCTTCATTTACATACTTTAAAGCATTTGCAGTAATTTGGTCTATGATAAATGCTAGCCATTTACTATCACTTTGAACGAATTTCTGTACTTCCTCCATATGAAAGTGAATTCGTTTCGTGATGAAAATTTTGGCATATTTTTTTACACTTTGTTTAATGATTTGATTTAACTGTACATCTGTAATGAAATAGTCTTTTGAAAACGAGTCAATCCGTGAATAGTAAAGAGCCTGTTCCACATAATTATCAATTTTGTTCAGCTCATCTTCAAACTTATCTACAAGATAATCTACTGTTTTTCCTGTACTGTTCTCAATGAGTAAGTTACTTGCGGCTATTGGAAGCTTTACCTCGTGAACCCAAGACATAATGAAATCTTGGTGATCTATTTTCTCGTGAATCAACTTTTGAAGTTGCTTAGAATGATTATCTCTTACTACTTTTATCATTTTGACATATAAAGCTTGTTCATAATTTTGTGTTGCAATCAATTCTATAGGGAAGTCTGCCTTTTGGTTTTCTATTACATTATTTAGCTCCAGGTAAAAAGATCTCCGATAATAATATCCAATAGTAATATATAGACTTACGAAGAGGAAACAAATAACGTGAGTATAGAACAGATTTTTAATCACAAGAACCCGACTATCATTTACAACCATAATTAATGAAACAAACAACATAAAGATGAAGTACAGTATGAAAAAGAATCGTTTATCTTTTATATATTGAAAAAAATTCATAATATGATATACCCGTATCCTTTCTTAGTAGTAATGAAGCCGTCCTTACCGAGGGCAGTAATTTTTTTGCGTATCCGTGTAATGTTAACGGTTAAGGAGTTTTCGTCCACGAATCTTTCATCAGCCCAAAGACGGCGCATTATCTTTGTTCGGCTCACAACTGTTCCTTTATTTTGCATGAGAAGTTTTAAAATAATAAATTCATTTTTAGTTAGTGTAATGGCTTCATCTACATAAGACACATTGTAGGTTTTAAGATTGAGCACAATTCCATCATGCTCAATAACATTTAACTCTATGTCTTCTATATACGTATACGCCCTACGCAAGAGCGCATTAATTTTTGCCATTAAAACATCTGTATGGAACGGTTTATTAATAAAATCATCCCCGCCCATATTCATTGCCATTACCATATCCATTGGTGTATTACGAGATGAAAGAAAAATAATCGGCGCTTTTGAAGTTTCTCTAATTTTATTACACCAGTAAAATCCATCAAATGATGGTAAATTAATATCCATTAGTACAAGGTGAGGATTGTTTTTTAAAAATATCGATAATACTTGTTCAAAATCCTCCACCTTTACTGTAGTAAATCCCCATTTTTCAATTGTCTCTCCCAACATATCTCTAATTGTTTTTTCGTCTTCTATAATCATTATTTTCATAGTTATTCCCCCAAAATCTTATATTAATAATAATTTGTGTTATAAGTTACGTGTTCATACTGCTGGATGAAATTACGATGACATAATCGTCTATATCACATTATAGTGGGAAAAATAAAGGGAAAAGGGATATTTGTTGTAAGGTGACAAAATTGTAAGGTTAACCTAAACAATTGTAAGGTTATTGAAGGGTTACATCATATAGAATAAAGCCTGTAAAAGAAAATAACTTCTTTAATGGAGGAATTATATATATGAAAGTAATACTAGAAGCAAAGCAAATCAAGAAAGTGTATGGTGCACAAGGGAATGGATTTATAGCATTAAATGATATTGATTTAATGCTACGGGAAGGTGAATTTGTCGGAATTATGGGACCTTCAGGTGCAGGAAAATCTACTCTTTTAAATGTGTTATCTACCATTGATCACCCAACTTCAGGGGAAGTTCTGATTGCGGGAAAACAATTGGACAAAATGAATGAAAAAGAGATGACAAAGTTTCGCAGAGAAGAAATTGGATTTATTTTTCAGGACTACAATTTACTACATTCGCTAACAGTTCGTGAAAATATCGCCTTACCCTTAGCATTAGCTAAAACGAGTGCAGAAGAAATTGAAAAAAGAGTAACAGAGGTAGCACAAACATTCGGTATTTACGGCTTATTAGATAAATTTCCAAGTGAAATTTCAGGGGGGCAAAAGCAACGAACGGCATCGTCGCGTGCTATTGTGACAAAACCAAGCCTCATATTTGCAGATGAGCCGACAGGTGCCCTTGATTCAAAGTCTGCCCAAGACTTTTTGGAGAGCTTGACGCATTTAAATGAAGTACACACAGCCACTATTATGATGATAACGCATGATGCATATGCAGCTAGTTTTTGCAAGCGTATCTTGTTTATTAATGATGGTGTTGTATTCGAAGAACTGAAACGTGCACGATGCACTCGAAAAGAATTTTTCCAAAATATATTAGATATGCTTGCCAAGATCGGGGGAGATACACATGACGTTATTTGAAGTATCTATACGGAATGTAACGCGAAATTTCAAACAATACTTGCTTTATTTTGCCTCACTTGTTATGAGTATCATCATTTTTTACACCTTTTTATCATTAAGATATGAGCCACACATTGTTACCTTAGTCCAAGAATCAAGTAGTGTAGAGTATATTCTCATAGGTGGTACTCTTTTACTTATTATATTTGTTTCTGTTTTTTTAATATATTCTAGTAATTTCTTTACCCACACACGAAAAAAAGAAATCGGGTTGTATCTGTTGTTAGGGCTTCAAAAAGGACAAGTAGGACGCATGATGTTTTTAGAGAGCTCACTGATGGGCACGATTGCTCTCCTTATCGGTATCGCATGCGGCGTCCTGCTATCTGGAGTTTTCCAGAAGATTTTATTTCTTTTCATGGGAATAGAAGGCACCTATACGTTCTTATTCCCCCCTGAAGCTCTTATGATTACACTAATTACATTTTTCATCTTATTAGGTATCACATCTTTTAATAGCTATCGAATTGTGTATCGTTTTGGTCTCATAGAATTATTTAAAGCTACAGAAAAACAAGAAAAAGAGCCAAAATCAAGCCCTTTTTTAGCGATAATTGGCATAGTATTTCTCATATTAAGCTATGTTTTAGTAATTGTGCCGAAAACACCAACAGTTCCTTGGTATAAACTACCTACGCCCATTCTTGTCATTGTTGTAGTTACATGTATGGGGACAGGGACGTACTTATTTATCCGTTTTTTATTGCCAACATGCTTACATCGTTTAAAAAAGAACAAATCATTCTACTATAAGGGTGCGAATCTCATTAGCATATCACACATACACTTCCGTTTATCTACACAAATAAATATTATGACAATGATTGCTCTTTTAATAGCTGGTACGATAGCGATAGTTGGTTTTACAAACATTATATACTCGGGTAATAAAAAAAAACAAAATATCTCATCTATTAACTATCAAGTAGAAGGCTCTACGGAAGAGACGGATTGGTTAGTTAACCAGCTCTTTTTAGCAAAAGTGGGGATGAATGCAATTGTAAGTCAAAAAAGGATTGAAGAGATACAAGGACAAGTACCAGCTTCTTTCTTACTTTTGCATGACGATTCTTCTAAAGAGAGTTCTCAAACAGTAACCTTAATTTCTGTTACTGGTTACAACGATTGGATGGAGGCCTTAAACAAAAAAGACGAGACAATAAAAGAAATTCCGCTAAATCATATTATTCCAATTATGGAAAGAGTAAATACAGCAAAAAGACAACAATTAGTAAACAAAAGGGGGGATTTACAAGTAGGAAATGAAACATTCCCCGTCACGATTGAGCGAGTACAGGAGCATACATCTCTACCCAATCTAATTGTTGTCAATGATATAACCTTCGATCAAATGAAGAAAAAGACAAAGTTATCTTTTAAGAGCTTGTATCAAATTAAAGGAGATACTACTGAGTTAGCTGATGAATTTATGAAATTAAAAAATAAATTTAGCCATGCACACTTCAGGGCAAATCTTGCTACTAGTATCGATCTGAGTGGAATATTTTTATTTATGGGTTTATTCATGGGACTCGCATTCATAGTAGCAACAGGGAGTATGATTTATTTCAAACAAGTAACAGAGGCATATAATGACCAAAATCAATTTACTTTAATGCGAAAGATTGGCATGGAGGATTCCACAATTATTAAATCTATTGCAAGTCAAATATTCGTTATATTCAGCGTCCCTTTACTGTTAGGGATTAGTCACGCCGTAGTCGTGTTGGCTTCATACTATAATCGAGTTACATTGGGGATTCCTTGGCCTGTCATATATACGGTTCTCTCCTATATCATTATATATGTAGCTTATTATCTTTTAACTGTTCGTGTCTATTCGAAGGTTGCTGTCCCTCAGGGAGAATAAAGGGGAGCTGGATATTATATAACGATTACGAGAGGATACAGACTAAAACCTGTAAAAAGAAAATAACTACTTTAATGGAGGAATTATATATATGAAAACAATAGTAGATGCAAAACAAATCAAAAAAATATATGGAGCAAAAGGAAATACGTTTACCGCATTACATGATATTGATTTAACTGTTCGCGAAGGTGAGTTTGTTGGAATTATGGGACCTTCAGGTGCCGGGAAGTCCACACTTTTAAATATTTTGGCGACCATAGATCAGCCGACAACCGGCGAGATTTTAATTGATGGAACAAGCATACTAAACATGAAAGAAGAACAATTATCTGCATTTAGGCGGGATAGACTTGGTTTTATTTTTCAGGATTACAATTTATTAGATACGTTAACAGTGAAAGATAATATTTTGCTGCCACTTGCACTAGCAAAAATGAATGTACAAGAAATAGAAAACAGAGTTAACGAGATTTCAGAGCGATTTGGCATTCATTCCATTTTAGATAAATATCCGTATCAAATTTCAGGAGGGCAGAAACAACGTACAGCTGCTTCACGAGCAATGGTATCTAAACCCAGCTTAATTTTAGCTGACGAGCCGACAGGAGCACTCGATTCAAAATCGGCAGCAGACTTATTGGAGAGCTTACAAAATTTAAGCCGAGAAGATAAAGCAACCATCCTCATGGTAACACATGATGCATTTGCAGCTAGCTATTGTAAACGTGTGCTCTTTATTAAAGATGGGACTCTGTTCACGGAACTCGTAAAGGGTAATTCTACCCGCAAAGAATTTTTCAAGAAGATATTAGATGTATTGTCCATTCTTGGAGGTGGTACAAGTGACGTTATTTAGTTTAGCGAAAAAAAATATTAAAGGGAATTTAAATAACTATCTTCTCTATTTTTTCTCAATGGTGGTGAGCGTTTTAATTTGTTACACTTTCAACTCACTATTGTATACACAAGAGATTAAAAACGCCGTTAATAATATGGAACATACAATGTCACAGACCTCTTTCGTTTTAATAGGATTTGTAGCAGTTTTCATCGGATATTCTAATGCATTCTTCACGAAAAAACGTAAAAAAGAAGTAGGTCTGTACTCCCTACTTGGCGTGAGAAAAAAAATCATCGCAAGAATGCTGTTTTTTGAAAATGTAATTATCGGAGCTATCACTTTAATATGCGGGCTCGTATTAGGCATCATATTATCCAGATTGTTTATCATGTTGCTCCTTAAGCTTGTAGGTGCTCCGGTGGATGTTAGTTTTAGTATTCCAATGGAAGCGATTATGAATACCACTATTACATTTACGGTCATTACAATTTTTACATCTCTTCAGTCGTATCTTTTAATATATCGCTTCAAGTTAATTGAATTATTCCAAGCTGATAAGAAAGGGGAGAAAGTACCGAAAGCATCTATCGTTTCTGCCTTAATTTCGATTATTTTACTAGTAAGTAGTTATTGGCTTATGTTTAAAGGGGCAGCAATGCTTTCTATGCCTCTTGTTGCGATTGGAACATATTTATTATTTCGTTCTTTAACTGTGTATTTGCTAAAACGTGCACAAAAAAATAAACCGAACTACTATAAAGGAATTAACATCATTGGAACATCTCACTTGTTGTACCGTGTAAAAGGAAATGCCCTTATGCTTACAGTTATCGCATTGCTAATTACAGCAGCACTTCCATATCTTCAAGCGAGTTTCTCTGAATATGCAACCACTGAAAAAGATGCTCATAGAACAGCTCCTTCTAGCTATATTCATCTTTCAAAAGACGAAACATCTGACAATCAAATCAAACGGGTTATTTCAAAAGACAAAGATCATCCGATTATAGCACAATTAGATATCCCGGTTATTCAAGTGAAAGGGAGTACTTCAGCACCATTC
>NZ_FOST01000062.1:0-1502 GCF_900114335.1 Bacillus sp. 5mfcol3.1 | reverse complement strand
ATTAAAATTTGCGTATTTCTATCCGCACTATTTGCACCAAGACGAATTTTTGTTAGTTCACTTTTCAACACATCGTGTAAATTCTTTGATACAATTTCGGAAATATAATTCAATGACCATTCTGTATTTTTGGATGCCTGATGTTCTCTACAAATCCTAACAATTGCTTCACCGTTATATCTGATGTTGTGTTCTTCCATGTAATCTTTAATATACGTATCTGTTTCCTCATCCAATGTAATTTGCATGCGAAAGTCTTTCATTTAATAACCCCTCTCATTTTGATATGCGGTTTCTTTTTGCATACGCTCATAATACTTTTGGTTCTTCCAGCTTTCGTATTCACTTTTAAAAGCGCCTTCCACTTTTCTCATAGAATATTGAATAGATACATTCTGCTGAAATTTTCGAAATGACTTTGATTTTTTCATGTGATGGATTCTTTTTTGTTCTTTATAATATGCCTTCATTTCTTGTAAAAAGGCGTTCCCCATTCGTTTATACAGGTCACTGATTTTATTTGTTTTATAATTTTCATATTGCTTCTTATCATACTTTCCTTCCCCATATGCTTCTTTAAAAACTTGCACTTCTTTATCTAACTTTTGGAGAAACTGATCGTAATCTTTTTTATGATGATGTTGAATATACCGACTGCTTAATTCATCAATTTGCGGCTTTAATGGTTGAATCGTATTGTAGCTATATTGCCACTGTCTTTTATCAATTGGTAACTGTTTATAGATTTGTAAAAACAATGGTTTCAAATGTTGATTACGCCAATCAAAAACGGAATCTTCTTTTTTCCTTCCCACCATATTGTTTCGAATTAGATCATTAATTTGTTTTTGTTCCTGCTTACGATCTAACAAATTATTTACGACTTTACCCTTCATCGCATCTAATGTTTTTGGTTTTCTTTTACCACGTTCTCTCGTTGGAAATGGTTCAACAGTTGCCACATGAATGTGAATATTATCCGTATTAAAATGAATGGCTGCCGACCAGATAGAGCTTTTTTCCAACCCCTCTCTTTTTTGCATTTCCTTCATCGCAAGCCGTGTTACATCCATTAACTTTTTTTCATCCAACGTTTTTGTTTTCTCATCATAAATTCCTTGTTTCTCTAACCAGGGATTATGAAAAGAAATGACATCTTGCCACATGATACTTCCATTCTCATGAGCGGTTTTAAACATTTCCTTTAAGGACTTTTTTTCACTTTCTGTTAAACGATTTGCGTGTTCCGTAAATAGTGCCGATGTCTTTTCTGAATTTCCCATGTAGTCTTGATACGTTTCGAACATTTTCGGATTCAGCTTCACTTCACTTTTCGCTTCCTCCCGATCTACATAATCAATATAGTTTTGAAAAGCATCCGAACTTGGCAACACAAATTTCGTTTTTAAAACAACACCTGGTGTGACGGAAGATTGAACAGGAACCGCATTACTCATTTTCAACATCCTGCATCATCATTTGAATAAACTCATTCATTTTTT
>NZ_FOST01000034.1:0-4952 GCF_900114335.1 Bacillus sp. 5mfcol3.1 | reverse complement strand
ATATGTATAGTGAAAAGATATCAATCAAATATAAATTAGCTGAAAAAGAAGTACTCATTCCATTGAGTGCTTTTTTGTTTGTTGGAATGTTTTTGATCGCTAATTTTTTACTCAACTTATCCTTAGAGCTGATAGAAACAACTTTTAGTGATTTATTACATCCCAAACCGTTTCATATGGAGATAGGATTTCTTTTTCGGATGCCAATTGCAGAGCATCCAATTTACTACTTGCTTGTTTTCCTTGTAGTGATTGGAACTATAGCGAGAACAGTGTACAAATTGAAATCTTCCTTTAAAAACTTAAATAATCATCAGAAAGGATCTAGTCGTTTTACAACAGTTGAAGAGCTGAAAAAGCAGTATCGAGCTGTACCAGAGCGAGAGAAATCGTTTAAAGGTGGCGGTGGTGTTGTTATTTCACGATTAGGTGAAAAGGTATTTATTGATGATAGTCCGGTAAACAATTTAATCATTGGTACAACACGCTCTGGTAAAGGGGAAACCTTTGTATTTCCTACAATTGATGTCTATTCTAGAGCGGAACATAAGCCATCTTTAATTTTCAACGATCCAAAGGGGGGTGCGCCACGTTCCATAGTGAAAAGCTATGGCATGGTTGCATGAAAAATAGCAATTGTGAACTGATTAACCGAGGTAAGGAACGATAGGGTAACGCCTTGAAACTTACCCTCTGATACTCCGACTTGCATAATGTTAACCATTTAATAGATTGTAAGAAGCTCGGTGAAGTCGGCTGAATGTGTCCTAAGTTCCACGAGGAATATGGAGGCTAATAGGTCGGGAGTCGTTTTATATGATGAGAATAGATTTAGTCTTGACGAATCTCCGAATTGTACGGGTCTATATGGGACTTGATAACGAAAGTATCAAGCGTCAATGTTTTGACGGTTACTGTGGATGAGTAAGACGCGTCCTTTATGAAAGTCCATAATACGTTATAGGCGTATTCAAGGTAACAGGCTTATAGGAGACATCTAAGTAAAACACTATGATAGGTTAATCGGAACGTGGGAAGCGATATACGGTAAGTGAATGGTCACTATGACCCGTTTGTATGAAATTCATAACATACATTAAATGTCGTGGCAGTAGAGGTGTAGTACTTGTGAAACTATGATAATAAGTAGTGGAAGGAAGACCTCAAGTCGATAAAAGAATTTTATATGTAGATATTTAATATACTGATTCGATTAAGAATAATAAAGTTACTAAAACACTTATAGTGGGGGAGTAAAAACAGTATGACTGAAAAAATTAAGAATATTAAGCGATATGCTTTAACATCCACGTTTGATGAACTTTATGCTAATAGTAAAAACGGTGATAATTTCTATAAGTTGATGGATATAATCACGAGCGAAAGTAATATTCTACTAGCTTATCATCAAATTAAAAGTAACAATGGCGCTCATACAGAGGGTGTAGATGGTTTAACCATTGAAGATGTTAAAGTAACAAATGTATCTGAATTTGTAGCAAAAATTCAAAAACGTTTATCTTGGTTTAAACCGGATAAAACAAGACGTGTACTAATCCCAAAACAAGATGGTTCAACAAGACCATTGGGTATTGGAACACTTGAAGATAGGGTCATTCAGCAATGTATCTTACAGGTATTAGAACCCATATGTGAAGCCAAGTTCTATAAACATAGTTATGGTTTCAGACCTAATAGAAACGCTATGCACGCATTAAGCCGTACGGTTAGCTTAATCAATCGTGGGAAAATGTACTACTGTGTTGACGTTGATATTAAAGGGTTCTTCGATAATGTGAATCATGCGAAATTGAGTAAATCACTTTGGAGCTTTGGCATTCGTGATAAAAGATTACTATCAATAATCAATTGCATGTTAAGAACAGAAGTAGTCGGTGTAGGAGTTATGGATAAAGGACTTCCACAGGGTGGTGTACTATCCCCATTATTAGCGAATATTTACCTAACCGAGTTAGATCGTTGGGTTGAATCTCAATGGGAAAGCTTCCCTATTAAAAGTAAAAATATTCACAGCTTCCATAATAGTACTGCTAAACGAACTAACTTAAAAAGTGGTTATATGGTCAGATATGCTGATGATTTTAAAATCATGTGTAGGTCATACAATCACGCTGTTAGATTTTATCATGCTGTAGTTGAATTTCTCGATAAAAGATTGAGGTTAGAGGTTAATACAAACAAATCTAGCATTACGAACTTGAAACAAAAACATGCGGATTTCCTAGGTTTTAGTATTAAAGCTATACCTAAAGGGAGTACGAAAAACGGATATGTTGCTCAAACAAATATCTCCGAAAAATCTCGTAAGAGAATTCAAGAAAAACTACGAGATGGCGTAAAGAAAATAAAACACAGTTCATATAGTAGTAAATCATCTATGAATTACAACACAATGGTAATGGGTATCAAAAACTATTATCGATATGCAACGCATGTATATATTGACTTAGATAAAGTTGGGTTATCCTTATCCCGCACCATGAAAGTTAGGTTAAGGGAAAGACGTACTATACAAACGTATAAGGAACAGAACACAATATATAAACAACGAAATGTTGGCTTGAAGCAACAAACAAAAATATCAGTAGTTGCTGGAGTTCCACTCCACGTAATCAACGCTGTTCATCATAGAAACCCAATGAATTTTCAGCAGGATATTACACCTTATACAAAAGGTGGGCGTGCTAAGTTAGAAACATCCAAGCCTAAAATTGTTCCAAACGAATATGTACAGTATATGGTTAACAAAGCCCGATATACTAAAGACAACGTTGAATTTGTAGATAACAGATTAACACTATACGTTGCTACTAATGGAAAATGCTATGTGACTGGTGAAATTCTTCATCCAAATGAAGTACATTGTCATCATAAACTACCTAGAAATCAAGGTGGTACGGATGAATATCACAATTTATGTCTTGTTCATAAAGATATTCATAAACTGATTCACGCTATAAATGAAGAAACAATTGCTACTTATCTTAATGACTTTAATTTGGATTCGAAACAAATTAAAAAGCTTAATAGACTAAGATTTATGTCTAACTTAGACATTATTCAGTAAAAATACTATATATTATATGAAAATTTGTCGATGGAACGCCGTATGATGGGAAACTGTCACGTACGGTGTGAGGCGGGGGAAAAGTTGGAGATAATATCAAATCCTTACCTATCGCACCCGGAATGGGTAATAGCTACCCCTACTCAAACTGAATAGGGATGCTATACATAATTGTTCAGCGCATCGAAAGAAACGCTGGAAGAACGAGGGTATCATATTGAAGTTTTGAACTTGTTAAAGCCACTTGATTCCATGAGTTATAACTTATTGCAGCTTGTCAAAGATGCTTATAAAGATGGGGATTATTCAACGGCACAGGCATTATGTAAAACACTCTCACACACTTTGTTTTATAAACCAGGTGTTAAAGATCCTTTTTGGCAAGATTGTGCTATGAGCCTATGCAACGCTATGGTTTTAGCTATAACAGATAAATGTATTGCAGAAGGAACAGAAGAAAAAATAACGATGTATGCAGTAGCTAACATGTTATCAGAACTTGGTTCGAAAGAAATACTAATAGATCCAGAGGAACCACCTAAAAATGCATTAGATTTATACTTTGAAGGCTTACCAGCGGATAGCGTTGCGAAAATGCAATATGCAACTTCTAATTTCTCAAAAGGGCAAGCAAGAGGTGGGATTTTCACTCAAACAATGAACGGACTTTCTATTTTTACATTTGATGAAATCGCTAAAATGACAGCGAAAAATAGTGTGGATTTGAAACGTGTCGGTTTTGGAAAAACGATAAAAGGAAAAGTGACACCTAGAAAACGAGTAGAAATTGTATTTTCAGATGGCTCAAAGGAGTCTATCAAAGCAGATATTACAGGACGTTTTGCATTAGATTTTAAACAAGCAATACAAGTTGGAGATACCATTCAATGTAATGAAAAGGAAAATCCTCAAACGAAAACATCTATTACTGTTACAAAAATAGATAAAAAAACGGGTCATACAGAATTTAAAGTAGTAGAAGAAAATGAAGATATAGAAATAACAAAAGTGGATTATTTCGATAAACCAGTGGCTATTTTTATGATTACACCAGACTTTGATTCTTCGAATCATGTGATTGCTTCTATTTTTGTAAGGCAGCTTTATTTTATATTGGCAAAGGGTGCGTCCCTTGCTCGTGGAGGGAAATGTCACCGTGAGGTGGTTTTTTGCCTAGATGAGTTTGGAAATATGCCGAGTATTGAAGGAATGGCAAATATTATTACAGTTTGTCTCGGTAGAAATGTTCGCTTTAACCTTATCATTCAAGCATATTCACAATTAAAAAATAAGTATGGTGAGGATGCAGATACGATTGATGGAAACTGTGGGAATACCATTTACATTCTAACTAACGATCAAGAAACCGCCGAAAAAGTGTCCAAAAAACTAGGGAATCAGACGATTAACCTACCTTCTCGAAGCGGAAAAGGTCTTTCTACTGATAAAAATAAAACGGAAGGTTTAGATCAACGCCAACTGTTAACATCAAATGAACTTATGAATTTTAAAGAAGGAGAAAGTGCCGTTATTCGGGTTATAAAACGTCAGGATAATAACAGAAAACGGATCAGACCTCGCCCAATTTATAATACGGGAGAAACAGCCTTAAAATACAGATGGGAGTACTTAGGCGTAGAATTCGATACAGATAAATCTATTTTAGATATAGATATTGATTCCCTACATGATAACGTAAATCCAAATTCACTCATTGTAGATTTTTTAGGAGAAAGAAAGGAAAAACCATCAGAGCCGGAACAGGAAGATTTACCACCAGTAGAGACAATGCAGCCAATAGAAGAACCAACCATGATGGGAATTGATGAAGAGATTCCCGAAGAGGCGTTTCAGCAGGAAGATA
>NZ_FOST01000056.1:0-1820 GCF_900114335.1 Bacillus sp. 5mfcol3.1 | reverse complement strand
TACTACTTGCTTGTTTTCCTTGTAGTGATTGGAACTATAGCGAGAACAGTGTACAAATTGAAATCTTCCTTTAAAAACTTAAATAATCATGAGAAAGGGTCTAGTCGTTTTACAACAGTTGAAGAGCTGAAAAAGCAGTACCGAGCTGTACCAGATCGAGAGGAAACATTTAAAGGTGGCGGTGGTGTTGTTATCTCCCGACTAGGTGACAAGGTATTTATTGATGATAGTCCGGTAAACAACTTAATTATTGGTACAACACGCTCTGGTAAAGGGGAAACCTATGTATTTCCTACAATTGATGTCTATTCTAGAGCAGAACATAAACCCTCCCTAATTTTTAATGATCCAAAGGGGGAATTGTTCAGCGCATCGAAAGAAACGCTGGAAGAACGAGGCTATCACATTGAAGTTTTGAACCTGTTAACTCCACTTGATTCTATGAGCTATAACTTATTGCAGCTTGTCAAAGATGCCTATAAAGATGGAGATTATTCAACGGCACAGGCATTATGTAAGACACTCTCACACACTTTGTATTATAAACCAGGTGTTAAAGATCCTTTTTGGCAAGATTGCGCTATGAGCTTATGTAACGCCATGATTTTAGCCATAACAGATAAATGTATTGCAGAAGGAACAGAGGAAAAAATAACGATGTATGCAGTAGCTAACATGCTATCGGAACTTGGTTCGAAAGAAATAATTATAGATCCAGAGGAACCGCCGAAAAATGCTTTAGATTTATACTTTGAGAATTTACCATCAGACAGTGTTGCGAAAATGCAATATGCAACTTCTAATTTCTCAAAAGGGCAAGCTAGAGGTGGTATTTTTACACAAACAATGAACGGTTTATCTATTTTTACATTTGATGAAATCGCTAAAATGACCGCAAAAAATAGTGTGGATTTAAAACGTGTAGGTTTTGGAAAAACAATAAAAGGAAAAGTAACACCTAGAAAACGAATAGAAATTGTATTTCCGGATGGCTCAAAGGAGTCTATCAAATCAGATATTAAGGGACGTTTTGCATTAGATTTTAAGAAAGTAATAAAAGTTGGGGATACCATTCAATTTAATGAAAAAGGAAATAAGAAAAAGAAAACATCTATTTCTATTATGAAAATAGATGAAAAGACAGGTGATACAGAATTTAAAGTAATAGAAGAAAATGAAGATATACAAGTAATAACAGTGGACTATTTCGATAAACCAGTCGCTATTTTTATGATTACACCAGACTTTGATTCTTCAAATCATGTGATTGCTTCTATTTTTGTAAGGCAGCTTTATTTTATATTGGCAAAGGGTGCATCCCTCGCTCGTGGAGGGAAATGTCACCGTGAAGTGGTTTTTTGCTTAGATGAGTTTGGAAATATGCCGAGTATTGAAGGAATGGCAAATATTATCACGGTTTGTCTTGGTAGAAATGTTCGCTTTAACCTTGTAATCCAGGCATATGCACAATTGAAAAATAAGTATGGTGAGGATGCAGATACGATTGATGGAAACTGTGGGAATACCATCTACATTCTAACGAACGATCAAGAAACCGCCGAAAAAGTTTCCAAAAAACTAGGGAATCAGACGATTAATCTATCTTCCCGAAGCGGAAAAAGTCTTTCTACTGATAAAAATAAAACGGAAAGTCTAGATCAACGCCCACTGTTAACAGCAAATGAACTTATGAATTTTAAAGAAGGTGAAAGTGCCGTTATTCGTGTTATAAAACGTCAGGATAATAACAGAAAACGGATCAGACCTCGCCCAATTTATAATACGGGAGAAACAGCCTTAAAATACAGATGGGAGTACTT
>NZ_FOST01000058.1:0-1538 GCF_900114335.1 Bacillus sp. 5mfcol3.1 | reverse complement strand
ATTTTAAAGGTTTTAGAATCGTTCTCGGATTATCTTCAAGTAGGAGACATCGTGAATTATGTATTGCGTTGGCTAGGATGGTTCCTAATTGTAGGCTTATCTTTAGTTGTAGATGCTTTAGAAGGTGTGACAGATGCAATTCTGGGGATTAAAGGATTCTTTAATTCACCGGAAATACAAAATTTTGTTGATATGTTATATCCATTGTTTGTCGTTCTTTTAGCCATTTCGTTTTTATATATTGGCTACATGTTTATAATGAACAAACAAATGAATCGTTCTCAAATTATCATCAATATTTTCATAACATTGAGTGTACTTTGTTTATTAAGTACTGGTATGACAAAGGTCGATAAGTTCACCGATGATGCCATAGCGGTTGTGAAATCTGAACAAAAGGGTTCTTTAAGTGATGAAATTATTAAGAAGAATATAACGGATGTTGCAGTAATAGATCAAAACGGATGGAAAAAGAAAGAGGATATGAATCCGAAAAACAATATTCCTGAAAAAAATATTAGACAGATAGATATTACTGAAAAAATAGATAAAGATTTTGCGTTCACAAAGGATAAAAATTTATCGGATGATGGTCAGAAAATTTTGCAGAATAAAAGAGTAATGGATGCGTTAGGAGTTGCATCTTTAGCAGAATTAAAAGATGGATGGTTTGATTTCTTTCCAGAAAAGTATTATCGCTGGCATTGGAATTTCTGGAATATATTCTTTACTTTACTGATAACAGGATTAACTTTGTTATTAGTAAGTATTAAATTAGCTAGATTATTTTATGAGTTAGCATTTAACTACTTGTTGGCGAACCTATTAGCACCAGCGGATGTTGCGAATGGTCAAAAGTTAAAAGCTGTGTTATCCAATATTCTCAATATATTTATAGCAACGATTATGATATTCCTATCTTTGAAGCTATATCTAATTGGGACGGGATTTGTCCATGACAAATTAAATGGTGTACCGTATCTGATTGCATTAGCGGCATTTAGTATGGCAGTTCTAGATGGTCCGGCAGTCGTAGAAAGGCTATTTGGAATAGATATTGGATTAAAGAGCAGTTGGGGCATGTTAGTAGGTGGTTTCGCACTTGGTAAAGGAATTGGCAGTCTCGCAAATTCAAAACCAATGAAGAGTCTCGGAAATATGATTGGAAAAGGAGCGAAAGGTGCAGCAGAAGGAACGGGTGTTGCAGCAGCTAAAACAGCAAGTGCGGCAGCGATGGCAACAGGTGGCGTGGCTGGTCTTATAAGTGGTTTGAAAAAAGGGAGTGAGTCTGAAAATAAAGAGTCCTTGCAAGATCAAATGAAAAAAGCAGATCAGAAAAAAGCAAATGGTAATGATGTAGCAAAAAAAGAAAAAGAAAAAGGTAACTTAAATAAGGAAGAAGATAAAAAGAATGGTGGTATGCCATCTATTCAAGAAGACATGAAAAAAGAAGGGAATGGAAATCCAGAGGTAGCGAATGGGCAAGATTCGGGAACAACAAGTCTTCAAGATGAAATGAAAGAGGCTAGAAAATCAAA
>NZ_FOST01000028.1:0-12133 GCF_900114335.1 Bacillus sp. 5mfcol3.1 | reverse complement strand
CATTTTTACGTAAAGAAGTAGTAGTAGAAGTACAGGATAAAATGTTTGGAAAAGCTGAGATTACGAAGAAACAGACAAGAAATTATGTGTTATCACCAGAACAATATCAAGAAGTAATAAAGCAAGTGAATGCAGCGGTTACTATCAAAAAGGATTATGAGCGTTTGAAAAAGACAGATTTTGTGAAAGAGAATGAGAGTTTAAAAGTCCATGCAGAGGGCTGGATGAAAGAAAATCGAACGTTGAAACAAGAAAAAAGTAAGTTGCAAAAAGAAGTTGGTGTATTAAATAAAGAAATAAGCTCGTTAAAAGCTTATATAAAGGGTTTGCAGACGAATATAAGAGTTTTGTATATACAAACGAAAAAAGTTCTTAAAGAGCAATTTAAGGTGCTTAGAGGAATTGTTAAAAATGAATTGGATAGCAAGGGAGTAGATAATCAATTTGAACGTGAACATAAGAGAGAAATAAGCAGACATCGAGATTTTGATAGGGAACGGTAAAAAAATAAGGAAACTTTGTTTTTATCTTCAAGGTTATTGAAAACGTGATAGAATGAAAAAAAAGAGCCATGCTGGAACATGACTCTTTTTATAGGGTATTCTACTAAAATACCTAGACTTCATTTATCTGATTATAGATTATCATAATTTGTTTTATAATCAAATAGCAAAAAATAGGTGTTTTTGTTGATTCCCTCAATTTAGAGGAGGATTTAACAATGAATGAAGAATTGGGACAAGCTTTAAATCAAGCTGATAGAAATGCTAGAAAAAGAGATTTTGAGAAAGATGGAAAACAAAGAGACCAAGCTGAAGAACTAAAAAAATCTCTTTTACAACAGTTAAAAGAATTAACTGGAGAAGATCATTATGTTGGAACTAATAAAGATCCATTTGCTGGAGAGCCATTTAATCAAGTAATGCACAGAAATTTAGACTTGTTGAATAGTATTGGTTATTTAACTCAAGCAGAGGAAAGTTTTTTATTTAGAATTCAAGCTTATTTGGAATTTAGAAGTAATGTTATTATTTGTAGAGATGATAAGTTTAAAAGGAAACGAAAGAGCGCTGAGGAAGATTTTGAGTTACCAAAAGCAGCAACTGTTTCTGAAATTGCTGAAATGATAGGGAAATCAAGAGAAAAAACTTCTTTGGTTATGAATTCATTAAAGAAAAAAGAAATTTTACTTAATCCGGAAGGTGCTGGACAAATTATTGAAAATGGTCGGACTGTAAGTCCTAGAACATGGGTAGTAAATCCTTACATAATGATTTGTGCACCTCGAAAAAATGAAGTAAAACTCGATAAATTAACGATGAGATTGTTTCAATATTCTTTGAAAAATCTTAAAGATCAAAATGGTAAAAAAGTAAAATTACCAGCTAGATTTTTTTAGACTGTATCAATTTGATATAGTCTTTTTTATATGTATTTTAAAGTGTTTTATCCATTTATTTACTAATTTATATTTTTTTAGGTGTGACGAAAACGTCACAAAAAGGCTTAAAAGTGTGACGAAAACGTCACACCCTAAAAAGTGTATTTAACCCAGTCATATCAAGGGATTCACACGTTTTTTGTAGATGTTCTCTATTATCACTATTATTAAAGGCTAAAAGTTCCGCAAGGAACAGGTAGTATTTTTGAGCAAATAACGCTCAAAAATCTCCACCTTCAGAAAAAGAAAAGTCGGTTCGTTAATCCTCACCTAAAGGCTATCGCCTTTTCTTTTTTTTTCTGTCCTTGCGGAACTTTTTTCGGCTGGTTTTTAGCTTTCGCCAAGCCGAACAGACCAAAAACGGGGTTAAGTTGCTCGACTTGGATCAACGATTGTACCAGCCGAATCGCCAGTTCTTCCGTTCAAGGTATTCTTCTTTTTCTATATGGAATTAACGCTATGTGGGGTTTCGCCCCCACACGACGAGCCAGCACTTACACCCAAAAACAGGGGGAAACCTAAAAAAATAAAAAAGACCAACCAAGTTATTATGTCGCAAAATTACTGGTAAATGGGCCTACATATCCTTTGACAGGTGTAGAAATCACCTCCTGTTATTTGCATGCAACGCGCAAAATAACTAGGTCCAGTTGAATATGACATGATTGCAGGAGAATTTGAGGACATTTCTACCGGTCCTAATGGTCCTGGATCGTGTATTATCGGAATGTCTGGTATAGTTGGGCAAGGTTTTATGGTACATTGTTGTTTATAATAGCAAAACGGTCTATTTCCAAAATAAACACAGTGAAGTACTGGAGAACAGTTTATACATTGCATAGTTTTTTCTCTCCCTTTAATTCATATATTAATCTAAGCGTAAATTAAGGTTTTATAAGGTATTTTAAGAGTTTTACATAGTCATTCAAATTATAGATTATGAGTAATTTATCTAATATGATTGGGTAGTTTTAAGTTTTAACTTGTCTAGGGGGAAACCCAAAGGGGAGACCGATGTCTTCTTTTCCTCTATAAAAAAAGTCCTCCAGATTGTTTAGCTGGGGGACTTTTTTGTTCACATAATTATTGTTATCAGAAGTAAAATTCAACTCGAAAATAGCTAATTTTATCAGTTGTTGAATGTCTGAAAAAAATCAAACTAATGATATTGTCGAGATTCTTTGGTTGCTTCTTGCTGTGATGACTATCATAGTGACTTTTTCTCCAGCAACCAATATTAGTGGCTAATTACCATAAGGATTTATTTTTGAAATTTGCTATTTTTTAGAAAGTATGTTAATTTAAGAAAGACCTATTTTTGTTCGGTTTGAGATTAAGAATAAATTTTGTTTTTCGTCTAAGGTATTTGAGCAAGGGTAGTAACATATGTGTGGGTATCCACACTAGGAGGCAACAATTATGGAACAAGGTAAAGTAAAATGGTTTAATGCAGACAAAGGTTTTGGATTCATTGAACGTCAAGGTGGAGAAGACGTATTCGTACATTTCTCAGCTATCCAAATCGACGGTTACAAATCTTTAGACGAAGGACAAAGTGTAACGTTTGAAGTAGAACAAGGACAACGTGGCCTACAAGCTACTAATGTTCAAAAAGCTTAATATTAGCTGATGAAAGACCCTTTTGTAGGGTCTTTTTTTGATTTTGTTATGATATTCTGAATACAACTTTTTAAGGGGATTTGGGGTGCTTAACTCTTAATGAAAAAGAAGATGTTAGGGGTATCGCCAGCATTTTGGAAAAAACCATGCTAAGCCAAAAATAAAATAAGCCGTCCATATTGGATGGCTTATTTACATAATTCCCGTTAAGGGAAGTTAAAAGTATTAGTTTGAAACAAAGATGTACTGTTTCAATTCCTTTTTATTTCGCTCTTTATGTGATATATTTATCACATAAAGAGCGAAATAAATCACAAAGGGGATCTTATATGAAAAACAAATTAGCTTACTTAGGGTTTATTGGTTTTTTAGGTTTTTTGGCACCTTTCTCATTTTTAAGTGAAAATTCGTTTTCGCCTCACTACTATTTCCTATTCTTTTTCTTTTTTTTATACGCAAAAGTTATACCAGATGAGCTTTTTATACTGCATGTTCGTATGGCCGCTACAAGGGCATTTTTTGTAACACTAGTATTTGGTAGTATGCTACTCTTAAGTGTTTCTATTTTTGAAAATGTACATGTAATTCGTTTATTTTTTGGACTTTCAATTTTAATACCGTTAGGAACTTTTCTAATTAATTTAGAAATATTTGAACATAGAGAAAAGAAAGGGATGCAGGATGACGCTGATTACTCGGATGAAAGAATATAGGGTAAAGTTAAATATGTCCCAAGGAGATTTAGCTAATAAAGTTGGAGTTAGAAGAGAAACAATTGGTAATCTCGAAAATGGAAAATATAACCCTTCATTAAAATTGGCTTACGATATTGCAAAAGTTTTAAAAGCACCTATTGAAGTGTTATTTTGGTTTGAAGATTAGTTTAATTCTAGTACAAGCGAATACAAGAGAAAAAATGATGAATGTTCTATTCACTCTCGGTTAACATAACGTCCTATTATCGGTAGCGAATCTTTTCATAGAATCCTTGTATTTACGGGGATTCTTCTTTTTTTGTCTGTTTATTTGACATGCATGATTTTATACATCGTTGATATAGCGAGGATTCTAGGGATCCTCGCTATTCTTTTTTTGCATAAAATCTTGTATATAGAAAAAAGATTTTGATGTTATTATCGAGAAGTAATACATATCGGTGTTAAAATCGGAATGTATTTCGAAATTAAATCGTTTTTAAAATCGGTTTTCATATCGGTTGCAAGTACATTCCGATTTTGATCGAAATGTTGATTTAATCGTGTTTTTTAAGTAAAAAACGTATTCCGTTTTTGGGGGAGGAATGAAAATTGGAACTAAAATCGGAAATGTATACACCGAAAATTGTTGCGGATCATGTAGGGATCACACCCGATTTGCTAAAGGTATGGTCAAACGAATTTAATATACAAACGGAGCGAAGTCAGGGAGGGCATCGCAGATACTCGAAGGAAAATATAGAAGAATTAAAAGCGATAAAAGAAAAAATACAAGCGCAAAAATGGTCTTACGATCAAGTTCGGGCATGGCGAAACGGAGAACTTGATTCGTTTGTTTCAAAAGAAGAAAAATCAGAATTAGAAAAGAAATTGAATGAAGTATTAGAAAATCAGCAGTTACAAAATCAATTTAATCAAGCACTCGTTCAAAAATTGCAAGAAATTACGAATGAATTGGTTACGACAAAAGAGCATTTAGCAAATACGGAGAAAAAGTTAACTGAAGTAGAAGGTAAAAATAGTGAATTAGAAGTTTTTATAGAGAAGAAGTTAGAGAAGCGAGATCAGTTATTGCTTGAAAACATTAGAGATATGCAGAAACAAAAACGGAAAGGTTTTTTCGGTTTGTTTAAAAATTAACTGTGGTTGCTATTCTTATAGGGTTCTAATGTCGGAAAAAGAAGAATAGAAATATAGCATACATAGAATAAGGGAATGCAGTATAGATCAGCATACAAGCATTCCCTTGCTATAATTATGTAATTCCCCTTTTTCGAGGGAATTGACAAAGAAACTCTATTCCGAATATTTAAAATGCAGATTATAACTAATTGACATAAATAGCGATCTTAGTTTAATATTTAGATAAACATCTAAATATTAAACTAAGATCGCTATTTATTGAAAGGAGCGAAGAAATTGAATCAGGCTTTTAAAGCATTATCGGATCCAACGAGAAGAAGAATTCTAGATTTATTAAAAGATTCTGATTTAACAGCTGGAGAAATTGCAGAACACTTTGATATGACAAAACCTAGTGTTTCACATCATTTAAACATTTTAAAAAATACACAATTAGTGCAAGATGAAAAAAAAGGAAAATTTATTGTTTATTCTCTTAATACTACAGTATTTCAAGATTTAATTACGTGGTTTTTTACTTTTATTGAAAAAGAACAACTTAAATAAGAAAGGTGAGTCTTATGAAGAAACATATTTTCCCTTTACTATTAATAATTTTGACTATTTTAATATGGATTATTACGTTTAATCATCTACCTTCTGAATTAATAACGCATTGGAGTATTAGTGATGATAGTATTACATATTCTGATAAATTTACAACAATGTCCTTTTTTATTGGTTTTATGATTGGTTTATATGTATTATCAATATTAGTACCAAAAATTGATCCTAAAAAAGCAAATTATGAAAAATTTTCTACAGGATATTATGCTATTTTTAATATGATGTTAGTAGTTTTGGTAATTATTAATGTAATAACTATATTGACTGGACTAGGGTATAACTTACCAATTATTACGTTGGGATATGTAATATTGGGTGGTATATTTATTATTTTAGGGAATTATTTACAACAAGTGAGACCAAACTTTTTTATAGGAATCCGCACACCTTGGACATTAAGTAGTGAAAAAGTGTGGAAAGATACTCATAGATTTAGTTCTAAATTGTTTGTAATTGCGGGTATAATAATCATTTTTGCAATGTTTATACCTACAAGTTGGACAAAACTTGTTATTTTTACAGCTGTTATTTTATGTATCGTATTATCTATCTTCTCTTCATATTGTTTTTTTAGAAAAGCTATGAAATAAAAGAACTGAACTGTATTTTGAATCGTGGACACTTAAAAAAGTTCATGATTCAGAATACAGTTTATAGGAAGTATAGAAAAAGTGATGTAATGGTATTTCTTAGGGTTATAAACTTAAAGAACGATATAGGCATGACATTAGAAAATGCAATAAAGCAAATAAGTATCATGATATCAAGAAGTTGAAGTGTTTGAAGTTGAGCACTATGCAATTGATAAAGGGATTTCAAAAGCTTATAGCGATGAATTCTAGCGAAGGCATGGTGAAGGGACCAAGACTGTGATGAAATGCTTATGCAAACAATAAGAGAAGTCCAGGAAGTTAGGAAGATGATTGCATTAAGTAAACAAACAAAGGAAAGATTGCTATAAATACTTGAATAGTATTATACATTTTTAATGTTATAAAATTAATACCTATGAAATGTTCATATATGGACAAAAACAAACTAAAAATAACAATAATTAAATAGCTTCTTATAAATAAAAATTTAAAATATTTTTGAGCCATTATCCAATTTTCTTTATTTTTCATTGAACGTTTAGTGCGATAACCAATAATTTTATTAGGATTACTATCATTACCTAAAATTTCCATGGAAACAAAAACAATGATAAATGTTACTAAAGAAATAATTAATAAGAGCATTAGTAACCTCCATTATAAATTTAGTTTATGATAATAATTAGGGGTGTATAATAAATTGTTCTTATTTTAAAATCCTCCTAAATAAACTAATTTTATAAAATAAAATTTACACCCCTTATTATTATAAAATATACATTTTTAATGAGTTAAATTTTATATCAAAAATTAAACCATAGATACAGAAGATTCTCTGAGAAGAACTTTAGCTTTGTACTTTTCCATGATTTCAGAAAAAATTGATTCGTAATTTTCAAAGATTACTTTTTGAACTTCTGGTGTGTGATACATGTATGCACAAGCTTGACACATGTGTACAAATCTAGGATATTTTATTCCACAATCCCATTCTTGTACTTTTTTTAATATTCCTTCAGCACCATCTACATAGATCCAAATTTTAAGAAAATCATTAAATTGACTCTTATAAAGATTTAATAAATTGTTTTCATCCATAATTCCCATATGCATTTCTGGTATATGTTCCATAGTTAATCCACAACAACTAACTATAGATTTATCTGGAGTAATAACTATTGCATCGAATATACTATCACATCCTGATAAATTATTAGTAAACTCCATTATATCAGGATATTCAAAAACTCTATCTTCATGGAAAGACATCCATACCGTATTCATGATTGTAATATACTTTTCAAAATCACTATTTGCAATATATTGAACATATTTTGGATGTGTTAATATATCTTTTTTACTAAATCTAGAATTAGCTGTAGTTTCTACAGCAATTGCAACTGTAATATTTAATTGAACAGCTGCAATTGCTGCATTTAAAATATTATCAATAGAAACATATACTTGATGATCATCACCTGTTGATAAATTAAGTTCTTTCAATCCCTTTTTTTGAAGTCTAATTAATTTATTTTTTGCTATTTCTATAGAATTTGCCCAAAAACCATTTGTTACACACCGAGAATTTAACCCTTTTGATTTTCCATATGCAATACCATTCTCTAAATCTTTACCAAGTAAAAAACATTCTCCTCCAGACCATACAATATATTTAACGGTTTCAATTACACTAGCTTGATCAATAAAACTTTTTATATCATTAAATGATATTCTTTTTGTCAATTTTGGACTACATTCAAAACAGCATTCTTGACAAGAAGCTGTACATTTATAAGTAGATACTATTGCTAAACTTGTAGGATTAAACATTCAATTCACCATTCAATTTTTTTAATTGAGTAGCTGCTTTTATTCTTCTATTAATTTCTAAAGCTACACCTTCACAAAAATCTTTTCCTCCTGCAATATTTGCCGCACTGATTATTTTTTTTAGTAATTTTTGTTCTTTAGTTTTTGCAATTTTAGCAACAATATCAATAACAAGCACAGCCCCAACAGCAACTGCTCCAGCAACCCATAATACATAATAAGCACTAGTTACAACTTTTGCACTCTTTGGTTCAGGTGCTGATTCATTATTTGGAGTTTCTACTCGATAAACACCTGAATCATAACCCAAATACTCTAATGAATAATTCAAAAACTCACTATATTTATTAAACGATACCATTTCTCTAACATTTTCAGAATTGGCAATATTAATAAGTACCATATCTTCATTTGGACTAACAATTTTATCAATAATTTTTTGAGTATCAACTTTCATACCAAGCGAAAAATTGCTCAATCTTTCACAATCATTGACAGTTAAACTCCCTGGCATCCCAAATGTTCTTTTTTCTGGATTTCTAAACATAATATCACTCCTATTCTTACTTTTTTTAGTAAATAATTTTATGTAATTCATATAAAATTATTTATTTCATTATATCCCTATTTTTCAAACATTGCAAAACATTAACGTTTTTTAAAAATATGTTAAATAAGTTGAGAAAAGAGGATAAAAATTATTAATAAATCATATAGAAAGAAGATTATGTTATATCTATGAAATTGAATTTTTATTCGTTTGATTTTTTTGATTGAGTCCTTTTTTTTTGTTTTTCATTGCTTTTAGCTTTTAATAATAGTGATAATAGAAGCACTTTTAAAAAGATATATAAAGCGTTGATATGATTGGTTTTATTAAGGTTTTTGGTGTTAGGAAATTTTAACACTTATTTTTTTCATGATTTTATAAAAAAGACTTCTATGCTATGTATAAGATGACAAGCAAAGAAAAAATGAGACCTTTGATATTACAAAGGATCTCGCTTTTTTTTTGCTACCTATAATGGGATGTTATGTTAATTTTAAATGAATATCATATACATCCGAAAATTATAACAAACTGATTTTTCGAAATGGTACAATAAATAAACAGATTAGATAAAAAGGTGAGGCTATATGACAAATAAGAAAAAAATTATACCAAAGTTAAATGGATTTACGATTAATTTTGCTACACGCACAGGAAAAGTGCTATGGGGAATTATTGTGCTTATTGTAATTATAAGCTGGTTTTACTATTCCTAATTAATCAAAAACTAGTGATAATCTGAACGGAGGGGGGTGTAATAATTTTTCAAGAACGAGAATTATGTAAGAAGGAGCTGTCCATATGGACGGCTTATTGTATTTTTTGCTACTTAGCATGGTTTTTTTATTACTGTTTTGGTTTTTATAACGGTTTTTTTTAGTGGGCTATGCGCAATCTAAATTATAAAGGCGGGGTGGTATAAAATGTAAATTTTCTTCGGTGGTTACAATTGCGAAATATAATTCAATAAATTCACAAAAATCAGATCGTATATTTTATATAAAACGTGATATTATGTCAAAAAGTATATTGTAGGAGGAATAATTTAATGCATACATTAAAAAAAATTTTTTTCTATAAAAAGCGATTGTTGTTTTTGATAGTTATACTGATAGCTTTTACAACGATTAGCAGTCTACCTTTACCATACTTTTCCAAATATATTATTGATGATGTTTTATTAAAAGGAAATACATCTTTGTTATATAAAATATTATTATTGACACTTTTAATTGTTATTATTCAGTTATCCATAGGGATAATAATTAGTTATTTAACATCTTCATATTCACAAAATATAGTCAAAAGCATTAGATTACATCTTCATACAAAGGTTTTGAGATCAGAGTCAAAAGAGTTGTTATCCTTGGATCCCAATCATTTAAAAACTGTTATATTCAATGACTCAGATATAGTAGGGAATAGTGTTCAAGAAATATTTTTGAGTGTGATATCTAATTCATTGCTACTTATTTTATATTTTTTTGTTTTATTAAAAATTAATTTTCAACTTGCATTAATTTCTGTATTAACTTTACCAATATTCTTTATAACATTTTACTTATTCAGAAAAAAAATCCAATCATTAAGTATGTCTGTTCAAACAAATAAGGATGTAATGTTTTCTACTCTAAATGAAAATATTAGTGGGAAGAAATTTTTACAATCTATAGAAAGTTTAAATAACCGAACATTTATTTTTCAAAAACATCTAGAAAACCTAAAAAAAAATACCGTTAAACTTGTAAGTATTAATAGCTTTTTTAGTATCTCACTTTCTTTAATATCTCTAATTGGCCCTTTTGGTATATTATTGTATGGAGTTGTACTAGTGAAAAATAATACATTAACTATTGGGGAACTTATGGCTTTCTACAGTTATGCTGCTTTGATTTATCCCCCTTTAATGGGACTTATGGGAGTTTATCCTAAACTACAAGTGTTATATGCACCTGTTTTTCGTATAAAAAACATTTTAGAGACTGAAGATTCGAATGAAAATGGTGTACTTGCTATTGAAAAAGATTGTGCTGAAAATTCTATTATTACCATTAAAAATGTTACTTATTTCACACCAAATGATAGATTAATATTTAAAGGAATTAACTTATCAATTTTAAAAGGTGACAGAGTGCTATTAAAAGGTGACAATGGTAGTGGAAAAACTACTTTATTTGAAATGATTATTGGATTGAAAAAATCATATGATGGTAACATTGAAATATTAGGTCAAAATATTAATGATTTACCTATTCAAGAAATTTTTAAAGTAGTAGCTTATGTTCCTCAAGAGAATTTTTTCTTTAAAGGTTCTATATTATACAATTTAACTTTAGGAGTATCTAATGTTGAATTGAACCAGGTAAATGAAATGATAAAAGCATTTAAATTAGATGGTTTTATAAATAGTTTAGATAATGAAATTAATACAGAAATAGACAAAGTTGTTACAAATTTAAGCAGTGGTCAAATCCAAAAAATAAAATTGATTCGTTCTTTACTATACAATCCCAAAATTTTATTGATAGATGAAGCATTTTCAAACTTAGATAATGAATCTTTAATCTCAATAACAAATTATATAAATGAGAAATTCCCTAATATGACTGTGATATTTGTTAACCATAATCATTCGAATATATTAGAACAATTCAAAAATAAAATTTATAATATATCTAACTACTCATTATACTGAATAAATCTATCTTTAATTAAGTATAGCAGAAGCAAATTTTAAAGGCAGTTGTATTGTGTCTGTCAACGGTAAGCGGACAGAATGAAGCGAAAAGCGAAATGAAGGAGCATTAAGGAGTTGATAGACTCACTATGCAACCCTTTTGTGGTTGTCAAAAGGTACCCTTTTGACCCTGCCAACCGGCGAGGGAGCCCCCTCAAAATTGAGGGGGTTGGGGGTGTTTTATAAAGGGGGCAAGGGGGAAAGTTCCCCTTGTAGGTTTGGACAAAGTCCAAGGTCCTTTGCCATGTTTTACATGGCTCGGCAAAGCCGAAAAGCGTCGCAGACCCCTATCGATTTTGATGCGGATGCGTCAAAATACCTATAGGGTTACGTTAATTGACATCATTTCGTCGCTTTGCTAGACTGATGGTATCAATTAATCTAGGGGAAGTGGTGGCACTTTATGTTAGGTTCTATCTCTTTTAATCAATCTTACCAAAGTTCATTGAGCCATAATAACAGGGAAAATATTCATGGGAATCCTGGCATCGATCCATCCAGGTTAGATGAGAATATTTATTTTGTTCAAAAGGACATCCGAAGTGTATATAAAGATGTCTTTCAAGAAGCAGTGGATAAATATAACGAGAAACAAAAACGGAATGACCGTAAAATTGATGATTATTATGACAAAATACATAAAGATGATAAGACACATGAGCAACGAGAATTAGTCGTGGCAATTGGGGAAGGTAAAGACGACTCGAAATATAGGGAAGCCAAAAAGGAAGCGTTAAAACAGTATGCAGAGGTGTTTCAAGAGAGAAATCCAAACCTAGCGGTTTATAACATGGTTTTACACGATGATGAAGCGAATCCGCATTTACATATTAACTATGTACCGAATTTCGAAAGTAGTCGAGGATTAACGAGGCGTGTCGGAATGGATAGAGCTTT
>NZ_FOST01000024.1:0-13566 GCF_900114335.1 Bacillus sp. 5mfcol3.1 | reverse complement strand
CTCAAGTTCTTTTATTAATTCATGGTTTCCTAATACAGGCGCCACTGTAACTGTGCCCTCACCAGGTGCTGCGCCATTTACTACTGACGGTCCTAGTACAGCTGATATAGTAAGAGTAGGCGATGTTTTTACAATAAATACTTCGGGGATATACTTTATTTGGTTTGCAGTAACACTTGATGCAAATAATGCAGGGGGATTCTCCCTATTTCTGAATGGAAGTCAATTAGGAGGGAATACAGGTATAGTTGATAATGCAGGAACGGGAGCTCATCAGGTATCTGGTGCTAGATTAGTGGCATTATCAGCAGGTGATCAAATTACTGTACAAAATCAAACAACGGCTCCAAATACACCGATTGATTTGCCAGCAACTGGCACAGCAGCTATTCTTCAACCAGACGACGTGCAATTAGTAATGTTTAGAATTGCATAGTTATTAACGGAAAAGTTTTTCAAGTAAATTGGATTTATCAATATATATAATGGACACTAAGTTGAGAGAATATAATGAATAAACCTTCTCAAATCCAATATATGTTAGGTAGATTATACGATTGTATATTTTAATGTTTCATTTTGAGGTTGTTCAGTTGTTTTAAATTTGTTACCCTGAATCAGTTTTTTGGGCCTTTATTTTTCTTAAGTTGATGGGTATGTATGGTGACCCCTTATGATCACATTAATTCCGTAGTAAAAAGTTGGCTTAACGAAGGTACATGGCGTGTCCCTCCCATTGTATTAGATAGCAGACAATTTTCAGGATACAAAACACCTTATCATTTAGTAGAAGGTTATACAAGACTAGCTTGGATCCATTATTATGCTAACCATCCAAATAATTCATCAGGGGTAAAGCTCCGTAATAAACACTCTGTTTGGTTGATTACAATGAAAAATTAATTAATTAAAACATTGAATTTGCACAGTTACAGGAGAAGAATCTGAAGTGACTTTATCATATAGCAAATAGGAAGTTTGCTGTCAGTTCAGAATTGATAGATTCCGTGGCAAAGGATTATTGATCATTTATAAATCAGAAAATTAAATTTCTTGTTGCAGAATCCTTATAATAAGGATTCTTTTTTTGTATCAAAAATCTACAAAGAAAAAGATAAGATCGGGAACACAATCTTATCTTTAGTACAAGGAGTAAACAAAAGGATAACCATCATATTTTTAATATATTGTATTATTTGTTAATTTTGAATATTATAACCGTAATTAACAAGTATATCTATATTGAGAAATTTATTACAAAATTAGTTATAAAATGATTCAAAGCTCCAAAGTAAACTTTTAGCCAAAAGTTTACTTTCAAATCAGAAAAGGTTAGATCCTCGATAGGCTTCACCACAGCCATAAACCTTACGACCAAAAATGAAGGGTAATTCAATTATCAAACTCATATAAAGTTTCGATCCTGTCTAAACACCCATTAGGATATGCAACTGATTATGTATTTTCCTTTACATAATCTCCAGATACAGTCCATATCAACTATAGATTCTTGTCTTATGCTAAATGTAATCAAAAAGCAAGTAGATAAAGATAATAACTAAAATTATTAACTCTAGAAACTTTTTTGATGAATATTACAAATAAACAGGAGGTAATGAAAAATGATTAAAACATTATTAGCAGGAGCAATTTTAAGTACAGGATTAGTAGCGGGAGGTGCAGTAGGTGCAGAGGATGCGAAAATGGATAATTTAAAATCAAATGAAGGTAGTTCAAATCAAGTAATTACACAGGGTGCAGATGGAACAACGTCTTTCTTACAAAACTTTGATGTACCTAAAGATGCAGTGCCAGCAACTTCTAAAGAAGGTGCAAAAACTGTTGAAAAAACAAAAGGTACAGGTACAAATTCTGAAGAAGGAAAAATGGTAGAAACAAAAGAATGAAATTAAATAATATATAGTTATAACGAAGAGCATCCAAAAGTGGTGCTCTTTTTATATGATAGGGATCAACTAGTTTTACTCAATATAGAACTGTAGGAGGAATTGATGCTAGAACATGGGGTACTGTCTCTTCAAACCATGATGTTTGAAACAGTAGTTTTAGTGGTAACGTTACAATACAAACATTTTGTTAGAGATTTTTTAAATTTACATACACTCTAGGTTGGCTACATATAAACTTCAGATACTTGTTTTATGATACAAGTAATCAAACAAAAGGAGGGCAATACAAAATGATTAAAACAGTATTAACAGGGCACTCTTTTAAGTACAGGAGATTATTAGCAGATGGAGAAAATGTTGAAGGTGTACAGACAGATAAACATATTCCATATAAACAAAATGAATTGCAATAAACTCTAGAAAAGTACGATTCGAAGAAGTTTGAGTTATAAAAAGAAAATAGATAAGTATAGTGAAAGAAGATAAATTGACAAGAATTTAGAAGTAAATAAGAGCTCTTTAACTATTTGTGAAATGATGTAAATTATAAAAAATAAAGCAGTGTGTCCATACTATAGAAAAGGATGCCCTATTTACAAACATGGGTTGCACCCGATTTTTTAGTATGATGATATTCTATGTGTTCTATCAAACTTTTTTTAATCTTTACAAAAGAACCAGTTTAACTCCATACCACCTACAGATTACTACTTTATGCTAAATCTCTAGGAGGTTATAAACATGAATTTTATCAAACGATCATTTTTAAGTTTAAAATTAAGAAAAGGAAAGGCACTTATATTACTTGCTATTTTTCTAGTTGTAATTAATTTGGTGTTTGCTGGATTTGCAATTAACAGTGCATCAAGTAAAGCCACCGATTCGGCCAGACAACAATTAGGAGCAAATGTTAATTTGATAATAGATATAAACAAATATATAAACGTTGATCAAAATACTGGTGGAGCAGGAATGGTACCTGCTATCGAAGTGAAAGAAGCTGATAAATTAAAGAACTCTAAGTATGTAGCTCACTATAATTATCTAAAAAATGCTAATGCTGAGCTGAAAGAACTCCATTATGTCGAATCACTTGGAGGAGCTCAATCATTTGGCCCAAATAATAATTTGAATTTCACTTTACAGGGTATTAGAGACTTTTCTTTATTAGAAGCTGCTCAAGACAGAAAATTAAAACTAGTTGAAGGAAAGGGCATTACGCCAAAAACAGTAGGGAAAAACGTTGCTATGATTGAAAAAAGACTAGCTGAAAAAAACAATTTAAAAGTGGGTGATAAACTGCAAATAGGTGAAGTAATGGATCAGGAACTTACCACGAAAGAGCTAGAAATTATAGGTATATATGAGTCTAAAGAAGAGGCCTCATTTTTTGGAGGACAATCTTTTGCTTTATTAGAGCCTGCTAATCAAATATATGTACCGTATTCTTTAATGAATTCATTGGAAAATGCAATGTATTCATTAAAGGACCCTAAGGATATTGATGCATTTAAGGAGGAAGCAAAAAAATTAGGATTACCAGATTACTATGAATTGGATGCACAAGATATGGTATATAAACAAATGATTGGTCCAATCGAAAATATTGCATCTTTTTCGAAAATGATTGTAATTATTGCCTCCATTGCAGGTGCAACTATTTTAGGATTAATTATTATGTTATCTATTAAGGAACGTAGAAAAGAAATGGGGATTTTGTTATCTATAGGTGAGAAAAAGTGGAAGTTAATGGGCCAATTACTAGTTGAGACAGTATGTATTGCCATATTAGCATTTGGTTTATCTTTATCAACAGGAGAGAAAATTTCTCAAAAAATCGGTGATAATCTGCTATCTAGTGAAATAGAAAAGAATGAAGATAGACCAGAAGACCCTATAGCACTACTTAGTGGTAATCCTACTGCAGAAGTAGATCCAGTAGATAATATTGATGTAAGTATTTCAACTGAAGATTTAGGAAAAATAGGGGGAATTGGATTAGGGATCGCTATCCTGGCAACGATTCTTCCAGCATTATCAATTCTTCGTTTAAATCCAAAACAAATCCTTTTAAAAGATGAATAAGGAGGCCCGGTATGGAGACAATTTTACAATTTAAAAACTTAAATTATTATTATGAAAGTAACGGAAAGAAAGTAACGATACTAGATAATGTCGATTTTTCTTTTCAAACAGGGCATTTCTACACCATTTTAGGACCATCTGGATCTGGTAAAACCACAACGCTTAGCTTAGGTTGTGGGCTGGATATACCTAAAAATGGGTATGTACTGTATAAAGGCAAGGATATTCGAAAAATTGGTTTGGATCAATACCGTAATCAATATGTATCTGTAATTTTCCAATCCTATAATTTGATTACCTATATGACGGCTCTTCAGAATGTATTAACGGCAATGGAAATTACAGGTGTGAAGGTACAAAATAAAAAAGCAAGAGCATTAGAATTATTAGAGAAGGTAGGACTCACAGAAGTAGAAGCGAAACGAAATGTCTTGCAACTAAGCGGCGGACAACAACAACGTGTAGCAATTGCTCGAGCACTATCTTGTAATGTTGATTTACTGATTGCGGATGAGCCGACAGGAAACCTTGATGAAGAAACAGCAAATGACATTATTGAGTTGTTCCAGGAGCTCGCACACCAAGAAGATAAATGTGTAATTGTTGTGACGCATTCACAGGAAGTTGCAAAAAAGTCGGATCGAGCTGTTTATTTAAGTAAGAAAAAATTAGCAGTAAAAGATGCGCCTAGCATCTAAAAATAAATTCTATGATTAAAAAAGTTTGAAGGGTATGGAAATCGTGAAAATGATAAAAAACTAGTTAATTATTTTCCGAAAAAAATATATGATTAATCTAAAAAGGAATGGAGATAAAAATTTCCATTCCTTTTTAGATAGGTAATTTAAGCCTTATTTAACAGCCTCTTTTAAAGCTTTCCCAGCTTTAAATGCAGGTGCTTTTCCTCCTGGGATATGCATTTCTTCGCCCGTTTGGGGATTGCGCCCAGTACGTGCAGAACGCTCACGTATTTCAAATGTACCAAATCCAATTAACTGTACGGATTCCTCTTTTTGAAGAGATTGTGTAATTTGATCTAGGACAGCTTGTACAGATGCGGTAGCATCTTTTTTAGAAAGTGATGTTTTCTCGGATACCTGGTTAATTAGTTCTGTTTTATTCATTATGAACCCCCATTAAATAATATTTTTTAATTTAATTTTATAGTATAGTATGTTTTCAAGAAAGGGGCAAATTCTATATAAATATAATATTAAAAGGTTGGAGATACTCTTACAGTTTTGTAAAGGGAGATTAGGTATTTTTATTTTGAAATATATACTATATAAATAATTAAATAAAGAGAATTGTATTGTAGAGAAGATACAGGCTATCCATTTGCAAATTTATAAACTAGAAATAAAAATTAATTAATAGAAATAGTGCCTTATAACCATAAATTTAAAGGGAAATAGAACCAAACGAAAAAATTCGCACCTTTTAATTAAAAGTGTGCGAATTTCTTGTTTTGTGTGCTTAAAATTTAAAAATTAATGATAAAATATCGGGAATTAAATCAAATATTAGACTTCTCAGGAATATTAAAAATATATGGCATAAAGATTAAAAAGAACCCCAATATCACCATCAAAGAATTTAATGAAAATAAAGAAGAGTTGTTAACCAAAGATGAACCAAAAATAATTACAAAAGTAATGCCAGTTCCACGCAAAATAGATTTAAAAGAAACAGAATTTGTCATCATTTCAAATGTTTTCACTTGCAAATTTTCGATTGATTTAGTTACTTTGGTTTTCATGTTCAAGCCTTCTTTCTAAGAAATAGGGTATATATAATATTCATTGTATGCCTTGGTGTTTTTAAATTCAAATTTTTTGGAGCTCAGTTTTGTGTAACAAATTTGTAGGTATTAGGCAAAAGGGTTAATTGTTTTATATATATGAGTGAAGCAAAAAATATATATTTTCTTTAATTTAATAATTTAGCTTTTTAGAAAAAGAAGAATGCTTTTTTAAACTAAATTCCCTTAATTTCGGTTTGATTGATAGTAATAGAAATTTCTCATTAATATGGGGAAGAAATATTTGTTTTCTTGTATGAAAAGAACTTTGGATTTATAAATATAACTGGCTTACTCCTATTTTTTGATTTAGGGCTATCTATATTTTATTAGCTTGATGGCGAACGGATGTCGCCATATTTTTATCCAACTAACTAGAACAGGTTACCTTGCAAAGAAAAAGGGAAGAATATACATAACTAATTAAAGTATAATGATTTACTTAAAACATATGGAGATGTTGTATTAGGGGATAATTAAATGAGATTGACAAATCGAGACTACAAATGTAATCTAAATATAGGATTACATTTGTAGTCATATATTTATTTAATGATATCCCTATTTTAAGTAATTTATTCCAATGTTAAAATAGGGGTTGCAAATTTAAGATTACAAATGTAGTATCGACTTTATGATTACATTTGTAATCAAAGGGAGGAGGGAATTGGAAACGTGAAAAAAATACCTAAGATATCTGAAGCTGAGTTAGAAGTAATGAAAGTCCTTTGGTCAAAATCTCCACAAACGGCAAATGAAGTAATTCAAGCTCTTGAAGGACAAATGGATTGGAATCCAAAAACAGTTAGAACATTAATTAATAGGTTAGTTCAAAAACAAGTTGTTTTTTCTCAGCAGAAAATAGGAAGAACGTACATGTATGGTCCTTTAATCTCACAAGATGAATATTTACAAGTAGAAACTAAATCTTTTATTAAGCGTTTTTACGGTGCTGCTTTGAAACCGTTGCTTGTTAATTTTTTACAAGATGAAAAGCTATCTTCAAAAGAGATTGATGAGCTCAAACGTATTCTAGATGATAAAAGTAATCAAAAAGAGGGAGAATAATTATGGTAAATGTGTTAATACAGACGTATCTCTCTACTTTTTTTGATTGGCTTTTAGAAACTACTATTATGGCTAGTATATTGGTAGGTTTTATCTTATGTATCAAAGTTCTACTAAGGAATCAATTAACAGCAAGATGGCATTACGCATTGTGGTTAATTTTGATTGTAAGATTACTTTTACCTTGGTCACCAGATAGTTCTTATAGTCTATACTCCATACTTTCACATGGATATGTAACTTCTACTTCTCTAATTCAGAAGGAATCGAATGCTTCTGGTTTAAAAGTGATGAATGAGCCTGCGAAGTATACCGTTAATTCAAGTGATTACAATAAATTACCAGTTGAAACAGATTCCAAAGAAAAAGAACAGGGTGCCAAACACATATCAATGTATGAAATCTGTTTATATGTATGGATGCTTGGTGTTCTTTGTTTAGGGACTTTAACACTAATTGCAAATAGACGTTTATATTTATACATACAAAAGCAACCAATTATAACAGATGAAAGAATTTTAAATATTTTCAAAGGTTGTAAAGAAACGATGTCTATAAAAGAGGATATTCCTTTGCAATTAGCCGGCAAGATTGCTAGTCCGACACTTCTTGGATTTAGAAAACCTAGAATATTATTATGTGAACAGCATATACAACGATTAAATGATAATCAGCTACGGTTTATTTTCTATCATGAATTAGCTCATTTTAAACGTAAAGATGTTGGGGTTAATTGGCTTATGCATCATTTGCTTATACTAAATTGGTTTAATCCAATCCTTTGGTATGCCTATTATTCAATGCGCGAAGATCAAGAAATCGCATGTGATGCATTGGCTCTTACCTTTATTGATTCGGAAGAAAAAATCGAATATGGGCATACAATTATTACATTATTAGAACACTATTCAAATTATTATCAAATGCCTAGTTTAGCAAATCTAAGTAAAAATAAAAAAGCATTGAAAAGGAGAATTGTTATGATTAAAAAATTCAATAAAAAATCGTATCGTTGGTCAGCTTTAGGATTGACAGCTGTATTAGGTATATCTACTTTTTGTTTAATGAATGCAAGTGCTGAGGAGCTTAAGAGTGAATCACAGGCTACAAAAAATAAAATTGAACAAGCTGCTAAACCAGAAGAAATGAATAATCTTGAAAAAAGTAAGGCAGAAGAAGTCGCAAAACAATTAGAAATGGACAAACTTGAAAAGAGTAAGGCAGAAGAAGCGGCAAAACAATCAGAGATGGACAAGCTTGAAAAGAGCAAGGCAGAAGAAGCGGCAAAACAATCAGAGATGAACAGGCTTGAGCAAAGTAAAAAGAACACAGATATTTCAAAAGCAGCAGTACTTAAACTTACCGAAAAACAAAAGCAATATCTTAAATCTAAAGGTCTTCCAGTGAAGCAAACTTCTAAAGAATCTGAAGTTACGGGGCTTATGTTAGTTTCTCTAGTGAAATCTATTGATAATGGAGATGGAACAGGATTTCAGCCAGACCATGTTGGAGAAGTTGATATAATTCACGCAGATGAATATAAAAACAAATATGGTAAAGAACATTATGTAGCATTTGCTGCATGGGAATAAGTCTAGTTATATTACCAAAAATCTAAGATGAATTTATGCTTATAATTAATAGAAAGCGTCATTTTTTTTATAGAAATCTATAGAAAGGATGGCGTTTTTATTTAAAAATGAGTTTCATTTGTTTGCTAAAAAATTTCGGTGAGATATATTTATCCATCAAAAATTATTTGGCAAGCGTATCAAAATATTAATTCTATAGGCAAAAGTTCATAGAACACCAAGACTTGGCTTGAAGGGGATAGTAAGGCAGGTTCTACTTTCATTTGTTAGATACCTCATAGAATTTTATACTAAAAGGATGTTTTTCTGTACCCTATTATGTTTATTAATAATTGGAAGTGAAATGTTGTCATACATGCTTTAAAGTTATAATCCGTGATGATGAGCTTAGCCTTGAATTGTGTTGTAAGCAGTTATTAAACCTTAATCAAATATTATTTTCAATTGAATACTAATTAATGAAATATTATGGAAATTGATTAAAGCTTGGATTTCAATTCCGTTTCTATTGTTCCTTTTTGTTGAAAAGAAGCGAGCTTGATATAATCAATAAAATTAACCGAGTGTGCTTGTAAATAAGAATAGTATGATAGCAATTGATAAAAACAAGTATATTATATAGATTGTCAGCAACATATATCATCCCTTTCTATTGATATATGTATCATACAAACACAATCTGTAGTATATATGGAGTTTATGGGTAGTTATTGTAATGATTATTATAACAGTCTTTTAATTGTGAGAAAGAATAGGAGAATCAACCACTACTTATTGATTTTACAGCGTAATTTCTGGAAAACAGAATGTGTTTTACTGTCAGTTTTTCTATGCTATAAGTATCATTAAGATACAATAGTTACCGCTCGTTGGTCATAAGTAGTTATTTGGAATAAAGAATGGACGTCTTTGCTATAAGTAAATTATATATAAAGAAAGGTGATATGATTATGTACTGATATGAAAGTAACGGGGAACGAGATCAAGAAGGGTTATTTTCTATACAAGGTGTTCCCGCGAATAAAGATGACATGAATCAATTACCAAAATGGAATGAAATTTTAGTTATAGTACTTTTACTTTTAGGACAGTCAGCGATTTATAAATTTTTATTTCGACTATTTTTATAAAAATATGAATTGTTTCGAAAAATAAAAAGAATCTAGTGGTATTTCTAGATTCTTTATTATTTTATGTTCGCGGGATTCTTTGTTGCTTTTAATAGAACATACTTGGAGAGAATACTCTTTTGATACATAAATAAGGTAATTGAACTTCTTAAGTCGACAGAGAGATAAAGTAAACTTTCAAAGAATTAATTGGTGATAGCATATATTTTTACTGTAAATTGGTGATTTGCACCACTTGGATTTGCTATATAGTATTTAGAATTTGTATCTGCTGCAGTCCTGGACTCATTCGAAATATTGCTCCAACTAACACGATCTAGACCTAGAAAAACATCGATCATGATGTTGAAAGAGATAATGGCAGAAGTATCTTCCTCGGTAGGTTCAATAATCCATTTTAAACCCATCGTTCCTGTAGGCAAGTTATTTATACTAAAGTTTTGGCTGGATCGATTTGTTTCGCCAGGTAACGGCTTAGAGTCAGAAGAAATTTGTGAAATTAATATTTCTTTTTCATTAACAGTTACTCCGTTTAATTTAATAATACTATCTATTAAACCTGGTCCTGGAAAATCAGCTGCAATGATACCAGAATGTTTTATTCCACCTTGTTGTATGAAATCTGTCCCCATTGTATTCATTCCACCATAAAATACTTGTCCATTTGTGTCGCGAGGGAAATCTTCCCATTCATTTGTTGTATGTACTTGAATTAACAGTGGGTTACTACCGGTATCTCGGTTTTCCTTTCCGCTTGCAATAAACCAAGGGTAATAGTTATTCCATAATGCTGCCGCACCACCTGTGCCACTAAAATGGTTAAGATAAATATTACTATTGTTAGAGTTTTTATTCGCATTTAAAAGGTGGTTTTTTACCGCATTCCATTTTTCATACAGTCCATCTGGTCCAGCGCTAACTTCAAAATTATCTTGGATATTCAATGATTCATAATTAATACCATATTCTTGAGATGCTGAGAAGTTTTGAAGTATTACAATCTTTCCGCGCACATCTCCTAACTTAGGGTTATTTCTTTCTGAAAATGATACAGAATTAGGATCCCAAAAATAGGACGCATTACGGTCTCTATAACTTTTAAATATTTCTTCAAATGATTTTGAGCCACTTTCAGGATCGGTTTCTTCTTTTAATCGCATTAAAATTGTTTCTTGAGGATTACTTCTTAAAAATTGGATTGTTTCTTTTAATACATCTTCAAACATTGCTTTTTGATTTACAATACCATGCTGCATAGCAAAAGAATCTTTTACCCGTTTAACACGCATATCTACATAACGTATTCCTGCATTAAATTGCTGAGAGAGGGGCATTGTTTGATTTCTTGTCAAATCCTCATCAATAAAACTTGCTCCATGTAAAGCCATTGTACCATGAGTACCCGGAATAGAAATTTCGCTTATTTTTTGGGTATCTTCTAGTTTTGACATCCATGTCGGATTTCGATAACCTATATCGGATTCATAAGAATATCCTGTATGTCTATCAGCAAATGCAGTTGAAGCCGTACATAAAGACGTTAGTGTAAAACAAGTAAGAACTCCAGATTTTATGAATTTTTTCATCTTTATTTTCTTCATTATATCCCTCCATCTCTTAAACAGATTAGTCTTATACAATAATTTGTGGGCTTTTATCATATACATAAATTCTAGTATGGGAATGTAAGTCAAATAAGATAATATGTTAGCTTTAAAATTTCGATAGTGATATTCTCATTTAGATTTACTCAATAGCCATCGTTCGCTGGGAGCATAAATTTAGAAATGTAATCATGCAGGGGTGGGAAGGTCAAAATAATCATATTCAAGTTTAATAAAATGAAATGATTTACATGTAAAATGATGATAAAGTATATTATCATACTTCATGTACTTTATAGGTCATACAATTTAAATCTTCTATATGCAAAGAAAACAGAAGTCTTAATCTAGACTTCTGTTTTGCGAAGTACAATGAATTATTGCAATTAGTAAGAATACATAATTCTTAATTTTAATTAACGTAGACCTTTATTTGTTAAGAAATTATGTGGCAAATGAATCCCATATCTGAGATTGAAAAATTTTTGGGGGATTCTCACTCGTATTAATGCATTAAATTTAGAGAGACATTTGTCACACGTTATATCATTTTAGTTAAATGTATAAATGACACATCCCTGTATGGTTAAATAAAGACTATAAGCTTATTTCTCATTAAAGCTTAAACTAACTGCAGTGGCAATAGATTGCCCTGCATGTTCCCAACTTCCATCGATAACTTTTCCAAGTTGTTGGCCAAGTGAAGTTAAATCATTTGGATTAACAGGAATTCCGTTATATGCGGCAAGAATTGATAAAAGTGGAGCAACGATTGGTGTCCAGCCCCCTCTATCAATATGGAATTCGAACCCCGTTACCTCACCATCTTTTTTTGTGAATTTATAGTAAAGTTGATCATCAGGACGGAAGCTTAAATGATGAGAGATTTGTCCATATACATCTTTACCAGCTGCACCTCGATCCACAACTTCTATTTCTTTTACATTAAATTCATGCTCGAATACTTTTATTTTCTTGACTTCGGGACCATTTAATGCAGCTTGAACAGCCGTTTCTAGATTATTTTGTGCAAACGGTTGAATACTAACTTGTGATTCCTGTTGTTGGATAGGAGCAACTGTCTCAGCAGCAAATACTGATGTTGTAGGTAATGCACCTGTAGCTAATGTTGCAGCCAGAGCAGTTGCTGTAATGATTTTCTTTTTCATAATTTTACTTCCTCCTTTTTAATGTATGATAATAAAATATAAATTACTGACAGATAATTTATATTATAATAGTATCAATATGTGTTTAATTTCTCAATTTTCAGTCAATGTATTCAATACTAACCAATTTTAAGTAAGTTTTAGAAGGAAAATCTCTAATAGTAATCTAAAAACATGGCAATATTAGAGTGAAAATGAAATAATAATCATAAAATATTCTATTGATATCAAAAAAACATAAAAAAATTTCACACATATTTTTATTTTTAGGTTATTCAATTTTATTGTTATGTATAGAATTATAAATGTACATGTGAATAATAAATACAGAATATTAAAGTGGCTGTCAAAATCCAATTTTGAAGATCATAGCCATTATAGTTTTATTATGTAGAGTTTATGTTTAGGAGCATTAAAGTAGTTATTCCAAGGTTAGATTTTGAAAATTAACAAAATGTTCAAGGTTCTATTCTCAAAAAATTAATATTAGTAATATAATTATTTTAAAGGGGTTATTAATCCCCTTCCTCTGATGTTGTTGTTTACAAGTTTATAGTTCCAATGTATTGAGGTTACGATAAAAAGAACTTGTAATTATATATTACAAGTTCTTTTTGTTCCCATCTTTTTTGTGAAAGATATTCTAACTAGTTATGTTTTTCATATTTTATCATTTTAGCCAAGAAGACTCCTTCCTCAAGGAACGCGAAGTGAGTAGGTGGGAGATGAATTGGCTTCGGACAAGAGATGGCAGAAAGCCATCTTAATTGTTCATCATACATAAACTGTCACTTCACTATCTATCGAATATACGTTTGTTGTATAATAGACACATGCCGAAATGGAGGTGAAAGGAATGATGATTAATAAAGCATATAAATTTCGTATCTATCCAAATCAAGCACAAGCGATCCTAATCAAAAAAACGATTGGTTGCTCTCGTTTTGTATTCAATCACTTCCTATCTCTATGGGATAATGCATACAGAGAAACAGGAAAAGGTTTGACATATGGTACATGCTCTGCCAAACTTCCTGCCATGAAGAAAGAGTTTGTTTGGCTCAAAGAAGTGGATAGTATTGCGATTCAGTCATCTGTTCGCAACCTTGCGGATGCTTATACACGCTTTTTCAAAAAACAAACGAGTGCCCCGCGTTTCAAATCTAAGAAAAACAACGTACAATCTTACACCACAAAACAAACAAAT
>NZ_FOST01000010.1:0-69748 GCF_900114335.1 Bacillus sp. 5mfcol3.1 | reverse complement strand
CGTACGGGTCACCACTTTTGGAGGATTAGCTCAGCTGGGAGAGCACCTGCCTTACAAGCAGGGGGTCGGCGGTTCGATCCCGTCATCCTCCACCATATATGTTTAAATGTCGGAGGGGTAGCGAAGTGGCTAAACGCGGCGGACTGTAAATCCGCTCCTTCGGGTTCGGCAGTTCGAATCTGCCCCCCTCCACCATTTTCTTAAAAATAACCTGAAAGGGTTTATTTTTTTGAGAAGATAACCATACTAGTAAATATTAATGGGCTATAGCCAAGCGGTAAGGCAACGGACTTTGACTCCGTCATGCGCTGGTTCGAATCCAGCTAGCCCAGCCATTTACGAGCCATTAGCTCAGTTGGTAGAGCATCTGACTTTTAATCAGAGGGTCGAAGGTTCGAATCCTTCATGGCTCACCATTTTCGCGGAAGTAGTTCAGTGGTAGAATACAACCTTGCCAAGGTTGGGGTCGCGGGTTCGAATCCCGTCTTCCGCTTTATTACTAAGGGGCCTTAGCTCAGCTGGGAGAGCGCCTGCCTTGCACGCAGGAGGTCAGCGGTTCGATCCCGCTAGGCTCCATCTAAATAGAAAAAGCTTACATCATATGATGTAAGCTTTTTTGTGTTTAAAAAGACAACTTTTATATTTATCGTTTAAAATGAAGAAAACGTAAAAATAAGGGATGGGGGATAATTGTGAAAGTTGTTATTGCATCTGATTCATATAAAGAAAGCCTAAAAGCTATAGAAGTATGTGAAGCTATTGAAAGAGGTTTTAGAGCAATTTTTCCTAATGCAAAGTATGTGAAAATACCAATTGGAGATGGAGGAGAAGGGACGGTTGAATCGCTTGTTGATGCTACAGGGGGGAGAATTATATCAATTAGTGTGACAGGACCGCTTAGAGAAAGTGTGCAAGCTTTTTATGGCGTGTCTAAAGATAAAAAGACAGCGTTTATTGAAATGGCAGCAGCATCAGGATTACAGCACGTTCCAGTTGAAAAGCGAAACCCACTTATTACAACGACAAAAGGAACAGGAGAACTTATATTACATGCGCTAAATCAAGGGGTGGAGTACATAATTTTAGGACTTGGAGGAAGTGCTACAAATGATGGTGGGGCAGGCATGTTAGCAGCTTTAGGAGTAAGATTTATAAATGATAAGGGTGAAGTAATAGATCCATCTGGAGGTACGTTATATTCGATTGTTGCTATTGATTTTTCACAAATGGACCCACGCTTAAAGGGGGTAAAGATAGAAGCGGCATGTGATGTGGATAATCCATTAGTCGGAATGCAGGGAGCATCTTTCGTATTTGGGAGACAAAAGGGTGCGAATATAGAGATGATGAAAGAGCTAGATGAGAATTTAAAACATTATGCGAATATCCTTAAAAGATATGTATCTTCTGATGTATCTGAAATACCTGGTGCAGGGGCAGCAGGAGGAATGGGGGCGGCTGTTATTTCAGTGCTAAAGGGAGACTTGCGAAGGGGCATTGAAATTGTATTGGATTATACAAATTTCGATAAACATATAGAAGATGCAGATCTCATTATAACTGGTGAAGGTAGAATAGATGAACAAACTGCATATGGGAAGGCTCCTGTTGGTGTTGCGGGGCGTGCGAAACGTTTTTCTGTGCCTGTAATTGCCATTGGAGGGTCTGTATCATCTGATTATTCAGCCGTGTACGAGAAAGGAATAGATGCGGTATTTAGTATTACAACGAGACCGATGACACTAGAAGAAGCATATAGAGTAGCAGAAGAAAATATTGAAATGACAACGAAGAATATTGCAACAGTATGGAAAATAGCGTCAGAAAAACACTTCTAAATGTAGGGGTGTTTTTTTATTATTATTTAATAATAGTGATTGTGATTGTTTCATTAAGTTAACTTTATACATAGAATAGTCTTGAAATTTGATTTTGAACGTGAATATAAGTGAATAATTTGTATATCCATACAGAAAAATGTCGAGTTGAGTCAGACTATATAAAAGATTTAAAATATTTAGTGAAGGCACAGAAGGGGGATACTATCTATGAAAAAAGAAATCTCAGTTATTGGAGTTCCAATGGATTTAGGGCAGATGCGTCGTGGCGTTGATATGGGACCGAGCGCAATCCGTTATGCAGGGGTAATTGAAAGAATTGAAGAAATTGGATATGACGTTAAAGATATGGGAGATATACGTATAGAGAGAGAAAAAGAGATAGATGAAAATACAAAATTAAGAAACCTTACACAAGTTGCAACTGTATGTAATGAATTAGCAAGTAAGGTGGATCATATTATAGAAGAAGGTCGTTTTCCACTTGTATTAGGTGGTGACCATAGTATTGCTATCGGTACATTAGCTGGTGTAGCAAAACATTATAAAAACTTAGGTGTTATTTGGTATGATGCACACGGTGATTTAAATACAGAGGAAACTTCACCATCTGGAAATATTCACGGTATGTCACTTGCAGCAAGTTTAGGTTATGGACATTCTTCACTTGTAGATTTATATGGAGCATATCCAAAGGTGAAAAAAGAGAATGTCGTAATTATCGGTGCGCGTGCATTGGATGAAGGAGAAAAAGATTTCATTCGCAATGAAGGTATTAAAGTGTTCTCAATGCATGAAATTGATCGTATGGGGATGACGGCTGTTATGGAAGAAACAATCGCATATTTATCTCATACTGATGGTGTACACTTATCATTAGATTTAGATGGTCTTGATCCTCATGATGCACCAGGTGTTGGGACGCCTGTAATTGGTGGTCTATCTTATCGTGAAAGTCACTTGGCGATGGAAATGTTAGCAGAAGCGGATATTATCACATCTGCTGAATTTGTTGAGGTAAATACGATTTTAGATGAGAGAAATAGAACGGCAACAACAGCAGTTGCTTTAATGGGTTCTTTATTCGGTGAAAAACTAAAATAAATGTAAGAAAAGCAACTGAGAAGTTGCTTTTTTTATTTGAAAATAGGCGTATAATAATGATTTATATTATACTGTAAGATAAAAATGTTTGACATCTTACCAATTTGAGCTAAAGGGGGTTGTTTGTAATTGTCGTTTGTTTCATGTATGGTATAATTAACTAGTTGTTGGAAATACATACAGATAGAGCATAAAACAATATTTCAATATATGGATAGAATTGCTCGTAAGTAGGAGGAAGGGATAGCATGCCTTTTGAAGATACGACCATTTTGAAATATCTTAGTACGGCATTAGATATTGCCATTGTATGGTTTATTATATATAAGCTGATTCTCATAATCCGAGGGACGAAAGCTGTTCAACTTTTAAAAGGGATTACAGTTATCATTGTCGTTAAGATGATTAGTATTTTCCTTGAATTGCATACGTTATCTTGGCTAACTGAACAAGTATTAACATGGGGATTTTTAGCCGTTATTATTATCTTTCAGCCAGAATTGCGAAGAGCACTTGAGCAGCTAGGGCGCGGGAGTTTATTTTCGCGTGTTGGACCGCATGAGGATGATGAACCTGAAATGGTTGCAACAGCGATAGCAAAAGCAACCGAATATATGGGGAAACGTAGAATAGGTGCATTAATTACTTTGTCAAAAGAGACCGGTATGGGTGATTATGTGGAAACGGGTATTCCGCTGAATGCAAACGTATCATCGGAATTACTTATTAATATTTTTATTCCAAATACACCTCTGCATGACGGAGCGGTAATTATGCAAGGAAGTACAATTAAAGCAGCAGCATGCTATCTTCCATTATCAGAAAGTCCGTTTATTTCTAAAGAATTAGGAACTAGGCATCGTGCTGCAATGGGAGTTAGTGAAGTTACTGATAGTATTACAGTAGTTGTGTCTGAAGAAACTGGTCAAATTTCTTTAACGAAAAATGGTAAGTTGCATCGTGATTTGAAGACAGAACAGCTGAAGGATATGTTATTAGCTGAATTTAGTGGGAACGAAAAAACGACTTCTTCGTCTTTATGGAATTGGAGGAGAAAGCGTCATGGATAAGTTAATGGAGAATCATTGGTTTTTAAAAGGGATCTCATTACTATTGGCGTGTATGCTTTTTATGTCAGCGACGTTAACTGAGAAAAATACGACATCAGGTATATTACCTTTTGCAAATGATACGAAAGAAACATTAACTAATTATGAGATTAATCTTAAGTATGATGAGGAGAAATATATTGTAAGTGGTATTCCAGCAGAGGGCGTTAAGGTGAAGTTAGAAGGCCCAAAAGCATCAGTTGCTACAGCAAAAGCAAAAAAACAATTTGACATACCAATTGATTTGCGAGATAGTCCAAAAGGAACTTATGAGATTTCTTTAAAAACGAACGGGCTTCCAGACGATGTGAAAGGAACAGTTCAGCCATCAACAATTAAAGTTACTCTTCATGAAAAGGCGAGAAAATATGTTCATGTAGATTTGAAATTATCAAATGAGGATCAAATGCCAGCGGGGGCTACTCTCGAAAAATCAAGCATTAAACCGGATACTGTTGAGGTAGTTGGGACGAAAGAAGAAATTGAAAGCATTTCATCTGCCAAAGCGTATGTTGATTTAAAAGGTGTTAATAAAACTGTTACAAAAACGCCCGAAGTTACATTATACAATAAAGAAGGAAAACGTTTAAATGTAAGAACAAGTCCATCTAAAATTAGTGTAACGTTGAATGTGGCAACGCAAACTACAGCCAATAATACTGAAAAAACTGTTCCTGTAACGTATACGAAGAAGGGGAGTTTAGCAGAAGGATTGGCAGTTACAAATATCAGTGTCGAGCCGAGAGAGGTAACGATAGCTGGTCCAAAAGATATTTTGGATAATATACAATCGCTAGAGGGGGTCGAAGTAGATCTTAGTCAATTGACAGAGTCTACAACATTCGATGCCTCTGTTTTATTACCCAAGGGTGTAACCAGTGCAAAACCGAATCAAGTGAAGGTTTCAGTGGGAGTGCAAAAAACAAAACAAACGAAAACAAAAACGATTGATGGCATCCCAATCCAAAAAAATGGACTTTCTAAAGATGTTACGGCTCAGCTAATTTCGCCGCAAGATGGAAATATAAGTGTTGATATTTCAGGAGAAGCAAGTATAGTAGATAAAATAACAGCTGCCCAAATCACAGCGGTAATTAATTTGCAAAATGTATCTTCAGGGACGAAAGATATTTCTATTCAAGTGAGTGGTCCTGGTAATATTTCAATAGAGCCAAAACAAAAAAGTGCTAAAGTTACTATTGTAAAGAAAGAAAAACCAGATAAAGAAGTACAGGGTAACGGTCAACAACCGAATTCAAACACCAATCAAGAAAATCAAAATGAGAAGCCAAAAAATCCTGAATCCAATCAAGAAAAAGAAACGGAACAGGAAAATAATCAAAATCAAGATAAAGATAAAGAAAATAGTCAAGAACCAACGGTAGATAACCATAATCAAAAAGAGCAAGAAAAAGGAGCGAATCATAATGGGTAAATATTTTGGTACAGATGGAGTACGTGGAGTTGCAAATAAGGAGTTAACACCTGAATTAGCTTTCAAAATTGGGCGTTTTGGTGGTTATGTATTAACAAAAGATACAGATCGTCCAAAAGTAATTATCGGTCGTGATACACGTGTATCTGGCCATATGTTAGAAGGAGCTTTAGTAGCAGGTCTATTATCAACTGGAGCAGAAGTAATGCGCCTTGGCGTTATTTCTACACCGGGCGTTGCTTATTTAACAAAAGCACTAGATGCACAAGCAGGTGTTATGATTTCTGCATCTCATAATCCAGTACAAGATAATGGTATTAAATTCTTTGGTTCAGACGGCTTTAAATTAACAGATGAGCAAGAAGCTGAGATTGAAGCTTTATTAGACAAAGAAGTTGATGAACTACCACGTCCGACAGGTACTAATCTTGGACAAGTGAGCGATTACTTTGAAGGTGGACAAAAATATTTACAGTACATTAAACAAACTGTTGAAGAAGATTTCTCTGGCCTACATATCGCTTTAGATTGTGCACATGGTGCAACTTCTTCTCTAGCTCCATACTTATTTGCAGACCTAGAAGCTGATATTTCAACAATGGGAACTTCTCCAAACGGTATGAATATTAACGAGGGTGTAGGATCTACACATCCAGAAGGCTTAGCTGAATTGGTAAAAGAAAAAGGTGCGGATATTGGACTTGCTTTTGATGGCGATGGCGACCGTTTAATTGCTGTAGACGAAAAAGGAAACATCGTTGACGGTGATCAAATTATGTTTATTTGTGCGAAGTACATGAAAGAAACTGGTCAATTAAAACATAATACAGTTGTTTCAACTGTTATGAGTAACTTAGGTTTCTACAAAGCACTTGAAGCAAACAATATTACAAGTGATAAAACAGCAGTTGGTGACCGCTATGTAATGGAAGAGATGAAACGCGGTGGTTACAACTTAGGTGGAGAACAATCAGGCCATATTATCTTACTTGATTACATTACAACTGGTGACGGAATGTTAAGTGCACTTCAACTTGTAAACATCATGAAAATGACGAAAAAACCATTATCTGAGCTTGCAGGAGAAATGACGAAATTCCCACAATTGCTAGTAAACGTTCGTGTAACAGATAAAAAATTAGCATTAGAAAATGAAAAAATTAAAGAAATTATTCGTGTTGTAGAGGAAGAAATGAACGGTGATGGCCGTATTCTTGTTCGTCCATCTGGAACAGAGCCACTTATTCGTGTAATGGCAGAAGCACCAACACAAGAAGTTTGTGATGCATATGTACATCGCATTGTAGAAGTTGTGAAAGCCGAAGTTGGCGCTGAGTAATTAGCTGAATTTATATGAAAAAGGAGCACAAAAAGTGCTCCTTTTTCATATGTTTTATAGACGATGAAAAAAATTTCATTGACGGTTTATCCATGTTTGTTATAAGATGGTCTTGTTCTTTTTCTCAAAGGAAATATTGTAAATTATAAAAGCGCCAGAACTACAAATAGTGTAGTTGACGAGGTGGGGTTTATCGAGATTTCGGCGGATGACTCCCGGTTGTTCATCACAACCGCAAACTTTTACTTAAATCATTAAGGTGACTTAGTGGACAAAGGTGAAAGTGTGATGAGAGAAGAGGAACGGATGAAAACTAGCTGTATAAGTATATACGGACTTAAACCCAATCGAGAGGAAGGTGAAAGCCGTTACAAGCTTACAGGGCTAGCAATATGTAATCCGTTTTTTTAGTATAAATAAAAATGGTATCGGACTATGTCGTTACATGTTCGCAGAGCAGTGTAAGCATTTGTAACGGCGACTAAACATGTGTGGAATCGTAGGATTTATTGGAGAGCAAGATGCAAAGGAAATTTTATTAAAAGGTTTAGAAAAGCTAGAATATCGTGGATATGATTCAGCAGGTATTGCAGTACAAGCAGAGAACGGTGTTGTTGTATACAAAGAAAAAGGCCGTATCGCAAAACTTCGTGAAATCGTAGATGAGAACGTAGCAGCAAGCGTAGGTATCGGACACACACGCTGGGCTACACACGGTGTTCCAAGTAAAGTAAACGCGCATCCGCATCAAAGTACATCAAAACGCTTTACACTAGTTCATAACGGTGTAATTGAAAACTATGAATTAGTGAAAAAGGAATATTTACAAGATGTAACGTTCGTAAGTGAAACAGATACAGAGATTATCGTACAGCTTATGGAACAACAAGTGAGCACAGGATTAAGTGTAGAAGAAGCGTTCCGTAATACGCTATCTCTTTTACATGGCTCTTATGCAATCGGATTACTTGATGCTGAAAATCCAAACATGATTTATGTTGCTAAAAACAAAAGCCCGCTATTAGTAGGTGTTGGTGACAACTTTAATGTTGTGGCGAGCGACGCTATGGCGATGTTACAAGTTACAGATCAATTTATTGAGTTAATGGATAAAGAAATCGTAATCGTAACGAAAGAAAGTATTACAATTAAAAACTTACAAGGTGAAACGATTGAACGTGCACCGTTTACAGCGGAATTAGATGCAAGTGATATTGAAAAAGGAACATACCCTCATTTCATGCTTAAAGAAATCGATGAGCAACCACTTGTAATCCGTAATATAATTCAAAAGTATCAAGATGAAAATGGCGAGATTGAATTAAATCAAGACATTCGCAATGCGATTTTAGATAGCGATCGTATTTACATCATTGCATGTGGAACGAGCTATCATGCAGGTCTTGTTGGAAAACAATTTATCGAGAAGTTTGCAAAAATGCCAGTTGAAGTGCATGTAGCAAGTGAATTCTCTTATAACATGCCATTATTAACAGAAAGACCATTCTTCATTTACATTTCACAAAGTGGTGAAACTGCTGATAGCCGTGCAGTACTTGTACAAACAAATGAAATGGGTCATAAAGCATTAACAATTACAAACGTGCCTGGTTCTACTCTTTCTCGTGAAGCTGATTATACACTTCCGTTATATGCTGGACCAGAAATTGCAGTTGCATCAACGAAAGCTTACACAGCACAGCTTGCAGTACTTTCAATTTTAGCAGCTGATATTGCTAAAGCAAAAGGTGAAGTTCTTGATTTCGATTTAACACACGAACTAGGACTTGTAGCAAATGCAATGATAGAACTTTGTGATCAAAAAGAAGAAATGGACGCATTAGCAAAACAATTTTTAGCGACAACGCGTAACTGTTTCTTCATCGGACGTAGCGTAGACTTCTACGTAGGATTAGAAGGTGCGTTAAAACTAAAAGAAATCTCTTACATCCAAGCAGAAGGATTCGCTGGAGGAGAGTTAAAACACGGTACAATCGCTTTAATCGAAAATGGTACACCAGTTATCGCACTTGCTACACAAGAGCACGTAAACCTTGGAATTCGCGGCAACGTGAAAGAAGTAGTAGCACGCGGTGCTAACCCATGTATCATCTCAATGAAAGGCTTAGAAATGGAAGGTGACAGCTTCGTATTACCAGCTGTACACGAAGCCCTAGCACCGCTAGTAGCAGTTATTCCATTACAACTTATCTCATACTACGCAGCACTTCACCGCGAGTGTGACGTTGATAAGCCACGTAACTTAGCTAAGTCTGTTACTGTTGAGTAGGAGATTGGTAGGTTAATAAATATACTGTTAACGAATAATAAAGTTGTTTAAATATGGAAGTTCAACATCCGTTCGCTTATAATTAAAATAAGTGAACGGATGTTTTTGTTTTTAAGGAGTGAGAGCAGTGGAAATCACAGTAGAAAAACTAGAACTTTCTAGTATTGATAAGCGTTTGGAACACTTATCTCAAGAACAAATTATTGATCTTATGAAAAAATATTATGATGGAGAGAAAGTTGCAAATATTTTAGAAGAGTATGAGATTAAGATTAGTGCATCTCAACTATATTCAATATTTCCTCCTGTAGCTACAGAGGAAGAGTGTGTCTATTGTGGATCAGTAATGGTGCAACCATGGGAATCTAAGTCATGGTCTACATACATAAACTCACATAAGAAGTATTGTATAAAGTGTGGACATGAAGATTCTCAATACTGTTATTGTACCCATTGTAAAGAAATTAAGGAAAAGGCCCGGTTAGAAGAAATTGAAAGAAAAAAAGAAATTATAGAAAGAAAAAAAGCAACAATAGCTAGTTTTTATGATGATAGTGGAATCTAAAACCGGAGAATGAATTAAGTTTAGAAGATAGATTATATTTATCTATGATTTTAAGAAGTTCGTTATCAGAAAATACTATGTATATAGAACCTTTACTTGATGTAAAAGGTAATTTAGCTCCAACGGAAGATTTTGAAATAGAACTTATTAAAACTCTGACGGGTAGAAAAATCCTAGTTCCACACGTGATATCTAATATAAATGCTTTTGACGTGACTTATAAGGAAGATGATTATTTAGAAATTGTTTATGGAATCTATAAAGTCAACTATAGAATCAACATAGAACCATATGATTTAGATTATGATGAGATGATAAAGCGATTAATGTATCCAAGTCTAGATTCTAATGAAAATTACAAAGAATTTTGTTTCGACATGTGGAAGAAAGTCGCTTTAAATGAATGTCTTCAATATCTGTTATATCAAATGGACAAGGTTGGTTACTCGTTTAATCCAGGTGAAAAAACAATTAGGGTGTTTGAACATTTACTAGAACATTTTTCTGTGTCACAAATATATGGAATTATTTATAGAGCAGTTGCTAATAGTACACAAAGGTATCAAGCAGGTGAAATTACTAGGATACATGCTCAAAATTCTGTGATAACTTCATGTGAGAGCCATGGACAAAGAGCAATAGCTCAAGGATGGAAGCTTTCACATTATTCTAGAATCAGAGATTTACCTGAGGCCTATATTAGCCAAGTTTTATATACATCAGTTATGCAAATTGCCGAGTTAGGATGTTCTGAAAAACCTACTATAAATTTCTAAGTGATTTCTTAAAATGTGACAATGATAGTGCTATGAGAAGGGACTTGAGTTAATATGTTATATTTTAAAACATTGAATCAGATTCCTTGCTTTAAAGTGAAATTTAGATTTAAGTTATGCTATAAAATGGGGTGGAAAATATTAAAAAAAATCTTTTGTTAATTTTAATTTGTTATTTTTTTATTAATTTTATGAGTGTGGATCCTGTTTTTGCAACGACTAGCTCTGCTAAAGTGACAAAAATTAATAGTTTAACTACATTTGAAATTAATGGACAAAAAAAAGTAGATTTATATGGTATTTCAGAAGGGATCTATAATGATCTAAGTAGATTTAAATCCGAATATGTTAAAAAAACGAATTATTTGTTGGTAATGAGAAAGGTAAACCCAAATTAGTTACCGATATTGAAAATGAAATTAAAAAAGATGAAGCGATGCATCAATTAGGAGTATTACTTTTAAATAAAGAAGTTCTTTTAAAAGAAGTTTATGATAATACGTATTTAATTTATCTCAATGGAAATGAAAACATAAGTATAAATGAATTTTTGTTATTAAATGGATATGCTATACTGGCCGATAACTTAAAAGGAAGTGCTGTAGATCTAGATTTAGTCAACGCACAAAATAATGCTAAAAATAATAAATTGGGTTTATGGGCTATAAACTACTCAAGTCAAGGTGTATCTAAATCGGGTGATACACAAATAGAAAACATACATAATATAATTATAATCATTATATTATTCTATTCAATTGTAACAATTATATCTGTATATATGATTAAGAAAAAACCAGGTAAAATGTATCTTTTAAATATATTTTTATCATTGATAGGCTTAATAAGTTTAATCAATATAATTAAATTTTTTAATCGTGATATAATGATTTTGTTTTTAGTGTTAATATCACTATTTACTATATATCTTGCAGTATACTTATTAAAATTTATATTGGCGTATAAAAGTAATATGTCTATTATATTTCTAATTCAATTCATTATTGGTATTTGTGCTATTGTTATTTATTATTTTGCTAGTGTATATATGTGTTTTGATAATCCATCTAATGTTCACGTAGCAAAGTATAATTTTATCACCGGTCAACAAATTTCATTTGAAACGACTAAAACCAATACACATCTTTCATTAGGGCCAAATGGTGGTTTTGATAATTATTTCTTTGATTTCATTTATTTTAGTGGTACAACATTTTTTGGGGGTTCATATGGTGATGTTACCCCAAAAGGATATTTAAGAATTATTGTGTTAATAGAAATGCTAATAAGTTTTCTTTTACAGTTAGTATTTTTTTCTGTAATTGTTAATCTTATATATGAAAAGCTTACGGCATCACATATTAAAAAATCACCTATGGAATCAGGGGAAGTACTAGCAAATGCGAAAGATAATTCGAAGGGAAATAACAAAGATCTACAAAATGTGACTGTTGTTGATAATTTAAATAATTCTATGAAACTTCAAGAGGGAGTATTTAAAGAACATAATGTAAAAAAATCTTTCTTTGTAGTATTAGCTATTGGGATAATGCTGTGGGTTAACCGTTTTTTTAAGAAGTAAGTGATATATTAAATATATTCATATTCACATTTTATTTTAAGTTATACTTGGATTGAAAATATAGATTAACTATTTAGGGTGCAGATTTATCTGAAAAAATACACACCGCACTTTTTTGTATGTTCCAACATCCTGTTTCAGTGTTTAGCGGGTCCCTTTCAAGTTACCAGTAAAAATGGGAGAAAAGCACGGCGGTATAAAAAGAACACTGTTTGAAATCCTAGGCATTGGCTTCCAATGGCTTCATAAAATAGGTACCATAGGAAGGTATATGAATTTAGGAAGAATAGCTGAGGGAGAAGGGGATTTGCTGCCTTTTCATATACAACAATTAATGCTGTGGTTTTGAAATAAAGTCACGATGTTTTGAAAAAAAGATGCGACGTTTCTATCAAAGAATTCTAAGTAAGTTTTAATCAAACTTTTTTATAAAAAATAACTCCTTCACAAAATTATATCCATCCATTTTGATTAGTCTTTTTTCAAGATGGATGGATTTCTTCTATTGTAAAATCAACATTTATAGCACAATTTTAATTGAAGTTTATCCTAGACCAACATATAGTTATAGCTTTAAAATAAATTTATAAAAATACTCCTTTAGATATTTTATCTAAAGGGGTATTTTTGTGTCGAAAAATAACATCTAGAATTGGTAAGTGGATAGAACCCTATAGATTAAAGTTTTACTTTATCGAATTCACTTTTATTTATCTGAATTTTCCATTATTATTTTAAGTATTCATGAACAATTTCTTTGATTACGACAAAAAGAGACGAGAGATTTATGGACATTTCAGGGGGGATATTGATGAAAACGATTAAAAAAACATATCTAAGTATAGAAGAGGTTATTTCATTACCAACCTTATCAAGTACAAACATAAGTGATGATGGTAAAAACGTAGCATTTGTAAAGAAGACGGCTGATTGGAAAGACAATACATATAGGAATCATGTATGGATATATGAAAAAGATAAGAAGCAGAGTTACCCATTATCAAATGGGGATATAGATAGTACACACCCATTATGGTCTCCGGATGCTAAGTGTATCGCATATCTTAGTCCAGTTGGTGATGGGAAAAATCAGATATTTGTTAAGTCGCTAGATGGTTATAGCGAGGTTCAAATTACTGATGAGAAGGAAGGAATTAGTACATTCAAATGGGATCCTGCTGGTAAAGGTTTTTATTATGTTGCACAGTCAAAAGAATGTGAGGAAATAAAGAAACGTAAGGAATTATATGGAGATTTCCATCATGTAAGTAAAGAACACCAGAATAATTGTTTATATTACATTGAAATAGAAAAGGTGATACAAAGTGATACAGATGAACACGAGAACAGAGTTGTTTATCGATTAACTGATGGTAAGGATTTTCATATCCATGAATTTGATATTTCAAATGATGGTAAAAAGGTTGTATTTATGGCGACACCAAGCTCAAATATGGCAGATTATATAAATGGAGATCTATACATACTCCATATTAAAGCTGGAGAGCTACAAAAGCTGAATGTGGATAAATTGTTGGGAGGGAGTGTTTGCTTTTCTCCAGAGGGCAGCAAAATTTGTTACTCAGCAAGCATAAGAGAGAGGGATTACTATAGAAACTATATACAAGATAGTACGTTAGAGATATATGATATTCATAATGGAGAGCTAATTCAACCTTTAACAGATTTTGATAGTACGGTTATGCCATTACAGTGGACAGCTAAAGGGATTTTAATTAGATGGCAGAATAAAACGAATTATCTTATTGGGTTGCTAGCTGAAGATGGAACTGTGGAAATACTAAGCGAAAAAGTAGATGGCTTTATAATGGATGCTTCTATAACAAAGGATGGCAAATATATATCCTACAATAAGGCAATAACAAATGAAACCTTTGAAATCTATTTAGACGATGAAAAAATAACGGATGAAAATAGCTTTTTCAAAGGGAAACTTAAAAGTAACAGGGAAATCATCTCATGGAAAAGTAGTGATGGTCTTGAAATAGAAGGGGTTATATCCACCCCAGTAGAGTTTGATATAAATAAAAAATATCCTTTATTAGTAGTAATTCACGGCGGTCCGGCTTGGGCATCTTTTCCGATATTTTCAGACTGCTTCAATGAGAAATATCCGATTGAACAGTTTGTTGAAAAAGGCTTTATCGTTTTAGAACCAAATTACAGAGGAAGTTCAGGTTATGGTAATGAATTTTTAAAAGCTAACTATAGAAAACAGGGGATTGCTGACTACGATGATGTTATATCTGGAGTGGATGAACTAGTAGAAAAAGGGATGGTAGACAAGGATAGAGTAGGAGTTATGGGATGGAGCAACGGTGGATATGTATCAGCTTTCTGTTCTACATTTAGTAGTCGATTTAAAGCTATTTCAGTTGGCGGTGGAATCACTAACTGGAGTACCCATTATGTAAATACAGATATACCTTACTTTATTAGAATGTATTTAGGAAATACTCCATGGGATGATCCAGAGATATATACGAAGACATCACCTATGACGTATATTGAATCAGCTTGTACGCCTACCTTAATTCAGCATGGAGAAAAGGATGCAAGAATTCCAATTACAAATGCATATGATCTATATCAAGGATTAATGGATATGGAAGTGGATACAGAATTAATTATATTTAAAGGAATGGCATATAGTCCTAATCAGCCGGGAATGAATGTAGCTATTATGAAGCAGAATTTGATGTGGTTTTCACACTATATTCTTGGAGAAAGTATGGAGGGTTTTAGAACTTTATAATGGATGTTTGTACAAGACATAAGGCTGAAACGGTCTTCATCTTGAGATGATTTATTATAAAATATATACTTAAACTAATATCTGTACACACATCAGGGAGGACTAATATGACAGGAAATAAAAATGACTTACTAGTAGAAAAACGTCAAGAGTTATTGAAAGTATTGCAAGCTCGTTTTGAGAAAAATATGAACCGCCATGAAGGTCTTGAATGGGCTAAGGTTGAAGCTAAGATAGAAGCTAATGCTGAAAAATTATGGTCACTTAACGAAATGGAAGTAACTGGCGGTGAGCCGGATGTTGTCGGTTATGATGAAGAAAAGGACGAATATACTTTCTATGATTGTTCAAAGGAGAGTCCTAAAGGCCGCAGAAGTCTTTGTTATGATCTTGAAGCGTTAGAATCAAGAAAAAAACATAAACCAGAAAATAATGTTATTGATGTTGCAAATGCTATGGGCATTGAACTATTAACGGAAGAACAATATCGGGAATTGCAACAACTTGGGGATTTTGACATGAAATCATCAAGTTGGGTACAAACACCTTCAGATATTCGAGAACTCGGTGGTGCTCTATTTTGCGATTATCGCTTCGGACATGTTTTCGTGTACCACAATGGAGCAGACTCTTACTATGCTGCCAGAGGTTTTCGTGGCTCGTTAAAAGTTTAAATTAGGATAAATAAGAAAAAGAGCCTATACTCAGGCTCTTTTTCTTATTTATATTTTAAAAGTAAACTGTTACTACGCAGTTTTACTTAATTTATATGTTCCGTGGTTATTTTTACGGAAAAGTTTAGGGAAAACATAGTCATCTAATCCAATACGTCCAGCGTTTTGCCCTGCAACTAAAATGAACATAGTTAAAATAAGCAGATTTGGGTTTACACTAACAGTTCCGCTTAATAAAAATGAAAGATTCATTATGATTCCGAAAAATGCAGCTGTTTTTGTTAATCCGCCTAAAATTAAACCTAGACCTACTAAAATTTCTCCCCATTGAACTAAAAAGCTAAATAGGTCTGCGTTTGGAAGAACAAAATTTTGAAGAAAATCTGCCCACCAACTTTGTACTGCAGGATGGTCACCTGATGCTTGAGCGATAGCGCCCTTTAGAAAACCACTTGCATCAAAAGATTGTCCGAAAACTTTACCTATCCCAGCAGCGAGCCATGCATATCCTATGTAAAATCGTAAAAATAATAATATGAAAGCAGCACGTTTATCAGTTCTTAAAAAATTGATAACCATTGAAATCCCTCCAATATTCTATTTACATGTTTATTATATATCCATTGTGAAAAAATTCACAATGGATAAAGTGTGAACAAAAATGGTGTTTTTATAAAATGAAAAAGGCATATAACAATCATATGTTATATGCCTTTTCTATTATATATTTATTAATTTATTTAGGTAATGTAAATTTAGCTTTTTTACCTTGTGAAATATCTTTAGCTTCTTTATTTCTCATAGGTCCTAACTCAATCTCAAAGCTTTTGTCTTTCCAAATCTTTTCATACTGCTCTTGATCTAAAATATATACTTGTAGTAACTCTCCAGATGTTCCTGTTTTGACTGAAGCATTATAGTCATAATTTAATAGCATACCTTCATTAATCGTATATTGTGTACCATCATTCACTCTCAATGTAGAGCTTATAGGAGACAGTGAAACGTCTTGAGCATCTTTGTTATCAAGCTTGAATTTTACTGTTAACAGAACAAGACCGTTTTTAAAATTTGCAAAGCGTGGAGCTTCGACGGAATTTGGTGTGAATTGAGTGAATTGGTATCCGTCTAATGTAACATTAACAGCGCCTAATTCTTGATTGTTATTAATACTTGATTTCTCTTTTAACATTTTTTTATCGCCCATGTTATTAGCTGTAGCTTTATCTTGGTAGAAAGTATTATCTGTTGCAACTTTTTCAGCACCCTGTTTGTTTAAACTTAATGAAAAGCTTCCAGGATTTCCGATTGGAGCATCAAATTTTCCTTTATTAGCTTGTGCAGTTGGGACTGTGACTGAGACTGTTGAGAGACTTGAAATTTTCGCTAGATCATCTTTTCCGAATGGATAAGCGATATAACCAGAAATAGTTTCTCCTGCTTTTACTAAGTAATCATTCGTTGGAGCAAGTTTAGTTGGGAGCTGATCTTCTTTTGGAATTAAATCTTTATAGTTACTATATGCTTTCTGCGCGCCAGTAAATGACATGTCCAATGCTGGCATATAATAAATATCTTTAGCTGAACTATTTTTTACGCTGTAGTTCACAAGAATAACTCCGCCTTCTGTTTGACGATTAAACGGAATATCGAAGTTTGTATGGAATCCATTTAATTCAACTAATGTGTAACTATTCATTGATACTGAAACATCTTCAGCTTTATAGACTTGTGGTTCTTTATTTTCAAAAAGAACTTTTGTTTTACCACCTGTTTCTTTTTCCATATAGGAAATCAGCTTAGAGTAGTCGCTTGATCCAGTAGCTGTATTTTCAGGCTTTTTATCTTCAGTTTTTTTATCTTCGGATTTTTTTTCAGTAGGTTTACTTTCTTTCGTTGTATCTGTTTTTTCCGTTTTGCTTTCTTTTGTTGCATTCTCTTTTTGTTCTTTATTTGTCGTATCGCTTTGACCACAGCCGGTTATTACAAAAGCTGCTACGATTACTGCAGAAAATAAAGAAAGTAATTTTTTTGACATATTTCTTCCCCCTATTTGTTTAAAACTAAATTCTCACATTAGCCCCACGTTTTATTATAAGAAGGTTAGTCAATATTTGCCAGTATTTTTCTGATTATTTTCATTATTTATTATATTATAATATAATAAATTCGATAGAAGTTTGGAATGGAATATTGGTTTTTATTTTTTTATCATTTGAAATAGTACATCATATTGGTATGATAGAAACAGAGATATATGGAAAGGAGACAAGGACTCGATATGTGGATGAACTTGTAATGATTAGAAATTGGATAGATGAATTTTTCTCTCATAAGTGAGGGTTTATTTAGCTATTTGTAAATCATGCAAGGACTGCATAGTTGGCTTGTACATCCCTTTTGTAAGGACAGAGGTCTAGGTGGGGAAATTTATATCTCTTATATAAAATATGCGTCCTTTAAACTTGGAGGAGTATATGATGAACCAATTAAAAAATAAAGTAGCAGTTGTTACAGGCGTAAGTCGTCTAGACGGTATAGGAGCAGCGATTTGTAAAGAATTAGCTGAGGCAGGATACGATATATTTTTTACGTATTGGACGGATTATGATAAAGAGATGCCTTGGGGCGTTGATAAAAATGAACAAATACAATTAAAAGAAGAGCTATTACAAAAAGGTGTTAGAGTATTGAGCATGGAGTTAGATTTAACTCGGAATGATGCACCGAAAGAGCTTTTAAATAAAGTTACTGAACAATTAGGGTACCCTCATATATTAATTAATAATGCAGCATATTCTACGAATAATGATTTCTCTACGTTGACTGCTGAAGAATTAGATAAGCATTATATGGTTAATATTCGTGCGACTACATTGCTCAGTAGTCAATTTGCCCGAGGATTTGATAAGAAATCTGGTGGTAGAATTGTTAATATGACTTCGGGGCAATTTCAAGGTCCTATGGCAGGAGAACTAGCTTATGCGACAACGAAGGGAGCTATTGATGCTCTTACTAGTACGTTGTCAGCAGAAGTAGCTCAATTAGGAATAACAGTGAATGCAATTAATCCAGGACCAACCGATACAGGATGGATGACTGAAGAGATAAAACAAGGGTTAAAGCCGATGTTTCCTTTTGGCAGAATTGGTGAGCCAAAAGATGCAGCTAGACTCATTAAATTTTTAGTAAGTGAAGAAGCTGAGTGGATTACGGGGCAAGTTATTCATTCAGAAGGCGGATTTAAAAGATAAAAAGAAGGTATCTCACCCTGGTGAGATACCTTCTTTTTTAATCTTTCTTCAGTCTTCGTGCAACCCCATTACCTAAAGACTGTAATCCTTGAACGAGGATAATTAGAATAAAGACGGTTGCATACATTACTTCAGGTTCATAGCGTAAATGTCCGAAGCGATATGCTAAGTCCCCTAGCCCGCCAGCACCTACAAGACCAGCCATTGCTGTTGCGCCGATTAAGCCAATCGTTGCAATTGTTAATCCAAGTACAAGGGAGGGACGAGCTTCTTTAACCATGACGTGCCAAATGATTTTTATAGTAGAGACTCCCATCGCTTGATAGGCCTCAATAACCCCTCGATCTACTTCTAGTAAGGCTGTCTCCATTAAACGTGCGATATAGGGAGCTGTGAAGACGACAAGTGGTACGATAACACCTTGCACGCCAATGGATGTTCCCATTAGAAACTTTGTAAAAGGTAAGATGAAGAATAATAGAATGATAAATGGAAGAGAGCGAATGATATTAATAACTGTATTAAGAATAGGATAGATGATTTTATTTTCACGCTGCCCACCAGGTCTCGTTAAAACAAGTGTGACGCCAAGTGGCAGTGCAATAAGGAGTGAGATGAGTAATGAAATAGATGTCATTTGAAAGGTTTGAATTGTGGCTTCCCATATGACTTTACCCCATTCATCCAAAAAGGACTTGTTTCCCATAATCTGTTCTACCTCCTTCTACGATGATTCCTTGCTCTTGTAAAAATGATAAAGCACGGTGGATTTCATTTTGTTCTCCTTGCATATGAACGACTAGTTTCCCATATGCTTCATGTTTTAACTGCGTAATATTACCGGATAAAATATTCGGATACACTTGGAAACGTTTTGTGGCAACAGCTAAGGCAGGTTCACCTGAAGTAGTGCCAATAAATGAAAGTGTTACAATTTCTCCAGTATTCTGTAGTTCTTTCTGTACCTCTTCTGGAATTTTAGCTGCAAAGGCGCTATTTACAAATTTCTTCGTTGTTACATGTTGTGGGTTTGTGAAAATATCTTTCACAGTCCCGCTTTCGACTACAGATCCATGTTCCATAACGGCAACGCGGTCGCATATACGTTGGATAACGTTCATTTCGTGTGTAATGAGTAAAATCGTAATTCCAATTTCTTCGTTAATCTTTAATAACAAATCAAGAATAGAATCAGTTGTTTCTGGATCTAAAGCGCTCGTTGCTTCATCACTTAATAACACTTCAGGCTCATGTGATAGTGCACGTGCAATTGCAACGCGCTGTTTTTGACCGCCAGAAAGTTCACTTGGATAAGCATCTTTTCGATTGAAAAGATCGACAATGCGTAAATATTTTTCTACCCTTTTTTTAATTTCCGCTTTTGGAATGCCAGCAAGGCGTAAAGGTAATGCAATGTTTTCATAGATGGTAACAGTTTTAAGTAAATTGAATCCTTGAAAGATCATTCCGATTTTTTGTCTCGCTTTTGCTAGTTCTTTTGTCGATAACGTTGTTAAGTCTTGTTCGTTTACAATGATATTTCCTGTCGTTGGTTTTTCTAATAAATTTACACATCGAATCAATGTGCTTTTACCAGCGCCGCTATACCCAATGATTCCAAATACTTCGCCTTTTTCTACTTTAAGGGAAGTAGACTTAAGAGCCTCAACAGTCCCTTTTTTTGTTGAAAATACTTTGGATATGTTTTTTAATTCAATCATTATCGTCAGCTCCTACCAAGATGGTAAAACTGAACCATCAAATTTTTTCTCGATAAACTCTTTTACTTCTTTAGATTGATAAGCTTTCTTTAATTTGTTTACAACGGCATCATCTTTATTTTCAGTACGAACAACGACCCAGTTCACATATGGTGAATCTTTTCCTTCGCGGAAAATAGAATCTTTCGCTGGACTTAATTTTGCACCTAATGCAAAGTTTGTGTTAATTGCAGCTGCTTTCACTTCACTTAGTTGCGTTGGTAATTGAGATGCCTCTAATTCGACAATCTTTAATTTTTTTGGATTTTCAATTACATCTTTTGCAGTCGCTTTTTCTGTAGCCTTTGGATCAACTTTTAAAACCCCTGCTTTTTCAAATAATTTTAAAGCTCGCAGTTCATTCGTTGGGTCATTTGGTACAGCAATTGCATCGCCGTCTTTTAAGTCTTTTACATCTTTTATATCTTTAGAATATACGCCCATAGGGAATGTTACTGTTGAAAATACTTCAGCTAATTTCATATTGCGTTCAGCTTTAAATACATCTAAATACGATTTTGTTTGGTAGCTATTTACATCAAGGCTTTTTTCATCTAAAGATACGTTTGGCGCTACATAATCATTAAATACTTTTATATCAATTTCGAGGCCATCTTTTGCGGCAACTTCTTTTACCTTTTCAAAAATTTGTTCATGCGGCCCACCTGTTACACCGACAGTAATCTTTTTCTCGTCTAATGCTTTTACCTCTTTATCTGAACTCACGCTACATGCGCCTAATAATAATACTGCTCCGCTTACAATGCTTAATAATACCTTTTTCATCTATAAATCCCCCTTCATATACGTTCCAAAATAAAAAGCACCTCCCAAAAATAAGAGAGGTGCCGAATAGACGAAATAGATTCCTCTCTTATCTTCCAAAACGAAAACTCGTTTTGCAGGAATTAGCACCTTAGCTTATACGTCATAAGCTCGGTTGCCGGGCATCATCGGGCCAGTCCCTCCGCCACTCTTGATAAGAGTATGTGTATGTAGTTTTGAATATGGTACTAATAGTAAATCGTACAAAAAAAATTGTCAATGGTATTTTCAGAATATATTTTATTTTAAGGTAATTGAAACGTTTCCTTTCTTATGGCCCATTTCTACATACGTATGGGCTTCTACAACTTCTTCTAATCGGTAAGTTCTATCAATAACAGGTTTTAGCTTTTCTGTTTCAGCTAGTTGTTTTAGTAGGTTCATATCTTCTTTACTGACCTTTGCCATCATTCCGTTCACAGATACATATTTTCCATTAGGCATTAATGCATCTGTACAAAGAGACTTTTTATATTTTCCAACTGCGTCAAATATAATATCGTAGTGATCGCCCCGCTTAGTAAAATCTTCTTTCATATAATCAATTACGTTGTCTGCCCCTAAAGCTGTTACTAAATCGAAATTCGAACTACTACAAATGGCTGTGACAGTCGCCCCGAAGTATTTAGCAAGCTGTACGGCAGCTGTCCCTACTGACCCAGAGGCGCCGTATATAAGTACTTGTTGCCCTTTTTTTATCTGTCCTTTTCTAAGGAAGTGCAATGCTGAAGTTCCGCCAAAAGGAATAACGGCAGCTTCTTCATATGTCACATTGGTAGGTTTTAATGCTATTAATCCACTTTCATGCACGCATGTATATTCCGCATAACCACCAAGGTTTAGTTCTGTTAATGCAAAAACTGGATCTCCTTTTTTAAATTGTGTTACATCTGATCCAATGTCTTCGATTTCACCAGATAACTCTACGCCAAGTATAGGTTTTCTCGGTTTTCTGAAACCTAATATGATCCGCATAGGAATCCAAAATAAGAGGGGGCTATTAAAGCCACGTATTCTACAATCTCCAGTCGATACACTTGTTGCGTGAATTTTAACTAATACTTCATTTTTCTTAGGTTTAGGCTTTTCTATATTGTGAAGCTGGAGAACATTAGGTGGTCCATACTTTGTGCAAATAATAGCTTTCATAATGACCTCCTGAAATGAGTTGTTATTATTTACATCATATTTAAACTTTTTCTCAAACATGTTGCTATATAGGAAATAAATTTAAAGAAGAATATTACGAATTATATAGATTTCATAGGAAAAGAGATGATATTATTTTTGGGAAGGAGGGGACGTTATGAAAAAAATTATTTTAATTTCAAGTTTAGTACTTGCAGTCGGTCTAGGAGTAGGGTGTAGTAATGAGAAAACAAAAAAGACTGATGAGCCGAAAAAAGAAGCTGTGCAGAAAGAAAAGGAATTAACAGCGAAGGATGTTTTCAATAAAGCGAATGAAGCTTTTAAAAACGAAGAAAATGTAACGATGACATATGATGTGGGAATAAAGGCTGAAGGAACAGAGATGAATGTAATAAAGGCCAAAATGCAATTAGAGCCGAAGCAAAAAAATTCTCGTTCTGAAATGAATGTTTCTGGTACAGAGGTTGTTGTTTATGATGTGGGTGGCAAAATTGCTGGTCAGTTGAAAAATCCTAATACGGGTGAAGTGATGTCTGTACCAGAGGAACAATTAAATGCTAACGGAATGAATGCGACTCAAGGAATGGTAGATAATTTAGAGATTCCATCGGAAATTTTAAATAAAGTGAAGATGGAGAAAAGTGGAGATAATTATAAGCTGAAGTTTGCATTAAAAGGGCAAGAGACAGAGAGTATGTTAGCTAGTATGGATGAAAAGCAGAAACAAATGCTACAAGGCCAAAATGCAAAGATAGAAGAAATAGATGGAGAATATATTATTACAAAAGATTTTAAATATGAATCAGCAAAGATAGATATGGTTATGAGTAGCAATGGTGAGGATAAAGCGCACATTATTACGGATGCGAAGTTTACATCGTATGATAAATTTGATCCAATACAATTGCCAGCAGCAAAGTAATCACTGTCAAGAGAGGTACCTGAAAGAACGGGTATCTCTTTTTGTTGCTAATAAGGAGAGTGTCCTTTGAAAAAAAGAAAGATAGCAGTGGTCATTGTCGCATATACGGTTTTGCTTGCAACGTCTGTACATACGTATAAAAAACAAATTGATCATCCTATTATGAGTGATGTAGGTAAATTGCTTCCGACAAAAATAAAACGTGTTGAAAGTGCTACGGAAGAGCACTCGTTAATAAAATTAGTGCGAGATGCAAAAGTTTCAGGAGAGAAAATTTCCATTGCAGGCATGCAACATAGCCAAGGAGGACAGACATATTATCCGAATGGCACGATGCTCGATATGAAAGGATATAATAAAATATTAGAATTTGATCCAGAGAAGAAGCGAATTACAGTTCAAAGTGGTGTCACGTGGAATAATATTCAGAAGAAAATAAATCCATATGGCCTTGCGGTACAGGTCATGCAGTCTCAAAATATTTTTACTGTTGGTGGTTCATTAAGTGTAAATGTACATGGGCGTGATATTCGTCATGAGGCACTAATTGATACAGTAGATTCATTTAGATTGTTAATGGCAGATGGTACGATACGTAATGTAAGTAGAGAAGAAAATGCAGAGTTATTTCCATATGTCATTGGGGGTTACGGTTTATTTGGAGTTATTTTAGATGTGACGCTGAAGTTAACAGATGATGAATTATATGAAATGCACACGAGAATGATAGATTATAAAGAATACGCATCTTATTTCAAAGAGAAAGTGAAAAGAGATGAGAATGTTCGTATGCACTTAGCGCGTATTTCTGTTGCTCCAAATTCATTTTTAAAAGAGATGTATGTGACGGATTATACTTTGGCACAAAATCAAAATATGAGAGAAGAGTACAGTGAATTAAAGGAAGAAAATATTATAGCTGCACCTAAATTTTTACTTGGGTTATCACGTTATAGTGATTGGGGAAAGAATACATTTTGGGATATACAAAGAGGTTATTTTGAACGTACAGATGGAAAGTATGAGACGCGTAATAATGTTATGAGATCAGATAGTGCTTTTATGGAATATGAAAATCCAAATAGGACCGAAGTGTTACAAGAATACTTTGTGCCTATAGATGCTTTCACGGAGTATATAGATGATTTACGTAACGCATTAAATGAAGAAGAGTTTAATTTACTCAACATTACGATTCGTTACGTGGAAAAGAATGAAAATGCAGTTTTGTCCTATGCGAAAGATGATATGTTTGCGCTGGTTCTTTTGATTAACCAGGGACGCTCAGAGAGTGAGATAAAGAAAACAGAGGATGTCATTCGGAAGATGATTGATGTTACTTTAAAGCATAACGGTAGTTACTATTTGCCGTACTATTCTTATCCAACGAAAGAGCAGTTAAAAAGGGCATATCCTCGTATTGAAGAATTTCTCAAGAAAAAGAAGGAAGTAGATTCAGAAGAGAGATTTGTTAATTTATTTTATAGGGAGTATACGAAATGACATATAGAAGATTTGTGGCTTCGCAAAGTATTATCATGATGGCAGGAAGTATGGTATTTCCTTTTTATATATTATTACTTCGAAACGTTGGAAATAGCTTCTCGCAATTTGGCTGGGCGTATGGCTTATTTGCTTTAACATCAGCACTTGTATATCCACTAGTGGGAAAGGTATCTGATCAAGTAGGTGATAAAAAATTATTAATCATATACGCTTGGTCCATGGCAATCTTAATGCTTTGCTTTCCGATTGCCACGGAAGTATGGCATGTGTATATTCTTCAAATTGTAATGGGAGTTTTAGGTGCTGTGCAGCGTAATACTGAGAAGACTTCATTAGCACGAAAGGTTGCGCAGGAAAAGGCTGGTTATGAGATTGGAAAATACCATGTGTGGACATCCATTGGCGGAGCAGTAGCGGTTATTGCCACGGGATATTTAGTAGATTTCTTTACGATTGGTACAATTTTTTATATTGCATCTATTCTATATGTAGTGAGCGGGATTGTATTAAGTAGTAAAAAAATATAACTATTCCTATTTTCACCTTAATACCCTTTATTTGTTATACTAAAAGGGAATACAAAAGAAAAGGGGACAGTGCCTTTGATGAAATTTGTAGTTTTAGCTATTCTTACTTTGTTTTTGATTCCATGGACAAGAAGTAGTAGTAAGCTTCGAGCAGTGGATAAGAAGGGAGATAAGAAGGTTGTAAAGGGTAAGAAATCATCTATTTTAGTTATTCCTGTTTTATTTTGGATAGGTATTGCAATCTATGAATACTTTTGGCTAATTGATGATCGAGTAGACTCGATTCTTACTCATTATTCTGTTGCAGTAGCAATTTTAATTGGGCTTGTTTTATTTTCACAAGATCAAATAGGGAAATTAGAAGGTACATTAAAAGGACTTCTAATGTTTATTTTACTCGCAAGTTACGGCTACTTTGGTTATTTGCACGATATAGTAATCTCGCAAAAGAAATATGATTCTGTTGTTAAGATAGAGAAAGATATTTCAGAGCCATTTACTGAAAATGATCAGCCGTTTACAGTGCCGCCAAAGACAGCGGAGAATAAGATGAAAAAAGTATTTGGTGATATTCCGAAAGTAGCTTATTTTGAGCTAGGAGAATTAACGCCACAAATGGTAAACGGCGAAGCTTTATATGTAGCGCCGATTGAAGTTTCAGGATTTTTTAAAGCGCGTAAAGCTGAGACAATTCCAGGGTATGTAACGATGTCAGGTACGAATCCTGATGCGGAAGCGAAACTGCACCTCGGTTATAAAATGAAATATGTGCCAAGCATGTTTTTTGGTAATAATTTAGAGCGTGTGGTAAGGCAAGCAGAACCAAATTTAATCTTTAAAGGAAAACCTAAATTTGAGGTTGATGATAAAGGAAAACCATATTATACAATGACGTATGGTGAATTTATTTCAGGAAGATCTGGATTTGAGGTAGAAGGTGTTGTCGTAGTAGATGCACAAACAGGTGAAGTGAAAAGATATGATAAAGGAAAGGCACCTAAATTTGTTGATGGTGTATTAAATCATGAGACTGCATCTACGTTAAATACGTACTTTGGTAAATATATTCACGGATTTTGGAATACGAAATTCTCACAAACAGATATGAAAATTCCGACTGAGTGGGGAACGAAAGAAGGCGTGACCCCGATCTTTGGTAAAGATGGAACACTGTATTATTTTACAGACTTTACTTCTCCAAAAGAAGGAGTAGATTCAGCCCTAGGCTATTCATTAGTAGATGCACGCACAGGCAAGCTATATTACTATAATGGAAAAGAAGTGAAGGGGATTATGGATGGTTCAGCAGCTACAGAAGTAGTGGATAATTCCTTTAAGAGAGAGAAATGGCATGGGACAATGCCTGTCATTTATAACGTATACGGAAAACCAGCTTGGATTATTCCGGTTGTTGATGACGGAGGCCTAGTACGTGCACATACAGTTGTATATGCTGCTAATGCAAAAATATTTGCGACAGGTTCGACGCAGAAAGAAGCGCTTGAGAATTATAAAAACGTAATGAGCGGTAATGGTGATACCTTTAGACCAACCTCAACAGGAAAAGAAGCGCAAAAAGAAGGTATTGTACAACGTGTATATAAAGAGAAATCAGGTGAAAATACAATCGTGTACGTACTTTTAGAGAATGAACAAAAGGTATTTATGATACCAGTGAAGAAATTCCCGTATGCTATGTTTACAGAAGTAGGAGACCCAATTCAAATTACATATTTAGATACAGGAGAGACGATGGCCTCGGTATCTAAATTTACGAATAGCAATGTGAAAAAGTAAAGCGATAGAATTTCTATCGCTTTTTTTTACATTATGAAAGAGGAAAATGCGCTGTACTTGACGTATGTTTATGATGTAACTATAATTGTTACGATTCAGTGTGTATAGGAAAGGGTGAATTGAAAAAGTGAATGAAGTTAATCACGAAATATACAAACCTGTAAAGGCAAACAGGTTATGGATGATTCTTGTATTAGGAACACTTACGGCGATTGGGCCATTATCTATTGATATGTATTTGCCTTCATTACCGAAGTTAACGGATGATTTGCAAACAGGTGCATCCCTAGCGCAGCTTACATTAACAGCTTGTTTGCTTGGGCTGTCAGTAGGACAATTATTTGTTGGCTCAATTAGCGATATTTACGGAAGACGCAAACCACTTATTATTGCTCTTATTATTTATGTTGCTTCTTCTTTACTTTGTGCTGTTGCGCCATCTATTTGGACATTAGTATTATTGCGCTTCCTACAAGGAGCTTCAGGATCAGCCGGGATTGTTATATCACGTGCAATGGTACGTGATATGTACTCAGGTTCTGAAATGACGAAGTTTTTCTCACTGCTTATGTTAGTAAACGGAGCAGCACCTATTTTGGCACCGATTATTGGGGGGCAATTATTACAGTTTACAACGTGGCGCGGTGTTTTCATCGTTCTTGGAGCAATTAGCGTATTCATGTTAATCTCAGCTACTTTTGTATTGCGTGAAACATTACCTCCTGAAGAAAGAGAAACGGGTGGTTTGTCAGGGACTTTGGCGACGTACGGAAAATTGTTAAAGGACCGTCTGTTTATGGGATATGCATTGTCACAAGGATTAGTAACAGCGGCAATGTTTGCATACATTTCGGGCTCACCATTTGTGTTGCAGAACATATACGGAGCATCACCACAGCAATTTAGTTTATTCTTTGCGATTAACGGCATCGGTATTATTATTGCTAGTCAGGTAACGGGTCGTTTAGCGGGGAAAGTGAATGAGAAGACATTATTTGTTGCTGGTATTATTATCGCAGCTGTTGGTGGCCTATCTTTACTACTGACAATCGTACTAGGAATAGGTTTAATCGGTGTTTTATGTTCGTTATTCCTTGTTGTATCAAGTGTCGGGGTTGTATCAACAACTGGGTTCTCATTAGCGATGAGAAATCAGAAGCAAGCTGCAGGAACAGCGTCAGCTTTATTAGGCTTATTACAGTTCATTTCAGGAGCGCTTGTCGCTCCGCTAGTAGGTATTGGTGGGAGTAATACAGCGTTACCGATGGGTGTTGTTATTGCGCTTTGTGAAGTAGGAGCAGTATTATGTTATCTATTTATGGCCAGAAGAAGTGAGAAGCAGTTTGAACTGCAACAAAGACAAAATTTAGAGGCTTAACAAAAAAGAACTGATTCAAAGGGAATGTTTGAATTAGTTCTTTTTTTCATTTCTTTGAAATACCTCATACATATTATTCATGATCGTATCATATAAAACAGCAAGTTTATCCCACACCCAGCGATTACTATCGACTTCTTTTTCCCCACAGTCGATAATATCGGTATGGTCAGTAATTTTATACGCTTTTTTAACGATAATAGGAGCAATCTTCGGTATACGTGGGATTTCCTTTAAGGTATCTGCAAAGTTTCCAATGTAGACATGACCGATGATTTCGATTGTTAATGATTTATCCGATATATTTAGCACGGTATGAAATTGATTTGTATGTTGTTGTTTTAAATATTGAGCTAACTTAAATGGAGCATGCTTCTTCTTTAATACGCGGCGAAGGCTCTCTGTATTTTCGATATGAAGTGATTTTTCGCGAATAAGGACACGAATATCTTCTCCCATAAAAGGCATTGTGTTGTACATAGATGATTCTCCTTAAAACCTTACATATGTTTGCGTTATGCATATGTAAGTCTAGCATGGTTTGTTCTTTATGTGTGCTTACAGTTTTGTAAGGTGATGTAGTAAAGCATTGCAAAAGTTATTTGTATAAAGTGACGATACTGTGACAAACATGTTGGTATATATATTACGATGTCGTCTTAAGTGTAAAAAGTAGGGAGTTCTCGGTATAATAACAAGTGGAGATAAAAGAAACTATAACGAGTAATAGCTGTAGATAAAAGGAGAAGAAGAGATGAAGAAGGTTTTGGGTATTGCTGTAATGGGAAGTATGATCCTTCTAGCAGGATGTAATGGAAATAAAGATACGAAAGAACCGAAAGAAAAGGTAGAGCAATCTACTGAACAAACAGAAGAGATGAAAGAATACCTTGCAGTACATGAAAAATACGATATAAAAATGAATAAAGAAATTAATAAAGCACTCCAGTTATTTGAAGTGGCAAAAGAAAAGGGCGGTAAGGAAATAACGAATGCTACATATAAAGAAGACGTGCAAAAGGTAACAACGAGCATGTTAGAAGATATTGATCATATACGTAAAGAAATTCGTGTTCCGAAGTCGAAAGAGCAAGAACATGAGGTATATGTTGGTTTCTTGAATGAATCAGAACAAGCGATGAAAAAATTACAGAAGTTAGCTAAAGAAGAAGATTCATCGTTGATTCGTGATATAGAAATTAATTTTGCAACAGCATCGACATACTATAAACGTTTTCAAGCAGAAACGAAAAAATAACCTTGCCTGTGCAGGGTTATTTTTTCTTCTTGCCATCTCCGTCTTCATCCTCAGATACTAATATTTTCTGTTCTTCGTGAAATTCGGAAATAGTTTGCCCGGTAATATTATCGAAAGGAGTATAAAAAGAAGTAATACGTTTCTTTTTAATAAAGAGTTTATAGGAGCCGATGATGACAAGTATAACGATTGTTAAGGGTAATCCTATAGTAGCAAGAAGTAAGGGGTCCATCTTATAACTCCTTTAACATTATTTCTTTTTATTATAAGCCGAAAACTGTAATTTCGATAAATGAATTAAAAACTGATTTTTCTAAATTTATCCAATTTGATTGACTTTTCAATTTTTCAGAATTATAATTCGAAATATACAATTTGAACCAAATAATAATATAGCAATTTACTTATCCAGAGAGGTAGAGGGACTGGCCCTATGACACCTCAGCAGCGGGTTCTGTAATAGGAACACCGTGCTAATTCCAGCAAGCAAGTCTTGAAAGATAAGTGATGGGCCTTTGTTTGTTAAGCCTTGATCTTATTTTTAAAGATCAAGGCTTTTTGTATTCTAAAAAGAGAAAAGGAAGTAATGGAAAAAGTACATCCATAAAACAAAGTAAATTCATGTGTTTAGGGGGTTATTGAAGTGTATGTAATTAAAAAATTATCGGTTATGGTGTTTACACTATGGGTTATTACGACAGTGACATTTCTAATTATGCATATTATTCCGGGAGATCCATTTTCATCAGATGCAAAAATCTTTCCTGAAGAAGTGATCCAAAACATGAGAGCGAAGTATCACCTTGATGAACCGTTATGGAATCAATATGTTGCTTATTTAGACGGTGTAGTTCATTTTGATTTTGGTGAATCTGTTCAATCAACCGGGCAAGGTGTATCAGAAATTATAACAACTGGCTTTGGTCCATCAGCAATTATTGGTCTACAAGCACTTGTTATTTCATTGTTAGTAGGAATTGCGGCAGGGACATTTGCTGCTCTCTATCATGGGAGAGTAATTGACTATAGTGTGAGTTTGCTCGCAATTTTAGGTATTTCTATTCCAAGTTTTATTTTAGCGCCACTATTTATACAAGTATTCGCTATCCAATTTGAGTTTTTACCAGTAGCCTCTTGGGGAACATTCGAACATACGGTATTGCCATCCTTTGCATTAGCGTTAGGGCCAATCGCAGTTATTACAAGGTTTGTTCGTTCTAATATGATCGAAGTACTGCAGAGTGATTATATTAAGCTAGCAAGAGCAAAAGGTATACCAATTAAGAAGATTATTATAAGACACGCTCTTCGAAATGCGATTGTTCCAGTACTTACATTTGTTGGACCGTTAATGGCTGGACTCTTAACAGGGACTTTCGTTATTGAAAAAATCTTTTCAATTCCTGGCCTAGGAAAATATTTTGTAGATAGTATTTTTAACCGAGACTATCCGGTGATTATGGGAACAACGATTTTCTATAGTGCATTATTAATTGCTTGTATTTTCATTACAGATATTATTCATCGCATTGTTGATCCGCGTATTCGTTCTATTACATAAGGAGGGGGGATATTTAAATGGGTGCTTATGAGATTAATGAACAGTTATTAACGAAAGAAGAGAAAAAAGAATTAACGATAAATAAAGATCAGCAAAAAATTAGCAGAAAGAAAGAAGTGTTTCGTAAGTTTATATCGAATCCAATCGCAGTTTTAGGATCAGTGACGTTATTACTCATTATTGTTTTCTCGCTTGTTGGTGAAAGTTTAACGCCATTTACTGCGAGTGAACAAGTAAAAGAGGCCACAAACTTACCACCTAGTAGTGAGCATTGGTTCGGAACAGATGATTTGGGAAGAGATATATGGGCACGTACTTGGGCTGGCGGGAAAATTTCATTAACAGTTGGATTAGTGGCAGCTGCTCTTGATATAGGACTTGGTGTGCTAATTGGAGGATTTAGTGGATATGTGAGAGGGCGCAATCGCTTTGGGACATTAATTGATGAGTGGATTATACGAGGAATCGAAGTGTTATACGGTATCCCGTATTTATTGATTGTTATTTTATTATTAATTGTTATGAAACCAGGTCTTTTTACCATTATCATCGCCCTTGCATTAACAGGATGGATTGGTATGGCACGTCTCGTTAGGGCGCAAGTTTTATCTTTAAAACAAAGAGAGTTTGTTATTGCAGCGGAGCGATTAGGTACATCACATATGAAAATTATATACGGGCATTTAATTCCGAACTTAACAGGCATTATTATCGTAAATTTATCATTTACAATTCCAGCAGCTATTTTCTCAGAATCATTTTTAAGCTTTATCGGACTAGGAGTGCAATCACCGGCAGCAAGCTGGGGGACGATGACGAATGATGCACTTGGGACATTATTGAGCGGAGAATGGTGGCAGCTATTCTTCCCAGCAATCATGATTGCTCTCATTATGTTCGCATTTAATGCAATTGGTGATGGTTTGCAAGATGCGATTGATCCAAAAATCGTCAAACGGAATCGAAAGGAGAAAAAACATGGCACAAATCTTATCTTTAGAAAACGTAACGTTAGCCGTTGAAAAAGAGAATAGTAAACAAGCAATTGTGAAGCATGTTTCCTTTTCTATTAGCGAAGGTGAAATAGTTGCGCTTGTAGGAGAAAGTGGTTCGGGAAAAAGTGTCACAGCACAATCCATTATCGGCTTGAATCAAGAATCAATTCATATCGATGATGGGAATATAGCTTTCCAAGCAAAGGAATTAACGAATTTACAAGAGTCAGAATGGAATCAAATTCGCGGAAAAGATATTTCCTTTATATTTCAAGATCCGCTTTCATCTTTAAACCCAACGATGAAGGTAGGCAAACAAATTACAGAAGTAGTTTTGCAACATGGGAAAAAATCGAAAAGAGAAGCGAAGGAAATTGCGATTAACTTGTTAACAGGTTTAGGGATACATGAAGCAGAGAAACGCTTTGAACAGTACCCACATCAATTAAGCGGAGGTATGAGGCAGCGTATTTGTTTAGCAATTGCGTTTGCTTGTCATCCAAAGCTTGTAATTGCAGACGAGCCGACAACAGCGTTAGATGTAACGATTCAGAAACAAATTATGGGGCTATTAAAAGAAAGAAAAGAAAAACAAAATACGAGTATTTTATTAATTACACATGATTTGGCACTTGTACGTGAAGTAGCTGATCGAGTAGTTGTTATGTACGGGGGACGTGTCGTTGAAAAAGGAACGATAGAGGAAGTGATAGGTTCCCCTAAACATCCATACACAAAAAGCTTACTACAAGCAATTCCGAATATGGATGATTCTGAAAAGGTATTACGTGCTATAGAAGGAACGACACCTTCCATTGAAACATTAAATAGCTTTGGTTGTCCTTTTGTAAATCGTTGTCCAGTAGCGATAAAAGAATGTATTCATCGTTTTCCAGAGAGAACCACATATTCTAAGGAGCATAGTTCACATTGTTGGCAACATGTTCTAGAGCATAATAAAGCAAAATCAAAAGAGAAGGTGAATGCCTCATGACGACAGATTTAATTACTATAAAGCAAGTAACGAAAACGTATGGAAGTAAAAGTAAAGAAATCACAGCGTTAAAAGACATATCACTTTCTATTCCGAAAGGAACAACACTTGGCATTATTGGTGAAAGTGGTTCAGGAAAAACAACACTTGGTAAGCTCATAGCTGGGATCGAGAGCCCAACGTCTGGTGAAATTGATTATAACGGTCAAGTTGTTCACAAGTTGAAGGCAGCTCATAAACGTGATTTCTTACAGAAAGTACAGTTTATTTTTCAAGATTCCACAGCAGCGTTAAATCCGCGCTGGAAAGTACACGATAGCGTAACGGAAGGTTATATTTCATTCGGTTTAGGTGATAAAGGATTAAAGGATAAAGTAGCAGGTGATGCGCTAGAACGTGTGGGATTAGATAGACGATATATTGATCGCTATCCGCACGAATTTAGCGGAGGACAACGTCAACGAATTGCTATTGCAAGAGCGTTATTGTGTGAGCCAGAAGTATTAATTCTTGATGAACCAATTTCAGCATTAGATGTTTCATTGCAAATTCAAATTGTACATCTGCTGCAAAAAATCCAAAAAGAACAAGGTTATACATATTTATTCATCGCGCACGATTTACCGATGGTTCACTATTTATGTGAAAAAGTAGCTGTCTTATACAAAGGAGAACTTGTTGAATTTGGAAATACGGACGAAGTCTTCCGTAATCCACAACATTCTTATACAAAAACATTGTTAGCATCAACACCAAAAATTTCGGGTTAAAGGAGAATGTAGGATGAAGAAGTTTTTACTGTTTGTCATTATGACTGTTTTAGCAATTACTTCTGTCGCTTGCGGTAAGAAAGAGACGCAAAAGGCGAGTGCTGGTAAGGGAGAAGGAGATCGATTAGTAACGAATATTGGTAGCGATCCATATACACTTGATTCCGCTATTGCGACAGATAGTACTTCAGGTTATGTAATTGGACATTTATTCTCAAGCTTATATACGCAAGATAGTGATGGGAAATATCAAAATGAATTAGCAGAGAAAGAAGAAGTAAATGCTGATGGAACTGAGTATACAATTCATTTAAAGAAAGATATTAAATGGTCAGATGGTTCTGCTATTACAGCAAATGATTTTGAATTTGCATGGAAGCGATTATTAAATCCGAAAACGGGTTCTATGAATGCAACAGAAATGTATTTTATTAAAGGGGCAGAGGCATACAATACTGGAAAAGGTGAAGAAGGACAAGTTGGCATTCAAGTCATTGATCCTCAAACATTAAAGGTAACACTTGAGCACCCAGTGTCTTCTATTAAACAAAAATTGGCAAGTTCATTATTCATTCCATTATCTAAAAAATCAATTGATGATAATAATAAATTAAAAACAGATCCAAAAGAGTTAATTACGAACGGACCATTCACATTAAAAGAATGGAAGCATAACCAGGCTATTACAGTACAAAAAAATAAAGAATACTACGATAAAAAGGTAACATTAAAAGAAATTGAGTTTCGTATTATTCCAGACTCTAAAACAGCGTATCAATTATTTAAATCAAAAGAATTAGATTTACTAAGTGGTTTACCACAAGAGATGATTGAAAAAGAAAAAGGAAATAAAGAATATAAGCGTGTTGCAGGATTCTCATCTTATATTTATTCGTTTAACGTAGAAAAAGAGCCGTTTACAAATGCGAAAGTACGTAAAGCATTTTCATTAGCGGTTGATCGTAAATTTATCGTTGAAAAACTGTATAAAAATAATGCGCAAGAAGCATATGCATTCGTTCCAGAAGGAGCAAAAACACAAAGTGGTCGTGATTTCCGTAAAGAAAAAGGTGATTACGTTAAATTTGATCCATCAGAAGCGAAAAAATTATTAGAAGAAGGTATGAAAGAACAAGGGTGGTCTACATTACCTGAAGTAACATTAAAATTCACTACAGATACACAACATAAAAAAGTAGCAGAAGCAATGCAAGAAATGTTTAAGAAAAATCTTGGCGTAGATATTAAATTAGAAAATAAAGAGTGGAAGAGTTACATCGACACATACAAGCAAAGTGATTTCCAATTAGCTTATATGGGATGGGGCGGCTCTTTATTAGATCCAATTACTAAACTAGATTTATATGCAGGTGATGGTCCGAATAACTATGCAAAATGGCATAATAAAGAATTTGACGCTTTAGTAAAAGAAGCAAAAGTTGAACAAAACGAAGATAAGCGTTTTGACTTATTGCATAAAGCGGAAGATATTATGTTTACAGATTCACCATTAATCCCAATTATTTTCCCAAGTGCTTCATATTTACAAAAACCATCAGTATCTGGTGTTCAGTTCATTATCGGTTCTAGTCCAGAACTAAGATACGCAAAAATTAAAAAATAAAGAAGTAGGCAATTGCCTACTTCTTTATTTTATTTCTCTTTTATATTCTTTTTTCGTTCCATCAGAGAAGACAACTTCTAAATCGAATTTTTGGTAGTCTTTATCAAGTTTGAACACGTTCACTACTTGATCGATTACTTCTTGGTCAGCAGTATCTTTATCAAATTTTAATTCTTGTAGAAGTGGGCTTAATTTTGTAATAGCCTCGTCACCTGTAAACTTTGCATTTGTTTTATGGTCTTCAAGCTTTGCTTCCATTTTCTTATCAGCGGCTACATTTTTATAATCAGCTTCGTAGTCTTTCTTCGTATCTTGATAGTCTGCATCTAAACTAAATTCATTAAAGTTTAGTTTTAAATCTGCAGGAGCCTCATTTTTTGCTTCTTCAGTCGTCTTTTTATTAGAAGTTGTGTCTTCTTTTGCAGGCGCTTTACATCCTGTTAATGCAGGTACTAGCATAAGAGCTAATAAAACTGATAGTAGAATTCTCATTATAAATTCCTCCTTATGTAAATTCGTTCTATACAAGTTTTTCCCAAAAACATGTAATTATGTATGTGTTGAAAATAAATTATTATCCTGCAGTCACAAGGGCTCATCCGCAATTTAAATCAAAAATGATTTGTATGTATATGGTAAATTGAAGTTGTGAGGGAGGTACTGAAATGCTTTCTAAAACGTATCAAACCATTTCAAGTAACATATGCAGCAAATGGCTATTATACAATAATATTCGGAGGAGTTAGTTTAGAGAGAAATATTATTTCATTATTAGTTATTGTATTGGTTACACAATTAGTAGCAGTGAAGACTTTAGCTATAAAAGGAATGATAAAGGGAAGAAGAAGCTCTGTAGTTAAAGTTGTATAAAAGTAAAAAGGTATCCTTCGTAGGATACCTTTTTACTTTTGTTATTTTGCAACTTCTGTCCACTTGTAGTTAAATTCACCGCCGAAGTCAGTCGTTACAAGTCCTTTAATGAAAGAGCGTTGTAAGTAAGAACGACCTTGTTGGTATAAAGGAGCGACAGCGCCGTCTTGTAATAGAATTTTTTCAGCTTGCTTCATTGCTTCAAAGCGTGCTTTTTCATCGCCAGCTAAATCTGTTTTCACTTTATGAATTAGCTCATCGTACTCTTTGTTAGAGTATTTATCGAAGTTATAAGCACTATCTGTTGTAAATAAATCTAAGAATGTAATTGGATCAGCGAAGTCAGGGCCCCAGCCGTCAATACCAATTTCATAGTCACCACTTAATAGTAGTTTCAACTGTTGTTTACGTGGTTGTGGTTTTAAATTCACTGTTAATCCATCTAGGTTTTTTTCTAATTCACCTTTTAAATATTCACCAGTCTTTTTAGCTAAAGCATTGTCACTTGTTAATAGTTCGATTGTTACTTTGTCAGTACCAAGTTCTTGTTTTGCTTTTTTCCAGTTTTCTTTCGCTGTTTTCACATCATCCTTGACTAGATTTCCATTTTCTTTACGGAAGTCATTGCCTTCTGGACTCTTTGCAAATTTCGCAGGAACCATTCCTTCAGCTGGAATAGCACCGTTATTTAAAATTGTTTCTACGTAAGCCTTTTTATTCATTGCGCCGTTAATAGCAAGGCGTGCATGTTGATTTTTTAATGTTTCATTTTTCTGATTTAGTCGTAAGAATTGAATGCCGACTTCAGCGCGTTCCTTGAAGTTTGGATCGCTCTTATATTTATCAACAAACTCTGCAGTTAAAGCAACGCGATCAATTTGTCCTGAATCATATAAGTTCACTTCTGTAGACTTATCTTTAACGACATTGAAGTTGATTTCTTCTAATTTTACCGTTTTAGCATCCCAATAGTTAGGGTTTTTCTTCAATTGGAAACTTTGTTCGTGTTTCCAGTTATCTAATGTGAAAGCACCGTTGTAAATTAAATGATTTGTTTCTAAACCGTATTTATCGCCCTGAGACTTTAAGTACTCTTCATTAATTGGCAAGAATGTTGAGAATGTCGTTAAGCTTAAGAAGTAAGGAACAGGACGGTCTAGTTGTACTTCTAACGTTTTGTCATCAACAGCTTTGACCCCTAGTTGATCAATTGGTAATTGTTTTTGGTTTATTTGTTTCGCATTCTGTACATCGAAGAATAAGAATGCGTATTCAGCTGCTGTATCAGGATTTACGGCACGTTGCCAAGCAAAGACGAAGTCCTTTGCTGTAACAGGAGTACCGTTTGACCATTTTGAATCACGCAGATGGAATGTATATTTTGTTTTATCGGGACTAATGTCAACCGACTCAGCAACACCAGGAATCGGTTTATTATCTTCTCCCATTGCATATAAGCCTTCAAAAACATTGCGCATTACATTCATGGATTCCCCATCCGTTGCTTTTGCAACATCCATTGTTGGAATTTCTGAAGCGAATGATAAGTTAATCGCTTGTTTATCAGGTACTTTATCGTTTGCTTTCGCTCCGCCGGCATTATCTTTATTTCCCCCGCAAGCAGTTAGTAATAGACTTGCCCCTAAAACAGATGCAACAACAGGTACAACTTTTTTCTTCATTGTTCATTCCTCCCTAAATGTGTTGTTCGTAACGTCATAATGTCCATGTCTTGAAGTAGCTATAGAAGGAGATAGAACCTATTATAAATATTTGTTTATAGGTAATCAGGTGTTCTATATGTATATACATGTTGAGCTATAATCTATCGTTATATGTTTCAACTTAGTAGACATTATATTTTGATGGTGAAATATTTTGTTTCTTTGATTATTTAGAATATTAACACTGGAAAGAACTATATGTCAATAATAAAAATAGAATGTTAATTTCTTAGAATAATATATTAAAAAAGTAGATTCTTTTGTGTGAGAGAACCTACTTTTAATATATTTTGCTAAAAAAACAATTGGTGTGGGCTAATAATAAGTGGGGATGAAGAACCCCCACTTATTACGGTTTTACTTTATTTTTCAATTTTTGCCCACTTGAAGTTTAATTGACCCGCAAAGTCTACTTGCACAATTCCTTTCACATAAGAACGTTCTAAATAAGATTCGCCTTTTTGGTAAAGAGGAGCGATAACAGAGTCTTTAAATAATATTTTCTCGGATTCTAGTAATGCTTCCCAGCGAGCTTTTTCATCACCAGCTAAAGTTGTTTTCACTTTTGCTATTGTTTCATCGAATTCCTTATTAGAGTAATGATCTAAGTTATAAGGGTTATTCGTTGTAAATAGCTCAAGGAATGTAATTGGATCCGCAAAGTCAGGGCTCCAGCCGTCAATTCCGATTTCGTAGTCACCTTTTAATAAAAGCGAAACTTGTTGCTTACGCGGTTGCGGTTTTATATTTACTGTTAATCCATCTAGATTCTTTTCTAGTTGCCCTTTTAAGAATTCACCAGTTTTCTTATCAAGGTCAGCATCACTCGTTAATAATTCTAATGTTATCTTTTCAGAACCAAGCTCTTGTTTAGCATTTTTCCATAATTCTTGTGCAGATTTTGTATCAACTTTTGTTAAATCGCCGTTTGCAGTACGGAAGTCTTTTCCTTCAGGTCCTTTTGCAAAGTTTTTTGGAACGAGACCAAATGTTGGTGTAGAGCCATCATTTAATAACGTATTTACAAAGGATTTTCTATCAATTGTTTGATCGATTGCTTGGCGTGCAGAAACGTTTTGAAGTACTTTGTTTTGTTGATTCATGCGTAAAAATTGTACGCCTACATTTGGACGTTCTTTAAAGTTAGCATCTTTTTTATATTTATCAACGAAGTCAGATGTTAGTTTTATACGATCTAATTGTTTTGACTCGAATAAATTTACTTCTGTTGATTTTTCTTTTACGACGTTAAAATTGATTTCTTCTAGTTTGACAGTATCTTTATCCCAATAAGTAGGGTTCTTCTTAAATTTAAAGCTTTGTTCGTGCTTCCAATCGCTTAGTGTAAAAGCTCCATTGTACAAGATTGTATTATCTTCTAAAGCGTACTTATCACCTTGTGCTTTAAAGAATTCCTCGTTAATTGGTAGAAATGTTGGGAACGCTGTTAAGCTAATAAAATACGGAACAGGACGCTCCAATTCTACCTCAAACGTATGGTCATCAACTGCTTTTACACCAAGTTGGTCGGCTGGAAGTTCTTTGTTGTTAATTTTTGTTGCATTTTTAATATCAAAGAATAGAAATGCATATTCAGAGGCTGTTGCTGGATCTACGGCACGTTGCCAAGCGAACACAAAATCTTTCGCTGTAACAGGAGTGCCGTTTGACCATTTTGAATCTCGCAAATGGAATGTGTATTTCGTTTTATCGCCACTTACTTCATGAGATTTTGCAACACCAGGAACAGGTTTGTTACCTTCACCAAGATTATACAAACCTTCAAATACGTTTCTCATTACTTGACCAGAATCAGTATCTGTAGCACGAGCCGTATCCATTGTTCGTATTTCAGTAGGTGAAGATAAGTTTAAAACCTGTTTACTAGGTGCCTCGTCTTTTGCATTTGCTCCGCTTGCTTCGTTTTTATAACTACCGCAACCAGTTAATAAAATACTTACTCCTACAACTGATGCAATACCGGGTACAAACTTCTTTTTCATTTGATTTTCCTCCTAAATAATTAAGTTTGGATGATGATGAGGGAAATGAAAAATAAAAAATCCCTCTTTTCATATTGAGAAAGAGGGATTTTTACGTACAAGTTATGCACCCGTATATAAACGAAGTCCCTCATTCTATCTTTCAAGCATAAAGCTTGCAGGAAGTGGCACAGTATTCAAAATGAACCTGCTGCCGAGGTTTCAAAGGGCCAGTCCCTCCACCTCTCTTGATACAATGAGTAAACGAATAAATTTTATTAATTTTTGTGTTTCTTTGATAATTCAAAATCTTACACCTTGAATAATGAAGTGTCAACCAAATGGAATATAGTTTAAATTTTCAGTTTTCTTAAACAGAAAAACCACTGCATATGGCAGTGGTTTTTCTACTAGAAGTTAAAGTTATCTGGATCTGGACCAACGCGACGATCTTCATTTAAAGCTTGAATTGCTTTCATATCATCAGCACTTAATTCAAAGTCGAAGATGTTTGTATTTTCAATAATGCGATGTTCTTTAATTGATTTAGGGATTGTTACAACTTCGTTTTGCAAATCCCAGCGTAAAATAATTTGCGCAGTTGATTTATTATATTTTGTCGCAATTTCTTGTAACGTTGGATTATCTAGTAGTTGTCCTTGCATTAATGGTGACCAAGCTTCAAGCTGGATATTATGTTCTTTACAGAATGCATGTAGCTCTTCTTGTGCTAAACGTGGGTGATATTCCACTTGGTTGACCATTGGCTTAATTTCAGCAATTTCAAATACGTCTTGTAAGTGGTGAATGTGGAAATTACTCACACCGATAGCGCGAACACGGCCATCTTTATAAAGTTTATCTAATGCTTTCCATGATTCAGTATATTTCCCTTTTACAGGCCAATGTACTAAATATAAATCTAAATATTCTAGACCTAATTTCTCTAATGTAGTTTCAAATGCTTGAAGTGTTGTTTCATATCCTTGATCACTATTCCATACTTTTGAGGTAATAAATAATTCTTCACGTGAAACACCGGATTCACGAATCGCTTGTCCAACGCCTTCTTCATTTTGATAGATTGCTGCAGTATCGATGCTGCGGTAGCCATTTTTAATTGCTGCTTTTACAGAATCAATTACTTCTGAACCATCTTCTACTTTAAAAACACCTAAACCAAACCAAGGCATTTTTACACCGTTATGTAATGTTGTATAATCTTTTAAACTTGTTAAAATCATATTATTTCCCCCTAGCTTTTTTGTTTGTTGCTTCTACTGCTTTTTGAATTGCCTCTGAAAAATTATATTCGTATAAAGTTTTGAGACCCTCAGCTGTAGAACCACCTGGCGTTGTTACTTGTTCGCGGAGGTTAGCTGGATTTTGCGTTTGCTCGAGCATAGAAGCAGAGCCAGAAATCATTTGAATGACAAGATGTTTTGCGGTTTCTTCATCGACTCCATAACTTTTTGTTGCTTCAATTAAGCTTTCAGCAAAGTAATAAAGGAAGGCTGGTGCACTTCCAGTAACTGCAGTAAGCTGATGAACTTCTTCCTCAGTACAAAGTTGCGAAGTACCAATACCTCTTAAAAGCAGTTGCAGGGTTTCTTGATGCATCTCGGTTACTGATTGTCCTATTGTATATAAGGAGATAGACTTTCCAATTTCAGCAGCTGTATTAGGCATAATCCAAGCAACAGGTGTGCCTTTTGGGAGTCTAGCTTCTAAATAAGATGATCCAATGCCAGCTGCTACTGTTACGACAAGTTGATTTGATATTAACGGAGATAGCTCAGCTAATAATTCTTCATGAGCAGAAGGTGGCATTGCTAAAACAACCGTATCGACAGATGTAATATGCTGCTTCCAATCCGTTGTAATAGACACATTATATCGCCTTTGTAATTGTTCTAACTTTTCTACGTTGCTTCGGTTAGAGATGATAATTTCTTCGATGTATTCTTTGCTTGTTTTAAGTAATCCGGAAAATATAGCTTCTGCCATACGACCAGCACCAATAAATAAAATTCGATGTTTGTTAGGCATATCCTTTATTCCTTTCTAGTAGAGATATGTTATAAAAACGATATCATCTTTAAGAGAATTTTGTAAAAAGAAAAGACTTACCGTAGATGGAATGGATAATGAGAAGGAGGAAATTCATGGTAAAGGAAAGGGCTATTCCTTATACTGGTGATAGGGAATTTATTACACATCTAGGGAGAGATAAATATGGTTAGAAGTCCACTTTTTTTACTTGTTTCTAGTATTATTTGTGTATTAGTTGGATTGTATATTCAATCGAGTTATATTGAAATTTTCGCATCAATTATGGGAATCATTAATGTTTGGTTATTAGCGAGAGAAAAAGTATCCAACTTTTTATTTGGCATGATTACTGTTGCGGTATTTCTATACATTTTTATTACACAAGGTTTATATGCAATGGCAGTATTAGCCGCTTTTCAATTTATATTTAATGTATATGGTTGGTATTATTGGATTGCACAAAGTGGGGAGGGAGAAGTAAAAGCAACAGTTCGTTTAGATTTGAAAGGGTGGACTTTTTATATAAGTTTTATTTTAGTTGCTTGGATTGGTTGGGGTTATTATCAAGTCCGTTATTTAGATTCAACAAGTCCATATTTAGACGCTTTAAATGCCGTATTGGGACTAGTGGCTCAATTTATGTTAAGTCGAAAAATATTAGAAAACTGGCATTTATGGATTTTATATAACGTAGTTAGCATTGTAATTTATATTTCTACTGGTTTATACGTCATGCTAATATTAGCTATTATTAATCTCTTTATATGTGTAGCTGGTTTGCTAGAGTGGAAGAGCAATTATAAGGGGCAAGAACATACAAATAATTATATCTAGAAAATAATTAGAATTAAAAAACCCCTGAAGCATATATGCTTCAGGGGTTTACTAATAGAATATAAGATTAAGCTTTTGTCATACCAAGTAATACAGCGCCGCCGATAATTAAAACACTACCTAGTGCAATAAAGATCAATTGACGTTTTGTTTTCTTTTCACCTAAGAATACAATCGCACCGAATGTTGAGATAACGATTCCAGTTTGAGATAATGGGAAGCTTGTTGCTACTCCAACACGTGGTAATGAAAGAAGTAAGAATAAGTTTCCAGTTCCCCATAGTAAACCAGATAAAGCATTACGGATTGCATATTTGTTAAATGGTTTATGTTTAGATGTCAGTACAACCGCACCAACAAACATACCAACTGCTTGTGGTAAAATAGCAGACCAACCATCGATATTATACCAACGAATAATAATTACATATACAAGATAGCCGAAAGTAGAAACAATTAAAGTAAGAAGTCCTTTTTTCAATTGTCCTGGTGGCTGAGCATTTTCTTTATCATCTAGTGATGTGAATACAACACCAACTACGATTAATAGGATTGCAATCGTTCCCAGAATAATCGTTGTAGTAGTAGTCCACTCACGGAAAGCGATAACCCCAAAGATAGAAGTTGCAACAAGTTGCATACCAGTAGAAATTGTTACGGTAGTTGAAACACCTAGTTTTTCAACTGTTTTTAATTGGTTTACTTGTCCTAAAGCCCAGAATAAACCTGAAATAAATCCAACAATTAAGACTGTCATTGTTAAAGCTGGTTGAGTAAATACATACATAATTGTTGCGAAGAATAGAGCACCGATTGTCATACCTACCGTTTGGCTATATGCACCACCGCCCATTTTTACGCTTACTAATAAGATGTTTCCCCATGCAATTGCAGGAAGAAGCGCTAATAAAATGTCCATTACAAGACTCCCTTCGGTTTGCTATACCAATATAGTTACATATCGTTCTAACGATCGGTAATGCCCCACTAATAGAGTAGAAGATTACCGATCGCTAAAACAGGATGAAGAATTCACGATATAAATGCGTTTTCATTTCTTCATTTTTTGAAACACCTCCATATAATAACAGGAAATTGCCTATTTTAGAAAGTGAATTCAAATAAAATGTATATTTAAATAAGAGGTAAAATTCAGTTATTTCCCGGTGGTATATTTTATTTCCTAAGAAATAAAGAAGCAGCTTCCAAAAAAGCTGCTTTAAGGGTTAGTAATTCTTTTGTTAATAAGCTGAATACATAGCAGAAATAGGAGTGACATACTAATAGTGATAACCACAAGTGTCCAGGCGAGTTGCATATTACTTGCGTCAATGGCCATGTAAATTGCAGTCGGGATTGTCTGTGTTTTACCAGGGATATTCCCGGCAAACATGAGTGTAGCACCAAACTCACCGAGCGCGCGGACAAAGCTCAAAATCATCCCGCTTAGTAATGCAGGAAATGCGAGCGGAAGTGTAACGTGCAGAAAAACTTGATATTCACTTGCGCCAAGGTCACGAGCACTTTCTTCAATTTGTACATTTGCGATAGAAAATCCCGTTTTCGCTGATTGGTACATAAGTGGAAATGCAACAACTGTAGAAGCGATGATCGCAGCGGTAGATGTGAACATAATAGACTGCTGAAATAATGATTCAACCCACCTTCCAATCGGGCTGTTGTTTCCAAAGATGATAATGAGAAAGAAGCCGATAACAGTTGGTGGAAGTACCATTGGTAATAAAAATATGGTTTCTAATAGTACTTTATATCGCCATGAGGAGCGAGCTAGTGCTCGTCCGACAATCGTCCCTAAAATTGTAACGAGAATAGTGGCACACGCAGCTACTCTTAAAGATAGAAAGACAGGCGATATAATAGCATCAATGCTCATAGTAATTACGACAGGACTGTAAATCCATATTTCTTAAAGATAGATTGTGCATCTTTTGACTGCAAATACTCATAAAATGAATTCGCCTCTTTCTTATGTTTAGATTCTTTTATAACACCTAAAGGATAGTGGATTGGCTCATGAGAAGTAGCTGCTGCTGTCTCACCAATCTTTACTTTATCTGAAATGAGAGCATCTGTTTTGTATACGATACCAGCATCGACATTCCCTGTTTCTACATATGTTAACACTTGGCGAACATCTTTTGTAAATACGACTTTATTTTGAACATCATTCCAAAGGTTTTCGTGTGTTAGAGAGGCCTTTGCATATTTGCCAGCAGGTACAGATTCAGGTGTACCAAGTGCGATTTTTTTGATTTTCTCATCTTTTAAATCTTGAAATTTTGTAAGAGAACTATCTTTAGGGATGACTAGAACTAGTTCATTTCCAAGAAGATTTTTCCCTTCTTTTTCATTAATGAATCCTTTTTTTACAAGGATTTGGAATTTATCTTCTGCAGCAGAGAAGAATAAATCAGCAGGTGCACCTTGTTCAATTTGTTGTTGAAGTGCTCCAGAAGCACCGAAGTTAAAAGAAAGTTTAATATTTGGTTCTTTTTCTTTATATTGTTTTTCAATTTCTTTTAATGCATCTTGTAAGCTTGCAGCAGCTGAGATAGTCAGTTCAACTGTTTTATCCTCTTTAGCAGCTGACTTTGTATGCTTTTCTCCACTTGTACAAGCAGCGCTAAATATAAGAAGGAAAGAAAGTATAAGTGCCCCAATCGAACGTAATGTAAATTTATTCATAAAAAAATCCCCTTTCGTTTTGACACATCTAATTATAACTAAATATAACTAAATATAACTAGTTATAATTGAATATAATTTGAACATATATCTATTTTTAAAAAATAGGAGAAATATTCTTTTCTTTGTTACAATGAAAGAAGAAAGTGAGGAATCGTCTATGGATCATCATTCCTACACAACGGAAGAAGTAGCAAAGCGATTAAAAGTATCAAAATTAACTGTATACGACTTAATTAAAAAAGGAGAACTTCCTTCTTATAGAGTTGGTAGACAGATGCGCATTGATGCAGCAGATTTAGATCAATATATAAAACAAATGAAAACAGGAAAGGTACAAGTTACTCCTGTAAAAAACGATGGTAGTAGTATCTTGAACACGTGTATTATTAGTGGTCAAGAACTAACGTTAGATATGTTAGCTAAACGTATAGAAAATCGTTTGCCAAGTTCTAATGTTTTAAGGGCGTATCAAGGTAGCTTAACAAGTTTAGTGAAAATGTATCAAGGAGAAGGAAGTATCGTTAGTTTGCATTTGTTTGATGGTGAAACGGGTACATATAATGTTCCTTATGTAAAACGCATTTTAGTAGGCCAGCCATGTATTATGATTAATTTATTGTCCAGAAATGTAGGATTTTATGTCCAAAAAGGAAATCCGAAGAAAATAAAGACATGGGCCGACATATCTGGATCCACTATAAAGTTTGTAAATCGAGAAAAGGGTTCTGGTATTAGAGTGTTAGTGGATGAACAATTACGAATCCAAAAATTAAATAAAGCTGATATTAGTGGATATGAATGGGAAGAATCGAATCATCTGGGTGTTGCCACGCGAGTTGCAAATGGAAAAGCTGATGTAGGAGTAGGTTCAGAAAAGTTTTCGCAAATTGTAAATGTGGACTTTATTCCAATCATGAAAGAACAGTATGATTTAGTAATTTTGAAGAATAAAGAAAATGAAGAGCTGATTGAAGTCGTGAAAGACATTCTGCAATCGGAAGAATTTCATAATGAATTAAATGCAATTGGCGGATATGATATTACGAAAACAGGTCAAATAATATATGAAACAAACTAAAAAGCTGCTTGTCTATAAGACGAGCAGCTTTTTCTATATATAAAGGGGTTCGGGGAAACAAAGTGTTAAACAAGACCTTGAGCAAGTGTATAAATGAAAGCCGTAAGAAGAGTAGCTCCACTTGCAAGTCCGATAAAGTCTGATTTGTTGAAAGTAATGTTGTTCATTATAATCTCTCCTTATTTGTTTAATGTAGTTGCAACAGCTTTTGCATCGACAAGTGCGGATAGCACCATGCCCATTGTATTTAAAAATTTATTTGATTTCATATTGTTCATCATGCGTATCCGCTCCTTTTCGAATTGTAGTTGCCCTGCTTATGTCTTAATTATAGGAAATATGTCCACTTGCAACTATCGAATTAGCTTACGAAAGACTTACACTTTTGTAAGAAAAAAAGACATTCATGTAAGAATGTCTTTCACAGCATATTGATATGATGATGTTCTTCAATTGTTTTTAAAAAACTACGCATTGAATTCGTCATATAGCTATCTTTGCGGCGTATGAAAACCGTTGAAATACTGCCGTATTTTTCAGGAATTGCATGACAATGCACCTTACCTGCTTTAGAAAGATGATGGACAGCAGACTGTGGTACGAGTGTAATTCCGAGGCCGAGTGCAACGCTGTTTAATATTGTCTCTAATATATTGAATTCCATAATTCTTTTTGGTAGCAAACCTTCGTCTTTCAGCCATCGTTCTAGTTTGGAACGGTATCCGCATCCTTGGTTAAAAACGAGTAGAGGCGTTGTTGTAAATTCTTCTATATGAAAAGCTTTATTTTGTGTTACAAGCATTAATTTTTCTGTACTAACATCGTATTGTTCGATTAGTGGATGTTTAATAGGACCTGATATAAAGGCACCATCTAATTGATGATCAAGTACTTCTCTAATTAATTCTTCTGTTAGACCCGCTTGTAATGATAAATCGACATTCGGATAGCTTTTATAGTAAGAAGATAAAATGGTAGGCAGTGTACTTACTGTTTCGACTGTACCGATTTTTAATATACCGGAGGGTGTTTCGCTATCTAAAAATACTTGTTTTAGTTCGTCGACATCTTGCAAAATTTTACTAACATAAACGAGCATTTTTCTTCCTTCAGCTGTTAAAGTCATTCCTCGTTTATGGCGGTAGAAGAGTGGGGTTTTTAATTCGTTTTCTAGTTGTTTAATACGTGCAGTTACATTTGATTGTACATAATTTAATTCCTTTGCTGCGCTACTTACACTACCCTGGTCGGCAACGCTTTTAAAGATTTGTAAGTCTCGTAATTCCATTTTGTAATCCCCCTTGATGCTAACTATCATTATAAATGATAGTTAACATCATTTTGAATCATTTTACGTGATATATTTTTTCTTTTACAATTCTCTTTGTGCAAATAGAAAGAAACGGGGGATTGCGGTGAGAAGAGGTCAAATGATAATAGGGGCTTTAGCGTGTTTAATTGCGAGTATGTCATGGGGAGCGATGTTTCCAGTTGCTGATCATGCGCTAGAATACATAGATCCATTTTATTTTTCGCTTATTCGTTATGGAGCAGTGGCGATAATGCTAATTGTATTGTTGTTAATGAAAGAAGGAAAACAGGCATTTCGTTTAGAGGGAAGAGGAAAGTTACTCGTCTTTTTTGGAACGATGGCATTTACAGTATATAATGTCCTCATATTTTTAGGGCAAATGTTAATGGGTAAGTCGGGTGTAATGGTAGCTTCCATTATGGAATCACTTATGCCGATGATTTCTATTTGTATTTTATGGGGATATAAGCATATAAAACCGAAGAAGTATATGATAACGAGTATGGTTATTGCTTTTGTAGGAGCTGTGTTTGTTATTACAAAAGGTGACATGAGTTTCTTTGTAACATTGAAAGATAATATGTTCTCATTAGCATTTATATTTATTGGTGTTGTAGGCTGGGTTATTTATACGATGGGTGGTCAAACGTGTAGTGATTGGTCAACATTACGTTATTCTACGTTGACGTGTGTATTCGGTACGACTGTTACAGGAATTATAACGGTAATTATTACGTCGCTTGGATATGTTTCAGTTCCTAGTATGGGAACGATTTCTATTGTGAAGTACGATTTGTTATTTATGATGACATTGCCAGGTATTGTAGCGCTACTTGCTTGGAACTATGGTGTGAAAATTTTATCATCCATTAATGGGATTTTATTTATTAATTTTGTACCAATTACGACTTTAGTTATTATGATGATGCAAGGGTATCAGATCACAATGTTTGATATTATAGGGACTGTACTTGTTATTGCAGCGCTTATTCGCAATAACGTTTGTCAGAGAAAAGAAGAAAATATAAATAAGAGAGTTTTACAAGAAGAGCAATTACGTCAAGCTGTTTAATAGGCAAATGGAGGATTTCACATGTTAGAAAGTTTATTGTTTTTCTTCGCCGTCGGAGTTGCCTGTGAGCTTGCAGCAATTAATCGAAATGGTCGTAAAAAGATAAAACAACAAGCTGAGCTGATACAGCTTTTAAAAGAATTGAAAGAAAGAAAAAATTAAAAAGACGACCGGGCATAGACGGTCGTCTTTTTCTATATAAAGGGGAAAGGGGACACAAAGTTATACAAGCGTAGCAGCGTAAATGAAAGCAGTAAGAAGAAGAGAGCCGCTAGCTAATCCTAAAAAATCTAATTTGTTAAAAGCAATGTTATTCATAATACATTCTCCTTACTTGTTTAATGTAGAAGCAACAGCTTTTGCATCGAAAAGAGCCGATAATACCATGCCCATTGTATTTAAGAAATTGTTCGTTTTCATTTTGTTCATCATATTGATCCACTCCTTTTCGAATAATTGTTGCCCTGTTTCTGACTTAATTGTATGAAATATAGTAAGAAGTAACTATCGAATTAGCTTACAAGAAAATTACACTTTTGTAAGAATTGAAATTTAACAATTCATCCTTAATTTTATTACCAACTCCTAAAACTTAGTGTTATAATTATTATAAGAATATGATTATACTTCGGATGTTTAGAAAGGAACGAAATAAATGTATAAACCAATTACATTTTTGTTGAAATATATATTTAAAACAGCTGGGAAAGTAGAAGTGCAAGGAAGAGAAAAGCTACCAGAAGGTGGACCGTATGTTGTTGCATGTACACATACAAGTTTTATGGATGTATTAATGTTAGCTACAGGGATGTATCCAACTCAAATTCATTACATGGCCAAAAAAGAATTATTTGAAGGGAAATTCAAAAATTGGTTCTTTAAAAATGTAAATGCATTCCCTGTAGATCGTGCGAATCCAGGACCAAGTACACTTAAAATTCCATCACGTTTATTAAAAGAAGGAAAGGTAGTAGGGATTTTTCCGAGTGGAACAAGATCAGCGGAAGATGTTTCATTAAAAGCGGGTGCTGTGACAATTGCGATGCGTTCTAATGTTCCGTTAGTACCAGCAGCTTATGTTGGTCCATCAAGTGTAAAAGAATTAATAAAGGGGAAAAAGGCACAATTGATTTTTGGAGATCCAATTCAAATTGAGGCTGGGAAACAAATAGATCGAAAAACCGCTATGAAAATGATGACAGATCAATTAAATGAGAAGTTTGAGGAGTTAAAAGAAGCTTTGCAATCAAATCAAAAATAAGAAAAGACGACCGGGCATAGACGGTCGTCTTTTCTATTACTATTTATAATAAAGGGGAAAGGGGACACAAAGTTATACAAGCGTAGCGGCGTAAATAAAAGCAGTAAGAAGAAGCGAGCCACTAGCTAGTCCTAAAAAATCTAATTTGTTAAAAGTGATGTTATTCATAATATATTCTCCTTACTTGTTTAATGTAGAAGCAACAGCTTTTGCGTCGATAAGAGCGGAAAATACCATGCCCATTGTATTTAAGAAATTGTTCGTTTTCATTTTGTTCAGCATATTAATCCGCTCCTTTTCGAATAGTTGTTACCCTGTTTCTGACTCCATTGTATGAAATGTTGCGGAAAGTAACTATCGAATTAGCTTACAGAAAAATTACACTTTTGTAAGAGAAACGAATGAAGGTGTAATGATAAGAAGATTTGACATATGTTCATGAGATTCATTAAGTTAAAGGTAGAGGTGAGTGTATGGCTAATATTAAAGATATTGCAAAGATGGCGGGAGTTTCAGTTACGACTGTTTCGAGAGTGTTGAATGATCACCCATATGTAAGTGAAGAAAAAAGGAAAGCGGTTATAGAGATAGTTGAGAAATTGAATTACTCGCAAAACGCAAATGCTGTTCATTTATCAAAAGGAAAAACGAATATTGTTGGTGTGATTTTACCGTATATTAATCATCCGTGTTTTGATGCGATGGTGAGCGGAATGATGGAGACTGCGTTAGCGCATAATTACAGGGTGCTACTTTGCCAAACGAATTATAATAAAAAAGAAGAAATGAAAAGTTTACATATGTTAAAAACAAAACAATTGGATGGTCTTATTATTTGTTCACGTGCAAATGATTGGGAAACGATAGAACCGTATGCTTCTTACGGCGCAATAATTGCTTGTGAAGACAATGATATTTCAAACATCTCAAGTGTATATACGAATCATTCAGCGGCCTTTCAATTAGGAATGGATTATTTGATTGAGAAAGGTTATAAAAAAATTGGTTATTGCACGGGAAGGAAATTAGGGCCAAGTAGCCAAAAACGTTTTGATGTTTATAAACAGCAATTGCAATCTATAGACGAAGAGGTTAATGAAGAATGGATTTTTACAGAATGTTTTACACTAGAAGATGGTGTAAAAGTGGCTCATAAGTTAAAAGAGATGCAGGATCTTCCTGAAGCATTAATAGTAGCAGGTGATGAAGTTGCGATTGGGGTTATGACAGAGGTTGAAAAATTAGGGATTCAAGTTCCTGAGGATTTAGCGATTATTGGCTTTGATAATCAACCTATCTCGCAAGTGTTACAATTGACAACTATTGATCAAAATTTAAAGGAGATAGGGAAAACTGCTTTTGAAATGTTGCATAGAAAAGTGAATGACGAGAGTTCTGAACAAGAAAAGCTGGAAATTCCATACGAACTTGTGGAACGCTCTACAGTTTAATCGTAATCCGTTATGTGTATAATCGCATAACGGATTATTTTTTTTGAAATATCTTTGACAGGAAACGCGTTTCATACTTTATAAAGGAGTTAAACCGGTCTGTAATAATCCATGGATTCTTTTCAAGTGTTAATGCAGTGAATAGAATTTGGAGGAATATGCATGAATGAACTTTTATCGAGTATGAAAAAGTATGTAGATGATGATGAAAAGATTCTGGCTTTTGTGGTAGGGATATTTGAGAAGGATAATTTTATATTATCGTATCAACATGGGGTTTTTGTTGCCACTACTAGACGTCTCCTTTTTTACGGGAAATTTCCGTACTATTCTTCAACATTTAAAGAGTATTCATATTTGCATATAGATAGCATAGATTTTTATCCGTATTTTGAATTTACTTGTAGTCATGAAACCATTCGCGCTAAGTATATTCAGAAAGGGAATGTGGAGCGATTTGTCCGTGCAGTTAGAGCAAATATGAATAATTAATCAACCCTCTGTTTAAACATAATATTTCAATTTTTAAGAGGGAAAATGCGGAATAAAAACCACTTCTAAACCTCTAGGAGATAGTGATACAATGTCAAATGGGGGGAGGGTATGAACTATGGTTAATCAACGTATAAAGGAAATAACACTAATTACAATTGGTTCATTATTATTCGCAATTGGTATTAATTACTTTGCAATTCCAAACCGTTTATCGGAAGGTGGAATTATTGGTTTAACGGTTGTTACGTACTACTTATTTGATTGGTCACCAGGAATTGTGAACTTTGCTATAAATGCAATTTTACTAGCTGTTGGTTATAAATTTTTTGATAAGAAAACAATGATTTATACAATTTTAGGGATTGTAGAAACATCTTTGTTTTTATACGTTACAGAACATATTGAGTATCATGTAAATAGTGATACATTATTAGCAGCTTTATTTGCTGGTTTATTTGTGGGCATTGGATTAGGCTGTATGTTCAAAGCCGGAGGTACATCGGGAGGATCAGCAATCTTAGCTCAGTTAGCAAATCAATATTTAGGTTGGAGTGTAGGGAAAGGCGTACTAATTATTGATATTGTTGTAATTGCTGGTTCTGTATTTATAATAGGGCAAGAAAAGGCGATGTATACACTTGTGGCTGTGTTCATTGGAGCGAAGGTGATTGATTTCATTGTAGAAGGAATGGACACAAAAACGGCTGTTACGATTATTTCGAATCAACCAGATTTAATTCGTGAAGCTATTACGAAAAATATGACACGCGGTGTTACTGTATTAGAAGGGCGCGGCGGATATACTGGTAAAAATAAAGAAGTTTTATATGTTGTTATTAATAAACAAGAGCTTGTTAAGTTAAAACAAGTTATTAGCCGGGTAGATGAAGATGCTTTCGTTGTTATACATGATGTACGTGATGTACTTGGCGGTGGCTTTAAAGCAAGCTAAAAGGTGAACGAGTAAATTCGTTCACCTTTTTTAATTCTTACAAAAATGTAAGTGTAATGTAATGAGATTCAATAGTAGATTTTATTCCCCCTTTTTAAAATGGATGTATATATATCCTGCAGAGGAGGAATGTTTATTATGAAGAAAAAAATGATCACTACTATAATAGCGATGATAGTGATAGTAGTAATGTTACTGCCTACGAAACTTGGACCGGTTATCGATAAATATAATCCATTTTATAAGACGAAAGAATACTATACGGTTGTGAATACAATTGGTCAGCATATCGGTGATGAGTGGTATGAATATGAATTTATTGCATTCGATGAACGTGGTAGAGAGCAGAAAATAAAGAAAACGGTTAAGCATATGTTAAAGAGAGATGAAGCATTAAAGGTTTTTGCAAAAGGGCGTTACGGTGAGTCCATTGAAGAGATTGAGGTTGCAAATATTCCTATAAATGCGAAGAGTAAACTTTTAACGGTGAGATAGCGAAATATACCCCCAGCTATTTTTTGTCGAAAATAAAAATACTGGGTAAGGGTATTTTTAAGGTTAACAAAAAAGCCTTAGTCCATATAGACTAAGGCTTTTTTGTTATATAAAGGGGAAGGGGGTACATTGTAGTAGCATGGGTGAAAGGTATAAGAAGAGTAGCTACTAGCAATGTAATTTGGTTATGTGATTGTTCTTCTTATTTGGCTTACTTTCTAACTTTATTGTACGAAATATAAGTAAGGAGAACTATCGAATTACATTACACATAACTTACAAACATGTAAGCCTTCTGTAATGTAATTCGATAGTTAAAAGATAGTAATTTTCATATAGTGTAACTAGAAAGTATCAATGTATTACTTTCTGTTTGTAATGAAGAATGAAAAACCAACTAATTTTTAATAATCCTCATCTGAATAAAGATGGGGATCTTTTTTAAACCTTACAACATTGTAAGGTTTACGTAAGTTAATTCGATAGTAAATTTGTCATATTTTTTGCATAATAGATACAGATAGAAAAATAATTAGGGATCTAGTAAGAAGGGAGAAAAATGGGATGCGTAAAGAAGAAGTAGTGAAGTTACCAATTAAAGATTTCTGTAGCTACTTTACTGTTGCCGTAGTGTGTATTGGATTATTTGATATCATAACAAACTTAATTGTTAAATAATATAGATGCTAAAACAAGAAAGGAAGTCCTTTCTTGTTTTTTTTATGGGGGCATAAAGATGAAATGGATTGATAGTCATATACATGTTGATCAATATAAGGATGAAGAGAAGAGCAGATTACTAAAAGAGGTGGAAAATAGTAAAGAAATAAAGGGGCTTATTGCGGTATCTATGAATTATCAATCTTGTAAGGAAACGTTATCTTTAGCGAAGAAGTATCCCTTTATATATCCAGCGATAGGGTTTCATCCAGAGCAACAGATTCATAAAGAAGAGTGTGAACAGATTTATCAACTTATTGAACAGAACGCAGAGGAAATTGTTGCGATTGGTGAAGTAGGTTTGCCCTATTATTTGAGAAAAGAAGATGAAAGAATTGCTGCAGATCCATACATAGCTGTATTGAAAAAATTTATAGAACTAGCTAGTAAGTATAATTTGCCGATTGTATTACACGCAGTTTATGAAGATGCTGACATTGTATGTGATTTGCTAGAGAAATATAAAGTTTCACGTGCACACTTCCATTGGTTTAAAGGAAGCGATGAAACAATGAAACGGATGATGAGAAATGGTTATTATATTTCGATTACACCGGATGTTTTACATAAGGAGAAGATTAGAAAAATCGTTTCGTATTATCCGCTTGAATATATGATGGTAGAAACAGATGGTCCGTGGGAATTTCAAGAGGATGTTATAACGCACCCAAGAATGATTCGAGAGGTATTAAAGGAAATTAGTTCTATAAAAAACATATCCATTGATAAGGTCGCAAAAACAATATATGAAAATACAAGTCAATTTTATTTGAAAGGATAGGGGAATTATAGTTTTAATCATGTAACGGAAAAAGTAAAAGTTGAATTTATTTAGTAAAATGCCACGGTTTGATATATGACAAAAAACCACCAAGCGTTCCGCTCGGTGGTTTTGTATTAGGATTCTAATTTTTTCGCACGTTTTAATAATAAAAGAAAGACAATGATAACGAATCCTAGTATAAGGAAGAAGCCATATTGCTTTATATAATCAATTATGTCATTTGCACTTGTTGGTTTTTTAACGTGAATGCCGTCTTTATTCGTAGTAATATGAATATCTTTCATTTTTACTTCATTCTTTTCCTTTTGTAAATCAATCCATTCTATATTTGGAATACTCTCTAGATCCTTTAACACTTCTTTTAATGGTTTCACACCTAAGTAAGGATGATAGAATGCTCCAATAATCCCATCGGATAATTTAGCAACAGATAAAGCATTTGCTTTCATTTTAGCAATAGCTTGTGGCTTATCTTCTTCAATAAAACCGACTGTTTCAGGCATTAATTTCATTCCATGTAGAAATGATGGTGTACTTCTATATGCTGGAGAGTGCATGGATTTCCAAGTTGTATCACTTAACTGTAGTTGTCCTACATAAGTTGAAAAGTATCTTGATAATATTTCATACCCTTTTTGAGACATCGTGTAATGAGGTGCTTCAAAGGCGACAGGATATAGTTTAGCATCTACAAGTTCTTGAATCCCCTTTTCGATATGATCTGTCGTATATTTTTCCTCAAACTCTTCCCCTTTTTTTACATATTGGTTATATGACTCTATATTTGGAAATTCATCTTTTCTCTTCGGTTTTTCATGTTTCGATTGGCGAATTGGTTGATCCGTCTTTACGTCCCAAAATTCAAAACCTTCCCCAGTTTCACTATCATAAAATTGGTGAGTGTAACCATGCATAATAATCGCTGCGCCATCATCTTGCATAGAGCGTAAAAGATCGACTAGTTCGGGTTTATCTTTTAAATGTAGTGTTTTACCTGTATCTGGATCTGTATATACAGGAATAACAGTGATCATGTAAGGGATCTTCTTCTCTTTTAGTAATTCAGCAATTTCTTTCAATTGATTTATATCTGCTGCTGGGTGAACATCCTCAAGACGTAAATAAGCTAATTTTTTATTGGTTTCGGGTTTTTGCTGAAAATAAGAAAATAGGCTTTCGCCAATATAATAAGATATCCAATCAAAGAGGTTAGAAGTAGCTACATAATAAGAATTATTTTGCTGTACAATTAATGGATAAGTATTATTTCCTCTTAAAGCATGTGCGAGAATTGTTCCGTTTGTATCAAGTTGTTTAATTGATCTTTCTTCTTCTAATATATTCTTTAGTTTACGTGTTGGATATTCAATTGTATCAGAGTTTATATCTTCATTTTTAAGTGTGATAAATGAAAAACGAGTAGATAACTGTTCTATATTTTGACCTAAAACTAGTAATGGTCCTGGGAAGCCTTCTAGAAATTCCTTTGCTTCAGTAGAAAGTTCTTCTTGTTTTTCACCCATGTAAATAACATGTGTATACGAAGATTTATCAGTTATTTCAGCTAACTGTTTTATGTTTTTAATTGTTATATTATTAGTGAAATGCCCTACTTGTGTATTAAGTATTTGGATATCGCTTGTAATTTGATCATCGTTTGAACTATATAAAATAAGGGTTTTTGGTTGTTCAGTTTTTTGTGCGGAAATAGGGACAGGAATTAATAGTAGTAAACTAAATAAGAGTAACAGCCATTTTTTCATATTATTATTCTCCTAGTTTATATTTAGAATTCAATTTACAATTATATACAATAAATGCGTTATAGTCTATGAAAGTTACATTTTTGCACGTATTTACCAGCTGTTTTTTCACAAAATCGGTCTAAAGCATGATGATAATATGTATAGTTATTTGCTATGATAAAAGAGTAATAGAATGTAGGTAATTGTAAAGGGAAGGCTGAAAGGGGAAAAATTTCAGCGGAGAAAGAGGTAGAGGTAGTGAAGAAATTCTTTGTAGGATTTTTAGTTGTTCTTGGAGTATATTTATATTTCCAAGGAAAGTCTGAAGGAATGGATAAGCTAGTGAATGGAACAAGCTATGTTGATTCAGAAGAAGCAAAACAGGTGAAACAAATCATTATAGAGGAAGCGAAGAAAGTAAATCTTCCGGAATGGATACCTCTTGCAATTGCTGAGCATGAAAGTCGATTAAATCCAAGGAGTGTTGGAGATAATGGAACTTCATTCGGATTGTTTCAACTGCACCGCGGCGGCGGGCTTGCACCAGAACATTTAACTGATGATGAGCTAAAAGATCCACGTACAAATGCACAAATTGCAATGCCGCATTTACTGAAAGGATATAAGCGCGGGGTGCAAAAAGGTTTGACTGATTTTGCATTACTGAAATATATAGCGAATACATCTGGATGGCCAGGGAATTTAGGGCCAGAGTGGACGGATAATAACATGAAGTATAACATCGGATTAGAAGATGTGTACTATCGAAATAAAGGTGTAATAAAAGAGTAGGTTTTAACCTACTCTATTTTTTTGATAATCGTGTCATTTTGTAAAATACTCCGCTAGTTGTATTTTTACGTCTTCTAGTTTTGTAGAAACTTGAGGTATTTTATATCCTACATACAGCGGTGAAACGACAAACCTAGGAACAACTTTACAAATAATTTTTCCATTTAAGTAATAGAAGAATAAGTTATAACTACTGCATCCTTTATGGAAATCTGTCAGTATGTAACGTACAGTTTGCTGAATGTAATTTGCCATATCATCTATATATGAAATATTATCAATGATTATATTGAATTCAGTGAAGCCAATAATGGGACGCTCTGAAATGTTAAGCTCAATGCGTTCGTTTTTTTGAACAATTACCCCTTGGAAATTTTCTTCTTCAATATTTTCAAGATAATCTACATGTTTCATTCCGATAATTTGCATGTGTGCATGATGCAAACTTCCACCTGAAAATGGACCGTGATTTTTGTATAAAATCACAGACGCGAACTCTTCTTTCTTCTGTAAGTGTAACCAATGTTGAATAGAAAATTGCATTAATTTCCGCATATGTTCTTCTGTATATGTTGCGATATGATCTTCGCAATTCTCGGTTTCAATTAACACTGTTTGAAATGTATCTTGTAATGTAGGAAATTTATTTTTTAACCAAATAATAGAACCATCAGTTGTTAAAATATCCGTTAAATGTTCTTTATCGCAAAATGGACATGTAGCGCTTCTATTCCGAATACTTTCTGGTTTTTGTTTACCGATATCGTTTAAAAAATATAGTTGTTGTGTATCCATTTATATATATGCCCCTTTAAAATATGTGTAAAAATCCCGCTTAATACATTCGGGAAAAGGAGAAGGAAATCCTCTAAAGGCAATATAGAAAAAATAAAAGACAAGATATCCTCATTACGATAGGGTACCTTGTCTTTTATTTTTTCTCTAATAGTGTGTATGGATAATATAGAACATTTTCATTATTTCTCTTTTTTCTATTTTTTATTGTGTATAAAGTAATTGCTGTGCTTGCAATTATAATAATGGCTTTCTTCATATTCATATACCCCTTTTTATTGTTGGTTTAATTCTTGGCTAACTGCTTTTGCATCGACTAAAGCGTGTAAAATCATTTTCACCATGTTTATCATATTTCTTCACTCCTTTTTATAGTTCATTTAGTTCTTTTACAACTGCTTGTCCGTTCACTAATACCTCAAAGATTGCTTTTACGATTTCTTTCATCATGTTTGTTTCCTCCTTTTGTTTGTCTCTCTTGTTTACATCTTTATTGTATAGGGAGGCATCTTTTCGTACTATCGCTTTCCATTACGTGAACATAACAGTTTTGTAAGATTTGATGTCACTTATTGAAATGTTTAGTCTATCTTCATTATTTTCAGAAAAATGACTATTCAAACATGAAATTGGAAAGTATAATAAAGAAGTAAGTATTAAATTCCGTACGAAAGGGGTGAATGAGATGAAACGTTCTTTAGCTGCACGTGCCAAATTTTTAGATTTTATCTATTTTTGTCGTGCGATTTTTCATGATGTAGTTGTTAACGGGATACGTATGCCCTTTTTTAACAATTGCATAGTGACTATTGAACGATAGAAATCTCTTCACCCATTTTTAATAAACGTGTGAAAAGGGAGCTATTTGGCTTCCTTTTTCTATGCCGAAAACCATGGGGAATGTTTCTTTCTCATGGTTTTTTATATTGAAAGGAGTACGGAAAATGACTATTTGTAGTGTAAATAATGTAACGAAATCTTTTGGTGGAAACACTATATTTGAAAATATATCGCTTGAAATAAAGAATGGTGAACGTGTTGGATTAGTTGGTCGTAACGGTAGTGGGAAGACAACAATCTTTGGGCTTCTAACGGGAATGGAGAGTTTGGATGCAGGAGCCATTCATATGAAGAAAGGTACACGTATTGGTCATGTCGCACAAATTCCGAAGTTTGATGAGGCTATGACTGTATATGATGTATTGAGTTCTGCTTTTAAAGTAGAAAAGGAATTAGAAAAAGAAATGCATGCTTTAGAAAAAAATATGGCGGTGGAACAGGAACAATCTGCTTTGGAAAAGCTAATGGAGAGGTACGGAGTCATTCAAGAAAAATTTACGTTTCTCGGTGGTTATGAAATCGAGGCAAATATAATGAAGGTAGCAAATGGCTTACAAGTGACAGACTTATTTTCAAGAGTATTTACGGAATTAAGTGGAGGAGAACAGACGAAAGTAAGCCTTGCATATATGCTATTGCAGAAACCAGATTTACTTCTATTAGATGAACCAACAAATCATTTAGATTTATTTGCAGTTGAATGGTTAGAGCAATTTTTAAAAGAATACACTGGAACAGTTATGGTTATTTCACATGATCGCTATTTCCTTGATGAAGTTGTAACGAAAATTTTTGATTTGGAAGATGGAGAGATTCACGTGTACCATACGAATTATTCTCAGTTCGTTGAGGAGAAGGAAGAAAGATTACTTCAAGAGTTTCAAGCTTATCAGGAGCAACAAAAGAAAATAAAGAAAATGAAAGAAGCAATTAAGCGTCTACGTGAATGGGCAAATCAAGCGAACCCTCCGAATGAAGGATTGCATAAAAGAGCGAGAAATATGGAACGTGCGTTAGAACGTATAGAGAAATTAAAGAGGCCAATTTTAGAACGAAAACAGATGGGTCTTCAGTTTGAAGGGCAAGAGAGAAGCGGGAAAGATGTTGTTGTAATGAAAGAAGTGAGTAAAGGTTTTGCTGGCCGACCTTTATTTGAACAAGCGAATTTACATGTTCGTTTTCAAGAGCGTGCGGCTATCGTTGGTCGTAATGGTACAGGAAAGACTACATTATTAAAACTACTATTAGAAGAAATAAATCCAGACGTTGGTGAAATTCGAATTGGTAGTAGTGTCAAAATTGGTTATTTATCACAGCATACGTATGGAAATGTGAAGAGTAATGTATTAGAAGCGTTTAGAGAGTATGTAGCTGTAACTGAAGGAGAAGCAAGGCATATATTGGCTAAGTTTTTATTTTATGGTCCAGCAGTATTTAAGAAAGTAACGCAACTGAGCGGTGGAGAAAAAATGAGGTTAAGACTTGCGCAACTTATGTATCAAGACATCAATTTTCTAATTTTAGATGAGCCGACAAACCATCTTGATATTGAATCAAGGGAAGTTTTAGAGGAAGCCCTTGAGCAATATAATGGAACAATCCTAGCTGTTTCACATGATCGTTATTTTTTAAATAAGTTATTTGAAAAGACGTACTGGATTGATGAATGTAAATTATTTGAGTTTGCAGGAAACTATGCATGGTCTCGTCAAAAATGGGAAGAAAAGCTTGAGAAGCAAGTAATAAAGCAAAAACGCCAAGGGAGAAAGAGTGTTGAAATGGTTCCAGTAAAAGAGAAAAAAGCTAGGAATCTTGAAGAGATTGAAAATGAGTTAATGCATGTAGAAGAAGATATATATGCAATAGAATGTGAAATGGAACATGTAGCTGATGTTGAAAGACTTGAAAAATTATATGAGGAAAAAACGATGAAAGAGTTGTTACGAGCGAAGTTATATAGTGAGTTAGAGAATATTGTGGAGTAAAGAGTAGAAAGCCACTTCCTTTCAGTTTTGCTGGAGGAAGTGGCTTTTTCATAATGATATTTTGCTTTAAAGATTAAATGAAGCGATGTGTTTCACGTGAAACAGTAACTTAGATAAATCCGTGTTTCTCAATTTGCATAGCTTGTGAAGCGTATGAAATGATAAGGTGAAAAATAAATGCCATTAGTGGCTTTTCAATAGGAGTAATCACAAAAACAAAGGCTAATTATTTCCCGAGAGATAAAGTGAAACTTTAATCAGTGGGGGGGTACTGCCCGGCAAATAGCGGGATAAATATGTGTAACAGAGACTAGTGATTGAAAACGAAAAGAGAGCAAAGTTACAGCTTTACGCGCTGAACTCTGCTCTCTTTCTGCGTGGCATCTTCTCTTGTTGAAATTATAATAGCGATCCCGAGCATGATAAAAAAAGCTAAAAAGAGGACGAACTTTGGGAAGAACGGGAATAGTAATAGCGCCCCGACTATCATAATTGTTAATAATACGTAGTGCAGGACGTATTGGAATAGGTTGTCCATATTTTCGCCCCCTTTTTGGTAATTGGTTATTAGTATTCTATGTTGCATGCTGAAGAAATAGAAGTAGATTTTTAAGTTTTTAATACGAATTATAGCTGAGTTTTCTTAAAGTATAAGGATAGAGTGATAATTTTGGGAAAATTCTCAAAATATTTATTTAGAAAGAATTGACAAAATATAATGAACGATATAAGCTAATAACCATAAAGTCTACCGGAAAGGTCGGAATAAGATTGTTACCCCTCAAAAACATCTATTTTTTTCTGATTAAAACCGACTTTTCCGATTGGCTATAAATGTGCTGTGGGAGGCATACATAAGCTAATAAGTTCAAAGGGTATAACTATTAAACAGTTAGGGTGGGGACAATGAAGAAAAAGACAAAAAAATGGGCTGGTGTATTTTCAGTATTACTTAGTAGTTCGCTTGTGTTATCTGCTTGTGGGGGACAGGAGGATACGGCTTCTACAGAACCAGTAAAAAAGCAGGATTTAAAAGATTCTAAGATTGAATCAATTCCAGCTACAGATAAAAAGAAAAGTCCAGAGAAAGCAAATCAACGAAAAGATACTTTCATTACAGCCATTTCTAAGCCAGGGGGAGTTTTCCTTCCGTATTTCCAAGATAATGGTTGGGATGGAAATGTAACGTCGGTTATTTTTGCTTCATTAGTAACAACAGACAAACAAAGTAAACCTGTTCCGGATCTTGCAGAAAAATGGGATATTTCTGCTGACCAGTTAACATATACATTCCATTTACGTAAAAATTTAAAATTTAGTGATGGGTCGCCTCTAACAGCGGATGATGTAGCATTTACATTAACACTACTTCATGATAAAGCGTATGAAGGTGGATTGGATATTGCTCAGTATGCTGTTAAAGGTGGGAAAGAATATAAAGAAGGAAAAGCAACTTCTATTGAAGGAATCCAAGTTGTTGATCCACAGACAATTAAAATTACAACTGAAAAAGTTAATTCACAGGCGCTAACGAATTTAGGTGGCCCAGTGCTATCAAAAGCTTATTATGGAAAAGATTATAAACAAAATACAAGTTTAGACTATTTAAAAGCATTATATGGGCAACCAATTGCAGCGGGTCCATATAAATTTGAAAAATATGTTCCAGGTCAAGAAGTCCGCTTTGTTGCTAACGAAAATTATTATGCAGGTAAACCAAAAATTAAAAACTTTATTTACAAAATCACATCAGGTGATACTGGATTCCAATTATTCCAAACAGGTGAACTGGACTATAGTGGATTTAGAGCGAACCCTGAAAATATAGACCAATTAAAAGGATTGGAGTTTGCAAATATTAATCTTGAATCATCAAGTGATATTGCTTATATCTATGTAAATAATAAGAAGTCGTATTTGAAAGATAAAAAGGTACGCCAAGCACTTACTTATGGATTAGACCGTAAGAAGTATGTGGATACAGCTTTACAAGGCTATGGCTCTGTCGCTAACGTACCAATTGCTCCAGTTTCATGGGCATATACAGAAGAAGGTATTAATAAATATCCGCACGACGTAGAAAAGGCTAAAAAATTATTGGATGAGGCTGGTTGGAAAGTAGGTTCTGACGGGGTTCGTGAAAAAGATGGTCAAAAATTAAAATTAACATACTACGCATCAAATACAGGTAAAACAAATGATATCTTTATTCCAATTGCAAAAGAAAGTTACAAAGAAATTGGTGTTGAATTAAATCCAGAGTTGATGGACTTTAATACGATGCTTTCAAAAGTAGGAAAAGGTGACTACGATTTAGCGGCAGTTTCAACACCAGGAATTAGTGATCCAAGTGAAGTTGTAAGTGAGTACTTATCAACTAATCCAAAAAGTGATACGGGTTATAATAATCCGAAAGTAGATGATTTGATTGTAAAAGGTATAGGAACGACAGATATTGAAAAACGTAAAGCGATTTATAAAGAGCTGTATAAAGAGTTAAGTGATGATCCACCAGTTATTTTATTAAACTATCGTAAACTACTTTATGCTCATAATGCACGTATAAAAGGAATTGATCCAGAAAAGTACGATAGCATCAGTTCCAACTTACCAGTGTTATCTATTGAACAATAAGGGTTGACCTAAATAATAGAAGACGTTTTTTCACACAGCAATGGAATGGTAGCTGTTTTGAAAAAATGTTCTTCTATTTTTAAGTAAATAGGATTGGGGAGACAAAAGGTGAAAACATATATCATTCGTAGGTTTCTACAAATGATTCCTACATTGTTTGGTACGTCTATTATTATCTTTTTCTTATTTGCACTCTTACCGGGTGATTATATCGATTCAAATCCAAAATTAACACCAGAGAGAGCTCAAGAATTAAGAGAGTTGTACGGTTTAAATAAACCGATTATTGAAAGGTATTTTCATTGGCTAGTGAATGCTTTGCATGGTGATTTTGGATTTTCTTTACAGTACCAAGAACCGGTAACTTCATTACTTAATAAATTCATTTGGAATACATTTATTGTTGCTGCTGCAGCTTTATTTTTCACTTGGATTATTGCTCTTATTATTGGGGTTATTTCTGCAACAAAGCAGCATTCTTGGTTTGATAGATTGGTAACAATCGGTGTCTTTGCAGCAATGTCATTTCCATCATTCTTTATCGGACTATTTTTAATTAAATTATTAGCAGTTGATTTAAAGTTATTACCTATTGGTGGCATGATTGATATTGGGAGTAACTCAACAGGGATAGCATACATATTAGAAGTATTACGTCATATGATTCTACCTGTATTTATTTTAACGCTTCTTGGTGTAGGATCGTTAACACGCTATTTTAGAACGGGCATGTTGGATGTTATTAGGCAAGATTATATTCGTACTGCTCGTGCAAAAGGTTTAAAAGAAAGAACCGTTATTTATAAACATGCATTGAAAAATGCAATTTTGCCAGCAATTACATTACTCGCTTTTGAATTACCGGGTTTATTTTCAGGAGCCATTATTATTGAACAGATTTTTAATTGGCCAGGGATTGGGAGTATTCAATTAGAAGCATTAAACTTTCGTGATTATACGGTATTAATGGCCTTTACAATGTTTCTTTCTTGTTTAACAATTATGGCTAATTTCTTAGCTGATATTGTCTATGCGTTTGTTGATCCAAGAATTCGATTGAAGTAAGGGGGGAAAGATATGGAGACTATTACACCTATAATAGAGAAAAAGAAAGAACGGAAAAAGAGAAATGAATCATCACCATGGCGCCAAGCGTATAAAAAAATCAAGAAAAATAAGATGGCACTGTGTGGCTTATACGTTTTAATATTTATGTTTTTATTTAGTTTTATCGGTCCAATCTTTTCACCGTATGCTGATGGGAAAGTACAAGTAACACAAATTAATAAACCACCCAGCCTGTCACATTGGCTTGGGACAGACCAGTTGGGACGGGATATTTTAACTAGACTTATGCAAGCAGGGCGTATTTCATTAACAATCGGTTTAGCGTCGATGCTACTATCCGTTATACTAGGAGCTCTATTAGGAGCAATTGCTGGTTTTTATCGAGGAGTTGTAGATCATTTAATTATGCGTGTTGCAGATGTGTTAATGTCCATTCCAGGATTACCACTACTTATTATAATGGGAGCAATTTTATCAGAATGGAAATTACCATCGGAGTACCGTTTATATGTTGTAATGATTATTTTAAGTTTAGTAGGATGGCCAGGACTTGCCCGTCTTGTGAGGGGACAAATTTTAACATTGCGGGAGCAAGCCTTTATGCAAGCGGCAGATGTATTAGGATTAAAAGATTCTCGGAAAATCATTCATCATCTAATTCCTAACGTCTTTCCGTTACTTATTGTTGTAGCAACTCTAGGTGTGGCTGGATCTATTTTAAGTGAATCCGCACTAAGTTACTTAGGTCTCGGCGTCGTCCCACCTACGCCATCATGGGGGAACATGATTAGCGCAGCTAACTCATTAATTGATTTCCAAAAGCGTCCGTGGTTATGGATTCCGCCTGGTTTTGCAATCTTTATAACAGTTGTATCAATTAATTTACTTGGTGATGCACTTCGTGATGCGTTAGATCCAAAGATGAGACGGTAGGTGAGAAGGTATGAGTAGAGCGGTAGTAGAGCTAAAAGACTTACAAACACACTTTCAAACGGAGGAAGGGACAGTGAAGGCTGTAAACCATGTTAGCTTTGCTGTTCGAGAAGGTGAAACGGTTTGTGTAGTAGGAGAATCAGGTTGCGGGAAGAGTGTAACGGCTTTATCTATTATGGGGCTTATTGCTGAATCTGGCAGTGTAGTAGGTGGAGACATTTTATATGAAGGAAAAAGTCTTTTAGGAATGAAAGAGAAAGAACTTCGTAGTTTACGAGGCAATGATATTGCGATGATTTTCCAAGAACCGATGACATCGCTAAATCCGGTCTTCACTGTAGGTGAGCAAATTGTAGAAACGCTAAGGGAGCATGAATTACTTAGTAAAAATGAAGCGTATAAGAAAGCAATTGAGTTAATTCGTAAAGTTGGCATAGCCCGTGCTAATGAAATTGTTCATTCTTATCCGCATGAACTGAGCGGCGGGATGTTACAACGTATTATGATTGCTGTTGCGCTTAGTTGTAATCCTAAGTTATTAATTGCAGATGAACCAACAACAGCTCTTGATGTTACGATTCAAGCTCAAATATTGGATTTACTAAGACAAGTGAAAGAAGAATTTAAAACGTCAATCTTATTAATTACACATGATTTAGGTGTCGTAGCAGAAATGGCTGATTACGTTGTCGTTATGTATGGCGGGAAAGTTATTGAAGAAGCTCCAGTACTAGAGATATTCCAAAATCCAAAACACCCTTATACGAAAGGATTGTTGAAATCAAAACCAGTAATGGGAAAACGAATAGATAAACTATATTCTATTCCAGGGCAAGTTCCGAATTTAGTTGGTTTAGGTGAGTTTTGCTACTTTAGTGGGCGTTGTGAGCATTGTATGGAAATATGTGAAAAAGAAGCCCCAAATCTAAATGTAAATGATGAAAATCATAAAGTAGCTTGCTGGTTATATGAGGAGCGTGCGGAACAATGAGTGAACCATTATTAGAGGTGAAAAACCTAAAGACATATTTTCCAATTAAAGGTGGCATATTTAGTAGAACGATCGGGCATGTAAAAGCAGTTGATGGAGTAAGTTTTACTATTAATAAAGGTGAAGTGTTTGGTCTCGTTGGCGAATCAGGGAGCGGAAAAACAACGATAGGAAAAACAATTTTACGTCTCGTTCAAAAAACGGAGGGGGAAGTGAAGTTTAAAGGGAAAGATGTTCATTCTTTATCCAAGGATGAATTGAGAAAACATCGCCCTAATATGCAGCTCGTTTTCCAAGATCCATTTAGCTCATTAAATCCGAGAATGAGAATTGGTGAAGCGCTTGGAGAGCCGATGTTGGCCCACGGATTAGCGACGAAAGAAAATGTTCGTGAAAAGGTAATTGAAGTATTGGAGTTATGTGGCTTAGCTCCTTATCATATTGACCGGTATCCCCATGAGTTTTCTGGTGGACAACGTCAGCGTATCGTAATAGCAAGGGCTATGGTATTAAATCCAGAATTCATTGTAGCTGATGAACCTGTGGCGGCACTAGATGTATCTATCCAAGCACAAATTATTAATTTATTTAGTGAGTTACAGGAGAAAAAGGGATTATCTTATTTATTCATTTCACATGATTTGAGTGTAGTAGAACATTTATGTACGAAAATCGGAATTATGTATTTAGGTACAATTGTGGAGACGGCGCCGCGTGATGAGTTATTTACCAATCCGCTACATCCGTATACAAAAGCATTGTTATCAGCTGTTCCAATACCAGATCCAACAGTGAAGCGAGAGCGAATTATACTAGAAGGGGATATTCCAAGTCCAGCAAGTCCACCTTCGGGTTGTCGTTTTCATACACGTTGCCCGTTTGCAACAGATGTTTGTAAAAAAACAATACCAGAATTTCGTAATGTTGGTGATAATCATTTTGTTTCTTGTCATCATGTATAAAAAAAGGACTCTTTCAAATTGAAAGAGTCCTTTTTTATTTACTAGATGAAGTTTGTTTCAATACAAATTGCTCGATTGCGTGAGCAACACCATGTTCATTGTTTGTTAGTGTTACAACATCACATAGTTTTTTTACATCTTCTTCAGCGTTGCCCATTGCAACAGATAAGCCTGCTACTTCTAGCATTGGTACATCATTAAAATTATCACCAATAGCAACTGTATCTTCAATAGGGATATTAAAATGAGCTGCCATCTGCTGTAGCCCGTTTCCTTTATGTCCATTCTTATCCATAATTTCTAAGTTAGTAGGAGCTGATGCTGTAACCATAATATCAGCGTCTTCTTGTAACACGCTTAATAGCTGTGCGCGATGCGCTGCATTAAATGTTGAAATGAAGAATTTAGATATTTCTAGTTCTTGGTTATTTACAACATCTTCTATTTTTTTGAAATCAGTAATTAGGTTTGATTTCTTTTGCTTTTCTGTAATTCGTTCAAGCTCCTCTAATGTAACATCGAGCGCATGCTTATTTTCTTCGAACGCTTGCATCACTTGATCTTGCCATGTATATGGAGAATAAACTCCTTTATTCGTATATAGCTTATATGGGAAACCTTCAGATTCTAGTAATTTTGCAAGTTTGTACACTTTGTCGTTTTGTATACAACGAGAGTTAATTACTTTTCCATCCACATAAACAATAGCCCCATTGCTTGCTCCGACTGGAAGAGATAATTTATATTCTTCCAATAGCTTTAAAGCATCCTCTTTCGCACGACCAGAACAAATCATTACAATATGACCAGCTTCTTGTGCAGTTTGGATTGCTTGTAGGTTTTCTTTGGAGATTTCAAGATTAGATGATAGTAGTGTACCATCCATATCTAATGCGATTAATTTCAAAATGACCACCTCTTTGTTTTTATTATACATAGTTATATAGAGGAAACATATAAACTTATCTTGGAAAGACGGTATTTTATCTCATATTAAAAGTAAGTAAAGATTAGATAGATTTAGTGTCACTAAATAAACTGTTTGTAACAAAAATAGAGAGAAGGATGACTACATTTCACTTTATGACTTTAATATTACAAAAATGTTACAAGTGTGAGCTTAGTGAAAAGTGCATTAAATAAGGGTTTTTGGGGAGTGTTATAAAAAAACGTAAAAAAAGTGTAATAAATTTCACGTTATTATATTGCAACGTAACAATAGTTATGTTACATTAATGTTACAAACGTTACGTTATCGAATTTAATGTAACGTTAACATAAAAACTATGAAATAAACATTTCTTAGAAATTACATATAGATAACTTATGAAAAGGGAGGATAAATGATATGAAAGAGCAAGTATTACAAGTAACAAAAGGTGACTTCGTAGGATCAGCAAGTGG
>NZ_FOST01000005.1:141699-221077 GCF_900114335.1 Bacillus sp. 5mfcol3.1 | reverse complement strand
GTTCAAAATGTTATCCGGTATTAGCCCCGGTTTCCCGGAGTTATCCCAGTCTTATGGGCAGGTTACCCACGTGTTACTCACCCGTCCGCCGCTAACTTCTTGAGAGCAAGCTCTCAATCCATTCGCTCGACTTGCATGTATTAGGCACGCCGCCAGCGTTCATCCTGAGCCAGGATCAAACTCTCCAATAAAGTTAGTTTGTCTAGCATCTAAAAATAAAAATTGACGTTTCACGTTGTTTGTTTCGTTCAGTTTTCAAAGAACTAATTGGTCGCTCATTTGCGACTTCCTTATGTTAACATCTTCATTTTTCAATGTCAACTAAGTTTTTCAATTTCTTTTTTGTCGTTTTCTGCGTTTCCGCATCAGCGACGGTTATTAATATATCATGCAGTATATACAGGGTCAATACTTTTCACAAAAAAATTTCACATCCCGTTAAAAACTTAAAATTCATTATAGCACCTATTCATTCTTCATGGCTCCTCTCCTATCCATTTCATATCTTATCTCTTTATCAATTTACACGAGAGTGAAAATTCTAAATTTTATGTTATATTATTATTATAGGAGTGTGGTGAGAATGAGCATTAAGTATTCAAACAAAATCAATAAAATCCGGACCTTTGCATTAAGTTTAGTATTTATCGGCCTCTTCATTGCATACTTAGGTGTCTTTTTCCGCGAAAACATTATTATCATGACAACTTTTATGATGGTTGGCTTTTTAGCTGTTATCGCTAGCACTGTCGTTTATTTTTGGATTGGTATGTTATCTACTAAGACTATCCAAATTATTTGTCCAAGCTGTGATAAGCCAACAAAAATGCTCGGCCGTGTCGATGCATGTATGCACTGCAATCAACCTTTAACACTAGATCGAGATCTAGAAGGAAAAGAATTTGATGAAAAGTATAATAAGAAGAGTTATAAATCATAAGTATCAAGGGAAATACGAGTTTGCAACACTACAAACGTTTCAACTCATTAAAAAGTTGATTTCTTAAGAAATCAACTTTTTAATTGTTTTATTAAATTTATTACACCTATTTTTTCGAAATAACAGTAAACATCCCTGTCATGTTAGGCGAATAATCTTTAAAATCATATTTTTCGTAGAATGACGTTTTCCCTTGCGACGCAAACAAACCAATGAATGCTTTATCTGGAGCATTCTGATTTAAGTATTCTACTAAAGTATTCATTATTTTCTTTCCAATACCATTCTTTTGATACTCTGGATGAACCACTATATCTTGAATATAGAAATAGATAGCCCCATCACCAACAATTCTGCCCATGCCGATGATTTGATTATTATCCTTGACTGTTATACAGTAAATCGAATTTTGAAGTGATATTTCCACCACCTCAAAGTTCATATAATTAGTCCATCCCACAGAATCACATAAATATTTATATTCTTCCAATGTTGGAATGTCACTTTTAATCTCATATTTCTTCAAAATGTCCCCTCCAAGAATTCATTTCCACCAATACAAAGTAAATTCGACAAACTTTTATCTAACCCTTCTTACTAACTTAGCACTGTAAATCCCGATTAACCTCACGCTAATCCTTATATAATAAAGAAAGAGGCTGACGTATAGCCGTCAGCCTCTTTCTTTATTATATATTACGCCTTATGACACTCTGGACAAACGCCATAAATTTCTAAGCGATGACTATTGATAACGAAGCCTGTCGTTTTCGCAGCTTCCTCTTCCAGCTTTTCCAAGCCTCCATAAGGAAAATCAACAATCTTACCACATTTTTCGCAAATCACATGATAATGTTGACTTGTAACATAATCAAATCTACTTGAAGCGTCTCCATAAGTTAATTCCTTTACAAGTCCAACCTCTTTAAACACACGTAAGTTATTATAGACAGTTGCAACACTCATATTTGGAAACTTACCTTCTAATGCTTTATAAATATCATCCGCTGTTGGGTGCGTCATTGATTCCACAAGGTACTCTAAAATAGCATGACGCTGTGGAGTAATGCGTACACCCGTATTTTTCAGCATTTCTAGCGCTTCTTTTAATTCTTCTTTGACCACCGTCATGCACCCCGATTCTATACGGATTATTATTTTATAATTCTTATAAAGAGTGTACTCCTTTTCTTATAAATCGTCAATATTTCTACTATAAGTATGTGGTTTATTTTTATATTCAGGACTTGTTTTTATGTATCTTTCCCTTTTTCTTCATATATTACATAGAAAAAAGTGCGACATAATCGCACTTGGAATACTATCATCTGAGGAGGTATGCCCTACACTTCCACTTTATGTAAGGCAGTAAAATATGTATAGACACTTGCCTTGTTTCTGCATATTTTATCTCCAACGTAGATTTATTTTATATAAGAAAGAACATCCTCAATATGTCCTTTCACTTTCACTTTACGCCACTCTTTTACAAGTTCACCGTCTTTATTAATAAGGAATGTAGAACGCTCGATTCCCATATACTCTTTCCCAAAGTTCTTTTTTAACTTCCAAACATCGTATAACTCTGCTACTTTATGATCTTCATCTACTAAAAGTGTAAATGGTAATTCATGTTTCTCAATGAATTTCAAATGTCTATTCACTGAATCAGGACTTACTCCAAGAATAACCGTATCCTTCTCTTGAAATACTCCATACGCATCACGAAAATCACATGCTTCAGTTGTACATCCTGGCGTCATATCTTTCGGGTAAAAATAGAGAACTACATTTTTACCGCGAAAATCAGCTAGGCTAACTTCTTCTCCGTTACTTCCCTCTAATGTGAATTCTGGTGCCATTTCTCCTACTGTAATCATTGTTATCACTCCTACTCTTTTCCTTTACTATAACAAATGCTTCCTTATTTTTCATTGTCTATTACAGACCTCATCACAAAAGCAAAAGGGAGTGTATATCCAATTAGCGCTTCTGCAATTGCAATCCATCGCCCAATTCCAATCGGAGATATGTCACCATATCCAACAGACAATAAAGTAACTGCGCTAAAATATAAACAAACTTCAACGAGTTGAAAAGAATGAACGTTCAAACTTTCTCCATCCTCTTTCAAAACTGCGAAACCCATTTCCTCTAATACAACGTAACTTAATCCAAACGCGATCAGTACTGTTGTATAGATCAAAAATAATGTGGCCAAATTATACAGCGAAAAAAAACGCGTTGAATCTGAATAAGAACTCCATAATAATTGGACACTTTTCAAAATAGCGATTGCTGCAATTAATAGAATAAATCCCCATAACATGTCCTCCACCTCATTTTATATGTATGAGGTGGAGGACTGATTTATCCCTTAGAAACGAACAAGCTTCTATAATTAATTACCCGCGCCACGGTATCTTTTTACTCCTTGGTTCCAGAGGTTGATTGCAATCGTAAAACAGATAACACCAACAAGTGGCGTCGCGAATGCATAACTATTCCATTCTGTTTTTCTTAAAAAGTATGCTGCTGGATATACTCCAACAAACGCGAACGGTAAAACAAACGTTAAAATGAAACGAATTACACGATTATAAATATTAACAGGATAGCGCCCATAATTACCTATGTTATACATAAGGGGCATAATTGAACTTTTCGCATCCGACCAAAAACCAAGGCTCGCAAGCGTAACAAATATCCCTCCATATACAAGTGCTCCTCCTCCTACCATCAATATAAATAAGAAGAAATCATACCAGTAAAAAGATAATTGTAACTCCACAGCTGCATATCCCATTACAAAAATCCCTGTAATAGCTCCAATTAAAGATTCAAGTTCCATTCTTTCTAATATAATTTGAAATAGGCTATGGATCGGTCGCGTTAATACACGATCCATCTCCCCTTTAATAATGTATCGATCATTAAAATCCCATATATTAAAGAAAGCTGAAAAGATGGCAAATGGTACTAAAAAGAAACCATAAATAAAGATTACCTCTTCTCGACTCCATCCCTTCAATGCTTGTGTATGCCCAAATACAACGAGAATAAATATTAAATTAACTGCTTGAAGCGATAAATCAGAAAGTAAACCAACGATAAAATCGCCTCGATACTCCAATTTCGTTTTTATATATTGACTTGCATATTGTAAAAATAAGTTTATATATAGCATCTCATCATCCCCCTTGTACAATTAGACGTTTTCTCGCCGTTCTCCACATGAGTACAATTGGAATAATAAGTACAATCGCCCAAATCACTTGAAATACTAAAGCCTCATACAACTTACTCCCCTGTATACCTTGAGAAAAAATCATACTTGGAATATAACTAATAGCCTGAAACGGTAAAAACATCATTGCTTTTTGGGCCCATAACGGATAAAAACTAATTGGTAATAATAGACCTGAAAATAAATCAATAACAACGCGTTTTGCATACATAATCCCACTATTATTAAATAGGAAAAACGTAAGCATTCCCGTCATTAAATTAATTTGTGTATTAATAATAAAACTAAATATTAAGGATAAGAAGAAATATAACCAAGTTTGAAAATTCGTTGTAATTTGCAACGAAAATAATAACGTAACGATAACCATGCCTGGAATGGAAAAGAAGGCAAAACGGAATATCCCCTCGCCAAGACCTTGCATAACTTTCATTCCCAAATAGTTATACGGACGAATTAATTCTACAGCCACACGTCCTTCTTGAATCTCCATCGCAATTTCCCTATCTATATTATTAAAATAGAAGGCACGTGCCATCCACGCGATTGCGATATACGTGGTCATTTGCGAAATAGATAAACTTTCAATATTCTCTTTTCCGCTATAAATTGCTTGCCATAAAAAATAGTAAGCACCGATATTAATCGTATAAATTAAAATCCCACTATAGTAATTTGTACGATACGCAAGCATCATTAAAAAGCGAATTCGAATCATTTCAATATACTTACCCATGCGTAATACCTTCTTCATAAATGTTACGAATAATTTCCTCTGTAGACACTTCGTTAATTTTTAAATCTTTAATTTGAAAGGCTTGTACTACTTTAGAAATCAGCATTGAAATAATAACTTCTTCATTCGGAATTTTTGCAACCCATGCATTTTCCTCTTTTGCTTTCGACCAAACGACATGATTATCTGGCATAACCATTGATAAAGCTTGATAGGAAACTGGTGCAACAAACTGAAAGTGTATTTCCTTCTCTGCTCCCCACTGCGTACGAAGATTATTTAAAGAACCGTCATACATAATATTTCCTTCATCCAGCATGATAACACGCTCACATAAAGCTTCAATATCCGTAATATCATGAGTAGTTAATAAAATTGTTGTTTTATAACGTTCATTCATTTCTTTTAAAAATTCACGTATTTTCAATTTCACAAGTACATCTAACCCAATTGTTGGCTCATCTAAAAATAATAACGGTGGATTATGAATTAAGGCTGCTGCTAATTCACAACGCATTCTTTGACCGAGAGATAATTTTCGAACTGGTTTATCTAATAAAGGCCCTATATCTAACGTTTCAATTACGTGCTCCATATGCTCCTTATACTGAGCGTCTGATACACCATACACTTTCTTTAATAAACGAAACGATTCTTGGACTGCAATATCCCACCAAAGTTGCGAGCGCTGTCCAAAGACAACACCAATTGTTCTTACAAATTCTTCTCTTTGTTTATGTGGATTCATTCCATTTACTGTGATTTGCCCTGATGTCGGAGTCAAAATCCCCGTAAGCATTTTAATTGTTGTTGATTTACCAGCACCGTTCTCACCGATATAACCAACCATTTCACCTTGCTTTACAGTAAAAGATACATCATTTACTGCTGGTACTATTTTATAATTACGATTTAATAAATCGCGAAATGCACCCTTTAAGCCCGGACGACTTGAATAGGCTGTAAACTCTTTACGTAACCCTTGTACCTCAATTACCGATTTCATAATCGGACCCCCCTCCTAAATGTCACAACGAATAGTTTACCCAACTGCCTTCGCTATCACAAACAATACGTCTTTTCGAAAAACATGTTAGAATAATACATAGATTTTTGTAAGGAGATGAATTGTAGTGAAATTCACAAAGTCAGAAGAATTACATAAAGAAGCTTTAGAGCATATCGTTGGCGGTGTTAACAGTCCTTCTCGTTCTTTTAAAGCAGTTGGCGGCGGCGCTCCTGTTGCTATGGAACGCGGGAAAGGCGCTTATTTCTGGGATGTAGACGGAAATAAATATATCGATTATTTAGCAGCATACGGTCCTATTATTACTGGACATGCTCATCCGTATATAACAAAAGCAATTACAACAGCTGCTGAAAATGGGGTACTTTACGGAACACCAACAGCGCTAGAGGTAAAATTCGCAAAAATGTTAAAAGAAGCAATGCCTGCATTAGATAAAGTCCGTTTTGTAAACTCTGGTACAGAAGCAGTGATGACAACGATTCGTGTTGCTCGTGCTTATACAGGTCGCACAAAAATCATGAAATTTGCTGGTTGTTACCACGGCCATTCTGATTTAGTACTTGTGGCAGCTGGATCTGGTCCTTCTACTTTAGGAACTCCTGACTCAGCTGGCGTACCACAAAGTATCGCACAAGAAGTTATTACCGTTCCATTTAATAATGTAGAAACTTTAAAAGAGGCGTTAGATAAATGGGGTCATGAAGTAGCAGCTATCCTTGTAGAACCGATTGTTGGAAACTTCGGTATTGTAGAGCCTAAACCAGGATTCCTTGAAAAAGTAAATGAACTTGTTCACGAAGCTGGCGCACTAGTAATTTACGATGAAGTTATTACTGCTTTCCGCTTTATGTACGGTGGTGCTCAAGACTTACTTGGTGTGACACCTGACTTAACAGCGCTTGGTAAAGTTATTGGCGGCGGTTTACCGATCGGTGCTTACGGTGGTAAGAAAGAAATTATGGAACAAGTTGCTCCGCTTGGACCTGCATACCAAGCTGGTACAATGGCAGGAAACCCTGCTTCTATGGCATCAGGTATCGCTTGTCTAGAAGTGCTTCAACAAGAAGGACTTTATGAGAAATTAGATGAACTTGGTGCAATGCTTGAAAAAGGAATTTTAGAGCAAGCAACGAAACATAATATCGACATTACATTAAACCGTCTAAAAGGAGCTTTAACTGTATACTTCACAACAAATACAATTGAAGATTACGATGCCGCACAAGATACAGACGGTGAAATGTTCGGTAAATTCTTCAAGCTTATGCTTCAAGAAGGTGTTAACTTAGCACCTTCTAAATACGAGGCATGGTTCTTAACGACAGAACATACAAAAGAAGATATTGAATATACAATCGAAGCTGTCGGCAGAGCATTTGCTGCCCTAGCAGACAATAAATAATCCCGTCATTAAAAGGAAAAAAGAAAGCTCACCTTTCTTTTTTCCTTTTTTCTATTTCATAAATCCCGTATTAATAGTATAATTATTCATAATTATCTGTTTTATATTCTTTTACAGCATTACTATCTCTGTGTACAAGGTGATTTGCACCTTAAATAGTAAGATTATTCTAACTTTTACAAGAGGGGGGATTGACGGATGCTCAATACAAAAAATACATGGACACCGTCTTTATTTCGAGATTATAGAAATGCAGAACACGATGCGTGTGGAATCGTTTCCGTTATGGAGAAACGAAAAATTGCTACAAAAGAAAACATTGACCTTTGTATTCAATCACTCGTCAAAATGAATCATAGAGCTGGTTTCATTAATGGTGAGGGTGATGGCATCGGCATTCACATTGATGTACCAAAAGCGCTTTGGAATGAAAAACTAAAAAGTAGCGGATATAATCCAACGATTGTGGATCATCCCCACTTTATCGTTGGACATTTTTTTCTAAATAAAAAAGAAAACATTACTATCTTAAAAGATTATATTCGTACGCAATTAAACAACAAAAAATTTACAATCATTTTCGAAAGTGATGATGTAACAAACTCCGATGCACTCGGTCCACTTGGTAAACAAGAAGAACCTTTATTTTGGCAAGTTGCCCTTATCGCAGAAAACGAAATTACAAATATTGAGCAAACATTATTTTCTGTCACAATAAAAATAGAGGAAAACGAAGCAATTCATGTTGCTTCATTAAGTCGTGATCATGTTGTATATAAAGTTCTAGGTGCTGGTGATACACTTGTTGCCTACTATAATGATTTACAACATCCACTTATCGCTTCAACTATGACATTAGGACATAACCGCTACTCTACTAATACATTATCTAATTTTTTTCGTGTACAACCATTTAGCATTCTCGGACATAATGGTGAAATTAACACAATCGCAAAATTACGCGATCAAGCTGAAATGATTGATGTACCACTTACTGCTGGAGGCAGTGACTCTCAAGATTTAAACCGCACCTTAGAAACTCTACTTGTTCAATACGACTACAGTTTATTTGAAGCAATGGAAATATTGTTCCCTCCAATTATTAATGAAATTAAACTTTATGAAACACCTTTACAAGATTTATATACGTATATACGTGAAGCATGGGGACATTTTGCACAAGGACCAGCTGGCATCATTTCCCGTTTTAAAGATGAAGCTGTTTTCAGTGTTGATTCCCTTGGATTACGCCCAGTATGGAAAGTAGAGACAGAGAGCTCTTATATTTTCTCTTCTGAACCTGGAGTTGTATCACCAACTAAATATGTAGCAGAACCAAAACCACTCGCCCCTGGAGAAAAGGTTGGATTAAAATGGAATGAACAAGATGAACTTGTTCTTTATGAATATGACAAATATCAAATCCAAGTATATAACCGTTTTAAAAAGCGAATTGATACTACCAATTACCATTTAAATTTATCTATCCCTGAAACGAAAAAAATCCAAGGGCTATGTGATTCTGTTCAAGTTGAAACGAAACAATACGTCGCTTTCGGATGGGACCGAGAACATATTCAGCTCCTTGAACAGATGGCAACAAAAGGCGTTGAGCCAATACGCTCACTTGGGCATGACTCACCACTTGCCGCACTCGATACTGATAGACGAAATATCGCTGACTTTATTAAAGAAAGTGTAGCTGTTGTTACAAACCCTGCAATTGACCGTGACCGTGAAATTGAACACTTCTCTACACGTACTGTACTTGGAGAGCGTCCAAGTTTATTAAGCGGCGCAAAACGGCCATTTGTAGTTGAAATGCTTTCACCAATTATTTTAGAAGGCAGCGTGGCACAACCTATTGCAGAGGAATTACACACAATTACGTATGAACAACTCATAGAGTTATTTATGACTCATAACTCTATCGCCACAATCTCTGCTACATTCAGCTCGTCAGAAACCCTGCAATGTGCATTAAGCCGCATTAGTTCTGAAGCGATAGCTGCTGTTAACAATGGTGCTTCTCTACTAGTATTAGATGACGCAAAAGCCCATCTAAATGAACGCTTGTGGATTGATCCACATTTAGTTACTGCTAAAGTACATCAAGCATTAAGTGAAAATAAATTACGCCGCAATTGTTCTCTCGTTATACGTTCTGGTGCTCTTCGCTCCTTACATGACATTGTCACACTATATGGATTAGGAGCAGATGGTATTAATCCATATTTATTATTCGCCACTGTAAATGATGGAACAAAAACACCAATTACGAATCTGTATAATGCACTTAATAAAGGATTAGAAAAAGTCATTTCAACAATTGGAATTCATGAGTTACGTGGTTACGGACGTCTCTATTCATCTATTGGGTTACATGAAGAAATTGCAAATATATTACAAATTACAAATTTCTTCGGTTCAAATGATTTAGCTTTTTCACTTGAATCACTTACTGAAGATGCAAAAATACGAGCAGAGGATTATAACAATCCTAAAATTAGAATGCGAAAATCATTTCATATATTCCCGCGAATTTGGAAAGCAATTGGCGATGTTGCAAAAGGAAATTCTTATGATGATTACCGTGACAAGTTAAGTGAACTAGAAGAGAATAATCCAATCGCAATCAGACACCTTGTTCAAACGAAACAAACAAAACATGTCGTTCCAACTGAAGAAGTATCTATCGGCATTCAAAATCATAATTTACCATTTATTATTAGTTCTATGTCATTTGGTTCTCAAAACGAAATCGCCTTTCGCGCATATGCAGAAGCGGCCGATCAGCTAAATATGATTAGCTTGAACGGTGAAGGCGGCGAAATTAAAGATATGATTGGGAAATACCCACATACACGTGGACAACAAGTGGCATCTGGACGATTTGGAGTAAATGCCGAACTACTAAACTCATCAAACTTAATTGAAATCAAGATCGGTCAAGGCGCAAAGCCTGGAGAGGGTGGACATTTACCTGGTTCAAAAGTGACAGCCAAAATAGCTGAAGCACGTAATGCGACAATCGGCTCAGATTTAATTTCACCTTCTAATAACCATGATATTTATTCAATTGAAGATTTAGCTCAAATGATTACAGAAATTAAAACAGCTAATCAACTTGCCAAAGTAGCCGTGAAAGTCCCTGTCGTTCCTAATATCGGAACAATTGCTGTCGGTATCGCCAAAGCTGGCGCTGATTTTATTAACATTAGCGGATTCGATGGCGGAACAGGTGCTGCACGTATTCACGCATTGCAGCATGTAGGTCTCCCTGTAGAAATTGGTGTTAAAGCCGCTCACAACGCTTTATTAGAAGCAAGCATGAGACATAAAGTAGAGATTTGGGCAGATGGTGGTATTCGAAGTGTAAATGATGCCTTGAAAATCATGCTCCTCGGAGCAAACCGTATTGGATTTGGCACACTATCAATGATTGCAATCGGCTGTACTACTTGCCGTGGGTGCCATCTAGATACTTGCCATGTTGGAATTGCGACACAAATCGAGTCTGAAGCACAAGCAAAAGAACACGGATTACGCCGCTTCGTCCCGCGCGAATTAGAAAGCGCAGTTGCCGGCCTGTTAAATTTATTCACCTCTTTCGGTGTAGAACTACAACGATTAACAGGACAGCTTGGGTATACAAATTTACAAACAATTGTTGGGCGTTCTGATTTATTAGAGCAAGTTCGAGGCGAAAATTTATTAAACTTACGTAATTTACTACAAATAATAGAACATCCATCTGTTACAACAACAGAAGACGTGCCGGAAAAACAATTTAAAACCGTTCATTCCGCTGACTCAAAAGAATTAGTAGGCGTTGGTGTAGAGCAACGCGTTATGGGTGGTCTAGAATCATGTTATCGCGTTCGCAGTAAACTATATGAAGCTACTCAACTTGAACCACTTACATTAAAGTATACGAATGGTTCTATTCCCGGAAATGGGTTAGGTGCTTACAATAGTGAAAATTTATTTATACACGTAAATGGCGGCGCACAAGATGGCATTGGTAAAACTTCCTTTGGTGGTGGTATTTATATAACGAAATCAAAAGGAGAAGATGGAGTATATTATAACGGTTCTGTCGGAAAAGGATTTGGATATGGTGCACAAAAAGGGGCACTATACGTGCAAGGGAACGCTGATGCTCGCGCTGGCATTCGCCTTTCTGGGGCAGACATGATAATTGGCGGTAGAATAACAAAACCACTCCGTGAAAAAGAGCACGGGAATATAGGGGCATACTCCAATATTAAAGGGTTTGCTTTTGAATATATGACAAATGGGCGAGCGCTTGTTTTAGGTGACCCTGGTCCATGGATTTGCGCCGGCATGACTGGCGGTGTTGTTTATTTACGTCATGATTCAAACTTAGGCTTAACAGAACAAGCCTTAAAAAGAAGAATCGCAAAAGGGGCAAATGTTACATTACAACCAATTAGTAAAAACGGTTTGAAAGATGTAACTGAATTATTGTTAGACTATATTCGTGTACTAAACGAGCATGAGCAATATGAGGAAGTTGCTTTGTTAACCCCGTTATTAGATGATATACAGAACCAGTTTTTTGAAATTATCCCGAAAAAAGAACAGGCAGATCCATCTATCTCAACAGAGTAACATGAGTAATTTTCATTATTAAGAAAAAATTGACGAAGTACACTTCTCATAGTAATCTATAGTAACAATTTGAGACCTGCTGAAATTCAGCAGGTCTTTTTACTAAAAACTGATGTTTAAAAGAAATTAGGAAAAATTATAAAGTGAAACTTTAATTAGCCTACAGCAATTGAGCGTTTACCGGCATCCAGCTACTGAATTTAGAGGCGGGAATCTTACTGTTCACAATTAGCGCGATAAAATGAATACTAATTTCTTTTAACGTCACTAAAATATCACTTGCTAACATATTGTAATGAATGTATAGTATCATGTTGTACATTCATTATGACAAGAGAAAGGATCTTATTAAGGGTATGAAACTTGGTGCTCGCATTTTAAAAACGGGTATTGCCATCACGTTAGCTTTATTTGCTTGTATTTTACTTCAATTACCGAGTCCGGTATTTGCGGGAATTTCAGCTATCTTTGCTGTTCAACCATCTGTATACCGTTCTTATTTAACCGCACTTGAACAAATTCAAGCAAATGTAATCGGTGCGATATTTGCTATCGCATTTGCTACTGCTTTTGGACATAATCCTTTTATTATTGGATTAACATGTATATTAGTAATTGCTCTTACACTGCAATTACGATTAGAAAACACAATATCAATTGCTTTAGTAACAGTTATCGCCATTATGGAGTATCAAGGCGAAGATTTCTTTAGTTTTGCCTTACTTCGCTTTGCGACGATTATGATTGGTATTATTGCGGCTTCACTTGTAAATTTAGTATTTATGCCGCCGAAATATGAAACAAAACTTTATCATCGTATCGTTGATAATACAGAAGAAATTGTAAAATGGATTCGAATGAATAGCAGGCAAGCTTCTGATTTTACAACGCTAAAAACTGATATTGATCGTATGAAAGAAAAAATGATCAAATTAAACCATTACTATTTGCTGTATAAAGAAGAAAGAAGCTACACGAAAAAAGTAAAGTTCGCAAAAATTCGTAAGCTCGTTTTATTCAGACAAATGTTAGCGACAACAAGCCGTGCTTTAAGTACGTTAAAATCATTACACCGTACTGAAAACGAACTGCGTTACATGCCGGAAGAGTTTCAGGAATCTATCCAAAACGAACTTGACTCATTAACGCATTATCATGAACAAGTTTTATTAAAATTTATTGGTAAAGCAAAAAAACAACAATCTGTTGAGATGCTTGATGAAGTTGAAACAGGTAAACAAGAATTAATTGATATCTTTATGGAATATCAAAATAAGGACGATGAAGAAGCATATAAAACATGGCTACATCTCTTCCCTCTTATTTCTTCCATTATTAACTATAGTGAAGAAGTAGAGCATTTAGATTTACTTGTAGATAGCTTCTACACATACCATAAACCAGAAAAAGAACTCCAAATCGATGATAAAAAAGAAGACGAATAAAAAAACAGCTCCTTTTATGCTAAAGGAGCTGTTTCTGTTATATGTTGAAGTTGATATAAATTGTAATAAAATCCTTTTTTTCGCATTAACTCTTCATGAGAACCAGTCTCTTTAATCTCACCGTCTTCAATGTAAATAATCGTATCAACATGCGTAATCGTCGCTAATCGATGTGCGATTATAATCGTCGTCCTGTCAGCAGCTAACGTCTGAAGCGCCTCTTGAATATACCTTTCATTTTCTAAATCCAATGCCGAAGTTGCTTCATCCAATATAAGTACCGACGGATTCTTTAGAAACACTCGTGCAATTGCCACACGTTGTCTTTGCCCGCCCGATAGCTTTACACCACGTTCTCCAACGACAGTATTATAACCATCTGGTAAGTCTATAATAAAATCATGAATTTGCGCAGCTTTGGCAGCTGCAATCACTTCTTGCTCTGTAGCTTTCGGATTTCCATATAATATATTTGCTCCAATTGTATCGCTAAACAATAAATTATCTTGCAGTACAATTCCAATATTACTACGTAAATTTCTCATATTATACTTTCTTACATCTATCCCATCTACATAAACCGCTCCCTCAGAAACATCATAGAAACGCGGGATCAAACTAGCAAGAGATGACTTTCCTCCCCCACTCGCTCCTACAAGCGCTACTTTCTCTCCAGGCTGCATAGTTAATGACAAGTTGTGTAATATCTCTTTTTCATCTGCATTATAACGAAAAGAAACATTATCAAATACAATTTCTCCATTTAATTTTTTCGTTTGTACCGCATTTGGCACATTAACAATATCGTATTTTTCATCTAACAGTTCAAACACACGGTCCATCGATGCAAAAGATTGTGTTAATGTTGTAGATGAATTAACAAGGCGGCGAAGCGGACTATATAAACTATCCATATATCCAACAAAAGCTACCATCGTCCCTAGCGTTAACTGCCCTTGAATTACTTCATATGCTGCAAAACCAATCACAAGTAATGGACCTAAATCTGTTAACGTATTTACTGCCGAGAATGTTCTCGCCGTCCAACTTGTATGGGTTAATGCTTTCGTTAAAAATTCATTATTTCTTTTTTCAAACTGCTTCCCCTCATACTCTTCTAACGCAAAGCTACGTGTCACTTGCATTCCTTGAATACGTTCATGCAAATATCCTTGCATCGTCGCTAACGCTTGTGAACGCTCTTTCGTCAATTTCCGAAGACGTCCGAAAAAATATTTCACTGCAATTACATAAATAGGTAAAATCAATAACGCAACAAATGTTAATTTTATATTCATAGAAAACATAACAATGATGGCAATAGCAATTGTTGCAGTATCTAACCAGACGTTCATCAAACCAGTAATTACAAAATCCTTCGTTTGTTCTACATCATGGATGACACGCGAAATAATCTCTCCTGTTTTTGTATTGGAGTAATAACGTAAACTTAATTTTTGTAAGTGACCAAAAATATACTTCCGCAAATCATACAGTATTGTATTTGCGATACGCTGCGCGAAATATTGACGATAATATTCAATCGGTGGTCTTAATACCGCAAAAATAAAAAAAGCAATTCCAATCGCTGTTATTAATTGAGATGTTTTATCTTGAAGTGAACCTCCGCCTTGAATTACATCATCGATAATATACTTTAATAACCACGGCATAATAAGTGGGATACCAAACTTAACTAGTCCAATAATAATTGTAATAGCGATAAGCCATCGATATGGTTTAACAAATTGTAAATATCTTTTTATGCCCTGCACATAATCCCCCCTCTAATAGGACAAACCTGCCGGGAAGCCCCCTGCAGGTTTGTTTTAATTTCTGTACATTAAATATCGTTCATACCACATATCTACGAAGTCTGGTGCGAACGGACCTTTTCTTTGATGAATCCACTGTGTTAAATGTGCTACATTTCGTTTTAAAATTGTATCGATAACAGGTGGATACTGCATAATTTGACTATGTTTTTCATACTCATCTTCATCTAGAAGCGTATATGTCATATCTGGATACACTTTAATATCTAAATCATAATCAATATACTTTAATGCTTCAGAATCATACGCAAAAGGGGAGCTTAAATTACAATAATAATATACGCCCTCTTCCCTAAGCATCCCAATCACATTAAACCAATAGTTGGCATGAAAATAACAAATTGCTGGTTCACGCGTAATCCATGTTCGGCCATCCGATTCTGTAACTACTGTACGATCATTCGCTCCGATCACAAGACTCTGTGTCCCTTTTAAAATTGTTGTTTCTTCCCACATTCTATGAATGGAGCCATTATGTTTATAACTATGTATTTGTACTTTTTCTCCTTCTTTGGGAAATCCCATATATGCTCCCTTCTTTCAACTGCAAATGCCCTTTGAACGGCATTCACTTTTCTTCTATTATAACTTTTTTGTCAAAATTTTAAAACTAAAGGGATAAGACTCTATTTTCCACACTGAATATGCAGGAGGTTTATCGTTGAATACAATAATACCCAATCTTCTCAGAACACAAGGATTGTACTGTATTATTTATAAACGAGGACATGTAATAGAAAAAGCCCCTCTCTATTTGAAGGACTTTTCACCTGAAGGCAATAATATATCTTATCCTAAATTTGAAATCATTTTTTCAGTTGCAAAAGATTGGATTACACTATTCGTTTGTTCTTCAAATTTCTCATGTAACATCTTCAACGCTACTTCTGTTCTATATATTTCCTGACGGATAAAATGCAGTTCTTTTTTATCGCACGTTTCTTTTTCATTCATTTCAATTTGTTGATACTTCTCTAGATGTGCTTGTAACTTTAACAACTCATCCATCGTTTCTAATTGCTCCCCTACCAACTTATCAAAATCGTTCATTACTTACCCCCTTTTGGACTTATTCATCAGTTATTATTCCTAATTACATATTTCTAATCTTTAACTTCCTTCTCCTTTGACAACATTTGTTGACTTATTAGAAGTTATGTCGTTCACTTTCTTTTCATTACAATGACCCGCACACAAAGAAAACACTTCTCTCGAATTGGAGAAGTGTTTTTCTTTCATTACTCGTTTGAACTAGAAGATTGTGATTGTTTTGCAGCTGACTTAGCATTTTGTTTTTTCACAGCATGCACGTCTGTTTCAGTTGCAAATTCTGTACCATAACTAGCGTTTGCACTTTGTGCACCAGAAGCTTGTGCTTTCTTTGCTTCTGATTGTGCGTTTGCTTGTTTTACTGCTTGTACATTTGTTTCAGTTGCAAACTCTGTACCATAACTAGCATTTGTACTTTGAATACTAGCACCAGAAGTTGCCTTGTTATAACCTTGTTGTTTTTTACTCATCTTTCTCACCTCCACAATCAATAATGTAACCAATTCAACTAGAAGCTATCCGTAATTTTCTTTTAAAAAAATTCCGCATATATCTCTTGTTACTCATTCAAACTATAGAAAATGGAGGTGGAAATATGTATATAGGACGCGATATGACTGAACTAACGATGCTTTCAAAAAACGAATGGAAAGAAGATGAATTAGCTTATTTTCATCATTCATTACAACAGATTTTGCCCTATTTAAATGCGGAAGGGCAAAGTATTTATAAAGAAATTGTAATAGAGATCGAATCAAGGGGCGGCTTACAAGAAGGTGATGCCAGTTGGACTCATGGGACAAAAATTTCTTACGATTAAAAAAGTGTTCCCAATTTAGGGAACACTTTTTTGTTTATTGCATTGTAATTTTCTCAACACAACTCTCATAAATCGTACGATGCGATTTAGAGAAAGGTAACTGCTCAAATGCTTCTTTCGATACAAGTTTCAATGTATCTGTTTCAACAATATCACCGGTTACTTTTCCGTAAAATACAAATATATCCCAAGTACGATGTGTAAATGTATGTTGTACATTCATTGCGTACTCATCAATAGAAATCGAAAGCTCAAACTTTTCCTTCATATAATCTATAAGCTGTTCTTTCTGACTTCGAATCCCTTCGCCAAGTTCAATATTCGGAAACTCCCACATATTAGCTAATAATCCGCTACTTGGACGTTTATTAATAACGTAACGACCATCTTCAGTTTGAAGTACTCCTGCAACAAGCGGTACCATTGTAGGAGCTTTCGCTTTACTTTTTACTGGTAGTTCTTTTTGAACACCTTCAGCATATCCTCTGCAATGCTCACGTACAGGACAAAGTAAGCAAGATGGATTTTTTGGAATGCAAATCAATGCACCTAACTCCATCAAACCTTGATTAAAATAAGATGGATTTTCTTTCGAAATAATTTCACGCACAATTTCTTCAAAAACTTTTCGAGTCTTTGGTTTTGCAATATCATCCCATACTGATAAAATGCGAGATAATACACGCATAACATTTCCATCAACTGCCGGCTCTGGTATACCATATGCGATACTTAAAATAGCACCTTTTGTATATGGTCCGACTCCTTTTAACTTTTCAATTTTCTTTACATCACTTGGTACAACCCCGCCGTATACTTCTTTTACCTCTTTTACTGCCGCATGTAAATTACGTGCTCTAGAATAATACCCTAAACCTTCCCATGCTTTTAATACTTCTTCATCATCTGCGTTCGCTAACGCTTCAAGTGTAGGAAACTTCCCCATAAAATTTGCGTAATATGGTTTTACAGCTTCTACTCTTGTTTGCTGTAACATAATTTCAGAAACCCAAACGCGGTACGGATCTTTATTCTTTCTCCACGGTAAGTCGCGCTGTTCTTCTTCAAACCAACCAATTAAATCATTTTGAAACTGCTCTATATTAAATTTTTTTAGTATTTCAAGTGTCAAACTTGATCCCCCTCATTTTTTTGCATATAAGTACTATTATAAAGATTTTAGGAAAAAATTTAAGTAAGATGACATAGGAAATTGAAGGCAAAGGACTTGAGGTATCGAATAAAAAGAGTTACATTAATAAAAAACGGAGGTGGATTTCTATGGACACAGCCACTCACCTTGTTATGGGTATCACTTTAGGTAGCTTAGCAACATTAGACCCAGCCATAGCACAAAGTGATATTGGCCCACAAGCTGTTATGCTTGCTACAATTGCTGGTTCCAACATTCCTGACATTGACACAGTTTTAAAATTGCGTAATAACGCTAAATATATAAGAAATCATCGCGGAGTTACTCATTCCATTCCCGCGGTAATTCTTTGGTCATTCCTTATAAGTGGCATCTCTTTCGCCTTCTTTTCAGACGCTCCATATCTTCATCTACTACTTTGGTCATTTATTGCAGTCTTCCTTCACGTCTTTGTAGATATTTTCAACGCCTATGGTACACAAGCATTACGGCCTTTCACAAAAAAATGGGTCGCACTCGGCGTGATTAATACATTCGATACCGTAATTTTCTTTATCCATATACTTGCAATTGCTTGCATGCTCGTCGGTTCTCATAAAGGATTCACAGCCTTAGCAGCATATATATTAATGATTGTTTACTATATCGGACGAATTATGATGCACAGAAATATAAGAAGCGTTGTACACAAACGTTTCAAAAATGTCGAAAAGATTATCATTTCTCCTTCTTACCGATTTTATCATTATCATTTAGCAGTCGTTACAGCTGATTATTACTACGTTGCGAGGTGGCACCGTGGTAACATCATGATATATGACAAGTTCGATCGGGTACCGTTCCCAGACAATGATATTATGCGAGCAGCTAAACAAGATGAAAACATCTCGGCCTTCCTATCTTTCTCTCCTGTATATCGCTGGGATATTTTTGATCATGATCATTATTACGAAGTACGATTCATTGATTTACGGTATCGAAGTAAAGATTATTATCCATTTGTCGCGATTGTTCAGCTAGACCATAATTTAAATATTATTAGTTCCTATACGGGATGGATTTTTAGTGAAGAAAAACTTCGAAAAAAACTGGAATTACTTCCACATTAAAAAAAGCGACTCAAGTCGCTTTTTTTAATGTTTCAAATGATCTTCTTGATTAATTAAATGACTATACTTCGGATTGTTTGTACGCATTTCATGAAGGCGTACACCATGATTATTAATCCATGATCGTACCACTTGCTCAGTCATTTCCTCACCTTGATAACGCCCTGATTTTGCATAAGTTGTTTGAAAATCTTCCCAAAGTAATTCAACCCATGCACGAGCTTGTCCGTAAGAAAGCTTGTCATTCTTGTCTAATAATTCTTTCGTTAATGCTTCATAAATATCATTCATGTTCTAATCTCCTTTTACCTATTTATCCCTTCATTTCTAAAGGATAGTTTCTTCTGTTTTGCACATTCTATAAGTGATACTTCTTAAAGAGGTATCAACTGATGAGGAGGAGGGCGTTCGCAATGGGTAAACAAGCCGAATTTTGGTCTGAGTCAAAAAACAACAGCAAAATCGACGGTCAGCCGAAAGCGAAATCACGCTTCGCTTCGAAGCGACCTAACGGCACAATTAACACGCACCCACAAGAACGTATGCGTGCTGCAAATCAGCAGGAAGAGTAGTACAAATTAAATTAACTTCCTACACGAGGTGATAAAGATGAGCTACCGTGATCGCTTAGATAGTCGTTCTGAATTATTTAACCATACGTGGACTCGTCCAAAACATGCGAAAGCGCAAGTTAACGGACAGACGCAACAAACCCAGTCTCTCATTATATTGGCAAATGAATGTAAAAAACGCCAATTTTAGAATCTCCTATCTCCTTTAACGCCTACCAAAGATGAAAACCAGAGAGATATGTGCTCTCTGGTTTTTATTTTTCTTGCAATAAGGAAATTGGTATGCCAATCTCTTCATTATCATTTTGCTTATATCCCCAAGCAAATACCCCATTGAAATACGTAATTTTAAATAATACACCAGGTTCTTCTACTAATTCATATATTTCACCAATACGGAACTTGTTTATATCCGTCATATAAGCACGAGCCATTGCCATTTTTCTCATTAATACATCAAATTCATTGACAATCCCAAGCTGCTCAGCTTTTACTGCTTGCTCCTTCAAAGCGCCAATTTCTTCCCTTAGCTCATGCGGTGTCATTTCACTGTAGCGTTTTGGCATATTCATCTTATTCTCCTCATTCCTCTTCGCGTTTCATTTGCAAAAATATCTCAATTTCATCAATAGAGAATCCTTTTCTATATAACGCTTGCTTCATCTTGTTTTCAAATGTCCATCCAACATGCTTCTTATATTTCTCATAATATTTATTCCCATGATAGTGTAACGCTTCTTGTTGCTTTTCGTCATCTCTTTCGTCTTTCAATTCTTCCAAACAAATTTGAATTACTTCTCTAGAATATCCTTTTCGAACAAGCATCTCATCTAACTTTAGCTTCATTTGTAAAAAAGAATGCTTTTGATAAGATTTTTTCTTCTTTTCTATGAGAAACAAGGCATTCTCAATTTGCTTTTCCTTCGGATATTCTTGTAAACTGTGCATAATAAGTAAATCTTGAACACCTTTATTTAACAACTCTCTTTTAATAACAGTTGGACCTTTTCGATTCACATTACTTTGCGTTCGCGTATATAAAACAGCGTACTCTTTATCATTAATATATCGGTCATGTAATAATTTCGAAACGACTTCAGAGATGATGGCTTGTCCCACTTCTTTTTTTCGTAAAAAATCTTCTATTTCTTGTTTTGTTCTCATTTGATAGGATAAATAGGAGATTGCTTGTAAATATGCTTTTTGTACCTCTTCATTGTACAAAATATTTCCTAACTCTATTTCATCAATTTCTAAGCCTTTTTGTAATCCATGTTTCATTAAGATTACTTGATCCACACTAAACCCGTACTCTTCACCTTGGCCTTTATCAATATAAATATTAAATCGTTCTTTCGATCGTTTTTGTACTTCTATTTTTGTAATGACAGCCATACTCTCACCTCTCTATTATTTTAACATAGTCGAGGAACATTTTTTCTTTTCAAGAATATATATAATGAGGAGGAAATACTTGTGAAAATCGCAATTTCTGGTGGTACAGGCTTTATCGGTAAATATCTTTCTACTTTTTTTGTTCAAAAAGGATATACTGTTTACATCCTCACACGAAAAAAAACTACTGAAACTTCCGACCCTAAACTTCAGTATGTTCAATGGACACCAGATTTACAAACCTTCCCCCTCTCTTCTATTGATGTAGTTATTAATCTAGCCGGAGAGTCTATTAATAGTAGATGGACAAAGAAACAAAAGAAAGCCATTTTAAACAGTAGAATTCAAACAACAAAAGGACTCATTAAACAATTGCAGGCACTCCATAAAAAACCACATACATTTATTAATGCAAGTGCTATTGGATACTACGGAACATCTGAAGTAGAGTCTTTTACTGAGCAACAAGAAACTCCTGGAAATGACTTTTTAGCAGAAACAGTATTTTTATGGGAACAAGAAGCAGCTAAAGCATGTTCTCTCGGAATAAGAACAATTTACACAAGATTTGGCGTTGTATTAGGTGCAGATGGCGGAGCCTTGCCAAAAATGTTACTTCCCTATCAATTCTATATCGGCGGCACCATTGGTTCTGGGAAACAATGGTTATCATGGATTCATATAGACGATGTCGTTCGTATGATGGATTTCATCATACACAAAAAAGAAATTGATGGTCCTCTTAATATGACAGCACCAACACCTATAAGAATGAAGGAATTTGGAAAGACCATCGCTGCTGCAACGAGAAAACCACATTGGCTGCCTGTCCCTTCATTTATGCTTCACGCCTTATTAGGTGAGATGAGCATACTTGTACTAGAAGGGCAACATGTATTACCTAGTAAAGCAATTAAACATGGATACCAATACACATTTCCGGCAATAGACCATGCATTACAAAATATACTTTCGCATACAATGTAGTACTTCTAAAACACAATTTTACATGGGCCCTTTTAAAACTTTCATTTTCTAGGATCCGAAGCATTACCATACAAATAACCTTTCAGTTACTTTCCCTTAACTTCCATTAGCATTATAAAGTAACAGAAATGAGGTACCTATGAAAATATTGCTCAAACAAGCCATTGTATACCCTATTACATCTCCAAAGTTTCAAGGCGATGTACTCGTTACAGGAGAGCGAATTACCGAGGTCAAACCTTTTATTCAACCTACTCAAGATATGACCGTTATAGATGCACGAGCACTCCATCTCTTACCTGGCTTTATTGATGTCCATACTCACCTTGGTCTCTATGATGAAGGTACTGGTTGGGCTGGAAATGATGCCAATGAAACATCTGAAGTTTCAACACCACATATTCGTTCTTTAGATGGAATCCACCCTCTCGATATCGCCTTTCAAGACGCTGTACAAAATGGAATTACAACCGTTCACGTTATGCCTGGCAGTCAAAATATTATCGGGGGTACTACTTGTGTAATAAAAACAGCTGGAACTTGTATTGATCATATGATTATTCAAGAACCTGCTGGTTTAAAGATTGCCTTTGGAGAAAACCCTAAAAAAGTCCATAGTAATGGAACAAAAGAATCCATAACACGTATGGGGATTATGGGGTTACTTCGGGAATCATTCTATGAAGCACAACACTACGGGCACGAAGCTGATTTTCGAATGCTTCCTATTTTAAAAGCATTACGTCGTGAAATACCCGTACGTATCCACGCCCATCGAGCAGATGATATTAGTTCTGCGCTACGCTTTGCAACGGAATTCAACCTCGATCTACGTATTGAACATTGTACAGAAGGACACTTTCTTGTTGAAGAGCTTTCGAAACACAATTTGAAGGTTTCAGTTGGTCCCACTCTGACACGCCGTTCTAAAATCGAACTAAAAAACAAGACATGGGATACTTACCATATATTATCCAAAAATGGTGTGGAAGTTTCTATAACAACAGACCATCCTTATACACCCATTCAGTATTTAAATATTTGTGCTGCTGTCGCAGTAAGAGAAGGGTTAGACGAGAAAACAGCACTAGAAGGAATCACCATATTCCCAGCGCGAAATTTGCGATTAGAGGATAGAATTGGAAGCATCGAGGTTGGAAAAGACGCCGATCTCGTGTTATGGACTCATCATCCTTTCCATTATTTAGCCAAGCCTGTACTAACTATGATTGATGGAAAAATAATTTACAAAAAAAATAAAAAAAACTAGTTTATTTTTTTGACTAGATAAAGTATTATACGATTATAAACTGAATGAAACCATAATCAATTTGTGTCGTGATTATCATTTTCAAATTGATGAATGGGGAAGGCAAATGGTGCGCCACCAGCGTTAGAAACTGGTTCTAGTGGGTTCGATTCCCACCCCGAAATTTTTTAAAGATTGATATAAAAATTTCGAGGGTGGGGTGTTTTTTCGTCATGCTACCCTCGTGTGAGGAGGAGTTAGTATGTTGAAAAAACGCGACTTACACGACAGCCACGTTCTATACGAGTTAATGGTGGATCCAGCTGTCTTCCCTTTTGTGCGTCAAAAGGCTTATTCTTATGAAGAATATTTATTCTTAACGAAACAAACGATTGAAGCTGAAGAGCGTGGTGAATTAATTTCACGCACAATTTTAGATGAATGGGGTAACCCTATCGGAACAATTACTTTATTTGATGTGCAAGAAAAAGCTGGATTTCTCGGGACATGGCTTGGCAAACCATATCATGGAAAAGGCTATAATAAATTGGCAAAAGATTCATTTTTTAGTGAACTTTTCTACGAATTAGATATTGAAACAATTTTCATGCGTATTCGTAAAATAAATATTCGTTCTATTAAAGCTGCAGAAAAACTGCAATATGTGAATCTAGCAAACGAAACAAGAAAAGCCGTATATGATGAAATTAACGCAAACGAAGAAGTATATAACTTATATGAAATTCCAAAAGATCAATACACACTTGCTACAATGCGAGATACAACCTTCCAAGATGCTCATCAATTAAAAGAAGCATAATCTAAATTTTCTGAAATGATAATCAATCATTAACATTTTCCATATGCGTATATCCCCTCATGTCTTTGGAAACGATAAATAGTAACTTTAAGACACGAGGTGATTTGTAATGGATAAAAAGAAACGTGATAAAGCAAAAAACACATTATCTAGTACACAAGAAGTTCTCTATCAACGCGAATTTCAAAAAGCAGATCGTGCAGCAGGATATCGCTCGAAAAGCATTTAAAGTGAAAATGAATAATTAGAAGTTTCCCCCCTAATTATTCATTTTCATTACATAATTTTCTCGACTGATAGAAGTAAGCAAAAAGACCCCTTATGCTTATGCATAAGGGGTCTTTTTGCTGTGGACAACTTTATCCACAAAACTGATGCAATTGTTAGTAATTTTCAAAAATACTTAATATTTTTCTATATTAAAGCATATATCAGCTGTTTTAATTGTGGATATTTTTCTAAAAATTGTGGACAATGTGGATATAGTTGTTAATATTCCGACTTTACTGTTTAATGAAAGCGCATTTTTTTGTGGATAACTGGCTAAATTTTCTTTGAAAATAATAAAGAACCCTCTTTACATATACAAAGAGGGTTTCATATTAAGTAAAAGATTGTGCAAGAGCAGGTGATTTAATAGGTATATGACGCGGTTCTGCATGATTTTCTGCCAAAATTGCATCTACAATATGACCAGCTGGCTCTGGAAGATAGATGCTTTTCATTGCTTCTTTCATTTGAAGAAGCTTCACATCATCTTGTAATAATGCCTCTGTTTTTGCGAAAACCTCACTATCATCGCGAATGACAACTGCTGCTCCTTTTTTTTCAAAGTACATCGCATTTTCATTTTCTTGTCCTGGAACAGGCTTATATAAAATGACAGGTACTTGCAACGCTGCTGCTTCACTTAATGTTATTCCGCCTGGCTTCGTAATCATACAAGAAGTAACTCGGAATAATTCATCAATATTTTCAACATACCCAAACACTTTTAATGCATCGGAATTTTGCTTCTGTAAACTTAATAAATCATGTTTTAAAGCTTCATTTTTTCCACAAACGACAACTACTTGTAAATTAGGCACTGACATAAATGATTGGCATAGTTCTTTTACATTTCCTAATACCCCATGAGCACCTGCTACAATTAGTAAAATCTTTTTATTCTTACATAACTGATATTTATTATATATGATGTCTGAATTTACCTTTAACTCAAAACTACTCCGAATTGGAATTCCTGTTTCAACAATTTGTTCCGCAGGTACACCGATATCAACCATCAATTCTTTCACGTGATCCGTTGCAACAAAATAACGATCTACTTCTCGATGAATCCATATTTTGTGCACGCAAAAATCCGTTAATACGTTATAGACAGGAATTGAAATCCCCGTTTGTTTTTTCAATTCTGGTACAGCAATAATTGGAAATGTATTAATTACAATATCAGGTTTCTCCACCTGTAACAGTGTTTTCAAACGTTTTCTTCCAAAGTTCGCATACCAAGATGCTATTTTCTTATCATAAATTTTTTCTACCCCGTAATAAAACAAACGATATAATTCTTTTCCTATTGTATAACTTTTTAAATATAGATATTTTGTAATGTCAGTTATAAATGGATGTGATTCTCCAAACAAGTCGCATACAATAACATCTTCAATTCCTTTTTGGCGAAATGTTTGTTCTAATGTTTTTGCTACTTGCACATGACCATTACCGTAATGTGCAGTTAATATTAAAACCTTGGGGTTTTTTATCAAACAAATCCACTCCTAGCTTTTTGTTTCTCCATATTGCATATACGACAATAGGAAAAACATTTTCCTTAAAAATTACATAAACAGATTCTAATAATTCCCTTTTCAGCTATGTACCTGTCGTGGATATGCAAAGCATATAAGATTGACCCCTTAATCCTATCTGTGCTCATATCTTTACATTATACTTTCCTATAAGAGCTTTCGCAATAACTTACAAATCTTCTCTATTCCATGATACTCACTCTTTTACTTCTTAATTCTTTTTACTATTTTGATTTCCCTTTACAATTATGTAAATTTATCCACTTAGTCCGTACAAAATTATGGATATTCTACTTTCAGTATACTCTTTTATCAATATATACTCTAGATTTTATTGTAAAGAAAGCAAAAAGCCTAATCCAATATTTGGATTAGACCGCTTGTAAAATATGTTTAGCATGTTCTACATTTTTCTCAGTAGGTGGTTCTACATTTGCGAGTGGGTACTTGTGTCCAAGCGCCTCCCATTTATATACACCAAGCTTATGATATGGTAACACTTCAACTTTTTGAACATTAGACAGACTTTGAATAAAGCTAGATAGTTTTTGTAGATCCTCTTCATTATCCGTAACACCAGGAACTAATACGTGTCGTACCCAAATCGCTTTATTCTTATCCGATAAATAACGAGCAAATTGTAAAATATGTTCATTTGGTTTCCCTGTTAATTTACGATGCTTTTTGGAATCGATATGTTTCAAATCCAATAAAACTAAATCTGTATAATCCATTAAAATATCTAGCTTATTTTGGAATTCTGGTTCCTCAGAATAACACCCACCAGAAGAGTCGATTGTTGTATGGATACCAGCCTCTTTACACTTTTTAAACAACTCAATTAAAAAGTCTAGCTGTAATAATGGCTCTCCACCGCTAACTGTTATACCGCCTCCGGAGGCTTCAATAAATGGAAGGTAACATGTCACATCCTGCATCACTTCTTCAACTGTTATTTCTTTACCTTTACCGATTTCCCACGTATCAGCATTATGACAATATTGACAACGTAATAAACACCCTTGTGTAAATATGACATAACGAATCCCTGGGCCATCAACAGTACCACAAGACTCTACAGAATGTATTCTTCCTTTTACCATGTTACTTCCTCCTTTATTGAAACAGCCTCCCTTCGCTATGTATTAAAAGCGAAGGGACACTTTTTTCATTTACATGCTTTCATGCATTGTACGGTTAATTACATCAATTTGTTGTTCACGAGTTAATTTAATAAAGTTTACAGCGTAACCAGATACGCGAATTGTTAATTGTGGATATTTCTCAGGATGTTCCATTGCATCCATTAATGTTTCACGATTAAATACGTTAATATTTAAGTGATGGCCTTCTTTTACTGCATAGCCATCAAGCATAGATACTAAGTTACGTACTTGTACATCATCTTCTTTACCAAGTGCTTTTGGAATAATAGAGAATGTATTAGAAATACCATCTTGTGCATCTTCATATGGTAATTTAGCTACAGATAATAATGAAGCTAATGCACCTTTTGTATCACGTCCATGCATTGGATTTGCACCTGGTGCAAATGGTTCTCCAGTACGGCGTCCATCTGGAGTGTTACCAGTTTTCTTACCGTATACAACGTTAGATGTAATAGTTAAAATTGACATTGTATGAACGGAATTACGATATGTTTTATGTTTACGCAGTTTATTCATAAATGTTTTCACGAGATTTACAGCGATCTCATCTACACGATCATCATTGTTACCGTATTTAGGGAAGTCCCCTTCAATTTCGAAGTCGACTGCAATACCATTTTCATCACGGATTGGTTTTACTTGTGCGTATTTAATTGCACTTAATGAGTCTGCTACTACAGATAGACCCGCGATACCTGTTGCCATTGTACGAAGAACATTTGTATCATGAAGTGCCATTTCAATACGTTCATAACTATATTTATCATGCATGTAATGGATAACATTTAATGTGTTTAAATATAGACCCGCTAACCATTCCATTGTCATATCAAACTTATGCATAACTTCTTCGTAATTTAGTACTTCAGAAGTAATTGGTGCGTACTCAGGACCAACTTGTGCTTTTGATTTTTCATCTTTACCACCGTTAATCGCATATAATAATGCTTTCGCTAAGTTTGCACGAGCTCCGAAGAACTGCATTTGCTTACCAATTCTCATTGCAGATACACAACAAGCAATTCCGTAATCATCGCCGTAATCAGCACGCATAATGTCATCATTTTCATATTGAATTGCTGATGTTTTGATGGACATTTTCGCACAGTAGTTTTTAAAGTTCTCTGGTAATTGTTTAGACCAAAGAACTGTTAAATTCGGTTCTGGAGCTGGTCCTAAATTATCTAATGTATGCAAGAAACGGAATGAGTTCTTTGTTACTAATGGACGACCATCTAATGCCATACCACCGATAGATTCAGTTACCCAAGTTGGGTCACCAGAGAATAATTCATTATAATCAGGTGTTCTTGCGAATTTCACAAGACGTAATTTCATAATGAAGTGATCTACAATTTCTTGTACTTCTTCTTCTGTTAAAGTACCATTTGCTAAATCTCTTTCAATGTAAATATCTAAGAATGTAGAAGTACGTCCAAGACTCATTGCAGCTCCGTTTTGCTCTTTAATCGCTGCAAGATATGCGAAGTATAACCACTGGAATGCTTCTTGTGCATTTGTTGCTGGTTTAGAAATATCGAAACCATGAGAAGCAGCCATTTGTTTTAGTTCTTGAAGTGCACGCATTTGCTCAGATAACTCTTCGCGTAAACGCATTGTATCTTCGCTCATTACACCACCAGTTAAATTCAAATCAGCTTTTTTCGCTTCAATTAAATGATCAATACCATATAATGCTACGCGTCGATAGTCACCGATAATGCGTCCACGACCGTATGCATCTGGAAGACCAGTAATAACACCTGATTTACGTGCATTTCTCATTTCTGGTGTATAAGCATCAAATACACCTTGGTTATGAGTCTTTCTCCAATCTCTAAAAATACGACTAAGTTCTTTGTCCATTTCGTATCCATAAGATTCACAAGCTTGTTCTGCCATACGAATACCACCATATGGTTGTAAAGAACGTTTAAATGGTTTATCAGTTTGGAAACCGACTACTTTTTCAATATCTTTATTTAAGTATCCTGGGTCATGTGATGTAATAGAAGAAACAATTTTTGTATCCATATCAAGAACGCCACCGTTTTCACGTTCTTTTGTTGTTAAATCCATTACTTGATCCCAAAGTTGTTTCGTTGCTTCAGTTGCTTCTGCTAAGAAAGATTCGTCTCCTTCGAAAACGTTTACATTATTTAAAATGAAATCGCGAACATCAATCTCTGCTTTCCATTTTTCACCTTTAAAGTTTTCCCATGCGTTTTTAACATTTTCTAATACTTGAGTCATCCTAATCTCCTCCATTTTTGATTAGTACAGGACTAAGATTTTTTATATAACAGCTTACACACTTAGAATACTACTTTTTTACGAAAGTGAACGAAATAGTTGTGACATGTTTGTGAAATGTTGAGCAAACTACTATATATATAGTGTTAACTTCATTTAAAAGTCTTTAAAATTAACCCTTTCCTTAATTGTATTTTTTTGGTATCCTTATATACGAGTCCTATTTTGTAATATAAGAACAATACCCATTGTAGAGCTGTAATACTCTTATCTCCTAATCTGTTATAGTTTTTATAACAGAACAAAAAAGTGTACACATGTTGTACACTTTTTTTGTTACTTCTATAAAACATCTCTTTTTCTATTGCCATCATAGAATCCGCCACGATTGTCTGTTGATGCAATTATTTGCTCTAGTCCTTCTATATGATCACCTATAATTCGAAGTACAGCTGGAGGATGACCTATTTTTGCAAAATGTTCACTGGGACGAATACGGTTCATCTTATCAACCTCAACACGACATACACATGCAATTTCAAATCCAGAAAGAAGAGCCTTCACCTGTGCTACACAAGGTGACAATAAAGATTTATATCCAATTGCTTTCAAACACTTGTGGCTAAATGCATTAGGTACCGCAATAAGTGAGCCTACCCCTAAATCCTTTCTATCACACGCTAAATTTAGTGCATACTTAAATGCAGTTACAAGATGAAGTGGTACTCTTAAATCTAAATAATGATTTAAATCATTTAATGCGACGTCCTTTCCATCTGCAATAGCTTTTGCAAAAGGATATAGTTCACTAGCTGGAATAACAAAATCACCATCTATAAATAACACAATTTCTCCTTTTGCAAAATAAGTTCCAAGTGAACGCCCTACATCGTTTCCAAGGGCTTCTTTATATACAATGGTTGTTGCGCCTTTGTCTTTTGCAATCGTTGCTGTTTTATCTGACGAACCATTTACGACAACGATGATTTCAAAAGGTTCAATTTTACGAAGCTCTTCTATAACCTTTCCAATTGTTTTCTCTTCATTTTGTACAGGAATAACAACCGATAGTTGCTTTTCTCTATACAAATTGGATGTAACGCCCCATCCTTGATAAAAATCTTCGAAATTTAAAGTATGATAGACGCTATCCCTTTTCCTATTTCCATCATAATATCCCCCGCGTATATCACTGCTTACTATTCGTTCTGCAACTGCTTCTATATGATCACCTATCATTCGTCTTTCAGATTGAGAAAGGTTCGTTCCATATGCAGCATGTTCAATCGGTCGAAATTTATTCGGCGTAATAACATCAATAGCACAATGACGGTTAATTCTCCATTTACTTTGTGCTATACGTAAATGAGCTACAATAGGATTAACTAAACATTCATATCCAATACTTTGGACGACTTCTTTCGTCAACGCATGAGGTACAGATAATAAAGAATCTATCTTTAATTCTTCACGCTCTAACATTGCATTTAATATTTGACGCCACACTGTAACGGAATGGGGTTTTTGTTTCTTTAAAAACAATGCGTCCAAATTATTTAAAACGATGTCAGTCTGATCATGTAAAATTGGATTAAGAAACAATTGTAATTTGGAAGTTGGAATAGCAAAGTCCCCATCTATAAATAGTAATACATCACCTATCGCATGTTTTGCACCAACTGCACGCCCAACATCGTTTCCTAATAGTTCTGTATACCTGATTACTTTACAACCTAGCTGATCAGCAACCTCTTCTGTACCATCATTACAACCATTTGCTATGACAATAATCTCTACTGGATTTAACGGTTTGACCGATTGAATAACGTCTGAAATCGTATCTACTTCATTACTTGCAGGAATAATAACTGATAGCGACTTAGCCATTGTTTTCTTCACGAAACCATTTAATAGTTTCTTTCAATCCTTGTTCCCACGTTACTGTCGCTTGAAATTGAACAAGTTCTCTTAACTTCTTTACGTTCGGCCTTCTATTCGGAATTTCTTCAAAGCCATGTGGATATACTTCCTCAAAAGGAACTTGTACAATTTTCGAAGAAGATTTCGTTAGTTTTTTAATTGTTTCTGCTACTTCTTTTATACTCTGTTCGTTCTCAGAACCTATATTAATAATCTCACCATTTACCTTCTCATCCATTGCCCGAATTGTTGCTTCTACCGCATCACTCACATACGTAAAGCAACGTGTCTGCTTTCCATCTCCATATACAAGAATGTCTTCTCCTTGCAAAGCTGCACGGATAAATCGCGGGATTACCCCTGCATATGGACCATCTTTCGCTCTTGGACCATAAATATTAAAATAACGAACAATCGTTACAGGTAAGCCTTCTAATGCGTATCCTAAACATAATGTTTCTTCTAACGTTTTACAAACTGCATAACTCCAACGAATTTTAGAAGTTGCCCCATACAATCGATCTCCTTCTTCAGAGAAAGGCGGTTTGCCTTTACCATACACTTCTGAAGTAGATGCAAAAACTACTTTCTTCTTTCCTTTTAATGCTGCTTGTAAAATATTTCTCGTTCCGTCAAAATTCGTTTCAATGAGCTCTATACTTTTTTCCATTGTCGTTTTAACACCTAAAATTGCTGCTAAATGAAACACTACATCATGTTGATTTACTAATTCATAAATAGAATTTTTATCTAAAACACTTATTGGAATAACTCGAATCTCTCTCATTAGCTCATTATGATACTTATTTTTCCCTTTATAGAAGTTATCCACAATTGTGACTTTATAACCCCTTCTCACCAACTCTTCAGCTAAATGAGATCCAATAAATCCGGCCCCACCTGTAATTAAACATTTCTTACTCATACACTCACCTTCTTTATAATTCCCCTTGTATCTATTACTCGGTTCATTCCTTTAAAAAGCTTCCAATCGATATTAGAGTGGTCAGTTAAAATTAAAATACAACCTGCCTCTTTAACTGTTTGTTCATCCAAAGCAACAGATTGATACACCTTATCTCCAATTTCCGCGGAAGAAATATATGAATCATGGTATTTTATCTCGTATCCTTCTTTTATTAGTAATTGAATAATTGGCAAAGCCGGTGATTCTCTCAAATCATTTACATCTTTCTTATATGCGATTCCTACAATTAAAACTAGTCCGGGTGATTGCACCATACCCTTTACTTTCCGGACTATTTTCTCTGGCATTTCTTCATTAATTACATGTGCCGCCTCAATTAATTGACTAATTGCCCCATTCTTTTTTATTCTCCATTGAAAATATAAGGGGTCTACGGGAATACAGTGCCCCCCTATCCCTGGTCCTGGCCAATACGGAGTAAATCCAAAAGGTTTTGTAGATGCCGCTTCAATGGCCTCATAAAAATCAATCCCTAAACTTTCACATAATGTGTTTAACTCATTTACTAAAGAGATGTTAACTAAGCGCTGAATATTTTCAAATAGCTTACACATCTCTGCTACTTTCGGCGAACTAACAGGTACAACTACGTCAAAAATGGTACTATATAAATCCTGTACTTTTTGTTTACACTTTTCTGTTTGTCCACTAATAACTTTTGGAATAGATTGAACTGAATATTGACTATTTGCTGGATCAATTCTCTCAGGGGAATATCCGATATAGAAATCTTCTCCTACCTTTTGGCCAGCTTGAGAAATAATAGGAATAATAACTTCCTCAAGTGTGCCTGGATATGTGGAACTTTCAAAAATGAAGGTTTGTCCTTTTTGGAGATTTTGTTGTATATAATGCGAAGCTGAAATGAGGGCACTTAAATCTGGTTCTCTTCGTTCATTAATTGGAGTTGGAACAGTAACAATAACATAATCACTACTTTGGAAATCAGTAATACCTTTATCTGGTGTATTTACTATTAATTTATTTTTAGTCAATAAACTTTGCAACACTTTAGAAGAAACATCTGGAATATAACTTTCTCCTTTTATAATCGATTCTATTTTTCTAGTATCTTTATCTAATCCAAGTACGGTATGTCCTCTTTCTGCAAAATGGACTGCCAAAGGAAGACCAACATACCCTAATCCAATAATAGCTACTTTACTACTAGCATTCATCTGTATTCTTTTCTTCCTTTCTCAATTGTTGAATAGTGTCTCTATCGCGATCTCCATCTGTAAAACTCCCACGTTCGTCTGTATATTGTAATAGATAAGCAATCGCCTCAAGTTGATCACCGAAAATACGGTCAAATGCCGGAATACGTCCATTTACAAATCCATGTTGCTCCGGGCGTACCCGATTGGTTTTTATAACATCTACAAATTCTACTGCTGTAATAGAAAAAACCTCCAAAATAGCTTTCATTTGAGCTAATGGCGGAATAACAAGCGAGTCATATCCTATTTTCTCTATTACCCTTTTATGCATAGCATGTGGTACTGCCGTTAATGAGTTATTCCATAAATCCGGTCTTTTCGCTACTAAATTCACAAAATATTTCCCCATACTAATTGGATCTGCAGGATGAAACATATCTAATAAGCATTGTAAATCATTTAAAACCACGTCACTTCCATCTTCAACAGCTTGCAAAAATGGAGTGAGCTTTTTTGCTGGAATAACAAAATCACCATCAACGAATAAACAAATATCTGCCGTAGCATGCATGGCACCTATCGCTCGTGCTACATTATGTCCAAGCGCCTCCCCGAATTCAACAACAATAACATTCTCTAGCTTTGCCTGTTTAACAGTCTCAAAATCTGCTCCATTCGCGACAACAATAATTTCATCTACCCCTGCTTTTTTTACTTCTTGTATAACAAATCTTATCGTCATTTTTTCTTCTGACACTGGTATAATCGCACTATATTTCGCTTTTTCCTTCTTTAATACAACTGGTTTATAGTTCCCTATAAACTCCCTATCCCTGTTTCCCTCCGAAAAACCGCCGCGTTTACCATATGTTTCGATTACATATTGCAAAGCACGTAAATGATCACCCATAATACGGCTAGTCGCTTTCGGATAAGGAGAACCAGGTGATGTTCCTGTATGCACAGGACGAACCTTATTTGTGTGAATTACATCGACCGAAGCCGTATCAACAATATCTACTCCTCTAGACATCGCTATCGCTTGAAATAGTGCTGGATCTGCTAAATTCCACCACCCAAGTTTCTCGATAACTTCCCTGCTCATCGCATGTGGAATTGCAATTAAAGATCCAACAACAAGCTCCTTTTTATTCAAATAACGATTCAACATGAACTTTCCAACTGTCGTATAATGTGGTCTCATCTTTAAATAAACCGACCATGTTAAATTATTCACAACAATTTGATGCCCTTGTCGAATTCCTTTCACGAAACGTTGTAACTCTTTACTATCAATAACAATATCACCATCTAAAAACAAAACAATTTCACCTTTTGCTTCTCTAGCTCCAATAGCCCGTCCAACATCATTGCCAAGAGAATGTTTATAATAAATCACGTGACAATGATGTTGTAACGCTATGTCTTTCGTTCCATCTGTCGAGCCATTATCTACTACAATAATTTCGTAAGGCTTGAGCTTCTCCACTTCTACTAAAACTTGTGATAAAGTACTCGCTTCATTGTGCGCTGGAATAACAACTGATACTCTCATACTTGTATCACGCTTACCCTTCCAAGCGAACATAAGCAATAATAGGAGTACGCACAATTACATCTTCCGGTGGTCCATAAGAAGGAGAAGTACGAACACTTACCGCCCCATCTGTCACAGATAAAAGAATGCCTGTAACAATTTCTACAGCTGTCACAACTTGCACTAATTCACCAACATGGTTACGTAATTCATCAGTAAATAACATATATAGCTCTCCTTTCTTACACTTCTTTAATTGATATAATACTTGTAAATGGTAATAAAACTTCAGTTCCTATACCTTCTTGCAATGTTAAGAAATCATCACCGACTGCTACAATAACGCCTGTTAATTGTCCAACTGTCACCGTAATTTCAACATTTTTACCTAAATACTGCTTTGCAATTTCTTTAAAAGGTGATGTATTGCATTCTTTTAAAATGTTGCAAATAATAGATTGAAATTGGCTTGATTTTATAAATTCTTCCGTAGCTTGCTTAGAGTTTCTTTGAATAAACCTTGCAAAGTTTTGCGAAAATAAAAGTCGTTCCACAGCAGGCAATAATTTATCATCTAAAAAATAGCTTAATTGTCTATTAAACAATCTTGATAATTTATGCCAATATTTTCTGAACAGACACATACACTTCTCCTCCTATTATTTTTAGATTATAAAATTTTACATCCATACATCTTAATGTATACAAAATAGATATTTTTGTGATAGGTAAGGCATACATTTTCTAAAAGAAATATTTGTTTCAGGGCAAAAAAAAACTATCCAAAAGGATAGTTTCTTACACTTCAATATTTCGCAACATCGTATAAATGTCATTATTCACTTTACCAAATGATTTAATGTTGTTTTGAATGTTAGATAATAAAACAACATACACACTACCATTTTTACTAAATCCATTTAAACAATTCCAACCTGGCATTACACCGTGATTCGAATAGCTTCCTGGGTCTACGTACCAGCCAAATCCGTAATCTTTTTTCACGGCTGTAAACATTTGATCATAACTCGCTTTTGAAATTAACTTTCCAGAGTATAACGCTTCGTTAAATAAATATAAATCATGTGCACTCGTATATATATCACCACAACCATATAGTTGTGACATGCTCGGAATATGAGGTGTTGTCATATTATTATTTACTATTTTATAACCCGTTGATGGGAATCTTGTTTGTTCTAACGCTGTGCCAAAACCAGAATGTTTCATACCGGCAGTAGCAAAAATATGTTGTTTAATATATTCTTCAAGCGACTGTCCACTTACCTTCTCGGCAATGTATGCAAGTATAGAGTAGTTCGAATCGGAATACTTCCACTTCTCTCCTGGACCACCAATACGCTTTTGATTTCCTATCCGCTTTATCAGTTCTTCATGGGAAATATCTTCTTTTCCTTGCTCATATTCTGGAATCCCTGATGTATGTGTTAATAGATGTTTTAGCTGAATACTATTACCTTGTGGAAAATCTGGAATATACTTCGCAACAGTATCTTCAACTTGTAATTTATTTTGATCTTTCAATTGCATAATAGCAGTTGCTACAAACGCCTTTGAAATAGAACCAATATAAAAAGTCGTCTCTGAATTATTCGGTACTTGCTGCTCTTTATTTGCCATACCGTACCCTTTATTCAGAAGAACTTTTCCGTTCTTCACAATAACAGCTGTCCCGCTAAATCCTGCGTTTTGTAAATACTGGTCCAATTGAGCGTTTTCATTAATTTCTTGAGGTGGTCCTTCAACAGGCTGTTCCGCAGCTTGCGCTTGCTTCACTTGTTCTTCCTGCTCTTTTTGTTTTTGCTTTTGTACTTCTTGTTTCTTTTTTTCTTCTTTCTTTTTTAGCTCTTCTTGTTTCTTCATTTCTGCTGCCGCTTTTAAAGTTTCTTCTTTCTTATTATGCGCAACAATTTTTGTATACATGAAATATACAAGTGATAATAGTAAGACGAAAATGATTGTCCTTTTTATGTATACAATCGGCCGATTTGCTTTCCCATTCGCATTATTTTTTTCCTGATCCATAATTGCTTTTTTCCCCTTACTCACCAATAATTTAATTCCTCTACTAAAGATTTATTTTAGTAGATTATGGATAATCCATTCTATATCATCCCTACTTTATCACGCACTACACATATTACCAACCCATATGTACAAAAAAGAAAAAGAAAATTTACAAAAGTAAGATTCCCGTTAAATTGTTAACAAAAAAAGAGGATATCCTGTAAAAAATTGATGTTATCAATCTTTTTGGACATCCTCTTATCTCATTATTTATACGTGTTTTTTCATATCATCGGCAACAGATTCAACATTTGTACCTACGATAACTTGTACACTTGTATTACTTAATTTCATAACACCTTTTGCACCAGCACGTTTTAATGCTGCTTCATTTACTTGACCAGCATCTTTTACTTGTAAGCGTAGACGTGTTGCACAGTTATCAATAACTGTTAAGTTTTCTTTTCCACCTAAAGCTGCTACGTAAGTTTCACCAATTGAACCTGCAACTGGAGCTTCTTCACCTTCAGCTACTTCCTCTTCGTCTTCACGACCAGGAGTTTTTAAATCGAACTTCTTAATTAAGAAGTAGAATACAACGAAATAAATTACTGCGTAAATTAAACCGACTCCCGCAAGTAATACTGGTTTTGTTGCAATACCAAAGTTTAAGAAGTAATCGATTGCACCGGCACTAAATGTGAAACCATCGTGAATGCCAAGTGTTGTTGTAATGAATAGAGACAGACCTGTTAATACAGCATGAATACCATATAATACTGGTGATAAGAACATGAATGAGAATTCAATTGGTTCTGTAATACCAGTTAAGAATGAAGTTAATGCTAGACCACCTAACATACCTGTAACCATTTTACGTTTTTCTGGTTTTGCAGCCGCAATCATTGCGAAACATGCTGCTGGTAAACCGAACATCATAACTGGGAAGAAACCAGTCATAAACATACCCGCTGTTTTATCTCCGGCAAGGAAGCGAGCAATATCACCGTTTACAACATTACCTGCTGCATTTGTAAAGTCACCAAGTACGAACCAGAAGTATGTGTTCATTACATGATGTAAACCGATTGGAATTAATAGACGGTTTAATAAACCAAATAGACCTGAACCAACTGCCCCTAAATTAACAATTCCATGAGCTAATGCATCGATAGCATTTTGAATTGCTGGCCAAATTTGTGCGAATAGAATTCCTAATATTAACATCACAACCGATGTAACAATTGGGACGAAACGTTTTCCAGCAAAGAACCCTAACCATTCTGGAAGTTTAATCTTATGGAATTTATTATAAAGAAGTCCCGCTATAACACCAACAATAATACCACCTAAAACTTTCATATCCACTTTAGTCGATAATTCGGCTGCCTTAGATACTTGTGTCATTGTATCTGCAAGCTTAGATGGATCAACATTAGCGCTATTCCCTATTAAATCTTGGACTTTGCCTAATTTATCTTGTAATTCTACAGTAGAATATCCCTTACTAAGTGCATCAATACTGTTTTTCATAACTAGATAACCAATTGCACCTGCAAGACCTGCTGCACCACTACCATCAACTGAAAGACCGATTGCAATACCAATTGCAAAAATGAGTGCTAAATTATCAAAAACTGCTGCACCGGCCTGTGCCATAACAGGAATATCAAATACATCTGGTTGCCCTAAACGAAGCAATAATCCTGCTGCTGGTAGTACGGCGATTGGAAGCATTAACGCTTTACCAATACGTTGTAAAAACTGCAACATTTTAATTCCCCCTATCAAATTTATGAAATCGTTATCATTATAAGTACGCCTTAGAAAACGCTTTCTATTTACATAACCATAATAACATATAGTTGTATAGATGTGTAGTTTTTATTTTCGAATTTTTTATGGATAAATCTCCTATTTCCAAACTGTTATATAAAAGGGAAATTCTCCTTTTTTAATACAAAGGACTTGAAAGAACGACCTACTATAGAACATATAACTTTCGTTTTATCATTCCACTTTTTCATGTTATTATTTATTTCCGAGCATATCGGGAAAAGTAAACTTAGTTAATTCGAAATAGGAGCGTTGGTACTATGCAGTGCATTGAAACAAACAACTTACAACAGTTGTTAGAACAAGTAAAACCATATACGAAAAAAGGAAAACTTGCTACTTATATCCCCGAACTAGGAAATGCAAATCCAGACGATTTAGGGATTGCCATTTTCCATAAAGAAACAGAATATATCCATGCAGGCAACTCACAAACACTATTTACTCTTCAAAGTATTTCCAAAGTAATTACACTTGCCCTTGCCCTTTTAGACCGTGGTGAAGAATATGTATTTTCTAAAGTTGGAATGGAACCAACGGGTGACCCATTTAATTCTATTATTAAGTTAGAAACGACAAGTCCATCCAAACCCCTTAATCCAATGATAAATGCAGGAGCATTAGCTATTACAAGCATGTTAGCAGGAAAAGATAACGAGGAAAAAATGGAACGTATTCTTCATTTTGTACGTGAAATAACAGATAACCCTACTATTAATTATTCCTCTAAAGTTGCCGATTCAGAATTAGAGACAGCTTATCTAAATCGTTCGCTTTGCTATTATATGAAACAAAACGGTATTATCGATTGTGATATTGAAGAACTTATGGATTTATATACTCGTCAATGCGCAGTTGAAGTAAACTGCATTGATTTAGCACGTATCGGCTTAATTTTTGCAATGGATGGATATGATCCATATAAAAAGAAACAAATCATCCCTAAACATATTACAAAAATTTGCAAAACATTTATGGTCACATGTGGTATGTATAACGAATCTGGTGAATTTGCAATACGCGTTGGTATCCCTGCAAAAAGTGGTGTAGCGGGTGGTATTTTCGGCTGCGTAAAAGGCGATATGGGAATCGGCATTTTCGGACCAGCTTTAGATGCAAACGGAAATAGTATTGCTGGTTTTAAAATTCTTGAACTTCTTTCTGCTCAAGAAGGCTGGAGTATTTTTTAATCGCGAGTTATCCTGCTATACTAGCAGGATTTTTTATTTCACCAAAACCTCACTTTTGTCAGTTATCAATCCTCTTACAAAAACAGTGCTGAAAGTTTCTCTATATCATGCATATTTGTTCCCCCCTCCTGAATAATATAGTACAACCTAGCGCTATATGTGGAGGTGTGAAAGATGAAACTAATATTTCAAATGGGAAAACAACCTGTTCTTGAAAAAACAATCCTTCTTTTTATATTGAGTATTGTAGAAAGCTTGAAGTTAAAAGTTGTTTCACTCGACGAAGCTCACCGATACATATTCAATTTAGAAGTACTTGAATTATTAATGGATCGGAATATCGATGATCAAGTACTTGAACTTATTCATTTCGGGATGGGACTTGAAGACATTCATCATGTGCTTCCTGAAGAACTTGAGCATACTATCGAGGAATTAAAATGGCTTTGCATCCAAGTGTTAAGTGAATACAGTATGCATGAAGAATCAGAGCAATTAATTGAAGACATACGCTAAAAAGCACCTATGTAGTATGTAGGTGCTTTTTATTTATTAAGAAGTAAATATCCGATGTCGATATATGCAATTTATTCAAGTATTTCCGAGGAAATGCTCGAACATTGCTTTTCTATTTTCACAACAACTGATCAATCCCAATAAGTATTAATAACACTCCTGCAATAACCGTCGCCCATTTCCCTAAGTATGCTGCTAAATATCGTTTCCCTACATATGCAAAACCACTTATGCAAATAAAACTAAACACCCCAGAAATAGTCGCTGTAAGCCAAAGATTTAAATTTGTTACCCCAGCATCAAACCCACCTGCAATATTATTAATAGATAATGCAACTCCTAAAACAAGTGCTTCAGAAAAACTAATTGTTTTAGAGCCATCAAAATCTGCTTTTTCTGGATCACGTAAAATTCCCATAAGTACATTATCACCTTTAGAACCTACAGTATTTTTTTGACTCAAGAAAGGCTGACATAAAATAAACACCCCGATTATCCCTAAAACGATTGCTCCAATCAGGTTTGCTGTAAACTCTGAAATAAATAACGCAATCCAGTTCCCAAAAAATCCAGCTAGTAAAGTAAATAAAAACCCGAAGAATGCGATGATAAAATTGTTAAACCACGAAATACGAATTTTACGAATGCCATACGCAATTCCAACACCTGCATTATCTAAATTAGAAGCGATCCCGATTAAAAGAATTGAAAATAAGCCTGCCGTACTCATAAATAGTCACCCCTTTTTCTCACTTTTCAATGCATATTATGAAAATGTTGAGCAACTGTGCCTGTCTGTTTCATATACTTGTAATAAATGCTCAACATTTTTTCAACACTAAAAAAGGAGTGCCTGCACTATGGCTAATGAAAACCCGAATGATCGGCTTGGTAAATTAATAAAAAAACTTTTAAAAGAACGCGCCTTATCTATGCGCCAACTAGGAATACTTACAAATATTGATCCTGCAACAGTCTCAAGAATTATTAATGGCAAACAACCACCAAAACAAAAACATCTACAAAAATTTGCAGAATGTCTTCAAGTTCCACCCCAATTGTTATTTGATGAAATGTACCCTGATTCTCCTCACATTAATAAAGAAAAAACGGATATGTACACATCTCTTGATACCATTCAACAAACTTTACAATCCTCTAACTTATTCGATTTCGATTACACTACAACTCGCGTAAAACAAGAACTCGAAAATTACGAACGCTATGCCCAGACAACAGAAGGCGAAAAACGTATTCATGACAGTTTTGCAAGCAAATTAGAGCAAATTGATAGTGCTGGTCCTTTTATTGAACAATTAACAGATATGTATCAACAATTTTGTAATGAAACCATTTCAAAAGAAGAACGTGCAGTTCTTGGGAGCGCATTACTTTATTTCATTTTATCGACAGATATTATTCCCGACTATCTCTTTCCAATTGGCTATTTAGATGATGCGATTGCCGTTGAATTAGCAAAAGAGAAATTACTTGAAATGAAACGAAAGACATAGCAAAATAAAGAACTATTTCAGTTGTTTATATTCAACTCTGAAATAGTTCACTAAAAAATCGTACAAGTATACATACTCGTACGATTTTACTATACAAATCTATTTTTTCGTGTGGCACCATTCATATATAAATGTTATTATCACTTTTGTAAATTCAATTAACTGTTCAATTTCAACTTTCTCATTTACAGAATGTGCTTCTTCTAATGTACCTGGTCCATATATAATCGCTGGAATGTGAAACTCACTAAACCAACCACCATCAGTTACCGTTGCAGACATATCTAAAATTGCATTTTTTGATAGAATAGACTCGTGTACTGAGCTAAGTTTTTTTACAGCTTTATGTTCACTATCTACTTCTAATGAAGGGAAAATTTCCCCACGATCTACAATCATTGATTCTCCGCCCCACTTAAATTGTGGCGGATTTTCACTTAACCATGGATCGGCAGCTGCCACCTTTCCAATATACTCTTCAATTTCGTTTATTATTTGTTCATGTGTTTCATTCGGATAGAAGTGCACTGTTATCCACAATCGGCACTCCTCCGCAATAAACGCCGCATGCCTTCCTCCCTCAATAACAGCTGGATTAATTGTTGTTGTTCCAGATGGATAGCCTTCATATGTTTTCATAACTGCCCAGTGGCGCTCTAATTCTTGTAAGCTTTGTACAATTTTCATCATTTTTTCAATCGCACTCGCTCCAAATAAACGTCCTCCAGCATGGATCATTTGTCTGCGCGTTGCATCATGAAACGTTTGTGGACTTTTCACTGTAATCCATCCAGTAATGACACCGCCTTGTCCTTGCATATGTAAATCGCTCGTATCCACTACTACTGCAAAATCAGCATCGTAACCCCTTTTGCAGCATTGAAGTGTACCTGCTTCTCCAACTTCTTCTCCAATTACCGATTGAAAAGTTAAATCTCCAGGTAATTCAATACCAGCTTCTTGTAAAAGTTGAATGGCAAATAGCGCTCCAGCCAGCCCACCTTTCATATCTGCTGCGCCACGTCCAACTAACCAGCCATCTTTTATAAATGGATCAAATGGATTTGTTTCCCACGCCTCATCTGCTGACACTTCGGCTACATCCATATGTCCATTAATAATAAGACTTTTATATGAGTCACTTTTTATCCCTTTTTTTACCCCAACAACATTCGGATCATTCGGATATACATCCCATTTATCAATACTAAAATTTCGTTTTCTTAAAAACTCTGCAACAAATTCTTGTGCTTCATTTGTATTTCTCGCTGGCGGTGCTGGTGTTTCAAAACGAATTAAAGTTTTTGTAAGTTCTAGTAATTCCTCTTTCCTTGAATCTATTTGTTTTAACAACTGCGAAACTTCTGGATTCATCGCTAATTCCCCTTTGCATACATAGTATGTTTCCAGCTTTATTTTCACAAAAAAAGAGACTGTTTACAATTTTACAGTCTCCTAATTAATCACTATTATAAACTCTCTACTTCCGTTGTATTTGTCTTTTCAATATGCTCTACATTACTTCCCTTATTTCTTGTAGCACGATAAAACAGTAAGCAAACAATCATAAATGGAATACCACAATACAATGCCATTCTTTGTTCTGGAATAAAGGCCATGCCAACGATTACTGTTAAATTTAATACTAACGCAAGAAGTGGTACAAATGGATACAATGGTGTTTTAAATTTCAAGTCCTTAACATCCCCGCCCCGCTTCATGTATGACCTTCTAGCTAATAAATTTGATAAAGCAATAGATGCCCAAACTAGTATCGCTCCGAATCCAGCGATAGAAAGCAGCCATAAATAAACTGTATCTTCCGCATAAATACCTGATAGTAGTGAGAGACACCCTACAATTGTGCTTACGATTAATGCATAAATAGGAACACCGTTTTTAGATAACTTTCCAAAAATTGGACTAATCATTCCTTGATTAGACATAGACCATAGCATACGCGAAGTTGCATATAATCCTGAATTCGCAACGGATAGTACTGCTGTAATAATAACGAAATTTATAATATCTGCTGCATAAGGAATACCAATTTTATCAAATACAACTACGAATGGACTTTCTATTACTCCTGCTTGCTGCCAAGGGAATAGTCCAGCAAGAATAAAAATAGATAGTACAAAGAAAACAAGTATACGCCAAACTGTATTGTTAATTGCCTTCGGGATCGTTTTCTCTGGATTTTCACTCTCACCTGCTGCAATACCAACTAATTCTGTTCCTTGGAAAGAAAAATTAACTGCAATCATTGTAATTAAAATGGCTGATAATCCATTTGGAAACAATCCACCATAATCAGTAAAGCTAGAGAACATTGGCGCTGGTTCATTCCCTTTCATATCTAGAAACCCAAACATTGCTGCCCCGCCCAAAATAATAAATGCAATAATTGTAATTACTTTAATACTTGCAAACCAAAATTCCACTTCCGCAAAACTTCTTGAAGATAACGCATTAATAGCAAAGAGCAGTACCGCGAACACTACACACCAAATCCATGACGGTACATCAGGAAACCAACGTTTCATCAAAATACTAACTGCAATTAATTCAATACCTATCGTAGCAGACCAGTTTAACCACGACATCCATCCCACTACATAACCTGCTGCAGGAGAAATATGCTTTGTCGCATACGTTTGATAAGACCCTGCGTCAGGCATCGCAACCGCTAACTCTCCAAGACAGAGCATCGTTAAATACATTACAAATCCACCGACAAGATACGCTACAATTGCTCCTCCAGGTCCAGCTTCATGAATCGTATAACCTGATCCTAAAAAAAGTCCTGTACCAATAACTCCACCGAGTGCAATCATAAATATGTGCCTGCTTTTCAATTCTCTTTTTAATCCTTGGTTTTGATCCATCATATAAATCCCCCCTTTTCACTTTGCCAATCCATTTAATGTAAGCGTTTTTAAAATTATTCACCGTAAAAATAATGATTTAAAATAGCAAAAATACATATCACTTACATTAATCACTGCCTGTTACTAAAAGGTCATCCCTTACTGTTATTAATAACTTTTGATCAGCAATAGCTTGTCCTTCTACTACTTCTAATGATTCAATATAACCACTGATTCCTATCTTAATTTCTACTTTCTGTTTATCTATTGTTTCAATTAACGCTAATTTCTCCCACTCGTATACGTAAGAACTTTCCGTAACAAATAACTTCTCTACTTTTCCATAACAAGGACTATACACACCTTCTATAACTGTCTTCACTTTATAAACCCCTCCCTCTTATTAATTGACACCGAAACGTTGTATATCCTGTAAAAATTCATATTCTCCCCTCTAGAGATTTCAAATATTATTTATGCAAAATGCGTACCAAGTCTCTAATTCATATATTAAATGAGAGTTTTACACAAAAAAGCGTGCACAACCGCAAAATTTTTCTATCATTTGAAAAGTTTTAAAAGAAAAATAGCAAAAAAATTTTGCGGTTTTATAAGAATTTTAATAAAATTATAAAAAGTCAGTCTTCATAGGGTGAAATGAGGAGAAGATAATCTATGCGTACAGAAGACATTAATTTTAAACAGATCATTGAAATGAACATGCTATATGAAACTTTACTCAATGAACTCGATATCGGGATTCATATTATTAATGAGGAAAGTAAAACGATTATCTATAACCGCAAAATGATGGAAATTGAATCAATGGAACGCTCAGATGTATTATATAAAAGTCCTTTAGAAATATTTGCATTTGAAGAAAATAAAAATAGTACTCTTATAGAGGCATTAAAATTAGGAAAAACAAACAAAAATATAAAACAAACGTATTTTAACAATAAAGGACAAGAAATTACAACGATTAACGATACTTTCCCTATAATAGAAAATGGAAAAATTAAAGGCGCTATTGAAATATCAAAAGAAATTAGTAACTTAAAGCAAACAATAAGAATGGGCCCTTCTCGAAAACAAAGTACTAAATTTACCTTTGATCACATAATTGGTGATTCTGAAGCTATTCAATCAATCATTACTGAAGGAAAAAGAGTAATTCGTACATCTTCCTCCATACTTCTAGTAGGAGAAACAGGCACTGGGAAAGAACTATTTGCACAAAGCATCCATAATGAAAGTCAGCGTTCAACAAAACCCTTTATTTCACAGAACTGTGCCGCTATACCTGATACACTCATGGAAAGCTTATTATTCGGTACAAACCGAGGTGCATTTACAGGAGCTATCGATAAAGCTGGTTTATTTGAAGAAGCGAACGGAGGAACTTTGTTATTAGATGAAATCAACTCATTAAGTCCAGCACTTCAAGCGAAGTTACTACGAGCTATACAAGAAAAAACAATACGAAGAATCGGAGGCACACACGAAAAAGAAATTGATGTTCGTATTATAGCAACTATCAATGAAGATCCTTTCGAAGCCATCGCACATAATCGATTAAGAGAAGACTTATATTACCGATTAAGCGTCGTTACTTTATGTCTTCCGCCTTTACGTGAAAGAAAAGAAGATATTCTAGCTCTTGTTCAGCACTTTATTGAAAAATATAATACTCAATTTGGGCTCAACGTAACCGATGTAGATGTAAATGTAAGAGAATTTTTCTATGCATACGATTGGCCTGGAAACGTACGGGAGTTGGAACATATAATTGAAGGTTCCATGAACTTGATAGAAGATGAAACCATCATTACAGCGTTTCATATGCCTACTCGCTTTCGTGAACGAATAAAAACAGAATTCAATATGCAGCATGCACTAACTAATCACAATACTGATGCACCTAAAACTTTAAAACACACAATAGAAAAAATGGAAAAGAACTACATTAATCAAATTCTTAAAGAGAATCATGGCAACATTTCACAAGCTGCAAAATTTTTAGGATTAAGTAGGCAAAACTTACAATATCGAATTAAAAAACTGCATTTACACATATGAAATGAACATGTCTCCAAGTGCAAAAACAAATTGGTAAAATATGTTATAATAAACGTATAACATGCTAGAAAGGGGCTATATATATGAGTAATGATAAAAAATTAAAGTTATTACAATACTTATACTTTTTCCCTGCCATGCTCTGTATGATGTTATTCATTAATGCCGATGTAAGCAGCTCTCCTTATGCAAAGCTATTAGGAACAATTTTTGGCTCCTTTGCAGCTATTATGCTTGCTGCTTTTTGGAATTTAAAGCTACGTATAAAAAATGAAAAATCTTCGTAATACTAAAAAAATCGAGCTACTTAGCCCGATTTTTTTATTTGCCATTAAAACTCAACATTCTCTAAATACAACCCACTTGCCTCAGCAAGACAATTAATTTGATTGCGCTGCTTTTCTTCTAAAATGTTTGGAATTGCTTCAGCATCTAATTGTCCTAATCCAACTTCAATTAATGCCCCAACAATTTTTCTTACCATATTATGAAGGAAGCCGTTACCACTTACTCTAATTTGTACAAACCCTGCCTCTTCCATCACATCAAGTGTATATACTTCTCGAACCATAGATTTTTTCTTTGATTTCGCATTTGAAAAAGCAGTAAAGTCATGTGAACCAACTAAATGTTTTGCAGCTGCTTTCATGCTTTTCACATTTAATTTTTTATTCACATGCATGCTGTATTTACGCATAAATGGATTTGTATGCTCTTCATTCCAAATTTTATACAGATATGTTTTTGCTTTAGAATTGTAACGAGCATGGAAACGATCATGTACTTCTTCCACATTCGTAATGCTAATATCATTAGGTAAATATTGATTTAAATATTTTTTCACTTTATGTTCCACTAACTTCTCATCACTTTGAAAGTTAGCAACTTGATTCAAAGCATGTACACCAGCGTCTGTTCTACTACAACCGATAATTTCAATTTCTTTTCCGATCATTTCAGATATGACACTTTCGATTTTTCCTTGAATCGTATTATCGTTATTACCGAGACGTTGCCATCCTTTAAAACGTGCACCATCGTACTGAATCGTTAATTTATAATTATGCATAATATTCTCCTTCATAGAAAATATTCCCTCATACCATGAGGGAATATTAATAAACTTTACTTTCTAACAAGCTTCACTACATTTTCTACGTGAGCTGTATGCGGGAACATATCAACTGGTTGCACATACTCCACTTCATAGCTCTTCATTAATGCTTGTACATCACGTGCTAATGAAGAAGGATTACAAGACACATACACAACTTGTTTCGGCTTCACTTTTAAAATTGTTTCCAGTAATTTATCATCGCAACCTGTACGTGGTGGATCGACAACAATTACATCTGGACGCCATCCTTCTTTTACCCATTTCGGTAACCATTGTTCAGCTTTACCTGCTTCATATTTCGTATTTGTAAATCCGTGACGCTTCGCATTTTTTCTTGCATCTGCAATCGCTTCTGGAATTACATCCATACCACGTACTTCCGCTGCATCATTTGCAAGCCAAAGTCCGATTGTACCAACACCACAATACGCATCTACAATTTTCTCATCGCCTGTTAACGCAGCTGCTTTTTTCGCTTCATCATATAAAACAATTGTTTGTTCTGGATTCAACTGGAAGAATGCACGTGCTGATAATTCAAATGATAAATCGCCAAGTGTTTCTTGAATTACTTCTTTTCCAGCTAATTTAAATGTTTTGTCTCCAAAAATAACAGATGTTTTACGCCAGTTTACATTTTGCATAATTGATTTAACCGCTGGCATCTGTTTTTGTACTTCTGCAACAAATTGTTCTTTATTTGGTAATTCTTCTTTTGTTGTAATAAGTGTAACTTGTACTTCCCCTGTTTGAACTGCAGTACGTGTTACAATTGTGCGTACTAAACCTTTTTGTTTTTTCTCATTGTAAATAGAAACATTTAATTTTTCTAAAATACGTCTTACAACTTTTGTCGCTTCATTCGTTGCTTTATGTTGAATCATACAGTGAGCAATATCAATTAACTGATGTGAGTTTTGTTTATATAGCCCTGTAATAACCTTTTCGTCTTTACGCCCCACTTGTAATTGACTCTTATTACGGTAATGCCATGGATTTTCCATGCCAAGCGTTGGACGAATTTTCTCTTCCATACTGTTTTTCATGTACTTCTCAAATGCTTGTACAACGATATCACGCTTTTGATTCAATTGTTCTTTATAATCTAAATGTTGCAGCTGACAACCGCCACACTCCTCATATACTGGACACGGTGCTTTCACACGATGCGGTGAAGCTTTACGAACTTTTTTCACTTTCGCTTCAGCGAAGCCACGCTGAATTTTCGTTGTTTCTGCAACAACTTCTTCTCCTGGTAATGCCCCTGGAATGAAAACAACTTGTCTCTTAAAATAACCAACGCCTTCTCCGTTAATCCCAAGACGTTTAATTGTCACAGGAAACGTTTGACCAACTTCCAACTTACTCTCATGTTGCTTTTGTATCATTATTACACCTCTACTCTATACTTTTCCATAAATATAACGCTGCATAACTGCAGTATGGTTCACACTCTTGTTTCACTTTTTCTAAAAATGCATCATCAGGTTTATCATCTAATTGAAATATACCTTGCACTGCACGCTGAATCCCAATGTCCGCTTTCGGGAACATATTTTTCCGTCCAAGCCCAAACATTAAAAAGTTTTGCACTGTCCATGCACCAATTCCCCTAATTGGCAACAATTGTGCTGAAACTTCTTCTTCCGTCCCATTTTCTATACTCGCTAAATTTAATGTACCACTGACAATACTTCGACCTAATCCTACTATATATTCAGCCTTTCGCTGACTAAACTTCTGCTCTCTCAATTCTTCTATTGAAATATTTGCTACTATTTCCGGAGTGGGGAAAAAGAATACACCGTTCTTCTCTATTCCATACCGTTTCACAAATTGTTCTGTTAACACAGTAGCAAATTTCAAATTTATTTGTTGGTGAATGATACAGCGAAGAAGACAAGCAAAATAATCAAATTCTAAAATAATTGGAGTATAAGCATATGTTTCAAATAGTGGACGTAATGATGTGTTTAAAAAATGATTTTGTATATCTTGAAACGGTTCATTCCAATGAAAAATGGCCCTCATTCGTTTCATGACTTTCTCCGGATTTCCTGTCTGACTAGAAATCCAAAACTGTGGATTTTGAACAGTACCAATCCCTTGTAAGCGAACAATAACCTGTTCCTCGTCTATACAAAGCGGGATATAAATGACTTTCTCATCTAATTGAATGACGTTAAGAGGATCAAAAGATAAACGTTTTAATACTTCTTCAAAATGATACGGATACTCTAACGTAACATGTTCGCTCCACATACGTTTCCCCATCCTTTTTACACATCATTATAGCATGAGAAAACCGTAAGCATACATGCTTACGGTTGATTGCTTTTTACTAAGTCATCTAGACTTTTAAAATGATACCCTTTCTCGCGCAAATCATCAATGATTTTCGCAAGTGCTTCTGCATTATCTTTTGATATTGCATGAAGTAATAAAATAGATCCTGGGTGAATCATCGTCATAACATTATTATGCGCATATTGCCATCCTCTTTGCTGATCCACTTTCCAATCCAAAAATGCAAGTGACCAAAATACATTATAGTAGCCCATTTCTTTCGTAAGAGCTAACGTTCTTTCACTAAATACGCCGCGCGGAGGACGTACATATTTCACTTCTTTTTGCCCAGTTACTTTTTTAATTTCTTCCGTTACACTCGTTAATTCTTCACGAAGCTTCTCATCATTTACCGCTGTAAAATCAGGATGACTCCAAGAATGATTTCCAATAATGTGTCCTTCATCCTTCATTCTTAACAATAAATCTTTTTGTGTTTTAATGTAATGCCCCGTTACAAAGAAAGTTGCTGGTACTTTTTTCTCTTTTAATACATCTAAGATTTTCCCTGTGTATCCATTCTCATATCCATTATCAAATGTTAAATAAATATCTTTTTTCTTCGTATCTCCTAAATAAAACCCGCCATTTTTTTGCAGTAAATCCGTATATAACTTTCCTGCATCTGGTACTGTTTCATTTTTAGGACGCGGGATTCCCCAGTTATGTGGAGTATTTGTATAAGCCAATGCCGAAACTGGAACAAGTGCCATCATAATTGAAAAAATGAGACCGATATATAACCATTTATATTTCATAAATAGTCTCCTTTCCATATATAATCGTACCTGTAGTTTCTGTTTACTTACTTACTTTCATGCTGTGCATGTTTTTCTATATATACCAAAAAATGCATCTCGAAAGATTCGAGATGCATTTTTGTTTATTTAAATACCGGCTCTTTAAAGCTCGCTAATTTTTCAAGTGATGTTTTATCAACATCTGCATGTAAACTATTACCATGAGAGTCCATCGTTACAACTGCTTTAAAACCTTCAATGCGTAAATGCCACATTGCTTCTGGAATACCAAATTGTAAGAAATCAACATCTTTCACTTCTTTAATACATTCAGCATAATATTGCGCCGCACCGCCAATTGCGTTTAAGTACACGCCGCCGTGTTCTTCTAAAGCCGCTAATGTTTTCGCACCCATACCGCCTTTTCCAATAACAGCGCGAATACCAAATTTCTTCATAATATCGCCTTGGTACGGTTCTTCACGAATACTTGTCGTTGGACCTGCCGCTTTAATTTGCCAATTGTCATTGTCATCTTTCACAACAACTGGACCACAGTGGTAAATAATTTGTCCATTTAAATCTACTGGACAATCATTATCCATTAAATGCTTATGGATTGCGTCACGACCTGTATACATCATGCCATTAATTATTACAACATCACCAACGCGAAGTTCACGAATTTGCTCTTCTGTAATTGGTGCTTGTAATACAATCTCACGTTGCTCTGTTTTTTCTTGTGCTTCATGCTGAAGTGTATCTTCACCTTCTTGATATAACCAATCCATAATTTCACCTGTTTCAGGATGGATTGTTACACCTAGGCGGCGATATGCCCAGCAATTATACGCCACAGATACGTAGAAGCTAGCCGGCAGGCGGTTATACACGCCAATTTTACAGCCAAGTAAAGTTGTTTCTCCGCCAAATCCCATTGTACCAATGCCAAGTTTGTTCGCATTTTCTAATACGTACTCTTCAAGATGTTGTAACTCTGGTACTGGATTGACATCATCTAATGTACGGAATAATTGATTTTTTGCTAATTCATAACCTGATGTGCGGTCTCCCCCGATACCAACACCAATTACACCAGCGCTACATCCTTGCCCTTGTGCTTGATATACTGCATGAAGAAGGCATTTACGAATCCCTTCTAAATCACGGCCAGCTCGTCCAAGTCCTTCTAGTTCACACGGTAAGCTATATTGAATATTTTTATTCTCACAGCCACCACCTTTTAGGATTAAACGTGCATCAATATAATCTTTTTCCCATTGTTCAAACTTAATCACCGGTGTACCTGGTCCTAAATTATTTCCACTATTATCTCCAAAAAGAGAATCAACAGAATTGGGACGAAGTTTACCATCTTTTGTCGCCCGCTCAAGCGCATTATAGATAGCTTCCTTCAACTTTAATTGATTCACACCAACTGGTGTATAAATTTTAAACGTTGGCATCCCTGTATCTTGGCAAATCGGCGAGATGTTATCATCAGCCATTTTAATATTATTTGTAATTGTGCCAAGTGCCATCGCAGAACGAGTCCCTGCATTTTCTCGCTCTTTCGCTTGTTGAATCGCACGACGAACATCTTTCGGTAAGTTCGTTGACGTTTCAACAATTAGTTGATACATGCTTTCTTGAAGCTTTTCCATTGTTACTTCCCCCTCAATTGTGAACGCTACCAAAACGTTATGAGCTGAAAATTCAATTGTTATGCTCTTTAACTATTTATTTCACGCTATTAGAGCATAAATGAAATTTTTCACAACTTGATTATACCTCTTTTTCTATCGTCCTTCTATTACCCGAACAGAAAAAGGCTACCAAATTGGAATTGGTAGCCTTTTTAATATATTATTCGTCTTTTTTAAATTGCTCACATTTTAATTCTAATTCATCTAACATTGCAAGAAGACGATCTACATCTTCTAATTCTACTTCTTCGGGTTCAATTGTATCAATTACTTCAATGAACATATTTAAACGTTCTTTTAAATATACTAATTGTGTATCTTTATCTTGAATTGCTTTTCCCATGAAGGCACTCTCCTTTTAATTCGAGTTGCTTTTATTATACCGCAAAAACGATTGCTATGGGCATGAAATTTCATCAATTTTGTCACAGTCATCCACTATAATGTAAGCCCTCTCTCTTTTCACGCTAAAAAGTTTCACTTTATAAAAAGCACATATTCTTCTATTATAGAGAATGGACAAATTGTTATTTCAATAGTCAAAGGAGTATTTCATATGACGATATCACAAAAAATGAAGCCGATTACTCCTTCTTACGATCCATGGGAAGCGTATATGGACCTTGAAGAGTACGGCAAACTACTATTAACAAATGTTGAATTTACAACGACGACGTTATGCAATATGCGCTGTGAGCATTGCGCTGTTGGTTACACGTTACAGCCGAAAGACCCAAATCCGCTTCCGATGGATCTTTTATTAAAACGATTAGATGAGATTCCTCATTTACGTTCTTTAAGTATTACTGGCGGAGAACCTATGCTTTCAAAAAAATCCGTCGACAACTATGTAACACCACTCTTAAAATACGCCCATGAACGAGGCGTTCGCACTCAAATCAACTCTAACTTAACTATAGATTTAGCACGTTACGAACAAATTATTCCTTATTTAGACGTGTTGCATATCTCTCATAACTGGGGAACAATTGATGACTTCGTTGAAGGCGGATTTGCAATGATGGAGCGTAAACCTACTTACGAACAACGTGCAAAATTATTCGAAAGAATGATTACAAATAGTAAGGCTCTATCAGATGCAGGTGTACTTGTATCGGCCGAAACAATGTTAAACAAAAGAACTCTACCACATATTGAACATATTCACCGTCAAATCGTCGAAGAGATGGGCTGTAAACGTCATGAAGTTCACCCAATGTATCCAAGTGACTTCGCGAGTAATCTAGAGATTTTAACAAAAGCTGAAATTCGTGATGCTATTGAGCATTTACTAGAAATTCGCGATGAAAATGTATGGATGTTATTTGGAACGTTACCTTTCTATGCTTGTAGCGATGACGAGCGAGACATTGCCACATTTAAAAAATTACAAGAGAGCAAAAATGTCACTGTTCGTAATGATCCAGATGGCCGTTCTCGTTTAAATGTAAATATTTTCGATGGAAATATTATTGTGACGGACTTTGGTGATGTTCCACTTCTAGGAAACATACAAACAAACACATTACAAGAAGCATATGACAAATGGAGTGCTTCAAAAACAGCAAAATCATTAAGCTGTCACTGTCCTGCAGTAAAATGTCTTGGACCAAATGTTCTTGTAAAAAACAGCTACTATCCGACAGAAGATTTCTTATCAAAAACAGCAAACATTACATTATAAAAAACGTCAGCTTATAAGCTGACGTTTTTTTATGTTATTGCGAGTGGGAGGAAGAAATGAATTTAAAAAATAAATAATCATGAATTGGAATCGCCGCTCCAATTCCTTGAGAAGTAATATTTTTCACAACAAGTCTTTTTTGATTTCCCTTTAATACAAGATACACTTCTCCAAATGTTACTTTTCCCTTTTCATTTACTGCTGGTGTATAAGCGTATAAATATCCGAGTTGACTCGGACTAATATTATACACACGCTCATGTCCAGTACCATAACCAATAGTTGTTTTAAACGAAAGGGGCAATTGTACTTTTTCAAGCGCTTTGAGAAGCATCATTTTTTTCACATCTGCAGCATCTTTCATATCTGCTGTTAAATCGCCTTCAACCGTCTTTTGTGTTTCTTGCTTATAGCGAAGTGGATATAAACGGTCTCCTCCGCGATTATCATACACATTTCGATTCACTTGTTTATATTCCCAATTAATCGATGTGTCTACTGATTCATAATGTAAAGCCCATTGACCTAAATAAATTTTTGCCCGGTACCCTACTGCAAGCGGCGCATTTGAAATTGTCGTTTCATTAAACATCCGAATTAAGTCTGGATTTTCAATTTTAATATTAGCTGTTTTCAATAGTTCTTGAGCAAACTTACTTGGCTGTAAACGTGGCAAATCTTGTGCATCATTTGGAAATGTATTGTCTTTTGAAATATTTAAAACAGATGAAGGCATTTTTGTTCCTACTGTTGTCTTTGCAAAACTCATGTTAGGAAATAATAAAATAAACGAGACCATAGTTGAAAGACATATGCTGTATACTCGTTTCACCTGTCTGGCTCCTTCCTATGTAAAGGTATATATACTACTTTGTTTATTGTTTTCTCTGAGCACAATTGTTATGCCTATTTTTCATAATAAATAAAAACCAATTCCCATAATGACATACGCCGCTAGTAAAGTGCCGCCTTCAAACCAGTTTGTATCTCCATCATTTGAAATCGCAATCGTTAAGAAAACGGCTGTAATCATAGATACAAGTTCTGGTATGGTAAATACTAAAGGCATCCTCTGCGCGAAGAACATAGATAGCAATACTAGTACAGGAGCAACAAACATGGCGATTTGTAATGTAGAACCTATTGCAATTTCGACTGCAATATTTACTTTATTTTTATAAGCCATAATAATTGCAGATGCATGTTCCGCTGCATTTCCAACAATTGCAACGATAATAACCCCTATAAATAATTCTGACCAACCAAATGATTTTGCAACAGTTTCAAAAGTATGCACGAGCGCCTCTGATACATAAGCTACCGCCAGTGTTGCTATCGCTAAAATAAGGAGTGCCTTCCCTTTCGACCACTCTGGCTCTTCTTCATGCGCTACTTCGTCACTTTTATGTTGATATACACCACGGTGCGTAACTAACTTAAATAGTAATGCAGCAATGTACATGATAATCATAATAATAGAAACACCTATACTTAATTGATACGTCTTGCCAACGTCCATCTTCATTGAAAAGATCTCTGGAATAACAAAGGCCACGACAACAGCAAATATTAATAAAGCTGAATTATGCCTTGCATCGTAAACATTAAAGCTTTGCCTTTTATATTTAAGTCCACCTACAAAGAAGGATAGTCCTCCTACTAATAATAAATTTCCAAGTACAGAACCCGTTAAAGAAGCTAACACCACTTCAATTAACCCTGCTTGAAGTGCAAAAATTGAAATGATAAGTTCAACAGCATTACCGAAAGTAGCATTTAATAATCCGCCTATTCTAGGACCAGATACAATTGCTAAACTCTCTGTTGCTCTCCCCATAAAACCAGCTAACGCGATAATCGTAATACAATACACAGCGAACATAATTGTTTCTGGCCAATGAAGTGTTTTTCCAAGTACAGATAGTGGTACACCTATAAGTGCTACTATAAGAAATATTTTATTAAACATGCTTTTCACCCTTCCATAGTATGTATTTCTCCACAATATTATTATTATTCTTCTCCTAACTTGTCCGATTTCATCACAATTACGTTTAAAAAATCATCTTGATGAAAAGAGTATGAAAGATACTTCATTCTTATTTTGACGAAGAAAACTACAAAGTATGAAAAGAGGCTAAAAGCATGCATTTAAAAGAAAAAATTGAAACTATTATATGCGGTCAACGAACTGGTGTATTATCTACTGTACGTGAAAATAAACCTCATAGTGCCTTTATGATGTTTTTCCACGAAGATTTTGTGTTATATATCGCAACAGATCGGAAATCAAAAAAAATAACAGATATTGAAAACAATCCTAATGTCCATGTATTACTCGGACGAGAAGGAAAAAAATTAGATGAAGATTATATTGAAGTTGAAGGGTTAGCTTCAATCGAGGAAGACTCGACATTAAAAAACAAGTTTTGGAATAATAGCTTAAAACGTTGGTTACTCGGTCCTGAAGACCCTAATTACGTATTGATAAAAATCAATCCCGACACAATTTATTACATCGATGGTGCCGGTACGACGGAGCCTGAGTTTTTACGACTATAAAATAAAACAAGCCCCCCTTAGGTGGGCTTGTTTTGTCGAAAAGTTCTTTTGAAAAAAACAATAAAATAGGTGGAACTTTCTAAAGATTCTGTTATATAATAGCATTAACTTAAATAAACTGTATTAAAACAGATTGAGAGGAGAAATAAAATTGATGAAGAGAGAAGAACGCAAAAACATGATTGAGTTTATTGAAAAGAAAAAAGGGATTGAGCGTGACGAATTACTGTTTATGACAGACGATGAAGTAGAACATATTTATAATGTAACGTACTTTTTATATGAGGAAATTGCAGAGTAGTATAATAATCCCCACCTTATTAAAAATATAAGGTGGGGATTATTTCGTTATTTAGCCCACTATTTACAGGCAGTAAAACTCCCACCTTAAAATTCAGGTGGAGCAAGAAGTTAAGTTGAAGTCGTGCTTCCTATAAACCTCAATTGCTTCAACTTTATACATGAGAATCATTTTCATGTATAATACTGTAAGATTGGAGGGATTTTACTATGAGTTCGTGGCTCTTATTTGCACTATTATCAGCAATTGCTGCTGCCCTTGTATCGATTTTTGGAAAGTTTGGTTTAGACGGCATCGATGCAAACGTTGCAACAACAATTCGATCTATTATTATGGCATTATTTATGATAGGCGTTATTATCATACAAGGTAAATTTCAAAATATCGGCGACGTACTGCTAAATAAAAAAGCACTGCTATTTATCACATTAAGTGGGATTGCAGGTGCTTCGTCATGGCTATTTTATTTTCTTGCCCTCAAAACAGGAAAGGTTTCACAAGTAGCTCCTGTCGATAAATTAAGCGTCGTATTTTCTATCATTCTCGCTATGATTATCCTCGGTGAAAAGTTAAACTTTATGACCGGTGTTGGTGTAGTCTTTATTACAGCTGGTGTATTATTTATTGCTTTCAGCTAAAAAAACCGCTATTAGCGGTTTTTCTTTTTCTTTATGTACAACCATACAACACATGTAACAACTGCTGAAATTAATAAAATCCATATTCCATAATGATGTAAACTATACTCAACGAAGCGCCACTTCTCGCCTAACTTCCAGCCAAGCCCAATAAAAACACTTATCCAAATGAGCGCACCACCGTAAGCGTACAAACAAAAACGCCAAAGTGTCAAATTTGATACCCCAGCAAAATATGCTGTTAAATGACGTACTCCCGGTATAAAATAACCAATCATTAAAAGAAATGGCCCATATTTTTCAAATAAAATATGTGTTTTTTCAATGTGATGTTCTTTAATTCTAATTTTCGGCCCATATTTCTTTAAAACAGGGAGCCCAAGTTTTAAACCTAATATGTAGCTTAACGTGATCCCTAACATCGCACCAGCCATCCCACTTAAAAAAGCAGCAGTTCCTGACATAACTCCTTTTGAAACATTATAACCAACAAAGGTCAATAAAAACTCGTCTGGTATCGGTAATCCGACAATCCCACCAGCCAAAGCTATAACAATTCCAAAATAGCCATAATGCGCGATTAACTCGCCAATATGTTGTTCCATTCGGAAGACACATCCTATGCACGATCGTTATTCCACATTGTACCCTTTCTATCTTTAAGGCAAACATGGTATACATATTCACTATACATTGTTTTTATAATGAACTCTACTTCTATTCTTTCCTTTAACAGAGATAAAGTGAAACTTTAATCAGTGGGAGTTTTGTAATTATTAACCTATGCCAATCTTGCTTCTACAGACATCCCGACTCCCACATAACTCACTTACATTCACTAATTTTGAGATTAGATTCTTACTGCCTGCAAATGTCCTGATAAAAAATAAAAATTCATATGCGTGTTTTTTTGTTACAATAAAGGAAAGTTACTTTTCGCAACGGTTTAACTCTCAAGAAAAATGATATATCTACCAAAAACATAGTTTGGTCTATATAATACAACTTCTACCTATTAAAAGAACATGAACCCTTTTACATACAACATCATTTTTCTAAATTATACAGGGGGGAACGAACATGACCATTGAAAATCAATTTATTCAAAAAGTTTACTATAAAACATTTTTAACAGAAGAAACTTCTACTCCTGCATCGGAAGTACTCGGTGAAGCATATATAAATGAATCTAAAAATGAATTCTCCAACATTTCTAATATTCGATTTGCTCAAGGTGAATTTTATTATCAAAATAAAGATTTTGAAGCAGCTATATTTAAATGGGAAAAAGTTAATAATACTCTTGCACTTTGGGCAACAAAAAATATTGCAGATGCTTATTTTGAACTAGGATTCCTACCAAAGGCAGAAGAAATTTATCAATCTATTCAAACAGAAGATACAACTCTTACGATGGAAGTTTCATTACAACTTCTTTCTCTTTATATCGAACAAGATCGTTTAGGACTTGCTTTTAAGACGATTAGTGAAGCTGTTGCATTCCAACCGGATTACCCAAATATTACTGCAATTGCACGTTCTTTCTATGAAAAACAAGAAGATTGGAACAACGCTATCGAACTAGCTGTTCAAGAAGGTATTCGAACACAATCTTTACACTGGTTTGATACATTAATAAATTACATAAACAAAGGATTTACTAAAAATATTAAGCCTGAATATTTCTATGAGTCTTTAAAAGCTCTATATGCTGTTGATCAAGCTCAATTTAAAGAACTTGTTATTGCTCTTTGGAATAGCTACCAACATGAATCCTTATACCTTCCTTGGATTCAAAGTATTAATCATTTATTCTTGCATATTGAAACAGACAATAATGACGATTGGAATGAAATTTCTACTCGCTATCAAGAAACATACTTTGCATTAATTACCGGAAATCATTTTATGCATGAATTAAACGGACTTGTACCAAATCTATTAACAAATTGGTTCAGTTTAACGAAAGCAAAAGATTCTCTAGTTGTCTCTGCAGCAGTATTAGCATGGAATGAAGTCTCACCTACAACCTTAGAATCATTACTCGTAAAAAGTGCTGGATCCTTACTTTCTAATACATCAGCTGAAGCAGATGTAAATATGGAAATAGTTTCTCATTTATTCGAAACAATCGCTGTATGGGCTGAGAAAAATGATGTAGATTTAAGTCATCAATTTACGCTACTCGTCCATGAACTATGTGATTTAAATGTCACACCACTACTAATAGCTGGAACTAGTGACCATGATAAAACATCATTTGTTAATTCAATATTAGGAGAGAACATCTTAACTGAAACTTTAACAACTCCTATTCTATTTAAAGACGCTAGTCAAACTGAAATAACAGAATTTACCGAGTTAGATATCAGAAATATCTCTAACCTTGATGAATTCCACCAAATAGCGGCTACATCTGCTCAGTCAGAACTTGAGAAAAAATGTATAGAAATTAAGCTACCAAGTAGATTTTTAAGAAAAAATAAGTTTACATTTCTTATTACACCATCCATTCAAGGACAATTGGATAAAAACAATGCATACTTTGAATACTTACAAGCAGCAGATAGCCTTGTTTACGTATTAAATTCTTCTTCACCATTGCATAGTGAAGAAATTGATACGTTAATTTATTTACGTGAACAAGTACCAAACTTACAAATTCACTTCGTATTACACACAAATAATACGACTACTAATGAAAAACTAATTAGTAAACTTAAAGTACATTTTCCAGATGCACAATTCTTCCCATACTCTCCTTCGCAAGAGAGTAGTCAGCAACTTGGAGATGTAACAGAATCTATTCTCTCTAATCTTGCAAAACGCGATATAGAAAAAGAACGTATAGAAAAGCTAATATGGTTTACGCAAAAGACAATTGCTTATCTCATAAATGAACGTGTGGAATTAGAAAATACATTAGTAAAATCCGTACGCTGGAATAAACACATCTCAGTGAAACTTACTGGATTTATTAATAACCTTACTGCTCTTGAAAAAGATAAAATTCGCTCTATTACCGAATCCTATCTTTTAACGAAAGAAGAAATTACACGAGATATACATTCTCAAATTCCCGAATTATTACAGAGCTGCTCTGATCTTGTTCAAGAAGATAGTGATTTCAAACTAGTTCATGAAGAATTAAATGCTGCAATGAATGAACGAGTTCAAAAGCATGTACAACAGGTACTTCTTCCTAAATTTACTGGGTCTATTCAAGAATGGATTGAAACAGCACATAATGAATTTATTCAAGCTCAAGCTTATTTAGATGAAATGAGTGAAACGTTTAATAAATTATATAAAGAAGAACGTATGAAACTTCCTTGCGATTTCAAATTATTAGATGATTGGAATCGAGATGTTGTACGAATGACAAATCGAATTACAGTAACGAACATCAATATTTTATTACGCTTTACACCAACACAGTTTTTCTTAAAAAGTGCCGGAAAATTATTTGGTAATATGCAAAAAAATCAATCTATGCTCGCCAACAAATATAAACAATATATTGAAACAGAAGACTATACAGAAATTGCTCACACAATTTCAAAACAATTCTTCCTACAATTTGAAGTATTTGAAGGTGCATTAGAACGTGATATCATGATGTTCTTTAAAGATCCACTTAGCATATTGAAACAAAATGTGGATGCAGCTCAACTTGAGATAAAGGAAGACGAGCAAACATTAGCAACGCTAAGAAGCAATCCAGAAACATATCATGATCCTTTGGCGTTATTTAAACTACAATTGCTACAACATAAATTCGTTTTAAGTACTACAAAGAAACATGAAGATATGTTTGTATCTAACGAATCTCCTACTGTTTAACAAAAAAACCAAGCAAACTAAAATTTGCTTGGTTTTTTACTTTATTATTTTCATATGTTCAAACGGATAATAAATGCCTGCTAACTTTCCTAACACATCTTCTCTATCAATAAAACCTAAACCATTTCTACTATCTTTACTTATTAAGCGATTATCTCCCATAACAAAAATCTTATTTTTAGGAACTGTAATCGGTCCAAAGTCCTCTGTTAAATTCATAAGTTTTTTTTCTGCTTGTTTTTTATTACTATCCAAATACTCTTCATCTTTCACTTCAGAATTTACATATAATTGATCATTTCTCATCTCAATTATATCTCCAGATAATCCAATCACTCTTTTGACATAAAAATTATCTGTTTTCACAACAATAATATCTTCTCTCCCATAGCTTTCAAATTGTTTTGCTAACTTATTAACAATTACCTTATCTCCATCTTGCAACGTTGGCCTCATAGATGCTCCTTTTACAGTCGTAGGGAAAAACACAAAAATTTTCGCCAAAAACACCAATAAACATGCAATTGCAATAGTTCCAAAGAATTCACGCCAACGTTTTTTCTTTTGCATCATTTCACCATCTCATCATCTTTTTACTTTTATTATAAATAATACAACCGATATTTTTCTACAAAATTCTGAATTATAAAATTATAATATTAGAAATTTCAAAATGGTAATACTGATCAAATTAAACAAGCAAAAAAGATACTCTCAAAATAGTCTATTCACTATTTTGAGAGTATCTTTTTATAATCCCACATATACAATACACATTTGAGCAGCTACATATGTAAACCAAATCCAAAGTGGCTCATACTTCAATTTACGCCCTCCGATATCTGTCACGCCAATAATAAAATCAGAAATCACAAACAGTAAACCACCAAACGCTGGTATCCACCATATTCCTGTATTTTCATAATATAAGGCGAATGCAAAGCAAGCCATTCCTCCAACCCACAATCCGTAAATTAGAGCTCCTATCGTAAACAATTTATCCTGTTTATCATTTCGGATAAAGAAGAACCATCCTACAATTAGAAAGAGCCCATATACGAGTAAGCCAATCCAAAAACCATTCCACGAAATTCCTGTTTGCAAAAATGCTTTTACATAAAAACAATGAGCAAGAGCGAAAGTAACCATCCCACCAATTAACCTGTGACCAATTGGAATCAGCCCAGCCATAAACAAATCTCCCACAGTCGATAAAGTCATACCAAGTGCAACCCACGTACTATACTCTACAGATGGATCTTGTAACCATATCCAAATTGCACTACCTGTTAAAGAAAAACTAAGAATAAGACGGATTGCTAAAGGTAACGGCATATTATCTTTCGTTCTTTTTGTCTGCCGCATTGCATAAATTGCACCAATTAAAAAAAGAAGTATTTGCCCAATTAACACCACGTAAAGTAGATTCATAATATGTTCTCCTCAATAAATGCTTTTTGTATCTTTTTTCGTTACACTTAGTCTATTATCCTTTTTCTATAAAAAAAGAAGAACAGTACTGTTCTTCCATTGTAATCGCTTTTCTGCTTTCTATGCTACTTGTTTTTCTTTCTCTATTTTTTGCTTAGCTGGCGTCCGATTTACCACAATAATTCCCGCGGCTACACATGCTAAACCGAGTAACACAAATGAATGAATTGCTTCACCTAAAATCATGCTCGATAATAACACACCAAATACGGGTATAAAGAACATATACATAGATACTTTTCCAACCTTATTGTACTTCATAATTGTATTCCAAATGCAAAAACCAGCTGCAGATAAGAAAGATAAATAAATCAGCATAAGTAGTGCATGTAGACTAAATGTAAATGGCATTACTCCAACTTGTAAAGCCCCTATACATAATAATCCTATAGAACCAAACATCATTTGGTATGCCGTCATATAGCCAACATCTAACGTTTTACTACCTTCTTTCGCTAATATGTTTCCATATGAATACAGCATTGCTGCACTAAGAAGTAATAAGCTTCCGATTCCAAAATGAAATGATAAGCTACCATCACTCGGCATATTTACTAAAACGACGCCACAAAAGCCAATCGATACGCCAATTATTTTTCTCATATTGAGGGCATCATCTTTATATAAAAAATGGGCGAGTAAAATTTGAAAGAATGATGATGTCCCTGAAATGATAGCTCCTTCAATTCCCGAACTATAACTCATTCCAATATAAAAACAGATATATTGAAGAAACGTTTGGAATAAACCAATTTGTATTAACTGTTTCCCCGTTCCTTTTTTGAAGCTCATATCTTTTCCTAACACTTTAAAGAATAATAAGAGCATGAATCCAGATAAAAAGAAACGATAACCGGCAAATAATATTTGCTCTCCAACTTCTTGTGGTTGAATTCCAAGTTCAACATAACTTAATTTAATAAAAGGAAATGCGCTTCCCCATAAAAAAGTTGCTACTATTGCAGCAATAAATACGCCAATCGGATGGGTAAAAAATTTCTCTGTCTTCACTTGTTGTCTTCCTTTCCGACCTTTTTATGAACAATATTCATATATACCAAAGGAATTGCGAAAACACAAGTTTTCCGTTTATACTTGAAACAAAACCGTACCATCTCATAAAAACATATGATATACTATAGAATAATTACAACATAAGAACGATTAAAAACAGATTCAACAGAAATGCTGCTATCCATTATGGATGGCAGCTTTCGTCGTTTTATAGGGGTTTCGATTTTGATTATTTTTCTCAATAAGAATTCGGAAGGAGCGAGTAGTAATGAACTCAGAAGTAAAAACGTTACACGCAAAAGAAACAATTTCTCATCCCTCTTTATGGGACACATTAAAAAAACATTATGAACTTGTATTTGCAGTAGCATCTGGTATTTTTATTTTAGTTGGTTGGTTATTTACAAAGAACGATGCAATGAATGTAGGTATTACTTGGTATATCCTTGCTTATATAGTTGGTGGATATGCAAAAGCAAAAGAAGGAATTGAAGATACGATTGAAGAAAAAGAGCTAAATGTTGAAATGCTAATGCTCTTTGCAGCTATTGGTGCTGCAATTATTGGCTACTGGGCAGAAGGGGCTATTTTAATCTTCATCTTTGCACTCAGCGGTGCTATGGAATCTTATACGTTAAGTAAGAGCCAAAAAGAAATTTCCGCTCTTCTTGACTTACAGCCTGAAGAAGCATTACGTATTTCCACCGGAACTGAGGAACGTGTTCCGGTTGGAGAGTTACAAATTAACGACATTATTTTAATTAAACCCGGTGAACGTGTTCCTGCTGACGGTACGATTCATAACGGTGAAACAAATATCGATGAGGCAGCAATCACAGGAGAACCTATTCCAAATGAGAAAAGACATGGCGATGAAGTATTTGCCGGTACTGTAAATTTACGTGGTGCTATCGAAGTTAAAATTACGAAGCCGAGCGATCAAACATTATTCCAAAAGATTATCCGTCTCGTCCAAAGTGCACAAAGTGAAAAATCACCATCACAACTATTCATTGAAAAGTTTGAAGGAACATACGTAAAAGGTGTACTACTCGTTGTTGCGCTTATGATGTTCGTTCCTCATTTCTTACTTGACTGGAGCTGGAATGAAACGTTTTATCGCGCTATGATCTTACTTGTAGTCGCATCTCCTTGTGCGCTCGTAGCTGCCATTACACCAGCTACGTTATCAGCCATTTCTAACGGAGCGAGAAACGGTATTCTCTTTAAAGGCGGTATACATTTAGAACGCCTTGCTTCTGTGAAAGCAATCGCGTTTGATAAAACAGGAACATTAACAGAAGGTAAACCTACCGTAACAGATGTATATGTTCGAGAAAATATAACAGAAAAAGAAGTACTTTATATTACAGCATCAATTGAAAGTCACTCTACACATCCTTTAGCTGAATCCATTGTTAAATATGCACAACATGCGTACGACATTACTTTAAAAAAACCAGAAAAGGTTGAAGATGTAACTGGTTTTGGTCTAAAAGGAATATTGGAAAACAACGCTTATAAAATAGGTAAAGCTGATTTTATCGGTGAAGAAACAAAGACATTTCATAATGGTATTTCTGCCTCACTTGAAAAAGAAGGTAAAACTGTCGTTTATATTAGTGATGAGGGAGGCATTCTTGGACTTATCGCTTTAAAAGATACGCTTCGCCAAGAAACAATAGCTGCTATTCGTGATTTACAAAGCATTGGTGTCGAAGCAATTATGATTACTGGAGATAATGAAGAAACGGCAAAAGCAATTGCCTCTGAAAGTAATATAAAGGAATATTATGCATCATGCTTACCAGAAACAAAAGTTGAAACGATTAAAAAGTTAAAAGAAAAATACGGTACAGTAGCAATGGTTGGAGACGGTATAAATGATGCACCTGCCCTAGCTACTGCTAGCATTGGTGTCGCAATGGGGGAAGGAACAGATGTAGCTTTAGAAACTGCAGATGTTGTACTGATGAAGAACGAACTATCTCGCCTTTCCCAAGCAATTCGTTTATCAAAACGAATGAACCGTATTGTGAAGCAAAACGTAATCTTTTCGCTAGCCGTTATTGCCATGCTAATTTGTTCAAACTTCTTGCAATTTTTAGCTCTTCCATTCGGTGTTATTGGCCATGAAGGAAGTACGATTCTTGTCATTTTGAATGGCTTACGATTACTAAAAGGAAGCAAATAAAACGGGTCCCTCATAGAGGACCCGTTTTTTTTAGTGATAGCTATTATGACCGTTCGCACTGCTACTCGTTTTATGCTTTGGATGCGAACTGCTCTTTTGTTTATTATTACTTTTATTATTATGGTTCTTTTTATTATTACTCATGAAATATCCCCCCTGTTCCTTTTTATTATGGAACAAGAACTCATTATTCATTACGGGAATTATTGTCACCGGTTCTATAATGGTGGAGTAAACCATTAATTTCACCGCCAAGTAAAATTACCCATCCAGTTAAATAAAACCATAACATTAAAATAATGATACCACCGAGACCACCATATGTATTGGCGTAATTCGCAAACTTATCTACATAATAAGCAAATGAGTAAGACACCACAATCCATCCTACAGTAGCAAATAACGCCCCTGAAATAACTTCTCTTCTTTTTAACTTTCGATCTGGTGCAAATGTATATAAGAAACTAAACAAAGCAAATAGTACGAAGAAACTCGCTACTAATCGTGTAATGCTCCATACGAAAGAAAAACTATCTGATAAACCGAGTGCTTTAAACACTGCTGCTCCAATAACTTGTCCGAATACCGGAACAATTAACGCAAAGACAATCATAAAAATAATAGCTAATGTAAACACAATTGATAACGCTCTTGTTGTAATAAAAGAACGTGTTTCCTTTACGTCATAAGCGCGGTTAAAAGCATTCATAACCGCATTAACACCATTTGAGGCAAACCATAACATGGATAATAAACCAAATGATAATAAACCACCATTTTGCTGGTTTACAACTTTATCTACATTTACCTCAATTAAGTTCATTGCATCATCTGGTACATAAACCTCTAATAAACTAAGCACATCCTCTGTTTGAATGGGAATAAATCCAAGAAGCGTAATTAAGAAAACGAGCCCAGGAAAAATTGCAAGCAAGAAGAAATAAGCGAGCTGTGCTGCCAAGCCCGCTACATCATCGCGCATCGTCCGGTCATATAAATCTTTACCAAACGAATAAGTACGATTTCTTCTCACCTTTTCTAAAATTTTTCTCATATATGTTTAAACGCTTTTCTTCTCTTCTTTATCTTGCTTTAACTCAATGTACGCTTCAGTTTTTTTTTCCACTGCATTTGAGTCTTTTATAAATAATTCACGCGCTTCTTTCATACCACCATCTTCAGCAACTACTGGCTCTTCTTCTGCTTTCAGCTCATCTACCTTTGGAGATACAGCTTGAATTTCAATCGTTTCTGGCTTTTCTTCTGGCTCAACTTTTTTCTTACTAAAAATTTCTTTCGTTTCTTTTAACGTCTCTACAACAGATGGCGTTAATTTTTTAATTTCTGCTACTTTCGCTTTTACAACATTGAAATCAGCAAGTTCGCGTCCTTTATCTGTAACAGTTTGCACTTTTTCTTTGATCTTTGCATTTTCACCAATTTCAATCATCTTTGTTTTTGCTTTTTCTGCTGTATTTTTTACTTTTTCACGGTTTTCTTTCTTTAACATGGATACCGCTACACCTGCAGCTACACCAATCGCAATGTTTCGAGCAATATTATTTTTCTTTGCCATATTCCTTCACCCTTTCATTTCTTATGTTAGAAAGTATTTCTTTCTAAGCTTCCTCATATTCCTTGTTCATTTCGAATGAAAGCTAATAGCTTTGCACACCCTTCTGTTACAAGGTCATATACTTCTTGGAAATTCCCTGTATAGTAAGGGTCAGGAACGTCTGTCCAGCCACCGTCTGGAACAAAATCGGACAGCCTACCAATATAGCCTCCAGTTTTACCTAAACTTTTTAAATCTGCTATATTCTTGTTGTCCATGGCAATAATATAATCAAACTTTGTTAAGTCTTCTTTTTCTACTTGCCTTGCTTTAATTCCTTCAAAAGTGACTGCATTTTCTTTTAAAATTTTTTGTGTTCCTTTATGTGGCGGATGGCCAACATGCCAATCTCCAGTTCCTGCAGAATCAATGACAATTTTCTCTTCAAGTCCCTCTTTTACGACAAGATTTCGAAAAATCGCTTCTGCCATCGGAGAACGGCAAATGTTCCCAAGACAAACAAACAATACTTGAACCATGTTTTTGTTTCTTCCCTTCTTGGTGCATTTCTTCATATATACTTATAGTATAAACAACCAATTATGAAATATAAAGGAAATCCCTACTAATTTAATAGGATTGAAAAGATCCATTAACGAAAATGATAAAAAATGTTAAGATAGCCTTATGTTATTTTAAAGGGGGACACTTCGGTGGATTTATCCGTAAAGTCAGAAGAAAACGTTGAATACATGGTCGAAGCTATTAAAGAAAAATTACGTATGGTTAATGCTGGAGCGATGAGAGCTGCTAGTTTTAACGAAGAAATGTACGAAGATTTACGTGATATTTATGATCATGTTATGAAACGTGAAACATTCAGCATTAGTGAAATGCAAGCTATTACAGAAGAATTAGGTACATTAATTAAAAAGTAAAAAAGCCTCTCTTATATGAGGCTCTTTTTTATTTCCAACAAATTCATGACAACTCTTCTCTTTCCCTCAACCAACTGTAAAATATTGTACAATAGAAGTAGAACCTCACCTTAGATTTTTTCTCCATACATACTACTCACAAATAATAGCAACACTACCATTGCTAACTGTTTTTACTGGAGGTGCTTACTTATGAGCAATTGGTACAGTAAGACGAAAGATCAAACATTGATTGACCTAGAAACAAACGAACAACACGGTTTAACAGATGAGATTGTAAGTGAACGTTTAAAGCAATACGGTTCTAATGAATTAGCTACAAAACAAAAACGCACTTTATGGCAGCGTATTTTCGCCCAAATTAATGACGTCCTCGTATATGTCCTTATTATTGCTGCCCTTATTTCTGCCTTTGTAGGTGAATGGGCGGATGCCAGTATTATCGCGCTTGTTGTAGTTTTAAATGCTGTTATCGGTGTTGTCCAAGAATCGAAAGCAGAACAAGCTTTAGAGGCATTGAAAAAGATGGCAACACCTAAAGCTATCGTCAAGAGAAATGGTGAACTAAAAGAAATTCCATCTGAGCACGTCGTTCCAGGGGATATCGTTATGCTCGACGCCGGACGATATATCCCATGCGATTTACGCCTTATTGAAACCGCAAATTTAAAAGTTGAAGAATCTGCTCTAACTGGTGAATCTGTCCCTGTTGATAAAGATGCAATCTACCACCCTTCCATGCAAAGTGATGAGCAAGTACCACTCGGCGATCAAAAAAACATGGCATTTATGTCCACTCTTGTAACATACGGAAGAGGCGTCGGTGTTGCTGTTGAAACTGGAATGAACTCACAAATTGGTAAGATTGCTACCCTTTTACATGAAGCAGACGATGATATGACACCACTTCAAAAAAGCTTAGCACAAGTCGGAAAATATTTAGGCTTTGTCGCTGTAGCTATTTGTATCGTTATGTTCCTCATCGGTTTTTTACAAGGCCGGGATACGTTAGAAATGTTTATGACTGCTATTAGTTTAGCCGTTGCAGCTATTCCAGAAGGCTTGCCAGCTATTGTTTCCATCGTTCTTGCAATTGGTGTGCAACGTATGATTAAACAAAACGTTATCATTCGGAAACTACCAGCTGTTGAAGCCCTCGGTTCTGTCACAATTATTTGTTCAGATAAAACAGGTACGTTAACGCAAAATAAAATGACCGTTACTCACTTTTATAGTGATAACACATACGATCGCTTAGAAAGTTTAAATGTAAATAATGATGCGCAACGTCTATTGTTAGAAAATATGGTGCTATGTAATGATGCTTCTTACACTAACGAATCACAAACGGGAGACCCGACTGAAATTGCACTTCTCGTTGCTGGAACCACTTTTAACATGCAAAAAGATCATTTAGAAAAAATACATGAACGTGTTAACGAAGTACCTTTCGATTCAGATCGTAAAATGATGTCAACCGTACATACATACGATGAAAGCTACTATAGCATGACGAAAGGCGCTATTGATAAGCTCTTACCTCGATGTACCCATATTTTTAAAAACGGCAAAATCGAGATTTTAACTGATTCTGATAAAAATCAAATATTAGAAGCTGCCGGAGCAATGTCTCAAGAAGCTTTAAGAGTACTTTCATTCGCATTTAAACAATACAATTCAAACGATGTGGATATAAATCATCTTGAAGAAAATCTTATCTTTATTGGTCTTGTCGGTATGATTGATCCACCACGAACTGAAGTGAAAGATTCAATTACAGAATGTAAAAAAGCCGGTATTCGCACAGTTATGATTACTGGTGACCATAAAGATACCGCCTTTGCAATTGCCAAAGAACTTGGCATTGCTGAAGAAATATCAGAAATTATGATTGGAACTGAATTAGATAACATTTCTGATACAGAACTAGCTAGCAAAATTAATCATTTAAATGTATTCGCTAGAGTCTCTCCAGAGCATAAAGTGAAAATTGTAAAGGCATTACGCGCGAAAGGAAATATCGTTTCTATGACTGGTGATGGCGTCAATGATGCACCATCTTTAAAGCAAGCCGATGTCGGCGTAGCGATGGGCATTACAGGAACAGACGTTGCAAAAGGGGCAGCGGATGTTGTGTTAACAGATGATAATTTTTCATCTATCGTGAAAGCTGTTGAAGAAGGTAGAAATATTTATCGCAACATAAAAAAATCAATTCTCTTCCTACTCTCTTGTAACTTCGGAGAAATTATCGCTTTATTTTTAGCAATTTTACTCGGCTGGGCAACACCACTACGACCTATTCATATTTTATGGGTGAATTTAATTACAGATACACTGCCTGCATTATCACTTGGGGTTGATCCTGAAGATCCAGATGTGATGAAGGAAAAACCACGACATGCAAAAGAAAGCTTATTTAGTGGCAGCGTTCCTTTCCTAATTTTCAATGGAGTTATCATTGGACTTTTAACGCTAATAGCTTTTATCGCCGGAGCAAAATTCTATACTGGAGATACAAATTTATTCCCTCTTTTCCCAGAGCGAATTGATGACGATGCTCTATTACACGCTCAAACGATGGCATTTGTCGTCCTTAGTTTTTCTCAGCTCGTTCATTCATTTAACTTGCGTTCAAGAACGAAATCAATTTTTTCAATTGGGATCTTTACAAATAAATATTTAGTTTTCTCCCTTCTTATCGGTGTTCTTATGCAAGTTTGTATCATCTCCATCCCGCCCCTTGCAAATATATTCGGTGTACATGCATTAACGATGCGAGATTGGGGATTTGTTCTCTTATTGAGTATCATTCCACTTATTGTGAATGAGATTATTAAATTAGTGAAGAGAAACTAAAAGGCAATGAGGAATATTCCTCATTGCCTTTTCATTTATCCTTGTAATTCTTTTTTGATATTCTCCGTTAATGTAGCCATACGCTTGCGGCTTTCTTCACGCTCACGTTTATTTTGTTCTTCAATTTGTTGTGTTTCTTGCATACCTCTTGAAATAATGTTCCAAGTTTCCTCAAGCGTTTCCATCTTAATACTAGAAGAACCTGATAATCTCGCTACTTCTACACTTTGCGTTGCGATATTTTGTGCATTTTTCTTAAGTAATTCATTTGTACGGCGATCAAGTTCAGCCATAGAATCTGCAACAAGCTTTTGACGTTTCGCATTTACTGCTTGAATAATACCATTTTTAAAGATAGGAATCGTTGTAATAAATGCTGTATTGATTTTACCAATTAATTTATTATTACCACGTTGAATCATGCGAATTTGCGGCGCTGTAAGTAGCGCAACCATACGCGCTTTTTCTAAATCATCAATACGTTGCTCTAAAATTTCAACCGAGTTTTTAAGCGACTCTAATTCAATACCTGCTAATTGATCATTATTACGCACGCGCTCTTCATACATCGGAACTAATTCTGTATTTAAACGCTCTAATAGCATTTCTCCTGCTACTACGTACTTCTCTAAGTCTAAATAATATTTTAAGTTTTGCTCATACAAGCCATCTAACGTTCCAATTGATTTTTTCATCTCATCTTGGTACTTCGTAATTTCCACATAAACCTTATCAATTTCGCGGCCCATCGTTTGATATTTACTAAAGATTTGTTCTATCATTTTATCCGCTTTTTTGAACATGCGCGAGAAGAAACCACTTTTTTCTTCTGCAAAGTCTTTACTATCAAATCTGTCCATAATTTTACCAAGTTGCTTTAACAATTCACCAGAATCTTCTATCTTTGATAATGACATTGTATGTAAAATTTGATCAGCAAAACGTGAAATTTCCATAGAAGGTTCTTTTCCAAGTTCAATTAATTCCAATTGATCTTTAATATCTACTGCGTTATAAATACGTTGCACATCTGCATCTTGTCTAAGTTGCAAGCGAACATCTTGTGCGGTTTGCTCATTCAATTCAGTTTTCGAATCTAGTACGACTGGGTTATTCATATGGTATTCTCCCTTTCCTTATAAAAATGGACGAAATAGTCCTTTTATTGTTTGTGATAAATTTTTATAGGCTGATGAACCATGAAACTCAAGATCGAAATTAACTTCTTCAAGCCAATGGGAATCAAATGCTCCCGCTTCAACATATGGTTCAATATCGTTTCTGCCCGTGGGATTGAAATGGAATACATCTACTCCAATTTGATTTAAAAATAGTAATAAAACAGCGTCAGAACGAGTTAATTCTCCGCTCTTCTCATTATTAAATATAACAATTTTCGGTACATCTTGTGAATAATCAAATTTCTCAAGCTGTTCTAAAATATTGGGTGGTATTTGAGAAAGTTGTGCGAAAACATATAGCGCTACATCTTGTTTCGTCTCTTTCGCAATTGGTTTGCACATTTCACTTTCGCACGTATGGATAATCGCCTCTGCAATCCCATGTTGTAAACCTTCCGGTAAACGCTTATGCGGCCACCAATGGCTATTCATAATTAGATCAGGATGTAATTTTCCAGCTCGGTCCAATGCATCTCGATAATGATATTGGAAGTTTGCTTTTTGCTCTTTCGTAAACGGGAATGTATTAATTAATAAACTGTTATCAAATGATGTAACAGCCTTTAATCGTTGAAAATATTCTTTATCATTCTTTGAAACGCCTGATATTTTCGCAAATAAAGAAGGAATATAAATATGTTTATTTTCAACAAAGAATGTTGGACGTACAAATGCCTTTTCTTTCGTAATTAAAAAGAGTTCATCATATGTCGTTTTTAACGTACGTGCTACAGGTGTATACGAACGGAATTGCCACGGTTTATATAATAGTGAATTATCGTGGTGAAGTACTTGTTCAATTTCTTTCGAAGCTTGATACGCTACTGTTGCAACACGCTCGCGGCGGCGATCAGGGAATGGTTCAAGAGAAATGCGACCCGGATGGGGCACAATAAAAGTTCTTCCCTCTTCATCAATATTTTCAAATCCATCTTTTCCTTCGGGGTGATAATAAAGCACATCACAACCGAGCATAATAAGAAAATATAAGAAATATATACGGCTTTCCTGTGCATCACCATACCAAACGATACGTGGCATCTGTTTCTTATAATTAATCGTAGAGAACCACTTCGCTACGTAATTTTCGCTTAGTTTAATTATGTCGATTAAGAAACGACGGAAGCCTTCTGTCTTTAACGACTGATTATGTTGTTTCTCATATAATTTCAATACTGCAATAAACGTCGTATGTATGTAATGCTGTAAATCAGGGTTGTCTACTTTCGGTAAAAGTTGTTTCCCAGATAAGTGTGCAACTAACCTATTTACTGTCAGACCATTTGGTGCTTCTTGATGTAATCCGAACACTTCTTGAATATGACGAAGCTTTTCTGAATCAATCACTTTGTTTAAATTTTGTTCGTGTAAAACTTCGATTCCTTTCGCTTCACTATAATCAAACAGTTCATTAAAATATTCATCTACATCATTAGGAACGCCTAGGATTCGACATGCTATATAACTAAATTTCATCTCATTCTCTGTCAGCTCATATTGTGGGCGTTTTTCTAAAAGCGCTTCAAATTGCTTTAAATCTGATTCATCTTTTAATGCATATGGTTGAAGTGTAAAACGTGAAAACACAACAGTTCACCTCCAAAAACATTTACGTTTTTTCTAAGTCCTTCTTCTATTATAAACTATTTTTGGTTATAAAAAATGGGCGCTCGCAAAACGAGCAAACCCATTTCAATTATTTATTGTCTTCTTTAGTAGCTGCTACTTCTTCTTTAGCTTGTCCAGAATTCTTCATGTAGTGAAGTATAAATGTTGCTCCAAATGCTACAACTAAAATAATGAAGAACACTGTATGGCTTATTTCAATATGAATAACAGACAATAACATTTTTGCTGCAATAATTAAAATTAAAATATATGCTGTCGTTTCAAGTTCTGGAATACGCTCTAACAATTTTAAGAATACACCAGCGATACCACGCATCATTAAAATACCTAGCATTCCGCCTAATAGTAAAATCCAAACTTCATTAGATACACCAAATGCAGCAAGTACACTATCTACAGAGAATGCGATATCCATTAATTCAACCATCGCAACTGTTCCCCAGAAGACACCGAACATTCTGAAGAGAATACTATTTTGGTTCATACCATGAGATTCCTCTTCTTCTGTATTACCTTTTCTTTTATCAATGAAGTATTTAACTGAAAGCCACGCTAAGTAAAGTGCACCTAACACTTTTACCCATGCTAATTTAATTAAGAACATCCCGATTCCAATCGCAATAAAGCGGAACACATAAGCTCCAATAAGTCCATAGAATAACGCTTTTTTACGTTTTTCTTCCGGAAGGTGTTTTACCATTACCGCTAACACAAGTGCGTTATCAGCAGATAACAACCCTTCAAGTACAACAAGTGTACCTATTAATCCCCAAGATACTGGATCTTGCAACACTTTAATCCACATGTCCAAGTCGAAAAACTGAGCATACGTATCAAGGATTCCTTGCAAAATACTCATCTTACCTTTATCCCCTATTCTTTGCTAGATTTATAGAAAGGTCAAAAAAAGGAAACGAATATCGTTTCCTTTCTATGCATCCAAGCCATACGCTCTTACAAGCGCACCTAAACCACCTTGGAATCCACTTCCTACTGCATTAAACTTCCACTGTCCATTATGACGGTATAATTCACAAAAGACAACTGCTGTTTCGATGGAGAAATCTTCCCCTAAATCAAAACGAAGAACTTCTTCATTCGTCTCTTCATTCGCTAAACGAACAAACGCATTTCCAACTTGCCCAAAGTTTTGACTACGGCCTTCTGCATCATAAATCGTAACTGTAATAGCAATTTTATGAACATCTGCTGGAACCTTCTTCAAATCTACAACAAGTTGCTCATCGTCGCCTTCGCCTTCGCCTGTACGGTTATCTCCTGTATGTAAAACAGATCCACAAGGAGACTGTAAATTATTATAGAAAATAAAATCAGTTTCCTTCGTACATTTTCCGTTTGCATCTAATAAAAAGGCAGATGCATCTAAATCGAAATCTGATCCACCGTCATAAGATTTAATATCCCATCCAAGACCAATTACTGCTTTTGTTAAACCAGGGCTTGTCTTACCTAAATCGATTTTCTGTCCTTTTTGTAATTGAATAACCATCTATATTCACCTCTATATTTTTATCTTTAAAAATATATCCATCGGTATACACGCATTTCACCGATGGATATATAAATCAAATCTATTACTCTACATCTAAACCAAAATTATTACATAGAGACGCTAACCCACCTTGGAATCCACTTCCGATTGCATTGAATTTCCAGTCACCTGCATGACGATATAATTCACCTACTACTACGGCTGTTTCAATAGAGAAATCTTCTCCTAAATCGTAACGAATTAATTCTGCATTCTTTTCTTCATCTAAAATACGTACGAAAGAGTTAGAAACTTGTCCAAAGTTTTGGCTGCGTCCTTCTCCATCGTAAATCGTGATTGTGAAGCAAATACGTTCGATATGTGCAGGTACATTTTTCAAATCTACTTTAATCGATTCGTCATCGCCTTCACCTTCGCCAGTTCGGTTATCTCCTAAATGCTCTACAGCACCATTCGCACCTTTTGGGTTATTATAGAAGACGAAATCCTCTGCACCTGAAACTTTACCGTTAGCACCTACTAAGAAAATACTAACATCTAAATCGAAATCGTTTTGTCCATCATAACGATTCGTATCCCAACCAAGTCCTACAAGAACTTTTGAAAGACCTGGATTCGTTTTTGTTAAGTCTACCTTTTGTCCTTTTTTCAATGAAATTGATGCCATATACAATTCCTCCTCGGTTATTTTATTGATAACGTGATACAATCTCACTTAAGTTTTTATCTTGTGTTCCTTCTCCAACTGCTGAAAACTTCCATTCACTTCCGTGACGATACATTTCACCTGCAATTAGAGTCGTTTTGCCAGCATAATTATCCGATAAATTATAGCGTGCTAATTCTTCACCAGTTTGCGGGTTTTGAATACGAATATATGCATTACGAATCATCCCGAAATCTTGACGACGATTTACACAGTCATAAATATTTACAACGAATACTAAACGATTAATACGGCTCGGAACTTTATGTAATTCTACGAAAATTGTTTCGTCATCACCAGCGCCTTCGCCTGTTAAATTATCTCCTGAATGAATAATACTACCACAAGTAGAAAGTTTATTTCCGAAGTAAACTAAATCATTTTTGTTTAAAAAACGATCTCCTTCTAACATAACAACAGATGCATCACAATCTACATTTGGTTTACTTCCAAATAATGAAGACAGAAATCCACCTGATTGCCCAATTGGATCCCAGCCTAAGCCAACCTGTAGTTTTGCTACTTTTGGTTGTCCTTTCGTTAAATCGATCTTTTGACCTTTTTCTAAAATAATAGGCATGAAGTTTCTCCCTTTCTACAAAGCATTTTCCAAATCGGAAAATATTGTATTCTTCTCTTATATTGTAGCATTATTTACCTAGCGATAAAAAGGATAAATTCTCAGTTATATGAAAACATTCATATAATTTACTTATGATGATGTAAGAAGTGGTAAATAGCACCAATCATTCCTGCACAATTACCGTTTTGTGCAAGTTCAATCTCACAATTATTATAAATCTCTTGATTTAAGTATTTACTGACCTCCTCTTTTACTTCTTTTAAAAACTCATTTCCTCTATCGGTAATTCCTCCACCAATAATAATCGTTTCTGGATTAAAAATATAAGCAAGATTACTAATTCCGATCGCCAAATGTTTAAAGAAGATCCCAACTGCTTGAGCAACTTCCCAATCTCCTTTATCATACAACTCGAAAATTTTTTTCCCATTCCACTCGCCTTTGCCTTTATATTTTCTTACAAGCCGAATTAATCCTGAAATCGAAGCAACCTCTTCAAACGTTTTTCCTTCTATTAACATATTCCCCCATTCACCAGCACTAAATGAATGTCCTCGGTACAATTCTCCATCTATAAAAATTGCTCCTCCAATTCCTGTTCCAAGGGTGAGCATAATAAAGTTCTCTTTCTCTCTTCCACTACCATTCCACTTTTCTCCAAACGCTGCACAATTCACATCATTGTCAATCGATACTGGAACTTTTAATATCTCTTGCAATCTATCAATAATAGGAATAGTACTATATCCCGGAATATGATCCGCACCTCCCGTCACAATTCCTTTATTAATATCAACAATTCCCGTAGTGCTAATACCAATTCCTGTAATAGTATGTTCATTCATTATTTTTTTGGATACATATATAAGTTTTTGAATAATTTGTTCTCCGCCTAAATGAATTTCTGTTGCAACTGTTTTACGCTTTAATACTCTCCCTACTTCTGAAACAATGCCATACTTAATTTGCGTACCGCCAATATCAAACGCTATGTACTCTTTCATCTACTGCCACTTCCTCTACCGTTATGAATGTAAATTCCCCGCCTCTACTATTTGTAGGAAATCTACATTAACTCTTTTCTGCTTTGACAAATACACCACCTTTTTCTATATATAGTTTTTTTTGCATAAAACTCTTTTTCCTAAGAAATATTACAAAGGGATGTATTTTAGATGGAATATTAATTTCTTAGGAGGAAAACCATGACGAAAATCTTCATTTTAGCATCAACACTCTCTTTATCTTTTTTTAGCGGTTTAAATATCGGTAATGCTGCAACTGAGAACTTCCAACCATTAACAAACGCTATTGTACAAAATAGCGATCATTTTGCCGAAGGAAATTTAAAGGATAATAATAAACCTCCAGGAAATAACGGTTCTCAGGACGATAGTAGTTCTGGCGGCAGCGGCTCTGGCGGCAATGGTTCCGGCGGTAATGGTTCCGGCGGTAACGGTTCTGGTGGCAGTGGCTCTGGTG
>NZ_FOST01000005.1:0-141524 GCF_900114335.1 Bacillus sp. 5mfcol3.1 | reverse complement strand
GGTAACGGTTCTGGTGGCAGTGGCTCTGGCGGCAATGGTTCCGGCGGTAACGGTTCTGGTGGCAATGGCTCTGGTGACAATGGCTCTGGTGACAATGGTTCTGGCGGCAGTGGCTCTGGTGACAACGGTTCCGGCGGTAATGGTTCTGGTGGTAGTGGCTCTGGCGGCAATGGTTCCGGTGGTAATGGTTCCGGCGGTAACGGTTCTGGTGGCAATGGTTCCGGTGGTAACGGTTCTGGTGGCAATGGCTCTGGTGACAATGGTTCTGGCGGTAACGGTTCTGGTGGCAGTGGCTCTCAAGGTGGCAATCGTGTTAAAGGTGATAGCAGTTCTCAAGGCGGTAATGGCTCTCACGGCGGCAATCGTGTTAAAGGCGATAGCAATTCTCAGAAGGGCAACGGTTCTCAAGGTGGTAATGTAAAAGATAATACAAAAAAACAAGGTGATAAATTACCTAATACTGCAACGCATTACCCTATATCTATTTTAATGGGTCTTTCAACATTCCTAATTGGTATGTTACTGTTTATTCGTCGTAAAAACGTAAAATAAGAACAACATCCTTCCATCTAAAGAATACATGAAATACTGTATAAAACCAAAAAGGGCTTTGGATTGCATTTTATTATGCAGCCCAAAGTCCTTTTTATCCCCTATCAAAAGAGTATTAATATGCTTTTCCCCAATACACCATTTGTTTAGCTTCTTTACCACAACAAATACATTCTTCAGCTAAATGCTCTTGCTCAAAAGGCATACAACGTGAAGATACTCCCACCTCTTCTTTTAGTTTCTCTTCACAAGCCAATTCCCCGCACCACATCGCTTTAATAAAGCCTTGCTTTTCGTCAGCTACTTTTTTCATCTCTTCGAAATTTGTCACAGCATACGTATTCTCATCGCGAAATGCTTTTGCTTTATTAAATAAAGCAATATGAATTTCTTCAAGTAATGCTGGAATACGTTCTTCTAATTGATCCATTGGTACAAACTCTTTTTCCTTCGTATCTCTTCTTACAAGTACAACTTGATTCTTTTCAATATCTTTAGGGCCAACTTCTAATCGAATTGGAATACCCTTCATTTCATACTCATTAAATTTCCAACCAGGCGTTTTATTACTAGCATCTATTTTTACTCGTGCAACCTTTTGAATATGTCCTTGTAACTCTGTTGCTTTTGCTAAAACTCCTTCTTTATGCTGAGCAATTGGTACAATAACAACTTGCACTGGAGCGACTTTTGGTGGCATTACAAGTCCATTATTATCGCTATGAACCATTATTAGCCCGCCTATCATTCTTGTTGATACACCCCAAGATGTTTGGTGCACATATTGCCATTTACCGTTACGATCTAAAAACTTAATATCAAATGCTTCTGAGAAATTCGTCCCAAAGTTATGAGATGTTCCTGTTTGAAGCGCTTTTCCATCATGCATTAAACTTTCAATTGTATAAGTTGCCTTTGCTCCAGCAAACTTCTCTTTTTCTGTTTTTTGTCCTTTAATAACTGGTATCGCTAAATAATCCTCACAGAAAGAAGCATATAAGTTTAAAATATTTAATGTTTCAGCCTGCGATTCTTCTGCCGTTTCATGGATTGTATGACCCTCTTGCCATAAAAATTCAGTCGTACGAAGGAATGGTCTAGTTGTCTTCTCCCAACGAACTACTGAACACCACTGATTATATAACTTTGGCAAATCATTATAGGATTGCACAATTTTTGAAAAGTGCTCACAGAATAAAGTTTCAGATGTAGGACGTACACAAAGTCTTTCCGCTAACTTTTCATCCCCGCCATGTGTAACCCATGCTACTTCAGGAGCAAATCCTTCAACATGATCCTTCTCTTTTTGCAATAAACTCTCTGGGATAAACATTGGCATATATACATTTTCATGGCCAGTTTCTTTTAACTTCTCATCCATCACCTTCTGCATATTCTCCCATAAGGCATAACCATACGGACGTAAAATCATGCACCCTTTTACACTTGAATAATCAACAAGTTCGGCTTTTTTTACAATATCGGTATACCACTGCGCAAAGTCCTCTTCCATCTTCGTAATGGCTTGCACTTGTTCTTTTGCCATAGTCAGTCTTCCTCCTTCTAGAAAATACAAAAAAGCCCGCGTCCCTAAATAGGGACCGAGCTTTGCCGGCGTTACCACCCTGATTCATGCACAAAAATTGCGCATGCTCTCTTTTTGATAACGGGAAATTCCCGCTGCATATGCAGAACTCAAAGGCAGGTTCCATATTGCCTTTTTAAGAATCTTTCAGCCTGGCGGATTCTCTCTCTGCTAAAAAGGTTGAATATGTACTAGTCCTTTTTCATCGTTATAACGAAATAAATTTGTTGATTATCATAATACAAATTCTTTTTTAAAACAATAGCTAATTTTCTTATTATTATATATTCTTTTCATTTTTTACAGTTTTATACGTAGCTTTTTCGAGAGATTTTTACAAGTTGATGTGCAATCATACCAATAAGTGTACCTAGTAGAACGAAGAAACCAATAAATCCATATCCCATTCCTTCCCACCCACCAATAACCATCATGGTAACAGGAAATGATGCTAAGCAAAGAAGTATTACAATCAGTGCAAATATAATATCAAACTGTTTGTCTGGAAAACGTTTCTTTAGTAAATATGAAATAGCAAATACAAGGAGAATTGTGATGCCACCAATGATGTAAAATATACCGAATCCATCTAACCAGTCCATACTATTCCCTCCGTCCATAGATTCCCTTATACTTATTATATGTTTAATTTTTCTGAAAATAAACAATAAATTTTATTCAGAAACATATTTTTATTACTAGGTATTAATAGTAATATATAAGAATAGGTTTTATATAATTAGGAGGATTACTTTATGGATAAAGCATTAACGAATCGTGTCATTATTTTATCATTCGACTGTTTATCAGCTTTAGATTTTCCTATACTACAAAAACTACCTCATTTCCAATCTCTAATAAAAAAGGGCACGGTTGTCGAAAAAGTAGAACCAATTTATCCTTCTGTAACATATCCAAGCCACTCAACAATCGTAACCGGTAATTACCCTAACAAGCACGGTGTTGTTAGTAATACGTTACTTCAACCAGGACGTGAATCACCTGATTGGCATTGGTACCGAAAATCGATAAAAGGAACAACATTGTATGATGAAGCGCGTAAAGCAAATTTAACGACAGCTGCCCTTCTATGGCCTGTTACTGGGAGAGCAAACATTGATTACAATTTACCAGAAATTTTCCCCAATAGACCTTGGCAAAATCAAGTGTTAGTTTCCTTATTTAGCGGTAGCCCACTATACCAATTAGATTTAAATCTTCGTTTCGGCCATATAAGAAATGGTTTATCACAACCAGAGCTGGATGATTTCGTCCTCGCCTCTGCTGTACACACCATTCAGACGAAAAAGCCTAATGTTATGTTCGTACATTTCACTGATTTAGACACGCAAAGACATTATCATGGCTTTGAATCTAACGAAACAATAGCTGCAATTCATAGACATGATGAGCGGCTCGGGAAAATTATTCAAACTTTAAAAGACAGTGACCTATACGAAGAGAGTACAATTATCGCTCTTGGTGACCATAGCGCTTTAAGTGAAAACAAAGCGATTCAATTAAATGTGCTATTCCAACAAAAAGGCCTCGTATCTATAAATAAAAAAGGGCTATTAGTAGATTGGAAGGCCTATTGTCAAAGTTGCGACGGGTCTGCCTATGTATATGTGAAAGACAAAAATGATACGGATACAATTCGAGAAGTACAACTACTCCTTGAAGAACTGCTGCAAAATAAACAGAATGGAATTGAATTTATACTTCATGATGAAGCTGCGAAAGACTGCGGTGCAGATGGTAATTGTTTATTTATGTTAGAAGCGCAAGAGGGGTATTATTTCACTGAAAACTATACAGGAGATTTTATAAAAGAAATTACTGAAAAAGATGTTACTCCTAGTAAAAAATATACATTTGGTACGCATGGATACTCTCCAACAAAACCTAACTATGAAACAATTTTTATCGCTGCTGGAAAAGGAATAAAAACCGGCGTTACCGTCCCGTATATGAGACTTATTGATGAAGGTCCAACTATCGCTAGACTACTCGGTTTACACTTAGGCGAAACAGACGGATCAATTGTAGAGGATTTACTCCAATTGTAAAGAACTGTGTATATATGTAAAAGTTCTGTAAAAATCATCACTGTTTCTCTTTTTATAATTTTTATTTTTGTACACTGTTAGTAGAACAAATTTAAGGGGGAACACTATATGAAAAAAATGTCCAGACAAGAAAAAAGCTGGATATTATACGATTGGGCGAACTCGGTATATTCGCTCGTCATTACAACTGCATTATTTCCAATTTACTTTAAAGCAGCTGCAAAAGAAGCCGGGCTATCTGGTGCTACTTCAACAGCATATTGGGGATATGCAAACTCGTTCGCTACACTTTTAATTTCTATACTTGCTCCTATTCTCGGCACAGTTGCTGATTATAAAGGATTTAAAAAACGATTTTTCACATTCTTCTTTGGACTTGGTATCGTATTTACAAGTATGTTAGCAGTCGTTCCAACATCTCAGTGGTACTTATTATTAGGATGCTATATGCTCGCCTTAGTTGGTTTTGCTGGAGCCAACATTTTCTATGATGCATTTTTAGTAGATGTCACTTCTGAAGATAGAATGGATCGAATTTCTACAAGAGGTTTCGCTTTAGGCTATATTGGGAGTACTATTCCTTTTATCGGTTGTATCGCTCTTATTATTCTTGCTCAAAAAGGAACTATCCCTTTATCAGTTGGCATTGCTAGTCAAATTTCATTCGCGATAACTGCTCTTTGGTGGGGGTTATTTACAATTCCAATGCTTAAAAACGTAGAGCAAACACACTATATTGAGCGTCATCCAAGACCTATTAAAATGAGCTTCAAACGTCTTGCTGATACTTTTAAAAATATTAAAGAATATAAAACTGTATTTATGTTTCTAATTGCTTACTTTTTCTATATTGACGGAGTCGATACAATTATTACTATGTCTACAGCTTACGGAACCGACCTCGGTATCAGTGCAACGAATCTATTAATCATATTATTTGTAACACAAATTGTCGCTTGTCCATTTGCGTTACTATACGGAAAACTATCTGAAACATTTACTGGTAAAAAAATGTTATATGTCGGTATCATTATTTATATCATTATTTGCACATATGCTTATTTCTTAAAAACGACACTTGATTTTTGGATTTTAGCAATGTTAGTTGCTACATCTCAAGGTGGTATTCAAGCACTAAGTCGTTCATACTTTGCAAAACTAGTACCAAAAGAATCTGCTAATGAATTCTTCGGATTTTATAATATATTTGGGAAGTTTGCCGCAATTATGGGTCCGGTATTAGTCGGTGTTACAACGCAATTAACAGGAAAAACAAACGCTGGTGTTCTTAGTATTATTGTTCTGTTTATTATCGGAGGATTCTTACTAACTAGAGTTCCAGAAAATAATACATCCGTTACACCACCTAGTCCAAAGACTAAAACGCTCTAAAAAAAGATTCTCTTCTCATAAGAAGAGGATCTTTTTTATTTTTAAAGGTGCGCCTTATAATGAACGACTCTACTGCTTGTACAAAAATAATTTATCAACAGTTGTTCCTAATACTTCAGCTAAGCGGAATGCTAACGCTAAACTTGGATCATATTTATTATTCTCAATTGCATTTATCGTTTGTCTAGAAACCTTACATTTATCAGCTAATGCGCCTTGTGAAATATTATTTTCAGTGCGTAATTCATAGATTTGATTTTTCACACCATTGCTCCTAACCTGTAAAATCGTTTTTACAACATCAGTATATAATTGGCTCATATAGTTGTCAAAAGTTCCTCAAAGAAAAAGGGAGCAATATTGCTCCCTTACAATAGTTATTTTGAAGCTAATGAATTTGTTAGTGCCTCTTTATTAGCGATATCTTCTTTCTTTATTTGCATACGTAGAACTGGCCCTATCGCTAATAAAATAAGTGCCATTGCTATACAAAACACAGTAACTAGCGAAGTTAGTTCCTTTAATCCTCCAGCTAATGAAGTTCCAATTAGCATTGCCCCCATAAACAGTGGTAAAATCGTCCCATTTACTCTTCCAACCATATTTTCTGGTACAAGTTGAATCATAAGCGTACCGACAACAATATTAACACAAGCTAAACAAATACCTGTTCCAAATCTCATGAAACTAGTAATCCAAAATGATGTAGATAGCCCTTCTACTAAAAACGAAATCGCTAATATACCCATACCGAATACAAACATCTTTTTCGGATTCACTTTTGAAGCGAAAACTGCAGCAACAATACCACCAAGTAACATACCTATTCCATCAGCTGCCGCTAAATATTGAACAGCTTCTTTTTCCATGCCTAAACGTTCAATTACAAGGAATACTTCTAATGGATTCGTTAATCCAACAGCTAAACCCATAATTGTAAAAGTAATCGTAATCATACGTAAATTTTTCGTATGAAGAACATACTTCCAACCTTCTTTTATATCATTTTTTAATGAATCTCTCGCCACTTGCTCTTTTTCAACCCATTTTGGTAAAAATGAAAGGGCGATAGCAGATAACAAAAATAAAATGATTAAGCTATATAGTGACGTAAATAAACCAAGTTGTGTATACACAAGCGATCCTACCACTGGCCCAAAAATTAGAAATAATGACTGTAATGTTTGGTTAAATGCAATCGCATTTGCTACCTGTTCTTCTTTTACATAGCGCTTAAATATACGCGAAGATGAGGGCTGAGAAAACTGACCTACAATCGCGGAAATGAGTGTTGCAAAAAATATAGCCTGCCAATAATCCAGCTTTAACAACAGGACAATTCCTATAATAGACAGTACACTCAACACATCTCCAGCGACCATTGTTCTTTTCGGATTCCAACGATCTGCTAATGCACCACCAATGAACGAGAAAATAAAGATAGGTGCATACTCCATGACAGATAATAGAGACACTGAAACTGGATCATTATTTGTCCGCTCCATTATGAAATATAAAAGAGCCATATTTCTGATCCAAATTGCAAATTGTTGTAAAATATCAGATGCCATAACGAGCATAAATGCTCGGTTTTTAAATAAAGCTTTCACTTTCATTCCCCTTCCATAAACCGACCGTTCGGTCTAATTTGTTTTGTAAGAAAAGCAACTGACTTATTATTCAGCTGCCATTCCTTTTAACAATACATCTATTGCCTTTTTATAAATACGTTTCAGCTCTTTATAATCTAACTCGTAGTAAAGTACTCCAAGCCCTGATAATAATCCGTTCACAATATACATAAGATCACGAGCATTATCTTCACGGAACTCTCCAGACTGTATACCTGCTTCAATTAATTTCTCAAACATAACATATGATTCTCTAGTTAAAGCTAACAGTTCATCCAGAATCTCTTTACTTACAACTTGGCTCATAGAGAATTCCTCTATTGCATTTGAAATTGGTTGCTGTATGTCCTCTACATGATATTCCGCGAGACCATATAGTTTTTCAGTACTAGTACTATACAACTTCTCTTTTTCATTCCATTTTTCAACCCAATCATACGTATGCTGTTTCACTACAAATAAAAATAATTCTTCTTTACTTTTAAAGTGATAATAAATGCTTCCTTTACTTCGCTCTGTAATTTCACAAATCTCTTCCATAGATGTAGCTGCATAGCCCTTCTGTGAAAATAGACTTTCTGCTTTATATGCAATTTCTTTCTTTATCTCTTCTGCGCTTCTTCTCATATTCACACCTCTTTAAACCGACCGTTCAGTCTAATAATAACAAATCAAAAACCTCTATCGCAAGAGGATATATTCCTTATTTAAGAAAACGTACTTTCAAACCAAGTTCGAATCATATGTATCGTTCCAAATTTAAATGCTAATTTAACAAGAAATACGCCTCCCGCAGCTAATAAAAATAACACTACTTTCCCCTTATTTTTCACTTTCGGTTCCCTTTTCATTTCCATTCCCCTTAGTATATTAAAAATATTAATCAAACGTTTGTTTAACTGTGTTTATGCAATATGTAAGCCAACTAATCAAACGTTTGTTTAAAAAGAAATACGCCTATATAAGGCGCATTTTCATCAATCACCACCGCCACCGCAGCTTCCTCCGCTATCTCCGCCAAAAGACCCTCCACAATCATGTGAGCCACCATCATGCGAGCTATCATTATCAGATCCAGCAAAGAAAAATAATGGTGATGAGCTGTTAGATGAATTATGAATGTTATTTTGTTTTGTAAGATTTACCTTCTTTTTGTTCGATCGAACTGCTGTTACGATTATTCCAACTACAACAAATAATAGTATGACAATAATAAATTCCATATAAAAGCCTCCCTTATTCCTCGAATAATTGAATGGTTCTCTCTAGATTTTCAATTGAAATGAAGCGCGATTCCCGAAGGATCTCTTTTCCATTATAAAATAATAAAATTGTCGGTCCTGTAAATACGGCATATCGCCCCGCAATCTCTTGCATGTCTTGTAGTAATATCTCTATTTTCTCTAAGTAATCATAATTCTCTAATACGCAATTTACTTTTCTTAGCATAACATCACAAACACCACAATTTTCCGTTTTAATAAACAGAAGTACCAATTGTTGTTCTTCGATATAGGTCGCTAATTCTTCTATCGTTTTAAATGTAGTCATCTTATCCCTCTTAGCGTAGTTTACGAAATACTTTGTCTTGATACATACGAAAAGCTGAACTATCTTTAATCTTTCTCTTTTCCATTACCTGCTGAAAACGAAGCGTTTTTACTGTTAACTCTTCTCTTAATTTCTTTCTCTCTTCTTCATCATAACAGCAAGCAATTAGATCCTCTATTTTTAATATATCTTTTTGTAGTTCCATCTCTGGTGGAATCATTCCCGCATTTTTTAAAATTTTATAACTCATTCTAAGTTCTGGAGGTACCATTGAAAGATCTTCTAATTGTAGTGGTTTTCCTTTTCCCGGAAGATAATCAAGATCACCATTCCGTATCGCTTGTCGAATTTTTTCTTCAGCAATGTTCAAAAACACATCCACACCGTTCCCTCCTTTACATATTTTTACTATTATTTTACATGATATTTCCTTATCTTTCTACGTCTTTAATAATTGGCTCCATACAATTTTTTCTCAAATTTATTTATAATGAGCTATTTCCTCCCATACCGACCTTTCGTTTTCATATATAGTTTGTATTCAAGCCTTTTTGTATTGAGAAAGTCTTTTACAACTGAATAAAGCGTTTACACTAAATCTTACATTTGTTACGATTTAATCACCCCCAGCTCCCTTGTATAGACTTCGTGATGTCTGATCATTTTATCTAGACGTTTCATACGTCTAGATTCATTTTGATTTATTGGCGTATGCCTTTAAATATATCTTTTATTTTGAAAGGAGAAATGGCTATGAGGTCTCAAAAATTCACACTGCTATTACTATCTTTACTACTTTTCTTACCTCTTTTTCTCACAAATTTTATTACTCCAAATCTCGCATTAGCAGATTCACCAAAGCAAAGTCAAAAAATTGTTGGGTACTTTCCTTCGTGGGGCGTTTACGGACGTAATTATCAAGTTGCTGACATTGATGCATCAAAACTTACTCACCTTAACTATGCTTTCGCGGATATTTGTTGGAATGGAAAACATGGAAATCCTTCTACCCATCCTGATAATCCAAATAAACAAACGTGGAACTGTAAAGAATCTGGTGTACCATTGCAAAATAAAGAGGTTCCTAATGGTACTCTCGTACTCGGTGAACCATGGGCTGATGTTACCAAATCGTATCCTGGCTCAGGTACAACTTGGGAAGATTGCGATAAATATGCCCGTTGCGGAAATTTCGGAGAACTAAAACGATTAAAAGCTAAATATCCTCACTTAAAAACAATTATTTCCGTTGGTGGCTGGACTTGGTCTAACCGCTTTTCTGATATGGCCGCTGATGAAAAAACAAGAAAAGTATTTGCTGAATCTACAGTAGCTTTTCTTCGCGCATATGGGTTTGATGGCGTAGATTTAGACTGGGAATATCCGGGCGTTGAAACGATTCCTGGTGGTAGTTATCGTCCTGAAGATAAACAAAATTTCACTCTCCTTCTTCAAGACGTCCGAAATGCTTTGAATAAAGCAGGTGCTGAAGATGGCAAACAATATTTACTAACAATCGCGTCAGGTGCAAGCCAACGCTACGCTGATCATACAGAGCTAAAGAAAATTTCTCAAATACTCGATTGGATTAATATTATGACATACGATTTCCACGGTGGATGGGAAGCTACTTCTAATCATAATGCAGCTCTATACAAGGATCCAAATGACCCAGCAGCAAATACGAATTTTTACGTAGATGGTGCTATAAATGTTTATACAAATGAAGGTGTTCCAGTGGATAAACTAGTATTAGGCGTACCTTTTTACGGACGTGGCTGGAAAAGTTGTGGAAAAGAAAATAACGGACAATATCAACCTTGCAAACCAGGTAGTGATGGGAAACTTGCTTCTAAAGGTACTTGGGATGATTATTCTACCGGTGACACAGGTGTGTATGATTACGGTGATTTAGCAGCCAATTACGTTAATAAAAATGGTTTTGTACGCTACTGGAATGACACAGCTAAAGTACCTTACTTATATAATGCGACTACAGGCACATTTATTAGCTACGATGACAATGAATCTATGAAATATAAAACAGACTATATAAAGACGAAGGGTTTAAGTGGAGCAATGTTTTGGGAACTAAGCGGGGATTGCCGTACAAGTCCAAAATATAGTTGTAGTGGTCCAAAATTACTTGATACGCTAGTAAAAGAATTACTTGGTGGACCTATTAGTCAAAAAGATACTGAGCCACCAACAAATGTTAAAAATATTGTAGTTACGAATAAAAATTCAAGCTCAGTTCAATTAAGTTGGACTGCATCCACTGATAACGTAGGCGTTACTGAATACGAAATTACTGCCGGAGAAGAAAAATGGAGTGCAACAACAAATAGCATTACAATTAAAAACTTAAAACCTAATACGGAATACACATTTTCAGTAATTGCCAAAGATGCTGCTGGAAATAAATCACAACCTACCGCTCTTACTGTCAAAACGGATGAAGCTAATACGACACCTCCTGATGGAAATGGCACTGCTACATTTTCAGTCACTTCGAATTGGGGCAGCGGTTATAACTTCTCGATTATAATCAAAAATAATGGAACGAATCCTATTAAAAATTGGAAATTAGAATTTGATTATAGCGGCAATTTAACACAAGTTTGGGATTCTAAAATTAGTAGTAAAACAAATAATCATTATGTAATTACGAACGCAGGATGGAATGGCGAAATTCCTCCTGGTGGATCTATTACAATTGGTGGTGCAGGAACGGGTAATCCTGCCGAACTTTTAAATGCCGTCATTAGCGAAAACTAGACGTAATATCCATTAATTATTTCACTAAAGTTTGAATTTAGGTTCGAGCAAGACTTCCTAAATTCAAACTTTTAATTTTATGAAAAATCAAAAATATCACAATAACCTATTATGATTATATTTAGTTTCTAATATGAAGTTTATATGAAGTTCATTTGAATTTTACATGAATTTCCTTTAATTTCTATTGTCTTCCTATAATATCCACATTATCCTTTACATATAGGAATTATTTTCATTCCGTTTTGAACTATCTATATATATAAAGAAAGATAGTCACCTGTTAGGGAAAGGCTTTCGTATTATTATAAATATAACAAAAGAAAAAGCACGCTTATAAGCGCACCATAAGAGTGCTTCTTCATACAATTCTCATGTAAGAGTTCTCGAAAATCATGTTAATCACAAAGAAAAGGCATTAGCTCATAAAAGCTAATGCCTTTTCTTTATTCATATTGTTCAGCATTCCAATCTTCTATATTCCATACTTTTGTTATCCACGATTCATAGAAAGAAGGTTCATGTGAGACAATTAAAATCGTTCCTTTGTATTGTTGTAACGCTTCCTGTAAAGCCATCTTAGTTTCTACATCCAAATGATTAGTCGGTTCGTCTAAAATTAAAACATTGCTTTTCGTTACGATAAGTTCACATAAACGCACTTTCGTTTGCTCTCCACCGCTTAATAAACGAATAGGTTTTAATACGTGTTCTTCTTTTAATCCACACTTCGCTAATGCTTGGCGCGCTTCTTTCTTTGTCATATCTGGTCGTTGTGCCCAAACTTTCTCTAACGGTGTTATTTCTGAAGCAAACTCTTCCTGTGCAAAATAAGCAGGATTTACTCGGTCCCCAACAAAAATCGAACCGCTTAGCGGCTTTATTTGACCTAATAACGTTTTTAATATTGTCGTTTTTCCAATACCATTCTGACCAACAATAGCTATCTTTTCTCCTTTTTTCACTTGTAAATTCAAGTCTGGAAATAACGGCTCACTATAACCCACTCTTAGTTTCTCAGCCTGTAATATACGACTTACTGGTTCATTATAAACAGTAAAAGCAAAACAGGACTGAGGTACATTATTTACCTTTTCAACCCTTCGCATTTTCTCCAATACTTTCTCTCGACTTTTTGCCTGTTTTGCTTTTCGAATTTTATTTTTTTGAATAAATGTTTCTAACTGAGCAATTTCTTTTTGTTGTTTCACATACGCCGATTGTAATTGTTTCCTTTGCACTTGATAACTTTGTAAAAACTTTTCATAATCCCCTACATATCGCTTAACTTTTCGTTCTTCTAGATGGTAAATGACATTCGTAATATTGTTCAAAAACACTTCGTCATGCGAAATGATAATATAAGCTTTTTCATACAACTTCAAGTACGATTGCAACCATTCTATATGTGCTGTATCTAAATAGTTCGTTGGTTCATCTAGCAATAAAACATCAGCTTTTTCTAGAAGAAGCTTTCCTAGTAATAACTTTGTCCGCTGTCCTCCACTTAACTTTGAAACATCCTTTTCCAATCCTATTTCAAACAGCCCTAAACCAATTGCTACTTCTTCAATTTCTGTATGAATTTGATAGAAATTAGAGTTTTCCAATATAGTTTGTAACTCTCCATACCTTACTAACAATTTTTCTACTTCTACTGCCTCAGTCATCTCTTTTGCAATTTTTAACATTTCGTATTCAATTGCATACAAGTTAGAAAATGCACTTTGCAAGTATCCTTCAATTGTTATCCCTTCTTGTAAATCTATATGCTGCTGCAAAAATCCAACCTTCACATGTGGAAACCATTCAATGTTCCCATCATCATGTATAAGTTCTCCTGTTAAAATTCTTAGCAGTGTTGATTTTCCAATCCCATTTTTCCCTACTAACCCAACATGCTCCCCCTTTAATAATCGAAAGCACGCATTATATAAGATGGTTTTCTCACCATACGAATGACTTAAATTTTCTACTGTTAATATACTCATTTTTTTCTCTCCTTTACTTATCGTCCATAAGCTAAATAGAGAGACCAACAGTATGAAGCCTTATTTAATTATGCATATAAAAATGGGTAAGGTGAATACACCTTACCCATTACATATTATCGTAAAAAAGGATTAAGGTTCTTTACCTGCTGTCTTCAATTTAGCTTAATCTTAAAAAATGGGCAGACTTCTCCCATATCAAGCTAAAACCATTTGAAGAACAGTTGATAAAGTCATTTTATCCTTTCACTCCTTTAACATTTGTTATATTAAGAGTATAAACTACTCTGTTATATTCTATTCTCTATTTTCCCTTTTGTTCCTTCTCCATCTTTTCATATTCTAAAAAAAGCCTCTTAACAGTAATTATACTAAAAACTGTTAAAAGGCTTTTTCTATTTTTTCATATAAGGAGCTAACACACTTAAAATCTCTTCTTTATCCTTTTTTAATTCGAGTGATGTTAACATATCCATCGTTCTCGGTCTAGGTAATTTCACTTGTACCTCGCCAACAATTGACGCTGGTCTTTGAGATAAAATAAATACGCGATCTGAAAGCAAGATTGCCTCATCTAAGTCATGTGTCACCATAACGATTGTTTGCTTCTCTTGATGCCAAGAGTTTAAAAGCCAGCTATGTACTTCCATTTTTGTAAATGCATCTAACTTTCCAAAAGGCTCATCAAGCAGCATAATTGGCTTTTCACATAAATATGTGCGCAGAAAACTAATTCTTTGACGCATACCACCAGACAATTCATCTGGATAATGGTCTGCATATTCATCTAGTTCGAACTGCTTTAATGCTTCCATTCCTTCTGTCAGCCTTTGTTTTTTCGGCTTTCCTTCAATTTCTAACGGAAGAACGATATTTTGCAAAGCTGATCGCCACGGTAGTAATAAATCTTGTTGTGGCATATAACTAACAACATCTTGCTCTTGTACTTGCTTATCTTTATACATTACGTTCCCGCTTGTTGGTTTTTCAACATTTGCAATCATGTTTAATAATGTGCTTTTCCCACAACCACTCGGTCCTACAAAAGAAACAAACTCTCCCTCTTGTATAGAGGCACTAATATTCTCTAATACATTCTTTCCGTCGAAAGATTTCACTATATTTTTTATTTGTAATCCGCTCATTTTTCACTTGGAAGGAATTCATTTGTAAAAGCATCTTTTACATCGATTTTCTTTTTAATAACTTTGTTGTCATATAAGAAATTCATGTAATTCGTCCAAATTTCTTCCTTCTGTACTCCCCATGCTTTCGCATCATCTTGATACTTCGTACTTAACCATTTCTGGCTTTCTTGAACTAAATCTTTATTTACATCTGGAACAGCTTTAATTAGAATATCAGCAGCTTCTTTCGGTTCCTTAATTGCAAAATTATAACCTTCTGTTGTTGCACTCATAAACTTTTTCACAAAGTCTTTATCTTGCTTCGTATGTTTTTCACTCGTAATAATAACAGGACTATAGAAATCAAGCGCTGGATCTAAGTCTTTCACCATAATCGTATTTAACTCTTTTCCTTGGCGCTTCGCTTCAATACCATCCCAACCGTAATAAATCCATTCGAAATCTGCATCACGGCCGATTGATTTAAAGAAATCTGTTTGTCCTAAGATGATTTTTTCAACTTTATTAAAATCAGCTTGATGCTTATCCATAATCGTCTTTAATGTCGCTTCTTCCGCTGGTCCTCCCCAGCCGCCATAACGTTTACTTTCAAAATCTTTCGGTGACGTCATATTATCTTTCTTAAGCGATGCAAACGCTGAAGTGTTATGCTGAATAATCGCTCCTACAGATACAACAGGAATTCCTTCCACACGAGCTAATGTTACATTTTCTTGTGCGCTTATTGCGAAGTCTGCTTTTCCTGATGCTATCATTTGCTCTGCTGTTACATTGTCACCTGGTTGAATAATTTCTACATCTAATCCTTGCTTTTTGTAATAATCTTTCGTTTGCGCTACATACAAGCCAGTATGATTCGTATTTGGAAACCAATCTAATACTACTTTTACTTTTTGATCTTTACTTGCACTTTCTTCTTTCTTCGCCGGATTACATCCAGCCACACCTACCGCTACTAAGGCAGCTAACATAACTTTCAAACCTTTTTTCATTTTCTGCCGTCCTTTCTATATATCCATGGTGCTGTTATTCTTGCCATAAACTCTACGATAAAATACAGGCATAATGTCACTATAACGATGATTGCTGCAACACCAAATACTCGGGCAGTCAAAAAGGATTTTGTAGCCCTCGTAAGCATAACGCCTAATCCTTCACTTGCACCGAGCCATTCTCCGATAATTGCCCCCATTACGCTATATGTAACTGCAATTTTTAAACCGGAGAAAAAGTATGGAAGCACTGCTGGAAATTTTACTTTCTGGTAAACTTGCCATTTTGTCGCCTTCATTGTTTGTAACAGCTTCAACATGTTTTTATCTACTGTTTGAAAACCTTCTAAAATACTAAGCGCAATTGGGAAGAAACAAACGAGTATTACGACCATTACTTTCGGCAACATCCCATATCCAAACCAAATAATAAATAGCGGTGCAAGTACAACAATTGGAATTGTTTGCGAAATAACGAGCAATGGATTTATTAAAATACGAAATAACGGTATAACGTCCATAATAATTGCGATGCTCGTCCCCAATAAAATTGCAAAGAATAGTCCAATTATAACTTCCTGCAGTGTTTGCATCGTATTTGGTAATAGTAAATCTTTCATCCCAATTAATTCTTGAACAATGGCAGAAGGCTTTGGTAAAATCCACGGTTCGATTTTAAATAATGAAACAGATCCTTCCCATATCGCAATGAGAAGGATAAGCCAAATAGTTGTAATAAGTTTAGATTGCTTCTGGTTTTGCATATTCATCACGGTACTTCCAAACCTTTTCATCTATCGTTACACCAGTGCTTGGACGATAATGGATTTTAATAGAAGTAATCACTTCTTCTGCTCCAGCATCGACGCAAGCTTGTTGTGCACGTTTAACGACATCAAGAAGTACATCTAATTCTCCTTCCAAAGTTGTTTCCATTGCCCCTACTTCATAACGAACTCCCGATTGTTGCACAACTTCAATTGCTTTATCGACAACAGAATATACATCTTTCGTTTTCGCTTGTGGTACTACTGAAAATGACATTGTAACTTGTTGTGACATAATAAAATCCCCCTTATAAAATTAGATTTCAAAAATAAGAAAAGGCTTTCCTACTGCGTAGGAAAGCCTTGTATGCAAGTTATTATAGAATAACATATGCTACATCACTTTAAGTAACTCCCTACGCTGGCATTATCCAGATCAGGTTGAGGGTCGATGTTTACTTACATCCTCTCAGCCAATTGGCTCCCCGGTCCTTAATTCGTTTTCATTGTAGCATGATTTATTTTATTGAACAAACAAAAGCATGCATAATCATTTCATTATTTTTGGAAAATATCCAACTTTTTCACCATGAGCTAATAACTGCTGTATAAATTCTTTATTGATTGCTGGTACTATCAATTCTTTTTTCTTAATCCATTCATTCGTTCTACGCGTACCCATTACAATTTCAGATTGCTGCGCTCCATCTCCTGCAACTTGAGAAGCAATTAACTCTGCTATTACTTCATTTTCCTTCGCTAATTCAAGTCCGGTATTTACATATTCTGAAAGTGGAACCATTTCAAGATTGTATCCACACTCTCCAATTAACTGTATAAATTGTTCAAACTCAATTTGATGTGGATGACAAATATGTAACGTCTCTCCTACAATTTGCGAATCTTTTAAATACGATACAATTGATTTACTAGCAAAATCAATTGGTGTGAAATCAACTTTCCACTTCACATTTGGTGCTTTCCCAATTAATAGCATTGTTTTAATAAGACGATAAAATGCGTTTCCTTCAATATTTTGTTGGAACGAACCTGTTTCTGAATGACATGCTAAATTACCTGCACGATAAATATTTCCGCGCAAACCATTTTTCATTGCTTCACGAACAATGTTTTCCGCTTGTAGTTTACTATTTGAATATACATTCTCTAAGTCTACACTGTAATTAAAATCACCAGTTTTCATGTATGTATCCCATTGATCTACCGCTAATTCTAACGGGATACCAATTGTAGAAATAAAATGGAATGTAGCACCTTTCTCCGCTAATGCTAGCATACGGCTAGTTCCTTGGACATTTATATTTTCAAATTGTTTTACATCTCCAAAATGTCTTACATCTGCACCGCAATGAATTATCGTATCCATCTTAGAACTGATGAACATAAATTCTTCTTCGCTCATCCCAAGATACTCTTCCCCCAGATCACCAGCTACGGCCTGTATACGCTGTAACCATTCTTCACATATATCACTAAAGTAGCCTGTTAATGTATCTATAATTCTTTGTTGCACATCTTTGGTTGGTCTTACTAAACAATAAATAGTAGCAGATGTATCTCTCAACAATTCATATAATATGTGTGATCCTAAATAACCAGTAGCTCCTGTTAAAAAGACATTTAAAATCTGGGTTTCTTCCAAAACGTTTGCATACGTAATAGTATCTGGTTCGTGAATCACTTTATATTCACGAAATACTTCTTCTTTCTCTACTTTTACTTCTCGCTCAATTCGAGCTAATCCATATATCGTTCTTTCTTTAAAGAAATCTTGAATTGTTAAATGTGAAAAATCTTCTTTTAACAATGTTAAGACTCGTAATACTTTTAATGAATGTCCACCAATTGTAAAGAAATCATCATGTACTCCAACTTTTGAAATTCCTAATACTTCCGCCCAAGCGCGCGCTATTTGTTTCTCTGCTTTATTAGAAGGTGCAACATATTCTTGTAGACGAACCGGTTCATACTTTTCTTCTAGCTGAGCTAACTTCTTCACATCAATCTTTTTATTAGGTGTAAGTGGCAATTCATTAATATAAATTAGTTTAGATGGCACCATATAATCTGGTAATTGCTCTTGTAACTGATAAACTAATTCTGGTATTTCTTTTTTATTTAAAGTTGTATAGAACGCGATTAAATATTGGCTACCTTCCTTACTCTTCTTAGCAAAAACAGCATTTTCTTTTATATTATGATTTTGAGAAATTTTACTTTGGATTTCTCCTAGTTCAATACGATGTCCTCTAATCTTTACTTGATCATCTTTCCGATGTAAAAATTCTATATTTCCATCCTCTAACAACTTAACAATATCACCTGTTTTATATATATTAACTATAGGATTGAAAGGGTTCTGAATAAAAGCTTCCATTGTTTTATTAGGCTTATTAAAATACCCTTTTGCTAATCCTACTGAATCTATATATAATTCACCAGGTACACCAATTGGACAAAGATTCATATTCTCATCCAAAATCATAACTTGATAATTAGCACATGGTTTACCAATGGGAATACTCGCAACATCCTCATTTAACTGACTAGGTATTTTATAGGTTGTCGTCACTACAGTACATTCTGTCGGTCCGTATACATTATGAATTTCAACATTTGTACCTATTCTTTCTCTCCACAATTTAATAACCTCTACAGGCAACATTTCACCGCCAATCGCAATTCTTTTTAGGGAAGCTAGCTTATATATATCTTCTTCTGCTAAATAAGTTGCTACTTGTCGAACAAAAATTGTTGCTAATGCCAAGATCGAAGTTGCTTTCACTTTATAGATTGCATTTGCAAATGCTTCTACAGACAATCGCTCTTCCTCTAATAATACATACAAATTTCCTCCGCAGAATAAAGAAGCAAATGACTCCCATACAGAAGCATCGAAACTAAAGGAAGGAAATTGGGCAAATACATCCTCTTCTGTCAATTCATATTGCTTTTGCATCCAAGTGTACAGATTAACAACGCCTCTATGTGCTAACATCGTTCCCTTTGGATTCCCTGTTGAACCAGATGTATAAATCATATAAGCTACATCATCACAATGAATAGACAACCTTACATCTATATCTTCACAAGTTTCACTATCATACATTGAAACTGTTTGAACCCCATCACATGTTATAGGCGTCTCTTTCATCAATATAACTTTCGCTTGGCTATCTTGAATAATGTACTGTATTCTACTTTCCGGATAATCTGGATCAATCGGAACATACGCTGCACCAGCTTTTAATATAGCTACCATACTTACTACTGTGTCTATGCTACGTTTCATAAATATTCCAACATAGTCTCCTAATTGGACGCCATTTTTAATTAACATATGAGCTATTTGATTACTTTTTTTATTTAGCTCCTCATAAGTTAAAGTACCTTCCCTTGAAGATAAAGCTATACGATTTGGAAATTGAGTAACAGTATTATAGAACATATCGACGATACTTTTCTCAGGATATACTGCTGTCGTATCATTCACTTGACTATAAAGTGCCATCTCGGCCTCTGTAATAATATTAAAATTTTTTATATAATTATTCTTATTTTGTGATGTACCAATTAAAACACCTTGTATTTGTTGTGCATAACGAGTAATCGTTGTTTCCTTCCAATTAACACTATTAAATATTATTTCTACACTTTGCATATTTTTACTAAATACAAATTGTAATGTATTCGTGTCTTGTAGCTCATAATATGTTTCACCAATAATAATAGGTGACATTTCATATAATGTATTACCGTTTTGAAACTCTTCTATTTCTTCCTCATTCATTTCTTTAATTTGTTCCAGTTGCTCTTCAATCTGTAAATTCAAACTTTCATAGGAGAGAAAATTAGAAACTTCAATAGTAATCGGAAATAAACTTCCTCTTACATGATAAAGCACGACAATATGTTTTTCTTTAGAAATATGATATAACCACGTTGCAGTCGCTCCTATTAAATCTACAATGTGAGTCAAATTTGGAAATAGTTCAGTTTTCCTTTTTATCCTAAGTTCCGTTCCTTGCACATCTTTAGGTATTTTAATACTTCCTTCTACTTTCCCTAAAAATTCTTTTACCATCTCATTATAAGAAATTGCTAATTTCATATTTATGTAAATTCCTCTCTTAAATATAATAAAGGTGTGAAAATTCACACCTTTTTCATCCCTTATTAACGGGCAGATTCGTTCAATTCATAATCAATAGCGGAGATATCCCCTTTGATTAGAATTGAACTTTCTCCTTATTCGCTTTTAAACTCACCAATAAGCTCTTGTAATTCCTGAGAAAGCCAACTTAAAGAAGTCGCTAATTCTGCAATATCTTGTACTGATATTTCTTGCTCTTTCATGCTTTCTTCAACATTACTACTGCTGTTGGCATAAGTGTTTGCAATATGTGATAATTCATTTACGACTTGAACGATATTCTGGCTATTTTGTAAAATGTCACTCGAATTACCCGAAACAGCTTTTACTTGATCTGTAACAGATTGCGCTGATTTGGAGATTTTTTCAAAGAAATCTCCACTACTTTGAACAAGTGAAATTCCAGTTTCTACTTCTTTTGAACCTTTTTGCATTGAAACTACAGCATCTTCTGTCTCAGCTTGTGTTTCACCAATTAATTTCGCTATATCTTTAGCAGACGCTTCCGTTTGTTCTGCTAATTTTCGTACTTCATCAGCAACAACTGCAAACCCTCTCCCAGCTGCTCCAGCACGTGAAGCCTCAATAGAAGCATTTAAAGCTAATAAATTTGTTTGATTTGAAATACCTGTAATTACAGTTACGATATCACTAATTTCTTTTGACCTTGTTTCTAACGAATAAATGATGGAAGATAAATCTTGTACTGCATTTTGAATTAAACTCATTTGATTAATAATTTGTCCAATCACTTCATTACCTTCAATTGAATGTTGCTCCATACCTTCAGAAGCAACCGCAACTTGTTTTGCAGCCCCAGTTATTTCTTCTACCTTATCTTCCATTCCATGTACAATTCCTAAACATTGTTGTACTGAAGTTTTTTGAGACTGTGCCCCTACTCTTAAACCTTCAATAGAACTTGCAATCTCTTGAACTGCCATGCTGTTTTCCTCTGTACTCGCCGACAATTCTTGTGAAGAAGAAGAAACTTGCTCAGCAGTTTGCCTTACTTTATCTATAATCCCTTTAAATTTTTCAATCGTGTTATTGAAATAAACATTAATAATTCCAATGTCATCTGGTCTTTCTTTTAATTTAATACTTAAGTCACCTTCACCAATTTTACGTAACCCTTCTCGTAAATCTTTTAATGGAGCTAACGAGTGACGCACGATAAAGAATTGAGTAATAGTCGCAATTGCTAATGAAATAATGATAAAGAGTAAGCCCTGTATCATAAACTTCTCTTTTGTAATAGGAACAATGGAAGCATCTAAGTCAGCCGCAATAATTGCAACAATATTATTTTCTCCATCTGTAATTGGTTCTAATATTGTCACCCACGAACCTATTTCATCTTCATATACTTCTGTCATTTGGGCCTTTTTCGTATCAATGACTTTATCGTATGCCTTCATCCAATGAGCGGGTTGTTCATAATAATCTCCCGGCTTTATAGGGAACGCTTTTGTTAACTCTGTAGTCAAACCAACGAGTTGTAATTCTCGCTTTTCATTCGGCTTTGCTCCTGTAACATACGTTTGTCCAACACTTTTCAATTCTTTTGACACTTCATCTAATTTCTCTGTTAACTTTTCTTTTTTCACTTTTTCGGCTGTAGGATCTTTCGCCATGTCTCTAACTAATTCTACATCCAATTTTTTCAATACTATTTCTCCTGTTTCAATAGACTGCCTTTCAAATAAAGACATCATACTATTTTGAAACATGTTGAAACTTAGTGCACCCATACTTCCAACAAGTGTCAAAATAACTAATACGGTTAATAAGACGTTCTTTTGAAGGAACGATAACTTATGCCAATATTTTTTCATTAATATCCACCTTCCTTAATTAACATAAACAAAAAAAACAAAATATATGAATATTTTGTTTGAAAATGTTTCTCAATATGTTCGAGAATAAAAAAAAGCCAATGTAAAAGCATTGGCCAAGACCAACCCTATCCGTCCGGTAACTGGCTAGCGTAGCCTTTCGACCTTAGCTCCTGTAGTTTTGCGTCCTCATGTTTCCATCAGTTTGCCTTTCTCGCTGAACGAGTTGAACGATATGGGAGTTCTATGAGAATTAATTTATTCTCTTTCAAAGATTACAACATATAAATCAAAATGTCTACTTATTTAGAGATATAAATACAAATTTTTAATGCATTGCTTTTTCAAAATAATTTCAAAAAGTACGTGAATGTTACTTTTTTTGTGTTATATAATAAAAAATGTATAAACAACAAGGATTTCTTCGGGTATTTATTTAATTTTCATTCAAATTAAACTATTCGAATATATCTTAACTAATGAATTTCGGAGGTAGTTTATCATGTTTTGGCTACAATTTCTTACCTTGTTACTCTGTATTTTTATTGGTGCACGCCTAGGCGGAGTTGGTTTAGGAGTAATGGGTGGAGTTGGTATGGCAATACTCGTTTTTGTCTTCCACTTACAACCAACCGCGCCTCCTATCGATGTAATGCTTATGATTTTGGCAGTAATTACAGCTGCTGGTGCTTTGCAAGCTGCTGGAGGAATGGACTATCTTGTTCATCTAGCTGAAAAGGCATTACGAAAAAATCCAAAGCGTATTACTTTTTTTGCTCCAATTGTTACTTATTTATTCACACTATGTGCAGGCACTGGTCACGTTGCCTATTCTGTACTTCCTGTTATTGCAGAAGTCTCTCGTGAATCAGGGATTAGACCGGAACGCCCAATGTCGATTGCCGTAATCGCTTCTCAACAAGCAATTACAGCTAGTCCAATTTCAGCTGCCACAGTTGCTCTTTTAGCAATGTTAGCTGACTATAAAATCACTTTATTAGATATTTTAAAAGTGAGTATTCCTTCTACTTTCATTGCTTGTATGTTAGCAGCATTCGTTGCTAGAAAGATGGGAAAAGAATTAAATGAAGACCCTGAATACTTGAAACGATTAAAAGAAGGAATGATTCCTAAGCTTGAAGAGAAAAAAGAATTTGTAGGTATAAAGGGCGCTAAATTATCAGTTATCCTTTTCCTAGTAGGAACCTTCCTTGTTGTACTTCTTGGTTCATTTGAAACAATTCGCCCAGGATGGATAGTTGATGGAAAGTTAGCTCGTCTTTCCATGCCGAACACAATTGAGATGGTTATGTTAACTATCGCGGCTCTTATTATTATTTTCTGTAAACCAAATGTAGAAAGCATTGTGTCTGGTAACGTCTTTAAAGCAGGAGCAACAGCAGTTGTTGCTATTTTCGGTATCGCTTGGATGGGAGATACTTTCTTTAATGGAAACTTAAATATGATTCAAGGATCTATTCAGCATTTAGTAACAAGTGCACCTTGGCTATTTGCCATCGCACTATTCATTCTATCTATTTTACTGTACAGCCAAGCAGCAACAGTACGTGCCTTAATGCCACTTGGACTATCCCTTGGTATTTCACCAGCACTACTGATTGCAATGTTCCCTGCAGTAAACGGATATTTCTTCATTCCAAACTATGGAACAATCGTTGCTGCCATTAACTTTGACCGTACCGGTACAACAGGTATTGGTAAATACGTATTAAATCATAGCTTTATGATTCCAGGCTTAATTGCAACATTTACTTCTATCGGAATTGGAATGCTCTTAATTTCAATTATGTTTTAAAGAAAAAGCACAAACCTTTATTTAAAAAGGTTTGTGCTTTTTTAATCAAACGTTTGTTTAAATTTTTTGGGCAGTCTACTTCTCGATGTAGCACTTAAAATACTACATGTCCTTTTCTACAAACTTCTCTTTACTTCTTCAGCTAATTTTCTCGTACTTTCATATGCAGATTCAGCTAAACTAATTGCTGAAACAACTGAAATACCATCCGCACCCGCTTCTATAACTGCCGCTGTATTTTCAATTGTAATCCCACCAATACCAACGATTGGCACTGTAATTCCTTGTTCTCTAAAATAAGCTAATCCTTTCGTTCCTTGAACCGCTTTCGTATCTTTTTTCGTACTCGTTGGGAAAATAGGTCCAACGCCTAAATAATCTGCTCCGTTTTCGATTGCAAAGCGTGCTTCTTCAATTGTATGGGCAGATACGCCGATAATTTTATCTCCCATTTTTTCACGAACAGATGTAATTCCTTCATCATCTTGTCCTACATGAACACCATCTGCATCTAATTCAATGGCTAATTCTACATCATCATTTACAATGAAAGGAACACTATATTCCTTACAAAGCGTCTGCAATTCTTTTGCAAAGCGCACTCTATCTCCTCCGATTAAAGAACCTTCCCCCTTCTCGCGAAACTGAAAAAGTGTCACTCCACCATCTAACGCTTCTTTCAATACAGCTAAAGGATCCCTCGTGCAGTTATTGCTTCCCATAATAAAATACACTTGCAATAGGTTAGACATTTTCTTTGTTTCAATGCGCATCATGTGTTTCATCCCCCTTACTCTAACTCCTCAATCTTCCCATATTTCTCTATATCAGCTGAAGTTGTATTCGCTAATTGATTTAAAAATTCAATTTGGAAACTACCTGGCCCTTTTTCTACTGTTTTAGCAGCTGCCAGTTCCGAAGCTACACCATAAAACGTTAATGCTGCTACAGTTGCCTTTACATAATCTTTTTCAACTGCTACAAATGCTCCTATTACTGAAGTTAGTAAACACCCTGTTCCCGTAACTTTCGTTAAAATAGGGTGACCGTTTCGAATAAGAACAGTTCGCTCTCCATCTGTAACAACATCTTCTTTTCCAGTAATGACCGCAACTGTATTCAATTCGTCTGCTGCCTGCCTTGCAATGCTTACAACATTGCCCTTTCCAGTACCAGCGTCTACCCCTTTAATTTCCCATTTCTCATTAATAACATTTGCTATTTCAGCTGCATTTCCGCGGATAATTGCTAAATCGATTTCAGCCGGAATATGTCTCGCAACTTCTGTTCGATACGAAGTTGCTCCTGCACCAACTGGATCAAATAGTACTGGCACATTGTTCGTATTTGCTGATTTACCCGCGAGTAGCATAGCTTCTACTTCTTCAGGACGAAGTGTCCCCATATTTAATACTAACGCTCCAGCAATGCTAGCCATTTCTGCTACTTCTTCTTTTGCATACGCCATTACAGGCGATGCCCCAAGTGCCAACAAACCGTTAGCAGTAAAATTTGTTACAACAACATTTGTAATATTATGAACAAGCGGATTAGATTCTCTCACCAAATCCACTACTTTACTAATTTCTTTCATATTCATCCTTTTCATCTCCTAACTATAATGATGGGAGATACACAAAAAGACACTTTGCGCGTACGCAAAGTGCCTGAACATGTGCTTTTACACTCTCCCTACGCTGGCATTATCCAACAGGTTCAAATGGTCAATGACGGACTAGTAGCCATACTCTCAGTTTGTATCCACAAACTCCCATGTGTTTCTTATTCATCTACTTCAAAGTCTACTCTTATTCTAGTAAAATAACAAGTTCTTTACTTTTCCATATAAAGTGAAACTTTAATCAGTGGGGGCATCCCCCACTGATTATTAGCCTTCACCAATCGGGCGTTTACGGCAGCCCGACCCCCGCCTAACTTCTTTGCTCCATCCAAGTTATATAGAAGATAAATGAAGTACACACCATCGAAGAAGTTAACAATTTCATTTCGTTAATACAAATTTATCTATTCAATTAAAAAGATAAAAAAATTACTCTTAAATATATTAAACTTTTGAAGTTACAATTTGTATTTACATAACAAAATAAGAGACTTACTGTAATTTCGTTGTAAGTCTCTTCATCTTGCTCCCCTATCGGTGTAATTTAGTAAAAAATATGAATCTGAATCATAATAAATTAAATTATATAACTTCTATCAACTAATAGCGGAGATAAATATGTTTCCAATAATGCAGCAACAAATAAAAGTACTAGATCTATGACTAGTAAAATCAAAATTTTTTTCCCTAATATGATAAAAGAATTTTTACTAAGTTCTTTTTTTCTAATTATATTAATAATGGATACCGCTACATATACACCTATTGTTGCAGTAAAAAACATATTTATGATCTCAATTATTCCATGGCCTGCAAAATAAGATGCTGCTGTTTTCAAAGACGTTCTCTCTATCAAGCTATGGAAAGAAAAACCTAAGTAAAAAAACTGTTCAAATAAAAAAATTAAAGAAAAAAAGCCAAAACTAATAATCGAGAAAATTATTGTAAACAAATGAATTTCTAAATTATTACTAAAAATTGTAATGAAAGAGGGCTTTAAATTAGGACTAAACTGTTCATTAGGCAGCAATAAAAACCCCAGAAAGAAAAATAAACTCCCTATAACTGAACAAGCAATAAAACAAAGGATAAATAATTTAGGTTTCACAGTTATCACTCTCCAAAATTAATTTATTCAATCGCTCATCCCTTTTTAAAATTATTTTTCCATCCGAAAAATTTGCTAAATCAACATCTGTTGAATGAGTGGCATAAATTAAAATTGATCTATTTTGAATTATGTAATCCTTTAAATAATCCAAAGTAACTTTCCTTGACCTAATGTCAAAATTAACAAAAGGTTCATCAAGAAGAATTAAGCTAGGTGAAGCTAGAAGAGCCAATATTAATGACAGCTTTTGTCTAGTTCCCAAAGATAATTCACGTGTATATGTATTTTGATATTTATCAAGCCCAATCTCTTGAATCAAATGTTCTAAAGACGAATCTAATCTAGTTCTATTAATAAAAGATAGTACCATATCTATTGTTTCCGAAGGCGTTAAATATTCGTATAAGAACGGTGTATTACCAATTAATGAGACATTTGCAATATACTCTTTAAAATCGTTCTTTAATGAAGATTTCTTTAATATAACTTCCCCATCAAACTTTGTCATTCCACCAATTATATTCAATAAAGTTGATTTTCCTATCCCATTTTTACCAACTAACTCTAAAATCTTCATTTCATCTACCTTTAAATTTACTCCATCAAAAATATAAGTTGATTCACCATATTTTTTTTTTATATTTATTAATTCCAGCATATTTTACCTCTCTTTTTTTAGGAAATTATAAAATACCAAATAAATAGAATAAACGATAAAAAAGCCCATTACAGGATATAAATTCCCTAGCTTCATTGAATAAACAGCCACAAGACTACATGTTACAAATGGTAAACCTAAAACTAACAAATCTTCAATAGGATTAAAAAAGTACATAAAGAAATTATTTTTTATATCTTCTATTGATAATTTTTTAAAGCGGTATACTCTTTTAGTTATGATTTTTATTGAGTAGAAGTAAATAATTGTTGAACCAAAAATAGTAATACCTGTAAACAATGAAGTTCCATAAAACATAAATGCACCAATATAATAACTAATTAGAATTACTATAAGCTTTCTTGACAGAAATTTGGAAAGTAAATCCTCAAAATATGTTTTCTTATCAAACTTCCTTATATAATAAAAATCACTCAAGTTAGAAGTTTGTAACATTTTTGAGCTATTTATAATTCCTTGAGATAGAAAACTAAGAATCGCACTTTCAACAGCTAAATAAACGGAAATTATAATAATTTTATTAATGCTAAAATAAAAATTTAAAATGCCGATTATCAATAGTGAAGCTATTGCAAACAGATAAGTATAAAATATATGTAAAAAGAAAGTTCTATTTTGGCAAGATCGAGCTAACGCCATTCGATACTTATCCAACTGCTTGCCGTTTTGATACTTGATTATATGCTCTTTCTTTTTCGTATAGTTTGGTCCATGAATAAAGAAAAAGATAACCTGATGATTACTCCATAAAAATTTTGATAGAATAATCGCTGAAACTATTACTATCACCAAGCATTCATATATAAATATTGTTATGTAACTAAACTGCAGCTCAACCATAAAAATGATACTAAAAATACAATAAAAAAGAATTTTTGTTCCAAATGTCCGTAGCAATTTTTCTATGATAAGTAATTTAAAATTATTGTTTTGAGCCTTATGCATCCATTGAGAAATATTCTCAATTTCTTCTGAATCATAATCATCATTATTAATATCTGTCATCAAAATTGTTAAAAAAAGATAGACAGTCGCACTATAAAAGGGATTTATAGACGAACGAAAATAATGCATTAATTCATAAACAAAGATTGGTGCCAAAATTGAAACAAATGTAATACATATATTTATATTATAAAAAAAAGATAGCAATAATTTTTTATCGCCATCGGCAAATTTGTTTAAAAAATCCCCAAATAAAACTTCCATATTTGCAAATGCTTTTCTTTTTTTCATCAATCTTTTAAATTTAAAGTATTTCATCCGCTTTAATTTCCTAATAAATTTATAACAGTTTTTATCAAACTATATGCCGCTACTACACCAAATAAAATCGATACTACTAACATTACTTTCATCTTAAACTTAAAATTCTTTTCCATCTATTACACCCTCCTAAAGTTATTTAGACTAAATAAAAGTAATCATCATTTGAAAGATAACTGTCAAACCATAAGTTATTAAAAATATAATTGTACTTAGCTTTATTTTCAATCTATTCGAAATAGAATCATCTAAATTAAGTAAATATAGATAAACAAAACCTGCCAAAAATAGTTGAGATCCTGGAGACCACCCTATCCATTGAACATCGTATAAATTGTTTAAACCAGCAATCGAAAAAATAACCATATTTAATAACACAGATGCTATATTCGCAGAAACTATTATTGGAAAAAAATTGCTGAATTTTAGTTTTTTATGAGTAATAAAATTTGTACTAAAAGTAATAAATAATGTTTCTATTACTACCACTGTAATACTCACAACCAATTGTATTAAAATTAAAAAGACTGTGACAAAATAATCTGTAAATAATTGTAACGGCATTTCCATTTTATGGAATTCTTTAATAACTTTAAACTGTTTAATTGTAAAAAGTGAATTTGCGACCACTACTAGAATGAGTAGCAAAAAAGATAATAAATTTATGCCCCTTTTATGTATTAACTTAAACATTTTTATCTCCCTAATATAAGTAAATTAATAAATCGTTATGTTTTTTAATACACAAATAGCTGTGTGCCTCTTCTATTACATAACTCTAATACCCTATAAACATATCATTCTAAAATTAAATTTTAGAATACACCTCATCATAATTAGGGGGCAATTTTGCCCCCCTAATGTCCTTTTTAAAGAGCTCTTGCTGCAGCCCTCTTACCCATTCTAGTCATTCCTAAAATTGTAGCACGATAGCTCCAAACAGCTGCAGAAGCTGCAGCACCAATTCCAGTTAGAGACAATAGTAAAGAAGCATAAGAAATCCAATCTAAAGCGGCCATAATTGCTGATGCAGTAGCTGCGCTACATCCAATAAGATTCATAATCATAACTTTTTTCATTATAAATATCCTCCTTGAACATCCACTTAATTTTAATATAAAAATAATAATTCCACTCTTCTTCTCAACATCCCCCAGATTCTACTAAAGTTTACCATTATAGTTAAATATACTCAATATCCTTTTATAGAATTTTCTAAAAATAGTTTTTTAGATTTTTAAATATGATACATGAGCACTTTCTCTCATGTATCAAAATGTATTCTTATATTTTGATACTCTTAATAAGATCAAAAAAGGAGCACTAAATAATAAAGTGAAACTTTAATCAGTGGGGTTTTGTTCATCCCTCACTGATTATTAGCCTTCACCAATCGGGCTTTTACGGGCAGCCCGACCCTACCTAACTTCTTTGCTTCCACTGAATTTTGAGGTGGGGGTCTTACTGCCCGTTAATGCGGGATAAATCCCATCCCCACTTAATCAACTAATCAAAAAATATTAGTTCAATTAATAATTTTAAAAGGAATTTCTAGAAAGAAACATCTGACTATAAGATAGGAGCCTCCTTTACATTTCCTCTTGAAAACTGTGGTATATTAGACGATATATAGTTAATAAAGGAGTTCAATTAAATGGCAAAAAGTATTGTAATCGCTGAAAAACCTTCCGTTGCACGAGATATTGCTCGTGTACTGAAGTGTGATAAAAAAGGAAACGGCTATCTTGAAGGTAGTAAATATATTGTAACTTGGGCTTTAGGTCATCTCGTTACATTAGCAGATCCAGAAAGTTATGATGTGAAATATAAAAAGTGGAATTTAGAAGATTTACCGATGCTACCTGAGCGTTTGAAATTAACGGTTATTAAACAAACTGGTAAACAATTTAATGCTGTAAAAAGTCAGCTACTTAGAAAAGATGTAAATGAAATTATTGTAGCAACAGACGCTGGACGTGAAGGGGAATTAGTCGCACGCTGGATTATCGATAAAGTTAAGCTAAATAAACCAATCAAACGTTTATGGATTTCTTCTGTAACCGATAAAGCAATTAAAGATGGTTTTGCAAATTTAAAACCAGGTAAAGCCTATGACAATTTATACGCTTCAGCAGTTGCGCGTTCAGAAGCTGACTGGTATATCGGTCTTAATGCAACTCGTGCTTTAACGACTCGCTTTAATGCCCAGTTAAATTGCGGCCGTGTACAAACCCCTACTGTTGCTATGATTGCTAGTCGTGAGGATGAAATAAAGAACTTCAAAGCTCAAACTTACTACGGCATCGAAGCTCAAACGATGGAGAAACTCAAACTTACTTGGCAAGATGCAAATGGCAATAGCCGTAGTTTTAATAAAGAAAAAATTGATGGTATTGTAAAAAGTTTAGATAAACAACATGCTACTGTTGTGGAAATTGATAAGAAACAGAAGAAGTCATTCTCTCCTGGTCTTTACGATTTAACTGAATTGCAACGTGATGCAAATAAAAAGTTCGGTTACTCTGCTAAAGAAACATTAAATATTATGCAGAAATTGTATGAACAGCATAAAGTGCTAACGTACCCTCGTACAGATTCACGCTACATTTCATCTGATATCGTTGGAACACTTCCAGAACGTCTAAAAGCATGTGGTGTTGGAGAATACCGTCCCTTCGCACATAAAGTATTACAAAAGCCTATCAAACCTAACAAATCATTTGTTGATGATAGTAAAGTAAGCGATCATCATGCGATTATTCCAACAGAAGGATACGTTAACTTCTCAGCATTCACAGATAAAGAACGCAAAATTTATGATTTAGTTGTAAAACGTTTCTTAGCTGTTTTATTCCCAGCATTCGAATACGAGCAACTAACATTACGTACTAAAGTTGGTAGTGAAACGTTCATTGCACGCGGAAAAACGATTTTACATGCTGGCTGGAAGGAAGTATACGAAAATCGATTTGAAGACGATGATGTAACTGATGACGTAAAAGAGCAGCTTCTTCCTCGCATTGAAAAGGGCGATACATTAACTGTAAAGTTAATTATGCAAACATCAGGCCAAACGAAAGCACCTGCACGCTTTAATGAAGCAACTTTACTTTCAGCAATGGAGAATCCTACAAAATATATGGATACGCAAAATAAACAACTTGCTGATACGTTAAAATCGACTGGTGGATTAGGTACTGTAGCGACACGTGCAGATATTATCGACAAACTTTTCAACTCTTTCTTAATTGAAAAACGCGGCAAAGATATTCATATTACTTCAAAAGGCCGTCAGTTACTTGATTTAGTACCAGAAGAGTTAAAATCCCCTACACTAACTGGTGAATGGGAACAAAAACTTGAGGCTATCGCAAAAGGTAAGCTAAAAAAAGAAGTATTCATTTCTGAAATGAAGAACTATACGAAAGAAATTGTTTCTGAAATTAAATCGAGTGATAAAAAATATAAACATGACAACATTTCAACGAAGTCTTGTCCAGACTGTGGTAAACCGATGTTAGAAGTAAACGGCAAAAAAGGAAAAATGCTCGTATGCCAAGACCGTGAATGTGGTCATCGTAAAAATGTATCTCGCACAACAAACGCTCGTTGCCCACAATGTAAGAAGAAACTAGAATTACGTGGTGAAGGTGCAGGTCAAATCTTTGCATGTAAATGTGGCTATCGTGAGAAACTTTCTACATTCCAAGAGAGACGTAAAAAAGAATCTGGAAACAAAGCTGATAAACGTGACGTCCAAAAATATATGAAACAACAGAAAAAAGAAGAAGAACCATTAAACAACCCGTTCGCAGACGCATTAAAAAAATTAAAGTTCGATTAAACAAAAAGGTTCCTACCGCTCTCGGTAGGAACCTTTTCTTAGTGAATGATTTTACTTCCTTTTGCATTCTCAACAAATTTTTCACTTGATTTGTTAATTGGTGTTTTCAGTAATAACGCAGCAACAATCATAACTACTACGAAAACACTTAACACAAGTAAGTCTCTTATTACGATATCCCAAAGCATTCCGCCAACCGTTTCACGAATTGCACTAATTGCGTATGTGAACGGTAAGAACGGATAAATTGCTTGGAAGAACGCTGGTGTCATTTGGATTGGGAATGTTCCGCCCGATCCTGCTACTTGTAGTACAAGTAAAATGATCGCCATCGATTTCCCAACGTTTCCGAAAATAGAAACGAGTGAGTATACGATACAAACGAAGACTCCACCAATAAATAAACTAAATAACACAAACCAGAACTTATCGACTACGTACGTACCGAGTAAGAATATATCTCCCATCGATACGATAAACGCTTGTGAAAGACCTATCGTTAAGAATGTTAATAAACGTCCGAAGTAAATTTCATGGCTCTTATAATTCGCGCCCTCTTCGTGTACTTCTACTGTTAATAATGAAACCATTAATAATGCGCCTACCCATAATGCAAGCACTGTATAGAATGGTGACATTGCTGAACCGTAGTTCGGCATCGCAAATAATTTATTCTCTTTTAAATTTACTGGATTCGCAAAGTAATCACTTTGCTTTTCAACATCATTTTTCAATAAACGTATGATGTCTTTTAAATCCTCTTCAGATTCAAAATCACGAATTTTATCTGCTAATTCTTTAATCTTTTTCTCAGTAGCTGGCATTTCAGCTTTAATGTCTGCTAATTTCTTTTTACCATCTACTAAGCCTTTTGATGAATCTTCTAGTAATTTTTTAACATCTGGAAGCTTTTTGTCTGCCTCTTTTAAAATTTGAGATGTGTTTTTAGACATCTCTTTTGTGCGAGCAATTGCTGCATTGAAATTTGGAGTGATTTCTGAGTCATATTTAGCTAAAATGTCACCAATTTGACCCGAAACACTTTTAGACACTTGATTAATACTTTCAATAACATCAGCTGCTGGTTTTTGACCTTTATTAATAGCGTCAATTCCTTTATCAGTTAACTCCATTCCTTTTTGCAAACCATCTTTTGCTTTATTTAACTTAGAAATTGTACCATTAAGGTTTTTATCACTATTCACATCAGCTAACACTTTATTTGTACTTTCCAGAACTGGAATCATGTCATTAACTAAATTCCAACTTGCTTTAAACTGCCCATTTAATTCATTTAAGGCTACTTTTGTAGAATCTAAGCCGTTAACACCTTTATTACTTAAATCTTCTTTTGCCTTTTCAAGACTGGTTTTTAGTTTTGCATAATCCGCTACAGCCTGATCATAGTTCTCTCTACCATTGTTTAATATCTCATTAGCCTTATTTATATCTTGATTTAAATTGCCTCTAAGCTGCTGAGCATCTTCTTTTACATTGTCAGCCTTATTTTTCAATTGCTCAGCTGTACTTACTGCTTTTTCAAAATCTGCTACAAACGTCGCATTATAATCTGCTTCTGCTTGATTTACCAAGTTATTTATTGCATCTAACTTTTTATTAGCAGCATCTCTGACATCTTGTTTCACTTCTTGCCCTGTACCAATAATATTAGCGATATCTTTAACGCCGCCATTTGCATTTTCTATAGCTGATTTAAGATTCGTTAATTTATCTATTCGTTTTTGGAAGAAGTCTTTTCCAGAATCAGTTGGTGCAAATTCCTTAAATTTAGTAAAGACATCAATTAAATATGAAACACTATCTGCACGACCTTGAAGATTTTCAGAAACCTTATTAAGGTCTTGTTTTGCTTTTTCTGGATCAAAATTACCATTTTGCAATCCGTTTATAACGCCTTGTGCATAAGTTGTTCCGACACGTATTGAACTAAAAACATTATTTACAGTTTGATTAATATTTTTAGCAATATTTTTATATCCCTCGCCATTCACTTGCGGTAACTCTGGAAGTGTTGGTATTTGCGGGATGGTTATATTCGGTAAGTCTGGGAACTTGGATGGATCTGGAAGTGCCAGATTGAAATCCAATGATGGATTCTTTAAGAAATCCGTAATTGCCGCGGCACCATCTAAACCTTTTTGCATTACCATTAAATTATTCTTAATAGTTCCCGGAGCGCGATTCAATGTTTCATCATTTCTCGCAAAGAATTTATCTAAATTCCCTAACGCTTCTTGCCCATCATTCATAACACTCTCTACAACTGGCAACTCTTTTTGCGCTACTTTCACAACATCTTCTGCTCGAGTTGCATCATCTAATGCCTTATCCATAAGTGTATTCATTTCTGGGAACTGCGCTTCTAACTTAAATACAAGATCTTTTACTTTTTCGATACTTGGTAAATTTGTTTCTAAATCGATTCCAAGATCATTGAAAATTTTAAAAATCTCACCGTTTGCTGTTTTAACAAAGTTTTTACTAATTTCTTCTGTAATACCTGATGCACCTTTTGCTGTAATCTTCGGTGCAATTGCGTTTACTTTTTCATTCACATAGTAATCCAGTTCTGGTTTTTTAGGATTTTCATCCAGAACAGTTGCAATTTTTTCAGAGAAGTCTTTTGGAATCGTAATACTTGCATAATAATCCCCACGCTCAACTCCGTAAATTGCTTGTTTCTCATCTACAAATTTCCAGCCAAGATTTTTGTTTTTCTTAAGGGAGTCTACAATCTCTTTCCCGATATTAATATCTTTCCCTCTTAAATTAGAACCTGCATCTTGGTTAGAAACTGCAATGGGAACCTCTTTTGTATTTCCATACGGATCCCAAGAAGCTTTAATGTTAAACCATGCATATAACGATGGTAAAATCATTAATCCTAAAACAATAACAATTGCAGCCCAATGTTTGGCTACATTCCGTAAATCTGTCTTATAAATACGCCAAATCTGTTTCATAGAAGTTATCACCTAATTATATATTTTTCCTTCTTTAGAAAATGATACATACATTTTGCAATTATATCACTTTCTACATCGTGTATTAACCAAAAACGTACTATTTTTTCCCATTAACTTTCACTTACTTCATTATATAACGAAGTGAGTGAAAGTATGAATACAAAATGACCAAATCGGTTTTACATTCAATAATAACAAATATATATGAAATGTCATAAAAAATACAAGTATTTTCTCTTGGAAATACTTGTATTCCTAAAAAAAATCCTCACAGCTTTTATTCTCTGTGAGGATTTCTTCTATTATATATCCAATTGAACCTCTACACCGAAATGATCTGAAATTACATTTCTGTTTGTACCATTAAAAATAACTTTTGAAGAATGAACTTTTTTACTTTGGTTACACAATATTAGATCGATTCGCAAATTATGTTTATTTTCATCCCAACCAGCAATCTCGCCTTGGACAGTCGTTCCTTCATCCTTCTCTATTGCTAATTCATATGTGTCATACAACCCTTTTTGCATCATATACTCATAACCTTCGCCTTCCAAGCGAGCATTGTTATTAAAATCTCCCATTAAGAAGGCGAGCTTATTACTATCTACACGCCCCATCAAACGATCAACTTGACCTTTGAATGACTCTTCTTCATCATTCCACCAACCGAGATGGCAAGAGTAAAACGTTATATCTTTACCATTATAAGCAATTGTTGTACTTACAATTTTACGCGTTTTCCAATACGTTGTATCCTCGTTTTCTGAAATAAAGAACGTATCTTCTTTTATAATATTATGCTTCGTTATAATCGCTAACCCTTCTTCATACACGTCATAACCAATATGAGAGAAATCCCAAGTAATATTGTAATCTTTTACATGTAGCGCTTTTAACTCTTCTAATAGTAAAAGTCCAAAATTATCTTCTTTCTTGTTACCGCATACATTTTCAGCTTGTATGGACTGACTTACTTCTTGCAATGCGATGACATCGTACTCTTCTTCTTGAATTACTTTAGCAAGGTATTGTATCTTTTCTATTTGATTCTCTTCTTGCCAAGAATGACAGTTTAAAGTTAGCAATTTCATATTATTACGCACCTAACATATCTTGAATGTCTGACTTTAATACGTCAGCTTTCGGACCATATACCGCTTGTACACCTTTATCTTTTACAATAAGCCCTAAAGCACCATTTTGTTTCCACTGTGCTTCTGGTGCAACAACATCTAAGTCTTTTACTGTTACACGTAAGCGTGTCATACAAGCATCTACGTCAGCAATATTTTCTTTTCCACCTAATAAATCGATAACTTTTGTTGCTAATGAACCATCTTGTACATTTTCTGTTCCTTCTGATGCCTCATCTTCATTATCAATATAGTTACCTGCACGCCCTGGTGTTGGTAAGTTGAATTTTTTAATTAAGAAATTAAATAGTGTAAAGTTAAGACCGAAGAACACTAATGAAACAATAACAAAGTTGATTAAGTCTCTTGTTAAACCTGCGTTAACCATCATTGGTGTACGAGTAATTAACTCAATAAATCCAAATGCATGAACACGTAAGTTAATTAAATCAGCTAACGCGAATGCAAGTCCTGTTGTAATAGCATATACAACATATAATACTGGAGCAATAAACATGAACATGAATTCAATTGGTTCTGTTACACCTGTTAAGAATACTGCTAATGCTGCTGATAAAAACATTGGTTTATATTTTGCACGCTTTTCTTTATCAACGTTACGGAACATTGCAAATGCAATCCCCATTAACGCTGCTGTTGAGCCGATAACTTGTCCAGCTTTGAAACGAGCTGGTACAACGTTATTTAATAAATCGTTATATGCCTTCGTATCTCCATTTGCCAATAAATTATTTAAATCTGTAATCCATGCAAGCCATAATGGATCTTGTCCTGCTACAACTTGTCCAACTTTTGAACCAGTTAGCATCGTATATGTTCCGCCTAGCTCTGTATAGTTCATCGGAATCGTTAACATATGGTGTAAACCAAATGGTAATAATAAACGCTCTAACGTTCCATATACAAACGGTGCAACAACTGGTGCACTATCTTTTGAAGCTGCAATCCAGCGACCAAATTCATTTAACCCACTTTGGATGAATGGCCATAGAAGTGATAATACAATCGCAGTAACTGTAGACCAAAGAATTACAACGAATGGTACAAATCGTTTTCCATTAAAGAATGCTAATGCCTGTGGCAGTTTATTATAGTTATAATATTTGTTATATAGATTAGCTCCTAAGAAACCTGTGATAATCCCAACGAAAACTCCCATGTTTAATGCTGGTGCACCAAGTACAGAAGTAAAGTAATCTTTTACAAGTAAATCTCCTGCTATTACTGAAGAAACTGTCGCTTTTGAATCCGCTAACATTTGAGCGTTTACGCCAAATATAGCTCCTGTAATTCGGTTTGTTAAGACGAATGCTAATAGCGCTGCAAATGCACCACCTGCACGATCCTTCGCCCAAGATCCCCCAATTGCTACTGCGAATAAGATGTGTAGATTTGTAATGATTGCCCAACCGATGTCTTCCATTACGCGAGCGATTGTATGAACTGCGTTAACATCCCCAGCAGACATACCAATTAACTTACCGATGGAAATCATTAAACCAGCTGCTGGCATTACGGCTACAACAACTAATAACGCTTTCCCGAACTTTTGCCAAAAATCAAAAGACGTAATTTTCATCTGTTCTTCCTCCCCTTTATTTATAACAACATAATGATTTAAATTATAATTTCTGTTCCCTTTATGAAAACGATTCCTTTTGTTACTTTATTTTTATCTTTACGCAACCGTTTTCATAAATCTATTTTAATAAAAGCGTTTTCACTTTGCAATAGAAATTTATTTTTTTTCATAAAAAAAGATGCTCAAAGAGCATCCTTTTTTATTATGAAATGCGATAAACCCTTGTTTCATAAGGTTTTAAAGCAATTGTTGTTACTTCTTCATGTTCCGCAACTTCATAGTTATTTAAAAGCAAACGTTTGCGTTCTAGTGCAAATAAATCCTCATTATACACTGCTTCCTCTTTTGAGATATTACTAATTACAATGACTTTTTCATCCTGTAACGTACGTGTATATGCATAAATTTGTGGATCGTCTTCTAAAAGTAAATCGTACGTACCATAGTTCAGTACATCGTGCTCTTTTTTCAGGGCAATCATTTTCTTATAGAAATTGAAAATAGACTTTTCTTCATTTTTTTGCTTTTCAACATTAATTTCTTTGTAATTTGGATTCATGCTAAACCAAGGTGTACTTGTTGTGAAACCAGCATTCATCTCATCATTCCACTGCATAGGTGTACGTGAATTATCGCGGCAAGAAGCCCATATAATCTCCATCATATCTTGATGTGGTACGCCCTCTGCGATTTTCTCGCGATATAAATTTTTAATTGCAACATCATCGTAATCTTCAATATTTGGTAACTGAACATTTGTCATACCAATTTCTTGTCCTTGATAAATAAACGGTGTACCGTGCATAAAGAAATACATCGCTCCTAGAGCTGTTGCACTTTCACGCCAATATTGTTTATCATCTCCCCATGTTGAAACGATACGTGGTTTATCGTGATTTTCAATATATAAAGCGTTCCATCCTTTATTCTCTAATCCTTTTTGCCATTTCGTTAATACTTTTTTCAATCCTACAACATCAAGGTCTTTCTTCTTCTCTGCATCCCATAAACTTAAATGTTCAAACTGGAATACCATATTGAACTTACCTTGCTCTTCTCCAACCCAAAGCTCAGCATCTTCAATCTTAACGCCATTTGCTTCACCAACAGTCATAATATCGTACTTAGAGAATGTATTTTCTTTTAGCTCTTCTAATAAAGGTTGAATACCTTTCACATTCATATGTTTATCAAAAGATGGCACATATTTTAACTCTTTTGGATTTGGCATATCCTTAAGGCCTTCTTCTTTTTTAATATGACTGATCGCATCAACGCGGAAACCATCAATACCTTTATCAAGCCACCAATTAACCGTATCATATAGTACTTCGCGAACTTCTTTATTCTTCCAGTTCAAATCTGGTTGTTTACGTGAGAATAGATGTAAATAATATTGTTCTGTTTCTTCATCATATTCCCATGCCGAACCATTAAAAATACTTTCCCAGTTGTTTGGCTCCGCACCATCTTTACCATCATGCCAAATATACCAATCACGCTTCGGATTATCTTTAGATGAACGTGATTCAATAAACCATGGATGTTCATCACTCGTATGATTAATAACTAAATCAATAATAAGCTTCATATCACGCTTATGAACTTCATCTAGTAAAGCATCAAAGTCTGCCATTGTACCAAACTCATCCATAATATCTTGATAATCACTAATATCATAACCATTATCATCATTAGGCGACTTATACATTGGACAAATCCAAATTACATCTATACCTAAGTCTTTTAAATAATCCAGTTTTGCAATAATACCTTGTAAATCTCCAATACCATCACCATTTGAATCCATAAAGCTTCGTGGATAAATTTGATAAGCAACTGCTTCTTTCCACCATGTCTTATTCATAGTCCTTCTCTCCTTTTGCATCCCATCAGAATTTTTATGCAAACGTTTTCGTAACACTATCATAACAAAATATGAACAGTTTGCAACTGTTTTCATTGAACTCTATGTAGATTCTTTATTCTTATGCTTTATTTATTTCTCACAAAGGTAAATCTCATTCTCCACCTCTCCTTGTCCACGCGTATTACAGACATTTTTCATATATTAATAAAAAGCTCTGATTATTTTGGAAAGGAGTAAGAAATTGAAGCAAACAAAATTAACAGGTCGTATCGTTGTTCCCACAGATCCTGACTACAATGTAGCCCGAATGAATTTAAATTTAAGTATTCCAAAACTCCCTTGTATTATTGTTTTTTGTCAAAATAACAAGGATATCTGTAACGCCTTAAAATGGGCACGTGAACGTCATATACCATTTCGGTTAAGAAGTGGACGTCATAGCTATGAAAATTTTTCTCTTTTAAATAGAGGACTTATTATTGATGTGAGTGAAATGCATCGCATTACTGTTAATACAGAGAAATTAACAGCAACAATTGAGGCTGGTGCAAATCTTGGCACTGTTTATAAAGAACTTTGGAATTACGGTGTTACAATTCCTGCTGGTACAAGTGCAAGCGTTGGAATTGTTGGATTAGCACTTGGCGGTGGTATTGGTATGCTTTCACGCTTATTTGGATTAACATGTGATCAATTAATGGAAGTGGAAATGGTACAAGCGTGTGGAAAATTTGGTGCAAAACTCATTCGTGCAAATGAACAAGAAAACTCTAACCTTTTTTGGGCATGCCGTGGTGGCGGTGGTGGAAACTTCGGAATTATCACTTCCTTAACTTTTCGAGTCCACCCCGTAAAAAATGTATCAATTTTCTCAATTACATGGGAATGGGAAGACTTTATTGCTGCATTTCAAGCGTGGCAAAACTGGGCACCTTATATAGATGAACGTCTCACTTCATCGATCGAATTATTCGCCAAGCAACGAAATAAAATCGAAGCACAAGGCGAGTTTGTCGGTTCTCCCTCTGAACTCCATTCCCTATTATCCCCTCTTCTTGAAACTGGCAGCCCCTCTCTCTTTATAGAAGAAGTTCCTTATATAAAGGCTGTCGAATTTTTTAATGGCGGTAACATCCCTGAAAATTTCAAGCGCTCTGGTTCCTATGTCTATAAACCTATTCCCCTTAAAGGCATTCAACTCATGCAATACTTTCTTTCTCATGCCCCAAATAAAGATGCTAGTATTTGGCATCAATCGCTCATAGGTGCTGTTGAAAATATTTCGCCGAATGAAACGGCTTATTTTCATCGTAAAGCAATTATTGCCCAAGAATACATTACCTCTTGGAAATGCGATGATGAAGAAAATCGAAATATACGCTGGGTTAAAGATTTACGAGAAAGCTTAGATCCTTATACACTAGGTGACTATGTGAACTGGCCCGATATCGACATTAAAAATTGGCAAACTAGTTATTATGGCTCTAACTTTCACAGATTGCGTAAAGTAAAAACTATGTATGATCCTTGTGATGTTTTTCATTTCCACCAAAGTATTCCTCCTTTTCATACGTGAAAAAGAGGATAACATAAAAAAATCATCCAATATACCGTTACCTCACAGTATGTTGGATGATTCAAGTTGATTTTCTATATCGTTTCAAATTTTTGCTCCTACTCATAAACTTTTACTTACAGATTAATTGTATTTCGTATCATTTTCATGCAATGAATGTAATTTAATATTTGGTACTTTATCTTTTTCCATACCTCTATTATAAGAAACAGGAACTTGAAATTCGAATTGCTTTGTCTCATGTTTTTGTAAATAGACTGGTTTCGGTACTGGATAGCTTTTTGAATTCTCGTTTGCATTATCATATAAAACAACTTTTAATGCTTGTGAATGATTACGATAATTTTTTAAAGTAACAATGCACTTCGGTTGGATATTATCTCCATTTTTCTCCATTCTACACTGGCTATCTTCTTTTTTATATTCTATTGCTTCTACCCCTGTTTTTCCTGCATAGTACCATGTTTTATTCAATGTCTGGAGGATTGTATTTAAAATAAACGGCATCATTACAATCAAAATACTAATGCCTACTACTTTTATCTTATTCATTTTTCTAAATGTACTAGACTCCTTTTTTCCTAGCCATTTTAAAAATAATATAAATGCAATTACATGTAGTATGAAAGAAACAATCAATATATTTGAGACTGTATAATCCATATAAACATACGTATGTATCGGAACCTTATAGACATTGAATAGTTTTTCCCCAATTAATTCATTATCATTTGGAATTTTTAATAATAACAAAACCCCTATACTGTAACAAATAGCTACTAATCGATCATACTCAATACGAATCATTCTTTCTCCCCTTCACTTTGTTTTTTATTATCGATTTTAGCTATTATTACCATACTATACAATCTTTTTATAGAGGATAACGTAAAAAAGTTCCTTATAAATATATAAAGAACCTTATTAATATACATTATGAATTAAAAAATCAATATACAATTTTCACATTGAGATTTCTTCAAAATATGTTGGATTGTGTATTGTAATTTTTTTATCTAAAATTGTAACAATGCTATCATTTTTTAATTGTTTTAATACGCTGCTAACTGTCTCTCGAGATGTTCCAGATATTTTGGATATTTCAATTGTTGTAAGTGGACATGAAATTACAATCTTTTCCCCACTCTGTTCTCCTAAATCCTGCATTAAATAATTTAACGTTTGGATAACACGATCTTGTGCATTAGGAATTGTAATATTTTGCACTCGATTTTCATTCAATTTTAATATAGATGATAATTGCTGAACAACGTACATCAATTGCGTTCTGCTGGATTTTACCATATCTTCAAAGATTACCGTTGGAATATAATATACCTCCACATCCGTCATTGCTTCTGCTGTATAGTTATATCCTCTGTCTGTAAACATACCACCATAAGGAAAAATAGAATACCGCTTTACATAGTCATCGTATAATAAGTTCCCATTTTGATTAACCCGCTCTAACTTTACAAAACCATCTAACATGAAGTAAATTCTTTCCCTTGAATCCCCTTCTAAAAATAAAAATTGACCTTTTTTATAAGTTCGCCAATAAACAAACTCTGTTAAGCCTTTCAATTTTTTTTCTGTTAAATGAGCAAATAATTCGAACTGCTTTAAGTCTTTCACTACGTTCCGTCTATTCATAAAATTCCCTCTCTCTTGCTGTATGTTGGAGCGAAAAATCAAGAAAGCGTATTCAATTTGAATTTTATCATAATTAACTTATATATTCAGATTTCATCATGAAAACTTTATGAACAATGAGTACAAAAAATATTAATAAATAAAAAGAATGAAGTTATTAACCTCATTCTTTTTTTTACTACTAAGTAGCGTACATAATAATTTAAACATACATGCATACATTCTGTTTTGAAATAATAGTACCAGCTTTTTCTTCTAGTGCTTCATATACTTTTTCTAAAGACGTAATAATTGTTTTTCTTTTTGGATTTGTATTAACAAAATTAATAGCAGCTTCAATTTTTGGAAGCATGCTTCCCGCAGCAAATTGTTGTTCTTCAATATATTCTTCTAATTGATTCACTGTGACATGCTCTAATTTTTTTTGATTCGGTTGATTATAATTTACATACACATGATCAACTGCAGTTAAAATAACGAGCGTATCGGCATCTACTAATTCTGCTAATTTCTGCGCAGCGAAATCTTTATCGATAACCGCTTCAGTTCCTTTTAACCCTTCTTCGGAATCAATTACTGGAATTCCACCCCCGCCAACAGCTATCACTATGTTTCCATCTTCCACCAAAGAATTAATCACTTTATGTTCATGAATACTTACAGGCTTCGGTGATGGAACAACACGTCTCCATCCTCTACCAGCATCTTCTTTAAACACTGCTTTTGTTTCATCCATTAATCTTCTGGCCTCTTCCTCTGTATAAAAAGGACCAATTGGTTTAGTTGGATTTTTAAATGCCTCATCTTTTTTGTCCACAACAACGCGCGTTATAACCGTTGCTACATCTTTTTGTATATTCCGTTTTTTTAATGCCTTTTCAATCGCATTTTCCATCCAATATCCAATCATCCCTTGGCTCATTGCCCCACAAGTATCTAATGGCATTGCAGGTGTCTTTTCCGTTTCTGCAGCTTTTTGCTGTAATAAAATATTCCCCACTTGTGGGCCATTTCCATGCGCAATTACTATATCCACATCATTTTCCATTATTTTCACAAGTTGTTCCGCCGTTTTTTCCAACGCTTCTTGCTGCGCTCCCGCAGTAGCTTCTCCAGACTGTATCGCATTTCCCCCTAGTGCAACTACAATTTTTCTTCGTGCCATATTTCAGCCCTCCAGTTCATTTCGCTTTCACAGCGCTTTATAAAGTAATACTGCCTGTAATTAATCCATAAATCGCAAAGAATGCTAAAGCACCAATTGCTACGGATGATGCTAATTCCACTCGAGTAAATATTTGCTTCGAACTCTTTTGCTTTTGAACATTGTAAAAAATAAAAATACCTGGCGCATATAAAGTCATTGTTAATAATAAATACTCTAAACCAGCTGCATAAACTAACCACACACCATAAATACTTGCTATCAAACCAATTATTATATTTTTATTTCGATCTACTTCTTCAGATTTTAAGCTATGCTTCAGTTGATAAAATGCTGAAAAAGCATATGGAATTAAAATGGCTGAAGATGCTAAAGAGAATGCAAAGTTATACGCCTGATCAGAAACGACGAATGTTAACAAGAATATTTGAATTAAACCATTTGTTATCCATAATGAATTTACTGGAGCCTTATTTTTATTTTCTTTTGCGAACCATTTTGGAAATACTCCATCTTTAGCCGCTAAATATGGAATTTCAGAAGCGAGCAAAGTCCAACCTAACCAAGCACCTAATACAGAGATGACCAAACCTAAATTTATAAAGATAGCACCCCATTTTCCAACAACACTTTCAAATAAATAAGCCATAGCTGGATTTTTCAAACCAGCAATATCTGCTTGCTGCATAAGTCCAAGAGACAATAATGTGATTAAAATGTAAATGATGAGTGTACCAATTAAGCCAATAACCGTTGCTTTCCCTACATCACTTCTATTTTTTGCTCGACTGGATAAAACAACCGCCCCTTCTACCCCAATAAATACCCATAGAGTTACAAGCATTGTACTTTTAACTTGGCTGCCAACTGCTCCCCATGAAAAAGAACCAGTTTGCCCCCAAAATCCATCTAAGAATGTATCAATATGAAACGCGAAGATTCCTATGACAATAAATACAAATACAGGTACTAATTTTGCGATTGTAGTTACTAAATTCACAAGTGCTGCTGATTGAACTCCACGTAAAATTAACATGTGAACACACCACAATAATACGCTTGCACCAATAATGGATTCTACATTTTGACCGCCTTCAAAGATCGGGAAGAAATATCCTAATGAAGAAAATAATAATGTACCGTAAGCTACATTCCCAAGCCAAGCAGATAGCCAGTATCCCCACGCACTATTAAATCCCATAAAATTACCAAATCCTGCTTTTGCATAGCTAAAAATACCACCATCTAAATCTGGCCGTTTTACAGTTAGATTTTGAAAAGATAATCCAAGTGCAATCATCCCAATTCCTGTTATAACCCAGCCAATAATAATGGCTCCAGCACCAGCACCTTTTGCCATATCACTCGCTAAATTAAAGGCTCCACCGCCAATCATAGACCCAACTACAAGAGCCGTTAGTGTAAACAACCCTAATTTCTTATCTTCACCCATTCCACTCACCTCTCTTTAATTGCAATAACAATACAAAAGCAATAGTGAATGATAGTGTCTAAAGGAGGAGAAAGAAGAAAGGAAGACTCCCTTTCTTCTTTACTCCATGTTTCCTAAAGTAGCTGCCATAACCGCTTTAATTGTATGCATTCTATTTTCAGCTTGATCAAATACTTTTGAATGTTTACTGCGGAATACTTCGTCAGTTACCTCCATTTCTTTCAACCCATATTTCTCGTAAACTTCTTCGCCATACATCGTTTCAACATCATGAAATGCAGGTAAACAATGTAAGAAAATCACGTTTTCATTCCCTGTTTCTTTAATCATTTTCATATTTACTTGATAAGGTCTCAATAACTCGACACGTTCAGCAAATTTTTCTTCTTCCCCCATAGACACCCATACATCTGTATAAATTACATCTGCATTCGCAACAGCTTCTTCCACATTACTTGTTATCATTACCTGTTCATTATATTTTTTTGCTAAATCAATTACTTCTTGTGCAGGCCATAAAGATTCTGGTGTGCAAATACGTACATCCATTCCAACGATTGCTCCACCAACTAGTAAGCTATTAGCAACATTATTTCGTCCATCTCCAACGTAAACGAGCTTCACATTTTTCAACTTCCCTACATGTTCTCTAATTGTTAATAAATCTGCTAGTGTTTGTGTTGGATGCCACATGTCTGTTAATCCATTCCAAACTGGCACACCAGAATTTTGTGCTAAAGATTCTACAGTCTCATGATTAAATCCACGAAACTCAATTCCGTCAAACATACGCCCTAACACTTTTGCTGTATCCTCTACGGATTCTTTTTTCCCAAGCTGAATATCACCTTTCCCTAAATATTCAGGATTCGCCCCTAAATCTGTACATGCTACTGTAAATGCACAGCGCGTACGAGTGGAGGTTTTTTCAAATAAGAGCGCTACATTCTTATCTTCTAAATAATGATGCGGGATACCATTTTTCTTTTTCTCTTTTAATTCTGCTGCCAAATCTAGAAAATATAACAATTCTTCTTGTGTAAAATCTTTTTCTGCTAGAAAGCTTCTTCCTTTTAAATTTGGTCTAGTCATTAACATACTTCATCCCTACTTTCTCCGTTATTTATACTAAATATCTTTACGAACAATTGGCATACTCATGCAACGTGGACCCCCACGACCACGAGATAATTCCGAACTTAGCACTTCAATTACTTCTATACCGTGCTCCCGTAATAACGTATTGGATACATAGTTGCGATCATATGTAACAACTACACCTGGTGCGATTGCTAATGTGTTCGAGCCATCATTCCATTGTTCACGAGCAGAAGCAATTACATCTCCTCCTCCACATGGAATAAGAACTAATTCACTTAAGCCTAATACCTCTTTTAATGCTTCCATTAAAGAAGTACGATGTGTAATTTTAAGAGTTTCCTCATCTGATCCTTTTTCTAAAATATAAATATTCATATTCCCTTTTGGCCCTTGAATGGCTGGATGAATTGTAAACTTGTCATAATCAACCATTGTAAATACTGTATCTAAATGCATAAATGCTCGGCATTTTGGAATTTCTATTGCTAACACTTTCTTAATTTTATTTTGTCGGCTAAAGAGATTTTTAGCTAAACGTTCAATTGCTTTAGCTGAAGTACGAGCAGACACTCCAATCGCAATTGTTTCTTCATTTAAAATTAGCTCGTCGCCACCTTCAATTGGAAATTTATAATCACGATCTAACCAGATTGGTACATTATGTTTTGCAAATCTTGGGTGATATTTAATGATGTACTCCATGAATAATGATTCACGTCTACGCGCTGGTTCTCTCATCTTATTTATCGTTAAGCCATCGCCCACGCTAGCTGCTGGATCACGAGTAAAATATAAATTAGGCATTGGATCTAAGTAAAACGGATAATGATCTTCCATTAATTCATATAAATGTGTCTTCTTACTTGTTTCAATTTCGTTTTTCCGTACACCGCCCATAATTTTTTGAATTAATTCTTCATTTGAAAAGGAAAGTAAATATTCTTTTAAAGTTTGATGTGCAACATTTACGTCAGCCTGTCCTTCTTTTAAAATACGATCAACAAATTCTTCTCGAAGTTTTTTATCTACTAACGCCTCAGCGGCTAGTTTTTCTAAATAAAGAACTTCAACACCCCGATTGCGTAACGTTTGTGCAAAATAATCATGCTCTTTTTGAATAATTGGTAAGTATGGAATATCATCAAATAATAATTGCTGCAAATAATCTGGCGTCAAGTTTTCCACTTCTTTACCCGGTCGTTTTAATAAAACCGTTTGTAATTCCCCAATTTCTGAAGTAACATGTATCGGATGTTTCATTTGTTGTACCTCCTTTTAAATATGTTTGATGTCTTACAAGTACATAATAAATGCTCTGCACTTTCATCTTTGTGAAAGCATCCACATTATCATTGTGAAATATTAAACAAGTTATTTTTTAAAAATCATACAAATTTGTATTTTTATAACAAACTCTCTCGCTTTTTCAATAAAAAACACATATATTACGCATATATGTTGAATATTCAACTTCCGTATTTAAACAAAAATCCTGTTTTTAATTTTATTAAAAACAGGATTTTTACATCTAAATAATTAAATTTAATCTTTCTTCTATAATCTCCCTATCTGATTTCGACTGTGAAATTATAAGGCATGTATCATTTCCACATATACATCCTATTTTTTCTTTCCAATCTAACTCATCAAATAAAACACCAATAACATGTGCATTACCAGGTAATGTTTTAATAACCATTAATTGATCTACACAATCAATTTTCACAACAACTTCTCGTAATTTTTTCTTTAACTTTATATCAGTTTGTAAATGCTCTTCTGAGAAAACTTTATATATCATTAATCCTTCTTGAGAAGGTACCTTCGTTAAGTTTAACTCACGAATATCGCGAGAAACCGTAGCTTGTGTTACTAATACATCTTTTTTTGCTAACAATTCTACTAATCTTTCTTGCTTATCTATTTCATACTCCTTTACAAATTGTTTAATTAACCGTTGTCTTTTTTCTTTTTTCATAAAAGACACCCCTTTTAATATTATAGCTCGCTATAATTTTCATCCGAAAGGGAGAGAAAAGAATGTTGCGGAAACGTTCATAGTTTAACTGTAAATATTAAATCAAACTAAATAAAAAAGAGAAGAACAGCATTCTGTTCTTCCTTTTACATTGAAAATCGTTCAATTGTTTGTTTCAAATCAGTTGCTTGCTTCTCTAAATCTTTTAATAATTGATCGATTACTATCATATTTTTAGACTGTTGTAGCGTCACACGCGCCACTTCTTGCGAACCAGCTGACGTTTCTTCAGCAATTGCTGCTACAGCTTTTGTTTGTGCTCCTGTTTGATGAATGTGGCTCACTTGTTCATTCATATAACTACTAATTTGCTGAGTTGCATCGGCTACTTCCATAACACTTGATGACATTTCTTTTAAAATTAATTCCGTAGCTTCCCCACGTTTCGCCTCTTCTTTAGCTATTTTCACTTGTTCTGTCATTTTCATTGCAACTTGTTGTACTTCATCTTGCATATTCCGTAATAACTGAGATATGTTTCTTGCAGAATGATCACTTTCATCAGCAAGTTTACGTACTTCTTCCGCAACAACCGCAAAACCTCTTCCATGCTCTCCTGCGCGAGCTGCCTCAATAGAAGCATTTAGTGCTAATAAATTCGTTTGGCTAGCAATCGCACTCACAACAGACACAATATGTTCTACTTGTTTCATTCGTTCTTCTAACTTCTGTACATTTTGCATTGAATCTTCATTTTCTTTTGCCAATGTTTGAATACCTTGAATTAAAGACGTAAAGACACGAGTACTATGCCCTAAAGCTTGAACCATTTCTGAAGACAACGTATCAGACTGCTTCGCTTTTTCTTCTACTTCACTTGCAATAGACGTCGTTGTATCAACAGCAGAAACAATTGCTTGAATTGATGCTGCTGATTGCTCAGCGCCTGAAGAAATCTCTGCAAGAGTCTCAGATACACCTTGCGCTTGTCTCGTTGCTTCTCCTGTTTGTTTTCTAATCTGCTGTACTTGATTGTTTGTATAAGAAAATGTTGTATCAATATTTTTTACCATGCCCCTTAAGTTTCCTAACATCATATTAAATGCAACACTTAAAGATTTAATTTCATCATCTGTCTTCGGTAATGGAACATCTTCACGAATATCACCATCAGCTGCTTTTCTTGCCGCCTCCTCTAACTTTCGAAGCGGTTTAATTAAAAATACGGCTGCTCCATATGCTAAAATCCCAGACCATACTACCCCTAATAACATAACAAGAATATTATATACAGTTTGACTTACATAACTTTGAAAATAATCGTATATCACGTAAATAAAAAATATACTTGTTGAATATGTAATGAAAGCTAAAACTGTAGTGAATAGCATAAGTTGTGTACGTAATCCAAAAGAAAATGTTTTCCTTTCTTTTTCCATCTTCCCTTTCCCCCTTTTTATAAGCAATATAAATACTACCTATATATTATTATCCATATTTTCATTATAGAAGGATATAGGGATTTTAAAAATTATTATTTCTTTGAATATCAAATTGCACGAAAAAAATAAAGGATTCTGACAATTTGTGACTAATAACAGAAATAAGGGGCAACATTTGTAAAATATATTTTTAACTGGGGGTTTTGTATGATTCAAGTTCGAAATCTAGTAAAATCATTCGGTTCACTTGATGTGTTAAAAGGAATTGATTTAGAAGTAAAAGAAAAAGAAGTTGTTGTTTTAATTGGTGCCAGTGGTTCTGGTAAAAGTACATTACTTCGCTGTCTTAACTTTTTAGAAATGTACGATGAAGGCGAAATTCACTTACAAGGTGAGCGAATTGATCCAAAGCATTCAAATTTAAATAAAGTCCGTGAAAATGTCGGTATGGTTTTTCAGCACTTTAACCTCTTTCCTCATATGACCTCACTAGAAAACATCATAGAAGCACCTATTCACGTAAAAAAATTAGAGAAAGCAAATGCAAAGGATATTGGAAATCAACTTCTCCAAAAAGTCGGCCTTCAAGATAAAGCGGATGTAACTCCTCATCTTCTTTCAGGTGGTCAAAAACAGCGCATTGCCATTGCACGAGCTCTTGCAATGAGCCCTAAGATTATGCTATTTGATGAGCCTACCTCAGCTTTAGACCCTGAACTTGTTGGAGAAGTATTGCAAGTTATGAAAGAACTTGCTGAAGAAGGGATGACAATGGTTATTGTTACTCATGAAATGAATTTCGCAAGAGATGTAGCTGATCGCGTCATCTTTATGGATGATGGAAAGATTGTAGAAGATGCTCCGCCAGCACAATTCTTTTCAGCTCCATCACATGAACGGGCAAAACAATTTTTACGCAACGTTTTATAATGTAACTTCTGTTTCAAACGAAAAGGAATACATTCATACGGTGCACAACTAATCATCCAAATAAACTATTTCAATAACATACTAAAAAACCATCCGTATGATCAATATATAGGAGGGGTTTTATGAAAAGGAAACTATTAACCATTGTTGCTAGCATTACACTATGTACATCTTTCATACTAGGAGCTTGTAGCAAAGAAAGCTCTACTACTTCATCAAATGGTGAAAAAGAATTTCGCTATGCGATGAGTGGATTATACAAACCTTTTAACTATAAAGAAAATGACGGCAAACTTGTCGGCTTTGATGTAGAAATCGGTGAAGCTCTTGCTAAAAAGATGAACATGAAGGCTACGCCAGTTACAAACCCATGGGAAACGCTAATTCAAGGTCTTCAAGCGAAGAAATATGATGTAATACTGGGTAGTATGGCAATTACAGAGGAGCGCTTAAAAGCTGTTAGTTTCTCAAATCCGTACTATCGGTCTGGCGCCCAAATTTTTGTGGCTAAAAAGAATACCGCTATCTCTTCTCCAGAAGATTTAAAAGGTAAGAAAATTGGTGTTGTAAAAGCTAGTACCTTTAAAAATCTTGTTGCAAAATATACAGATCAAATCACAGAATATGACAGTGATATTACTGCTCTTATGGATTTAGAGCCTGGGCGTGTTGATGCAGTAATTACGGATCAAATGGTTGGTCTACGTATGATAAAAGAAGGAAAATCGAATATAAAAGAAGCCGGAAAACCATTAAATCTTGATGAAATGGGAATTGCTATTCGCAAAGATGATAAAGAAATGGTTGAGAAAGTAAATAAAGCGTTAGATGAAATCATTAAAGATGGTACGTATGAAAAGATCAGTAAAAAATGGTTCGGGCGTAATATTCTTGGTGAAGAGGAAAAAACGAAGTAAGTAAGTTAGTAAGTTAGTAAGTTAGCCATTCAAAAGATTCATAAACAGTGCCCCACTGATTAAGTATTCATTTTATGTGGGGCATTTCATTCTCTACTAAAATCTATACAATATGAGGTGAAACGCATGTTTGAAATTTTTATCTCTTCCTATCCCACACTCTTAAAGGCTACTATTGTCACATTACAATTAACATTAACTTCCCTAGTACTCGGTTCATTAATTGGATTATTATTCGCTTTCTTTCGAATCTCTAACAATAAAGTTTTAAATAGTATCGCTCATGTCTACATTGCTATTATTCGTGGTACACCTTTAATTGTTCAAATTGCCATTCTCTATTTTGGAATTACATCCGTTGTTGTTTTCACCCCTTTTTGGGCAGGAGCAATCGCTTTAGCAATTCATAACGGTGCATATATTACGGAAATTTTCCGTGGATCTATTCAATCCGTTGACCGGGGACAATTAGAAGCAGCTCGCTCTTTAGGCATGCCTTATCCTTTAGCTATGCGACGAATTATATTACCACAAGCATTTCGTCTGTCTCTTCCTCCTCTAGGAAACCAATTTATTATCGGATTAAAAGATTCTTCACTTGTTGCTTATGTAGGAATGTCCGAATTATGGGGATCAGGTTTATCAATTGCAGCAGGTAACTTCCAACAATTAGATACTTACATAATCGTTGGTGCATACTATCTCGTACTTGTTCTTCTATTTACTTATTTTGTTAATCTTTTAGAAAAACGATTACAACGAAAAGAAACTAACTCCGTCCAAGTCCATAAAAAGAACAAAAAGGAAGTTTCTTTATAAGAAAAAGCAAGCCTGAGATGGCTTGCTTTTTCACTGCAAAAATATATTAATTTTTACTGATTTACTTTTTTAATACTCTCGTCTTCCTCTATATGTTCCTCACGATATGAAATATTATGAGGATCTAGTCCATTTCCTAAAGAACCATAGAAATGCTCTCTATGCGGATCCACTAATTCACTTCCGTGATAATACACACGTGGTGTATTCCATAGGGCTGCTAATGCTTTTGTCATCGGCATTTCGTGATAACGTTCCGGCCACATTTCTTTAATCTTCTCTTTTACTAACGGATAGTATTTAGAGCTCATAGCAGGAAACAGATGGTGTTCTGTATGATATGAGAAATTGAAATGTAAAACGTCTACCCAGCGCGGCACTGTTACTGATAAACAGTTTGCTAACGGATCATTTACTGGAACAATTGGATTTAAGCGGTGATTTGTTGCGATATATGCCATTACAATAAAGTTAGCAATTAACAACGGAATGACATATGCAAATAACCATTTTCCAGGTCCCATAATAAACAATAAACTAATCCAAACTGTCCAAGGCAAAAGAAGTTGAAGCCATACAGATTTTTGATTGGATGACTTGAACTCTTTTATAAAATGAAAGAACATTCGAGTCGAATGCAATGTAAATTGAATTGTTAGTGACAGAAAACTAAAGAATGAACGTACATGTAGAGGCATACGATATACCCAACTCAAAAACTTACTCTTCTTAAGTTTCTCAAGTGTCGGCCATGCATCCGGATCATTCTCTTCATGCTGTGTATGAACATGATGCGTTGCATTATGCCACTTTCTCCAAAGCTTTGGCCCTGTTGATAATGGCATAAATGCAATCGCGCCTAAGAAGTCACGAAGCCATGCCTTTCTTACAACAGTTCCATGTAAAATTTCATGCCCTAAAAATCCAAGTGAAGCAAAACATAATCCAAGAACAATCGCAATTCCTAGATTCGCCCACACATTCAATTCAAATACACCAATCGATATTAACCCCGCCAATGCCACAAGCAAATAAGCCAGTCCACCAAATAAACGAGTAGGCACTGGTTTAAATGCTTTTTTCGGCAAATGTGGTGATACACGTGCTGCATACCACCCAAACGTATGAAGCTCCTTCATCCTTTTGCTCCTTTCTTATGCCGCGCCTTGCGCAACTTACATATATCAATTCTTGCTTCCAGATTGATTTTACTAGATGATCCAAAAAGCATCTATTATAAGGAAAATATACTCACTCTATCGTCACTTATTTTTCGCTTTTATTATCAATGAAAAACATTTCTCTTTTTACTCTCTATCAACCTTTCCACATGATGAATCATAACAATAGAATTTCTATATTGTCAACACCTTTTATGACCTAGTAATAAAAGGTGGTTATATTTTTATAATCATACTTTATTTCACTAAAGAAAATGTATAGATTCCATAAGGATTTACCCACTATATATAGACATTTTCTTAAACGCCATAGACTCTATCTCATTCAATAACTCCCTATGTAATCAACAAACAGAATCACTTGAATTTAGTTTTATATAAATCCTACCACTTCATAATGCCCCATCTAATTAATTATATTAAAATAATTTATAACCTCTTTTAATAAAAATAGACTACTTCTAAAACAACACACATGAATTTCATATATTATGGAAATATTAAAAGGAAAATTGTTCTAAAATCAGGAGGTTTCCGCAATGACAAGTGATACATTTCCACAACTGCCGCTATCTTATTGGATTGAATCTACTCAGTTTCCTACTTTCCCTCGTTTATCCGAAAATATAAAGACAAAAGTTGCTATTATCGGTGCTGGTATTACAGGTATTACTACTGCCTATTTACTTGCAAAAGAAGGCATCGATGTTGTTTTAATTGATTCTGGTCGTATTTTAAACGGAACGACTGGGCATACAACAGCGAAAGTAACAGCACAACATGATCTTATTTATGATGAATTAATAAACCATTTCGGTGTAGAAAAGGCCGGGCTTTACTATGAATCAAATAATCAGGCTCTACAATTCATAAATGAAACTGTTCAAACATATAAAATCGACTGTAATTTCTCAAATGAAGATTCATATTTATATACAACTACCGATAACGGATTAAGAAATTTATCGAAAGAATATGAAGCTTATCAAAAATTAAATATACCTTGTGACTATGTTCAATCTCTATCGATTCCTATTCCAGTACAATCTGCGCTTATAATGAAAAATCAAGCACAATTCCATCCCCTTCTTTATTTAAAAACACTTTTAGAAAAGTTTGTGGAGATGGGCGGAAAGCTCTACGAACAAACAACAGCTATGGATGTGGAAAAGGGAGATCATCCACAAATAATTACAAAAGAGGGCCATCATATCACTTGTGAATATGTCGTCTCTTGTTCACATTTTCCTTTTTATGATGCAAATAGCTTTTTCTTTACGCGAATGTACGCAGAACGCTCCTACGCTCTTGCAATAAAAGCAAAAACGGATTATCCAGGTGGCATGTATTTAAGTATTGATGATCCAAAGCGCTCCTTACGCTATATAACAAACAATGGAGAAAAATTAATTTTGATTGGCGGAGAGAGTCATAAAACAGGACAAGGAATAAATACGATGCTTCATTATGAAGCACTCTATTCTTTTGCTGAAGCAACTTTTGGAATAGACGAGGTTCCTTATAGATGGTCAGCACAAGATTTAATCACTCTAGATAAGCTTCCTTATATCGGACATATTAACGAAAGAAATCCAAATATCTTTGTTGCAACTGGATATCGCAAATGGGGCATGACAACTGGAACTGCTGCCGCTCACCTACTGAAGGACTCCATCTTAAAAGTCCACAGTCCCTATAAAGAACTGTATGCACCATCACGCTTCCATGCAAATCCAGATATAAAAACGTTCCTCTCCCAGAACATTGATGTTGCGAAACATTTAATTGAAGGAAAGATTGAAACCGCATTACGTAAGCCAGAAGATCTCGAAGTTGGTGAAGGATCTGTCGTACATGTTAACGGTAAACGAGCAGGTGCTTATAAGGACAAAGAAGGAAAATTACATATCGTCGATACAACTTGTACACATCTCGGCTGTGAAGTTGAATGGAATAATGGTGATTGTACTTGGGATTGTCCTTGCCATGGTTCTCGTTTTTCAATTGAGGGAGACGTTCTTGAAGGCCCAGCAGATCAACCGTTAAAACGCGTTGATAATGAGTAAACAAATAAAGAAGTTCAACAGAATTACGGTTGAACTTCTTTATTTGTTATAAAACCTGTTCAGATAAATTTCGACACAGGAAGGAAAATATTAACATTAAATAAAATAATATATTCATCTACAAATTAAAAGGGGTGAATATTATGCAACCTTCAGCTCCACCTCATCTAGAATCTACAGAAACTATCTTTTCAAGCTCTATTACAAAACTTGTTGTTTTTATTTGTTGGCTAGCCATTTTAGCTGATGGATATGATTTAGGTATTTACGGTGCCGTTCTACCAAAGCTCCTAGAAGACAAAAGCTGGGCGCTATCACCAGCGCACGCTGGTACAATTGCAAGCTATGCTTTATTTGGGATGTTTATTGGGGCTATTCTAGTTGGAACGATTACAGATCTAATTGGGCGTAAATGGACGCTTATATGCTGTTTAGCACTTTTTTCTATCACAATGGGTTTAGCGGCTATCGCTTCTTCTCCTGAGTTATTTGGATTATCTCGATTTATAGGAGGAATCGGATTAGGCGGTGTTATCCCAACGGCTTCAGCACTTACTGTTGAATATTCACCAAAAAAAAGGCAATCTTTTATTTATGCTCTTATGTTTACTGGCTATCCTTTAGGTATCGTATTAGGTGCTATTTTGTCTATGTTTATGTTAGAAGATTTCGGATGGAGAATTATGTTTGGTATCGGAATGATTCCACTACTCCTCATTCCTTTCATTATTCGCTATTTACCTGAGTCCATTCAATTTTTATTATCACGTAATCGCCAAGAAGAAGTGAACCAAATCCTTAATCGTTTTCAAATTGAATTTCATGTAAAAAATAAAACTCATCAAGCTCCATCTACTATACGAAAGAAAAATGGATTTTTTACTTTATTCTCAAAAGAATACATAAAAGCAACACTACTTTTTTGGATCACTTATATAATGGGAATGTTTTTAATATACGGTTTAAACACTTGGTTACCACAGATGATGCGCCAGGCGGGATATCCTCTTGGATCTAGTCTGTCTTTTCTACTTATGCTAAATATTACCGCAGCTGTTGGTGCGTTATTCGCTGGAGCAATTGCTGATCGTATAGGCGCAAAAATTGTTATTAGCATCTCTTATCTTATGGCAGCCATATGTATCGGACTATTAACAATTAAGCCATCTGTTACAATCATTTATCTTTTAATTGGCCTTGCTGGTATTGGATCGGTCGGTATTACTCAAATATTAAATGCATATGTAACACAATACTTCCCATCACATATCCGAGCTACCTCCTTAGGCTGGGGACTGGGACTTGGCCGAGTTGGTGCAATTGCTGGCCCAATTCTCGTCGGTATTATTATGACAATGCAATATGACTTAGCATGGAATTTTTACTTATTCTCCTTTGCAGGTCTTATCGCAGCTATATCTGTTTTCTTCATTCCTACAAAATAAAAAGGGCACAAACTTACTTGTGCTCTTTTTCATATGCTTCAAACAACATATCTCGAAACAATGTATTTAAACTCTCAATATCGATTCCTGATCCCTTTTCAATTCCTTTTACATATTCCTGATAGTAATGAATTTGTTCTTCTAAAAATTGATTTAGCACCTTAATTTTCAATCCAACATCTAATTCAGTACCTGCTTTTTTCTTTATTAACAACTTTTCAATTTCATCTAATACGCTACGTTCTAATGATAATTCTGTAATCAATCGGTCAAATTCTACAGGAGGTAAAGTCGTTTTCTCTTCTAGCCACTTACAAGCTAAAATGGGACGTAATACATAAAAGTACTTTTTCAGCTTTACATTCTCACCTTGCAAAAATTCACGATAATTTTTCGACGCCATATGTAAATAATGATATATCGTTGCTTTTGGATCAAAATTCTTCTCACTCATCTGTTGAAGTAGTTCTGGAAAATTAGAGTTTTTCGAATAAAAAATTGGTGATCGAATCCACTCAAGTAAAGCAGGATTCGACTTCGCGAATAGTTGCAACGCCTTTTTAATATCCCAACCACTTATATCTAAATCATCACTAATTGGATATTCAATTACATCTCGTTTGTCATGAATTGATAAATACCATTCTACCGGATGTATATAAACAAACCTAACATCATAATCGCTATCTTTCGATGGAAAACCCCAAGCACGACTCCCTGATTCTACCGCAAATAAAATTTTCACATCATTCTCTTTTTCAATTCTTTCTAACTCCAACTCGATTTTCTCTCTCATTGCATAACACCTCCATTTTTTGATTATTTCCTTGGAAATTCGACAAATACAATACTAATTTTACTACATACCAAAAAAACTGTCAGAAATTACTGACAGCCTAATGAAACGTCTATTGTTGCTTTTCGATTACAGTAGTAGCAATTCGTTCAAACTCTTTTTGAATCTCCTCTTTATATGCATCTACTATTGAAAAATCCATAGCAGCAATATAAATTCGTTCTAATTTATCACGAACCGATTTTGCTTTCGCTAAGAAAGACATCGCCTCATTCATTTTTGCTTTATATTGAATGGAAACATCACGAATTTCCTTCGCATATTTCTCATCCGTCCCTGGCGTAACAATAAGGGCATACATATCAATAATTTCATCACCCTCGCGACTTGGAAAATATTCATGTGGTGCCGTGCTATCAAAAATTGCAAAACCTAATTCTCTTACGATAACCATATCAAGACTATTCGGGTCAAATCCGCAATGATATACTTCAACTTCAAACCCCTTTTCTTCAGCTGCCTTAGCTAACTTTTTGAGCATCGTTGATTTTCCAGAACCTGGGCGCCCTTTTATAAAATAACGATGTGGTAACCCTTCTGTTAAATTAGGGACAAAATCAACTGCTCCTTTCGGTGTAGCAGCTCCTAAAAAACGATGTTTTACAAGAGATTGTCTCCCGCTTTTATCTGCAAATAATTTCTGGATTAGCTGATCGGTTAGTTCATTCGCTTTATTAAAATCTATATTATCAATATATATCTTCTCCCACTCATCATGTATAACCAATGCCTCTTTAAAACGTGCGTAAGCAGACTGAAAAGCTTTGCTTGCTTCTGAAACAAATCTTTCAATTTCTAACTTCTGCTTTCTTAGTTTATCTGAGTCCCAAGCAATTCCTAAATTTATATACTCTTCAACAACTCCTGGCATTTTTGGCTCAATAACATGCGGTGATGTCCCATCAACAATTCCTACTTTTAATTTTGGGATAATTACACCATCAACCGATTTATTGTCAGAAGAACAATGTAAAAATTCGATATCATATCCTTTTTCAACCCATTCACGACCGATTGCCTTTATTAAAGAAGATTTCCCCGTTCCTGGACCACCCTTTAAGATAAATAATCTGTCTAATTCTTTTAAATTCTCTTCGTATAAATTATGAAATCCTCTAGCTGTATTACCACCAGCATAATAATTCAATACATTTCCTGTCACTGCACTCACTCCTTCGCAGCATTGTATTTACATAAGCTACAATATGCGAGCGGCTTTATTTGGGTGAATACCTATTTTGTATTGCACACAAAAAGGAAATGAATTACAATTTAACTATCGGAAAATTCCGATTTTAAAAACTGAATACTTCTTTATCAAGAGAGGCAGAGGGACCGGCCCTTTGAAGCCCAGCAACCTCAGTTTATACAAACTGAATAGGTGCTAATTCCTGCAAAATGCATTGCATTTTGGAAGATAAAACTCAACTAGCATGCAAAGCTCATCTTTCTTGATATTGAAGGATGAGCTTTTTATTATTTGAAAAACATATATTGGAGGTATGTAAAATGAAAGTAATTGATCTATCGCAAACATTTGAAAATAATATGTCTCAATTTCCTGGAACACCAAAAATACAACTAGAAGCTGTTACAAGCGTTGAAGAAGCAGGCTATCAAGTTACAGATTTTCATTCCGTCGTTCATGTGGGCACGCATTGTGATGCACCTGCGCATTTTATTTCAGGCGCAACGACCATCGATCAATTACCCCTTGATCAATTTGTAGGCGAAGCCGTTCTTATCGATGTAACTCACATTAAAGAGCGAAAATTACCTAAGGCAGTATTGCATAATGCTGACATAAACGAAGGTGATATTGTTATTTTTCATTCCAATCTATCCACTAAATGGAATACGGAAGCTTATGAGAAAGAAGCATTTTATCTTTCTGAAGAGTTAGCTGAAGAATTAGTTCAATTAAAAGTAAAATCTATCGGTTTAGATTTCATTTCTCCTGATGAAGTAACGACAGAAACATCACCGATCCATCACATATTGCTAGGGAATAATATTTATTTAATTGAAAACTTAACAAATCTAGATGCTATCGAAGCGAAACGCTTCTTTTTCTCGGCAGCACCTTTAAAAATTAAAGATAGTGACGGTGCTTTCGCAAGAGCATTCGCTGTTATTTTTTAAATGAGGCTACAAAAAAAGCAAAGGTCATTACTGACCTTTGCTTCTATATTTTCTATTTAAATTAAGAAAGAATTGTTCCACACGAGGACGCACCCAAGCTAAACAGTCTATCTCTTTCTTCTTTGTGCAAGCTATCTCTTCACCATCTACCATTTCAACAAGTTCCAGCTCTAACAGTTGCCTCGTGAACGCTAACATATTTACTTCTTCAGCTGGATACTCTTCTTTTAATTTCTCCTCAATTTCTCCCAATAAAAAACCGTCACGCATCATTGCTAGTGCATCAATCCAAAGTGGCGGCATTTCATATTTTTCTCCTGTAATTGTATCTTTTACAATATAATTCTTTTGCTCTTTTCTAAATTGAATTGTATGTAAACATACAGTCGAATTTAATGTTAATTCCATCATACCACCTCTTTCATAATATCTGCATAGAAAAAAGGATGCGCGTGCACCCCTTCTTATCTTTTCATAACACTACTGAACCGTTACATGAGCAATCAATCTCATGTCGATATTTTCCTCCATTATAAACGAAGTATTTTATAAAAAAAACCCTTCTTGAAACATTTTATAAAATGTTTATATTTACACAACAAGAACACTTTTCTGAAAAATCTTTTCTCTCAATACATTAAACGCTCGGAAGAAAAATTTCTACTTTCGTTCCTACTCCTACACTACTTTGGATTGTGATACTTCCTTGATGTTCCTTAATAATTTTATATGTAATCATTAATCCAAGTCCTGTACCATTCTCCTTTGTTGTGTAAAACGCCTTGCCGATTTTTTCTAACTTCTCATTTTCTATACCAAATCCTTGGTCTTCAACAGAAATACACAAATGTCCTTGCGTTTTTTGATATGCACGGATATAAATTTCTCCACCCTCTGGCATTGATTCTATTCCATTTTTAATGATATTTAATAACACTTGTTTTAATTGCTTATCATCACCGTTTATAGCCGGTAAATTCCCATCTACTTGTAAATGACATTTAACTCTATATTGCGTTGCATAACTTTCCATTAGATGCACAACATATAGAAGGATGTCTCGTATATTACACCTTTCATAATTTGTTGGCTTTGGTTTTCCTAACAACATCAATTCACTAACAAATCCATTAACCCTTTCAATTTCTTGTAGCATAATGTCGTAGCTCATCGTATCAGTTGGATTTCTTTCTTTTTGCATTTGCGTAAACCCTTTTAACGCCGTTAGCGGATTTCGAATTTCATGGGCAATTGTTGTAGACATAGTCCCAATCACAGCTAAATTTTCCGTCTCTTTCATATTGTTCATCATTTCAACCACTGTTCTTACATAAGATTGAAATCGTTTTAATAAAGAATGTGAAATAATGAAATAAAATACACATAAAACAAGTGGAATTATCACTTTTAAATCTTGTAATAGCAATGTGAAAAATACGTACTTTCCAATTACACTAAAGGACACTAAATAAAAGTATTTCCTATTCACGAAAACTGGGGCAAATAAAATTAATAACATTTCTACCATACTACCATGTTCAAAAGGTCTATCCGTTCGCAAATAAATCATTAAATTATTAACAAGATTGATAAACATGTACCCAAATAAAAATAAATATTTTACAGAATATACATACCCTCTTTTTTGAAGATATATAGAAATAGGAAATAATGCTATTACAAATATAGGCACACCTATCCCAAGACTACCTTCTGGCCACCCTACCGCTGTTCCACTAATATTCATAGCAGGATATACAAAATAATATATAGCGTCATATAAAAAGAATATAATATAGAATAATAATATAAATACCTTTAAGGCTCTTCTTTCTTCATAAATCAAGCTCTTGTATTTGTTCATATAAAAACTCCCCTTGATCGATACAAAAAACTTTCATTGTTATCTCCTTAAAGTATAAGTATGAAATTGCTTTCAGGGCAATATTTAACCTTATAATACTAAAAGGAAGGAGATTTCTCCTTCCTTTTGGTAACAACTTACATCCATCTTACCCTATCATGTAACAATCCATCAGTAAATTTATTATGCCCCATTACAAAATCCTTCATATATAAATTTAAATACTCACCGTACTTACTTTCTGTATTTAATAACAACTCCTCGACGTAATAAGCACCTTGTTCAAATTGATCTAAAAGTAAACTGCACAAGCCCGCATAAATCCCGCACCCTACCTGGAAATACGTTGCATTCGTTTTATACTTACGAAAAACTTGGCTACTATTCATCACATTATACATATATGTCTCACTATTTTCATAAACGAGTAACACACCGACCAGGTCCTCTCCAGCAATCTCTTCTTCCGCTGGATTAAACACTTTACGATTCCAGTTCCATAAATCTTCTACTTGATCTAAGTTCTGTCTAATTATATTTGTTGTATACTCATTAATTCGGTAAAGAAAACCAACTTCCATATTGAAGTTTTTCCCTAAAATTAATACTTCCTCATGTGGCATTAAACAACCATAGAATTCTTTTTCTCCTAACTTCACTTTATACTCTGAAGCGTATACATCTTCATAAAAGTAAAGAGGACGATGATGACTCATATACATCGGATAACTCCAGATCGCTTCATCTAAAAATCGCTCTACTGCCCATGAAGCATAAAGTGTATGTGGCTTTATAAGTGCTGTATCATTCAAAAACGACGTATCATGTTCTACAATATAACATGCTCTTGGCCTTTCATTTGGTCGTTCCTTCATAAGTTCAACAACCATCCATTGAACAACACCTGGATTCATCCCTGAACCTATAATCGCTTTTATATTTGTAAATTTCTCTTTCTCCTTCTCAAACCTTGTATATCTTTCCGTAAGCTGAAAGCCGATTAAACTATCGTCCTGATCTACCGCCTCATTTTCCAAGGCTGAATTAATATAACAAATTCCAAGTTCATTACAGCAGCTTAATACTCGAATTGTATCTGCCCCTGAAACATCAATCACAACACTCGTTCTTTTTTCTTTTAAATGTTGTTTAAATTCCACTACATTTTGAAGGTTTATTTCATATAAATATAATTGACCTTTCAGATTCGAAAACAACTCATCATAATAAGTCCTATCTTTTTGTTTTATATCCACCAAATGAAATTTGGCATTCTTTAATACTTCATAAATTGGATCTTTTTCATTTACTATCGCTTGATTTAAAATTGCTAAAACTGCTTTTGCTGCTCCACCAGCACTACCAAGCAATGTAATTGATAACGAATTAGGAAACTGCTCCACAAACAAAACCCCTTTAATAAATTAGTTGAGCAGCTCCTCCTCAAAAAATAAATTGAATACATAAAAGGATAGCTCGTACACATTTCTTTATAAATAAGTGCAAAATTTTTTAAAAAAATCACACCATAGTATATTTATATTCAATTCATTTTCCCCTCATATTCAAATCGAGCTAAACAAATAGGCTCGACCTTTTCTTCTGCATATAAAAGAAAAAGCCAGCCCTTTCAACTAGCTTACGGACAATGGACAGATTTTACATGTTGAATATTCACATACATTTTTGCATCACGTGCTTTTGATATTTCAATATGACCTTCATCAATTTTCGCCATTTTTCCAATTTTATTGGACTCCTCACCTAAATCGAACACCATAATTTTCCCTGTCATTTTAATAAGCTGTTCTTCAAACGTTCTAGCTAACGTAATATTTAACGGATTTACGGGGAGTTCATTTTTATTGAGGGCATACGGTACTTGGTTTTCTTTATACGGAATTAACCATTTTAAATGCTTTAAAGATATATATACCGTTTTATAAACCGGACTATAAAAAACAATATAATCGTTCATCACACTTGTAACATAACCATGTATTGGAGCATTTCCTGCTACATAAACTTCTGTAAAAATCCCTTTAGAAGTACTTAATACTTTTCTCAAAGAAATTGAAGGGGATTCCCTCTTAATTACAGAATCAACATCTGGTTTTAATATTTCTTCGTCATATGGTCTTAAAAATTTATAGTATTGTACATGATATAAAGATATATATACGTAATCTTGTCCATTGTAAAGAACAACGATATCATTTCCTACATCAATTAATACACCTTTAAATCTTTTTTCACCGATTAATTTAACATATATATTTTCTCCAATACTTTTGTTTAACTCATTCATCTATATCCTCCTTCCTATGAATTTCTTCTTACCTGTCTTCCATTTCTAAAAAAATAATCAGGGCAAAGTTCTGTTTTAATAGTAAGTAATTCCTTTTCATACTATCGAAATAAGAAATTGTTCTTCTCTTTCCCTCATAATGCCCCTCTTATTTATTAAACATTATTCATCTTCATTCTTTTTACATTTAACTACTTGACTCACACTCTTAATATGAGACTTAATTACATAAATAACTTCATCGCCGTTTACTAGTGTAATACAGCCATGGTGTACCTCACTTAATAAACCTTCCACACACTCTGGACCGCCACGATTAATTTTTATCCACTTATACTTCAAGTCTTTTAATATATCTAAAAAAGTATCCTCATCAGAGCAGAAACATGAACTATAGCAATCGCCACATTTACTTTCTTTCACTTTCTTCACTAGACTCTTCACATGTTTCAACTGATAATATACTAATTCACCATGAGGTAGTTGTAATGTAAGATAGTCTTTTCCTAACGATACCAGTGTCCCTACTCGACTTTCTGGTCCGCGAAGATTTACTTTTACATTCTCACCAACTAAACATTTAATTTGGTCACAGCATAATACGTTCTCCAATTTTGTATCCCCCTTTCTTATTATCTTCCTCTACTTGATTGTCTTTGTGCGCGAGCGCGACCTGAATTATCGCTACTTTCCTTACTATCGTCGCTCTCATCGCTCTCTCCGCATGCTAATGCATTATAGTTAACACTTTTAATATGCTTTATTGCAATTAATATAACTTCTTCTTTTACAATTAATGTAACGAAGTCACAAGAAACATCTTGTAAAATTCCTTCCACTTTCTCTGGACCACCGCGATTAATTTTCACCCAGCAATATTTGAAGCTTAGAAGTAGTGCTTCAAAGTCGTCTGCACATTCGCAATCTTCCCAATCGCAATCACTTGATCCACAGTCTTTTGCATTTTTCGTAATACTTTTCAGATGGCTAAGTTGATAGTAATAAAGCTCACCTTTTTCATTCTTCAATACGAAGTAGTCCGGACATACTGATATTATTGTCCCTTTTTGAGATTCTGGACCACCCCTGTTTACTCTCACAAAAGATCCAATTAAGTCTTTCAGAAAATCACAATGAAATAAACTCACGAGAAAACCCCTTCCATTAATTTATAAGCTTTTGCACTGATAGTATATGTATCTGTACAGGTTACGTTCTCTATGTTTGTCCTAGCTAGAAAAAAATATGCTTTTAACATGGTAGACTACTACCTATCAAAATTTGAGGAAAGGCTAAGAACTCCTTATGTTTTTGATATCTTCAAACAAAAAATCCCTTATGAATATACATTTCTGCATATCTTCATAAGGGATTTTCCATAGTTTAATCTTCGTCTTTAACATCCATATCTTCTGGAATTGGTTCGTTCAATATTTCTTCCACTAATTGCTTATATTTCTCCATTTGTTCTAAATGTGTATTAAATTGTTCTTTATTTACTAAATATTGCTCTCCATCGAATAGCGCACGAATTTTCTTTTGCTGAATTAACTCTTCAATATACGATTTTGGTAAATTCAAATACTCCGCAGTCTCTTCTACTGTTATATACAATGCGTTCATTCCTTTATTATTTTTTCATCTATACTGTATCTTACTTTACTTTATTTTTGTAAACAAATAAAAAAGATTTTGTAAATGCAGTTCAAAAAGCAGGTAGATGCATTCCATATATTGTATAGTATTATATAGTAAGAATTTTTTAAATATAGAATGGTATTACCCATTTACACAAAGGAGAGTTAACATATGGCTACTCGTCACATCATTACAATGTTAGAAAAAACACTACAAGTTGAAACAGAAAACACAATTTCTCATTTGAATGTATCTTTATCTGATCGTTTTCTTTCTCAAAGCACAGCAATACATGAAAACAATTGTTATCATACAATTGGTGAATGGTACAAAAATCATTTCTTATTCCAACAAGATGATTTCCTTTGGGCTAAATATGCTTTCTATGACGCATATTGTGAAGCCATCAAAAAACAAGGCCATCTTACAAAACGCGTCCGTCAAATATTAGAATCATTGGCTCGAAAACATGGAAAACAATATATTGCTTCTATACTAAATATGCCATTTCCTAATGAACGCGCTAAAGGGACAGCGTAATTTAGCCATGTTCTGCGCAAGCAAAACATAGCTAAATTGTTTTCTAAGATGCTTTACCAATAAAAATGTTCATATCATATGAACTGATGAAACCGGTGTCATTATAATGATTGAAAATATAGTAAACAGGAAAACCCCCACGTACATCTCTCATCCATTTGAATAGAGAAGTATGTGGGGGTATACTTGTTCCTTATTATTTTATCATCTGCTTAATCAGTTCGCGATTTCTCTTCTTAAATACTTCATTATGAGAAGAAACCATTCCGTACTCACTTGCATCTGGTTGGATAAATTGCTTTGCTTTATTCACAGCATTTCCAGCATCTTGGAATGCACCTGCAATTAAGTGTAGTTTCCCTTCATGCTTTAAAATATCTCCAGCAGCATATAATCCATCTACTGAAGACTCACTATTTGCATTACCTGCAATATAATAATTATCTATAATTGCAACGTCTAACTCACTATTTTCTAATAATGTAATGTCGCGTTCATATCCATGATTAATAATAACTTCATCAATAGGTAAGTGAGAAACCTCACCTGTTTCATGATTTGTTAATTCTACATATTCGATCGCTTCATGATTATCACCAGCAATTAATTTTGTAATCGATGTATTAAAGAAACACTCCGCTGAGCTGTTCATAAGTTGTTTTACTTGTGCTTCATGACCAGATAATTCTTCTTTTCTATAGGTTACATACACTTTTTTCGCAATTGGTTCCAATTCATTTGCCCAATCAACAGCAGAATTGCCTCCACCGGAAATAATAACTGTTTTACCTTTGAAACGCTTTAAAGATTTAACTGTATAATTTAAATTCGATACTTCAAATCGCTCAGCACCTTCAATAGATAACTTTTGCGGTTTCAATATACCACTTCCTGTTGCGACGATAACTGTTTTTGAAAAGTGTTCTTCGCCATTACTTGTTTTTAATGTAAAAGTACCATCTTGATTACGAATAATCGATTCTACTTTTGTATCTAATACAACTTCCGGCTTAAATGTTAACCCTTGCTGTACAAGTTGTTCAATTAACTTATCACCTGTAACTGGCAATAGTCCTCCTACATCCCAAATCATCTTTTCCGGATACACATGTATTTTTCCACCTAAATGTGGTTGAAATTCTATTATTTTTGTTTTCATTTCTCTGAGTCCACTATAAAAAGCTGAATAAAGCCCTGCAGGTCCTCCGCCTATCACGGTTACATCAAACAATTCTTCTCGATTCATTCGTGCTCACTCCTCAGCTATTAATCATTGATTATCATTCTCAATAAAATATAACCTGTTTCCGCAAAATTTACAATCAAAATTACTATTGACAATACACCTATATAAAATTATATTATTTAAAGAATCAATAGTGATAATCATTATCATTTTGTTAATAATTAGCAAATTTGAGATTACATCTTCTTTCATTAATATGGTTAATACTATATTATAAAATCTCATATTCAAGATTTTTAATAAATCATTTTGCTTTACCACTACTCTTTCAAAAAGATTACAGTTAAACAAATTATTGTATACACATATCATCTATGTTAAAGGAGAAAGACGATGAAAAAGTTATTTATTTCACTAACAGTTCTTTTCGTTCTTGTTATGAGTGCTTGTAGCAATGGCTCTACAGACAAAAAGAACGATGCAAAAGGTAGTAAATCAGAAACAATTACATACCAATCTGAAAATGGTAAAGTAGAAGTTCCTGCAAATCCAAAACGCGTTGTTGTACTATCATCATTCGCTGGTAACGTAATGTCATTAGGTGTAAATCTTGTTGGGGTAGATTCATGGTCTAAACAAAACCCACGTTTTGATAGTAAACTTAAAGATGTTGCTGAAGTATCAGATGAAAATGTTGAAAAAATCGCTGAACTAAATCCAGATTTAATCATTGGTTTATCAAATGTTAAAAATGTCGATAAGTTAAAGAAAATTGCTCCTACTGTAACATACACTTACGGAAAAGTTGATTACTTAACACAGCATTTAGAAATTGGTAAGTTATTAAACAAAGAAAAAGAAGCAAAAACTTGGGTTGATGACTTCAAGAAACGTGCACAAGAAGCTGGTAAAGAAATTAAAGCAAAAATCGGTGAAGATGCAACAGTTTCTGTTGTAGAAAACTTCAACAAACAGCTTTATGTATACGGCGAAAACTGGGGCCGCGGAACAGAAATTCTGTACCAAGAAATGAAATTAAAAATGCCTGAAAAAGTAAAAGAAAAAGCATTAAAAGAAGGTTACTACGCATTATCTACTGAGGTATTACCTGAATTTGCTGGTGATTACTTAATCGTAAGTAAAAACAAAGATACTGATAACTCATTCCAAGAGACAGAATCATATAAAAACATCCCAGCAGTAAAAAATAATCGCGTATATGAAGCAAACATGATGGAATTCTATTTCAATGATCCACTTACATTAGATTTCCAACTAGACTTCTTCAAGAAGAACTTTCTTGGTAAATAATACAAACATGAGGAATTCTTAATTTAAGAATTCCTCTTCCTTTATTCTATGAACAGAAAAGATGTGAAACGAATGACAAAATATCATGATAATCCACGTTCTATAGCTTTTACATACAAACTAATTTTAAGCTTAATTGCATTCTTTCTTATTTTTATGGTTGCAATGGTATTAGGTGCTGCAGATACTTCGATAAAAGATGTATGGTTAGCACTCACTTCCTCCGCTAAAGGAGACAAAATATCTATTATTCGAGAAATACGTTTACCACGTGAAGTTGCTGCTATTTTTGTAGGAGCTGGATTAGCCGTTTCTGGAGCAATTATGCAAGGATTAACACGAAATCCACTTGCGGACCCTGGATTATTAGGGCTATCTGGTGGAGCAAATGCTGCGCTTGCACTAACACTTGCTTTCAATCCTTCCATTAGCTATCTTTACTTAACGTTAGCTTGCTTTATCGGTGCTGCAATTGGCGCAATTATGGTATTTGGAATTGGTATGGTGAAAAAAGGCGGTCTTTCTCCTCTTCGAATTGTATTAGCGGGCGCCGCAGTTTCAGCATTTCTACTCGCAATTTCAGAAGGAATTGGCATTTACTTTAAAATTTCACAAGATGTATCACTTTGGACTGCTGGGGGCGTAATTGGAACAACTTGGAGCCAATTAAAAATTATTATTCCAGTCATTTCAATTAGTATCTTTATCGCTATCTTACTAGCAAAAAAATTGACAGTTCTTAGTTTCAGTGAGGAAGTGGCTATTGGACTAGGTCAAAAAATTATTGTTATTAAAACTATTTTATTTATCATTATTATCTTACTTGCAGGTGCATCTGTAGCGCTTGTTGGAAATATGGCATTTATCGGTTTAATGGTACCTCACATGGTACGCCCAATTGTCGGTCCAGATTACCGATTTGTTATACCGATGTCAGCAATTGCTGGAGCTTCCTTTATGCTACTTGCAGATACAATCGGACGTACTATTAACGCTCCGTACGAAACACCAGTTGCGGCAATTGTCGCGATTGTAGGATTACCATTCTTCCTATTCATTGTACGTAAAGGAGGAAAAACATTCTCATGATGCAATCTATTTTAAGAAAACAGCGTCTCATTATACTCGCTTTACTTATAGTAATCATCACAACCATTGTAGTTGGAATGGGACTTGGTTCAGCATCTTTATCTTATGATCGACTACTCCCAACATTAATGGGGCAAGGGACTTTTAAAGAGGAGTTCGTTTTATACTCTTTAAGACTACCTAGAATTGTCATTACATTATTAGCTGGTATGGCTCTCGCTTTATCAGGGGCTATTCTGCAAGGAATTACCCGAAATGATTTAGCTGAACCTGGTATTCTTGGTATTAACTCTGGGGCTGGTGTTGCTGTTGCTATTTTCTTTTTATACTTTCCAATAGACGTAGGTTCATTTCTTTACTTACTACCTGTCGTTGGATTTATTGGGGCATTTCTGACAGCTGTTCTAATTTACGTATTTTCATATAGTAAATCAACTGGACTTCAACCAATACGATTAACATTAACTGGTATCGGTTTTGCATTTGCACTATCTGGAGCGATGATTGTCCTTATTTCATCCGCTGATCGTATGAAAGTAGACTTTATTTCAAAATGGATTGCCGGAAATATTTGGGGAGATGACTGGATCTTCGTTTTAGCAATGCTCCCATGGTTAATCGTATTCATTCCGTTTATTTTCTATAAAGCAAATCGATTAAACATCTTAGCATTAAACGAACCAGTCGCAATCGGCGTTGGAATTGAAATTGAAAAAGAACGCAGGTACTTATTAGTTGCAGCCGTTGCACTTGCAGCTGCAGCTGTTTCCGTAACAGGAGGAATTAGCTTTATCGGATTAATGGCTCCTCATATCGCGAAATCTTTAGTAGGTCCAAGACATCAAATCTTCATGCCTATCGCCCTTTTAATCGGCGGATGGCTATTATTATTAGCAGATACAATTGGACGAAATATCGTTGATCCTAATGGCATTCCAGCAGGTATTGTCGTTGCTTTAATTGGGGCTCCTTACTTTATGTATTTGTTGCTTAAGAAAGCGTAAAAACATCCTCAATTTTGAGGATGTTTTTTCCTTTCGTTTCCTTCTCCTAACCCTTTATTCACCATTCATATTTCCTACCTCAATACAATTCCTGAACAAAATATTTTTGATTATAAACTCTATTAATGTTATATTATCACATATAACTTTTACGTTTTAAGGAGTATCGTATAATGAAAGCTATTTCTATTATTCTTATCTTAATTGGAATTTTTGGTATCTTAATGGGCGGAATGATGTTCGGAGATATCGGTATTGCTGCAATTATTGGTTCATTAGCAGCACTATTCTCAGGAATCGGTTTTTGGAAATTAGATTCGCAACTCAAAAATATATCTAAATAATTAAAATCCTAAAATGGCCATGGAAGAATATATATTCTTTCACGGCCATTTTAATACACATTGAATAACATTTCCGTTAGATTTCTACTGTTGCCCATACCCTTCAAACTTCTTCGCCAAATTCTCCATCTCATCTTCTGGCAAAAGCTTCGGTTCTCCGACGCTTTTCGTTTGATAATAAATTTGAGCACAAAACTCAATCTCTTCTGCAACAGTAAACGCCATTTTTATATTATTTGCACCAGCAATTAAACCGTGATTTGCAAGTAGCACAGCACGACGATCAATCATGCCTTCAAAAGCAGCATCCGCTAATTGCTTCGTACCAAATGTTTCATACGGCGCACAGCGTACATTCGGGCCTGCAAAAGCAATTAAATATGACACAGCAGGAAGCTCCCATCCTAATGATGCAATCGTCTTCGCGTAAGGAGAATGTGTATGCACAAGCGCATTTATATCTTCACGCTTCCTATAGTAAATAAGGTGCATATCTAATTCACTTGATGGTTTTCTCTCTCCTTCTACTACTTCACCATCTAAGTTTAATATAACTACATCTTCAGGCTTTGTTTCATAATACTCTAAACCACTTGGGCTAATCGCAACAAGACCTTGTTCACGATTAAAGATACTAACATTACCGCCCGTTCCCTTTGTTAAACCACTAGAAATCATTTTCTTTCCATACGCTACAATTTCTTCTCTTTCTTTTTGTAATAACATATACATCCCCCTAAGTATGAAGCTTATGATGACTGACTTTTATATTTATCTACTTATTGAAATAACTTTTTTAAATTCTCCGTAAACGGTGCCTTTACAATCCCTTTTTCTGTAATAATCGCTGTTACATTTTCATGTGGAGTAACATCAAATGCTGGATTATATACTTTACTTTCTTTCGGAGCTGAATATTGTCCAAAGCGATTAATCACTTCAGAAGCATCTCTTTCTTCAATCGGAATTTCTTTTCCTGTCGATGTCTTTAAATCAATTGTCGGTGTTGGCGCTGCTACATAAAACGGAATGTTGTAGTATTTAGCTAAAATAGATACGCCTAATGTGCCAATTTTATTTGCTACATCACCATTTGCTGCCACACGGTCGCATCCAACGATTACTGCATCAATCTTCCCTTGTGACATGACCATAGCTGCCATATTATCTGTAATAACAGTAACGTCAATACCCGCTCGCTGCAGTTCTAATGCTGTTAACGTTGAACCTTGTAATCTAGGACGCGTTTCATCCGAATAAATTTTTAAATTCCATCCTTTTTCTTTCGCTAAATACATTGGAGCCGTCGCAGTACCATACTTAGTCGTCGCTAAAGCACCTGCATTACAATGCGTTAATACTCCCATTTCATCATGGAATAATGTTAATGCATGCTCTCCAATTTGATGATTAATTTCTTCATCTTCTCTATGAATTTCTTTTGCCTCTTCTAGTAATCTATTTTTCAGCTGTGAGATTGATAAGTGAGCATTATCTATCGCTACACTTTCCATTCTTTCAAGCGCCCAAAATAAATTTACTGCAGTCGGTCTTGATGTCGCCAAGTATGTACATACCTTTCTTACTTCATCCATAAATCCTTCTTCCGTACTTTCAGCAAATTCCTTTATCCCTAAATACACTCCATAAGCAGCTGAAACACCAATCGCGGGTGCACCTCGTACTTTCATTACTTGTATTGCATCCCACACACTTTCAGCTGTTTTAAAAGATTCATAGACAATTTCATTTGGTAATAACGTTTGATCTAACAAAACTAAAGCATCATCTTTCCACTGAATTGGTATTAATTGCTCTTCCATCATATTCTCCCCTTACTTCGCGTAGTGCGTTGACTGTTCTTTTAACGTTTCTACAAAACTTGTGCCCGTTCTATATTGATTCGCTCGTAAAATAAAACTCTTCGCTACTTGAAGACAAATTCGCTCCGCTCTAGCACGTGCTTCCTCATTCCCAATACAAGTAATATCTTTTACTTTCGCTAATCCAACAATACGGCGAATTAATTCCAGACCTGTCACTGCAGCTGTATCCTCTAATACAGATTGCAAATAGACTTCGCTAAAGCCTTCTTCCTTCGCCATAATCTCGGTCACATGAATATCCCAAGCACCTAAAAACTTCTGCTTAAATAAATCAATTACCTCTACCATCGTAGTTTGTAACCAATCCATATACGTATCTTTCTCAGCTCCAGGTGACATCGTTGCATCTGCATTCACCCAAGCAAACATTAAATTCGCCATTACATTCCCAACGTCATATCCCATAGGTCCATAAAAAGCAAACTCAGGATCAATAACCTTTGTAGAATCATCTCTTACAAAAACAGAGCCAGTATGTAAATCACCATGAAGTAATGCCTGTGCATTCGTCATAAAAGAAAATTTACGTTTCGCTACTTCCATACGAAGCTCTTTATCACTATAAATATGTTCCCTAATCCATCCCTCATTTAACGGAAATAACTCATTACGCTTATTATGATTGGTAAATGGTTCTGAATATACGAGGTCCTCTGTAATCTCACATAATTCAGGATTTATATAATTCTTCACAAGTTCCTTCTTCTCTTTATGATTCATTACAACATCCGATGTTAACAAAAGTGTATTTACCATAAAAGTAGTTAGATCATCCGCAAACCTCGGAAATATTTGATGATTTATAAGTGCTGTACGTAATATTGTGTGATCCGATAAATCTTCCATTACGCAACAATTCATCACACTATCAAATAAATACACCTTAGGAACAAGTCCAGGTGCTAACTCATCCTCTACCTGCAAAACATCTGATTCTATACGAATACGATTCGTCGACAACTTAAACTCATCTGAAATGCGAGCTGTATCCCCAGCTTGCTTTACGATGACAGACATGTTCTCTTTTTCATCCCAAACGCGGAACACATAATTTAAATTGCCATCACCTATTTCTTTACACTGTAACCCCTTTGCATTTTCAAACTTAGATAATTTCTCTTTCACATATGCAATCACATCTTTAGCTTCCATTAAAAAATACTTCGTGAACTTAGACATGGTTTCCCCTCCACACTAATTGTAAGCGTTTTCTAAAAGCTATAAAAAATAATAGGTTGAATTTTTTCATCCTATAAATATGTATTCTTCTTTTTGAAAGGTATATCTAGGTTTTATTATATCTTGTTAGCACTTTGAGTCAATGTTTCTAACTATCATCGTAATATACTTCCTGATTATATATTTGAGATGACAAAAATTGTTCAAAAAATTTCCGATTCATTTTATTTTATTTATCACAAAATTCTTTGTAAAATAGAAGTAAGCAGTTCCTTTTCAAAACCACAACTTCTAAGAAATATTTCCTTCCTAAGAAATTAAACTTATACACACTCTCTAACATACACAATAAACTTTCAACCACTCATCTAAAGTTTATAGACTTAAAATTACCTTTCCGTTCCCTGTTAGTCTTAATTGAGAATAAATATTAATTAAATTGGTATAAAGTTGGTTTATTCTCTTGACAAAATAACCACTTCTATATGATAATTAATATCGAATTAGAATTATTATAGTTAATTAAAAGATATATTTTATGAGCACACTATTTTTTGATGCTCAAAACCAACATTTAGGAGGAATTTTAACATGTTATTAATCGGCACAGAAGTAAAACCGTTTAAAGCTAATGCTTACCATAATGGAGAATTTATCCAAGTTACTGACGAAAGTTTAAAAGGAAAATGGAGTGTAGTTTGTTTCTACCCAGCTGACTTCACATTCGTTTGCCCAACTGAACTTGAAGACTTACAAAACCAATATGCAACTCTAAAAGACTTAGGCGTTGAAGTATACTCTGTATCTACAGACACTCACTTCACTCACAAAGCATGGCATGATAGCTCAGAAACTATCGGCAAAATCGAGTACATCATGATTGGTGACCCAACTCGCACAATCACTACAAACTTCAACGTTTTAATGGAAGAAGAAGGTCTTGCTGCTCGTGGTACATTCATCATCGATCCAGACGGCGTTATCCAATCTATGGAAATCAATGCTGACGGTATCGGCCGTGACGCAAGCATTCTTGTTAACAAAATTAAAGCTGCTCAATACGTACGTAACAACCCAGGTGAAGTTTGCCCAGCTAAATGGCAAGAGGGTTCTGCAACACTTAAACCAAGCCTTGACCTTGTAGGCAAAATCTAAGGAGTTCGATCAAAATGATACTAGATGCAGATATAAAAACACAACTATCCCAATACCTTCAGTTAATGGAGAACGATATTTTACTTAAAGTAAGCGCAGGAGACGATAACGTATCTAAAGATATGTTAGCTCTAGTAGACGAATTAGCTACTATGTCATCTAAGATTACAGTAGAAAAAGTTGAATTAGAGAGAACACCAAGTTTTAGCGTAAACCGCCCTGGTGAAGACACTGGTGTCGTATTCGCTGGTATTCCATTAGGACACGAATTTACATCATTAGTGTTAGCTTTACTACAAGTAAGTGGACGCGCTCCAAAAATTGAAAAAAAATTAATCGATCAAATTAAAAACATTCAAGGCGAATATCATTTTGAATCTTATATCAGCCTAAGTTGTCATAACTGTCCTGATGTTGTACAAGCTCTTAACGTAATGAGCGTTCTTAACTCTAGTATTACACATACTATGATTGATGGCGCTGCATTCAAAGAGGAAGTAGAAAGCAAAGACATCATGGCAGTACCAACTGTTTACCTAAACGGCGAATCTTTCGGAAGCGGTCGTATGACACTTGAAGAAATTTTAGCTAAAATGGGTAACGGTCCAGATGCATCAGAGCTTTCTGATAAAGATCCATACGATGTTCTTGTTGTTGGTGGCGGCCCTGCTGGTGCAAGTGCAGCAATTTACGCAGCACGTAAAGGCATCCGCACTGGTATCGTTGCTGAGCGCTTCGGTGGTCAAGTAATGGATACTATGGGCATTGAGAACTTCATCAGCGTGAAAAAGACTGAAGGTCCTAAGCTAGTAGCAAGCCTTGAAGAGCACGTAAAAGAATACGACATCGATGTAATGAATCTACAACGTGCGAAACGTTTAGAGAAAAAAGAACTTATTGAAGTGGAACTTGAAAACGGCGCTATTCTGAAAAGTAAGAGCGTAATCGTTTCTACAGGTGCTCGCTGGCGTAATGTTGGCGTACCAGGTGAAGCTGAGTTCAAAAATAAAGGTGTAGCATACTGCCCACACTGTGACGGTCCATTATTCACTGGAAAAGACGTAGCAGTTATCGGCGGAGGTAACTCTGGTATTGAAGCGGCTATCGACTTAGCAGGTATCGTTAAGCACGTAACTGTTCTTGAATTCATGCCAGAATTAAAAGCTGATGCTGTATTACAAGAGCGTCTTAACAGCTTACCAAACGTAACTGTTCTGAAAAACGTTCAAACGAAAGAAATCACTGGTACTGATAAAGTAAACGGTATTTCTTACATTGATCGTGAAACTGAAGAAGTTCATCACGTTGAATTACAAGGTGTATTCGTACAAATCGGTCTTGTGCCAAACACAGACTGGTTAGGCGAAACAGTTGAACGCGCTCGCGGTGAAATCGTAACAGACAAGCACGGCGCTACAAACGTACCAGGAGTGTTTGCTGCAGGTGACTGTACAAATAATCCGTACAAACAAATCATCATCTCTATGGGTTCAGGTGCAAACGCAGCTTTAGGTGCATTTGATTACTTAATCCGTAACTAATAAAAAAACAGGTGCCTTGGCACCTGTTTTTTTATTACCCTAATGTATAAACTAAAAACCTCTCATTCCCATTCCTCTCATAAGCACCTGACAATCTAACTTCTTTCTTCAGCTCAAACGCAGTCTGATTTTCTAAGAAGAAAATATAGTCCTCAGAGGGATAATATAAAATAATATCCACTTCTCTCTCCAATTCTTCTACCGAAAGCAAAATGTTATTTACTACATTCATAAACACTTGTACAGAAAATGGATTAAAGAAATAAAAACGGTTATCGCGTGGATCAATCTCATATTCCTGCGCTAAACAACATTGGAATTGAATTTTCCCCTTACTGTTTCGTGCCTTTCGTGCATAACGATCTCGATTATCCATTGCTTCTTTATAAAACTCTTCATTCATTTCAATTCCAACTGCTGAAGCACCACATTTATGATGCATATAAAAGTTTAATCGCCCTTTTCCGCACCCAAAGTCTACAATTCGGTCGCTACTTCGTATCTCATATTGATTCAATAACTCATCTAACCCGCTATACGGCGTCGGTTCATAGCGGTGATAATGCATAGACTTGTTAAACCCTTTTTGCTCACCGACTGTTTTTATATGTAAAACTGCATCGTAATATTGTTCGTTCATTCGTTTTCTCCTATTAAAAAATGGTACTTATTATTATACACCATGTACTGGAGGCTCATTTTTCATCAAATTAATAGGTATGTGAAATTATATTAACGATTTTCTTAATATATCTATCGTAACTTCAAATATATCAACGATTTTCTCAATATATCTATCATAACTCAAAATATATCGATTTGCCGACAATTCACGACAAAAAAACAGGAGCTCTCTAGCCCCTGTCTTCTAACACTTTCAATACAGTTTGTTTCAATATTTCTACCCCATCCATAATACAACTATGATCGAACCTCATATACGGATGGTGTAATCCAGGTTGTAGATCTGCTCCTAGTCCAAGCATGACAGCTTTTAAATGTGGTCTTTTCACTGTATAGTAATGGAAATCATCACTTCCCGTCGTATAGAGAGGTCCCGTACATCTCTCTTCCCCATACGCTTCGAGAATACCTTTACGCATAAAGCGCTCTGCTTCTTCAGAAACCTCCGCTCCCGGTGCAAGATCCATCCATTCGTATGAAGTTTTTGATCCCATCGATGCAGCTGATTCTATTACATGCTCAATCTTTTTCTTTAATTCTTCTAATAGTATATTACTCTCTGCTCTTACATCTAAACTGAAATGACCATTTCCCGGAATAATATTTAAATTATCACCACCAGCTTGGCATCTCGTCATTTTTACTGAATAAGAACTTTGCGGTGGCAGCCAAATATTTTTCAAACCGATATTAATCATGGAAATGACATCAATTGCATTCACACCTTGGTGTGGTCTTGCCCCGTGTGCATCCTCCCCATGAATCATACCCTCTAAAAATCCTGCTGCTCCATGGCGAATAGATGAGGCTGCTTGTTTCAAAGTTAGTTCTTCAATCGGTCTTAGATGGACACCAAATAAGAAATCAGCATCATCTACAGCACCTTTCTCCACCATCTTCAAAGCACCATTCCCCTTCTCTTCTGCCGGCTGAAAAATAAATCTAACCGTACCACTTTTCCATCTCATATTTTTCAATTGTAAAATAAGTCCCATTACAATAGTCATATGAGCATCATGACCACATGAATGGTTCGCTTTAAATTCTCCATCTACTTCTTGCCAAAGTGCATCCATATCAGCACGAATCGCAATAACTGGATTCCCGCCTCCAATCTCAGCAATTACACCTGGACAATCATCAAATGTTCTATATGAAATTCCTTCTTCTTTTAAAAAGTCAGTAATATACGCTGTCGTTTCATATTCTTTCCAACTTACTTCAGGGTTTTCGTGTAAATGCTGAAAAATCTCCGTTAAGCGCTCTTGTAGTTCTAATGTTTTCAACGTTCCAGTCTCCTTCCCACATTACAAACGATTCGGGTTAATTATACTTATGAAAAACAGATGTTTTTATGAACATATTGAATTTTAAGAAAAAAGTCAATTATTTATTTTTAAATACTTAAAAAGCTTACTACTCACCTATATTACAAACTAAACAAACAACTAGAACATTCCTTATTTTCTGTTTTTTATGTTGACGCTTACATAAACTTTTAGTTATCATAACCTAATAAACGTCTATTTTACGACAATTCTAAAAATACAAACAAACATACGTAACAAGGAGGAACTTTATGAAAAAAGAAATACCTTTTGGAATAGCGATTATCCCTATTATCATTACCGTTGCAGTTATGATGATTACAATTGTTGTATTAAAACAAACCCCTCACGTACCACTTATTATCGGTACAACCGTTGCTTCTATTGTCGCTTGGCGTTACGGTTACAAATGGAATGATCTTGAAGAAGCAATGTATAAAGGGATTCGTCTTGCATTACCTGCTATCGTCATTATTATTCTTGTTGGCTTAACAATTGGTGCTTGGATTGGCGGTGGAATCGTCGCAACGATGATTTATTACGGTTTAAAACTTTTAACTCCATCACTATTTTTAGTTTCCATTACCGTCATTTGTTCTATCGTTGCATTAGCAATTGGTAGCTCTTGGTCTACAATGGGAACAATTGGCGTTGCTGGAATGGGAATTGGCCTAAGTATGGGAATCCCAGCTCCAATGGTTGCTGGTGCCATTATTTCAGGCTCTTATTTTGGCGATAAAATGTCACCGCTTTCAGATACAACTAACTTAGCCGCAGGATTAACAAATACAGATTTATTCGCACACATTCGTCATATGTTATTTACTACAGTTCCAGGTTTAATTATTACTCTTATCGTCTACGCAGTCTTAGGAAGAAGCTTCGGCGCTAACAATATTGATGCGAAAAGCATCGATCAAACGTTACAAGTATTGCAACAAAATTTTGTTATCTCGCCTTTCCTACTCATTATACCCGTAGTCGTTATGGTATTGGTCGCTAAAAAAGTCCCTGCTATACCAGCGATTCTCGTCGGTATTATTTTAGGATTCTTATCACAAGTCTTTATTCAAGGTGGTTCTGTCTCAGCATCTGTCGGTGCACTCCAAGCTGGATTTGTTATAGACACTGGAAACAAGCTAGTAGACGAACTATTTAACCGCGGTGGCTTAGATTCGATGATGAATACAGTCTCTATGACAATTGTCGCTATGACTTTCGGAGGAGTATTAGAACATACAGGTATTCTTCGCTCAATTGTAAATCAAATTTTAAAGTTAGCGAAATCAGCAAAAGGGCTTATCGCTTCTACTATCGCATCTTGTTTTGCAACAAACCTTACTTGCTCTGAACAATATATTTCAATTGTTGTCCCTTCAAGAATGTACGCAAATGCATACACGGAAAAAGGACTACATTCAAAAAACTTATCCAGAGCATTAGAAGATGGTGGAACATTAACTTCTGTCTTCGTTCCTTGGAATACGTGCGGTGTATTTATTCTCGCAACACTTGGCGTAGGTGCATTTGAATATGCTCCTTATGCTATTTTGAATTTCATCGTACCTATTATCTCAATCATTTATGGTATAACAGGCTTCACAATTGTAAAACTATCAGACATTGAAAAAGCAGAACTACTAAAGAAACAAAAAGCTCAACTAGAAGCTTAAAAATAGCGGTAAATTCAGTTCATATAGTGCGCGAGGTCGCCCTTGTTGATAGGGCATTTCCTCGCCGCAAATATGAGCATACCCGTAATCAACTAATTTCTTTAACAACCTTTCTGTCGATCTTCGAGTCACTTGTAAGTACTCAGAAAGGTCAGCTGCTGTAAACTTCAATGACGGGTGCGATTGACTAAATTGAATGATTTTTGACAAGTTGGCCGGACTAAGCTTTGTTTCCTTCGCTATTTTCATTAGTTCCGGATTATCATTTTTCAAACTTTGTACTCTCTGTTCTTTCGGGAACGGACCAAACAAATCTTTATCACTTGTTAGTATATAAAAACAACGATCTATTGGATTGTTCTTTGCAAAACTTTGAGCAATTTTTGCATTTTGCTCCGCTTCTTTCACGGTTTTCCCATAACCAAATCCAATAGCTATCGTTCCTTCTACGCTCGCAAACAAGTTATCTATCGCATTTGTTTTAATAATTGATTCGATATCACCACGAGTTGTATACAAAATGCATGTCAGTTCATCCACTTGTTTAAATGAACCACGTAGTTCTTTTGAAATGACATCTAGTTTTTCAAGCAAACTCGCTCGTAATTCTAAGGAAGAAATTATACAAGCACCAACAGTAGCTGAATAGCTTTTTGCTAACTCAGCTTTTATTTTTGCATCTTTTAGCCCATGTATAATGGATTGTGTTGGATCAATCATACGCTCTGAAGGAACACCTCTTTTTTGAAGCTCGTCGTAAACAGCGTGAATACTAGTTAAAGCTAAATGAGCTTCTCCAGATTGATATTTAGCTACATGAAAATCAACAACTCTATTTATCTCATCTTTACTCCACAGCATATTTTCATAATCCAACACTTGCGGACTTTCTTTTATACCGATATCATGAAACACATTTGTAATAAACGAGCGGTCTACTAAATCGATGGAAATGTTATGTGGTTGAATACTTTGATGATACATGATAGAAAGAATTGAAGATGCGACAGTTGTCTCGTCTTGCTGTAAGTATGTACTTGGAATTCGTAATTGTTCTCTTATTTCTTTTGCCATATAATAAGGTAAAGCACCTGAGAAAAAGATGACATCACAAGGCTTTAAACACTTTAATAGTTCAGAAGATTCCGCTGGATGAAGGTAAATATATGGATCAATTTCTATTCCCTCTAATTTTTGAGCAATAGGAAAAAGGTTGTCCATAAATTCCTTTGAACCGACAACTGCAATTTTTATCATCATTTTCTCTAACTCCTTATCATTAATTAACGACTATTTAACGTCAACTATATCAAATGTATAAAACTATTGTAAACAGGAAGGGGTTTCTATTCAATGAAAATTACAGCTATTCATCTTTACGCAATTCGTTTACCGCTTCGCAATCCGTTTGTTATTAGTTATGGCTCTTATTCTGATATGCCCTCTATTATCGTCAAAATGGAAACAGATGAAGGTATTATCGGTTACGGTGAAGGCGTTGCTGATGATCACGTCACAGGTGAATCATGGGAAAGTACTTTCCATACTTTAAAACATACGCTAGCCCCTGCTCTAATTGGGGAAAATCCAATGAATATCGAAAAAATACACGACATGATGGACAATACAATTTACGGTGTTCCAACAGCGAAAGCCGCAATTGATATTGCTTGTTTTGATATAATGGGCAAAAAACTAAATCAACCTGTATATCAATTAATTGGCGGGCGCTACCATGAAGAATTCCCTGTCACTCACGTTTTAAGTATTGCCGATCCTGAAGATATGGCTGGAGAAGCTGCTTCTATGATTCAAAAAGGTTACCAATCTTTCAAAATGAAAGTTGGTACAAATGTAAAAGAAGATGTAAAACGTATTGAAGCTGTACGAGAACGTGTAGGAAATGACATCGCTATTCGCGTTGATGTAAACCAAGGCTGGAAAAATAGCGCAAACACATTAACAGCACTACGTTCATTAGGACATTTAAACATTGACTGGATTGAACAACCTGTTATCGCGGACGATATTGATGCCATGGCTCATATTCGTTCTAAAACAGACCTCCCGCTTATGATTGATGAAGGATTAAAAAGTTCTCGTGAAATGCGCCAAATTATTAAATTAGAAGCTGCTGATAAAGTAAATATAAAACTAATGAAATGCGGCGGCATATATCCAGCTGTAAAGCTGGCTCATCAAGCAGAAATGGCAGGCATTGAATGCCAAGTGGGATCAATGGTCGAATCATCTGTTGCCTCTTCCGCAGGATTCCATGTCGCTTTCTCAAAGAAAATCATTACGAGCGTAGAACTAACAGGGCCATTAAAATTCACAAAAGACATCGGAAACTTACATTATGATGTACCATTCATTCGCTTAAACGAAAAGCCCGGACTCGGCATTGAAATAAACGAAGATACACTACAAGAACTAACCGTCTTTCAAGACGTTGTACGCTAAAGGAGGACTATCATATGACGGTTCTATACGAAGGAACATTAAAACAAAATAACGAATCATTTCACGTTACATTACTATCACTAGAGCACATCGAACAAATTTTATCACTACAAAACATTGTAGTTGAAGCACTAGAAGATAAAAGTCGTTTACAACCACTCTCACAAGCAGAATTTCAATACATTCTAGAAGGAAACGGCATGATGATCGGTGCTTTTATCGAAAACGAACTCATCGCATTTCGCGCTCTACTCGTCCCGCCTATCGATGATGAACATTTAGGGCTTAATATTGGTTTGCCAGAAAATGAACTACACCGCGTCATCTATCAAGAAATCTCAAACGTTCATCCGAACTGTCGAGGAAATGGGATGCAAAAAATATTAGCAAACGTCATCATGGACGAATTACAAAAAGAAGATAGCAAATATGATTATGTATGCTGCACCGTTGCTCCTTTTAACATCCCGAGTTTGAAGGATAAATTTGCGCAAGGGATGGAGATTGCTGCGCTGAAGGAGAAGTATGGTGGTAGTCTGCGATATGTTTTTGTGAAGAAATTGCGCGGAGGTAAAGAAAGCGATTGGACGGATGTTCAAAGTATTCTAATGAGTGATGCTAGTGGACAGCAGGCTTTGCTTTCGGAGGGGTATCTTGGGTATGAGATGGAGAAAGTGGATGGAGATTTTGTTGTGAAGTTTGGACGATAATCTATATACTCGAAAAGAGGAGATGTCTGCTGTGACCTCTTCTCTTTTCAATTTGTTGAACAATCCTGTGGTAAATGAAATTATATCAACGATTTTTCGAATATATCTATCATAACTTACAATATATCAACGATTTTTCGAATATATCTATCATAACTTACAATATATCAACGATTTTTAAAATATATCTATCAAAACTCACAATATATCAACGATTCGACAAGAAATATCGATTTACAGACAAAAATCGATATCCCTTCCTAAACTGTCATCTTCCAACTAGATAACGCTAACCAATTCTCCATTTCTTTATAATCAGGCATTATCTTCCCGACAAGACGCCAAAAAGATCGATCATGATTTAAATGAACCATATGACACATTTCATGAACGACTACATAGTCAATTACTCGCTGTGGTGCCATTGCTAGCTTCCAATTGAATGTTAGTTGTAAATTCGAATCGCAAGTACCCCAAGTACGACTACTATCTGTAATACGAATAGAACGTGGTTTTGTCTTAAAGTTACTTTGATGCACTTTAATGCTCTTCTCTACTAAGGTTTTACACTGCTTATAATAAAATCGTTTTAAAGCTTGTTGTATTTTCTCATCCTTAAGCTCTTTCACATAAATATGTAACTTATCACCTTCAAAAATCGCATTGTCTTGCTCAATGCTTACATCTTGGGAAATCTGTATCGGATACGTATTCCCTAAATACAAAAAGCCTTCTCCTTGATCGTAATCCTTTTCCTGTGGTCCACGCGCTCGCTCAGCCATCTCCTTACGGGTTGTCTGAATCCAATCCCACTTTTCCTCTAGCAACTGGACTAAGTATTCAACAGGTGTCCCTTTCGGAGCCTGCACTTCCACATTTCCATACGAATCCACAAAAAGACGCACGGACTTTTTCTTCTTATAAGTTATATGAAAATTAATTGTCTCGCCTAAATATGTATGTACCATTTCATCACCTAGCATAGTATTTTTACAAATAAAAAAGAGTAGGATACGAACGTCCTACTCTACCTATTATATCATTTACTGCTTTAACGAACTCATTATCCTCTATACTTTACACCTAATCCCTTAATGAAATTCCTTGCGTATCTATCGCCGCACTCTTTGTAATTTTTATGACCTTTTTTTCTTAATAGAGCGCCTAACTCTCCTTTTGTTACCGTAACGCCCACGCTATCTAATATATCAAGTACGTCCTCACTCGTTAAAGATAGTGCGATTTTCATTTTCTTTAGAAGAAGGTTATTGGCACTCTCCTTGCTCTGTACAGGTGCAGGCTGCCCTGGTTTCGGATCTTGCTTTCCTCTTTTTAAAGTAATAAATCCATTTAAAAATGCCTCTAACATCATCATATCGCATGTTTTTACGTACTCATCTTCAGCTACCTCATCATTTTCAGCTTCATGCTGAGGAGCTCTCTTTATTTTTGTAAGCATATCAACTACGTCTTCTTTCGTTACTTCCATCCCGCCAAGTTTAAAGATTTCCACCATATCTATATCTTTTATATCTAAAGCGTATCTTACTCTTTTTAATATATCGTTGTTGCTCATTGCCATTGGGTTTCCTCCTGAAATGTTGATTATAGTAATGCTTTTAGCATGTGTAAATTAATGTCGTTAAGTTACTACTTTAACATTTTAGGGGGAGGTTTTGTAGTCTTAACCAAATTTATGATTATAGAGGCTATACTACAATCCAAGCAATAATTTGATTCTATAGAAGGGTTACAGTAACTTTTCGGTTCATTTTTTCTTAGTTCATTAGATCTACATTCTATTTTATATTTGTTAACTATAAAAGCAGTGCATTGATTCCTCAAATACACTGCTCGTCTCTTACATTGTTATATTTCTTCTATACAAACTAGAGTTTATGGGTTTCGATGAATTTTATCCATATAGGAGACTATTGCATATCATAAATTAGCCACTTTCCGTCAACTTTCTTCAAATCAATAGTAATATTGTCAGGATTAGGGCCGTATAAAGGTTTTGGAGAGATATCTATCGTAACTTTTAATTTTGCTCTATCTCCAACTTTTCTTTCTTCTATATTCAATATATCTATTGACGCATTTTTTGGAATTCCAATACGTTTTCCAGCTTCTACATCCCAAGGGAGACTCGGATGTATATACTCACCTGCTTTGTTTAAATCTCTTGATTCAAGAGCTTTAAAAAAGCCTTTTACTGTTTCTTGTGGACTATTATTTTGAATTAGAACGTTAACTAATATAACTATAAACACAATCCCAATTATCCACACGTACCAAGGAGATTTTTTTGCAATTCTTATTAATTTTATGTTTTTATCATTTCTATTTTGGGGCGTAATATCGTTATGGAATTCTCCATTATCAAATAGTTCTTCTGATTCATCCAAATTTATTCTCTCTGTACCACAACTAGTACAGTACTTATTTGTTTTCAATAATTTCTTATTACATGCTGTACAATTCATTATTTTATTTCTCCCTGCCCTATTATTAAAATCAAATCCCCAAAGTTTCACATATTAATTTTCTATTATTTTCAATTTTTTTGATGTAGTAGCATTAAAATTACCTGATGAATCCAATTCTGTATGATAAATGTACGTTTTGACTCTAAAATTTTTATGTGGAAACTTTTTATTTACAGCACTTACCACTAAATTGTTAATTTCATTTCCGATTTTCACAGCTTCTTCTACCGTAGACTTATTATCAACTCGAACTTTTATCGGAAAATCAGCTGTATAATACATATTTGGATTATCATACAGCGTTGCTTGAAATAAAAATGGGGCTAATCCGGTTTGTTCAATAAGTAAATCCTTCGTATCATAAACTTTTATATTTGCAATATTCTTTCCTACTTCCGATCCTGCCTCTGCATCAAAGGGTTCTAATTTCTCGTTAGCAACACTTGTTTCATTTCCTACCGCCTTACCCTTATAATTCATTTCAATAAATTTCACATTACCATCCCGGTCACAATCCAACCAAACAGTACCTTCTTTATTTTTGAAAGCCCCATCCACACTTACAGATATGCTACCGCCCCCAGTCCCTGAAAACTTCTCAATCTGCACACTTTCCGCATCATTTCCTCGAACATCATATTTTGCATACCCTTCCGCCTCAGTGCCTTCTGATTCAATTTTAGTACCTAACATAATATCAAGACCTAATAATTTGAAGGCATCCTTATACTTCAAATCTTTTGGCTCTAATAATTCAATCTTAATATGATTAATAATTTTCCCATCACTTTCAAATGTATATTTAGCATGATTATCTACATATAACCATCTAGTTTCCTCTTTTGTTCTTGGGGATGAAAGCGTTCTCTCTAAATCTTCAAGTCGATAAGTTTTTTTTAGGTACATTGCTATTCCACTTAAATTTGAAGTCGAAATATCATTGCTCTCATTCGTCATAATTTTCTTCTCATCTTGCTTAACATTTTGGCTTACTTCTTTTGTTGGTACTGATTCTGTTAATTTTTGACAACCCGATGTAATTAATCCTGCTGTAAGTAAAGCTATTAATACTTTCTTCATAATTTCCCTCCAATTAAAATAAAAAAATTCTGGTAGCTCCTATAAGAAAAAATCTTCAAATCAGAAGAAAATTCCACAGTACTCTAAAATTATTATCGAATATTTAAAAATAACTATTATTCAAAAGATCTTCATACCAATACTAAATAATTAACTTTATAAATTATGTCGAAAGAAGTCGAAAAACAATATTTTTATAATCGGAAATTCAGATTTATTTTTTCCTCTGTTAAATTAATTAATTTAAACATAAAATAGGACCTCCTTACATGCACTCTGCATGTAAGGAGGTCCTATTTAGATAAAAATCATACATTTTCTTAACTTGATGGCCATGCTCAAATAAAGAGATTTTTTATTTCTGTCTATTATTCAGATTACATTTCATACCTCGATAGAGCCTAATGTACTCTACTCCAGCTCTTGTCATTTTTCTCCTTACGAGTATTCGTTATTCATTATATTCTCAAAGACTTCTTTTTTCAGCAAGCAGACTGTATCAACAAAAAAAGTTACATTCACAAAAAAACTCAAAACTAAATAAAATAACTACCCACAAATTAATACAGTCCATTTTCCTCTATCTTCAGAGCGTTAAACCGTCTCACTATCCTGAGCCATACCAACACTATCCTCAAACCTATCCAACAAAGCACGCACCTCATCAGTAGATTTCGTACTCATCAATTGATTTCTCAATTCAGCAGCTCCAGGGAAGCCTTTTACATAAATTTTGAAGAAGCGGTGAAGCCCTGTGATTGAGCGTGGCAGTACTTCTGCGTATTGATCTTGAAGATCAAGTTGTAGTCTTAAAAGATCTAGATGTTCTTTACTGCTATGCTCTCTTGGCTCTTTTTCAAAAGCAAATGGATTTTTGAAGATGCCTCGTCCGATCATTACGCCATCAATGCCGTATTTTTCAGCAAGTTCCAGCCCCATTTTACGATCAAGGATGTCTCCATTGATTGTTATTAACGTATTTGGTGCAATGCGGTCACGTAATTTTTTTATTTCCGGAATTAGTTCCCAATGCGCATCTACTTGGCTCATTTCCTCTCTTGTGCGTAAATGAATAGAAAGGTTTGCAATATCTTGTTTGAAAATGTGCGTTAACCAATCTTCCCACTCGCTTAACTCTTTAAAGCCAAGTCTTGTTTTTACGCTGACAGGTAGTCCGCCCGCTTTTGCTGCTTGGATAAGTTCTGCTGCAACGTCTGGACGTAGAATAAGACCACTGCCTTTTCCTCTTGATGCTACATTCGGTACTGGGCAACCCATATTAATATCGATGCCTTTAAATCCTAGTTCTGCCATACCGATACTCATTTGACGGAAGTATTCAGGATTATCTCCCCAAATATGTGCTACCATCGGTTGTTCATCTTCTGTAAAAATCAAACGGCCACGTACACTTTTCATACCTTCTGGATGGCAATAGCTATCCGAGTTTGTAAACTCTGTGAAGAATACGTCCGGACGACCTGCTTCACTTACTACGTGACGGAAAACAACGTCTGTCACATCTTCCATTGGTGCAAGTACGAAAAATGGTCGTGGTAATTCACGCCAAAAATTATCTATCATTTCAAATTCAAATCCTCTCACTATGAATACAATTTCAAAATCTCAATTTATAATTTGTGAAAATCAGCAATATTTATTTTAACTAAAATCGCTTATGAATGGTATTTTTGTAAACCAAAAAGCAGGTGGTATAGATTTTTTCTATATCAACTGCTTTCCTATTATACTAACTTAAGCCAAGCCACACACTCCACATGCGTCGTATGCGGGAACATATCAACAGGTTGTACTTCCTGTGTTTTATATCCACCTTCTTCTAGTACTTTTAAGTCACGTGCTAATGTTGCTGGGTTACACGATACGTATACGACGCGGTTTGGCTTCATGTCGATGATTGTGTTTAGTAATGCTTCGTCACAGCCTTTACGCGGTGGGTCTACGACCATTGTGTCGGCGATTACGCCTTCTTTGTACCATTTTGGAATGACTACTTCTGCTTCTCCTACGCCAAATTCAGCGTTTGTCATATTGTTTAGTGCTGCGTTTCGGTTTGCGTCTTCGATTGCTTCTGGGACGATTTCAACGCCGTACACTTTTTTCGCTTTTTGCGCTAGGAATAACGAGATTGATCCGATTCCGCAATAGGCATCGATTACTGTTTCGTTACCATTTAATTTTGCGTATTCTAACGTTTTATCGTATAGCACTTTCGTTTGTTCTGGGTTTACTTGATAGAATGAACGTGCTGAAATCGCAAATTTAATGTCACCGATAAAGTCATAAATATATTCTGATCCGTATAGTACTGTAGTTTTGTCTCCGAAAATTACATTCGTACGCTTCGTATTTACGTTTTGAACAATCGATTTTACTTCTGGGAATTTCGCTGCAATTTCTTCAATGATTGCTTTTTTGTTCGGCAATTCTGCTGTACGCGTAATGAAGACAAGCATAATTTCCCCTGTTACTTGTCCGTAACGAGCCATTACGTGACGAAGTGTTCCTTTGTTACGCTCTTCGTTGTACGCATTGATACCGTGCTTTTCACAAATACGTTTTACTTCTTGAATTAATGTATCGTTTTCTTCTGCCTGAATTAAGCATGATTCCATATTAATGATGTCATGCGTTCCTTGGCGATAGAAACCAGCTACAAGTCCGCCTTCACGTTCTCCGATTGGTACTTGTGCTTTATTGCGATATACCCACGGGTTCTTCATGCCAAGTACAGGATGAACAGGAACATCACCTAGTCCTCCGATACGCTGCATAACGTCACGTACTTGTTTTTCTTTCGCTTGTAACTGTCCTTCATAAGTTAAATGCTGAAGCTGACAACCGCCGCACTGGTTATATACTGGGCATTCTGCATCTTTACGATATGGACTTTCTGTATGAAGCTTCATTAAACGACCAAATGCGAAGTTTTTCTTCACTTTAATAATTTTAATTTGCGCTTCTTCACCTGGTAATCCGTTTTTAACGAAAATAGGATAGCCCTTTACTTTCGCAACACCGGCACCATCATGTGTTAAATCTTCAAATACTACATCTATAAACTCGTTTTTCTCAACTGGTGGCGTCATTTTAGTACTCATTTTCCGACCTCTCTTTTTCATAACACTGCGTTACATTTTATCATACTTATATGGTCTTTTTCTATTGGAAGAAAAAAAGCTATTGACGATAGTTCTCTGTTAATGTTACGCTACTACTAATTTAATACGGACGATGTTACCTCATATATACTTGATAATATGGATCGAGAGTTTCTACCCGGCAACCTTAAATTGCTGGACTATGGGGAAAACTAATGAATATTAGCCTATGCGCAAAAAAGGACTCATATTGATTAGCTTTCTCTCATAGATGAAAGTGAATCCATATGGGTCTTTTTTTATTTTTATTTTTCTAAAAGGTCAGACATCTTACGTATGACATAAAACCTCGTTCTTTTATTTTTAGTAATATAACGAGCATTTTATGTACAAACTTTATACGAACTTCTGAAAGGGGCAACTACATGCAATATGTAATGAGCATTATCGGTATTCTTGCCGTGTTAGGTTTATGTTTTGCTTTGTCAAACAACAAAAGTAAAATCAACTTCCGTGCAATTGCAATTATGATTGGTTTCCAAATTTTAATCGGTTGGTTTATGTTTGCTACAAAGGTTGGTCAACAAATCATTATTTTCATTAGTAAAGTTTTCAACAAACTAATTAAACTTGGTACGACAGGTGTCGATTTTCTCTTTAATGGAATTCACAGAGATTTTGTCTTTTTCTTAAACGTATTATTAATTATCGTATTTTTCTCAGCACTACTTTCAATCTTTAGTTATTTAGGTGTTTTACCATTCATCGTTCGCGTTGTCGGCGGTGCTATTTCAAAAATTACTGGTTTACCACGCGTTGAATCATTCCACGCAGTAAACTCTGTATTCTTCGGTTCAAGTGAAGCGTTAATCGTTATTAAAAACGATTTACAGCATTTCAATAAAAATCGTATGTTTATCATTTGTTGTTCTGCGATGAGCTCCGTTTCTGCTTCTGTTACAGCATCATACGTAATGATGTTAGATGCAAAATACGTACTAGCAGCTCTTCCGCTAAATTTATTCTCAAGCTTAATCGTTTGTTCGTTATTAACACCAGTTGATACGAAAAAAGAAGATGAAGTGATTCAGAAATTTGATAGAACTCTATTCGGAGACAGCTTTATCGGCGCAATGATTAACGGTGCACTTGATGGTTTAAAAGTCGCTGGTATCGTTGCCGCATTAATGATCGCCTTTATCGGTGTGATGGAAGTTGTAAACTACGTAATTAGTGCAGCTTCAGGCGCAATGGGACATGCTGTTACTTTACAACAAATCTTCGGTTACGTACTTTCTCCATTCGCATTCTTAATGGGTATTCCAACTCAAGATATTATCCCAGCTGGTGGTATTATGGGTACGAAGATTGTTTTAAATGAGTTTGTAGCAATCCTTGATTTAAAAGACACAGCTACAACATTAGCTCCACGTACAGTTGGAATCGTTACAGTATTCTTAATTAGCTTCGCAAGTATTAGCCAAATTGGTGCAATCGTTGGTACAATCCGTGCCCTTTCTGAAAAACAAGGAAGCGTTGTTTCTAAATTTGGTTGGAAAATGCTATTTGCATCAACACTTGCTTCTATTTTATCTGCGACAATCGCTGGATTGTTTATTTAATAAAAAACCACCTTACTTTAACAAGTAAGGTGATTTTTTTGATTCTTTATGAAACCGAACGGAATTCGACTACTTCCTCGTTACTAATAAGTTTTCCTTCGTGTATGCCTTTTACTGAAATAACCATAACAGATTTATCTTCTCCTTCAAGCTTTCCTAAAGAGAATAAATAGATTAAATTTTCTTTTTGTAACATCCATTGTTTGCCATTTACTCGACCTAATATTCTTTTTTCTGAAGATGGCTTTATTTCTCCAACATACTGACATTCTCCAAAAGAAGTTTTTATTATATTCTTCTCTGTATCAATTACCAGATGCTGGAATAGTTCTAGGTTTCTACTTGAAACAATTTCAATTTCATGGTTACTTTTTTGCTTAAATTGAAGTTTTCCATCACTTGTATTAGATAAACTACTATTCTCAACGGCGTTTCTAAAAAAGTGATATTCTTCTTCTGTAATACCAAAGTTAGGATGATACGGCTTCACCTGTTTATCTATATGCCCTGATATGTAGTTTACGTACCACTCTTTATCATTCTTCACATGATCACTCATCTTTTTAGTAATAACCTCTACTTTTTTACGTGTATCACGATCCATCTCTAGTGTCATGATATCCGCCGTTACTTCCGCATTCATAAGATGCGATGGAATATACTCTTCCACACTATTCGCTTTACTCACTTCACTTTGGCAACCAACTATAAATAGTGATATGAAAAAGATATATATTATTTTTTTATATTTCATTTCTATTCTCCACTCCATACATTATTCTTACTTAGTTTTATAGGGGTTTTTATTATAGTATAAAATCTTTATATTTTAATAAAATCCATATCTGTATGCAAAATTGCATATCAATAAGTCTTCTTCTTACTTTAAAATTAGCTTAAATTACTTTCCAAATTATACAAATAACAAGTTTAAAATGTTATAATTTTCAAAAAAAAAAAAACATCGGAGGATATTATGAAAGCCCACGCAATTTTCGATTTCTTACATTTACTAGTCTTAACGCTGAAAAGCTATTATGTATGGGGAATGCCTATCTATGTCTTCATTATTCCTCTTATCTTTGTAGTCGGTTATATCATTATTAATTCTAATAAGAAACAAAAAAATACATCTATTCAAAGTCACTAATCTATTACCTTAATAGCCTCCTAAAAATCATATTCCCCTCATTTTCTTCAAATGATATGATGAACAAGGGTATATCCCCACCACTCTTATAGCGGTGGGGATTTTAATGTCAATATGCAACATACTACACAATAGAAGGTGATTTTCATGAGAAAATACGCAGCAATTGCTTTATGTACGTCTGCCATTCTAGCAGGCTGTAATACTAACAATGTAAGTCTAGAACCTAAAAAAGAGAAAACGGCTCAAGGGATTAAGAAACAAGAAGAGACTGTGCAAAAACAAGGTAAAATCTCATATAATGCAGTTACACACGAATCTACAAACACAAGTATTCATATTACAGACATAAAAGATTCTTTAAATGAAGTACAATATAAAATTTGGCGCACAGCTGATGGCAAGGAAAGTGCTAAATCTTTTTCTTCTAAAGAAAAAGAGAAGCAATTCACACTTCCTTTTGATATAAAGGAATTTGAAGGAAAACGCGGTGAGTTCCAAATTGAAGCAACAGGAATGAAAGAAGATGGGAAAACAATCCCGCTTACGAAATCTACTATTACTTTCGAACAAAAGTTTCCTGTTCTTATGTATCACGCAATTGATGATTATCATGGTCAAGGTATTAAAGACTTATTCGTATCACCAGCTAACTTTGAAGCACAAATGAAACATTTAAAGGACAATGGTTATACGCTGTTAACGTTTGAACGCTGGGGCGATATAAATAAAGTAAATAAGCCGATTTTCGTTACATTTGATGACGGTATGAAAAATAATATGAATGCATTTCGCGTTTTACAAAAGCTAAAAGATGATACTTTTAAACCGGCAGCAACAGAATATATGATTGTTGATAACGTCGATGTAGAAGGAGCATTGTCTACTTCTGAAATAAAAGAAATGGTTGATTCCGGCATTTTCTCGGTGCAATCTCATACTGCAACACATGCAGACTTACCGAAAATTACAAACTATGAGGAAGAGTTAAAAGGTTCAAAAGAAAAACTAGAAAAAATAACAGGTAAGCCTGTTATCGCGATTGCTTATCCATTCGGTCATGTAGATGATAAGGTTGTTACAGAAACGAAGAAGTATTATCAATTTGCGACGACGACAAAGCCTGGGCAATTCATTACGAAGGGTGAACCTGATGAATTGTTAAAGATGAAGCGCGTTCGTATACACCATACAACGACTGTAGAGCAGTTTGCTTCTTCAATTAAGTAAATATAAGGGCTCAATACATTTTGAGCTCTCTTTTTACTTTATATTTATATATATTTTTAGAATTTTCTTGTATTATATATAGTAAGAAATCTTTCAAATTAAAGGAGATTATACATATGTCATTTGAACAAACGTTAGAGAAATATGCTGCTCTTGCAGTTAATGTTGGTGTTAATATTCAACCTGGACAAACTTTATCAATTAGTGCACCTCTTGAAGCTGTACAATTTGTACGCCTCGTTACAGAAAAAGCATATAAATCTGGTGCAAAACACGTATATGTAGATTGGAATGATGAGACGTTAACACGCTTAAAGTTCGATCTAGCTCCTGAAGAAGCTTTCGCTGAATTTCCATCTTGGAAAGCACATGCTCGTGAAGAATTAGCAAAAGAAGGCGCTGCATTTATGTCTATCTATGCAGAAAACCCTGATTTATTAAAAGGTGTAGAAGCATCGCGTATTGCAACAGCTCATAAAGTAGCTGGAGAAGCAATGAAAGTATACCGTGATTACGTACAAGCAGATAAAGTAAGTTGGTGTGTCATTTCTGTTCCTACGAAAGAATGGGCTGCGAAAGTATTCCCTGACGTAGCGCCAGAAGAACAAGAAGCAAAGTTATGGGATGCTATTTTCAAAGCTACTCGTGCTGATTTAGAAAATCCTGTAGAAGCATGGAAAGAACATGATGAAACATTACATACAAAAGTGGATTACTTAAACGAAAAGCATTATAAAGCTCTTCACTATACAGGTCCTGGAACAGATTTAACAATCGAACTTCCAGAAAAACATGTATGGGCTGGTGCTGGTAGCTTAAATGAAAAGAACGTACCATTTATGGCTAATATTCCAACTGAAGAAGTATTTACAATGCCACTTAAAACAGGTGTAAACGGCCAAGTTTCTAGTACAAAACCGTTAGTATTTGCAGGTAATATTATCGATAATTTCACGTTAACATTTGAAAACGGGCGTATCGTAGACTATAAAGCTGAAGCTGGTGAAGAAGCTTTAAAACATTTAGTAGAAACAGATGAAGGTTCTCACTTCTTAGGAGAAGTAGCTTTAGTACCTCATGACTCACCAATTTCAAACACAAATGTTTTATTCTACAATACACTATTTGACGAAAATGCATCTTGCCACCTTGCAATCGGAAATGCTTATGCATTTAACTTAGTTGGCGGAAAAACAATGTCTAAAGAAGAACTTGCTGAAAACGGCGCAAACGCTAGTATCACACACAACGACTTCATGATTGGATCAGCTGAGCTTGATATTGACGGTATTACTGCTGATGGCAGACATGAGCCTATCTTCCGTAAAGGTAACTGGGCGTTTTAAATTTATTACCATAAAGAAACACATTGGATAATCCAATGTGTTTCTTTATTTATTTGGTTTCAATTCAAATTTTATCGTTCTATTTTCATGCGTAAACTCCGGTCTATATGTAGCGATATACGTATTTTCTTTCGCTACGTCAAATAGCATGATATCTTGAATTTTTTCATCTGGTGCTAACTTTTTACTAATAAAGCTATCAGGGTTATTATATTCTTTAAATCTTGTACCTTTCTTATCGGTAATCTCAAATTCATAAAATGCAAAAGGTATTTCCTTTTTACTATTATTTTCCACTTTGAAAATAACCCCCAAAATCTCTTCTTTCTTTTTATCCTCATCATAATCCGGATATCCTAATTCAACTGAATCGATAGTTACTTGCAAACCATCTACGTCTACTGTCTCCCCTATTTTATACACTTTATCTTGAACATCTTCTTGTTTACTTTCATTACTATCTTTAGTCTCAGTGCAAGCACTTAAACTAAAAGCTATGCCAAAAATTAAAACAATTTGACTCACCTTTTTTAACATACTCTTTCCTCCACATAAGACAATATTTCATATGTATCATAACAAAACGCTTTACTCTTTCTTGTCATATTTTGTCGTATTAATTGCTAACTGCACAAATAGAAAAAAGCTATCTTCTACAAAAGATAGCTTTCATGATGCCGATGAAACCTTAAGCCCAATGACACCCAAAACAATAAAGAGAATACAAAATGCTTGGAATAAGCTAATATGCTCTTTAAAAAAGTACACACTAATGATTGTAATAAGTAACGTTCCAACGCCAGACCAAATGGCATAAGCAATACTTAAATGAATCTTTTTAACGACGATAGCAAACACGCTGAAACAAATTCCATAAAATACGAAAATAAGTACACTTGGAACGAGCTTTGTTAAACCATTTGATAGTTTCATTGCGATTGTTCCAGCTACTTCAAAAATAATTGTAACAAGTAATAATAGCCAATATACCATACTAGAATCTCCTTCTCTGTTACCTTATAGAGATTCTAGTATACTACTTATAGTCCTAATGAAATATATTTAATTTCTAAATATTCCTCGATGCCGAAATGGCCTCCTTCACGGCCGATACCACTTTCTTTAAATCCACCGAATGGTGCTTGTGCAACTGATGGAAGACCATCGTTTAGACCAATAATACCGTACTCTAGCGCTTCACTAATTTGGAATGCTTGGCTAATGTCTTTCGTGAAAATATACGCAGCTAAACCGTATGGTGTATTATTTGCACGTTCAATTACTTCATCAACTGTTTTAAATTTCGCAACTGGTGCCACTGGCCCAAATGTTTCTTCATTCATACAAAGCATCGTATCATTTGCCAACCCAATTACAGTCGGTTGAATGAAATGTCCCTCTAACTCTGCGACCTTTTGACCACCATATAAAACTGTTCCACCTTTTTGAATAGCATCTTCAATATGTTCTTGTACTTTTGAAACTGCATTCTCATCAATAAGTGGCCCGACAGTCGTTCCGTCACCGAAACCGTCTCCTACTTTCAACTGCCCTACTGCCTTTTGGAACTTCTCTACAAATACTTCGTATACTTCTTCTTGAACGAATACTCGGTTTGTACATATACACGTTTGTCCTGCATTACGGAATTTCGAACCAATCACCGCTTCTACTGCTTTATCTAAATCTGCATCATTCATTACGATAAACGGAGCGTGTCCCCCTAACTCAAGCGAAACTTTTTTCATCGTTTGCGCCGCACTAGCCATTAACTCTTTCCCAATTTCCGTTGACCCTGTAAAGGACACTTTTCGAACGCGACCATCTTCCATCCATGTATCAGCAATTGCTTTTGCACTACCTGTTACGATATTGATTACGCCCTTTGGAATATCTGCTTCATGGGCTAATTCAGCTAATTTCAATGCAGTTAATGGCGTTTGACTTGCTGGTTTCACAACGGCTGTACAGCCTGCTGCAAGCGCTGGGGCTACCTTTCTCGTAATCATAGCAGCTGGGAAGTTCCAAGGTGTAATAGCTGCCATAACGCCAACTGGTTGCTTCATAACTAAAATGCGCTTATTCGGATGAGAAGCAGGAATCATTTCACCGTATACGCGTTTCCCCTCTTCTGCATACCATTCAACAAAACTGTTTGCATAATTTACTTCACCAAGCGCTTCTGCAAACGGCTTTCCTTGTTCCTTCGTCATAACCGCTGCGATCTCTTCTTTATTTTCATCAATAAGCGTAAACCACTTTTTTAACTTCGTGGCACGATCTGCTGCCGTTAACTTAGACCACGTTTTAAAAGCTTCATGCGCAGCATCAACAGCTTGCTTTGCCTCTGTTACTCCGCCTTTTGGTACAGTTGCAAATATTTCCTTCGTCGCAGGATTATTTACTTCAATTTGTTCTTGTAGTGTAATCCACTCACCATTTATATACATCGCCTTTTTATCTATACTTACGAAAGTCGCCTTTTTATCCAATGTTTTCTTCCTCCTCTATGAACTTCTTAATTTTCCTAGTAGCAGCAGATTGACTAATTTGCAAAAACTCAGCCACTTTATAACTTGATCCATACGTTTTATACGCTTTAAGAATAATATTTCTCTCTACCTCTTCCAGCATTTTATAAAGGCTTTGCCCCGATTGTTCAACTGCAGCCTCTTGCATAGAGAGTGGCAAATCCTCTACCGTTACAACATCATCGACAGTAATAACAATTCTCTCAATTACATTCTCTATCTCTCTATTGTTTCCTTCCCATGGATATCCGACAAACATTTGTAATGTACCCGGTGCTAGTTTCACATCACGTCCGTACTTTTTATTAAAGTGCTGCAAGTAATGATAAATAAGCGGTAAAATATCTTCTGTTCTTTCCCTAAGCGGGGGAATTGCAATTGGAATGACATTCAGACGATAGTATAAATCTTTCCGAAATGTTCCTTGTTTCACCATCTCGCTTAAATCTCTATTTGTTGCCGCCACAATTCGAACATCTACTTTTTTTAATTCTCTTCCGCCTATAGGACGAAATGTTTTTTCTTGCAATACTTGCAAAAGCTTCGCTTGAATTTCAATCGGCATTTCACCGATTTCATCTAAAAAAAGAGTTCCTTTATGCGCGGATTCTAATAGTCCCTTTTTCCCTTCACGATTCGCACCTGTAAAAGATCCACCTGAATATCCAAAGAGCTCCGATTCAATTAAATTAGTTGGCAATGCCGCACAATTAATTTCATAGAAACTTTCATTCTTACGGTGACTCACTTCATGTAAATGGCGTACTAATCGGCTTTTTCCTACTCCAGTCTCGCCTAAAACGAGAACAGTACTATCCACTACAGATACTTTTTTGATTGTATCGACTATTTTTTGCATAGCTAGACTTTTAAAAATAAGTCCTTCATGCTCATATGTTTCTCTTAATTCTTTTTTATATGTTTTTAGCTGATTATCCATTTCCTCTACCTTTTGACGTAATTGATAGAGTTCAGTAAGGTCGCGAGAATAACTAATCACTCTTCTTAAATTTCCCTCATCATCAAAAACAGGCCTTGTACGAACGTGTAAATACTCTCCTGATTTTGTAGTTTGAACGAGTTCAATTGGCCTCTTTTTTTCAATCACTTCTAATGTCGCTGATGGATAAAAGATTCCATCCTTTTGTAGTTCTTTTACATGCTTACCAACTAACTCTTCTGCAGCTAGTTGGTAGTGCCTTTCACATGTACTATTTACACGCACAACGATCCCTTGCTCATCTGTAACAAAAATTTCGTCAAACGCATATTCAAATACATCTTTTAAATCCATTAACACTCGTTCCTTTTCTGCAACCATCCTAGCCACCCCTAACTTCAAATCCATCGATCCACTTCACTATCTTTATTATAAAGCGAATTTTCTGAATTTAATATAGAGTCAGCTAGAATGTTTGCTATTTATACTTCAGTTTTTAAACGCGAGCGATGTTCGTTTGCTCATAACAAGCTTGCAATGATTCTTCAATTATTGTTAAACCTTCTTCAAGTTGCTCATCTGTAATAACTAAAGGCATTAACACACGGATAACATTTCCATACGTTCCTGCTGATAATAAAAGTAACCCACGCTTATTTGCTTCTGCACATAGATTAGCCGTTAACGTTTTGTCAGGTGCTTTCGTCTTACGATCTTGAACGACCTCAAATGCACACATTGCTCCTAACCCACGCACATCACCGATGCAATGATATTTATTTTTCATCTCTTCGAATCGGTTCATTACGACTTTTCCTAATTCTATCGCTCTATCATTTAATTTCTCATTTTCTATTACATCGAGAACAGCTAATGCAGCTGCACATCCTAATGGACTTCCTGCATACGTTCCACCAAGTTCACCTGGTGCAGATTCATTCATAATTTCTTTACGTCCAATGACACCACTTATCGGTACACCAGCCCCTAATGATTTAGACACTGTAATTAAATCTGGAACGACATCATAGTGATCAATTGCAAAATATTTTCCTGTACGACTAAAGCCTGTTTGTATTTCATCCGCTACAAATAAGATGCCGTTCTCTGAACAAATGCGGCGTACTTCTTGAACAAATTTCTTACTTGGGACGATAAATCCACCTTCCCCTTGAACAGGTTCCATTACAACAGCTGCAATTGTTTCTGGTGCTACTTCCGATATGAAGAAGTTCTTAAACTCTTCAATAATAAAATCATCATACTGCTCTTCCGTTAATCCCTCTGGGCGACGATATTCGTATGGAAATGGCGCTTTATATACTTCTGGAGCAAAGGGACCAAACCCAAATTTATATGGCTTCACTTTACTTGTCATCGTCATTGTCATTAATGTACGACCGTGGAAACCTTTAGAAAATGCGATAATACCAGGTCTCTTCGTATATTTACGAGCGATTTTCACCGCGTTCTCAACTGCTTCTGCACCACTATTTAAAAATAGGACTTGCTTATCGAAACTTCCTGGTGCCAATGCCGCAAGCTTTTCTGCTAATTCAATATATGGCTCATACATCATGACATTAAATCCAGTATGAATGTATTGATCGACTTGTTTATGGAGCGCTTCTTTAACCGTTGGATGACAATGCCCTACGTTAATTGTCCCGATTGCTCCTGCAAAATCAATGTACTGATTGCCATCAACATCTGTTACAAGAGCACCATTTGCAGATTGTACAAACGTTGGGATGCCGTTACTTACTCCTTTTGGTACTATATTTTGACGGCGTTCTAATAAAGATGCCGCTTTCGGTCCTGGAATTTGTTCATTTACTTTAGCAAATTTTTTTGTGTTCATTGCGTACCCCATCCTTTTCTTTACATTGTTTTCTCTTCTTATTGCAAAATATATGCCAACTTTCTTTTCTAGCATTTATCCTATATTCTTTGTATCCAGGCATAAAAAATAAGTCTATAAAGACTCATTAAGAGTCTTTATAGACTTATTTTCCTTACACATTAGACTTTTCTTTCTCCCAGAAAAACTCACCCGATTGAGAAATAAACTCTCCAACAGAATCTAACACTAAATCAGCAAGTGGTTCTAATGTTGGACGGTCTCCCGTACCAGATAGCACCCCAATTGCATAGCAATCGCCATTTTTAGCTAAATGTAAATCAGTTGGCGTATCTCCAACAACCGCAACCTCACATGATTCTAAATTAAATTTCTCACAAAACACTTCTATAATCTTTTTATCTGGTTTTTGCGCAAGGAATGTATCCGAGGCTATAATATAATCAAAAAAGTTCTCCAACTTATATTGTTTTAAAAATAATTCTGTTGGTGCGAAATCATCCGCCGTGACAACCCCTAATATAAATCCTTTATCTTTTAATGCCTGTAACACTTTCGGTAAATCCGCTGTCATTTTCATATGCGAACGATGCTCATACATAAGGGAAAATAACTTCTCACTTACCCACTGATGCATCTCTTCTTCTCTAGCAGACTCAATATAATTACAAAGCCCCTTCGCTACATCAAGGCTTGTTCCAGCAGCTATTGCACTCCTCGGATTAACAAATGCTCCCTCTACACCAATCTCTTCTAATAAGGTCTGCCCTATTGTACTTGGTAAATGATATAAACTTATACATTCAGCTACAAGTTCTTCAGCTACTTTTATCCAAATTGAATGAAAATCCATTAATGTCCCATCTTTATCAAATAGTATTGCTTTTACCTTCTCCATAGCATCCTACCTCTCGTTTCTTATCTCCTCCAGTGTATCAATAAAATATGGATGTAACATAAAAGAATTGTAAAAATACCATAAAAATCAAACTAACTCCCAATTTACAATTCATTTTAACAAAGTAAAAGAGGATGCCTTTACAGGGCATCCTCTTGATGTTCAGGAACAAATAGTTCTAAACAATGATATATATTTTCGAATTCCATCGGTGCATCTCCACCGTACTCACCATCTAAATTAATCATTAGTTTATCTGGTGAATGTACTTTAATTCGGTTCGCTTGTGTATATAACACTTTTGGATTATTAATATGTTCACCACGTTGTGCTTGTGTTGCTGCTTTAATTAAATCAGCGATAGAACCTTTTTTCAGTACTAATAGGTCAAATAACCCATCGTTAATAGATGCATACGGTGCTACCTTTTCAAATCCACCTACTGAACGAGTATTCGTAATTAAAAACATCGTAATTTCTTCTTGTAGTAATTTTCCATCATACTCAATTTCAACATATGTTGGATGTAATGATGGTAACATCTCGATACCTTTTAGGTAATAAGCAAGTTGTCCTAATACTGTCTTTAACTTACTCGGTACCTCGTATGTTAATTCTGTAATACGACCGCCACCAGCGATGTTAATAAAATATGTATCGTTCGCTCTACCAAGGTCTAATGGCACTGTTTTTCCTTCGCAAATAATATCTGCTGCCTCTTCAATAGAACGAGGTACACCAATCGCACGTGCAAAGTCATTTGTCGTTCCAACTGGAATAATTCCAAATTTCGGACGGAATTCATGCCCAACTAAACCGTTTACTACTTCATTTAACGTACCGTCGCCACCAGCCGCAATAACAACATCAAACTTACGATCCGCAGCTTGCCTCGCCGCTACAGTAGCGTCTCCAGGACCCGTTGTCGCATGACAAGATGTCTCATAGCCAGCTTGTTCTAATTTTTGTAATACTTCTGGTAAGCTCTTCTTAAATAGCTCACGCCCAGAAGTAGGATTATAAATAATTCTTGCTCGCTTCATCATTTATTAGCACAGGAAATTTCTTTATGTATCGAAAAAGAACATACTGAACTTCTATTCAGTATTCCCATGCCTACCTCCTCTCATCTTGCTATCCTTCTTTTATCCCGCTCAAACAGGCAGTAAGAACCCGATTCGTGTAGTCCATCAAAAGTAAATATTCATTTCAATGGTTTTTTTATTTGACCCAAAAATTTATCCCGCTATTTGCGGGCAGTAAATGCCCGATTGGTGAGGGCTAATAATCAGTGTTGGATGAACCTCCTACTGATTAAAGTTTCACTTTATTTCTATCCATTCTTCCATAAAAATTTACATATAACGAATAATAACTATCTATTATTTCATGAGATGAAAAAAACCTCTATGTTTAGATTTATCATTATTCCCACCTTTTTGCAACTATCATACCATAGTTGCTATACAAACATTTTTCCACTTTTGACAGTTAATCAAACGTTTGTTTAAACGATTTTGTCTCATTTAAACAAACGTTTGATTAACCTAGAAAAACACCCATGTACGGGTGTTTTTCTGCTTAATCTTTAAAAGTCACTACTATTATCGCTTATTAATCTCTTCAAGTAAGATTTTGTTAACAAGCGGTGGATTTGCTTGTCCTTTTGTAGCTTTCATAATTTGACCAACTAAGAAGCCAATTGCACGGTCTTTACCGTTTTTAAAGTCTTCGATAGATTGCTCATTATTATCAAGAATTTCTGTTACAACTTTACGAAGTGTACCCTCGTCAGAAATTTGAACAAGACCTTTCGCTTTAACGATTTCTTCTGGGTCTCCACCTTTTTCAATTAATTCATTAAATACTTTCTTCGCGATTTTAGAAGAAATTGTACCTTTTTCAATTAATTGAACCATTTTAGATAAACCAGCAGGCGTTAATGCAACGTCTTTTAATTCTTTTTGTTGTTTGTTTAAGTATGCAAGTACTTCACCCATTAACCAGTTCGATGTTAATTTCGCATCAGCACCGTCTGCAACAGTTGCTTCAAAGAAATCAGACATCTCTTTCGTTAATGTTAACACGTGTGCATCATAAGCTGGCAAGCCTAGTTCTGCAACGTAGCGAGCTTTACGTGCATCTGGAAGTTCTGGAATAGAAGCTCGAACTGCTTCTTTCCACTCATCATCGATGTAAAGTTCAACTAAGTCTGGCTCCGGGAAGTAACGGTAATCGTCAGATCCTTCTTTCACACGCATTAAGATTGTTTTCTTCGTTGCTTCATCATAACGACGTGTTTCTTGTTGGATGATGCCACCAGATAACAATTCTTTTTCTTGGCGCACTTGCTCATGCTCAAGACCTTTTTGTACGTAAGTGAATGAGTTTAAGTTTTTCAGTTCCGCTTTTGTACCGAACTTTTCTTGTCCAACTGGACGAAGAGAAATGTTCGCATCACAACGCAAGGAACCTTCTTCCATCTTACAATCAGATACACCAGTGTATTGAATGATTGATTTTAACTTCTCTAAGTATGCATATGCTTCTTCTGGCGTACGCATATCTGGCTCAGATACGATCTCGATTAAAGGCATACCTTGACGGTTGTAGTCTACTAATGAACCATCAGCTGTATGCGTTGATTTACCAGCATCTTCTTCTAAATGAAGACGTGTAATACCGATACGTTTCTTTTTACCGTCTACTTCGATTTCAATCCAACCATTTTCACCAATTGGCTTATCAAATTGAGAGATTTGGTAAGCTTTCGGGTTATCTGGATAGAAATAGTTTTTACGGTCAAACTTCGTTTCCGTTGCGATTTCACAGTTTAATGCCATTGCAGCTTTCATTGCAAAGTTAACTGCTTCTTTATTTAAAGTAGGAAGTACCCCTGGGTATCCTAAGTCAATTACACTTGTTTGTGTATTTGGCTCCGCTCCGAATTCTGTTGGACTCGCAGAGAAAATTTTCGAATTTGTTTTTAACTCAACGTGAACCTCTAAACCAATAATTGTTTCTAAATTCATCTATGCTCGCCTCCTTACAGACTTGCTTTTTTTGTATGATAGTCTGTTGCTTGCTCAAACGCATGTGCAACGCGGTAAATTGTCGCTTCATCGAAGTGTTTACCAATAATTTGTAGACCAAGTGGCATGTTGTTAGCACCGAATCCACATGGAACTGAAATCGCTGGAACACCCGCTAAGTTTACTGGGATTGTTAAAATGTCATTTGCATACATTGTCATTGGATCGTCAACTTTTTCTCCCACTTTAAATGCCGGAGTTGGTGTTGTTGGTCCAATAATAACATCATAGTTAGCAAATACATTTTCAAAGTCGTTCTTAATTAATGTACGTACTTGTTGTGCTTTTTTGTAATATGCATCATAGTAACCAGAGCTAAGAGCAAATGTACCAAGCATAATACGACGTTTAACTTCATCACCGAAACCTTCACTACGTGTGTTTTTGTAAAGGTCTAATAAGTTATTTACATTATCAGAACGAACACCGTAACGCACGCCATCAAAGCGTGAAAGGTTAGCAGATGCTTCAGAAGAAGATAGTAAGTAATACGTTGCTAGAGCGTATTTAGAGTGTGGAAGAGATACTTCCTCCCAAGTTGCGCCCATACCTTCTAATACTTTTAAAGCAGCTAGTACTGACTCACGAGCTTCTTCGCCAACACCTTCGCCTAAGTATTCTTTCGGTACAGCAATGCGTAAACCTTTAACATCGCCTGTTAAACCAGCTAAATAGTTTCCAACTTCAACGTTTGCAGAAGTTGCATCCATGCGGTCAATACCTGAAATAGCTTGTAATAAGTATGCATTGTCTTCTACTGTACGTGTAATCGGTCCGATTTGGTCTAGTGAAGATGCGAATGCTACTAATCCGTAACGAGATACGCGTCCGTAAGTTGGTTTTAAACCTACAACACCGCAATATGCAGCTGGCTGACGGATAGAACCACCCGTATCAGAACCTAGAGAGAATAGTACTTCTCCTGCTGCTACAGCTGCTGCAGAACCACCACTAGATCCGCCTGGAACGTAATCTAAGTTCCATGGGTTTTTCGTAGCGTAGAATCCTGAGTTTTCATTTGAAGAACCCATTGCGAACTCGTCCATGTTTAATTTACCGATTGTAATTGTGTCAGCAGCTTTTAGCTTTTGCACAACTGTCGCATCATAAATTGGATCGAAGTTTGCTAACATTTTGCTCGCACAAGTTGTACGAAGACCGTTAGTTACAATGTTATCTTTTACACCAATTGGCATACCGAATAATAAACCATTATCTTCAGCGCCGATTTTTGCATCTAATTCTTTCGCTTTTGCGCGTGCATTTTCTTCATCTAATGTAAGAAAAGCTTTTACGTTATCTTCAACATCCGCAATACGTTTGTAAGATTCTTCTACTAAATCCGTAACGGAAATTTCTTTGTTGTTTAACTTCTTATGTAACTCTGATACTGAATGATCAAATAATGACATCGAAATTCCCCTCCTCTATTCTAATACTGCTGGAACACGGATTTGATTATCTTTGTGATCCGGTGCATTTTTTAATACTTCTTCGACTGGTAAACCTTTTTCTGGTACATCTTCACGCATAACATTTTTCATAGTTAATACATGAGTTGTTGGTTTTACATCTGTTGTATCTAATTCATTTAACTGTTCTGCAAATGTAACAATTGCATCTAGTTGTTTTTGAAATTTTTCTGCTTCTTGATCAGTAATTGCAAGACGTGCTAAATGTGCTACGTGCTTTACATTCTCAACGGAAATTCTTGACACGGCTAGGCCACCTCCATAATATATCGTTCAATCTACAATACTATTGATGATACCAAATTTTCAGTACTTCAAGCAAGTCAACACAGAGTACTTACGCCATTTTTACATAAAAAAAGAAAGGCAAATGCCTTTCTTTACAATTTACTCTTTATCTAACGGTTTATTTTTCGGAAATCTCTCGTTATCTTCTTCATTATCACGAATTGTTTTTTGTAATACAAAACAAGACATCGTTAAAAATAATGTTCCAATTAAATAGTATCCTTTTACACTAAGCGTTTCATCTAACGTATAAATCCCAATTAGCATACCTGAAAGCGCACAAACAAATGAAGTCCATGCTAAAAACGTGAACGCTTGCGTATTACGTCTTCTCATCGTTCTCCCCCTCGTTAGCTGTATACCCATTATAGATAAGTATATTTACCATGATGGATTTTTATGTAAATTCTAGTTTTATATTTATAAATCTATCATAAAAGAATACTATTTTAAAGAAAGTTTTCTGCCTAATCTGAAAAAACAATCTAAACAATTGTTTTTTCAGATTACCTTACTGTTCGCTAGCTACTTTCATTCATAAAAAAAGACCAGGAAAACTCCTGGTCCATTACTCTACTTAACAAACATTGGATTCTACGTTATACAAAATTGGAAGGTACAGAATTAGGGTTCGTTTGTTAAGTTTATATGTTGAACGAACTAACAGCGGAGGGGTTCCTTCTGTTAGTCCATTAAACTCAATCATTATTTTACGATTTTTTCAAGCTCCTCAAGTGAAAGATCAACTGAAATTGAACCATCATTTGTTTCTTTCTTAATTGCATCTGTTACTTCTTTTGAATGGTATAGTTCAATTACTTTTTTCAGTGTTGGATCATCTTTATCTTTCGTACGAGCTGCGAAAATATTAATATAAGGCTTCGCATTTTCATTCTTTGGATCTTCTAAGAAAATAGGATCCTTCGCTGGATCTAATCCAGCTTGACCAGCAACACCGTTATTAATAACTGATGCCGCTACATCTTTTAACACACGAGGTGTTTGCTGTGCGATAACCGGCGTGATTTTTAACTTCTTCGGATTTTCAGCAATGCCGCTTGGATCTCCAAATAAGCCAAAATCTTTTTTAAGCTTTAATACTCCAGCTGCATCAAGAAGTTTTAATGCACGTGCTTGGTTCGTTGGATCGTTTGGAATTGCAATTTCTGAACCATCTGGAATTTCATTTGCCTTCTTATATTTTTCAGAGTATAAACCCATTGGCGCAATTTGTGTTGTACCAACAGCTGTAATATCTAACTTATGCTCTTTTTTAAATTGCTCTAAGAAAGCAATATGCTGAAATGAGTTTAATTCAATATCTCCATCAGCTAAAGCTTTATTTGGAGTTGTATAATCAGAGAACTCCACCAGTTTAATCTTAATCCCTTCTTTTTCAGCTTTTTTCTTCAAAATTTCCCAAGCGTCTCCATCCGTTCCAGTTACACCGACGCGAACTACTTTTTCTTTCGCTCCTGCACCCGTGTCTCCACTTGAGCAGCCACTTAATGCTGAGACTCCTACAATCGCTGATAATGCAAATGCTAAAATTTTCTTCATTTTCTTTTCCTCTCTTCCTTTTTATGATCTACGTAACAAGACTTTCGCAAAGTAGTTTCCTAAATTTTGAGCTATCTGTACGAGAATAATAAGTAAAACAACCGTTACAAACATAACTGATGTATCAAAACGTTGATAACCATATGTCATTGCCAAGTCACCAAGACCGCCACCACCGACAAGCCCAGCAACTGCAGAAAATTCAATTAAACCAACTGTCATAAATGTGACACCTAAGATTAATGGTGCTAACGCTTCTGGTACAAGGATTTCAAAAACAATTCTAATTGGCGAGGCGCCCATTGCTTGCGCTGCTTCAATTACTCCTTTCGGAACGGAAACAAGATTTGTTTCAACCATTCTAGCAATACCAATTGATGCGACTAACGTCATCGGGAAAATTGCTGCTGCTGTTCCAATCGTCGTTCCAATAACGCTTCTCGTTAGTGGACTTAAAGCTACTAAAAAGATAATGAATGGTACCGGACGAATTGTATTAATTATGATGTTAAGAATAGAAAAGACCCATTTATTTTCTAAAAAGTTTCCTTTTCTCGTTACATATAAAAGTAAACCTAGAGGTATACCCAGAATTGTAGCGAATATAAGGGTTACAATTACCATTAAGAGGGTATCCCCCGTCGCATCTAGTATGCGCGGCCAAAATATACTCCAATCAACTCGCATGAGCTTCTACCTCCTTCAGCTGCACTTGCAGTCTTAGATGTTGTAATGCTTTTTGAATTTCCCTCTGCTCACCTTGCAATTCTACAAGCAGATTTCCAAATAGCACATTTTGAAGTTCAATAATATTTCCGTACAGTACATTTACATCGACGTTATAGTTTTTTGCGATATATGATAGTACCGGCTGTCCTGTCTCCTCACCAGTAAATGTTAGACGATAAATTTGACCACCATTTTGAATTTTCGCTAGAACACTTTCTGGTAAATGATCATTAATAACAGAACGTACAAAGTTTTGAGTCGTCTTTGTTTTTGGTTGCGTGAAAACATCGAACAGTTTTCCTTCTTCAATAACTTTTCCCTTCTCCATTACAGCTACACGGTGACAAATTTCTTTCACAACATGCATTTCATGTGTAATAAGAAGGATTGTTAAATTGTATTCTCGATTTACTTTCTTTAATAAGTTTAGAATTTCTGTCGTCGTTTCTGGATCTAAGGCTGATGTTGCCTCATCACATATAAGAATATCTGGCGATGTCGCAAGTGCTCTAGCAATACCAACACGTTGTTTTTGTCCCCCTGATAGCTGTTCTGGATAATAGTTTGCTTTATCTTCTAACCCTACAAACTTCAGCAGTTCATTCACTCGTTCCTTTATCTCGTTCTTTGGCAATTTCGCTAACTTTAATGGATAAGCAATATTCCCAAACACTGTTCTTGAATTAAATAAATTAAAGCTTTGAAAAATCATTCCGATTCTTTGTCTTAGTTTGCGTAATTCTTTCGTCGATAATGATGTAATATCTTTATCATCTATTGCAATCGTTCCTGACGTTGGTCTCTCTAACATATTTACTAAGCGTAATAATGTACTCTTTCCAGCGCCACTAAAACCGATAATGCCAAAAATTTCGCCTTTCTCAACTGATAATGTTACATCCTCCACCGCATGAACAGATTGCCCAGCTGATTCATACACTTTACTTACATTGTTAAAAGAAATCATTTTTCCCCTCCTATATGCTGTAAAAACTTGAAGTAGAGCTTTCGAGGTAAAATAAAAAGTGCTCTCCTTCTTATCAACCATAAAGATAAGAAGGAGAGCACTTATATGTACTCGTTCACATCTTCTCATCTTCCAAGCCTTTATATGGCTTGCTGGAGTTAGCACGGTATTAAAAAACCCGTTGCTGAGGTATCGTAGGGCCAGTCCCTCCACCTCTCTGGATAAGAATGTATCGATTTAATTGTCATTTAATTAATTCTCATTATAGAACTCAGAATAATAAGAGTCAATACATTTTTTAGAAAAATATTAATTATTCCTTTATTAAAATTTTCAGATGAAAATTCATGAGAAAATAGTAACTTTCAAGGTTATTTAAAATTCTTCTTCCTCATATTTTTAAACAGGAGAATCCTCTCTACAAATTGAATAAATTTATTTGAATATGAAACTCGGAGGCAGATAAATATATGAAAACAGCTCTTTTACTCGTCGATATTCAAAACGATTATTTTCCAAATGGAAAGATGGAATTGCGTAATCCAGTAGAAGCAAGCGAATATGCTAATCAGTTATTACAACACTTTAGAACAAACAGCGAACCTATTTTTCATATCCAGCACGTAGCTATAAAAGATGACGCTACTTTTTTCCTACCTAATACAGAAGGTGTACATATTCACGAAAGCGTACGTCCGCTTAGAGAAGAAACCGTTATAGTCAAACATTATCCAAATAGCTTCCGAGAAACTAATCTTCTAGAGCAATTACAGCGTTTAGACATTGAACATGTCGTCGTATGCGGGATGATGACTCATATGTGTATTGATGCTACAGTAAGGGCTGCATTCGATTTTGGCTTTCAATGTACCGTTATACATGATGCTTGTGCTACAAAAGACCTTTCTTTTAAGAACGCTACTATACCAGCTGTTTATATTCATAATACAATTTTAGCAAGTTTGAATAATATATATGCGGAAATACTTAGCAAAAAAGAGTTTGTCCAAAGAAAAAAATCCTTTTGAAAATTCAAAAGGATTTTTTTCGACTATATTATATTTACCATCTATTCATGCCCTATTTTGAGGAATTCATATTCTACTTATAAAAACCTCACTAATTATTTACATTGATACATTATCATTTTTAATATCTTTTGATTGAGTCCAATTTCCCCATAAAAATTGAATATTACATGTACGAGAAGCTTCCTTAAAACTCATTCCTGTTAATGGATAACATGTGATTTTTATACTTGCAAAAATTATAATTGCTATCATTGTTATAACTGTAATTATTATGAAAGCAACTAATAACATCCAAATTGATTGCGCTGGCCAAATATTCAATCTATTCCCAATATATACAACTACTAAATTATGCATTAAATACACACCAAATGAAAAAGCAGATAAAATTTGTATCCACTTAAACATAAACGGATTCATTGAGTAATTTCTAAAATACTCTTTTACTAATAAGAAGATTGAACCTGAAAGCATTACTTCGAATACTCTAACGTATGCCTTAAAATCCTCAGAGTATTCCCCTATTTTAACCGTTGCATACCAAGTACCCAATATAATTAAAAATGTATCTATAACGATTATGGATAGTAACAACCTTTTGGATACCTTCTTCTCATATGTCATTAAATAATAACCTATGAGGAAATACCCTATATATCCGCCTAAAAAGTTCATATCAAAATTAGGATACAACGTAAATATTGGTTTTAATTCATTTGGAACTAGTACTGCAATTGTTGGCAATAGCGAACTTACTATAAACCAAAGAATTAACATGTACTTTATAAGCTCTTTACTTAAAGCATCTACCATTTTCTTCAAAAGAGGAGAAAGAATATACAAAGGAATAATGGCATACATAAACCAAAGATGTACTGTCGCTGCTTGATTCGGCATGTATAAAATACTCTTAATAACATTTGTTATTTGTATCGGCCTTGGCGTAAAGTATAACACAGCAATAGTTGACCATATAATAAATGGCACAATTAATTTTGGCAAACGTTCTGTATAAGTTATTTTAAGTGATTCCGTTTTACTACTCCTCATTAACATCGCACCAGAAATCATAAAGAAGATAGGTACACTCGTACTAAATACAGTTGTCAGTGCATTCGTTATATGCCAAGTACCCGAACCGATATTCCCCCGTAAACTTCCTGCAGCAGTATGAAGAAACACTACCGCAAACATCGAAAATACACGTAGTACGTCAACATATTCAACATAATTCTTTTTATTCATCTAACAATCATCCCTTCCCACATAACATTTCCCCTCACCATTTTTGTCTTTTCCAAAAGTACAAATCTATTATGCCAGAATATAATAAATATTAAAACAATAATTAAAACTTAAAATCTCGATATTCGATTATAAAATCACTTAGTATACTATACAAAATCCTAAAAATAAATTTAATTTTTTTCTTATATATTTAATATTTTCCAAATCAACTACTTAAATAGAGAGTTTTTCTTCTATCTAATTATTGAAGATTCCGAAATCAAGACTCTTGATCTATGTCAATAAAAAAACACTCCTTTCAGTGAGCAAAACCGAAAGGAGTGTTCCTTGTCGAACCATAGATTTTCTTTCAAATTGTATTATACAGGAAATTCTCAAAATGAATACTAAAAAATATGACTAATACGTCAATTTTTCTCATTATTTTATTTCTGTTTACATGTTTATCCCGCTATTAATAGGTTTTAGCTCATTCTCTTCGAACGACGGTAATATATGGGGTTTCAACTTTAAAAGGAGCTCTCCACACTTTGTGAAGAGCTCCTCTACTATTTCTTATAAAGTTTCAGAAGTAGTTTTTGCTTGCATGTGAAGTGCTAAGTAATCAGGTCCACCAGCTTTAGAGTCTGTACCAGACATGTTAAAGCCACCGAATGGTTGGTAACCTACGATTGCACCAGTACATCCACGGTTGAAGTATAAGTTACCAACGTGGAAGTCTTCACGTGCTTTTTCAATATGGTCACGGTTGTTAGTAATAACAGCACCTGTTAAACCGTATTCCGTATTGTTTGCAATTGCAAGTGCATGATCGAAGTCTTTTGCTTTACAGAATGCTACTACTGGTCCGAAGATTTCTTCTTTCATTAAGCGAGCATCTTCTGCAACATCAGCAACGATTGTTGGTTGGATGAACCAGCCTTTAGAATCGTCTCCTTCGCCACCTGCTAAGATTCTACCTTCTTCTTTACCAATTGCAACATAGCTCATTACTTTATCGAATGCAGCTTGGTCATTAACAGGACCCATGTTTGTACCTAATACTGCTGGGTTAGCAACTGTTAATTCTTTTGTTAATTCAACAGCACGATTTAATACGTGATCGTATACATCTTCGTGGATTACTGCACGAGAACATGCAGAACATTTTTGTCCTGAGAATCCGAATGCTGATGCAACGATAGACTTAGCTGCCAATTCAAGATCTGCTTCTTTATCAACAACGATTGTATCTTTACCGCCCATTTCAGCGATAACGCGTTTTAACCAAATTTGGCCTGGGTTTACTTTCGCTGCACGCTCATAAATACGGATACCTACATCACGAGATCCCGTGAAGCTTACGAAACGTGTACGAGGATGATCTACTAAGTAGTCACCAACTTCAGAACCATTACCTGGAACGAAGTTTACTACGCCAGCTGGTAAGCCAGCTTCTTCTAATACTTCCATAAATTTCGCTGCTACTACAGGAGTTGTACTAGCTGGTTTTAGTAATACTGTGTTACCAGAAACTAAAGCAGCTGTTGTCATACCTGCCATAATTGCGAATGGGAAGTTCCAAGGAGAAATGATAACACCTACTCCTAATGGAATGTAAGAGAAACGATTATATTCAATTGGACGGCTTTCTACTGGAATACCGTCTTTTAATTTTAACATTTGACGACCATAATATTCCATAAAGTCGATTGCTTCTGCTGTATCAGCATCTGCCTCATTCCATGGCTTACCTGCTTCTTTTACAAGAATAGCAGAGAATTCATGTTTTCTGCGACGAACGATTGCTGCAGCACGGAATAAAATGTCTGCACGCATTTCTGGCTTTGATTTTCTCCAAGTTTGGAATGTTTCATCCGCTACTTGCATTGCTTTTTCAGCTAACTCACGGCTTGCTTTTGAAACACGACCAACAAGTTCCTCTTTATTTGCAGGGTTTACAGAAACAATTTTGTCTTCTGTAGTGATTTTTTCTCCCCCAATAATTAATGGATAGTCTTGTCCAAGATAAGATTCTACTTTCTTTAAACCTTCTTCAAACGCTAATTTGTTAGCCTCCACTGAAAAATCTGTAAATGGCTCATGTTTGTATGCTACTACCATTTTTTTTAGCCTCCCCTTAGAAAAACGTTTACATTTTACAACATTATTCTACACGATAATTTAGATTTATTCAAATATTCCTAGACTTATATTTTAAAAATTAATAAATTTTTAAAATATAATAAAAAAAAGAGATTCATACATGCGTATGAATCTACAAAATATGAGTATATTCCAAAACATTTTTCCCGATCAATAATATAGTAACTAATAAAAATAAAGTCCTTACATATCCAACGCCTTTTTGAACCGCAAACTTCGATCCCAAATAAGCACCTAAGATCATTGATAATCCCATGATAATACCGTATTCAAAATGAATTATGTCTAAAAATAAAAAAGTAATTAAAGATACAATATTACTAACAAAGTTCAAAAGTTTTCCAGATGCTGCCGCTTGAATAAAATCCAAACCAATTAATAAAAATGCAAAAATTAAAAATGACCCTGTCCCTGGTCCAAAAAATCCATCATAAAATCCTATCATTAAAATAACAAAGAAAAATATTAATGTTTTTCTTTGCGTCATCTTCTTATAGGTAGACACACTTCCCCAATTCTTTTTTGCAATAATATAAATAGCAATAAATACCAACATTACAAGTACTAATGGGCGTAAAATATCCGATGGAATAAATTTTACTACTAAAGCACCTGCAACAGCTCCAACAATAGTTAACGGGATTAACTTTCCTACAATTTTAAAATCAACTTTTCCTGATCGAATGAAATACATCGCACTCGTAAACGTCCCCATTGTTGCCGCTAATTTATTCGTTGCAATTGCTGAAGCCGGCGTTAAGCCAACAAACATAAGCGCAGGAAGCGAAATTAACCCTCCTCCTCCAACAACGGAATCAATGAAAGCTGCTAAAAAACCGAATGCAATTAATAAAATAATGACTTGAAAACTTAATTCTTCCATGAACTTTACCCCTTACCCCTATTATTTACAACATTTTAAATTATAACAAAATTACATAAGAAAAAAAGCTGTTCCATAGAGGAACAGCCTTCATATTTAATCTAAAATTTTCACAAGTGGTTCATCTTGTTTTGCTTCACGTATAATAATAGCTTCTGGGCGTTCTACAGATTTAATCGTTACTTGTACTTTCATATAATTCGGGAAGTATTCCATAACAAGCCCTGCCACATATTGTGTAAAACCAATTATTTCAGCTTTTCCATTAAACTGGACAGGAATATCAAGCTTCATTTCTCTTAATTCATCATCTCTATACATACCAGTACCAATAACAGCTGTATAGTCGCCTTGGAAATAATCGCTTAGTTTTGCCTTAAAGTTGGATACTCTTGCAAGATCTTCACGTTTATTATCTGTTTTCGCTTGCTCTGATGGGAACAAATAGTATTTCTCATTAATTTGTTTCCAATCTTCAACCGTTTCACTACCTTTTTCTACATTTGCATAAGAAACAAAGTTACCTGGTACGAGCGAAGACTTTGGAGATTGGCGATAAATCGCAAATGTTATCGGAATATTTTTTGTATCAGGTTGTTTTTGATGTATGACTTTCAAAATTTCTTGCGCCATTTTTTTCCCTTCAGCTAACATCTTTTCATCCGGGATTGCAGCTTCACGTGGATAACCATGCTCTTCGTTAAAATATTGAACAGAATTCATTGCTAATCCAACTACCATACCAACACGTTCCTCGCTGTTATCGCCTTTTTTCACATAATAATCATGCTCTAAAATATTTGAAATATATATTGGATTTTTTTTATTTTTCACTTCTAGTGATTCGGATCCCGTTCCTAACGCAGGGTTTAATCCTATATTAGGAAATTTAACTGCATCTTTTTTTAATTTGTCCTCTAGTTCCTTTTGTTCAGCATCTGTACGTTTTCTTTTAACAAGCATCTGTATCACTTGAGTATCTAGAGCACTTCCGCCTTTTAAAAAATTATCTTTCGTATTAAATGATTCTTTTGCAATTCGCATTAATCCTGTTTCAAATTCATCTATATCAAGACGACTATTTAGCCCTTGCACCACTAAACCACGTGCATTTCCACCATCAAATGGAATAGTCGTCTTATAATATTCATCCGAAATAGCGTATTTTGGAACAACTGATTGTTCTTTTGCTTTCCCCGATTTCTCAGCCACTTTTTCATCTTTGTCGGCACCTGCACTACACCCACTTACAAGTAGGCCCAGGCTTAATATCGCTAATGCTATTTTTTTCATGGTAAGTTTGCACCTCTTACTTATTTAGCTCTTGTAAGAACCTCTCTTCATTCCAAACCTCAACATTATGTTTCTCCGCTTGTGCTAATTTCGAACCAGCTGCTTCACCTGCAACAACCAAATCCGTACTCTTACTAACACTTCCTGTTACTTTTCCACCTAATGCCTCAATCTTCTTCTTCGCTTCACTTCGTCCCATAACTTCTAGCTTACCTGTTAAAACAACCGTTTTTCCTGCGAAGTAAGATTCAACATTTTGTAAATCTGCAATTTTTATACCTTTGTATGTCATATTCACGCCATACTCTTTAAACTGCTGTAATAATTCTAATACATCTTCATTATCAAAATATGTCACAACAGATTGAGCCATTTTTTCGCCAATTTCATTAATTGCTTTTAGTTCTTCTTCTGTTGCTTTTACAAGCTCATCCATCGTTTCAAAGTGCTCTGCAAATGTACGTGCTGCTTTCGCTCCAACGTGGCGAATTCCAAGACCAAATAATAATCGCTCTAACGAGTTTTCTTTAGAATTTTCAATTGCTTGTATTAAGTTTGTTGCTGATTTTTCACCAAAACGTTCTAACTGTAATAATTGCTCTTTCGTCAATGCATATAAATCAGCAAATGTACGAATATAATCTGCATCAAAGAGTTGTGTAATGACACGTTCTCCAAGTCCATCAATATTCATCGCATTTCTTGAAACGAAATGGATTAATCCCTCTCGAATTTGAGCCGGACAAGTCGGATTTATACATCGAAGTGCTACTTCTTCTTCTAAACGAACAAGTTCACTCTCACATGCTGGACAATGCGTTGGCATACGGTATTCTTCTTCTTTACCAGTACGCTTATCAAAAATAACGTTCACAACTTCAGGAATAATATCTCCAGCCTTCTTCACAACAACGTAGTCACCAATTCGAATGTCTTTTTCACGAATCAAATCTTCGTTATGTAAAGAAGCACGGCGAACAATCGTACCAGCAACTCTCACTGGCTCTAGCTCTGCAGTCGGCGTTACAACCCCTGTTCGGCCAACACTTAATTCAATGCCTGTTAGTCTCGTTACAACTTCTTCAGCTGGGAATTTATAAGCAATCGCCCATCGTGGACTCTTCGCTGTAGTTCCTAGACTTTCTTGAAGAGCAACATCATCTACTTTTATAACGATTCCATCAATCTCATAATCAAGATGCGGACGTTTTTCTTGCCATTCTTCTACATAAGCTATAACCTCTTCGATTGTTTCACATGTACGGCGATTTGGATTTGTCTTAAATCCGAGTTCACCTAAGAAATCAAGCGATTCACTGTGCGATGGAATTGTTTTTTCTTCTACATTCGCAAGACCGTACACAAACATAGATAAGTTACGCTTCGCTGCAATTTTCGGATCAAGTTGACGTATTGAACCTGCTGCTGCATTACGCGGATTCGCAAATACATCTTCTCCATTTTGCTCTTTTTCTTCATTTAGTTTAACGAATGAACGCTTCGGCATATAAGCTTCGCCTCGTGCTTCTAACGTTACTTCTTCATTTAAACGAAGTGGGATAGCTTTAATCGTTTTTAAATTTTGAGTAATATCTTCACCCGTTACACCATCACCACGTGTCGCCCCTTGAATGAAGCGTCCTTTTTCATAATGAAGCGAAACGGCAAGCCCGTCAATTTTTAATTCACATATATATCTTACATTCGCACCATCAATTCCTTGACATACTCTTCTGTCGAAATCACGTAAATCACCTTCGTTAAATGCATTCCCTAAACTTAACATTGGTGACTTATGTGTTACTTTTTCAAATATATCAAGAATAGTTCCCCCAACGCGAACGGAGGGAGAATCTTCACTCATAAACTCTGGGTTCTCTGCTTCTAATTTTATAAGCTCCTGCATATCACGGTCATATTCCGCATCAGAAACAGAAGGATTGTCTAATACGTGATATTGATAATTAAATGTATTTAACAAATCACGCAGTTCTTCTATACGTTTTTTTGCTATCTCTTTTGACATATCCTCATTCCTTTCTATTGTTTCGTCACAGGTGCAAATTTTGCTAACAAACGTTTAACACCAATCGGGCTTGGGAACGCAATATCTAATTCTTTTGCATCACCTTCACCTTTTACACTTACAACTGTACCGATTCCCCATTTTTGGTGGGAAGCTTTATCGCCTACTGCCCAGCCAATTTGCTCACCGCCTGTCGTCTTAGCTGCTGGACGCGCGAAAGCTGAACGAGAGCGTGTTGCGGTTGTCGTTGTCATTTTACTGCTACTTGTTGTTCTGCCTTTTGCACCAAACGAATTTTCACGCTTCGGCGCTGTTTCATTTAATGATTCCACTAGTTCTGCCGGGATTTCTGTAATGAAGCGAGACGCAGCGTTCATACTTGTTCTACCAAATAAAGTACGCATTTGCGCATTAGATAAATATAGCTCTTCTTCTGCACGAGTAATACCTACATAAGCAAGACGACGTTCTTCTTGCATTTCATCCTCTTCCATAAGAGAACGAGTATGAGGGAATATCCCTTCCTCTAAACCAACAATAAAGACAACCGGGAACTCTAATCCTTTCGCTGAGTGCATCGTCATTAAAATAACTTCTTCACCAGCAGTTGGGTCTTCATCTACACGATCAATATCAGCAACAAGTGCTAAATCTGTTAAGAATGCAACAAGGCTCTTATCTTCACTTTGAGATTCAAATGTTTGCGTAACAGATAAGAACTCGTCTAAGTTTTCTAAACGACCTTCCGCTTCTAAAGAACGCTCATTTTTCAACATATCGCGATAGCCTGTTTTTTCAATAACTTCTTCTACTAATTCTGTAACAGATAAATACTCTTGCATATTTACCCAGTTGTGTAATAAACTTGCGAATTCTTTTACTGCCTTTGTAATTTTTGCACTTACTCCAACATGCTCTATCTCATCAAATACAGCAGTTAATGAAATTCCGTTTTGTACACCGTAATTAATAATTTTATCGATAGAAGTCGCACCAATACCACGCTTTGGCATGTTAATAATACGTGCAAAACTAATTTCATCATCTGGATTACCGATTAAACGTAAGTACGCCAAAATATCTTTAATCTCTTTACGGTCGTAGAACTTAGTTCCCCCAACAATTTTGTACGGAATGTTAGATTTAAGGAAAATCTCCTCGACCATACGAGACTGAGCATTCGTACGATATAGCACTGCAAAATCAGTGTATTTTCGTTTCCCCATTTGAAGATCGTCACGTATTTTTTTCGCAACAAAATATGCTTCGTCCTTTTCAGTTGCAGCACGATAATACGAGATTTTACTTCCAACTTGATTGTCTGTCCATAATTTCTTCGGTTTACGATTCGTATTTTTTTCAATAACAGCATTCGCTGCATTTAAAATATTTTGTGATGAACGATAGTTTTGTTCTAACAAAATTACCTGTGCATTCTCATAGTCTTTTTCAAATGACAAAATGTTAGAAATATCTGCACCACGCCAGCGATAAATAGACTGGTCAGAGTCACCTACAACGCAAAGATTTTTAAAACGTGCTGCCAAATGTTTAACAAGAAGATATTGCGCTTTGTTCGTATCTTGATACTCATCAACATGAATATATTGGAACTTACGCTGATAAAACTCTAATACTTCTGGAACACGTTCAAATAGCTGAATAGTCGTCATAATTAAATCATCAAAGTCTAATGAATTATTTTTCAAAAGACGTTTTTGATACTCTGTGTATACATCGCTCGTTAATTTTTCATATGGATCAGCCATTGTAATTTTTTTTGCATATTTATCCGCAGATAACAGTTCATTTTTTGCATTACTAATACCCGCTAAAATAGAGCGCGGCTCAAATTTCTTCGGATCAATATTGCGCTCTTTCATAATTTTTTTGACTACAGTTAGCTGATCACCTGAATCTAAGATTGTAAAGTTACGATTAATACCAATACGATCGATATCGCGTCGTAAAATACGTACACACATAGAGTGGAACGTCGAAATCCAAATATCTTCTGCTTCTGGTCCCACAAGTTTATCAATACGCTCGCGCATTTCACGAGCTGCTTTATTTGTGAAGGTAATAGCTAGTACATTCCATGGTGCTACACCTTTTTCACCAAGCAAATACGCAATACGGTGTGTTAACACGCGTGTCTTACCACTACCTGCACCTGCCATTAGTAGCAGTGGTCCATTCGTTGTTTGTACTGCTTTTTGTTGCTGTGGATTTAAACCGTTTAATAACTTATCTGTCATACTCATATACGCCTGCACCTACTCTCCTTTTACTGCTTTAACTGTTTTTAACGCCGATTTTATATCATCATAAATAATATTTCCAACAACTACTGTATCAGCATATTGCGCCATTTCTTTCGCCTGTTCTGCATTAGAAATACCACCGCCATAATATAACTTGGCTTGTTTCAATTCTGCTTTTACATTTTTAACAAGTTCAACATCTCCATACGTACCGCTATATTCTAAATAAAATATCGGTAAATGTAATAACTTGTCTGCTAAACGCGCATATGCAATAACGTCATCTTCTGTTAAATCACATTTCGCATCTGTAAGCTGGGCTACTTTCGCTTCGGGATTTAAAACACAATACCCTTCCATAAAAATTTCGTCCCAGTCCATAATATCCCCAAATTCTTTCAATGCCTCATGATGAACACCTGTTACCCATTCTACTTTTCGGCTATTTAAAACACTTGGGATGTAATAAAAATCAAATCCTGGTGTAATTGCTTCTACATCAGAAACCTCTAATACACAAGGAACTGCATATCTACGAATGCTAACTAGCATGTGTAATACGTTATCAATTGTAACTCCGTCACTTCCGCCTACAATAACAGCATCCGTTCCAGACTCACAAATCATTTCTAAATATTCATCACTTAACTCCTTATTTGGATCAAGCTTAAATACATGTTTCCATCCGGAAATATCGTACATGAAAACACCCTTCCTTTTCTCTAGTTATATCTATAGTTCTGTTTAAAATAACAGTTAGTTTTTATCTTGATTTTTTAAAATAGCTATTAAATATTTTTCAAAAAGAAGGATTTAATTTCACCTTCTTTTTATGCATTCTTTCATTATAACAAAAAAAGCTACTGACACACACGCCGAATCCAACATCTTTTTCAACGTCAAATGTTGGATTACATATCCCAAAAATCACACGGGATACTAATAAGAGAAGTAGTATTTACTATTTCAATTTTCATAAAAAGGAGTGTTTTTCTAATGAAGCAAAACATCGGGACAATAAACGCTCTAATTCGAATTACACTTGGGCTTGTCCTCTTCGGATGTAGTGCAACTAAACTTGTACGCAAGCCGTGGTGCACTTGGTCTAACATTTTTCTATGGATTGGTGCAATGAAAGTTGCAGAGGGAATTGTTCGCTTCTGCCCTATTGTTGAAGCGTGGAAATTTGGAAAATACATGAATATGGGAGCATTTAAAATGCCTGGCATGAATTTTACTGAAAAAGGACATGCTAAAGAAGAAGTGAATCAAACTTCCGCTCATGACAAGCCAAAGTCAAAGGGAAGTTATGACGCTTCTGACAAAGAGATTGAGTCAGCGATTGAAGAAATAATCCTGGCAAAACCGCTTTGAATCATTTGTCACGATGCAAGATGCTCTCAAAGGGACTTAGCTGCTGCAGTGGGCGGTTAAGTCTTCTTTATTTTACCATAAAACAGAACGTATATTCTTATTTCTAACTTTAAAATGTACATAAAAGATATCAATCAATAAATTTCAGAAAATTAGGTGCATACCCCTTGCTTAAAATGATATAAAAGTGATATCATTTTTATATCAGGAGGCGATCATATGAAAGAAAAACAAGTATTTTATGTAAATGGTTTTCTCGGTATTATTGGAATTTTGATTTTAGCTGCTATCGGTATATTTTTCCTTGCACAAGAAATTTTCGTAGGAGCAGCACTAACTATTATATTAGCCGCAATTCTCGCTACAGGTATCGGTATTGTTCAACCGAATCAAGCGAAAGTTATTACGTTCTTTGGTAATTATTTAGGAACAATTCGTCAAAATGGTTTATTTTTAACAATTCCATTCGCATTCCGTCAAACTGTCTCATTACGTGTTGAAAACTTTAATAGTAAGAAATTAAAAGTAAACGATGTTGAGGGAAATCCGATTGAAATTGCAGCTGTTATTGTATATAAAGTAGTTGATTCTGCAAAAGCAATGTTCGGTGTTGAACATTACGATCGATTTGTAGAAATTCAAAGTGAAACAGCAATCCGCCACGTCGCAACAAAATATCCTTATGACAATTTCCAAGATGAAACTTGCATTACGTTACGCGGGAATACTGAAGAAATCTCTGAAGAATTAAAGCGTGAGTTAGAAGCGCGCCTTGAAATCGCAGGCGTAGAAGTATTAGAAACTCGTTTAACACATTTAGCTTATGCAACAGAAATTGCCCATGCGATGCTACAACGTCAACAAGCAAAAGCGGTATTAGCTGCTAGAAAAGAGATTGTTGAAGGTGCTGTGAAGATGGCGAAGGATTCAATCCATATGTTAGATGAGGAAGGCGTACTTGAATTAGATGACGAGCGTAAAGCGAATATGGTAAACAACCTATTAGTTGCCATCGTTTCAGATAAAGGTGCGCAACCAGTTATTAATACAGGAAGCCTATACTAAGGGCTATAAGTAATTATGGCTAAAAAGAAAAGCTTTCCATTACGTATTGATCCTGAATTACACGCAGTCATCGAAAAATGGGCAAATGATGAGTTTCGTAGCGTCAATGCACACATCGAGTATTTACTTCGAGAAATGGCAAAGCAAAAAGGAAAATTGAAGAAAGATAAAGATGCATGAACAAACAGCCCACTGAATTTTCAGCGGGCTGTTTTTATACAAAGCAAGTCATCAATAAACTTGCTTAACGCTGCTGTTCTCACACTATCTTTCCGATAAATAAAATAAGTCGGAATAAACCTGTTTTCATGTACTAACGGTGTATGAATAAGTTCTTTATGGCTATCAAATTGCTCTGCTACTTCACGTGGTAACATAGACACCCCAAGTCCAGCTTTTACGCATCCAATAATACCGTCTAAAGAATTTAATTCCATTATTTTTTTGGGAACAATCCCTTCAGATAGTAACCATTCTTCTAAAACTTTTCTATAAAAACAACCTGATTGAAAAACGATAAAAGACTGCGATTCCGAATATCCGTTATCCCACAAAACATTCCGCTTTGAAAGTAACATCATTTCCTCTTGGAATACTTCTATCTTTTCTAAAGCTGGATCAGCTATACAATCAGCTACAAATGCCCCCTCTATTTCATATAAGAGTACCTTCTTCGTTAATTCTTCCGTATTGTGCGTTTGCAACATAATTTCCACTTCTGGATAGCGCATATGATAATTAGCTAAAATCGTGGGCAATCTAACAGCTGCTGCTGTTTCCATCGCTCCAATTTTCAATACTCCTCCAGGCTCCGCTGTATGTTTCACTTGCCTTTTTGATTCATTTAATAATTGAATCATTTTTTCAGCGTATGTTAACAACTTTTCTCCGGCTGGTGTTAATGTAACTCCATCTCGATGCCTATAAAATAATTGTGTTTCATATTCAGCTTCTAGCCGTTTTATTTTTGCTGTTATGTTTGATTGAACAAAATTCAACCGAATAGCTGCTCTTGAAATACTTTTCTCCTGCGCGACCATATAAAAAGCTACAAAATCTTGTAAGTTCATTCGTTCATATCCCTTCGTTCATATCATTAATTTTGATATTACATATAAAAAATCAGTATTTTACGCCCCATATATATTCCTCTATCATATATATTAGAAGATATTTCAAGAAGGGAGATTATATGAAAGAAACAAAAACATGGAAAATGATTATAGCTGGGATATGTTCTTTAATAGCTGTCATGGGTATTAGTCGGTTCGCCTACACACCGATTATTTCTTTTATGGAAAAGCAAGCCCATATAGAAGATGACCTCGCTGGATATTTAGCGTCCAGTAATTATCTTGGTTATTTACTTGGGGCATTCTTTATTGGATTCATTACGATAAAAAATCGTGAAAAAATATTACACCTCTGTTTATTCTTCAATGTTCTTTCAACTCTTTGTATGGGCTTAACCTCTTATATCTTTTTATGGTTTCCCCTTCGCTTTATCGGTGGTTTCACAAGTGCAATTGTATTTGTTCTTGCCTCTAGTATTGTTTTAGATTATTTATTTCAAAGTAATAAAGTCATGCTAGGTGGCATGATTTATAGCGGTGTTGGAATTGGCATTATTTTCTCTGGAAGTTTCGCACCTTTATTCAACTCAATTTGGAATTGGCAAGGTGCATGGATTGGGTTAGGACTTATTAGTTTTAGTTTAGCTATCCTTGTATGGAAATGGTTAAGAGAGGACAGTAGACGTACTATACAGCAACCAAAAAGTACTATACAAGCTACATCTCATAGAAAAAACTATTTATTTTGGCTTATTTTAGCTTACGGATTCGAAGGGTTTGGCTATATCATTACAGGGACCTTCCTTGTCACCATTGTAGAAAGAATTACACTATCACCCTTCTATGCATCTTGTAGCTGGATTATTGTCGGTATTGCTGTCATCCCATCTAGTTACATTTGGTCCACTGTTGCTCGGAAGTACGGACCAACACGAGCTCTTACATCCGCCTATATGTTACAAATTATAAGTTTACTTTCTCTACTCCTTATTCCAAACCTTTTTGGGGCATTTCTAAGTGCAGTCCTTCTAGGTGCTACATTCGTCGGAATTACAATTTTAACAACTACAGAAGCAAAACGAATAAGACCGAATGAAAGTAATAAAATCATTGGTTATACGACAGGTGTTTATGGGATCGGTCCAATCTTTACAGGTATTATTGCAGAGCAAATGCAAAGTTTTTCCCTCCCACTCCTTGTCGCTGCTCTTACGTTAATCATCTCAATACTGCTATTATTAATTGGAGAAATAAGATGTAAGCAGGTAGAGAAAAAGTGTATATAGATACAAATAGTTTATAATCTCTTGAAAAGATTCAACGTACTATACTCTATTTCCTATAAAAAAAGAAGCTAACATATGTTAGCTTCGCGTAATCTCATGCCCAATCGCACGATATCCTATATCACTACGATAAAATAAGCCATCGCTTTCAATCTTTGCGATTTCTTTATACACTCTATCTTTCGCTTCTTGTAAGTCTTTCGCTTTATAAGCAATAAATAGTACACGGCCACCATTTGTTACAAAATCCCCATGTTTCATCGCTGTACCTGAATGAAAGACAATAGCATCTTCTAAACGATCTAATCCTGTAATAATTTCACCTTTTTTATACGCTTCTGGATATCCTTTTGAAGCAAGTACAACACCAATTACTGCTTCCTCTGACCACTCTAACACTAACTCACTTTCATCTAATACAGCGTTACATACATCAACTAAATCATTTTCTAAGCGAGGTAATACAACTTCTGTTTCAGGATCACCAAAGCGTGCATTAAATTCAATTACCTTTGGACCATCATTTGTTAAAATAAGCCCTGCATATAAAATCCCTGTAAACGATCGATTTTCTTGGAGCATCGCTTGAGCAGTTGGATGTAATACGGTTTGAATCGCTTCTTGGACTGCTGATTCTGGAATTTGTGGTACTGGAGAATATGCACCCATTCCGCCTGTATTTGGGCCTTTATCAGCATCAAAAGCTCGTTTATGGTCCTGAGCGATTACCATCGGATGTACAGTTGTTCCATTTACAAATGCCATTAATGAAAATTCTTGTCCATCTAAAAACTCTTCAATAACAACCTTCTTACTTGCCGCGCCGAACTTCACATCTTGTAGCATTTCTTTCACAGCTTGTAATGCCTCTTCAAGCGTCATTGCTACCGTTACCCCTTTACCAGCAGCTAATCCGTCAGCTTTAATAACGATTGGTGCACCAACTTTTTGAATGTACTGTACTGCTTCTTCATAATCGGTAAAAGTTTCGTACGCCCCAGTTGGAATATCATACTTTTTCATAAGCTCTTTTGTAAAAGCTTTACTACCTTCAATAACAGCAGCCGCTTTATTCGGACCAAATACGCGAAGTCCCTCTTCTTTAAAACGATCAACAATTCCATTCATAAGTGGAATTTCTGGTCCAACGAAAGTTAATTCCACATTATTCTCTTTGGCAAATAAAACTAATGCATCAAAATCATTTTCATCAATATCAACTGGTATTGCAACATCTCGCATACCTTCATTACCTGGTGCTACATATACCTTTTTCACTTTTGCAGATTGTGCAAACTTCCAAGCTAAAGCATGCTCACGCCCACCGCGGCCAATTACTAAAACATTCATATTTCATCCCCCAATAATTAAATAAGTACAAACTAGAAGCTATGCTCCTAGTTTGCTTTTTCATATCAATAAAAGGTTATCTTGACCGGACTTTTTAAACATCCATCTCAATAAAGGTTTAAAAAGGAGGATCAAGAGCACCGAGCAGGTCTAGGCGCATTTGCCAGGAGGACACGGAGTGTAGCTTTCCTACATAAGTACCGCACTGGCGATGCAACGACGACATGCGAAGGTTATCTTGACCGGACTTTTTAAACATCCATCTCAATAAAGGTTTAAAAAGGAGGATCAAGAGCACCGAGCAGATCTAGGCGCATTTGCCAGGAGGACACGGAGTGTAGCTTTCCTACATTAGTACCGCACTGGCGATGCAACGACGACATGCGAAGGTTATCTTGACCGGACTTTTTAAACATCCTCTATTAGTGTTTGAAATGACGTACGCCAGTGAACACCATAGCAATCCCATACGTATCTGCCACTTTAATAGAATCTTCATCACGGATCGATCCGCCTGGTTGAATGATTGCTGTAATTCCCGCTTTTGCTGCTTCTTCTAATGTATCTGGCATTGGGAAGAAAGCATCAGATGCAAGCGCGCTACCTTGTGCTTTTTCACCAGCTTGTGTAATCGCGATTTTTGCAGAGCCTACACGGTTCATCTGTCCCGCACCGACACCAATTGTCATGTCATCTTTCGCTAAAACAATTGCATTTGATTTCACATGTTTTACAACTTTCCAAGCTAGTTTTAAATCTTTCCATTCTTGCTCTGAAGGTTCACGTTTCGTTGGAATTGAAATTGTACTTTCATCTAATGATAACGTATCTTCCTCTTGAACGAGAAGTCCACCTTGTACAGAAGTTAGTTTTTTGCTTGCACTTGTCGCTTTTTCAATATTTATAGTTAATAAACGTAAGTTCTTCTTACTTTGCAGCACTTCTAAAGCTTCTTGCGAGAACGAAGGTGCGATAACAATTTCTAAGAAAATTTCATGTAACTTTTCTGCTGTAGCTTTATCAATTTCACGATTTGCTGCAATAATACCGCCGAAGATTGATACTGGATCTGCTTCATAAGCACGAGTATATGCTTCGTGAATATTAGTTCCTACTCCAACACCACATGGATTCATATGTTTTACTGCTACTACTGCTGGTTCTGTAAATTCTTTTACGATGCTAAGCGCTGCGTCTGCATCATTAATATTGTTATACGATAATTCTTTACCGTGTAATTGTTCTGCGTATGCAACAGAAGAAGTTGCTGCGAATGGCGCTTTATAGAAAGTTGCTTTTTGATGTGGGTTCTCGCCATAACGTAAGTCTTGCTTTTTCTCAAATGTCACAGTTAATGTTTCTGGACTTTCTTCACCCATTTGCTCTGTTAAGTAGTTAGAAATTAACGCATCATACGCTGCTGTATGACGGAATACTTTCGCTGCTAGTTTACGTTTCGTTTCCTCTGCTACTTCACCGTTCTCTTTCAGTTCTGCTAACACAATATCATAATCTACTGGATCTACAATTACAGATACGAATTTATGATTTTTCGCAGCAGAGCGAATCATTGTCGGGCCACCGATATCAATATTTTCAATTGCATCAGCAAATGTTACATCAGGCTTAGCGATTGTTTCTTTAAATGGGTATAAGTTAACAACAACAAAATCAATTGCTTGAATACCTAATTCATTCATTTGCGCTACATGTGTTTCATTATCACGAACTGCTAATAGACCACCATGAATATTTGGATGTAAAGTTTTCACACGACCATCCATAATTTCAGGGAAACCAGTTACTTCAGAAATACCAATTACTTGTAAGCCGTTTTCTTCTAGTAACTTTTTCGTACCACCTGTTGAAATAACTTCAATCCCTTGCTCTAGTAACCCTTTAACAAATTCTACTACTCCTGTTTTATCTGAAACACTTACTAATGCACGCTTTTTCATTTATCCTTCACCCCTGGTTGTATGTTAGTTAACAGTTGTTTCTTTCACAGACTGAACAATTTGATTCACTGTATTTACGTATAATTTATGTTCAACTTGCTGAATTTTCTTTTGTAAGCTTTCTCTCGTATCCCCTTCAGAAACAACCACTGCTTCTTGCGCAATAATTGGCCCTGTATCCATACCTGCATCTACATAATGAATTGTTACTCCAGTTACTTTCACACCTGCTTCTAACGCTTGACCGACAGCATCTTTACCCGGAAAGCTCGGTAGTAATGATGGATGAATATTAATAATCTTTCCGCCGTATGCTTCTAGTAACGTCGGCCCGATTAAACGCATATATCCAGCTAAAATAATATAATCAATTTCATATTCTTCTAGCTTCTTTAATATCTCTTTTTCAAACGCTTCTTTGGACTCATATGCTTTCGCTGAAAAAGCGAAACACGGAATATGATGATAATGCGCTCGCCCAACAGCACGTGCTTCTGGTTTATCACATACTAATAAACTAATTTCTGCATCCAATCTTTTTTCTTCTACCGCATTAACGAGAGATTGAAAGTTAGATCCACTTCCAGAAGCAAAAACTGCTAATCTACTCATAGTGCTTTGCCCCCATTAAAAGTAACGCCAGCTCCTTGTACAGTACGTCCAATAATACGAGCCGTTTCTCCTTGCTCTTCAAGAAGACGAACAACTTCTTTTGCATCTTCTTCCTTCACTGCTACTACCATACCAATACCCATGTTAAAAATATTGAACATTTCTTTCTCTTCCAGTTTCCCAACTTCTTGAAGTAAATGGAAGATAGGCTGAATTTTCCAAGATCCTAGTTCAATCTCAGCACCAATTCCTTCTGGCAACATACGTGGGATATTTTCAATAAATCCGCCCCCTGTAATATGCGCCATACCGTATACTTCATGCTTCTTCAATAGTTCTAAAATAGGTTTGACATAAATTTTCGTTGGTTTTAATAATTCTTCACCAAGAGGTAGTTCTAAGCGTCCATAAATACGCTCTAAAGATAGTTCTCCATCTTCTAGTAACACTTTTCGTACTAAAGAGTAACCATTGCTATGAATACCGCTAGATGCTAAGCCAATTAGCACGTGACCAGCTTCAATCTTTTCACCTGTTACAATTTTCTTTTTATCAACAATCCCAACTGTAAAACCAGCTAAATCATATTCTTCCGTAGAATACATTCCTGGCATTTCAGCTGTTTCTCCACCGATTAATGCACAACCAGCTTGGCGACAGCCCTCTGATATACCTTTGACGATGTTTTCAATTTTACTAGGTTCAGCTTTACCACAAGCAATATAATCAAGGAAGAAAAGCGGCTCTGCTCCTTGGACAACAATATCATTTACACACATTGCTACTGCATCAATACCAATTGTGTCATGTTTATCTGCCATAAAAGCGAGCATCAATTTTGTTCCCACGCCATCTGTTCCAGATACTAATACAGGTTCTTCTAATGCAAATTTTGATAGATCAAACATACCTCCAAAACCGCCTAAACCGCCTAGTACTTCTTTTCTCATAGTTGTTTGTACGTGTTTTTTCATGCGAGATACCGCTTCATATCCAGCTTCAATATCTACTCCTGCTTGCTTATATGCATTCGCCATCGTTATTTACACCTCGTCTTTTAATTTCTCCCCATCCAGGGCGGGCCGTTTTAAGAAAAAAGCTAGCTTCTACAGCAAAAGAAGTAGAAGCTTTTTTCACTTTTCTTATTTCATACTTTCTAAAAGCTCTTGCTCATAATCATAAAGAGCTGTTGGATAGTCCCCATTAAAGTAAGCCATGCATAGGCCGCCATATTTCCCTTCATATGGACGTCCAATTGCATCTACTAATCCATCTTCGCTTAAAAATGTTAAAGAATCTGCTCCGATCATTTCGCGGATTTCTTCTACTGTATTATTTGCTGCAATTAATTCTTTTCTCGTTTGAATATCAATGCCATAGAAACATGGATATTTCAGAGGTGGTGAAGCAATTCTTACATGAACTTCTGTCGCTCCAGCCTCACGAAGCATACGAACAATTCGTTTACTTGTCGTTCCTCTTACGATAGAGTCATCAATCATAACAACTCGTTTCCCCTCAACCACACCTCTTACTGCGGAAAGCTTCATCTTAACCCCTTGCTCACGCAGTTCTTGAGAAGGCTGGATAAAAGTACGTCCAACGTAACGATTTTTAATTAATCCTAATTCATACGGAATGCCTGTTGCCTCCGCATAGCCAATCGCAGCTGAAATACTAGAGTCTGGTACACCAGTAACAACATCCGCTTCAATAGGAGCTTCCGCTGCTAAACGTTTTCCCATATTTTTACGCGCTGCATGAACGTTAACACCAGCAATATTAGAATCTGGTCGTGCAAAGTAAATATATTCCATACTACAAATCGCATGTTCTACATCGTTTGTGAAACGATCTACGTGAATTCCTTCATCATTAATGATAAGTAATTCACCAGGTTCTACATCGCGAATGTATGTTGCACCTACTACATCAAAAGCACATGTTTCAGATGCTACAACGTAAGCATCCCCCATCTTTCCAATTGAAAGCGGACGGAATCCATTTGGATCTAACGCAACGATCATTTCATTTCCAGTTAGTAAAAGATACGCAAACGCACCTTTCACTTTATTTAGAGCCTCTTTTACACTTTCAATTAAAGAGTCTTTCGTACTACGTTTAATAAGATGTAAAAGTACCTCTGTATCTGAACTAGTTTGAAAAATACTTCCCTCTGCTTCTAATTCACGACGAAGCATTTTTGCGTTAATTAAATTTCCGTTATGAGCTAACGCCATACTATGATCGGAAAAACGGAACAACAATGGTTGAACGTTAGCAACTTCACTTCCACCAGCTGTTGCATATCGTACATGTCCGATTGCTGATTTTCCATTTAATCCTTCTAACTCACCTCTTGAAAACACTTCTGATATTAAACCTAATCCCTTGTGACCGACGATTTTTTCCCCATTATTTACGACAATGCCTGCGCCTTCTTGCCCACGGTGCTGTAAACTGTGCAATCCGTAGTATGAAACTTGTGCTGCATTTTCATGCCCCCAAATTCCGAAAACGCCACATTCTTCGTTTAACCCCTTTATTTCAGCAAGCATGGGATTGCCCCTTTCCAAGCCTTTCTTATTTCATCTACATTTGCTGTAAGTAATACTTCATTTTCTTCATTATGAATTGTTACTTCATTTGTACTTGTTACTTCGCCAACTTGGATTGCTTCTACCGCTTTCTCAAACGCCTCTTTATTTTCACGTTTTACAGTTATCACGAAGCGAGACTGTGATTCAGCGAATAATGCTGCTGTTGCTTCTCCATCTAATTTCACAGTAGCACCTAAGCCGTTAGCACCAATTGCACTTTCTGAAATTGCAACTGCTAAACCACCCTCAGCAACATCATGTGCAGATTGAACAAGACCAGCTTGAATTGCTTCTAATACTTGTTTTTGGCGTTTTAATTCTACATCTAGATCGATACTTGGTGATTGACCGAAAATTTTTCCGTGAATCATTTTCTGTAATTCACTTCCGCCAAACTCAGCTTTCGTCTCACCGATTATATAAACTAAATCACCAGCTTGCTTAAACTCTTGTGTTGTTACATGTTTTAAGTCATGTACAAGTCCGACCATCCCAACAGTTGGTGTTGGATATACAGCTTCGCCACTACGTTCGTTATACATCGATACGTTTCCGCCGATAACTGGTGTTTGTAATGTGCGACAAGCTTCACTCATACCGTCTACTGATTTCTCAATTTGCCAGAAGATTTCTGGTTTTTCTGGGTTACCGAAGTTTAAGCAATCTGTAATTGCAAGTGGCTCACCGCCAGAGCATACGATATTACGCGCTGCCTCTGCTACCGCAATTTTACCGCCCACTTCTGGATCTAAATAAATGTAGCGAGAGTTACAATCTGTCGTCATTGCTAATCCTTTTTCTGTACCACGTACACGTACAACTGCTGCATCTGAACCTGGTGTAACAACTGTGCTTGTGCGAACTTGATAATCATATTGATCATAAACCCACTCTTTACTTGCAATCGTCGGTTGTTGTAATAGAGCGAATAACGTTTCTTTATAATTTTCTACTTTTGGTGTTTCCATTTTCATTGCCTGGAATTCAGCAAAGTATGCTGCTTCTTTTGATGGTTTATGATAAATTGGTGCTTCTTCTGCAAGAGCATCTGCTGGTACTTCAGCTACCTTTTCACCTTTATGGAATAAACGAAGCATTTTGTCTTCCGTTACTTTCCCCATCGTAACGGCTGCAAGACCATACTTCTCAAATAAATCTACTATTTCTTGCTCTCTACCTTTTTTCACAACGATTAGCATACGTTCTTGTGATTCAGATAGCATCATTTCATATGGTGTCATTCCTGTTTCACGCTGTGGTACATCATCTAAGTACATTTCAATACCCATTCCTGCTTTACTTGCCATTTCTGCAGAAGATGATGTTAAACCAGCTGCACCCATATCTTGAATTCCAACAAGTGCATCTGATTGGATTAGCTCTAAGCAAGCTTCAATAAGAAGTTTCTCCATAAATGGATCTCCTACTTGAACTGCTGGACGCTTCGCCTCTGAGCTTTCAGATAACTCTTCAGATGCGAATGTTGCACCGTGAATACCGTCACGACCAGTTGATGCTCCTACGTACATTACCGTATTTCCAGCACCGTGCGCTTGCCCTTTTTTAATATCTTCATGATTAATTAAGCCTACGCACATTGCATTTACAAGTGGATTTCCTTCATAACATGGATCAAACTGTACTTCGCCGCCAACAGTTGGAATACCGATACAGTTACCGTACCCTGCAATCCCTGCTACTACTTCTTCGAATAAATATTTCACACGTGGTGATTGTAATTCCCCAAATCGAAGTGAGTTTAATAGAGCTACTGGGCGTGCTCCCATAGAGAATACGTCACGGATAATACCACCAACGCCTGTTGCTGCTCCTTGATATGGTTCAATAGCAGAAGGATGGTTATGACTTTCCATTTTAAATACAACCGCTTGATTATCACCGATGTCTACAATTCCAGCACCTTCCCCAGGTCCTTGCAAGACGCGCTCACCTGTTGTTGGGAATTTTCGAAGCACTGGTTTTGAATTTTTATAACTGCAATGTTCAGACCACATAACAGAGAATAACCCTGTTTCTGTATAATTTGGCAGACGGCCTAAAATCTTTTCAACCATGGCAAACTCTTCGTCTGTTAGCCCCATTTCCGCATATATGCGCTCTTCTTTAATTTGTGTTGGATTTGGTTCAAGCATTAACGACATATGTTTCCCTCCACTGTTTTAAGATAGATTGAAAGACTTTTAGCCCTTCGGCACCGCCAAGTAATTCATCTACAGCACGCTCTGGATGTGGCATCATACCAAGTACATTTCCTTTTTCGTTTACAATACCAGCAATATCTGAAACGCTTCCATTCGGGTTTTCTACGTAACGGAATGCGATTTGATTATTCTCTTCTAATCTTTTAAGCGTTTCTTCATCACAATAGTAATTCCCCTCACCATGTGCAATTGGAATATTAATTACTTCATCTTTTTCATATTGTGATGTAAACATCGTTTCATTATTTTCAACACGTAACTGAACTGTTCGGCACATAAATTTTAAGTTTTCGTTTCTCATTAACGCTCCTGGTAGTAATCCTGATTCAACAAGAATCTGGAATCCATTACATACACCTAAAATCGGCTTTCCTTGCTCAGCAGCTTTTTGTACTGCTTTCATTGCATTAGCAAAGCGAGAAATAGCACCGCAGCGTAAGTAGTCACCGTAAGAGAATCCACCTGGTAGTAAAATTGCATCATATTCATCTAAATTCTCTGTATCGTGCCAAACGTAATCTACTTCTTCGCCAAGCTCATCTTTAATTGCATGGAACATATCGACATCACAGTTCGAACCTGGAAATACTATTACGGCAAATTTCACTGTGCGACAACCTCCTCAACTTCATAACGGAAGTCTTCCATTACAACGTTCGCTAATAGTTTTTCACACATTTCTTTTACCTTGCTATCTAAGTCAGATACAGATTTATCAATTGTTAGTTCCATGTACTTTCCGATTCGAACGTCTTGTACTTCTGTGAATGAAAGACTATGAAGAGCTCCTTTTACCGCTGTTCCTTGTGGATCTAATACGCTTTCTCTTAATGTTACATATACCTTAACTTTATACATGTGAAATTCCCCCTAAACGTTTTAAAATCTCTTCATAAGCATCTGTTAAATTTCCAAGATCGCGACGGAATACGTCTTTATCAAACTTCTCATTGCTCGTTTCATCCCATAAACGGCAAGTATCTGGTGAAATTTCATCCGCTAATATGATTTCTCCCTCTTCCGTTACACCAAACTCTAATTTGAAATCTACTAATCTTACACGACAGCTTGCGAAATGATCAATCAACACTTGATTGATTTGTAGAGCCATATCTCGTAATACGCTTACTTGCTCTGGCGATGCAACGTTTAATACACGAATATGATCTTCCGTTACAAGCGGATCTCCTAAATTATCATCTTTGAAGTAAAATTCTACGATTGGTTCTGCAAGTACAGTTCCCTCTTCCATTCCTAATCGTTTTGAAAGACTTCCTGCAATTACATTTCTTGTGACAACTTCTAAAGGAATAATACTCACTTTTTTAACAAGTTGTTCTGTTTCAGATAACTTCTCAACAAAATGTGTTTTAATTCCTACTTCTTGTAACTTTCTGAACAATAAAGTTGTAATTTCATTGTTCAAACGACCTTTTCCTGTAATCGTCTCTTTTTTCTCCCCATTGAAAGCAGTCGCACTATCTTTGTACTCTACCCAAACCATATCTGCTGATTCTGTACGATAAATTCTTTTTGCCTTACCTTCATACAGCAATTCTAGCTTTTGCATTTCGCAAGCCCCCTGTAGTTTGAAAAATGTGAATAATATTTTTATAAAGAATGGCACAGAATGACTCTATTCTGTGCCATATGAAATTTTACGCTTCGTTTAATCCAAGGCGTTCAAAGATTGTATCAACGTGTTGCATATGATGCTCATAGTTGAAGCATTCATTAATTTCTTCTTGTGTTAACTTGCTTGTAATGCGCTCATCAGCTTCTACAAGCTCTTTAAATTGTACTTGTGTTTCCCAAGCTTCCATCGCTTTAGGCTGTACGATATCATAAGCTTCTTCACGTACCATACCTTTGTCGATTAGTGTAAGCATTACGCGCTGAGAATAAATTAAGCCGTATGTTCTTGTCATATTGCGTTTCATATTCTCTGGGTATACAGTTAAGTTTTTAACGATATTACCAAAGCGATTTAACATGTAATTTAATGCGATTGTAGCATCTGGTAAAATTACGCGTTCTGCTGAAGAGTGAGAAATGTCACGCTCATGCCACAATGGAACATTCTCATAAGCTGTCATCATATAACCGCGGATAACACGAGCTAAACCAGTCATATTTTCAGATCCAATTGGATTACGCTTATGTGGCATTGCAGAAGAACCTTTTTGGCCTTTTGCGAAAGCTTCTTCAACTTCACGTGTTTCACTCTTTTGTAAGCCACGAATCTCAACTGCCATCTTTTCGATAGATGTTGCGATTAATGCAAGTGTTGACATGTAGTGTGCGTGACGATCACGTTGCAATGTTTGTGTTGAAATTGGTGCTGCTTCTAATCCTAGATTTTCACAAACATATTTTTCTACGAATGGATCGATATTTGCATATGTACCAACCGCACCAGATAGTTTACCAACACGAACTGTATCAGCAGCTTGTTTGAAACGCTCTACGTTACGTTTCATCTCTTCATACCAAAGACCAAGTTTTAAACCGAATGTTGTTGGTTCTGCATGAACACCGTGTGTTCTTCCCATCATGATTGTGTATTTATGCTCTTTCGCTTTGTTAGCTAAAATGCTTACAAAGTTCTCTAAGTCTTTTAATATAATTTCATTCGCTTGTTTTAAGATGTAAGATAATGCTGTATCTACTACATCTGTAGATGTTAAACCGTAATGAACCCATTTACGTTCTTCACCTAGTGCTGGCGTTTCTGATACAGCACGAGTGAATGCAACTACATCATGACGTGTTTCTTTTTCAATTTCATAAATACGATCAATATCAAATGATGCATGTTCACGAATTTTTTTAACATCTTCTTTTGGAATATCGCCAAGCTCAGCCCATGCTTCACAAGCTAAAATCTCAACTTCTAACCACGCTTTAAATTTGTTCTCTTCCGTCCAAATCGCACCCATTTCAGGGCGTGTATAACGACTAATCATCTTTTTCCCTCCAACAGTTGTTCTTGATGGTCCCAAATATGCAAACTCTTCGCTTTTTCTAGAGCGACTTCAATATTATCATTTAAAATATTAACATGCCCCATTTTTCGCTGTGCTTTTGCTTCTTCTTTTCCATACAAGTGTAAATAGCACCCGGTTAATCTATTCACTTGTCTTAGGACCCCTTCTATATGTTCGCCTAAAATGTTTACCATGACAACTGGTTTTAACAAATTTGTTTCTCCTAGAGGTAAATTACAGATTGCTCGAATATGTTGACCAAATTGGCTCGTTTCACATGCATCCTGTGTATAGTGTCCTGAATTGTGAGGTCTTGGTGCTAATTCATTAATGTAAATCTCACCATTAGCTGTAGCAAACATCTCTACAGCTAGTGTTCCCACAAGTTTTAATTCATCCGCAAGTACCTTTGCATAAGCAATTACTTTTTGAGAAAGCTCTTCTGTAATACGAGCTGGAACGATAGATTCATGCAAAATGTTATTTACATGAATATTTTCCGCTACCGGAAATACTTTCGTTTCACCACTTACACTACGAATCACAATAACGGATACTTCTTTTTCAAAAGGCACCCATTTCTCTAAAATACACTCTGCTTTATCCACAAGATCTCTTGCTGTCTCAACATCAGCCTCACTTCTTAAAACAACTTGCCCTTTCCCATCATATCCACCTGTCGTCGTTTTTAAGACGGAAGGGAATGATAACTCAGCAATTGCTTCTGTAAGCTGATCTTGATTTTGAACTAATCTATACGTTGCTACTGGTAACCCAGCCTTCTCAATTGCATTCTTTTCTGTAAAACGATTTTGCGTTTTATTTAACAACTGGCTACCTTGTGGCAAGTAAGCATGTTTTTCAAGCCATTGTAAACATCTATAATCAATATTCTCAAATTCATATGTGACAACATCACTTATCTCTGCTAAATGCTGAATTGCCTTTAAATCGTCATACGGTGCAACAATTTCAATATCAGCAACTTGTGCACATGGTGAATGCTTTGTAGGATCTAAAACAGCAATTTTATATCCCATCTCCTTGGCTGCCAATGCCATCATTCTTCCTAGCTGGCCGCCTCCAATAATGCCGATTGTTTTTCCAGGTAAAATGATTCTCGTCATACTAGCTCACTACCTTCACGCACATCTTTTTCAATCGCTTCTCGTCTCAATTCTAATGCATCACGTATATCATCATGGAATGATCCAAGTATTTGTGCAGCAAGTAATCCAGCATTCGTTGAACCGGCTTTACCAATTGCAACAGTTGCAACTGGAACACCTCCTGGCATTTGGACGATGGATAATAATGAATCTAAGCCGTTTAATGCTTTTGATTGAACTGGAACTCCAATTACAGGAAGATTTGTCTTCGCTGCAACCATTCCTGGTAAATGTGCTGCTCCACCAGCTCCAGCAATAATAACTTTCAATCCACGTTCACGAGCCGTCTCTGCATATTCAAACATATAATCCGGAGTCCGATGAGCGGATACAACTTTTTTCTCATACGGTATATTTAATTCATCTAAAATGTCACAAGCATATTTCATTGTTTCCCAGTCTGATGTACTTCCCATTATGACTCCAACTAGTGATTTCATATTAGAATCCCCCCGATTCAAATAAAAAAAGCCTGAAATAGAACAGTTTCTCTTTTACTATGAGAGAAAGCGCTCTACTCAGGCATACGTATCCCTTGTGAATAGAAAAATACCGAGTGACTTTCCCTCATAGTCTAACGAATAACGGTCGTTAGGTAGAGACTTGCAGGCCATATCCCCGCGATTATATGAGGTCTTATATTATTGTTTCTATGGCTATATTAACAATATTTCATAAACGATGTCAATAAATAATCGAATGTTTTTTTATTAGTAGTCAATAACGTTCGTGTTTTAGTTATATTCAAAACAAGAATTGCAACTATATGCAAGAAGAAAAGGGAATTAGAATATATATTTCTAGAGATCTATTTACTTATAATCGTTTATATAGTACTTCAGTATGTTTTAAATCACAATATGTACAATCTTGTATTCTACACATCAATAGAACTTTTATTATAACGATTTAATTTCTAAGGAGGATAAACATGAAAGAAAGAACTACGCTATTATCCTATTTATTTTTTCTATCGCAGTAATTGTTGTAATTATTGAATACTTATTTATAGCATCTCATTATTTAAAATATATACTTATGATAGAAATAATGTGTCCTATTTTAAGTATTACTTTAGCGGCATTAGGAAAATCAGGAACACAAAAAATCATTGCTATTATTTTAAACAGTCTCTATTTCATTCTTTTTTCGTCTTTAGCGTTTTTAAATTTATGGATTATAACATCCGGTAAATAAAAATAAACACAAAAAAACCTAAGTCGAAACGACTTAGGTTTTTGCTTGGCGACGTCCTACTCTCACAGGGACAAGGTCCCAACTACCATCGGCGCTAGAGAGCTTAACTTCCGTGTTCGGTATGGGAACGGGTGTGACCTCTCTGCCATCATCACCAAACTATGAAGGCATATTCCTTCAAAACTAGATAACATTGCTACATATTATATGGTTAAGTCCTCGATCTATTAGTATTCGTCAGCTCCACATGTCACCATGCTTCCACCTCGAACCTATCAACCTGATCATCTTTCAGGGATCTTACTAGCTTACGCTATGGGAAATCTCATCTTGAGG
>NZ_FOST01000026.1:0-12718 GCF_900114335.1 Bacillus sp. 5mfcol3.1 | reverse complement strand
GGAGAAAAGCGCTTCTCCCTTGTCTAGTTTTCTAGCCATCTAGATAGGATGAAATAGTGAACGAGTGCTTTAGATCATGCTAGGATTGTTGTGTTATACGAGGTTATGATGCGTTGTGCTGCCTCTTTTCCGTATATGTGTTGTAATGCGGATTGAGATTCAACTACGATTGAATGCTGAATGTGGTATGTTGCGCTTTCTTTCAAAAACTGCTCCATATGAGGGATCGGGTACAAATCATATTGATGAAATACCAGGTGAATCGGTCTTATATTCTTACATTCTGTTAGATATTGAAGAAAATTTGATAATGCTTCTCCTCTCTCTTGATACGTGCTTGTTTCCGTTTCGATACTGATATACACAACCGATTTTTGCTTTACATCCATTTCAAGTGTTTCATAACCAGTTAGTAAATCATGTTTGATGGTGTGATAACCTTGTTTTCGTTTTTCGTGATGGGTATCTTCATAAAAGATGCCATTCGGATCAAAAATGAAAATAAAATCATCGGCTGTTTCCTTCACACCTTCTATGACCGATTTATAAGCTCCAAAACGAGCTTTTATGACACCTGCAACCTTTTCACCTTCATTCAGTTCTTTCAACGCTCTAATCACCTTTGTATACTTCTTAGCTACGCCTAACATGTATTGCACTCCTTCCTATTTCATTTTCCTCTTCTGACTACTACTGAAACCAAAAATACTCTTTTTGTTCCCCTTGCTTTTCACGTTGATGTTTTTCAAGAATGTATAGCAAAGTGATAGTTATCGCATCCCTTGTTTCTTTTGAATAAAGACCTAGCTCATGGAAGATATGATATGCTGGATGCTCATTTTCGAGCGAATTTACTACCTCTACCAAGTTCGCTTCACTCTCATACATTTTTTCCGTGAACTCAATAACTTTTTTCACATCTAGGTAATATAGATTTTTATGCCGTTGATCCAGATACAAAATACTTCCTGCCAGTAATTTTGTAGCGGATTCTATCCAATAATCATGTTGCTTTAATGGTTTAATTACTGTTTGAGCGATTGAAATTGCTTGCATCAATTCTTCAGACAACCAAGCACTCTTGCGCTGCATATCGTCTTCCCCAAGTTTCCCTATTTTTTTCATTTTACCGACGTAGATTTCTGACATCTTATATCATCTCCCTCTCGGTTTCTTATATCTTGCTCCCTATCCAAAAAACAACGATCCAAATGGGAATAACGAGTATACATGCATTCCGACATCCAATAGCAAAGCCTAACGGATTTTCATCAATTTCGCTAAAATGAGCTTCATATTCTTTCATATTAAGATTGAGCTTTCTTACGGTTTCTTACTGCAAATACGGCTCCAATTAAGCCAAGTACGACACATGCAAGACCGATCCATTTTATGTATGAATTTTCGGCTTTACCGCCTGTTGTCGGAAGATACGTTTCGATTTTCTTTGGTGTTTGTTCTAGTTGTGGTTTCATAATAATTTGTTGTGGTGTCTCTAGTTGTGGAATAACAGGTTTTTCGGTTACTTTTGGTTGTTCCGGTACCTGCGGTTGTGGTGCTTCTGGTTGCTCTGGCTTTTGTGGTATTTCTGGTTTTGGTGTCTCTGGTGTAGGTGGTGTCGGTTTCTTCTGATCCTTCACCGTGTGCTTAATAATTTGACCATCCTCTTTAATTTCAAAAGAGAATATTTCTTCATTCAGTAAATAGCCGTCTGGTGCGAATGTTTCTTTATACGTGTACTTTCCATATGGAAGCTTGAATCTTGCAATGCCGTTTTCATCCGTTTTTCCTTTTGCAACTTCTTTTCCTTGCTCGTTAAAGATAGTAAATTCAGCGTTCGGAAGCTTATTGTTGCCATCTGCAATATCTACCTTGCTAATCTCTAATTCTCCTGTGATGTGCTTATTTTTCGCTGTTAGCATGATTGTCTTTCCTTGTTCCGAGATACTAAAAGGAATAGATTCTTTCGTTAAAACATAGCCAGTTGGTGCTTGCTTCTCAACAAATGAGTATGCTCCAAATGGTAGGTCTTTCACTTCAATCAAACCGTTTTTATCACTTTTGTATTCACTTATTTTCTTCCCTTTACTATCTTGAAGAACGAACACTGCACCTTCTAATTTTTTATCTGGATTCTCTCCATCTACTTTTAGAAGTTGCACGTTTCCTTTTACTTCTTTATTTTCAACAGTAAACGTCAACGTTTTCCCTTGTTCTTTAATCTCGAATGGAAATTTAGTTAGATTAAGAAGATATCCTTCTACCCCTTTTGTCTCAACAAAATAATACTTTCCATATGGAAGATCTTTCACTTGTGCAATCCCTTGTTCATTTGTAGTTGTTTTTGTGATTTCTTTTCCCTCTGCTGTATACACTGTGAACTCAACTTTTGGAAGAGTTTTTCCGTTATCACTTAATTTCTTAATCTCAATGTTTCCTTTTACTTTTACGTTTTGTACTGTAATCGTAGCAACCTCACCTGTTTTAACTTCAATCTGTTGCGGCTGCTCATTCAGTATATAACCAGTAGGTGATTTTACCTCTTTAAGAGTATAAGTTCCGATTTCTAAACCAGAAAGGCTTGCTGAACCTTGCTCATTTGTAGTCATTGTGCCTACTTTTTGATTTGCACTGTTCATGACTTCAAATACTGCACCTTGTAGCAATTCTTTTTGTCCCCCCTCTTTTACAACTTTCAATCCACCAAGGGATTTCCAGTTTACTTGTAGATCGGCACTCACTTTTTCCTCATTTTTTTCTAAAAGGACTGTTGCATCTTGGACTTTATCAGTTCCTTGATATGCTACTGCCTGCAAATTAGAAAGATTAGATGTTACTTTTAAGGAAAAGTTACCTGTTTGAGAGGATTTCGGTACTAGAATACGGAATTGTTCTCCTAAATTGAATTGTTGTTTCGTTTCACCTTTTGTAGAAACAACTTTCGTTCCAATCGGTGCATTAGCTAGTTGAACCGTAAATACACCGTTCTTAGCGTTACTTTTTATTTGATAGACTGTCGTTTCAAAGTACTCACCATTAAGTTTTGCTTCTTGATTGTCTGTTGGCGTTACATTCATGTACAGGTCTTGTGTTTCCTGGCTTGCATTTGCACCACCAATAATAGCTTTTACAGCCTTCGCAACATTTCCATTACGATGCTGAACTTCATTGATGTCAATTTGACCCAACGCTGTCCAAACACTAAGCTGTGTCGCATAATGCGCTTCTTTCCAGTCTGAAACACCTAATTCTTCTGGACTTTTTTGCGGATATCCATTTAGAAGAACCCGATACACAATATCATCTGTACGCCCCATTTCTGGAAGATCATTACCGTTAGGACTTAATTTTCCATACGTTAAGCAATACGCAATTTGCCCATTCGTATTCTTCAACAACTCTGTCCGTAGGTCTTTCCCATACATGGGACTAAAACTCCAATCCATTTCGTATTTCTCACGATTGATGACTTCAGCACTTGCCTTAGTAAGTGGAAATACAAAACTTAAGACAATTAGAAGCATACTCATAGCAATGAGTAACGTTTGATACGATCGTTTCAACATACTAACAGCTCCCTCAAATGATATGCAGTTTTCAAAGATCAGTTTTTGAATCATTAATTCTATTTGAATTACTAGTTTTTTTTACTATAATTAAACTTATATGGTTACTTTGGAACTTTATTTAGTAACTTTAACTTTTTTTATTTATTCTCGAACTCGGTAATAAGTTGGTATAAAAAAGTATTCGACCGGTTTATTAAAAAACTTAGCAATTTTTTCTGCTCTTTCGGAATTAACACTTGTTTTTCCTTTCTCGATCGCATGGAGAACTTGAGGTTTAATATTAACTTTTTGACCGAGTTGTGTTAAAGAGTAATCTTTTGATTGCCGTTCACTTAATAACATAAGTATTAAATACCTCCTCTCGATTAGTATAAATTAAGTATACATCACTTTTAAAGTGAAAAACAAGTAAAATTTACTAAAAAATTAAATATTTTAGTTTCATTTACTTAAATATACACAAAATAATATGTATTTTATACTCATTTTAGTATTTTTAACGTATCTGAAATATGAATTTATATGAAAGGACTAAAAATATGAATATTTTTAGCGAGCGTTTACGAAAATTACGCCAAGAACGTAGTTGGTCAATGAAGGAGTTAGGGGAAAAATTAAGTGAAGTTGTAGGATCTTCTTTTAGTTCTGCATCTGTATCGAATTGGGAAAAGAAAGGTTCAGAGCCACCGTACAACATTTTGGCTGCAATAGCACAAATTTTTGATGTCAGCGCTGATTATTTAATAGGAATAAGTGACACAGCTACTCTAAATAATGAAGCACCTACAGAAAAAATTGAGCACAAACAAGATATAATTAATAATGTAGAATTATATTTGACAATAAGCGAACATGAAAAAAAACAAGACATATATACAAAAGTAAAAGAGCTACATCAAGAAATTCTTTTATTACCCCCTGAAAAACAAGAACGCTTAGAAAAAGAGCTGACTGAATACCTTAGATTTTTTGGATACAAATATGATCAATTACATATAGACTTCGTTAATTTTACCAATTATCTTCAACATGAACTCCAAAAAAAGGTCTCTAAATATTAGAGACCTTTAGTTCGTATATTTTACGTCTTAATTTAATTGAATTCATCAACAAACAACCTATTTAAGTAAAAAATACTAATTATTAGATTGATATTCTATCTTAATAGTTATAAAATTAATGCATAATTAAATTTTCCGGTTAAATTATTACAAATAAAAAAACCCTACCACAAGCCATTTTTAATTGATCTTTCAGTTTGGCGGCTGAATCAATTAAAAATCCTAAGATAGTAGGGGTTTTATACATATTAAAATATATATTATCTACAACTATTATAGCACTTAATATATATTATGTGAATAAAAACCTCTACTTTCCCAGCATTTTTCTATTTATTTGTGGTGGGAAAAATAGGAGGTTTTTTCAGTGTTGTTGCAAAACTTTTTGCTTAGTCGAGCAAAAGCGGAACTAAGTCCCCACATCCATCACTTATCCAAAACTCCTGGGGCTATTAATCATTCAATTAAGAAAGTTATTACTTACATTGATAATATTGTCCTAGAATATGAGGGTGTTACTACAAAGGATTACCTCACAAAACGTAAATATGAAGCTTTAGAAACAGTTTTATCATACTTAGTACAAGAAGGATATTCCCAAGTTAAACAAGATCGTATCAGTAAAAAATCAGGAATTTCAAAGCCTATTATTAACTATGTGTTAAATTGGCTGCAAGATTTGGGTGTATGCCAACAGATTAAAGTACGAAGGCATGGTAAGATTGCCCCGTCTGTTTACATTTTAACCTTACATAACAATTATTTAAAAATTATCGAATACTTCAAGGTAAAGTGGGCCGTAGTAATTAATGTTTGTTCTACTTTCACTAAATTTTTAAAGAGCAAGATTAGTAAAAAATCTGATGTAACAGATCTTGAAGATATACAAAAAAACATTTTAAAACCTTCACCTTACCTAGACCTTTTCAGCATTGAAGAATACTCAAAACCGGCTGTGGATAATGAGGGGAAAGAGAAAGAGAAAGAGAATAGATTACAAGACTTAAATGATTATTTGAGTGACGATCAGAAAAAAGCGTATTACTACATTTTGAGTCAAAAACTAACATACCTATCTGAAAATGATGCTTACACAATTGCTTTAAGGTTGCCACTGGATATCGACCGCTACACAAGATGGGATTTCGAAGAATGTGTACAATGGTTCCAATTTAATAAAGCTAATAATAGTAATCCTGCACATTTCATAAAAATGTTTGTTCAAAAATCTAAACAGAATCACGAACGTAGAAAGCGTGATTCTCAAAGGAAAAATTCACTCTTTAGTACAAACAATAATAATAAAGTTCTTTTTTATAATTTTTTAGAAGAGAACAATTAATTTTAAAAAAAACACAATAGAATTTAACCTTGCTGAAAAAAATCATATAAAGCAAGGTTATTTGTCATGTCCTCTTAGAGTTTTCCATTGCCTAATTATTTTGCAAACAAAAACCTTACTCATTTTCTATGAACTGTTATTATTTTCTTTGTAATTCTACTATTAAAATCACACCCATTTAATTTTGAACATACACTTATTTACTAACAAATTAATTTTGATATTTACTAAGAAGAAATCTTCAATAGCTTGTTGTAGTTAGCATAAAGGATTAAAAATTGATTCTAATGTTTTTATTTTCCTTAGTTTTTAAAACAAGATTTATTAAATATAGAATTCTATTTTTTTATAATTTTTTAGGGAAGCTTATCGTTTTTTCAACATACAAAGGGAATCCTATATAAAATACAAAGGATTCCCTAATTTAAGATAAATTATTTTTTGAATAACCTGGTAAACCATGATTTTTCTTGTTGAGTAGATGCAACTAACTTTTTTGTTTCTTGTATTTCTCGAACCACTTCTAATAACTGCTGATCCCTATTGTTTATTTGTCCAACAATAGCCTTTTGCTGTTCATCAATCTTGTCCAGTAGAGTTTGATTAGTTTGTTCTAAATTATCTATACGTTTTAAAAGTTTCATATTCATAGCTTTTTGCTCTTCAAAATGGATAATAATTTTATTCATGCCTTCATACATTGTCTGGATAATTGGTTTCGTTATTCCGTCGTCTTCGTCAACCTCTTCTACTACAATATAATCTATATTTTGTTTCAACATTTGCTCTATTAATTCTGGTGGCTCCTGTACATCTTTCATATCAGCAATTAATCTAAAAAGCTCTAATGCTTCCTTTTCATATCTTAGTGTACGGCCTCTTGTCCCAGCCACGGTAGGTAAATATGGCTTAAATTGATCTCGCCATGCCTGTAAAGTTGTGCGTGGTCTCCCAAGTATTCTAGCAATATCTGCGAGGGAATATGTCTTCTTATAAGGTTCTTCCCTATCCATTGTCCTTTCACCACCTTATCGTTATTCATCGTTATTGTTGTCCGTCACGTTACCATGTAGTTGTTATTCATAAGCATTAACGTCTGTCATTCTGTCATCCCGTTATAGTTCGCCATCATTATTGCCCGTCATGTTGTTATTTTACTTTTATTCATTATCTTTGATGTTCGTCATGTCGACATCTAACCGTTATCTGTCTAATTCGTTTAAAACAGGGTATTCCCTTGTTAATTTGTTAATTTTTTTAACGTGTAAGTTAACTCGGATAACAAGTGTGATTTAAGTCGTACTTGCTTCGAAAAGTGTTTTTATTTTTGGTTAATTGTGCTAAAATATAATTTATAGTGATACTTAAGTCGTACTTAAAGTATAGAGGAGGAATTTTAAATGAAAATCGGAAGAAAAGTAGCGGATTTCGGAAATAGTTTCAATAATTTTATGGTTGATGGTTATTATATTGAGCTTGCAACTAATGTAGTTAAGATTTCAAAGAAAAAAGCTGAAGATTTACTTGTTGATCGTATTTCTAGACCAGAAGATTTGTTAGATAGATTGCTTATCTCAACTGAAATTGAGGGTGAAGAATCTTATTATTTAGTAGGGAAATTAGCTGAAGATAATCAATTAGCAAACTCTCATGTGAATAAAATGCACGATAAAATTAATAGCCCTATCCCATACATAAGCTTTTTAGGGGCAATTGCATATTATCATGCACTTAACGCTGATAAAGACGATAATGAAGTTGAAATTGAAAACATGAATATGATGCTTCCAATTTGGCTTTTAAAGCGTGAAGAGAAATTTAGCATTGCCCATAAAAAGATGGAACAAAGATTTATTGGTGAACATAAAGTTAAAGTGTTAACACCAGGAATGGAAAGAGATTTATCGATTACGGTTAATACAGCAAAGTGTAGAAATGAATCAGAGGTTGCTAGACATTCATTAAAATATAAAATGGTTTTAAAAGATAAAAATTCAAATGTAATTAGTATTGAAAAACGTTATGAATCTGAGAAATTTGATGATTATGAAGTTGTCTTAACTGATATTGGTGGTGGATCGACAGATGCCGTACAATTAGGTAAGGGCCTTACTACACCTAAACACAGAGATTCGTTCCAAGTGATTGATATTGAGCCGTTCTTAGGATACCTAGAGCGTTTTAGAAAAGAAAAATTAATTCAATATTTTAAAGATCTAAGAACGTTAGAGAAATTTATTGTTAATAATTATAAAAATCAGGAGTATGTGCTTTCGAATGAAAATACTGGCGAAGAATATGATTTCACTACTGAAATTGTAGGTGCACTACAAGAATATGCAACAATTTTAGTTGCTAAAGTGTTGGATGTATTCATTCCATCAAGTACAAACACAGTATTGAAATTCATCTATATCGGAGGCGAAGCTCCAGTTCTAGAACCATATATCCGTCTTGCTTTATTAGATCATATGTCTGAAACAGCTGCTAAAAACAATCACTTCTTCTTGAACGACATTATTCAAAGCAACGAGAAAGAAGTATTTGCTCCAACATCACGTACAATTAACCTAGCTGCATTAGAATTAAAAGCAATTGATGAGATGAAGGGACAGTTAGCTTAGAATAAAGGGACGTGCTGATGATGGCTAAAAATAGAAAGATGGCATTACAAGCTGATAATATGCCTGATGATGTATATAAGATCCTTAATGAAAAAGCTAGTAGTAGGCAATTAACAGCTTTTGTTGTTGAATTAGTACAAAATGAAAAACGTTATGAACAATTAATACAAAAATTAGATAATGTAGAACAAAGATTAAACTTGTTAGATACAGTTGAAAGTAAATTGGATCTTCTATTGAATAATGGATTTGTTTCAGCCACAGAACAGGAAAATATAAAAGCTGAAGAGCCAATACTACAAGAAGGTAGAATTATTGACGCTAAAGAAGTTATTGGTGGGATTTCTAAGGAAGATAGCGAAGAGATAGATTTCTAAGAACATAACTAAATGAGTGAAATCAGTATAAGTAAAAAGACAACAAGACGAATAATCATATGAGGGAGTGCTTACTTATTAAAGAAAGCACTCCATTTTTATATTATATACGAATTATGGTTCTAATGAGAACATACCTATATACTGAAAGTGGTGAGCTTATGGAAGCACCAGGAAATCACCAAAAAAAGCGAACTAAGATTCCAAAATCCTTTTCGCTCTTGATAATTATCTTAATTTTATTGTATTTGTTTCATTCAGTCGTTTTGCAAATTATAGGAATCTTGTTGATTATCACTCTTATATGTCTAGGCTTTTATTACCTTGGACATTTGTTATTTAGGATAATGGCTTTTATTATTGTAGTAAGTAGTGTTATATGTGCCATATGTGTATTAGGATATTTTTTGTAGTATTAATATGAAAAGGAATGAGAGATGTGGAAAAATACCCAGTAGAATTCACAATTATATCCCCAAATGGAGAAGTATACGAGCCTGACTTGGTATACGTTACTGCAAATACACCCAATGATGCTATACAGCAAGTAGAAAGTGAAATAGAACATAGAATGGGTAAATATTATAAGTACAGGGTAACAATTAATGTACCATCTGAGGATGAGCAACTTTCTTTATTTTGAAAGCCCTTGAATAGAGCTAATAAAGATGTTTAAATTATTGTTCATATCTACTTTATTTATAAATTAAAATGGAGGGGTTTATCCCCCTCCATTTCCATGTGCATATTGAACAATAAGGTCTTGGGTAACTTTGCTTACCGGAGTTTGTACACTAAATATTAAAGTCATAGCTATTAACAGTCCAATAGATTTATAATGTAATTTCTTCATTTAAATCACCCTTTTTAAATATATTATTCGTCTTCCTGGACAACTCGAAATATTCGCACGATTTAAGGTAGTTCTTTTCCTCATAATACTTATGCGCTAATTGTTCTTGATATTCCTTAGTATACTCTGATATTTTTTGTTTTTCAAAATATTCAATACCTTCTAAGATAATAACCTCTAATTCTGACGCAACTACATTATTATTTAAAGCTTGTAATATACGAAAATGATGCAAATACTCTTCGATACCAAGATGTTTACAGATATTTATTCCTCGCTCAATACGCTCACAAGCTACATCCTTTTCGAGTAATTTAACGTATTCTCTTGCTTCAACGAATAAAGCTTTATAGTTGTTTAACATCTTTTTATTAACTTCTGAAAGAAACTGAATTGCTAAATCAGGGCGATCCTGTTTAGCATACATTAAGGCTATGTTTTGTTTTACCATTAGGATGAAGGTCTCTTCTTTAATGCTTTTGAAGGCATTTAATGCTAATGTATAGTACTTACTCGCAAGTTCAAATTCATCCAAATCAGCATAAGTTAACCCCAATAGATTATTACAAAAAGCAAGGTTGTTCTCACATTCAGCATATTTAGAAAATATCCCTTTAGCTTTTGATAATTCTTGTAAGGCTAAAAAACCTTTGTATGTTTCATAAAATTTATATCCTAACATATAATGAAATTCAGCAACTTCTAATTCATTATTGATATATTTTAACAATGATTCTGCTTTATCATAAAATTTTTGGGAAGATTGATAATTTCCGATTGCATTATAGTAAATCGCTTTAAAAAAATGATAATAATATGTTAAATAATTATTTTGTGGTATATCAAATGTATCAATAATTTCAAAACTGTCAGTAGAAATCCCTAGATTGTTAAGTAAATAATTATGCCGAAAATCTATGAGGTAGTAATGTAACATCAAAATTTGCTCTTCTTTAAATTCACTTATAACTAAGTCGATCTTATCTTTTAAACTGATCGCCGCATCAAGATCTCTTGCTCTGATTTTGAAGTACCATTCATTTAAAGTTTGTACCAATTGTTCATTCCCTTTCACATGAACGTTCATATATTTCTCCCCCATCATCCCATAATCCCGTAAAATAAAGGGAATATTCTTATAATATATAATACCAAATAATGCAATTGTCCATATTGCTGAGGAGCATTTTTCAATACATTACAGAATATTCTGTTAATTATTGTTATAATATATTCTATGTTATTAAAGCATCAAAGGAATGAGGATTACGGAAAAATACCCAATTGAATTTTCACTGTTGATGAGCTATTTTCCTTATTTAAAAAAGTTCCTTCGAACTGAAAGAACTTTTTTAATATCACACTAGTATCTTTTCTTACTTCTATTTCTTTTAATAAATTCATAAATTTTATCCATAACAAACGTTTCTTTTTCTTTCCAAATAGCTTCTGCTTCTTCTAATGTGACTACTTTCACCAATTCTTCGATTGTTGTATCTTTAACTAAGAATGTAGCTACAGTCCCTGTAGATGTTGAATATTTAGTAATAACTGAATCTATAATAGTATCAATTTCTAGTAAAGTATTATTGGAATCATCTTCATTTTGAATACTTTCGTTTGATATTTGTTGATCGGACAGTTCTTTTAATCGAGAATTGAGAATAAATTCTACATAACCGATTGGTGAATCAATATCTGAACGAAAACGTATATCCTCAATTATCTCTAATACAATTTCTTTATGCGCCGCCCATTTCTCAAACACCTTAGGAAACACTTTTTCCTTACAGCGTTCTTCGAACCTTTTAATTTTTTGTTCGAATGTATTTGGTTGTTGAAATTTATCTAATTTCTTTTCGAAATGAACTATATCAGAATCTTTCTTTTTCTGAGCACGGATAATGAACCTAATTTTTTGTACTTTCCTACCTAATTTAATTTCCTCAAACTCAAAAGAAATATCTGTTTTTTGGTTTAATTCTTTTTGAGATGGCTTCAACACACGTTGTTTGAAATTTGCATAGTTTGGGTATACATCCATTGCATCTAAGTAATACCTTAAATTTTCCAGACTAATTGTACGTTCTTTTAGATCTTCGTATTGCTTAAGTAGTTCATAAATACGTATAGCATATGTACTTTTTAATTTAACAACATTAGCCAATCTATAACTTGTAAACTTGCTACTTAATTCTAATAAGAATGGCTTTAATAAAGGATCGAAACGCATATCAATCGTCCCTTTATTTCTATTGTAAATGGCTGAAGAAAGCCAAGATACTTGTATTAATTCTTCTCCTGCTCGAATTTCAATTACTTTTGATAATAGTTCCTTTGTAATCTTACTTAACTCTGTATATTTAGTAGATCCATTCAAACCAAGTAGATCATGAAATTGTTTAATTGGGAATGTGTATGTTTTAAAATCCCGATCATTGGGTTCAATATTACTTGCCAAACAAAGTAACATCTTTTGTTCAACTAAATTCAAACGTGAATTAGCTTCAATCAAAGTATTTGATTTGGAAACAATATTATTCTCTCTAATTTGTAAATCTTGATTTATAGACATATCTACATACGTCATTCCTTTCCTACCTTTACTGCTAAATTAACTATAACAAACAAATTCACTTTGTTATAGTTAATTTTTTTCAAAAACTTACAATAGACTTCCCGCTGTAAGATATCTAGGTACTTTACATAAGATAATTATGTAAAGTACCTAGATAATGAAGCTTAATCTTTATAAAACTATATAGCATATAACCAAATTTGTTATCTTAAATCTCTTTTCATACAATTAAGTAACCATTTTTGTTATCTTTAGAACCGTTTCTGTTATATATCGGCAACCAAATTTGTTATCTTTAAAACCATTTTTGTTAT
>NZ_FOST01000002.1:1133583-1699093 GCF_900114335.1 Bacillus sp. 5mfcol3.1 | reverse complement strand
CAAAGTTGAGTAAGAGAGGTAGTAGCGATTTGTTGATTTAACCATACACACAAAGATAAGAAATGGTGCCCGTGGCACTTGCGTTTTCGTTTCATTCCGCCTGCTTCTATAGCTAATTGATTAAGTGTAGCGGGAGACATATATCGATATAGCTCTTCGGCAAATAAAGATAACTCTTGTTTTTGATGCATATTCATAAAAAGCACGTCACCCTTTCTCATTAACATAAGAAAATAGTAACGTGCTTTTAACTTCAAAAATAGTCTAAATCCTTAAGTTGATGGATGTGGGGTAGCACCACATGCCCATCAACTTAAGGTATATTTTTATACAAAATGCGGTCTTTCCATATAGCTTTTTATTATCTTTTATAGATTTTATAAAAGTGGGCATATCAAATAAACCCTGACAGGCTTCAATTTTTTACTATGCTACATGATGAGTAGAAGTGGTATAATCATACACAACACCCAAAATATCAAAGACTGTCTTTTTCTCATATCGATGAGATTTTCGTCCGTTGTGCTGTAGGAGGTTAAACAGACGAAGGAGAACCTTTGATAATTCTTGGGTGTTTTTGTGTAATGCTTGGTAAAAAAGTAAAAAATAATCCTTAATTATGTACATCGCTTTATATTCACTTAGCTCTTTCTGTTTCTTCCGTAACAGGAGTTCTCGCATTTTAAACATAGTAGAAGAACATAATAGAATACTAATGAGTTGCCCATAAAGGTGACATTCTAATCGTTCTTGTTTAATAGATTTACAACGATGAATTTGAAACCAAGATTTCCATATTTTAAATAACAGCTCAATTTGCCAACGCAGTGAATATAGATCATAAATTTTCTCTTTTGGTACCCATTCCGTAGGAATGTTTGTCATATATACCGTAATACCTTGTAAAAGCTTCGTACGCTCTGTATAAGTAATTCCTTTTTTCTTTTCGCGAATAGCTCGGTCACGTAGGCGTTTCTGTTTTTGCTCCTCGGTACATCTATAAACCACAATGCGAGTAGGTAGTTTGTCTTTACTCCCTACATAAACATCATGTAATTCATACACTTGGCCAGGTTGTAATTGTGTCATGATGTCTTCCAAATGAATTTGTATATATACCGGTCTCAATTGAGTGGGCTTTGTTTTAAATACAACTGTTTCGAACTTTTTTCTGTATATTTTAGTTGGTAACTTAAGACGTGATAAATAATATCCTTGCTTGTCTTGAATAGACTTAAAGTCTTGTAGACGAAAATATCCTAAGTCACGAATATATAGTTCATTCTTTTGTGCCATGCCTGTTCGAGTCGCACTATATGCCTGATCACTTCGTTTTCCTGGTTCAATTTCCACATCAGAAAATTCCCCACTCAACAAGTCATACTCTAGTTGAATTTGCACACCAGCTTTATGACTGCATCCTCCGGCACCAGGATAAGTAGTTGCGAATCGATCTGGAACTTGGAAGGTTGTAGAATCAAGGATGCGAATGCGCTCAAAGTAAGCTGAAAGAGAATGAGAAATCTTAGATAAACCTCCAATTTTAGCTTGTAGAAGTGTAGTAAATACAGTGCGAAAGAAGGCTACAGAATCCGAATTAAATCGTCGATTAAGTCCCTCCGGACTTAATAAAATTCCTGTTGAGGTTTCTAACTGACTACAAAGTTGAGTAAGAGAGGTAGTAGCGATTTGTTGATTTAACCATACACACAAAGATAAGAAATGGTGCCCATGGCACTTACGTTTTCGTTTCATCCCGCCTGCTTCTATAGCTAATTGATTAAGTGTAGCGGGAGACATATATCGATATAACTCTTCGGCAAATAAAGATAACTCTTGTTTTTGGTGGATATTCATAAAAAGTACGTCACCCTTTCTCATTAATATAAGAGAATAGTAACGTGCTTTTAACTCCAAAAATAGTCTATATACGGATTTGGAATAAAGTCACGAAGTTTAAAAAAGACGTGTTGTTTTAATAAGGTGCAACGCTTTTGCTCGAGATTACTTATCTAGAGCTTGTTTTATTGAACTAACAGGGCAGGTTACTTCAATAAAAAGAGGGGTTTTAGTGACAAAAGCTAATTCTTATTGCTATAAACAATTATATAGGGGAGTATTTACATTGATAAATTTTTTTAAATATAACTGGCAAGTAAGAGACGAATGGTTTGAATGGTGTAATCAACTATCAAATGAAGAGTTGATAAAAGAGCGAACTGGAGGAGTAGGAAGTATTTTATATACCCTTTTTCACATTATTGATGTTGAATATAGTTGGGTTCGTGGTATTCAAGGCAAAGAAGACATAGTAGTTGAATTTGCTGATTATGATACACTTGAAAGGGTTAAATCTCTTTCAGATAGATTCCGGAATGAAATAGCTGAATTTCTCAAAAAAAATTTAGATGAATTAAAAGAGAAAGCTGTATGTGTTGCTTGGGATGAAGATAAATATACTGTTGAGGAAATATTACATCATATAATTGCTCATGAGATTCACCACATTGGTCAACTCTCTGTTTGGTCAAGAGAAATAGAACTCAACCCTGTACCTGCTAACTTTATTGGAAGAAAGTTTAAATCCATTCATTCTTATTAAACTAAATGGTGCGTTAGTGGTATAAGGAAAATTAAATTAATCAGACTTTTTTATGAAAAACAGTTCTGGAAAATAAAAGAGAGCCATCGTTTTGTTCAATTACTGTTTAAAACAATGGCTTTTTATATGCATTGAAATTATGGGTTTAGAATGATTTTTTAACCAAACTTTATTTTAAACCAGCACAAAATCCTTAAGTTGATGGATGTGGGGTAGCACCACATCGCCATCAAGCTAAAATTTTATAGCATCCCCAGAACGAAATTTTGTACTATCTTGTAATAAAATGCTCATTTTTTCGTTTTGAGGTATTTGCGTTTCTTAGTCTGATAGTGATGGGGTGGGCCCCCACACAGTACGATTTTATTTCAAAAACACAACGATTTTACTACACACTTTTTATTTATCCCAAACTCTCATCTGCTAGTATTACTATTTTTCATTACTAATGTTGCCGTTTCACTCGGATGGCTAAGAGGAAAATGATGGCCATATGGAACAAAATCAACCTTACCAAGATGCGATGGAGCAGAATAACCTCTGTCATAATCCCCCCAAATAATGTGAAGATTATACTTTGTTACTTCATTGAAATCACCTTGATCGTTTTTCAGTAGTAAACTGTTAAGCTGAACCGTAGTATTTAAAATTCTAGGAGAAGTAAAACTGCTCCTTATTTTTTCAATATAATGTTCAGGGATACTCTCTATACTTTCAAACAAACCATTACTTAATAAATATCGCTCTATGAAATTAGTAGTTGCCAGTTTTAATGTCCATTTGTTCATAAATTGAGGAACATTTAGCAATTTAGCATTTTTTTTAACAACAGGTGGCTGAAGTAAAGTGATTGAATACTTCTTATCTATGTACTCTTGTACCAATGCTTCCAGAAGAATAAATGCACCGAATGAATGACCAATTAGATGTGCACCATTCGTAGCTTTCTCCAATAACTTTTTCACTACATTCAAATAGATATCTAGAAGATTTTTCTCTCGTTTAAAAGGAGAACGTCCCAAACCTGGAAGATCCAAGATCCATACAGGTTGACCAGTTTTTTCATGAAGCTCTTGTGCTAAAGGAAATAAATCCTCTCCATCACTCAATAAACCATGTAATAAAATAAACGGTTTACCCTCTCCTTGTAATTGGTAAAGGGTAGTGTTATCGCATAATGTTCGTTTAAATAAATGATTATGCTGGCCATTTTGATCTATCATTCGATAATCCAGATCAGCTACTACGGCAGGGAGAAATTTCATTACACTCGTCTTCTTAAACCAATCCCCTCCCATAATTTTTTTCGCTGAAACATTTGAAAATTTTCGTTTTGTAATAAAATTCAGTCCATCAGAAGGAATTTTTGTTATTTTACTTACTCCACTATTCATAATTGCTTTCATAAGTGGCATTGGGACAGAGATTTTTGGTGCCCTCATATTCATACTTTCTGACATAATACTTAATAACTCAGCAATGTTCTGATCGTGCTGTTTGTCTTCAACAAGTCTATATGTTTGAATAGTCGGTTGCTCTAATCTGAAAACCTGCACAATAAACTTCGCAAGCTCATCGTTTGAAATAAGTGGTAACCTATATCCCTTACCTCCAGGAATCATTGGCATGAGCCCTCTTCGCATACTCATCACAAGCAAACCTAATCCTGCTATCTGCTCTGTACTCCCTGTTTTACTACTACCGACTACAGTTGGCGGATTAATTACAGAAAGCGGATAACCTACTGCTGATGCCTGCTGACGGATATAAAGATCTGCTAAAAATTTTGTTCTCTCATATGGATTTTTTATTTTCAAATAATTATTTCCTTCTTGAAACACATCAATTGCAATCTTGCTATTTTTATCATTAAAGGGACTCATATAACCTACAACATGAATAAATTGTTGCAAGCCCTTCAATTGATGAATACTTTTAGCTAAGTCACTAATATGTTTGGCACCATGTAAAAATACGGAAGCTGCCTCTTTACTTGTCGCTTGAATATCCATGGGGCCTCCTGCGTGAATAATCACATCCGTTTTCAATACCCTCTCCTTATCTTCAGCACTTAGATCTAAATCTATTTTCGTCAAATCACCTTCAATAAAGTGCATAACTTCCTTTTTTAAGTTTCCTCTTTCTTGAAAAAGGCGTATTGCTTTACTTTTCGACCTTACTAAAAGAAGAATTTTAACATCCTCTTTGGCTAATTCTTTCACTAATTGCTGTCCAATAAAGCCTGTTCCACCAGTTAAAAATACTGTTCTCATATAAAATCCCCCTTTTAGTACTAATCAGTACTAATTTGATTTTAAAAAAATGCTTCTTTTATCGAAGCAATTTTAAAAAATGATCTGCTGTTTTCGTGATTACAGTTGCATCCTTCAATGTTTCTGAAATAAATAACGCTCCTTCAAGATTTGTAATAAAAAGTGATGCAACCTCATCAATATGAATCGTATTTCTAAATTCTCCATTCTCTACCCCTTGTTTAAGTAATAGAGAAACTTTCTTTTGTAATCCTGTAAAAAAAAGACCTATTTTTTCTTTTATTTGCGTGGCCTGTTTAGGACTTTGAATATAAAGAGTAATAAATGGACAGCTCCCCTTATACTCTCTCGACTGAACTCCTTGTGATAATTGCTTTAAAAACAGTTGGATACGATCTTCAACTAAAAATTGGTTCTGAGAAAGTACGTCATCAATTGCAGATTGATACATTTCAATCCAATAATCAACGACCGCTTCTAATAATACTTCCTTATTAGAAAAGTGATAATACACATTAGACTTTGAAACTTTGCTTACACGTACTAATTCATCCATACTTGTATAAGCAAACCCTTTTTCTAAAAATAATGTTGCAGCTACTTCAATCACACGTTTTTGATTCATTAATTTTACCTTTGTCATAACTAGAACTATATAGTACTAATTTAAATATTACAAGTATTTATGTTAATTTAGAAAAAAGTTTGTTTAAAAAAGTTCCACTAACATTGACTGCAAAAAAAATCTTATTTTGAATAAAGTTGAACTGAACCCCGAAATTGTTAATTCACTATCGTCTAATAGAGGTCACCATACATACCCATCAACTTAAGAAAAAGAAATGCCCCCTTATTCAAGTTGCCTAGCCAAAAAATCACGTTTTAATAGACTTCTTTAGCATGCCTATCTTTCTATAAATTACCAGATATGAAACAAGGATCGTTTCATATCTAGTAATTTACTTGATTAGCTTGATGGGTATGGAGCAGTGCCCCTATAAACAAAACCCTCCAGAAACATCTAAAATCTGCCCTGTTATCCAGCGGCTATCAGCAGAAGCAAGGAATGCTACTGCATCTGCAATATCTTCAACTTGCCCTATTCGTTCGAACACAGATGAATTCGTAGCAAAATTTCGTATTTCCGGATCATCTAGCAATTTCGCATTTATATCTGTCTTCGTATATCCAGGCATAATTGTATTCACTGTTATACCTCTTTCTCCAAGATGTTTAGCTAGAGGAAGTGTCATCGTATTTAGTGCACCTTTACTTAAACCGTATGCAATGGACCCTGTAAAACCAAGTCTTACTTCCGCTGATGAAATGTTAATAACGCGCCCTTCTACTCGTAGTAACGGTAATGTTTGCTGAATTAAAAAGAATGGCGCCTTAATATTTACGGCCATAATTTCATCAAAAATTTCTTCTGTCGTATTTTCAATCGTCCCTTGTGTACCTATCCCTGCATTGTTTACTAAAATATCAATCTCTGATGTACCAACTCTTATTTGTAATTCATTCTTCAATTGTTCTACTAACTGTTTGACACCATCCATTGAATTGAGTTCTGCTTCAATTAAGAATGCTTTTCCTCCATTAGATTCAATCTCACTAATTGTTTCATCTGCAGCTGCCTTATTTCGGCCGTAGTGAATCGCAACTAATGCACCGTCGTTTGCCAATCTCATCGCAATCGCACGACCAATTCCTCGACTCGCCCCTGTTACTAACGCTACTTTCCCATCAAGATTCTTCATATATTTCCAACCTTCCTAAATTCCCTTTTGATAAATCCTATACTTATATTTTCATGCAAAAACCAAACATTTTAAATACAGATTTATAGGTAATTTAGTTCGTTCACTTATGATATTATAGTTATAATTTGTGATTCACTTTAGAAAATAAAATAAGGAGGCTACACAATGCAAAACACAGTAAAACTGGATGAAATCGATCATAAGATTATGAACTTGTTGTATGAAAATGCGAGAATTTCTGTTTCAGAAATAGGACGGATTATATCCATGACGCAACCTGCTGTAAAGGAGCGTATGAATAAACTTGAAGATCAAGGAGTTATAGCGGCTTACCGAACGAAATTTGAGCCTTCCAAAATTAATAAAAGCATTCAAGCATTCATCATGTTTAAAACGAGCCAATGCTCTGATTTCATCCAATATTGTAATGCCGCTCCTGAAGTAACTGATTTATATCGAATTAGCGGGGAATTTAATTATATGATGAAGGTCATGAGCGATTCGATGGATTCCCTCGCTGCGTTTTTAGACTCGTTAATGCAATTCGGATTATCATCTCCTTTAATTGTTTTAAAGAGTGAGTTCGAGGAGAAATTGTCATTCTAATAAAGGGATACGTATTATTATCCTCACTAACAGTAAAATTTTCTCTTTCTTGAGAAAAACCAACAAAATCAATGACTAGCAAACAAAAAAGAACATTGATTTTTCAATGTTCTTTTTATATCTCTACTTATTAATTCGATTGCTATTCGAAAAAAGCACCTTAATCCCTTACCCTTGATTCCTCTGTGTCTCCCTAAACTCCTCCTTCACCTTCTCTAACAACCCTTCTTCTGTAATTAATCGATACGCTGTATTCGCTAATGCTTTTGCCGATGTAATTAATGCTTTATCTCCTAGTTCTGAACGTGCTGCTTCTCTAAATTCATTCGTATGCGCAATTAAGTCATCTGGACCAATTTTAATGTACGGATGAATTGTCGGCACAACTTGGCTGACGTTTCCTGCGTCGGTTGAACCAATCCCTACTCTTTCTTTACGATTTACATCTTCACCTAATAGTTCTAGTTCTTCCGCTACGATATCGTTATATGTTTTTGTTACGAGTAATTCATCGATTTCATTTTGGAATTGATGGATTTTTACTTTTGCACCTGTTGCTAACGCTGCTCCCTCAGCAATGTTTCTTACTTTTTCTGTTACTTCCGCGCATCTTTTTCGCGTTGCTGCACGGATGAAGAACCTAGCCGCGGCATAGTCAGGAATAATGTTAGGTGCTTTTCCGCCTTCTGTAATGACGCCATGAATTCTCACGTCTGCCGGAAGTTGTTGGCGAAGTGCGTTTATACCGTTATAGAGCTGAATAACCGCATCTAATGCATTAATCCCTTCTTCCGGCGAAGCTGCAGCGTGAGCTGTTTTTCCGTAAAAATGAAAATCAAGTGGATCGACTGCTAGTGAAGGACTCGTTGTTGCTGTTTTTCCGCTCGGATGAATCATAAGCGCCGCATCAATGTCTTTAAATAAACCTGCCTTTACATAACTTGATTTCGCGCTACCATTTGGCCCACCTTCTTCTGCTGGTGTACCAAACACGACAACTTCCCCGCCAATTTCTTCAAGTGTTTCTGATAATGCAATTGCTGCTGCAACGCTAATTGTGCCAATTAAATTGTGACCACACGCATGACCGAGTCCTGGTAAAGCGTCGTACTCCGCTAAAAATGCAATTGCCGGTCCTTGCTTTCCAGAACTTTTTCGCGCAATAAACCCCGTTTCATGTCCAGCTATATTGTGCTGCAACTGAAATCCTGCACTGCCTAGCAATAAACTTAACGTCCTAGATGCGTAAAACTCTTGGTTACCAATCTCTGGATTCGCATGAATATCATGACTTGTTTCTATGTACTTTTCCTTATTTCTTTCGATACTCTCTTCAATTGTTTTTCTTTGTGACGTTACTCCTGTCGCTCCCATTGTTCTTCCTCCTTTTATTTTCACGTAAAAAAGCCTCTTTCTAAAAGATAGAAAGAGGCTTCTGTATATACAGTCAAAATGAGCTTCTTTCTTATCTTTCAAGTTACCTTGCTGGAATTGGCACAGTATTCATAACGAATCCGCTGCCGAGGTATCATAGGGCCAGTCCCTCCACCTCTCGTGATAAGAATTTTCATAAAATTATATTAAATTATTTTTTATTCTAAGTTCATTCCAAGTAAAAGTCAAGGAATTCCTATCCGAATTTACCGAATATCTAAAAATCCTTTTAATACACCAATTGTCTCAGGTGCTTGCAGTCTTGCACATACGTACGGAAATTCCGTACTACCTTCAAATATCATTTGAGATGTAAGCGGTGCGCCTGCCCAGAAGATTTCATCATCAATTACTAAGAATGGGAATGCTTTATTTTGTCTTTGTAACTTTACATTTTTCAGCGGAACTGGTCCATCACTATAAACTGTTATTTGTGCATTTGTACGCATTAACGCTTGCCATACTCGTTTATCTACTTGTTTCGTACTTGGCAGTGAAATAATAATTTTTCGTTTTGCGGCTAAAATATCTTTTAATAGCCCTTTCGGCTCTTCAAGATTCATTTCCATAAACCAGCGTAAACGTTTCGAAATTTTCCGTTCCCACAATTGTCTTGATGTCGTGCGATCATACACATCTCCGTGACGTTCTATATGAGCTGTTAATTGTGATAACGCTTGTTTTCTAGAAAGATTTTTACGCATATAATGGCAATCTGATAATTGAATGAACTTCCCTCTCGCCCTTGTCACTGCTACATTGACGAGGCGATGATTTTTATGGTCAAAGAATAACACGCCAGGTCGTTCTTGCGGATAACTGTCAACCGTATCAAAGATCATCATATCTCTTTCAGAACCTTGAAACTTATGAACTGTCGCCGCTAAAACTGGTATGTTTTGATATTTCGTTCTCTGCAACATTTCTCTAATATACGTCGATAAAAAGCGTGACTGCGCCCTGTAAGGTGTCACAACACCAATCGACTGAACACCGTCTAACAATCCGATTAACATCATTTGCATCGCTACTAAACCAGACATAATGTTAAAACGGGAACCAGAAGCAGCATCTTTTAACGAAAAAGCTCCCATTTGGCTCGTATCAAATAAAACACTCGCTTCATTTGCGAACGGCTGCAATTGCGCAAGTTCTTTACGCTCTGAAACAGACGGATGATCGTATACTCTATTTTTATAAATAAACGAATTCGTAAACTTCGATATATCCGCATGCATACGTCTTTGTTCCTGCAACATAAATAGGTTTGGGTGTGCTTCTGATTTATTAACAGACTCAACAATCCCAGCATGGTAAAACATATCTTCCCCAAGCCATTTGCGAACGAGTTCATGGTTCGCCATCGCAATTGGAGGTAACTGTAAAAAGTCACCGCAAACGACGATACGTTTCCCAAGTGAAGCAGCTAATGCGATTTGCGGAACGAACGCCATACTCACTTCATCTACGACAACTAAATCGAATGTACGCTCATAAATAAGTGAATCAATGGCACATTTCGATAAAGTTGCACCAATTACTTTCGCATTTTCAATATATTCTTTTTCTACTTCTTTAATTTTCGCCTTTTGCTTTCGAAGCTCACTTTCAATCTCTTGTATACGCTTCTTATCAGCAGATGTTGCTTTATACGATAAGATTTTTTCACGAAGATCTTGGCGTGTCTCTTCTAAGTAGAGTCTTTCCTCACCCCATGATCCGTTCGTCGTTTCAACTAATTTCGATGCAAGTAACGTTTCATGATTTCGTATATGTTCATGCTGACTATAACCGTAACGAACAATTTCGCCAGGCGTCCATTTCTTTTTCTTTTCAATTTGCTTCGTTACTTCACTCATTAATACGTCTACTGCCGCGTTACTATGAGCTAACACAAGTACCGATTTTCCTTTTTGATAATGAGCCGAAATAATACGTGATAAATTGTAAGACTTCCCTGTTCCAGGTGGTCCCCATACGTACGTTGTCGGATTGTAAAATGCGCGATATGCCAGTTCATTTTTCGGATTTTTCATCTTCTCAATATGTTTCGGACTGCTCGTCCCATCAACGAGACGCTTTATACGATTACGTTTTAGCTTATCTTTACGTGCTTCTTTCAATCGCTCTTGCAGTTGCTCTAAAAGTTGCCACGGTTCACTGTATAAAACCGCTTCTCTTATTTCACCTTGTATATAATCATTTAATTTCAGTTCTATTTCTAATCCATGTACAGATAATACTTCTCCTGTCGCTTCCTCACCATCGAACTCAATTCGAATTGGTGAACCTTCAGGTAAGCTTACTTCCGAAATAAGCTGAAATACATACACTGTATTCTCATAATCTGTATATAAAAAACGACCGTTCATGATAGAAATTTTACTACCACCTATCGTTTTCCAATGTTTAATTTCATATGCTAATGCATAATGCCACTCTTTCATCGTTTCTGATAATGAAGGAGTTTGAGTAGGTGTATTCATCGTATAATCTCCTTCCTTCTCCCCAAACATACTTTCTCACTATACCATACAACACGCTAAAATTTGTAAGGTTTTTATCTTGCTTATTTTCTTAATTTTCAATAATATATTGTATATAATTTTCAGAAAGAAGGAATCTACATGCCAGTTAGAAGAATTGAACACGTAGGACTTATGGTTGCAAACTTAGAAGCATCTATCTCATTTTATGAAGAAGTAGTCGGCTTACAGCTCCTTCAACTTATGGGGCACCCGAATCCAGACTTAAAACTCGCTTTTTTAGGTGTGGAAGAATCGAAAGAAACGATACTCGAATTAATTGAAGGCTACAATTCTTCCTTGCCAGCAGAAGGAAAAGTACATCACATTTGCTTTAAGGTAGATTCATTAGAAGATGAAATCGAGAGACTAAAGAAACACGCAGTAACCTTTTTACTAGGAGAAGAAATCGAAACATTACCAGATGGAACACGTTACATATTCTTCGCTGGTCCTGATGGGGAGTGGATTGAGTTTTTTGAAACGGAGAGATAATCTGAAGAGACTTTTTACTTCAATAAAGTATAATAAAAGCCGTAGGAGTTTAATGCCTACAACTTTGTAAAAGGATCTTGATTCACTATAAAATATCCTCTATAGGTTTATTCTTAAAATTTACTTTTAACTTGATATTGATGTGACGTAACCTTAAATATGTAGAAATTTAAAAAGCCCCCTAATATTGTTAAAGGGGCTTTACTCATACGAATGATAATTTTTATAAATAATTGCTAAATAGTGAATTTACATAAATGCTTTTAGAAGCTCTTGAACTAATGGGATTGCTCCACCTATAAATTTTAAAACTGCCATTGCGATTTCCATATTATTTCCTCCTCTTTTGTTAGTACTGGGATGTGATTAAACTTTATACACTTATTATAGTAAACGCTTACATTTGTAACAATACATTTCTGTATGCAATATTGCATATTTATACGTTTTGACAATATTTGACCTCTATTAGCCATTCTTTAATGGTACCATAACGAAGTGAGAGTCTTTAAGGGTTCGCCTTAATAGGAGGAAATATGGAAAAAGTTCAAGATATTTACAGTAATATAAAATTTAAGAGTTGGTTTAAACAAGTATTAGCTGTAGGAGGAATATTAGGATTCTGCTACTTGGTGTTATATGGTTTCTGTTTTTTAGTTGATATGTAAATATTATACAGCTACACTAGTGGAGTCTTGCCTACAGAGGTAAGACTCTTTTATTGTACTTGAGATGAACAAACTACATACAATAGTTTTCAGGTTCTTCAGATTTCTCTATATGTTTCCTTGTTCCTCTATGTTCTAGCCCCACTATTTCCTATCATTGAAAATAAATAAACTTCCGTTTATATTGAAAATACAATTTTATTGATGAAAAATGTCTTTTTACTAGATACATATTAAAAAGAAAAGTATAAGTTTTATTCCATTTCGGTACAATCTTTTTATCTTTGAAAAGGACTTAAATCTTATTAATAAATTTGAGTCTTTTTGTATACGTCCATTTCTATATAACCATATAAATATAATATATTAAAAATAATTTAAATGCAAGAATACTTGTAGAGGAACCGCCAGCACTTCGAAAAAAAACAAGCTAAACCAAAAAATACAATAAGCTGCCCATATGGACAGCTTATTTACATAATTTTCTTTATGGGAAATATACTTAAGGCCATTTTTAACTTAATAGGAGTCTAATATCTCAAGTTTCTTAGCTAATACCCAGCTATTTAGACCTAAATATGCATAAATATTGTAATAAAAATAATTCCGGTTTCTCAGTGTTTCCTATAATCTTTTAATATCTTCATAGAATATAGGCCAACCTTGCATTAAGATATTATATATATATTTCTTACTACAAATATGGACGGTATTATCCTTGTTGCAGTTTTAATTTTAATCAAGTCTATTGTAATTACACAGATTGAAATATCTATTCAATTTCAAAAATAGCAAAGGAAATGTATATAAAAAGATCACTTGTCTTAGAAACAAGTGATCTTTTCATTAGATATACTGCAACTTGCTAACAGCAGGTAATTGTTATCCTATTCATATGTTCAATAGATATTATAATACATTTTTTAGTTATATAGACGGAATTGTTTCTAATGAAATGAGACCAAAAATATTTCAAAAGGTAGCATTAATTATTTAGTGCTTTAAAAATGCAATTTTGAACCTCTCGAAGCACTAAATCAGGTAAATTTTAATAAACTTCAAACTTTGTCTGCATCTGGATCTCACAATTGAGCCTGAGTAATTAATCCTGTCAACATAACAAAAAGAGTCCTGATTGAAACAAACTCTTTTATGAGTTTTTACAAGAGTAAACTTTTAAGCACATAATTACATTTCTATTATTTATTTTACCACTTGTACAGATGCTGGTTTCCACCCCTGATTCTCTACCCAATCAATATTAACCTTATATTTTTTATTACTTTGTTTATCTCGTACATTACCGTAGGCTTTATTATTACCATTATTTCCAATAAAATCGAAAATCAATTGGCTCTCTGGAACATCAACAGCATAAGAGATTGCTTTTTTCATCTCACTCCAATCTACTGTTCCTTCTTTAAATTTCATATCAGGTTTTGCTCCTTGCTCTGTACCAATTGGCTTCCATGAAGGATTAGTTTGAGGATCCTTTTCTTGAGATACCGTTTTTTCTTCCTCTTTATTTTCAGTTCCGTTCGTTTTTACCGATTTTTCTACTTTTTGTTTCCCTTCTAACTGTGCTGCTTCTTTATCTTCGCTTTTCTTTTCTTCTATCTTTGCCATTTCTTTATCTTCAGTTTTCTTCTCTTCTATCTTTGCCATTTCTTTATCTTCAGTTTTCTTCTCTTCTATCTTTGCTGTTTCTTTATCTTCGGTTTTCTTCTCTTCTATCTTTGTTGCTTCTTTATCTTCAGTTTTCTTCTCTTCTATCTTTGTTACTTTCTTTTCTTGAGCAATTGCTTTCTTTGATGTATTAGAAGGGGTAAACAACTGGTATGTCACTATACCAACTGTCACTAATACCAAAGTAAATGCAATATTAAAAATTGCCTTTTGACGACGATTCTGTTGTTTTTCTTGAAATCTGCTTACTTGTCCCATTCTTCAAACCTCCGTTTTTACTTTCTCCTCTACTCTTTATGTATTATCCCTAAAATTCTTAATATTTTTATTAAACAATAGAAATAAACTACACTTTCCATACAGGATTTCATATCATAATATAATTTGTGTTTTTTCAAGTATCTGACATATGTTATTCAAAATAGTTTAATACATTAAAAATTGATAAGCTTCTGCACTTAAGAAACCTTCAATTTTATTCAAAGGTGATTCCAATTACGTCCACATTAGATCTCCTGTAGAAAGCTTTTTAACAATTAAGCCTCTTCTTCCCTTATTTATAATTTTTAAATTAAATTTCCCTCTATAGTATAATAAAGATGTTTCGTTTTCTAATGGGGTATGTCGTAAAATCAAAAGAGATTTTATCTCTTTTACCTTCTTTTCAGAGTAAATTTCACCACTAGGAAATTCTATTATTCCTAATGTAATCTTTAATTCGCTCTCATCAAAAGTCCACTCTTTATTAAGTTCTCTTATCTTTTGTATAAAGCTTCTTTTGGTTTGTCCTATATAGAGCAATGTTACATTCTTAGCATATACTCTAGAGATTGCAAATATCCCCTTCTTAGAAGCTTCTTCCCTATTATAAAAGTCATTTATACTATACATGCCATACCACTTAATATGTACTGTTTCTATGAATCTCACCTCGTTTTTAGACAATATTATAATTTCTGAATGTTCAAATTATTATAGGTACATATGCTTGATTACTTGAATTATAAATTGTGCTTTTCAATAATACATTTTATTATTACTAATTTCAATAATGAAGAAAAAATATAATACTATAGTTTAATTACAAAGCTATATAAAAAACAAAGTGATGTCGTGCCACATATTTTCTTTTTTTACAATATCAAACTATCGTGAACAAAATTTTAAAAGTTATGGAATGAAAATACAATGTGTATGTACATACATTTCTATTAATTGAAGAAACCTTCTTAATTGAGGTCGTACCCCAATTAAGAAGAAAAAGAGTAGAAATTTAATCTCTCTACGCTGTTAAAATTATTCAACTCCCAAAAAACTGTACATCTTCTAGAGATACTAATTTTCTAGTTTTGATGTTTTTATAGTGCTTGAGAGTGATATTATTCAAGTTTTTTCATTGAGAATGCATAAATACAAACAAAACCAGTAATACATCTTTTCTGTACCGTACTGGTTTTGTTTAAGATCATCTTAAATTATAGCTAGTTCACCGAGATTGCAAATTCCGATTTCGGTGCCCCAGCGAATACGATTGTTCCGTTCTTCGGAAGTTCCACCTTGTTATTGCCACTCACAATGGTGAAGTTGACGCAAACTCCCTTCTCATCATACACCGCAAATGAACCATTTGATGGCAGCGTTACGGTCATCCTTTTGTCTGTTGCCGCTTGTGGAATTGTAAACCATTTCGCATGTCCATTTGCATCCAACGTAACTTTGGATGATTGGCCTACATCAATTGGTTTTACATTAGATTCACTTACGTATAACAATCCAGCCATCTCCATATATTCATTGCCGCCTTCTGTATAGAAATGCGTTTCCGTCGTATCACGACCATTCATCACGGGTACTTGGATCTGATGCACCGCGGTGTTCGGACCTGTAATTTTTCTGCCATCCCAATAGCCTGCTGGGCCTTCCTTGCGAGTAATTTGAGTACTAAGAAGTTTCGGTTGAACGAGATATTGAATAGAACTAAATTTCTCGTTCACAAGATAAAACTTGACACCTTCCCTCTTTGCCCATGCAGCAGCGGTTTTCTTCGAAAGCACGTTGTCTTCTAGTTTCTCAGCTAAATAGTGGGTCATCACACTTTGCCCTAAACCTGGATGCGATTTATATGCGCTCTCCTTCAAATAAGTTCTTCCATTCTTCTCGGTTACGAAGTTGAGCTTGGAAGTACCCCCCTCATTAATAAAGCTTCCATCAGCAGTATATACATATTTTTCTTGTGGATTAGATGGTAAGAATAGTTCACCGTTCTTCGTAATTTCAATCTTGAAATGAGTTTCGCTATTACCATAAAATCCAGCTTTCTTTGCTACGCCTTGAGGCATTTTGACTTTGACCGGCTTGCCAAAGGATTTGTTCGGCTTGATGTCCTTAATAGTACCTTTTTCTTTAAGCGTGGCGAGTAGCAATTCAGTTGCCATTAGTTGATTTGTAGAGCTCCGTCCACCAGATGACAATACAGCCGCTGCTATTTTCTGTTCCGGAAGCACGACTAATATAGCATGTTGCAGTGCCGTATCGCCGCCCTTAGTCAAAGCTTTGATCCCATATTCACTGAATGGGTATAGTTTCACACTATCCCAGCCAAGACCATAGTTAAAAATATTATCACCATCCCCCGGCCACATTCCTTTTTTATATTCATCTTGCTCCATCGCCTTGACTACCTTATCAGAGAGGATTCCTTTTCCCTGTCCCATAAATAGTTGTGAGAATCGCACCATATCTTCTGCCGTAGAAGATATGCCTCCCGTACCAATAACATTCACCGATTCAATTGGAAGTTGTCCTTGGTACGCCGGGAAATATAGTCCAGCCCGATTTTCATCCCTCCATTTGTCCTGCGGCGTTTTCGTATGATTCATCTTTAAGGGTCCTGTAAAGCTTTGATGTAGATATTCGGTAAAGCCCATACCACTAACTCTTTCCACCAAAATTTCGGCCAGCGTAAAGCCATCGTTACAGTATACCGAGAAAGCACCAGGGTCCGCCTTCAAGTTTTGATTTGACAATTGTTGTAACAAGGTATCATGGGCATAGGTATCATTATCGTTAAATAAAAATGCATTACCTAACGTAGAACCTTGCAATCCAGAGGAGTGGTTCAATAACATACGTGGTGTAATACGTTTATATCGACCGTCTTTCATCTTAAAATCAGGAACATAGCGGACAACAGGAGCATCTAAATCGACTTTTCCTTCATCGACCAATTTCATTACAGCCGCTGTTGCATACATTTTACTGACTGAACCAATCCCATATTGAGTATCTTTGGTTAGCGGCTTTTCCCCTTCCAAATCATTCTTGCCAGCCTGACCCGACAAAATAAGTTTTCCATTATCAATTAGCGCATACTGCACGCTATTCGCTTCATAAGACTTTGTAAGTAGCTCCGCCTTCTCTGCTGCAATCTTCTTCAGTTCCTGACTAGCTACTTCTTCACCAGTTACAACTGTAGTCTCACTTTCAGAAAATGCTTTCACTCCTGTTGGTAGAATCATAGTTACCGCTAATGCAGTGGCTAACACACCAGTTAGCTTATTTTTCATCACGGAATTACCTCCTTAGATAAGTGACCGTTTTCATCATTTGTTTGTTCCACTATGAAAATATGATAAAATTTATCCGTTCTCCTCTTTGACCTACTTGCTAAATTCAGCAAGTAAAATATTTTTAAAAGGATCAGGACTATCAGCTTTAATACTGTTTAAATTGACGGCCAATGTATGCTTGCCTCCAAGTGTGCCCCCAGCAAAAGTTAAAAAGCCAGGAATGGTTCCTCCATCCCCCCATATCGATTCACCGTTTGAAAGCTTCATTTTGAAAATTCCAAGCCCGGAATCGCCAAGCTCATCTACTCCTGTAGGGACTGTTGTAAGCATTTGCTTTAGTTGCTGTTCTTTCAATAATTTGCCCCCAAGTAAATAAGAAAAGAATTTGTTTAAATCATCAGCTGTAGAAATCATATCTCCGGCCGAGCTCCCCATACTTGGGTTATAATAAGTAACATCTTTCGGCTCACTTGCTCCGTCTAATTGGATATATCCACGGGCATGCTTGGTTCCTGGAATGACGCTTGAATTTCCAGGTAAGAATGTATTCGCTAATTCAAGTGGTTCAATAATTCGATTTTCAATCTCTTCCGCATAGCTGTTCCCAGTTACTTTTTCAATAAGAATTCCTAGTAATACATATCCTGTATTTGAATACGACCAGCTCTTTCCTGGAGCAAAATCTGGAGGCATGGATATTCCCATCTTTACTAATCCTTCAGCAGTATAGGATTTTTTTGTATCCATCATATTAAAATCCTTTGACCTTGTGTAATTAGCGATACCACTTGTGTGATTCAATAATTGCCGGATAGTAATTTGTTTATCATCATATCCATTCCCTTGAATGACACCAGGCAACCATTTTTCAATAGAATCGTCTAGATTTAGGCGGTTTTCTCCTGCTAATTGAAGCACAACTGTTGCAGTGAACGTCTTTGTCACGCTGCCAATCCGAAAACGAAAATCTGTTTTCATTGCTTTCTTGTTACTCAGATCAGCTACACCAGCCGCATAACTCCATGTTTTTCCACCCTCAGAAGTTTTAGCAAGTATCCCTGGATATCCAAGTTTCAATGTATCCCGCATGGCCTCTTTGACGGAATTTCGATTTCTTTGGTTGCTTGTTTGTAACGAACTAGATACATTTTGAATGGACTCCGCTTTTACACTTGAGGTTGGAGTTGTATAAAACAGGGAACCTCCAGTTATTAAAAGGGCTAAACCTGTACATGTAATTTGACGATGCTTTTTCATCAAAATAATCCTCTCCCCTATTCATATTGTATAAATGGTTATTTGCTGTTTGGAACTAATCACACAGCTTTCTTCTTAACCCACTGCAAAAGGACGACATTGAATCTGTAATGTCTCTTTTCCTCCAAACAAGTCTTATTAATTGATTTGTTTTTTATAGAAATATATAGTATTTTTCTCCTCTCACTCTTCTTTCCATTTTCATCTTACACAAGGAAAATCTCTTTTTTCTTACCTCTTCCTTACAAATTCCTTACGTTCAAAATCACTTTTATAATTGATTATTTTTTATGTGAGCCCCCTTACCATCAATTTAAGAATTAAAAAAAGAGGGGATTATCCCCCTCCTTTTTACGCTTGCTCCAACTGTCGAAATTATTTAATATACCCACGATTCAGTTCCGTTAATTTTTCATTGATGTTAAAAATTCTTACTCTAATATCTTTAACACCAGCTGCTTCAAGTCTGCTCTTGTGCATTTCCGCGTATTTTTCAGCATCTTGTTTTTCTTCAAATATATAAATGCCTCCAGCTTCTTTTGTTTCTTCATTCTCAGTCCATATTTTCCAGTGGAATCCTTCTTCTTCGTTAATACTATTTGCTAAATCCCAAAATCCTTTTTCCATTTCTTCACCAAAAGGACCTTCAAACGGAAAATCAACTTGTAATAAATATGCCATTTTCACTCACTCCTATTTTTAATATAAAATTCATCGGGAATTCCTTTGTATAAAAATTCTTCCCATTCTTTTACTGATTATGATCCGAATGATCGTAATGTCTAAATTCGTATTGCTATTATTATTCAAGCACTAATTGGAGAATCCCCCTATTTGTAACATAATCACAAAACGATAGTAACTTGAACGCATAAAGTGAAAGTTTAATAGTTTTCAGTTATGTTTAAAAAATGTGATACAAACTTATCCCTAAACTAAGGACAAACAAAACAAGTGCAGGTATTGCTTTCTTAAAGGGATCTCTCGCTAATACAATTAGAGTTAATGCGGCTGCAAGCATCGTACCGCCTAATAACAATCCTGCTAATAAAGCTACTGTTGGAATCCAAATTCCTATCAACATTCCAATCGCTCCTACAATCTCAAAAGCTCCAGTTAAGAAATTAAAAAACGAAGGTAAACCAAATCGTTTGAATTCATCTGCCATTTTCCCGGATATAATTTTCGTTCCTGTCATTAAAAAGAACAGAAACAACACTACTTTTACAATATTGATGAAAATTAAAATAGTAATCACACCTTTCTTATTATTTGATAAAAACTCAGTATTGTTCAGGTAGTAGTCACTACCTTTACCCTATTTCCTGAGATTACCCGTATGGAAGTCGCTTCAATTTACATTACCCTTCTCAATATTAAAGGGCCGAAAATTATATGCTATAGCATATATAATACAAAAATTTGACTGGTACTAGGCAAAAAAGTGACCCTGAATCAGATATCATACAAAATAAAGTTATCTTCCCATTCGTCCAAACAAAAATTATATGCTATAGCATATGTAATACCTAAAACAAAGTTTGTTCCTTATGAATAGCGTAGCATCAATAAGGAACAAATATTAATAGTGTGTATCATACAATTTGTTTAATAACGATTGTAATACTTTAATTTCTTCCTCGCTCAAATTACTCGTAACGAAATGGTGAGCGTCTTTCACTACAGGCAAGATTGTTTTCTTTAACTCGTCACCTTTTTCAGTTAAAAATAGGTTATGTGAACGCCTATCTTGGTCATTCAAAGCCTTCTTTACAATCCCTTTTCTCTCCATTGACTGTATCATTCTAACAACAGTAGTTTGATCTTTATCAATAGCTTCCGCCAACTCTTTTTGAGTAGTGCTCCTTTGGCTACAAAGAACACTAATAATCCCCCACTGCTCTGGCGTAACTCCATAAGGCTTTAATTTCTTCGTAAAATAGTTGGTCATTTTCACATCAGTACGATGAACAAGATAGCCTATTAAATCATGTAAGTTCATATATCACCTCTATAAATTAAGATATAAAAGGATATAGCATACCAGTCAATCATTCACAATGAATGTATTTGTTTCACCATATATATGCTATGGCATATATATTAAAGTAGATTATTTTAATTGTCAAATGATTTACCTATTATTTTTCGAAAACAAAAACGTCCCCTTAGATTATAGAAGGAATGACTAATTTGACGTATTTCTCTGGCGATTTCTCCCCTGTCGTTTTATGATATGCTAATAACATTTGATAAAATATGGTATATACGGACAGTCAAAAACTTTTAAAGATACCTCGTCCAGTTTTTGCTGTTGCAAGATAAACAGCATATAATCCGTTAACCACCCACATTAGTAACGAAAACATAAAGAAAAGGCATTCCAAATATGAAACACCTTCTTTCGTTTTATAAAACCATCCAACACGCTGAACTTTTCAATTTAATATAATCACTCGTTTAACTAAAGAAATTGATTACGTGCATAACGCTCTTCTCACTTTTCTTGCAAAATTTAGTGGATCATCAACGTCTTCGATATTAACGTAAATCAAATTTGGATCATCACATAACCACTCATTGTGTATAGACGAAACGATTATTCCTTGTTTAATAATTGTCGCCACAAATTCAGTGACTTCTTTTTGTAAGAGTGCTACTCGGCCTAGGCATAATGCCCGTCCAGTTTTATTGTCTCGTGATTCGAATGAAAAGGAAGTTGTTACTCTAAAACGTTTTCCTAAGATTGTTGCTCGTATTTCATCCCTGTTTATTGTTGCCACGCATTTCCCACCGGCGAATCCTTCTTGCCCGCCGATAATTCTTGCAAACTGTTGACAAATTAATTCATCATTAAACGCCATACCTTTAATCATCCCCCCTTTTACTGTTAAGTTATGAATGAATACATAGGTCTGAAACGGTAATGAATCTAATCTATTAAAAAAATGATGGCAATCTACCGAGAGCTATTAGCTCAATTATTCTTGATTATTTAAATTAACTCGGCTATATATGTTAAGACATTTTTAAAGAGCGTAAAAAAAGACACCCTAAGGTGCCATCCTCCGACTTGAGAATCGTATCTATGTATGGAGAAATTTAGAAAAGACAAATACAAAAGGGAAGATTCTAACTATAATTTATAGAGCTCTTATGCCATGAATTACTTGCATATTTCCTTATTTACCAGAAGAAGAATCTCAATTACTTTATTGTCTGATCAGTCTCGTTAAAGCCATCCCAAGAAATCCAGCGCCCATTCCTATTAGCCATCCAGTTTGGGCATTACCTAACATAGATCCTACTCCTCCACCAAGGAACATACAGCCAACGAATACTAATCCTCCAATTCCCCAATTCGGCCGTTCCATAATTCAATCACATCCTTTCAATAAAATATATGCGATTAGCTCCCTCAACTTTCTTCCATAGGATAGTTCATTATTTTACTTAGGTTTAGCACTTCAGGGCATTCAAAAGATGCGAAGCTTGAGTCATTTATATAGATTGTAGAAGTATGGAGATTTTCCACATTTTAAAATAGTAAAGTATAAACATGAAAAAACTCCTAACAAATTTTGTTAGGAGTTTTTTCAAATAAGCGATATTTATTTAATCTTCATTATTGAGTTCTATTGTACCTGTTCTAGCACTAACTTTTAAAATATTTAACAGATTATCAGGTGTCTTGATTTCCACTTCATATTCAAATTTTGATTGTGCTAAGTTGTCATCTTCTAATTCAAATTCTTTTTTCACATTAATAATTTCTCCATTTGTATGAGCTAAAGAAATTTCACGAACTTGTTTCTCTGTGTAGTTTTCATTCTTTTTTGCATAATTGTAACCCATACCATAATATCCACCAACAATAGCAATACCACTTACTAAAATAGTAATTACACTTATAATTATTTTCTTTTTATGTTTTAACATTTTCATCCACTCCTTAATGATTAATCCTCTATTCCAAATCTTGCTTCAAGTGCATTTTCTGCTTGCTCTAATTGATCTTCCAGTATATCGTGTTCTTTTTCTTGCGTTTGATATTGCTCAACAGTTATCGTTCCAGCGTGATAATCTGCTTCTAGCTGATTATCAGATAGATCTATCTTGTCATCCAATTGGTCAATTTCTTTTTTTGCTGCTAAGTACGTATTTAAGTTATCTTCTTTTGCTCCAACTGGTTTCGTGTTATTTGCTTTTTCTACAATAGATGTGACTTCGTTTTTGAAATCTTGTGTTTGCTTCGTATCATTCGTAGCAGGCCCTATTTTGTTTGGTTCTTGTTGTAGTTGAGCAACTTCTTTTTGTAATTTATCATTTTCCACTTTCAGTTGTTGTACTTCTGTATTGTTATCAGCTTGAGTAGAACAAGCTGTTAAGAATAAACAGGACATTGCTCCAATCAGCATCCATTTTCCCATTCTGTTTTCCTCCCTTTACAGGTGCACCTTATCCTTGCCTTTATATTACTGAACAAACATTAAAGGAAGATTAATGTACAAAAAAATAAAGTGAAGGCTTTTACAGGCAGTTAATCCCTACCTACCTCGCATTCACCGAATTTTGAGGGAGTAGTCGTACTGCCCGTTAATGCGGGATAAAATGATATAATTAACTAGTTTCTAATCTTTCTTTAATGTTTTGAAATTATAGTGATACATATTAATAAGAAGAAAAGGAGAATGTTAATGCGAGTTCTTATCGTCGAAGATGAACAAGACTTACAAAATATATTGGTGAAACGATTAAATGCAGAACATTATAGTGTCGATGCATGTGGGAATGGAGAAGATGCCTTGGATTATATAAACATGGCTACCTACGATTTGATTGTGCTTGACATTATGATTCCCGGAATAGATGGTTTACGCGTATTACAAAGATTACGCGCGGACAATAATGCAACTCCTGTCTTGCTTCTTACAGCTAAAGATACAATTGATGATCGTGTAACAGGACTCGACTTAGGTGCAGATGATTATTTAGTAAAGCCGTTTGCTTTTGATGAACTGTTAGCAAGAATTCGAGTGTTAATGCGAAGAAAAACAGGAAATACATCTAATGTGTTTGAAATCGCTGACCTAGTGGTAGATTGCAATATGCATAAAGTAACAAGAGGAGACCAAGTTATCACTCTTTCCAGTAAAGAATTTGCTATTTTAGAATATATGATTCGTAATAAAGAAGTTGTGCTGACACGAGATAAAATTGAGCAACATGTGTGGAATTACGACTATGAAGGCGGATCGAATATTATTGATGTTTACGTCCGCTATCTTCGTAAAAAAATTGATAGCCAGTTTGAAACGAAGTTAATTCATACAGTGCGCGGAACTGGTTACGTATTGCGAGTAGAATCATGAAAAGACTATCAATAAAAATGAGAGTGACCCTGTGGTATACGGGGCTAATTGTAATTATTATGGCACTCGTGTTAGCTTTTATTTTAACTTCTTCAGATAAAGTTTTGCTTTTTAATATGAAAGATCAATTGAAGAGCACAGTAAAAGAAAGCATGGAAGATATCAAATATAAGCATGGGCAGTTAAAGATTGACGATGATTTTGAAACCTTAGAAGATGGAGTAAATATTAGTATTTATAGTAAACAAGGTGAGCTGTTGGTAGGACATAGTCCAACAAGCTTTAATAAAAAGATATCGCTTAAATCCGATGAAATACAAACCATTAAAGACGGCAATAAAGAATGGATAGTATATGATTTTCTCCATAATGCAGGCGGCGATGAGCAAGTCTGGGTTCGTGGAATAATGACTATGAACCAATTATCCTCAACGATGAATACGCTTATTGTGGTAACAATCATCTCATTCCCATTACTTATTCTCATTGCGGCAGTCGGGGGATATTTTATTACGCAAAGAGCGTTTCGACCTGTGCAACAAATGAGTGATTCAGCCAGTAAAATTGGTGATGGTAAAGACCTTTCGAAGAGAATTAATTTACAAGGTTCACCGAAAGACGAAATGTATCATTTAGCACAAACCTTTGACAAAATGTTTGAGCGATTGGAGACATCATTCGAAAGTGAAAAACAATTTACATCTGACGCATCTCATGAATTAAGAACACCAACATCTGTTATTATTTCGCAATGCGAATACGCTTTATCGCAGAGAAATAATCCGAAAGAAATGGAAGAATCGTTAGAAGTAATTTTAAAACAATCACGTAAAATGTCCGCTTTAATCTCACAACTCTTATTATTAGCACGAGCTGACCAAGGAAACCATAATACTTTCCAATTTGAATGTATCAATATGAGTGAATTAACGGAAATCGTTGTAGAAGAGCTTTCATTAATGGTTCAAGAAGCTTCGATTGATATAACAACTAATATAGAGGAAGACCTATTTATTAAAGCAGATCAAACATTGATGATGCGTTTATTAATGAATTTACTAACGAATGCGATTGCTTATAGTAAAGCGAGCGGAACTGTGCATATGCAACTATTCCGTGATGAAACCAACATAATAGGTAAAGTCTCCGATAATGGCATCGGCATCAGCGAGCAACATATTACAAAAATATGGGACCGCTTCTATCGAGTTGACGCAGCACGAACATCTTCAAACATCGGAAACACAGGTTTAGGATTGTCGATGGTAAAATGGATTGTCGAACTACATGGAGGAGAAATTACGGTTGAAAGTAAATTAGGAGAAGGCAGTACTTTTACATTTAAACTACCAATTGAAAAAAGAGCATAATTTATACGTGTCTGTCGCTTCAGAATAAAGATTGATTCAAAGGCTCTCTACAATCCTTATGTAAAAATAACTGACGCATTTTAAACATCATCGATTTTATCATTTTGGACAACCTATTCTGTTAAATTAATATACATGCGAAAAAACTATCAAAATAAAACCCCAGAAATCCAATGGTCTCTGGGGCTTCATTATATATTTAGCTCTTTTTGCTTTTTGTTTTGTTTATGTCTATACAGTAACTTTCGACTTATTAGAGAAATCACTAATAAGGTCAGAATTAATAAGATAAGTTGCATAAATGATAAATCAAAATATTTAGCACCTGTAACGATTAAAAGTGTAGAAATCGTGCCTTTTACAACGAAAAAAATAATAACCCATAACCCGCCTTTTTTCCAGTTCATTTTATATTACCCTTTCCTACGTTTAAATTCTTAAAATATTTAATAATAGTTCGTAAATATGACAACTTAATAGAAATCTATTATATTAACAAAAAATTCATGTCTAATTAAATGCGACGATTCTATATTAAGTGAAAATGATATTCATTGTCAATTTTATTGATTATTTGAATACTTATTCTTAATCTCTTTCTACTTTGTTTCTTATAAGCAATACACTCTTGTATTCAAACAAAAACACCTCCATTGCATTTGCACACTTAGTATGCGAATGCAAGAGGTGTTTTTTCATATACCATCAGATAAGATTTCCTGCTTTGTTTATTTCTTGATACGTAGCTATTTTCTAGTACACGATAACTGGATCATACGTGTTCAAACTATCATATACAGTTTTTGCAACATTAGGAAGAAGGTTCACACACCCACCTGATCCACCTGTTAAATAAGCATTATTTGCCCAGTCTTTTCGCCAGCCGGCATCGTGGAATCCTTGACCGCTATTTGTGAATGGAACCCAGTAATCTACTTTAACCGCATAATCAGCTTTCCCTACTGCGCTACCTCTTAGCGTGTATGGTGTTCGTTTGTATAGGACGTACCAAACACCTGGTGATGTATCTTCACCCGTGCTATGTTTACCCGTTACTACATTTGTTGTAACGACTAATTTTCCATCTTTATAAATCCAAATTTGTTGCTCTGCAATTGAAACTTCCGCATACGTGTCTCCGATGCCATTATTCGCTGTTGTTTTATAACCGATACCTTCCTTCTCCCAACCATTTCCGTGAATATTAGAAGCAGAAAGCGACTTTTCGCCTTTCTCAAAGGCTTGTTGAACTTGTTTAGTTTCTTTTTCAACATCTAGTGCCCAGCCGTATCCTTGCCCTTTTACTGATATGACTGAACCGGAATGCGTTTTAAATGAGAAATCTTTATTTAATGTTGATTTGGCATTATTAATTTCAGTAATTTTCTTCTTAATGTCACTCGCATCAATTGTAACTTTCATATCCTTTGACATAGAGGCATTTTGAATTAAATCTTTCGCTTTTAAAGGATAAACTTCATCCTGCACTTTATACTCAACAGACTGCCCAAGAAGATTCTGTAGTGCTTTCTCCTCTTTTTTGACAATCGGATCGTCTTCTTTAATAGGTTTTATGTATGCAGACTTCAGATGAATTTCGCTTTTATATTTTTGCTTATCGTAATCTTTCAGTAGACTAGTAACATCATACTGTTTTCCTTCAACACTTTTCGAGATAACAATTTTCCCTTGTTCTAGCTTCGCCATAGCATCTTGAGGCGCTTTTAATTTTTCATTCATAGAGATGAGCGTTTCTTCTACAAGTTTCTTCATCGTTTCACTACGATACTGATCTGCCTTCTCTGGTAGCAATGAATAATTTTCTCCCTTTGAGGAAGGGAAAAATGTCCACTGACTTTTTAATAGTTTCTTAACTTGAGGCAAATCTTTTTCCGTAAGTTCCGTTTTTGTATCTTTTTCATCTAAAATTTGTTGTTGATCAACATAGACTTTGTTTGCTAGTCCAGATGTCTTTAATTTCTGTATTGCCTGATCAGCGCTCAGACCACCAACTTTTGTGTCATTAATTGTAACATTCGAATTGAAGTGAGTTGCCTGATAATAACTCATTCCCCCAATAAGAAGTGCAATTACACCAATACCCGCTGCGATAAACTTCCAATTTGTATAACGTTTTTTTGATCTTACTCGTTTTTGATCAATTTCTTCAACTGATTCATTTGTTGTATTGTTGTTCATCAATCTTTCCCCCGTATGCATTAACGTCAAACGATTTTTAACTAAAATCATAGACTAGTGTACCTTATTTTTCCTAAAATTTCATTATTTCCGACCACATTTTATCGCAATTTAATGATTTAATTTAGATTTTTTAATAGTACGATGCATTGAACAGCCCTTTACAAGTCATAAAGTGAAACTTAAATTAACCGTCACACCAAGAAATTTAGCTTAATATTCTAGGGGAAAATTTTTCTCTTTACGTAAAATACGAATTATATTATCCATTTTTATGAACATCAACCCCTAATTTTGTCAAAAAAATAAACGATAGTCCTTCTACATTTTTGATAAAAGGACTATCGTTTTTTCAGTTAGAGTATTTGTATAATCGTTTAACTTTTTATTTCCTGAAGGTCAAACTTGATGAAGATGATGAAATTTCATCTCATAGCCTTTAAATGAAAACATTATGTTTTTTATGGCAACCAAGTTTATTTTTATAAATTAAACCCTTAGCTTGATGCCTCCCATATATCCAGCAGCCTAAGATTAAGTAAGAGTCCATTCAACTAGATTTTTTCTAATATTTTTAGGTGCATCTTATTTCGCCTCGTCATATTTCACTAATTGAATTTAAAACACATCCGTATGCTATTTAGTAAAATTTACGATTCGAGACGTAATTATTGCAGTAACCAAGATAATAATAGCGGTTATCAAGCCAGATTCTCCAATCCAAATCTCAGTTTGATATCCTGTACTTGCACGTGCGAAAGGTCCTTGAATAATGGCATTCCAAGTAGTATGGATGATAACCGAAGGCCAAACGCTACCTGTGATAAGTCGTAAATAGGCTGTAATATAACTGAAGGGCACAATACAAAAATAGATGCCAAGTACTGAAAGTAGGACAGATGATCCCTCTACATATAGACCAGCAATAACAATTGGAACATGCCACGTTGCCCAAATCAATCCACTAATAAGGATAGGCCGTGAAAACTCTGCATCGACTAGCCTTGTAAGCATATAACCTCGCCAACCCATTTCTTCTCCTAAAACTGGGATTAAGTTAAGCAAACTTCCTAAAACGCCGCTCAATACTACTAGATAAATAAAACTGAATGGTTCCGGTACATACTGAAGTCCAAGTATATTGTAGATTGGTTCTAACATACCACCTTCGGGATGCTGAAACCCCGCAATTCCGCTCAACCAGGCGATAGAATAAGTAATTCCACAAATAATCATAGGTATTAGCAGAGCAAACCCAATCCCCTTCCATATCTTTAAGTTACCGAGACTAAAAGATACATCTTTAAACCCTTCTTTCAGTATTATGCGAGTCAAAATAGAAGAAAATGCTGGGGTAAACATATATACCACAATAAGCGGCATACTTTTCGTAATTATTACTACTACATTTAGGATAATAGAAGTAATGATTAAGACACTCAAAAAGAGTTGAAGTCCTATTTTAGCACGTTGGATTTTATCTTTATTGTGGAACGATTTTGCGTGTAATATCATTTTAATCCGCCCTTCCCCTTTCATTCACTTGTTTATCGAATTTACTTCTTGTCATTTCCACAGACACAACTTAGAATAAAAATGTTTTTGTATACAGATTCATTCATCTTTAAAATCCCTCCCCAATTTATAGTCTAGTCTTACTTACGACTCATCAATGTAATTATTATTTATAAGTTGTCATAACCGATAGTACAAAAGTGTAATGATTAGTCTATGACCTGTGTCAATTAACCTTATGACAATATGTAACTAGAAAATATGATATGGAATAGATAACAATTGAATTAAGGCAATTGATTCATGCAAGTACAATGAATCAATCTTGCTTTACAAATAATTCAATTGAGGTGGAAAAAATGAATAAGAAAAGCATAATTGCAATGGTTAGTACAGCTTTATTAGTCACAGGATGCGCGGAAGTAGGAAAGGCTCAAACAGTAGCAGTCGAAAATTCAGGTCAATCAATACAAAAAAATATAGTTAAATCCATACAATCACAGGCTTACCCATTAAAAACGATAGAGCCGTCAAAATCATTTGAGGATTTAAAACCACTTAAGAAAATGATTGGGAGCGCACAATATGTAGGATTAGGAGAGAATACTCATGGAAGCTCTGAAATTTTCACTATGAAGTTTCGCCTTGTGAAATATTTGGTTACTGAGATGGGTTTTACAAATTTCACAATGGAAGAAGATTGGGGAAACGGCTTAAAACTAAATGAATATATCCAAACAGGAAAAGGAAACCCTAGGGAATTTTTAAACTTGTTATATCCTACTGATGAAATTATAGCCATGATTGAGTGGATGAAAGATTATAATGCTGATCCATCCAATAAAAAAAAGATCCAATTTATTGGGCTCGACTTAAAGGAGTTGGACCAAGGTTGCTTTAATAAAGTGATTGATTATGTAAGACTACATCGACCAGATTTGCTGGCAGAAGTAGAAGGAAATTATAAAGAATTGTCGGCTTTTAATGGAAGTACAAAGGAATATATGGACCTTGCTCCTGAAATAAAAGAAAAGTTCAAAGCAAACGCTGAGAGAGTAGCCCAATTACTAAAAGATGAGAATGGGCAAGCCAACACAGAAATAGCTTCACCCGAGTACATCTGGGCGCAAGCAACGGCAAGTGCAATAGAGAAATTTACCACAATGCTAATTCCTAACGACTATCCAAGTATGTTAAAGCTACATGAGCAATACTTGGCCGATCATGCAATGTGGGCACAAGAAACATTTGGTGGTAAAACGATGGTATGGGCACACAATATTCATATAGCTAAAGGAATTATCGATGAGAAATTATACCCTTATGTTGCGGGGCAATTTTTGAAGGAACGTTTAGACAATAATTATGTCACAATTGGTAGTACAACTACGGAGGGGAATTTTACCTTATACAGCGAATATGATCCTTCCACTGGAGGTAAGATTACAACCGACACTATTCCACAAGATGTAAAAAGTTTCAATTATACTCTCGGAAAAGTACCATATAACATGTTTTTATTGGATAACCGTCACCTTAAAGGACAAGCTGAAAAATGGGTTAAAGCAAAAAGACCATTACTAAGTATAGGGGGACAAATCTTCCCGAACGAATCGGCATACTTTGATACGTCATTGCTTGAGCAATTTGATATTATGTTTCATATTCGAAAAACAAGTCCATCTCATATTAAATAAAAGTATAAAACAATCCCGTTCTTGCATCTGCAAGAACGGGATTGTTTTATGGTGATTGATATAAGCATCTTTTTTAACCAGAAGTAGGTTACTCTCCCCCTTTTTATCATCATTTAGAAATGTCATATGACACTTTTACACTAGTGAGAATGACAAAAAAAGCAGTACAATTCGGTTATTACATAGATAGGAGCGAGAACTTTATGAAATCAAGATTCATCCAGAATGGTTATTTTTTATTGCTAACTTTCGTTACAGGATTTTTTTATTTTTGTTTTTATCTAATAGCTCTGCTATTCAGCTTCACCCTTTCATTTACGGTAATTGGAATTCCACTAGTTATACGCGTACTACAGACTACTACACCTTTTATCCAATTCGAGCGCATACAGACGAAAATTTATACAGATATTTCAACAGACTCTTATGATAGAAGTATAACAATAGATACATCAAACTGGGCTCAGGTGAAATTAGTGCTTACAGATCGTCGTACTTGGTGTGCTATCTTTTGGTTAATGCAGAAATTAGTGATTGGCATTTTCAGTCTCATTAGCGCAATCATTTTTTATGTAATGCCACTTATGTTGCTATTGGCACCACTACTGTATCAATACATCGAAATGAATATTATATTCATACAGATAGATACCTTTACTAAGTCACTCTTTGTAATGTTTATGGGTATAGTATTTACCGCCATAAGTATTAGAATAGTAGATCGTTTGACAAAGAAAATCGGTGGCTATACACGTAGCATGATTCGGCAACTAAATCGATAGAAGTTTGCAATCTGTGAGTAGTATCACAGTTTTAAATTTAAAAGTATAATAGGCATGAAGGATTAAATTATAATATATGAAGTAAAAAGGTAGGCTACTTAGGGGGTAAATGACTTGTTAGATATGGTTAAGTATTGGTTTTGGTACGATTGGATTATGTTAGGAGTCCGTATACTTGTTAGTGTCTCTATCGCCATAACCACATTCGATTTTCAGGATAGTTTAACATTGCCACTTTGGATTGTTATTTTTTGGGAGGTTGTTGCCTTCTCGATTCCATGGGTAGCCTTACTGTTCAATTACAAATATTATTTGTTCACAGAAATACTGCTATATGGTGGACTGTGTATATATTTAACCTCTTTATTTCCGGAAGCTAACGTTACATTTCTGATATCGGCTTTTCTAATTGCTGCGAATAGTAAGCATTTGTCCTATTATTGGACAGCTCCAACAACAGTTTTTATAACAACTGGAATTCTCTATGCGGTTGCGCCAAGTAATAGCTATTGGATTTTAGTTACCTACTATGGACTTGCTTATGTAATGGGCTTCGCTTTCCATTTATTAATCGTCAATCATAAGCAAAATGAAGCGATTCGTAAACAAAACGCGGTACTTGAGCAATATATGTCTCAGATTGAACGCATTACACTGGCGGAAGAACGAAACAGACTGTCGAGTGAGCTTCATGATACAGTTGGTCACGCTTATACTTCTATTATTATGGGGATGGAAACGTTGCGTACCGAAATTGCTACTGAAATGGGTATACAGAGGCTAGATTCTCTGCTTGAAATGGGACGTAAAAGCATCGAGGATGTGAGAGGTTACTTACATCAAATGGAGTCTCCGTGTCAATCGCCTTCCTTAATTCAATCTCTACAAAATCTTGGAGTCGAATTTCAGGAGCACGCTCAGGTAAATGTAAGTTTTAGGACATTCGGAGAGGAATATCCACTGTCTCGGCAAGCGAAGATCGCATTCATTCGTTGTTTACAAGAGTCCCTTACGAATGCAGTACGTCATGGTCAGGGAACTGAAATTATAGTTTCATTGCAGTTTGAACAACAATATACGAGATTAGAAGTTCAAGATAATGGAAAAGGAAATGTAGAATGGCAGGAAGGCTTCGGTCTGAATGCGATGAAAGAACGAGCAATGAATTTACAAGGGCAATTGTCTGTATATACAAAGCCAGAGGAAGGAATGCTTGTTACATGTACCATACCGCGACAAACTGAAATAAAAGATGGACTTATTCGTTTGTTAATTGTAGACGATCAACCATTTGTTCGGGAAAGTTTGAGGACACTACTCGATAGATATGAAGATTTAAATGTAGTCGGTTTAGCTGAGGATGGCAATCAAGCCATCGATTTGTGTGGACGTCTTCAACCCCATGTTATACTTATGGATTTAGATATGCAGCACATGGATGGAGTTGAAGCAACCAAAAAGATTAAGCAACAATGGCCACATATCCGCGTATTGATTTTCACAACTTTTCAGGATACCGAACAGGCGTTGGAATCGCTTCGCAACGGTGCGGATGGCTTTTTACTCAAATCCATTGAAACATTGGAGCTAGCTAATACGATCCGACTTATTCACAAAGGTGGGACACTGATTGATCAAGGAATGTCTCACAAAATATTTGAGAAATTTGATGAGCAAAAAGAGACACCACAATCAAAAGCAACCGCTTATGAGCTAACAGCTAGGGAGATAGAAATATTGCAACTAGTAGCAAAGGGACTTCGATACACTACCATAGCATCAAGGTTATATTTATCAAATGGTACGGTCAGAAATTATGCTTCCACAGCTTATACAAAGCTAGGAGTCCGCAACAAAGAAGAAGCTGTGCAAAAGGCTCTAGAAATTGGAATTATTGAATAAAAAAACGTTTTTTGTTTCTTTACAGCAAGGTAAAATGTAGTTACAAGGTACAGTAAAAGATAAAGTGAAACTTTAATCAGTGGGGTTTGTTCATCCCCCACTGATTATCTGCCCTCACCAATCGTGCTGCCCGTTAATGCGGGATAAACAACATCATTACATTAATCTTTTTTAGGGAGTACAATTCCTTTAAATAATTGAACAGTAATCCAGTAATACATCGAATAAATTACTACAAAAATAACAAGTGGTAACCAAATGCGAGAGTACGGATCGATTACAAGAGGGCTAAACATGTTCATACCAACTAATATATGAGTAATCCCTACAATTGCTGGGAATAAGAATATGAAGAATAACTCTTTATAGATTGATTTTGTTAATAATTCTCGGCGAACACCAATTTTACGAAGCATTTGATAACGTGCTACATCTTTTGATGCTCCCGACAGAACTTTAAACATTAAGCAACTTGCCATCATTGCTAAAAATGCAACTCCAACGAAAAAGCCCATAAACATTAGTCCGCTGGAAAAATCATGACTCACAATATTGTGACGCAAAACCGGGAAAATAATAATAACTAGTTACTATTATTATTTATTTGTCACTTTTAAAGCATCTAACACTATTTTGGTTGCTTCTGCAATAAGCTTATCATCGTATTTAGCATCCTCTTTATCATGATTAGAAAGTATCGCAAGAACAATTGGCTTTTTATTTGGTGGCCAAATAATTGCGATATCATTTCTGGTTCCATAAGATCCCGATCCCGTCTTATCAGCTACTTCCCATCCTCCTGGAACTCCAGCACGAATTAAGTTGTCTCCCGTAGTATTCCTTTTCATCCAATCTATTAATAAATCCCGTTTCTCAGTTGAAAGTACATCTCCTAGCGCAAAAGCCTGAAGACTAGTAGCTAATGCCTTTGGGGTACTAGTATCATGTACGTCTCCTGGATGCACTTCGTTTAACTCTGGTTCAAAACGTTCAGGATTTGTAACGGTATCTCCTATTTCTCTCAGTGATTTTTTGAATTCACTAGGTCCACCTAATTGTTTAAGAATAAGATTTTGCGCAGTATTATCACTATATCGAAGGGAAGCATCTGCAAGCTCTTTCAGAGTCATACCCCTATCAATATACTTTTCTGTAATTGGATTGTAATTAACAAGATCTTCACGAGTATACAAAACTCTTTGATTTAGATCTTCTATTGATTTCTTTTGTAAAAGTACTCCCACAGCTAAAGCTTTGTGGGTAGATGCGTATGCAAACCGTTTATCTGATTGATACGTAACGGTTTGATTCGTATCAGTGTCCAATGCATAAATACCGAGTTTAGCATCAAATTCTTTTTCAAGTTTAGCAAAAGAATCATTACCGTTAGTTTCTTGTTTGGTTTGATTTGTTTGTTTCGTTTGTTTAGGTAATTCAGATTGAGTATTGCCATCGGAACAGCCTATAAGCGTTGCACATGAAAGAAATACTACAGGTACCATCTTTTTGTAATGTAAAATGTTAAAAAACTTGTTTAAGACTATCATACATTTTCAACCTCTTTCAAGAATATATGTTTTTTTAGGTGTTATACATATCGATACAATTAAAGAGTGTATCGGATATCACTCTTCTTGCATCTCACTTTTCATAAAATGATTGAACTATCATGAACACCTGTTTTATACGTATACTTAATAGACAACCTAAGTAACAAGTTTGTTCCATTTTTATCAGTAGTCGTATCTAGAAACCTAAAAAAGTCCATTTAGAAGATTTAAATGGACTTTTTCACTCATATAATACTATCTATAGTTAAACAAATAAGATTAAATACATTTAAATTTTCTTGTTTTATCTAATAAACTGTTTAGGCATTTCTTTAACGTGCTTATCATCATCACGCCAATCATAGGTTTCTTTCTGCGAAACATCTAAAGTTTGATCTCCAATTCTAACAATATTCTTATTTACCCATTCAATATATGGATCGGTATCTGGATAATTCCAATATATATTTTTCTCTGAATCTGTATCAAGGTTAACTAATTCACCCCTAACAGCATCCGCACTTAATGATCCTGCATTATGAAAATAAGTCTTGATGAGATATTTTCCATCTGGAGATTTCACTGTTCGAATGAATTCCCCTTTTGGAACACCTTGCAAACTAAAAAGTTTCCAATATCCAAATCCAATTATAATTACTAACATAGTAAGTATAGTTAGTAATACTTTTCTTTTTGTTTTTTTTATTTCACCTTTTGTATTTATAATACTCATTCAACTCCATTCCACAGAACACATACCATATTATACCATTAAATAAATGGTATAATATATCAAAAATAAAAATCCTCCCGTAATAGTATTATAAAAAGAGCATGTGATGGTCTCCCTATTTATAAAGTGAAACTTTAATCACCCTCACCAATCTGGCTACCCGTTAATGCGGGATAATCATGAAAATTCCCCTTTAAGAAAAATATAAAAAATCAGACAGTATACTTGAATTGCTCTTCGCAAGAGAATATACTAATAAAGCAGGCTATGACGTTCCTTCCTTCTAACTTCTTTGGCGAAATAGGGATGTTACTTTCCTGCTAAACACATAGGCTATGACAATTCTTCCTTCTTTGTAGAAATTTCAAATTGTTTTAGAGTTGTCAATTTCCTATGAAAATAATTAGACTATAAAACCTCTTTCTTCTTTGGGATTGAATAAACTTTAGTTTATCAACCATTGATGTAGAGGTTTTCTTTTCTTAATTAACAAATTACCACTTAACAACTAAATGTTATACCTCTAATTTTTCACTAAAAAATAACTATGTATCCTCTGTGCATTTCTCTACAATTAGTGTCTTTATGCATGTAAAAATAAAAATCTACCACTGAAAGGAGGACAGTCGGACTATTCCCCCTCTTTTATAAGGAGTGAATAGCTGGCGTTCTCATGAAAAATTCTATTTACATAAGAAGAAGTTTGAAAGTAATTATAAAAAGAGAAGAAAATAAACTACCGAACATGTATTTAGCCACTGTTTTAAAAAACTTGGAAAGTTTAGGATTTACTTTTTCCGAGCCTTTAATAGAAGAGTTGCAAACACTTTCGGTTGATGCATTCACATCGTTTTACAAAGAATTGGTAAAACATTTAAAAGAAATGGTTGGTGCACATATTCAGTTTACTCCTATGTATCCAAACTTTCCGCAACAAATGATGGATTTAAGTGACGCTGATTTATACATCAATGCCGTTATTCATTATGTGACGTTGTGCCTACCTGTATCAAAAGTAGAAGAACGACTTCCTCTTTTAGATAGCGTTGATTTGAAAGTTATTGACTTAGGAAGTGAAGAAGATTTCAATCAAATGATTTCTCAATTGATTAGTGCAAACAGCTCTATTTCCTCAACTGATAAGACAGATGTAGAATGGGCTATTACACACACTGAAGATGTTTCCTGTTTTCTACCTAATGTAATTCCTCATAAGGAAAATATGTCTTTTATACTTGGGGTTTTATTAATAAACAGAAAAATATCAGCCGATGCTGCTGCAAAGTATTTTAAAACAGCAACTGATGTTCTTCGCCTTGCAGTTGCTTTATCTGAAGGTGATGTGAGTTTAGCATCCTCCGTTCGATTCAAGAAGTTTAACCGAGTAGAAAGACGCTTCCTTTTAGGATTGTTAGAGCAATGCGGAAACATTACCGAAGATATGATTCGATACAAAAAACGTTGGATTCGTTTAGGTGAAATTCTTCATCCAGCAGAATATCATACTCGTTTCCCAAAAACCCACCGAGCATTTGAGATGCTTCGCAACAACATTAAAGTTGAAACATTTAATGGAAAAATAGAAGCAGCTTTGTTGAATCGTGATATCATGACAGCAAAAAATCTTTTAAAAACTCGCCCGGGGGAATTTGCCAGACGCTTGGATCATTTAATCCGTTTATGTAGTGATAAGTCAACAGATGTTTTCAATATTCTCGAAGATTTTCTAAGTATAATAGGAAACGTTTCTACTCCTGTATTACTTCAACTCACAGCTCATTTTAAGCATCGAAATGATAAAAATGAATTTCGTACCTTTTTTCCAAAGGGAAATGTAGCAAAAGCTATAGGTATCGAAAATACACTTCCATTTATCTCAGAGGATATTTGTTTAATGATTGTAAAAATGTGTGAAGATACTTTAAAAAATCGCTTCGCAGAACTTCCAAGTCTCGGAAAAGTATTTTTGGATGAACAGTTAAAAAATCACTTAGTTCCCTTCTCTCAACGTTCAGCCAGCAAAGCGCTTCGCACATTATCTCGAGGAAGTAAAGTAGATTTACCAGAAGGAGATACGATTCGTTTTTTCCTATGGTGGAAAGAAGGCTATGTGAATGGACAACATACAGGACGTGTTGACATTGATTTGTCTGCTGCAATGTACGACGAAGATTGGCAATACAAAGAACATGTATCCTTCACGAACTTACGTTCAAAAAATTTCAAAGCCTACCATAGCGGAGATATTACTTCTGCACCAAAGGGAGCATCTGAATTCATTGATTTCGATATTCCGTCTGTGCTGAAATATGGTGGACGCTATGTAGTTATGACTTTGCTTTCTTACACAGACCAACCATATAAAGATTTACCAGAATGCTTTACTGGTTGGATGGTTCGTCAATATCCTGGTTCAGGTGAAGTATTTGAACCTTCTACTGTTCAAGATAAAGTGGATATTACTGCCGACACCCAAATCTCTATTCCAGTTATTTTAGACTTAAAGGAACGAAAATTGATTTGGACAGATTTGTCTCTTACAAGAGATCTAACTTATGATAATACCATCGAGGCTAATCAAAAAGGTATGATACTAGTTGGAAAGGCTTTAACTAATTTAGTTAAACCGAATTTATATGACTTGTTCCGATTACATATTGAAGCTAGAGGTGAACTCGTTCAAGAAATCGAAGAAGCAGAAAGCATTTTTTCTTTGGATAAAGGGATTACTCCTTTCGATATCGAAAAAATAATATCTGATTTTATTGCTGACCCACAAGACTAACTACATTACAAACATTGATAATGTGTGGAAAATATCCATGTATAATGTCTATGTGAAACAGGACCTGATAGATGAATATCAGGTCCTGTTTTTTATTTAGTAGATACTAAATAGTCCGGTTAATCACTATTCATCTAAATACACTATACTAATAAAGTGAAATTTATTCGAAAAAAATTCATTAGTTAATACGTAACTAATTAAGAAACATTCATATACCAGCCCAAACATCTTTTCCATATCGCCCTTCATCTTGCACACGATCCAACCAATTTCTTGCTTCTTGTTCACTGACTTCATGAATTTCTTGATACGCTTGACAAAGGGTATCTTCTACATCCGGAGCCATTTTACTTCCATCACCACATATATAAAGATGAGCTCCATTATCTAATAACGAAATTAAATTGATTCTATCTTGTTTTATTAAATGCTGTACATATGTTTTTGGATGTCCCTCTAGACGAGAAAAAGCTGTGTGTAAAGAGATTAATCCATCTCTTTCATCATTTTCTAGTTCTGTACGATAGAGATAATCTTTTTCAGGATGACGACAACCAAAATATAGATGCGCTTGTCCTAAGTTAATACCTTTTTGCTTTTGAACACGACGCGCTTGCAAGAATCCACGGAATGGTGCAATTCCAGTACCTGGCCCAACCATAATAATTGGTGTTTCTGGATCTTTAGGCAATTCAAAGTTTGATTGTGGCGTTCGAATGAAACAGATAATCTCATCTTTACTATGACGCTGAGCTAAGTAATTAGAAGCGACGCCTTCATATGTCCCTTCTCCACTCCATGCAGGCGCATTAACAACACCGACCGTAATGCTCAGACGATTGTGTGCAACGAGTGGAGAGCTTGAAATAGAATAGTAACGCGGTTTGAGCGCAGGAAGAAGTTCTAAAAAGCGTTCAAATCGGATTTCACAAGCCTCATACTTTTCAAGAAGGTCCAACATTGAAATCCGTTTCTTTAGTATTTGTTCATGGTAAACTCCTTCTTCTAATAATGCTTCCAATTCTTTTTTATGAGGAGGACATGCTGTGAATGTTACCATTTCTCGTATTTGTGCTCGAGTGGCAGCTTCTTGAACTTCAACACTATAACTAAGAAGGTCCAATAAACTAACAGGACTGTCTAAAGGTATGTGATTTATACTTCGTCCACTTGCACTCAGTATAACTTGATCCTTCCCATTTAATCCAAAACGTTTTAAAATTCGGTTGATATTTTTCTCGCTATTAACTGGCAACACTCCAAGGTGGTCTCCTTCTTTATATGTAGCGCCTTCTGGCAAAGATACCTCGATATGTCGTGTACTTCTATCACTGCTGGGTGATTGGAGTTCACGATTTTCTAGTATAGATGCATAAACTGCTTCATATGTTCGTGCAAGAGGAGATCCTCCAAGACGACTAACAAATTGCAGACTCAAAGTACTGCGCTCTTTTTCCATATTTTTGTTGAGCTCCAATCCAAATGCCTTCATCGCATCAGACCACATGTTTTGTTTCCATTGCTCAAGCTGTTCCTCGAAATCACCACTTGCATCTGCTTCTCCGCGTTTAGAAAATCTTGTTGCTCCTTTTTGAGCCATCTGCTCATCAATGTATCTTGGAATCCGTTGGTAGGTACTAGCCCAATTATGATCTCCACAACCAAAAACTGCGTATTGAACCCCTTTTAGCTCATCTGGTTTTAGTTCCTCCAACCATTGCACAAACTGCCCTGCATTACTTGGCGGTTTTCCATTATAAGAAGAAGTCACAATAAGTACCGCTCCTTCTTTTGGCAAATTTCCAATTCGATCGTTAAGAGCTACCACTTCCGTTTGAACTCCTTCTAAACTAGCTGTATCTGCTAATTCTCTTGCAATACCTTCTGCTACACCTGTATCCGAGCCATACAGAACAAGAAGTGAAAGATTATCGGCCCCAATAATAGAAGGTGTCTTCTGGACGTGCTGCTTAATTTCATCGTTTTTCAGCTTGTCCTCTGTAGGTGCAAGAACAGTAGGATGACTAATAGTTTGTTTTCGGGGTAGAATCCTAATCTTAAAATCACCGGGCTTTAGCGTTAATGTTTGTTTTACGTCCAGCTGATAGTTTTGATAATCGATTAATTCAAAATGTTGAAGAAGCATTCCCATTACAAGAGTCGCTTCATGAAGTGCAAATTGCATACCGATACATGCTCTCTGGCCATTTCCAAATGGCTTATAAGCATGATGAGGAACCTTATCCAGCTCTTCAAATCGTTCAGGTTGGAATTCTTCTACATTGTCTCCCCATGCATCTTTATCCCTATGTAGCTGTGGAATAAGAACAGAAATACGATCTTCTCCTTTCTTAATTGGGTATTTCCCGCCAATCACTGTATCTTCTTTTGCATAGAGACTGAATGCTGGAGCGGTAGGCCATAGACGTAGCGATTCATTTAAAATCATCCGTATATACTTCAGTTTCATAACTTGTTGGTATGTTGGAGTAGGATCCGTCAAAACACGGTCTACTTCTTCATAGGCTTTTTTCAACTTATCCGGATTCTTTAATAAAAAGTAAATTGCAAAAGATAACAATCCACTTGTTGTCTCATGTCCAGCTATTAAAAAAGTGATAATTTGGAAACGAATGTTTTCATCATCTAATTTTTCACCAGTTTCCGGATCCTGTACATTTAACATACGGGAAAGTAAATCATTTTCTTCCTGATTTCCACTACTTTTACGTTCAGCAATAATATTATCTACTAAAGAAAACATAGATTGGATATCATGTTGAAATTGACGTTTCGTTCTCCACATGAGTTTGTCTTCTATATCTAGCCGCTGCAATTGGTGCATCGCCTCATCTAGAGCACGGCTCATGCTAGTGATAAAAGGATGAGGGGTCTCACGATAAAAGCTATTAAATCGGTAATTAAAACCACATAGACCAATTGTATCTAACGTAAGACGAGTCATATCCTCCGGAACATCTACGTTTTCATTCGGATTAAGCCGTGCCCATTTTTGAACGAGTTGTACAGCAAGATCGACCATCATGGCATGGTAATCTTTCATTGCCCGTTGGCTAAATGTAGGCATCAAAATATTATGAGCTTTTTTCCAGTTAGGCTCGTGAGTCTCGCTAGTAAATAATCCGTCCCCAGCAAAGGCACGAACTTTTGCTAAAGCACCCTCTATACTTTTATCGAACCGTGTTTCATCACAAACTTCTGCTACCAATTCATGTCCAGAAACGACAATGATGGTATCACTTAAAGTTTGAATTTGAAAAATGGGACCATACTCTTCCGCTATCTTGATAAAGGATAGCGTCGGTTTATCTTTATCGATTAATGGGAGATTACCCAGCGGTCCATATGTTTTCGGCTGAGGAATGGCAGATACTTTTTTTTCCATTTAAAACACCCTTTCAAAAAAGCATGAAATAAAGTGAAACTTTAATCAGTGGGGGTTTTGTTCATCCCCCACTGATTATTAGTTGAACCAATCGGGCTTTTACGGGCAGTTGGTCCCCCACCTAACTTCTTTGCTTCCGCTAAATTTTGAGGTGGGGGTCTTACTGCCCGTTAATGCGGGATAACATATCCCATTTAATAAAGAAGAAATAGCAACTAATCGCCTGGGATAAAGATATGTAATTGATTACCTTATTTTATCTTTTCCCTAACTATTCATGATTATGATATTGAGTATAAGCTTGGCAATTAGATTTATAACTTGTAGAAAAATACTAAATTAAAATGAAGCGAATAAATATAATTGGAGCCTTTTAATGTTGGTGTTAAAAGATAATCTAAACTTGTAATGTTTATGAGAAATTGCAAACGGATCTCATCTCTTGTATTTGTTTATAAAAAAGATTATTTTGATTCATTTTCTTCTAAAACACCCAAAAATAGAGAAGTTGACGAGCTTAAGATTGTAGTATTCGAAAAATCAGTAGTTTAGTTAAACCAATACGATAAGCAAGTATACCTTGTTATTAATGAAAGAGGACCTGATATGAACATCAGGTCCTCTTTTACTATATAATTATTTCCCTGCTTCTTTTAGTTTTTTCTAGCTTTAAATACCGGCGCCTTAGCAGCAAAAAAACTTGTAGGAATCTTTATCTAGCGTTTTATTCTTCTCTACCGATTTAACTTCTCGACAGCCTCCGCACTTGTATCTACACGTTTAACGAAAAAAACTAATAGTAGTGCAACAACATTCATGCCAAGCGCTACATAAAATGAATATTGAATTCCAGATAATAAAGCCTTCTGAGTTACTATTGCCTTCGTAGTTTCTGTAAAGGTTGTTGGATCTATATGAGACATTAAACTTTCAGCTTTTGTTTTTGTTACAGAGTTCATAATCGTAACAAGGATAGCAGTACCAATCGAACCGGACACTTGTTGAGCTGTATTATTAACAGCTGTACCGTGCGGATTTAAACGAGTTGGTAATTGATTAAGACCATTTGTCATAAGTGGCATCATCACCATCGCCATCCCAAACATCCGCAGTGTGTAAATAAGAATAATATGTGTGTGACTAGAGTCGAGTTGCAGGTTTGCTAGCATATAAGTTGAAACAGCTGTAATGGAAAGCCCCACTATGCCAAGAATCCGAGGACCATATTTATCAAATAGTTTACCTGTAATTGGTGACATAATCCCCATTATAACCGCACCTGGAAGCATCATCAGCCCAGAGCTCAGCGGCGAAATACCACGGACGTTTTGTACATAAGCTGGTGTTAAAATCATACCCGAAAACATGGCCACCGCGTTAACAATTGCAATTACAGACGCAAGTGCAAACATTGGGTACTTGTAAACACGTAAATCCAATAACGGCTCATCCATTTTTAATTGACGAATAATGAAAGCAATTAGGGCAATAGCACCTATGATTAAGGTTGTTAAGACAACTTTATTTGTCCAACCATCGGAGCTTGCAGAACTGAATCCATATAACAAACCGCCAAAACCGACAGAAGATAATAGTAATGAGAGATAATCAAGTTTTGCATTTTTGTTTTGTTTCATGACATTCTCAGATTTCCAAATCCCTAACAGTAAGCTAATGATTGCTAACGGTAAAATCATTTCAAAAAGCAAACGCCAGTCATAATACTCTACAATATAACCTGATAGTGTCGGTCCAATTGCTGGAGCTGTAATCATAACTAGTCCAAAAATCCCCATTGCTGTTCCCCTTTTTTCTCTCGGAAAGCTTACTAGCATAATATTCATTAACAAAGGCCCCATAACTGAAGAGCCTGCCGCTTGAACCATCCGACCAGTAAGTAATAAACCAAAATTCGGCGCTACAGCCGCTAAGGCAGTACCAAGAATAAAAATCACCATAGAGGTAATAAATAGGCTTCTATTCGAGAAACGCGTTATTAAAAATGCTGATGCCGGAATTAATATACCACTTACAAGCATATACCCTGTAGAAAGCCACTGGATCGTTGAATAATCTTGAATGTCTAAATCTTTCATTATTGATGGCAAGGCTACATTTAAAAGCGAGTTATTTAGAAATGAAACAAATGCCCCAATAAAAAGAATTACAAGCATTAAATATGGTGGTTTTCTTTTATGTAATGTTTCACTCATATATTTAATTGCCCCTTCATTATAAATTTCATTGATTCGTTTAAATCGTTTACATATTTGCACAAGAAAACATTACCCTTGCAGTATTTTGCCAAACTCTTCGAATGGATATTCTCTTTTTAGCAATTCCACTTGCCCAACATAACATTTTAAAATCTTTTTGTTGATTAAACCTTTATAAAAATGTTTGTTAACGAAATTTAAATTAGGCTGAAATATATAAAAGAAGCAACTGAAAATACCCTTCTAAAATAAAGTGAAACTTTAAATCAACAAGTCCACACACCCATTCCTTTAAATACAGGCTTGTAGATCTAGTTATGTAACCATCCATAAAAAGGAATATTACATAGGCTAAGTCTAACATTACATTTTTAAAGTGAGGAGAATAAGCGTATGCACCAATATTGGTATTTGAATTCAAAGGGAAACGGGGAACAATATACTAACCAAATTTCATTATATTCACAGCCCGAAATAACTAAATCTGAGGTAATGAATGATTTGAAGCTTCCTGAGAATTGGAGTTACCGAGTCTATCCAGTTAGTTGGGATTCACCAGCCAATTATACGGGGTTCAGTCCCCAACCCCCTCCCTTCTCTTGGGGGCAGCCAATCAATTATGCAGGGATGATGCCCCAAGGACATCCCGATAATTGGACTCCACTACCAGGTCATGAAGGTTTTAATTTTCAAAAACCTTCCTTCCCCTGGGCGCAACCATTCAATCATACAGGGATGTTCGCACAAGGGCATCTTGCCGCTTTACTATCGCCGCCAACTAAGCCTTTTCATTTCAATACCAATAACTCGGGTGTTTTTGGAAACCCTCCAGGATGGGGTAGTCCGTGGGCCCCAATGGGATGGGGAAATAACGGAGGTAACGGTCAGCCAGGAATGCTTGGAAACTTACTTACAGCAGGAAAAGGCACCATGAGTGGAATAGGAATGATCAGTAGTCTAATCGGGATGGGGAAGTTCTTCTTTTAGTTAATTAAAGTGATAGAATTGGTCCGCAGCTCAGACATTCCAACAAAATATTTCATTTTCCATTGATTTAATGTTTTCAAACATGTACTCCTCAATATATTTATTGTGTGCTTCCAATACTCCATCCAAGTTCGTCTCCTTGTCTTTCAATTTATAAAAAAATCTGTTGCAACTCTTTAGACAACAATTCCAGTTCATAAAAAATCGATAAGTTCATAACAAAAACGCCATCTCTTCCTATGATTCTAGGGAAAGAATAGCGTTTTTGTTACGTAACAATTAAGTTGTTTCATTCTTGTTTATTCAATAATTTCATTGTCATTTCTCTGCATTTTTAGCCTGATAGCGATATGATCATAACCCGTAAAATGCCATTTCTTTTACTTATGCTTTGCTAAAAATTCTGTTATGCGACGATATACATATATTTCATTTTCTTTTTTTGAAAATCCATGCCCTTCATCGTCTAATACTAGGTATTCTACATCTACTCCTTGTTTTTGCAACGCTTGAAAAATTTGATCCGATTCTTCCTTTACAACTCGTGGATCATTTGCCCCTTGGATGATAAGGAGTGGTTTATTCATTTGATTTAAGTAAGTAATTGGTGAATCTTGTATAAGCTTATCTTTATCATTATTAATATCACCTATTAAATTAACTGCGAGCGGTTTCCAATTTTCAGGCATAGATTCGATAAAACTAAATAAATTGCTAGGTCCAAAAATGTCAATGGCTGCACGGAAATACTCTGAATGACGCCCGTGAAGCAATAAGGTCATATATCCTCCATAACTACCGCCCATAACAAATAACTTATCAGGAGTTGATATCCCCTGTTCAAATAACCATTCGATCCCTGCTACACAATCTAAACGCGGTGCTTCTCCCCAATCACCTTCAATCATTTTTGTAAACGTTGAACCATATCTTGTACTACCTCTAAAGTTTGGCGCAAAAATATTATATCCCTGCCTTAATAAATATTGAAATAATGCTCTGAAATCTTTCGTCTCAGCACTTTGTGGACCACCATGAGGCCAAAATATTGTATATCCGTTTTGTACTTCTCCTTTCGCCCGGAATAATAATGCTTCTATGTTTAACCCATCAAAAGAGGCATATGTTATAACATCCGGTTCAACAAAAGAAGATTCAGATAAACCAATAACATAGTTTTTTGTTAATGCTGCCCATTCTGTATCTCTATTCTTCTTGTAATAGATGTTTGCTGTTTTCTTCGCACTTTCACCTAGTAAATATAAATTTTCCGATTTTGTAATTTCAATTTGACTTATCGTATCTACCGGAGAATTCAATAGAATTAACTCTTTTTTATCCCATACAAATTTATATAACCTATCTGTAACACCTTTCGACGAAACAATGTAGCCATTTTTTGTTTCAGCATGCCATTTTATATCGGAAATATCTTCCTTCTCTATTTTACAGATTGGTTTGAATTCCTGTTTATTTAAATCAAAAGAAGCTACATAGGAAAACTCTTCTTCATAATTTGTAACGAAAATCACTGTATTTTCATCAATATAAGAAATGGAGCCTACAGTATGTTCTTTCTCAATGGAAGGTACTAAACAAATAAGTTCTTCTCCTTTTTTTACATATCCTACATTATATGTATTACTATATGACTTTAAAACAATGTAATTTGATTCATTCGGACTTACTGCCTCTACATATGTAGGTGTCTCCACACCAGTTAACAACAGCGTATCTTCTTTTGTGCGTATATTATAACAACGAGAGTTTAAGAACATTGGGTTATCTTTACTTGTGACATAGTATAATCGTTCCCCATCCTCTGTTAAATGCACAAAGTAATCCTTTTCTGTCTCTCCTGCTGGAATCAATTCAAGCAATCCACCACCCTCTGGTTTTAATGCATAAATATGATAATTTTCATCCCCATCTTTATCAAATCCAGCTAAAATAAATCGATTTAAAGAATCCATTTTAATAAAATTGCTTGATTGATTACAATATGTTAATGGATAAGGGGATAAATTGGGTAAATCCATCGCCCATAAATTAGAATGACCATTTAAGTTTGTACTAAAAATTAATTTCCCTTCATCTTCACTAACTGTAAACCTACCAATACTATAGGATCTAAAAAATTGTTCAGCATCTTCCATAGGAAATTGAATCATCTTTCTTCCTCCACTCTACCTTATATCTAAAAATTCAGAACATCTTATATATAAAGATTCTACATTTTCCTATTTATCCCTTTTGGGTTTTATTTAGATTTACTTCTACCTTCTACTTCTTCTTATTAACATTACATAACGATGCGGAGAGTTTTTTAAACAACTCCTCTTTTAGCCGTGAATATATTCTTTACTATTTCACGATTACTTCTCATTCGATATTTCTCACTAATTATCCCTCAAAGCGAAAAATAAGTGGGGAATTAGAGAGCAAAATCTACCATATACTTTTATTCAGCTAACTTCTCACCAGTAACAATCTTCATAAAAGCAGCTGCGTCTTTCTCTGCTAATTGAGCGTACTGATTATCCCCCGCCATTATTTCTAATTTATCCTTATTAGGACTAATCCACATTTGATATAAAACAGCTTTCGCTTCTATTTTCGGATTTTTAAACTGAAAAACAAACTGATAATCAGCTGAACGAGACATTTCCACCTTTTTATTTTCAAAGTTAGTATCATTTAATATTTTCTTTACTTGCAATACTTTATTCTTGTCTGTAATTACCTTCAAATCCTCATAATGATTATCACCAGCATATTTTTGCACTTCGATTGTTTGATTATGATTTCCTATATTATTTGAACAGCTGGTTACTACAAATAAACAAATCACGCTGAAGACTAAATACAAATTTCTCATTTGCATAGCGCTCTCCGCCTTTAGTGTATATAATAGTTCACTTCCATTACGCTTTTAAAATGTAAAATAAGAATACACCCCATAAGCCACAAATAAGATTAATAGAATAGAAATGCCGAGTACCGTATATATAATCCATTTTAAATTTGAATTCATATCATCCTCCTACCTCTCGATAATTCCAGTATATAACAAAAAAGCATTGGATACCCAATGCTTTTTACACTTACGCAAATAGAGACGTATTCGCATATAAAGCTGGTGAACCACCTGAATGTACGAATAAAATATTGTCTTCCTTATTAAAATTACCTTTTCTAATTAAGTCGATTAATCCCGCTACTGCCTTACCTGTATACACTGGATCAAGTAAAATACCTTCTGTTTTCGCAAGTAACTGAACTGCCTCTACCATTTCCGGCGTTGGTAACGCATAGCCTGGCCCTACATATTCATCAAAGCACATAACAGCGTCGCGCGGGATAAAGTTTGGAATACCAACGTGTGCTGAAGTTTCATCTACAAGTTTTGCTACTTTCTCTTCTTGCTCAGCTTTTCCTCTACTTACGTTAATCCCGATTACAGGAATATGGCTTTGCGTTCCAGAAAAACCAGTAATTAAACCCGCATGCATACCAGCGCTACCGCTTACGCAAACAACTGAACTGAAATCAATTCCTTGCTCAAATGATTGCGCCATAATTTCTTGGGCACAAGCAACGTATCCCATTGCGCCCGTAGGGTTTGATCCACCAACTGGAATTACATATGGTGTACTACCTTTTTCACTTACTTCTTGTGCTACTTTATGCATCTCTTCCATCAGGTCTGCTCCGTTCGGTACAACAATGACGTTTTCAGCACCTAATAAGTGATATAAGAAATAGTTTCCGTTAAAGTCTCTCTTCTCTTCTGGCTCAAGCCCTTCCTCTAATACAAGAATACATTTCATTTTTTCTTTTACCGCAGCAGCAAGTGTCAGGCGGCAATGATTTGACTGAATACCACCAGCTGTAATTAACGTATCTGCACCCTTTTCCTGTGCATCCGCAACTAAAAATTCTAACTTTCTCGTCTTATTACCACCGGCTGTTAAACCAAGTAAATCATCTCGTTTAAAATAAATAGTCGGGCCACCAAGTGCTTCTGAAAAATTGTTTAACTTTTCAATTGGTGTATATGATTCTGTATATTTTTTTCTCGGGAATTTAGCTAAATTCATTGTAACGCTCCTTTTGTACTTCTTTCACAATATATGTAACGTTACTATTATTACATGTAAAAATGGTGAAGTCACCTTTCTGGGTTAAAAATGTATTAGAATTTCATTTTGATAAGTAAAACCGTATTAATGATTTTAACTTAATTACGGTACATGAAATTTACATCAACGATTTTTTTAATATATCGTTCATTACTTACAATATATCAACGATTTTTCAAATATATCGATCGTAACTTGCAGTATATCAACGATTTTCTTAATATATCGATCTATCGACAAAAAACGACAGACAGGCAACCCCTTTCTCATCAACAAAAAAAGAGCCCACACATTCAAATGCAGACTCCCTCCAATCACTTATTTACCGAAAAACGAAGTAACTGCGTTAATCCCGGCTCTAAATTCATTTCACCTTTATGACGTACGTATACAGTTTTATCTCCATCAAATTTCGGAGGATTTGCTTGACTATACGTATGCCACTCATTCGTTCCTTCTATAGAATACTCCATATATTCATTTGCACCGACAATTATATTTTTACGATCATCTGCCGTTACATTTGGTGCCATCTGCGCAATTTTTGAATCACTAATTAATAACTTCTTTATATCCTTATCACGTTTGTAATCGTAAGCTGTCACAATTACATCGTTACCATATGCTTTCACTTGTAACCCTTGTTTAAATGAATAGCCATCTGGAGCAGTTTTCTCTCCTCCATTTGGCCCTGCTGACATCCAGCCTGTTTCAATCCCGCCCGTATTTACAACAGTGAAACCTTTTTCATCTCCGCCTGTAATTTTCTTTTTACCAGCCCAGTCAGGTAAGTTTAAATCCCAATGTGTATGACTCGTGAAGAAAACAACCTGCGGATAGTCTTTTAATATATCGTACAATTTATCCACGTTTAAATAATCTTGTAAATATGGTGATTGTCTTGATCCAGATACTGTATCAGGTAAAACGTGATGAGAGAAAATAAAGATTGGCTTATTTTTATCTTTTTGACTATACTCTTCTAAATTTTGTTTTAACCAACCTAATTGCTCATCACTCATATATACTTCGTCCCACATTTTTGAATCGTGGTATTTCATATATTTTTCAGTTCCTAAAAATAAAAGTGGATAGCCATCTAATTCTTTTTTATGATATACCTTTTCTTGTCCACTAAATTGTAAGTAGCGACCAAATAGTGTTTCTTCCGTTACACCATTTGGCCATGTACTTTGAGAGAGTTTCCCATCCGCTGTCCATTTACCAGCATAAAACTCATGATTCCCAACAGTAGACCATACATTTTCTGGATGCTTATTTTTATTTAACACACGCTTTACATCCTCATATTGTGACTGTTGTCCAGTCGGCGTTATATCCCCATTCATAATAAGCGCTCTAGAAAGTGGCGTCACTTTGTTCATATCTTTTAGCACATGATCAAAATCCCCTAAATCACCTTGAATATCACTAATAACATTAAAAGTTGTAGCTGATTTTCGCGCTTGCTCTTTCCCTTCCGCATGCACTGAAAACGTCGGTAATAATGCCGCCATAACTGCTAACGAAGCAACTGTCTTTTTCATACAAATTCTCCCCCTAATAATAGAATGTACAAACTGACATGTTCTGCTTTCTCTTAGGTGCTTGTCCAATTCACATTATAAGGAGGGATTGTAAAGATAGATGGAATAAAAAATTAAGTGTTTTTTAAGAGATTTTGTCTTTTTTTCACACTCCACAATTAGTAATTCGCGCCAATCTAGCTTTCTAGTCTTTAACATTACATAAATGTAAATGAATATGATGAATCTCTTCGTTTGATATGTTGTCTTTTTAATCTTTGTTATATAACCGCCACAAAATACGCTCTCTTTTCAAGTTCTCTTCATTTAATAAACGTTACTCCCCTTCTAGTTCGCTTTAAAATTATAAATCGGCTTAATAATATGTTTAATATCAATTGTTTCTTTTGTATTCTTAATAATTTCATCCATTGGCTTATATACCATTGGTGCTTCATCTAAAGTACTTTCTGCAACAGATGTAGTCCAAACCTCTGTCATTGTATTTTGAAAATCCTCTAAGTTAAGTACTTCTTTCGCCTTCTTACGGCTCATAATACGTCCTGCTCCATGAGGGCCAGAAAAGTTCCAATCTGGATTTCCTTTACCAAATGCAATGATAGAACCGTCTCTCATATTAATTGGAATGATTACTCGTTCATCTTTCTGAGCTGAAATAGCACCTTTTCGTAGAATCATATTTTCCATATCGATGTAGTTATGAATTGTAGTGAATTGATCGGTTACATTCCAATCCATTTTAGTGACGATTTCATCAATCATTGCTTTACGATTTAACTCCGCATATTTTTGAGCAATTTTCATATCATTCATGTAATCTTTAAATCCTTGTCCTTCTAAATAAGCTAATTCTTTGCGAATCACCGGTTTCTTAATTTCACGTAAAGCTTCATGTATTTCTTGTTGTCTACCTTCTTTCGTTAAACGTTCAATGATTTCTTCTTTAATAGATTTAACGTTTATAAGTTGCTCGTAAGCAAAGTTTTGATAATACTCTGCTACCTGTTTCCCTAAATTACGCGAACCACTATGAATGACAATGTATACATTCCCTTTATCATCCTCATTCAGTTCGACAAAATGATTGCCCCCGCCAAGTGTACCAATACTTTTTTGAGCACGTTGCAATGTAAACGGGGCTCTTACACTATCAAAATCAATCATTTTTGAAAATCTATGTTCCTTATCTCGAATACGAAAACCACTTGGGACAAATTTACGTATCGTTTCGTCTAAGTGATCGAAGTTGATTTCCTCTTTTTTCTTATTAATCATAACAACTTCCATGCCACAACCAATATCGTACTTACCTCTCAGTTTCCTGAAAGAGTGGACTATACCTTCTCTACAGTCATCGAGATATGCAGTCTCTACTGTAGGCTCACCGTATTAATTATTCCTCTTCAATTCAAAATGGATGAGGAATAATTCTGTACCTTAGTCTGCTAACATGGTACAAGTCTCTGAACCATTCGATTATGTCACCATAACCACTGGCTGCTGATTGCCCTCGCCTTTTATCGTTAGGGTTCCCAGTCAATTGAGTGAGTAGTTTAAAGTCTGAGCCGATTAGTTAACCCCGACTAAATTAGGAACAATCTTATCTTGAATTGTCATTGTTGTCCCAATCGTACAACCTGCGCCCGCATGTGTATCTGGCATAATACGGATCTTGCTATCCTTTACGAATTGTTGGTTACAAAGATCAATAATTTGACCTGCTGCAGTTTTTTCTACATTCGTAGTAAACACTTTTGCTTCATTGTATTTCCCTTGTAATTTCAACATCTTCTATTTCCCCTTTCCTTTAGTTTCTACAAAACATTAATTTATAGATATTATATATTTATAATTATATTTTCCACCACTACAGCTCATTTCCTTTTTTATAAAGAAAGACACAGAGATTCCTCCCCATGCCTACTAATTTCCTACCTTTTTACCGCATGTACATAATGTACTGTCTCAAAAGCTTCTAAATAATCGTTTCGTCCTTCAAAATATAATACATCAATATCCTCTGGTGATAAATGCTCATAAATGAGTAAGCCCGCCTTCTCTAACAGTGCTTCCATTTCAGCATAAGAATAACATGATTTCATCGGTTCTCCGCCTACCGCAGCCATTTTCACCATATTTTCAACTCGATTGGACAGTCCTTTTTTCGTAAATAAGTTTTCATCGGGATAATCGAAAACGATAGAACTCCCTTCTGGAACCATAGCGAATAAACATTCTATTAAACTAGAAAACTCTTCTTTTGTTAAATAATACGAAACACCTAAAAGACTAAAGAAAGTCTTTTTATTTTCAAATCCTTCATTGCGTAACTGTTCATAGGAAAATCCTTTCGTAAAATCCATTGAAACAAAATGAAGGTTATTTGGAACTTCAAGTTCTACTTCTTTTATTCTTTCCTTCTTAAACGCCTGCGTAGAAGGATGATCCACTTCAAATGTTTCTATTTTATTTTCTAATTCTCGGTGTCTAAAACTGAACGTATCTAAGCCTGCACCGAGTATGACGTATTGTTTCGCTCCTAATGTAATTTCATGTAGTAATACTCTTTCACAATATGCAGCACGTGCTAAAGGTGTTGGTGATAACTGAACTTGCGTAATCCATTTTAATATTTCTTTTGGATTGTCTTGAAACTGCTCTGCAATGTCTTTATTGAAAAAGTGAATCCCTTGAACCATGTTCGTTTCAATATTGTTACGTTCTTTTTGTGAAATGAAATCTTTAGCTACATAATCATCAAAGATTTTAGGATTATCAAATTCACTATGATACGCCCTTCCGAAAGCTGATACTAACGACGTTACACTTGCTTCACCTTGTTTCACGCACATACACTCTCCTTCATTTTCACAACAAAAATAGGGTTCCCCTGGCCAGGAGAACCCTATTATACACCTTATTTTTATATTGGTAAATTATAGCATAAATAAGTTTTTTTGTCAAGTTTTCAACCTACTAACGCTCCAACAATTTGTGTAATCTCTAGCAGGAAGACTTCGATCTACACCGAATATTCCAGTTTATAACAACACAAATGGAGGGCGTCATGAAAAGATTAGTCATCATTACAGTAGGGAAAACACACAGTGGAAAAACTACATTTGCAAAAGAGCTAGAAAAAGAGTTACCTAATTCTTTTATTATGGACCAGGACAACCAAGCTGAATTTATTAACACACATTATGAAAAATTACAGCCGACAGAAGGTTCAAATATACTAAAGCACGGTCTTTCAAAATTCATTGTTGATTATGCGAAAGAACATACAAATTTACACCTTATTATTTGTAACTCCAATCGCAGTAAAAACGGAAGATTCTATTTACTAAACGAAGTATTTCCACAAAATGAATATATACGCATACTCGTTCATTTTGCCATTCCAGATGATGTACTTTATGAAAGAGTAGGCCTTAGTAAACGAAGTACAAATATTTTTAGGGGAAACTATTCCAGTTTCAAAGAAGTCCTCCACCGCCAACAAGTTAAATCACTACATGAAGACGTAGTAGATCCTATAGAAAATGGAGCTGATTATTTGTTTGTTATTCGTAACAGTAAGGATGTAAACTCTACTATATTAAAAATTGTCCATCTTGCTAAAGAGTTCTCCCCTACTCCAAAATAAGAGACTATAAAAATTACATAATCATAGATTATTATGCAAATACTTCCTCTAGACGGCGCAGATGGTATATAATGATGGAAGAATCTACTTCTATATGCTCATTTTTACACAAAACAGCTCATGCATATGAAAGAAAAGAGGTACAAAAATATGAAAACAAAACAAACAATCGCTGCGTCTACACTAGCTTTAGCAATGATTGCTGGCGCAAACTCTGCTCATGCAGAAGTAAATGATGCTACTCCTCAGCAAAGTACGGGAGATCGATTAGCTGAAATTAAGCAACATAAACAAGAGTTAGATGCGAAATTACAGCAACACAAAGAAAACGTGGATCAAACATTAAATGAACTTAACAAAGTTAAGGAAAATGTTGATACTAAGGTGAATGAACTACATGAACGTAAACAAGTTGCTGATGAAAAGATTAACGAAGTTAAACAGCATAAACAAGAACTAGATGCAAAACTTCAGCAAGACAAACAAATCGCCGAAGATAAAATTGCTGAAATTAAAGAGCATAAAAAACAAGTAGAAGATAAAGTTGCTGAAGTAAAAGAGCATAAGCAAAATATCGATAACAAAGTTAATGAGATTAAAGAACATAAACAAACTGTCGATGAAAAAGTGAATGAAATGAAGCAACATAAAGAGAACATTGATCAAAAGGTTAATGAACTTAAGGAAGTTAAAAAACAAGTAGATGAAAAATTAGCTGAGTTAAAGAAAGCGAAACAAACTGCTGAAGACAAACTCGCTGAACTAAAAGAAAACAAGCCGAATACTGGTAACACGTTAGAGGAACTTAAGAAAATTAAAGGCAATTTAGACAGTCTTTCCGCTAACTTAGAACTAGCTAAACAAGATGTAAAAAACAAACTAGCTGAATTACAAAAGGCTAGAGAAGATTTACTAAATAAAATTAACGAAATTAAACAATCGAAACAAACTGTTTCAGACGATTTAACAAAGAAAAAACAAGACTTAGATATTAAAATCAACGACTTTAAGCATACTGAGAAAAAAATTGACGACAAATTAGCTGAGTTACATACAACGAAGCAAAATGTTGATAACAAGATTAATGAAGTATCACAGTCTAAACAAACGCAAACAGATAATGGTACTAAAAGCAATAACGCTAAAGAACTTCCTAACGCTGGTAGCGAGCAATCAAACAATATGGCTCTAGGAATGCTATCTGTATTAGGCGGGATTTTATTACTTACTCGTAATAAAATTAAAACGTTATTCTCTAAATAAATCCATTAAAAAAAGGAAAACCGCACATACAGGTACGGTTTTCCTTTTTTTATATTAACTGTCCATCTCGAAGCGTCAATATACGATCACATACATCAAGCATTCTTTCATCATGTGTAATCATAATTGCTGCTTTTTGGCTCTCTTTCACTTCACGTTTCATCATTTCAACAACTTCACGTGCGCGTTTTGAGTCTAAGCTTGCCGTTGGCTCATCCGCTAATATTAAATCTGGGTTGTTCATGAACGCACGAGCAATTGCTACCCTTTGTTTTTCCCCGCCAGATAGTTGATTTGGATAATGATTCTTTCTTTCTCCTAATCCAAATGCCGCTAATAAATGATCTGCACGCTTTTCGGATTCTTGTTTACTTTCTTTTTTTAGCTTTGCAATGTAAAGTAACTGTTCTTTCACATTTAAATATGGAACAAGGTTTGCAAACTGGAAAATGAATCCAATTTTTTTCAAACGAATGTCTGTCATTTCCTTTTCTGATAGCTTCGTAATATTTTGCTCACGAATGTAAATATCTCCTTTTGACGGTGATAATAAAGCACCCGCGATCGATAATAACGTACTTTTCCCTGATCCAGAAGGGCCAACGATTCCGATAAATTCTCCAGCTTTCACATCAAGCGACATCGGATGAAGGGCTGTTACTTCCGTATTTCCTTCTCCATACACTTTACTTACTTTGTCTAATTTTAATAATGAAGTCATTACATCCCGCCTCCAATTGCTTCTAATGCATCAACTTTTAATACTTGGTATAACGAAATAAGTGTTCCTAAAATACTAATTACGATAAAGATTGCTGCGTATTGTGCAATCATCGGTGTTGTTAATAAGAACGGCATACCCGCTGGTAAAATTTGTTCTAACCCTTGTACAAGAACGATACTAATTACCATCGCAACCACTGATAAGAATAACGCCTGTACGACTAAGCTATTTGCTAAATACGAGTTCTTCGTACCAATTGCTTTTAATACACCTAGTTGCTGTGTTTTTTGCAGTGTAATGACGTAGAAGAATACACCAATTAGTAATGCAGCGATTACAAGTAAGAACGCAATAATCATCGTTAACGTTCCTTGCTCTTCTTTAAATCCTGGAATACTTTGCAGTACTTCTTTTTTATCGATAACGTGAGCATTTTTAATTTCTTTATCTGTGTTAAGTGCGATTGCACTATAATCTTTTTGGTTTGGTTGTGAAATAGCGCCCCATACGTCTTCATTTACATAAACGACTGGTGTATGGCTAAACATTTGATCTTTCGTAAATCCGACGATTTTAAATTCTTTCTTTGAAACAGGATCGATAATTGTATCCCCAATATCGATTCCTTTTTCTTTAATTGATTCATCAGCAACCATTTCGTTGTTTGCTGTACCTAACTTCTCACCTTTTACAATGTTCGGTTCTAAAAATGTATCGCGTTCACTTGAGAAAATAGCGATATCAACCTTTTTCGAACTATCTTTCTTTTCATATGTTGAAACTTTCACACGAAACGGAACTGCCTCTTTCTCGCCTACTTGACTTACTACATTATCTACATCGTCTTTCTTAATTTGTGAACGAAGTAATTTATTTTCCGCATCATCTGCTAAAACGAACTTATTTGCCTCCATATTTTGAATCGATGAAGCATTATCATATGATAATCCATTTGCTAATCCTGAAATAACAAGGACTAAAAATGATAGTAACACCATAATGAGTCCGATTAATCCGTATCTTAATTTTGATTGTTTCAATTCGCGCAGAGCTAAAAACATTTCGCTCGCTCCTTCCTCTTTCTTTCTATGCACTAATCATAAAAAAGAAATATGAACGGAATATGAACAGAAGATTACAGAGTAAAAAAATAAATTTTCTGAAAGTATTGAAAATAAATAGAATCCTTGATACAATTCAGTCAAATAATATTGACCGAGTAATTTAATTCAAGGAGTTGATCATGTTGAAGCCCGTATTAACACTAACTACTTATAGCCAACTAAAAGCATTAAGCGATCCATTACGTGCCGAAATGATGATACGTCTATGCGAACGTCCTTATACTGGACAATTACTATCTGAGAAATTCGGCATTTCAAGGGCGAAAATTCATTATCATTTAAAAGAATTAGAAAAGAATGGTCTTATAGAGATCGTTTATACAGAAGAAAAGAATGGGATTGTTCAAAAGTTTTATCAATCTGTCGCTAAAGGCTTCACCCCTGCTACAGATCTATTACCTCATTTAGAAATATTAAGCGAATCAGGTCGCCAAATCTTTTTACAAATGATAGAAAGAACGAAAAGCCAAATTCTCGCTGCACCAGAAGAAGCTTTTACATTACGAAATGCAAGTGAAGATCCAGCTAAGTGGAATTACGTTTCATCCTGCTGGGAATTTGATGCTACGCCAGAACAATTTCAAGTGTGGGTGAAAAAGTTTCATCAATTGATGGCTGAATTAAACGAAATTACAAAAGGTGCAGATAAAGATCCGAATAGTAAACCTTATTATATTTCTACTACTGCACTTCAAATCGCTGAGAGAACAATGCAGCAATTTATTAAAAAAGAAGAAAAATCGTAATACGATTTTTTTTACATAAACGGTCAAATTTATTTTACCGAATAAATTTATTATAAAGGAGTAGATAAAGTGGACATATTAAAAAACCGGAATTTCCTCTTATTATTTTTAGGAAGAATTTTCACCAACATAGGAGATAGTTTGTATTATGTAGCCGCGATGTGGCTCGTATACAAATTAAGTGGTAATCCTTTTTATTCTGGATTGGCTGGTTCCCTTACGTTATTACCTTCTGCATTACAATTTCTTACTGGTCCATTCGTTGATAGATGGTCCATTAAAAACACCCTCGTCATCACACAAGTTTTGCAATGCATTCTTATTTTAATCATTCCTATTACACACTACTTCGACCTATTAACAGTCCAACTACTACTCATCATCATGCCCATCGTAGCCTTTATCGAACAATTCGCCTATCCCGCACAGTCAAAAGCTTTACCACTTCTACTGCATAAAACACAATTATTAAAAGGAAATTCACTTTTCTCATTTGCATACCAAGGCATTGATTTAATTTGCACGACTCTTTCCGGAATATTAGTAGCACTATTTGGCGCAATTACTTTATATGTGATCGACTCTTTTACATTTGCGATTACTGCCCTTTTGTTCGTTTCATTGAAAATGCCAAAACAAACCGAAGCAAACACAGTACTTTCAACTAAGCAATATTTCACTGATTTAAAAGAAGGGTTTTCAATCGTCTTTCGTTCCTTAATGGGCGTCTTCTTAATCGGTTCCGTTGTCGCTAATTTTTCAATCGGTATGACGATGGCAATACTCCCTTCTTTCGCTGATTCTTTAGGCGGTGTAAAATTATATGGTTTCTTTTTAGCCGCTATATCCGCCGGTTGTTTAATTGGAGCACTATTCAGTTCATGGGTTGGTAAACATAATGTTGGCCGTGTCTCCATTATTAGCTTCGCAACTGGCGCTTTCTTTTGGTTTCTCTCTACAGTTGTACCGTTTCAATGGTTATCCATTTTTTTATTCGGCTTAGCTTGGATACCAATTGGTGCGACCAACATATTATTTGCGACTATTGGTCAAATTGTAATTCCAAACCAATATCTTGGGCGTATCAATTCAGTCACACGAAGCATGGGCACAATTGCTATGCCACTCGGCTCTTTAATTGGCGGATATACTGCGAATGTATATAGTAGCCAACTTATTTTCGCGCTTGCTAGCATTGGGATTTTATTCATTTCCCTCGTATGGCTACTTCATCCGAAATTACGGACTTTTCCAAAAGCTGATGAAATTACAGCGGATACTTTTGAGCTTCGGTTTAAGGAAGAACGCGGGAAAGGTGCGGCTTTATAGCAGAAACAAGCATAACCCCGTTCTAAATTTAGAACGGGGTTATGCTTGGATGTTAAGTTTTATTCAATAATAACGCCTTTAATAGAACGATCTAAAACGTTCAATCAACGTTTTGCTGGCCATGCCCCCTGCATTTTCCTTAATTGAATAATTTGGCCTGTATGATAAGCATCATGAAGCATGATGTCCAGTAATTTACCTTCAATTGAATTTTGTTCAAGCTCTCTTTCAGAAATTGCATTTAATACCTGTCTTAAATTACGCTGAGCATTTTCAGAGCGTTCAACGACTTCCTTCCATTCCGTATCATTATTAGATTGCTTAGTAAGATAAAAGGTGTCATTACCGTCAAGATTATGTGTCCATTCACGTCCTTCCAAGTTTGCAGCAAATCTTTCTTTGTAATAAGTGAGATGATTAACATTCTCCCAAATGGTATTTGTTGTCTCTCCAGCTGGTTTCCACATAGCCTGTTCAGCTGTAAGTCCTTCTATAGCATGTTTAAACGGTGCATACCAACTCTCTTTATCGAATGTTGAATCTAGTACGTTTAATAACAAGTCAATTCGTTTCAAAATAATCTCCTCCCTACACAGTTCAAGTTTTAATACACTCCCTCTAACTCTGTAGAGATTCTACATTTTTAAATAAACTTCCTCCTAATCCCACTCCATAAACTCATCCGATTATGCAATTAAAATGACTCATATTTTTTCATTTTACACGTATACTAGCGACAAAAAAAGAAGAGGCCGCTCCAAACAGCCTCTTCCCTTACATCTATTTCGGAAGCTCCACCCGAACAGTCGTCCCTTCCCCTTTCGTGCTATATACCGAAACGTTTCCGTTATGCAGTTTAACAATCTTCTGCACGATTGATAATCCTAAACCGCTACCTTCTATGTTTCTTGCCCTTGCTGTATCTACTTTGTAAAAACGATCAAAAATACGTTCCATCTCTTCTTTTTCCATTCCGATTCCGTTATCGGATATAGAGATAATGACACTAGACTCTAACTCTTCCACGAAAAACTCAATCGTCCCAGCATCGTTTGAAAACTTAATACTATTCGTAAAAATATTACTCCACACTTGATGAAGCAAGTTTTCATCACCTTTAATTGTAATGTCCGGCACATCAAACTCAACAGCGATATCTTTCTCACGCCATTTCCACTCAAGCATAAAAATGACGTCTTTAATTTGCTTCTGCAAATTGAATTCCCTTATTTGTAGAACCTTCTCTTCTTTATCTAAAGAAGCGAGTGTAAGTAACTGTTTACATAAACTAGACATTCGCTTACTTTCGCCTTCAATAATTTGTAAGTAATGATTTCTTTCTTCCTCACTCATCTTTTCTGTTTGCAACGTCTTTGAAAAACCTTGTATGGAAGAAAGCGGCGACTGAAATTCATGTGAAACGTTCGAAACGAATTCTTGTCTCATTTCATCTAGTTCTTTTATACTTTTCGTCATCTTTTGGAAGCTTGTAGATAACGTTCCTATTTCATCTTTTCGTTTTACATCTAATTCAATTTCATATTCCCCACTCGCAATTTTTTGCGTAGCCTTCGTAAATTTACGGATTGGGCGAACGATATAACCTGCTGCAATCGCTATAAAGATAATGCTTAATAGTACGATAAACCCAAGTAATACCGCTAAGAAAATTCGCATTTCCCCAAATTGGTTCTGAATGTCGGGGCGAATAAATAACGCGTACTGTTTATCACCGTGCTTTACCGGTACACCAACACTATTTATTAATTCATTATCGAAAAATCCTGTAATAAAAAGACGCGTTGGATACGTAGAAACACCATTAAACGTTTCTCCTTGCAATACTTTATGAACAGTAGCATCGCTAATAGACGTCTTACGAAACGCATTGCCGATACGCTTTCCATTCTTTTGATCATCGACAATATAAATTTCATACCCTAACTTTGCGATAGAATGTAAGTACGCCTCTTGATTTTCTTCACTTTGCTTTTCATATAACGATTTAACTTCTTCAGCATACTTTAAAATCTTTTCACTGTTATACGGTTTTAACTTCACTTGATAATATACGTTCGTTAATAAAAAGCCGATAATACTACTAAGTAGCATAATGCCGACCGTCATAAATACAAATCTAGAATATAGTGATTTCATCTTATTTCAACTCCAACTTATACCCGAGGCCGCGCACTGTCGTAATTTGAAAATCATCCGTTCGTTTTGAGAAACGATCTCGTAGTCGCTTCACATGAACATCAACTGTTCGTTCATCTCCTTCAAAATCCATTCCCCATACTAATTCAATTAATTCTTCTCTTGAAAATGTTCTTCCAGGATAACTAGCAAGTTGTGATAATAGCTCAAATTCCTTTAAAGGAAGCAAAATTGTTTGACCGTTACACTTTACTTCCACACCTTTTCGATCAATTGTCGTTCCGTGCAACGTAATAATATCTGCACTCAGCATTTGATAACGACGTAATAAAGCTTTCATACGAAAAATCACTTCAGCTGGTTCAAATGGTTTCACAATATAATCGTCTGTACCAGAAATGAAGCCTTTTTCTTTATCCACTAACTGGTCTTTCGCAGTTAATAAAATAACAGGAATATCATGATACTTCCGTATTTCTTCACATAACGTATAGCCATCAACAAATGGCATCATAATGTCTACGATCGCAAGATGAATATTTTCCTTCTCTAATACGTCTTGCGCTACCTTTCCATCTTCCGCCTCAAAAACTTGAAATCCCTCTTTTTGTAAATGATAATGCAACAACTCTCTAATATGTTTATCGTCATCAGCTAATAAAATATGTATCATCTTCATTAAACCCTCTCTCGTTCATCCTTCTACATCACTACATTAAGAAACAATTGAATTTTTTGCAAGAAAAAGAAAAAGAATCTATTTTGAAAAAAGATTATTCAAAATAGATTCTTACGTTTTAGTATTAAGATTATTTTAATGAAAAATAATTTCTATGCTTTAGAAATATCAACGAATCCTTCTCCAAATACGTCACGAACATCGTGTATAGCGATGAACGCAGCCGGATCTGTAGTTTGAACAATCCGTTTTAGCTTCACTACTTCTTGCTTATTAATAACAACATAAAGAATTTCCTTCGGAGTTTTCGTGTAATAGCCATGACCTGAGTACACAGTAACCCCTCTGCCCATTAAGGTAGTTACCTTCCCGGCAATTTCATTCGGATTATCAGAAATAATCGTAATGGCTTTCTTCGGATTTAAACCTTCAATTACAAACTCCATCACTTTCGTTGCTACATATAACATAATAATTGTTATCATCAGTTTTTCTGCACCAATGATGAAATACGATGAAAACGCAACAATTAAATCGAAGAACAGTAGACCGTAGCTAATGCTCCATCCTAAATATTTATGTGTCATCCTTGCTAAGATGGTAGTACCTGCAGTTGTTCCGCCAACACGAATGATTAGACCAATCCCGCATCCAATAAATATTCCTCCGAAAATGGCATTTACGAGCATTTCATCCGAAGCGATCGTCCAACCTTCTGTCAAATGAAGAAATAGTGAGTTTGTAACTACAGCAATGATTGTATAAATTGTTGTAATCTTATTTAAAAATTTATAACCGGCTATTAACAAAATCGCATTTAAAATTAAGTTAACTAAACCCGGTGACCATTCAAATAAATAGTACGTAATAATCGTGATACCTGTTACCCCGCCCTCACCAAACTCATTCGGGATAACAAACAAATTGACACCTAACGCAAAAAGAAATGCACCGATAATAATAAAAATAATGTCTGTCGTTCTTTTTTTCATACAGTACCTCACTTCTTATGTAAATATTTATTCTGTCATAAACTCTCACCATTATATCGTGGAATATTCAAATCGAACAGTGGTTTGTTTTTATTTTAATATAAGATAAAAAATCAACATTATTTATTATGTACTGCAAATAAAGTTTTGATTTCACCCGTAATTTACTCTTAAAAAGAAATGCTGAACATTGACTTGCACAAATTTCAAATAAAAAAGTATCCACCTAATTGTCATACGCAATGATAATTAGATGGGTACTGCATGATACATTTAGTTTTTACATGTATTGTTTGGAGAAAATTGCAAATAACGACTTATACTCGCCTTATTAAGACCAAATCCATACATCATCATTATTTTCAACGTTCGTCTTTGCTTCATGAACTTTTTCAATATGGTCAACTGTGTTCCAGTTAATAGAACTTCCGCCCCACCCTACATACTTCATATCAATTTTCACTTTCTCACCCACATTAAATACTTGTCCCTTTGTTAAGAGAACATCAATAATATCTTTCTTCCCGTTTAGCGATGGATACTCAACTACAACATATTTAGTAGCACCGTCTCCCTCATCTTCCATCGTTCCTACTTTTGATACTTCTCCAATTACATAATCGGGCGAGCCATCTTCTTTCATGTGCATACCTAACTTGTTTGTTGTATTTTCAACTGCAGTTGCAACCATGTATTCTGTAAAATTACGCATCATAGATCCAGTAGCTTTTACTTCATCTCCTACTTTCACGTTTGAAAGTGAATCAATATACACACTAACAGGTTCCTCATATTGCTTAGATTTTACAACAATCACACCGTTATCTACTTCTACTACTCGTCCTTCTAACGTCGAGAAATTCGATTCAATAGAAGCTGCACTCGCTTTTGTTAGTTCTAATCCTGGTACATTTGTTCCTGATAATGCTGCGATCCCTAAAGCACCTGCTAAAATTATTTTTTTCATACCCATATGTAACATCTCCATTCATGATAATTTTATTTTTTTTGATTGGTATCGACCAACCTGTAATCATTATAGTTACAGGTTGTAAAAATAACAACCGTTTTCCTCATGCAATGATGCATACTGTGATTTTCAAATATAAATTTTAGCAAAAAATATTTGTAAATTATTCCTATATTCAGCACTAATACTAAATTCTCAAATTACAGCAGGTGAACTTATTGAAGGCGGAGAAACTAATGTCATGTACAATGTTCTTCAACTCTACGGTTTGTATAGCCGTAGTTCATTAAATTATATAGGAGCGGGATTCATATGTTAATAAAGCCAAAGAGATTACAGCCAGGAGATATCGTAGCAACAGTAAGTCCTTCATGGGGCGGTGCAGGTGATTCTGAAATAAGATGGCGATATGAACAAGGAGTAAAAAGATTAGAAGAAGTTTTTAGTCTTACGGTTATCCCAATGCCAAATAGCTTAAAAGGTAGCGAATACCTTTATAACAATCCAGAGGATCGTGCGGAAGATATAATGACAGCATTTAAAGATACACGCGTGAAAGCAATTATCGCGAATATTGGCGGTGAAGATAGCATCCGGTTACTTCCCTATATAGATTTTAATGTGATACGCGAAAACCCGAAAATTTTTATGGGGTACTCTGACGTTACTATTTCACATTTATTTTGCCATAAAGCAGGGCTTTCCTCTTTATACGGTCCAGCAATTTTGACCGACTTTGCCGAAAATGTAGAGATGGATCCATATACAATTGAAATGGTAAATCGTACTCTCTTTTCAAATGAAACGATTGGAGAGATTCAACCAGCTTATGAATGGACAAGTGAGCATTTAGAATGGATTGAAATAAATAAGGATACAAGACGTACGATGCAGCAAAACAATGGATATGAGCTACTTCAAGGCTCTACCACTGTACAGGGGCGCTTAATTGGTGGTTGTATTGAAGTATTGGAATTTGCAAAAGGAACGGAACTTTGGCCTGAGAAAAAACATTGGGAGAATAGTATTCTCTTCTTTGAAACTTCTGAAGATCATCCAGAACCAAGTTATATAAAATATTGGTTACGAAATTATGCAGCACAAGGTATTCTGCAAAAAGCAAAAGGAATCATTTTTGGTAAACCGAAAGATGAACAATACTATGAAGAATATAAACAGGAAATATTGCAGGTTATGAAGGAACATAACTTAGAAGATTTGCCGATTCTTTATAATTTAAATTTTGGCCATACTGAACCGAAGTTTATTTTACCTTACGGTGCAATGGCAGAAATTAATTGTGAAAATGAATCTTTCTCTATTTTGGAAAGTGGCGTGGAATGAATAAAAACACTCCTATGAGATATGTCTGTGAATTGGTACTTTTTAAAAGTATATAATTGGAGGGAGATTACGTGTATGGAAGTAACATTTACAGTAAGTAAATGGGATGAAAAACCAATTGATGATACTAGAAAAGATTTCCCTTTTAATATTGCTCATGTCGAATATGATATTGATGGGGAATTAAAAGGAAAGGCTTTTGTTGAATACTTATTATATTATTTAGACTCAAATATAAATGATGGTCACTTAGCTACTGCTAAAATTTCTGGATTTTTACACTTTGAAGGGATTTATAAGGGGCAACAAGGGACATTTACAGCTCTAGAGCAAGGAATATTTGATAAAGGAAATTTAGATTCCCCAGGAACAATTATTAAAGCTACCGGTAACTTAGAAAACCTGAGAGGATCCTATAATTATCAGTTTACAGGTCAAACTAGTAAACTAATTTTAGAGTTTGAATTTCAGCAAAATACCTTATAATTTAGTGGAAAGGACATTTCTTGTAATACTAGGAATGTCCTTTTTGTTGACGAGTTTATTCAAGTTAAAAATGAACAGAGTATATTATCAGTATTCAGCAATGTATAAAATTTCTTCATGGGGGAATTAAAAATCTACACCCTAGAGACATCATGCCCCCACCTATTCATTTCTTTTCTTACTAATTAAAGAATAATCCCCGAAAAACTCCCCTTCATAACTTCCTTTTCAAGTTGATTCCTACATATAAACGTCGCAATAATTTTTGTACGATTTTTTTCATCAGGCTCAAATTGTTCAATAGTTACGTCACAACGAATGGTATCACCACTAAAAACAGGACGTAAAAATTCAAAACCCATTTTGCGAGCTAGTACGTTATAATCACCGCCAATTTTTGTAGGCAATGTTGATGTTAACAGCCCTTGTACAACAAATCTTCCCTGCTCATCTGGTGTAACATGATGAACGCCTTCATCTTTCGATACTTCTGTAAATAACGCAACATCCTCTTTCGTAAAAGTTCGTTCAAAGGTGATTTTTTCGCCTACTTGCAATTTCATCCATACCCCTCCTCAAAAACACTTGTAAAATAAGAAAAACCGAAACTAAAAATCATTTCGGTTTTTCTAACTAAAGAAGTCTATTTATTTTAAAGAATGTACAAACAACCCGCTACGCAGTTTCGGTTCAAACCACGTTGATTTTGGCGGCATGACTTCTCCGGCATCTGCGATTGCTAATAAAGCTTCCATTGATGTCGGATATAGTGAAAACGCCACTTTATATTCACCGCTATTTACAAGACGTTCTAGTTCTTCTAATCCACGGATTCCTCCGACAAAGTCGATGCGTGAATCAGATCGCGGATCATGTATTTCAAGCACTTGGCTTAATAAATGATCTTGCAGGATAGATACATCTAAACCTCTAACAAGATCATTCGCATCAAACGTTTCCTCTTTCACAGTAAGCTTATACCACTTCTCATTTACATACATACCAAATGATTTGGGCTCATTTGGTTTATACGGAGAAACAGTTGCTTCTTCTACATAAAAGTACTGCGTAATTTGATTTAAAAACTGTTCCTCTGATAAGCCATTTAAATCTTTCACAACTCGGTTATAATCCCAAATCGATAATTCATCATGAGGGAATAGAACCGATAAGAAGAAATTAAATTCCTCTTCTCCTGTGTAATTTGGATATTGTTCTCTTCGCATAAGTCCTACTTTTGCAGCTGATGCAGAACGGTGATGCCCGTCTGCAATATAAAGATTAGGAATATCTTCAAATGCGTTTACTAAAGTCGTAATTACATCTTCATCTACAATCTTCCACACAACATGCTTAACACCGTCTTCTGCTGTAAATGTATAAATTGGCGTATGTTCTTCTTTCCAGCTCCTAATTAAATGCTTTACTTCATCTTTTGTACGGTACGTTAAAAAAATCGGACCTGTATTTGCGTCACACACATCTACGTGGCGAATACGATCTAGCTCTTTTTCATGACGTGTTCTTTCATGTTTTTTAATTGTATCATCTTCATACTCATCAATAGATGTACAAACGACAAGGCCTGACTGCGTTCTTCCTTGCATCGTCAGTTCATAAATATATAGCGCTGGCTCTTCATCTTGTATGAACACTTCTTCTCGTATAAATTGCTTTAAATTGTCGCCCGCTTTTTCATACACGCGATCATCATACGGTGACAGTTCAGGATCTAAATCAATTTCTGCTTTATCAACATGCAAGAAAGAATATGGATTCCCTTTTACAACTTCCCTTGCCTCTTCACTATTTAATACGTCATACGGTAAAGCTGCCACTTGTGCCGCTTTTTCCTCTACTGGACGAATGGCCCGAAACGGTCGTATTTTTGCCACATTCCTCTCTCCTTTACACAATCATTCGAACGGCTACAACACCTGTAATTTTGCTTATATTTTCTACAATATTCTCTTTTATTATATCATCAATTCCGTTATCGATATCAATCATTGTGTATGCCCAAGAATGTTTACTACGATTAATCATATCGGCAATATTAATATGATGTTCTGCTAAACATCCTGTAATTTGTCCTACCATGTTTGGAACGTTTTGATGCATAATTGTAATTCGTTTCTTTCCGATATACGGCAATTCTACGTTTGGATAGTTTACTGAATTACGAATATTTCCTGTCTCTAAATATTCACGTAATTGACGTGCTGCCATTACTGCACAATTTTCTTCTGATTCAGACGTAGATGCACCAAGGTGAGGCGTCGCTGTTACATTTTTCATCTTTATTACATTTTCATTTGGGAAGTCCGTTACGTAATGTGTAATAATATCTTCTTCTAATGCTTTTTGAAGAACCTTTTCATCTACAAGTTCTCCTCTAGAGAAATTAAATAGACGCATCCCTCTTTTCATCTTCTCTACAGCGTGTTCCCCAATAATCCCCTTCGTTTGATTCGTAAGAGGAATATGCAGTGTAATATAATCACACGTTGCAAAAATTTCATCAAGGCTAAATGCTCTTTGCACATGTGTAGAAAGACGCCAAGCTGTTTCAACTGAAATATAAGGATCATATCCGATAACATCCATCCCTAATGCTAACGCATCGTTCGCAACTAAAGCACCAATTGCGCCAAGTCCGATAACACCTAGACGTTTCCCTGCAATTTCTGATCCAACAAATTGTTTTTTTCCTGATTCAACAAGCTGTGGTACTTCTTCACCCTCTAAGTTTTTCGTCCAACTTACACCATTAATAATGTTACGTGAAGACATAATAAGACTGGCAATAATGAGTTCCTTTACAGCGTTTGCATTTGCCCCCGGCGTGTTAAATACTACAATTCCTTTTTCTGTACATCGCTCGACAGGAATATTATTTACACCAGCGCCAGCTCTTGCAATCGCCTTTAAGTCTTTTGAAAACTCTTCTTGATGTAAAGAGTAGCTACGAAGCAAAATCCCATCTGGGTGATTGATTTTATCCCCTACTTCATAACGTTCTTCAGTAAAAACTTGTAAACCTTTTTCTGCAATTTGATTTAACGTTTGAACACGAAACATATCCCCATCTCCCTATCTATTCTCAAGCTCAAATTCCTTCATATAATCTACTAATTGTTGTACGCCGTGTGCTGGCATCGCATTATAAATACTTGCACGCATACCGCCGACTGAGCGATGTCCTTTTAGCGTAACGAAACCGCGTTCCTTCGCCTTTTGTAAAAACTCATTATTAAGTTCTTCTGACGGTGTTGTAAATGGAATGTTCATAAGTGATCGATACGCAGGGTCAACTGGTGAAGTAAACAATTTAGATTCATCTAAAAAATGATAAATAAGTGAAGATTTCATTTTATTTTGTTCTTCAATCGCAGATACTCCGCCTTGCTCTTTCAACCACTCTAGTACAAGTTTTGTTACGTAAATACTAAAGGATGGCGGTGTATTATATAAGGAGTTATTTTTACTGTAAGTTTCATAATTTAACATTGTCGGACAAGAGCGATCTGCTCCCCCAATTAAATCTCTTTTTATAATAGCAATCGTTAAACCCGCAGGTCCTAAATTCTTTTGCGCCCCCGCATATATAAGACCAAACTTCGAAACATCATATCTCTCTGATAAAATATTTGAGGACATATCCGCAACGAGCGGCACTCTTTCTACATGTGGAATTTCCACATATTTTGTCCCCTCAATTGTATTATTCGTTGTAATATGTACATAATCTAGTTTTTCATCACTTAATAAACCGTCCAGTTTAGGAATCGTAGTAAACTTCTCTTGCTCGGAAGAAGCAATCACTTGTACTTCCCCAACTTTTTCGGCTTCTTGCAATGCCTTTTTAGACCATGAGCCAGTTAGTACGTATCCAGCTTTTTTATACGTATTCATTAAGTTCAACGGTATCATAGAGAATTGTAATGACGCACCGCCTTGTAAAAATAAAATATCATACTCATCAGGGATGCTCATTAATTCACGAAGTAAGTTACTCGCTTCCTCTATAATACTTTGAAAATAAGAAGATCGATGACTCATTTCCATAATAGACATGCCTGTCCCGTTATAATTTAATAGCTCCTTTTGCACTTTCTCTAAAACTGGCAAAGGGAGTATTGATGGTCCTGCTGAAAAATTATAGACTCTCTCCATTACCCTCATAACCTCCCTATTTCTCATCGGATTATTTTTTAAACTTTCTGAATTATAACCCAAAATATAATATGTGGTCAATTTGTTTTCTATTATTACGGCGCAAGACGCGATGGAATCGCTTGCAAGTGCAGACTTTTTTATGAACATATAAAAAAGTGTTAAGTACATAATCGTACTTAACACTCTAATAATGAAAGAATAATAGCTAATCGTTCGTAAAGAACCGATCAAAAATTTGATAAATAGCAGAGAGACCAATGAGCCAATAAATAGTGTCCACAAGCGCCGGCATAGAACCAAACCATTTCTCAACTACATTGTAATCTAACGCTACAAATAACCAATTCAAACCGCCAAGAATCACCAAAATTACTGTAAGGTAAGACAAAAATTTCATTATGATTGCCCCCTAGGTGATAAGATGGTGAAAGGCCTTTCACTAGAAATATATGTAGTAAACTTTAAAACTTACCTATTTTATAAAATTTATTTTCGGTACCACCCGTTAATAACTGCCTCTGCTTCTTTACTATGTATTTGATACGGATGTGTACTATCATTAGAGCCAATAAACCAAATTGAAAAACCTTTAAAATATGGTTTCGGTTCTAATACATCGCGGTAAGCACGCCATCCATTTAATTGTACATCTTTCGAAAACACATTTGAAACATCTGGATTCCATGGATTTTGTAATCCAAGTTCACGTGCTGGAACGTTAAATCCACCGAAGTAAACTGGCTTTCCTGTTGCATTATGTAATTGTTCCAATTGCTGAACAACATTTTGCCCACGATTATATACTGTTGTCGCAAATAAACTTTGTTTCACTTCTTCATATGTTGGATTCCTTTTTCCTGAAACTTCAAACCAACTATCTATGCTAACAATATCCACCTTTTTTAAATACGGGCGATTGATTTTTTCTTTAAACTTCGCTTCATAAGAAGAGTCCCAACTTGCTGTTAACCACCAGTTCATTTGATACAAAACATTTCCTTTATACTGATTACGAACAAAATTAATTGTATCGCTCCAGTATCCTTCTGCATACTCCATATTCACGAAATTAGAAGCAATCTTTAGTCCATACACATTGTATTTACTTGTAATGGAATTAAAAATATCTTGCAGAATAACCGTCTTCCAATTCCAGAAGAAATCATTAATGTTACTTGGGTTCCATTCTGTCTCTCCAACATTCCCCTGCTGAATATACGGGAACGGTTCCACTATAACTTGAATATTACGCTTTAATAATTCTTGAATTAAAATAGTAGCTTGTTGCTTTTGCGCTTGATTAATTACCATATTCGTAGAAGTCACATTCGGGATATCCACTTGAATCGGTACATTTACTGTATTTAAATTTAAGCGCTCCACATCCGCTAATACTTTCGCTACATTTCCAACTTCCCATACTGTTACGTTTCCTGATTTGATTTTTCCAGATTGAACAGTATTTACATCTGCCTGTACATTTCCTTGAAAACAAAAAGAAAACAACATAATAAACACTCCTAAAAAACTTATTAAACTCTTATTTTTCTTCACAACTTTCCCCCTATAATTTTTGGCTTTCTTGATTATTTTATACAACGTTTCATATATATTCCACAAAAAATCCAATAAATTTTTATTGATAAAAATGCTATTCATCCTTTATTCACATCTTACTCATACTAAGCTCCTAAAAATAGTAAGATAAATAAAAAAGGAACGGATTTCCGCTCCTTTTTTATCTTTTTACGATTATCAATCCATTTCCCTTTTAGGCTCTACCAACATGATGTGGGATTCCTTTTCAGTGAAAGGTTTATGCTCAACGCCTCTCGGGACAATAAACATCTCGCCCTTAGAAATTTTCACCTGTCCATCACGGAAATCGATGAACATCTCCCCTTCAAGCACAATAAATAGCTTATCCGTATTAGGATGCTCATGCCATATAAAATCTCCATTAGCTTTAAAAAGCTGAATTTGATCATCATTCATTTCACCAATCACTCGTGGATACCAATAATCGTTGATTTTAGATAACTCGTCATTTAGTTTAATAGGTTGGTAATGGATAATAATCCCTCCTCATTTTTAACTTCCACTATATTACAATAATCTAAGTAAAAAAGTCGTCATTACGCTTAAAAAGAAAATGCTCCGGCCAGAACTTTTCATTCAGATAGTACAAAGGAGTGATTTCAATGAAAGTTCTTTCAATCCAATGTTTCCTTTAACTCTCCATAAGTATAGAACAGTGATTTTCAAATAAGAATGGACCCCTGTTGACATTAGTATGGATTATTGATGAACTTCTCGCGATATTTAGTAGGCGAAATGCCAACTCGCTTCTTGAAAACTCTACTAAAATAAAAAGGGTCTGCGATTCCAACAGCCTGCGCAATTTGTTGTACAGGCACACCACTTGTACATAACATTTTTTGAGCCATCTTTATACGATAGTTCAATACATATTCTGCTGGCCCCATACCTGCATGCTTTCTAAACACGTAAGAAAGACGATTTCGATTAACATTATTTTGTTCTGTAAGCGTATGTATTGTAATATCTTTATAATAGTATTTACGAACATAACTAGATATTCGTTCGAATAAAGTATGCGACTCATAGTTGTTTTCTCTATTGACAACACTTAATAAAGCTTCATTCAACGCTTCGCGAAACAGCATTTCGGTCTGAAGCATCGAAATGCCTCCACGCTGATTATACACATCCCAAAGACGCATAAGTAATTCGACAAGACGAGGAGATTGTCCTGTTAATAATTCAAAATGCTGATGAGTAAAGCCAGAGTCTTCTCGTTCTGAATTACTTATCTGATATAAAACAAGAATATATTCCCAGTTTATTTCACCAAGCATTTTATGGGCTAATGTCATTTTTGCACCCCCATGTATAACTTTTCCTGGGGAAAGGATATACGGCGTACCATTAAATTGAAATTGCGTCTTCCCTGTAAGTGGAAATACAAATCCTGGGAAAGAATCTGTAGACTCAGCACAAGGCACACCTGGATTTTTAGCATAACGATATACTCCTTCTACTCGGAAAGGATTATTGGCAAGATACTCTGCTAACTCATTCACGTCCAACTTCACAATGCACGCCTCATTTCAATAATAGTTTTCTTGTAATTCGCGAGATTAATTGGTGTACATTCTGGGCAACGCTAAACTAAAAATAGTACATACGACTTAACAAGATCTGGTTATTAACCTATAAATATATTGTTTTTCATTTATTGACAAAAGTATCCTCCCTATATTATTGATAATGTTTTTCATTGTAGTTTGATAAAAAAACATTTGTCAAGTTGGATGGCGTAGAAAAATGACGAAACAAGGGGTACAGAGGGACCGTTCTGTTGCAAATAATACCTGGTCTTTGTTAACTAATTCCCCTCAAAACTGGAATAATCATGTTAATAGTTGTAATGGCTTTATTTGTTACAGCACTTGCAGCATGTGGAAATAATCGTAATCCTGAAGAAGTTGCTACAGCGTATTTCGAAGATGGAAACAGCCTACTATCAAATTAAATGATAGTAGGCTGGCTGTTAAAATTATTTAAGAACTGGGTTATGTTCTAAATGATAAGCTTTCATTATCAAAAAGATTATTACTAGTCCCTCCACAAACAAAAACACCCTATCACTTCGGTTCTAAATTTAGCACCTTCCCCTCTATTCCCTCCGTATTCAATGTAGTCGTATGATACGTTCCACTTACCCAATCATCTATTTGATCATGATACCAATCGCTTCTAAAATGTCCCGATTGTCCTGGCCCTACGATATGATAACCGTTTGACATATCTTTCGTATCAATAACAAATCGCCAAGAAGCCCCGTGATTTACAATGCCGTTATCGCCGTAACTCGCTGCTTGAACGGTAACTTGACTTCCGCCAATTGGAACTGGTTTCTCACGATTAAAAGCGAGTAACGCTAACATACTAGATGATTTCGAAATTGGATGTGTAAAAGCGAGTTGATGATAATCGCCCCACTTCCAGGCCCCAACATCGGGTCCATATTCCTTCTGCAATTTCTTCATTACATTCTCGTACGATGTATGCACAATTTTTGTGAAACCTCCGTACTTAGAAAACCATGCACTATTTTCTCCTGCTACTTGTTTCCGGATTAATTCATCCACAACTTGTGACTTCCCTTTAAATAACTCCATTACATCTTTCGGTATTTCTTTTGAAAATAACGTATTTGAAATCTCTTTCATTAATAAATGGAATATTAATGGTGCCGCTTCATCTTTACTATCGTAAAAATTCCACTTTGTTAATTGGTTTACACCTTCTTTCTCTACCTCATTTAAAGATGCTTTATTTAACTCTTTTAAAAATATAGGAGTAAACTCTTTCCCGTATAAATTCTTTTGATCCATCTGTAACTCTTCTAAATCTTTCACCGTATACTTTTCCTTCTCTTGCAAAAATTCTTGAATACGCATTTGCCTATATGGCTGTGCCCACGTATTGCTAATATGGTACGGATAATCATCATCAACAATTTTATTATTCGCAGTTGAAATAAAACCTTCTTTCGGATTTATAACTTTCGGCAGCTGATCAAATGGAATATATCCTTCCCATTCATATTCATCTGTCCATCCTGGAACAGGCAAGCTACCATCGCCTTTTTTACGCACTGGTATATTTCCATTCGCTTTATAAGCAATCGTGCCATCGTTTGATGCAAACACAAAGTTTTGCGTTGGTGTATGGAAATCTTGAAGAGCGGTTTCAAACTCCGTCCAGTCTTTTGCTTTGTTCATATTTAATACAGCTTTTAACTCAGCTGACGGTTCTAAAGCTGTCCACTTTAAAGAGAATACGGTTTTCGTTTTCTCCTTCCCCTTATTCGCAAACTCTGAAATTACTGGTCCATGCCTCGTAATTGTAACGTTATAAGGAATTGTCTTCCCGCCTTTTACTTTAATAGACTCGTCTACAACGGTAGCTTTCTCCCATTTATCGTTATACAGAAATTCATTTTCATTATTAGGATTTCTCTTCTCAATATATAAATCTTGCACATCAGGCCCTGTATTCGTAACGCCCCACGCTATTTTGTCATTGTGTCCTAATATAACACCTGGTACTCCAGCGAAAATAACGCCACTCACATTTAAACCTTGCATTTCAAGTCTCGTTTGATACCAAATAGAAGGCGTCGCAAGAGATAAATGAGGATCATCTGCTAAAATTGGCTTACCTGATGCACTCTTCTCACCGCTCACAACCCAGTTATTACTACCGTTAAACTCCGGCGGAATTATCGTTTTTGAAAAACTTTGCGCTACGTCCACATTTGTATTTTTCAGTTCAGCTAGCAATCTAGGAGCATCTTTCGGATATTTAGGAAATAGCTCATTTGCTTGCTCTTTCGGAAGGTTTTTCAGCGCCCAATATCGAAACGCCTGTCCATGCCAATGTCCTCCTAAGTCAAACGCCATATACTTCCCGATCGTTAAAGTATCAACAATTGACCACTCAGCAGGTTCATAACCTAATATAGTAAACTCAACTGGTAATTTCTTTTACTTTTTCGCCTCACGTATAAAAGCGTTCACCCCATCAGCAAATGACTGCAGGGCATATTTTGCTTCTCCATCATATTGACTAACTGAAGCTTCTGCCGCTCGCCGTAAACCGAGTGTTCGAAACAATTTATCTCGGTCAACAGCTGCTTCCCCAACAACTTCACTTAACATACCAGAAGCTTGTCTTCTACTTAAATCCATTTGAAACAACCGATCTTGCGCTTGTACATACCCTTGTGAAAAATATAAATCATGTGCATTTTCCGATTTAATATGCGGGACACCTTTACTATCCCGCTTCACCGTAACAGCGTGTTGTAAATCCTCTAGCTTTATCGTTCCATCTATCTTTGGCATAGATTTCAGCGTATATATATTCAAAAAAATCGCAGCGGAAATAACTAACAAGAGAACGATACTACTAGCCCAAATAAAAATTCTTCTTCCCCTTTTTCGTTTCTTCTTTATAACTACCTCCATATAACCACCCCTTTCTCACACTATTCGCTTCTTTTTGAGAATGAACCTTTTAAAAACATTAAAAAACCCCCTTCATTTTCCTACCAATGAAGGGGGTCTTTCTTATCGTTTGCTACGCCAACTTTCATTATGCCCAAGATTTGCACCTGTCGCTACTTGCACATCATATAACATTTCACTAAAGAAGCGTTTATCTACTTCTTTTGGTACAATGCGTCTTTCATCATCAATTTCATCGTACTCATATGAACCACGATTCACTGTACCTGCTTTATAAAATTGAATGTCAAATACACATACATCTTCTTCATCTTCATAACCAATCAGCGCTCCGCTAAATGACAATTGCACTCCTAATCCGTTACAAGTATCTTCTTTGTAAAATGTATAATACACACCGCCATCTTGAACAGATCCACGGATCCATCCAAGCTTCGTCATCTTACCGAATAACGAACGACCATTTAGTAAAATACCACCAAATCTCTCAATAGCACTCTCATCATTCTCTTCTACTACAAACATTGGACGCTCAATTTGTAGGAACGGCTGAACAATTCCCGCACTTTCTAATTGCTCTTTCCATAATTCCTTCTCCGCCCCAGACAATTCTAACGGATGAACGAAACCAATAACAGTGCCAAATGAAAGTTCATAACTCTTCCCTTCAATTGTACAGAACACGCCACCTTCTGCATAACGGAATGCGTTCAGCAACTTCCCTTCCTTATACTCACCCCAAATGAGTGAAATAGAAAATTGCTTCATAATTGAATTATCCATAAATACAGACTTCCATGCATTATGTGACCAATAACGCTTTAACGAAAGTGCCGCTTCTAATCGTTGTTTTTGCATTGAAAGAGTAGTTCGGAGCTCCTTCTTTAAAGAGGCTAATTCTTTTTTAGCCTCTTCAGCCTTTTCTACATCATCTTTTGCATTCGGCTTTGGAAGTGACTTCATACGTTTTCCTTCCTCTGTCTCTAATTCAATTTTTGACTCTGTAGTTAAAATGGCAGTAAAACTTCGATTCCCGAAATCAATTATCTTTTCACCATGTATAGTAAAGCCAAGGTCCGGCACCAATTGATCTTCCAGCTCTTCCTCTGTTATACCACGTGTTTTCGCAGCAAGACTTAGGGCTTCTTTTGCTGCATTACGTACTTGCTTATGTTTATATTTAAATGCTATTGCATGAATAGACATAAGTGCAAGCTTAGATGAAGACAAACCTAAAGCACGAACGGCATCCGCTGCTATCTTTCCTCTCATTTGAAGCACCCATTCATCAATTTGCTTTATAAGTATGTCGACCATTTTGTCGTCACTATACATTCCGTATAACGAAAGAATTCCACGCTTCTTCACATCTGCGTCTTGAGAAATCCATATTTGATATATTGTTTGCACATATTCTTTTAAGTCCTCTTCATTTAAAGCTCTACCAATTACTTCTGCCGTTTCTTTCTTTTCAATAACAGCATCTGAAATATACTGTTGTAAATAGGCTAACGGAATTGCAGCATCAGCAATTTCATTAGAGTCACGTAAACGGATTTGTGGCTCATCCCCAATCAATTGCAGAAGTGAATTTCTTGTTTGTTCCGTTAAAATACGTGCACATAGTTCTTCGATCTTTTCTTCCTCCGTTTGAAATAAAAACGACAATTTTCCTGCGAAAGATGCATTTTTACTTTCTTGCAAAGCTTCCTGTACAAGTTTCGTATATTTTTCAAGCTTATACTCTATTAGTATTTTCATCACATTTTCACGAACAATCTTCTTTTTATTATGAAGTTCAACTGCTACATCTGCTGCAGCTTCTATATCTTTTGAAAGCAGTTTAACTACAGACTCACGCATTTTTTTAGATGAATCTCCTAAGCTTTTAATTAAAATCGGACGCATTTTAACCATGTTATCCTTTGCTAACTCTTCTAAAATATATGCTTTTGCCATAGCAGAATACTCATCAAACCGTTCAATTATATATGCTTGTTCTTTTACAATTACACAAACAAGCGCTTCCTTCGCCTTATTTCTCTCTTCACTGTAGCATGCAGCTTCTTCAACTGCATAAGCGATAAGTTTTTCCTTACTTAACCCATACGAAAGCAGATCTTCTAATACTTGTTTCGGCTCTACTCCTCTGACAGAACATTCGTAAAGAAGTTCGTATAAATTAACACTATCATCATCTCCAAACTGTAGTGTAAGTACAGCTTCCCTTTTCGCTACATCATCTATATCCCAAAGAAGCGCAACCTCTAACACCGGCATACCCCAATACATACTTCTATATTTCGGATTTTTAAGTATTTGCTTTATATCCTCAAGTGACAACTTCCCTAGTAAATAATCACAATATGTATCCCGCACTGTAGACAATTTAATTTGCAAAGCAGCAACAAAAAATTCTTCTCGCATTTTCCCTCTATTTAGCTCATATCCTTTTTCGGCTAGCGTTCGTGCGATGATGAGATAATTCATTTTACTTACATATTGCAAAGTTTGTTGAATAAATTCAGGGTTTTCCTCCAACATAAAGCATAGCAATTCATATTCATACGTCTTACAAAAATCCTCACTATTCAAATCATGTTGCCTTAGACGATGCGCAAAAAATCTTTCCTTAGAAATCCAAAACTGTGTACAAAAACTTTGAATTTCTTCATATGTTTCTCTATTTACACTACCAGTTTTTTTGTGGTTTTGAGACTGACCGAGAGTGTGACACATATAACGTGTTGCATAGTTTATAAAACCCCAAACATTTTTCTTCGCCAATATCTCAATATATCGCCTCGCAACATTCGAATGTTTATGAACACAAAATAATAGCCGCCAAATATGTTCCGGTAAATTCCCACCTATAAATACTTCACTATCATCTTCACCTTTTAAATACCGTTTAACTGCTTCAACCTTTTCCTTTTCCCCTAGCAGTTTCAATATAAATTCTGTATGTTCTTCTAACCTCTCATTCAATAAAGAACTATATGTACGAAACTTTTCATACTCTACATCAAACATTACGAGAAGTAATGTTAATTGCTGCTTAGTTGGTAAAGTATGTAATTGTTCCTCTATATAGTTCGGTTTCTCTTTTGTTAACTCTCTAAGAAAAACATCTGCTTCATTGACGTAACTTGAAATACTAGATAAATACCTACATGCAATTGCTACAAGTTTGTCCAAAGGTAGTGCACTTTTTTCTAAATAAACCTTCATTTTAGAAAAACTGACATGCGCAAAACGGACTACAAGAACATTTAATAATTGCTCCTCGAGTATATGATAAAATAACCGAAAGAAACCCGGATCTTGTTTATGTACTTTCCTAAAATCGTTTATAAATCGCTCCGCAAAATCGCTTCTTTTTTGATCACGAATCGTCGTTAGTTCAATATCTTTTAAAATCTCTTCTTCTTTTGTCTGTAAATATCGTAGTGATAATTGTTCCTGTTCTTCTATCATATTAATATATTGAAACAACTCAGATGTACTAGTAGTCAAACTTTGTACCCCCGCATCTTTTTATCTATTATAAAAATACCCTTATTTAATGGTAGTATAGCATAAAACCCACAAAAACGAACGTACATTCTACATTAAATTAATTTAAATTAAAATACACTACTCAACATACATTTCCTTCTCTCTAAACTTCCCATTACACACTTCTCTCCACTAAAATCCTTTAACTTTTTGCTACACCAATTCCTCAAAATCCCCTTCACATAAGCTAACGTTTTCTTATTATTTTCAAACGCAATTTTAAGTGCCACTAACACTTTCTCTCCAGAAAATCTTTGTATCCAATTCTTCAATTCTTTCACAATATATGGGGATAAACTACTAATATTTTGTTCATAAAACTTATAAACTTCACTATTTGGAACGTTCTCTTCTATACTTTCTACCTCTTCCGCTTCTTCTTTCTCTTCAATAACTACTTGTGAACTACTATTATCCTCTTCTTTTGGCATACCAAAATGCTGCAATAATAATGGAATCGTGTATTCTTCTTCAAGGCATTTACGTAAAAAGATATGTATGAACTCATTACTTTTTACAGTCTTTAACTCACGTAATACGCACTTTTCTACATTCGTATTTGAAATAGGGTTATAGTGTAACCAGTTTATTATGAATACCTCTTTCGTTTCCGTATCATATAAAATCTTTCCATACTCAACAAACCTGTTTAGCAACTTCTCAACAGTCTCCATACTATAACCTGTTTCAAGCTCTGCCACACGCTTCGGTAATATGTAAATACCACATTGCTTCGTTTTCGTACCAGTTAACAAATATATGTAAAAATAACGCTCCTCTGGCGTTAAATCTAATATGAATTCATCTTGCCAAAAGTTCACCTGCACATTACGGTATACCGCCATATGTTTCCCTCCACTCTTTGCTAGTAAATAGGAAGATTTTAATCCTTCATTATAAAAATAGGAATGCGGGAATGGTTTTGGCATTCGAATTACAATTTTTTTTACTACTACAACGCCGGTTTCATTTTTTCGTGCTTGTTTTGTTCTTGTAGTTGTTTTTGTTTTTTCTTAGTGATTTATTACTTGGTAGGGACTTATGAGGGGCTTATGAGGGGCTTGGAAGGGCATTCTGCATTACAATCTATGAAATACAATTTGTTCTTCCTACTAAATAGGAGCTATCCCAAATTATTATTTTGGATAGCTCCTTTCAAATTCTTCTTATTTTTTACTTCTACCAATGTCAGCTTCTACATACAATTTATTCTGCTATTTGCAGGCAGTAAAACCCTCATTTCAAAATTCGGTGAATAAACTGCTCGATTGCAACGCGAGTGGCCCCACTGATTAAAGTTTTATTTTTGCATTGAATCTAACATCTTCACAATAAAAGCAGCTGCCTGACCACGAGTCGCTGTACCTCGGGGATCAAACTCATTATTTCCAACACCATTAACTACCTTTAAGCTGTATAATCGTTGAACCGATTCTTTATATGTTATTAAATGCTTATCTGTAAATGGTAATGCTACTAACTCACCTGTAATTCCTTTGTATCGTAATGCTTTGTCAATCATAATAGATACTTCTTCACGAGTAATTGGTGAGTTAGGATCAAAAACCCCTTCACCACGACCATTAATAATTCCTGCACTTGCACAACGTTTAATACCGTCATGAAGTGATGGATGTGCCTCATTAATATCTACAAATGACTTATTTCCCTCTGGTAGTTTAAGAGCATTCGAGATTAATTTCGCAAACTCCGCTCTCGTTACATTTCGATATGGCGCAAATACACCATTGCCTTCGCCTTGCATAATACCTAGACTGTTTAATTTACGAATATGCCCTTCAAACCAGCCACCTGTAATATCATCTTTTGGTTTTTGTACTTCTTCCTTAGGCTTTTGTACCTCTTCCTTTGGTACATTGTAGTTAATTTTAATCCAACTTGGGTCATAGAAAATCCATTCTCCATTACCTACTTTATACCAACCATTTTTAACCGCTAATACTTTGTAACGATCTCCGTTTGAAGCTTTACGTACAACACGATGTTCAATACCCGCATCACTACGTACATTGATGCCACTACCATTTACCACTAGTTCCATGCTAGGTTCAGCTGGATTATTTTCATTTGGATTAAATGAGTCATTTTTATCTTGTAAAGGAGTATCAATCTGCGCATTTATATTTGCATACCACTGAATTCCTTGTACGAAACCAGCCCAATTACCACGTGAAATTAAAATGTCAGGACATTTTTTCCCGCTCCATTGTTGATGCTTGTAAATATGATCTGCACCAATTCCTTCTTTGTTCATTAAATAACCCGCAAGTCGTTTTGCATTTTCTAAAGCTTTATTGTAATCACCGTCTTGGTTAACCGCGATCTCGATACCGATAGACTCCCTGTTTCCTGATCCATCTCCATCTCCTGCATGCCAACCGTTTTCGTTTGTTGGTAAGTGTTGATAAATTTGTTTATCGTCTACTGTAAAATGCCATGAAGCTGTTCGGAACGTCCCCTCTGTTGCTTGTTTATACAAATATTTCGCATGATTTTCAGCATTAGCACCAGCGGCCGTATTTGCCGTCTCATGGATTGTAATGTAACGTGCTTTCATCGGATTTGCAGGACGAATATCAGAGTTTCCTGCTGGAACAATCCACTCTACAAATGGAACTCCTGCAAGTGTTCCATATTTCTTCGTACTCGGTGCACTATATTGAATACCTCTTGGCTTTGCAACAGGTTTCATTTGACGATCAGATCCATCATTTCGACCATCTACAGATTCAAATGCCTTTTCAATATTTAAAATAGCTTCCTTTTCTGCTACTTGCCCCTTCTTTGCATCTTTCATTTTGTTTAATTCTTCTGTTTCATCATGTTTATGCTTATATTCTTCTAAAAGCATTTTTTCATTTTCAGATACTTCTGCTTCGTTAACTTGTACATAATCAGGAACTTCCAACTTGAAATTAGAATAATTTAATCCGCTCGTTCCATGTTCTCCTTGGGCAATATTTAGTTGATCAGTTTGAGCTTTGTTTATCTCTTCTGCTGATGCTGATAAAGGTACACTCCCTAAAATCACTAGACTTGTTGATAGTGCGATTACTTGTTGTTTGATTGTCTTATTCATTATTATAAATAGATATACACACATTTTCGCCGTGTATATATCTCAACCTCCTTTTGTTGTCACATTAATTTTAAAAATACGAATCTATTATGTACTTCTAATATATTTTCTTTTTATTTATATATTTAAATTATATTATTTTATGCCCGTTAAGAAAATATTTATATGTCATACCTACAAATGAATTTCATCTAACATACTTTTTACAAAATCCGTCAACAAAAATTATTTTACAACTAATTACCAATACCGTCAAAAGCATTTTCAACAATCCACACTTTAATAGCTATAGTAAATGCTATTTCTTTCACATTATATACTATTACAAATTATCTTTAACTTGTCCGACAATTTCGTTTATCGTATTTCGATCAAACTTATCACTAATTTCGTATGGCTCACGATCTCCTACGAATTGCACGCCTACAATATCATTGCGATCCTTACCGTATTGCACTTCAATAATAGATCCACGCTCTATTTGTTTCCAAATGAGACCTACTTCATCTTTATTATCTAAAATAATGCAGTCTTCAATATTTTCATCAATCCCAATTAACTTGTTATCATCTATATATCCAATCTCGTATTGTTGCCGTTCTTTCGCTTTTCCGCTTACTAGTATACCTTTGCTACCATATGAGTAATCCGTATAGTCCTTTTTCTCCTTTTGTACCCCTTTCGGCTTTTGTGCTTCAGTTTTTTCAGCAGCTCCACAACCTGTAATAAGACTGATTGGCATAACCATAGTTAATACTACTCTAGTAAATTTCTTTATCATTTATAACTAACCTCACATACTTAATTTAAAATGCTATTTATTTCCTTATTATAAAATAACATGATAATACAGAGAAAGAGCCAAAGATAAAATATTATTTACATCCGTATTGTCCCTCCCTTTACATTAATATAGTACCCTCATAAGTATGAATAGCTAGGCTTTCAAAATTAATACGGGAATATTATAGAAAGTAGACATCCTACTCACATACGATTAGTATTAGAATTGAAAATATATAAACTAGATGATTACTTATATTAAGGAAGGAAGTGCACAGCTATGGATTTTAAAACAGTCATGCAAGAGCTTGAAGCCCTTGGTAAGGAAAGAACAAAAAAAACATACATCTCTAACGGTGCACACGAGCCGGTTTTTGGCGTAGCTACAGGTGCTATGAAACCAATCGCTAAGAAAATAAAAGTAAATCAAGAGTTAGCTGAGGAACTTTATGCTACAGGTAACTACGATGCTATGTACTTTGCAGGCATTATTGCAGATCCAAAAGCTATGAATGAGTCTGATTTTGATCGCTGGATGGACGGGGCATATTTTTATATGCAATCTGATTATGTGGTAGCAGTAACTTTATCGGAGTCAACTATCGCCCAAGACGTTGCGGATAAATGGATTGCAAGTGGGGATGAGCTACGAATGTCAGCGGGCTGGAGTTGCTACTGCTGGCTTTTAGGAAATCGCAAAGACAATGAATTTGCCGAAAGCAAAATTTCCGATATGCTTGAAATTATAAAAAATACAATTCATGCTGCGCCAGAACGAACAAAATCTGCTATGAATAATTTTATAAATACTGTAGCAATTTCATATGTGCCACTACACGAAAAAGCAGTCGAGACTGCAAAAGAAGTTGGTATAGTTGAAGTAAAACGTGATAATAAAAAAAGCAGTTTGTTAAATGCTTCCGAAAGTATTCAGAAAGAAGTCGATAGAGGAAGAGTTGGTTTCAAACGTAAATACGTTAGATGTTAGATTATTAAAAAAGGTGTCAATCAAGAAAGATTGGCACCTTTTTTAATGTAGAAGTAGAAAATGGACTACCTCCCTAAAAATCATTCATTTCCCTCTTTACAACTTATATGTTAGAAATTTCTTCTTTCACTTTATACACCCTATCTCTTTTCTCATCGTTTTTAACAAAAGTAAGCTTTCCTTCTGTAACAAAACCTTCCAATGCTAAGCATACTTTTCCATATGCTTTTGGCTTATTCGTTGTAAATCTTTCATCTGATATTTTACCAGATCGTATTAATTGTTCGCATAGCTCCAGTGCACTTATTTCTTCAGAATCCATTAATTCCAATATATCTTTTTGCAATGCTGATAAAGGTGCAGGTATTTCGGCTACCTCTACCTTTTCTTTTTTATCTTCTTTTTCGTCTTCAAATAAATCTTCAAATGAAATTTGATTCATTACATCTTTTCCTTTCTCATAACGAATTTGCTTAACATGAACTGAATCCTATATGTACTAGAACTTTTACATTTAGTTATTGTTATGTAGTCCTTACCTCTTTACATAGATTTTATAACTCATGTACATTATTTTAAGTAGTATATTTCCATTATACCAAATATACGTTCTGTCATCTATTGTAGAATTCGTTATTACTGAACTGAAATCAATAGTGAATATCCGGTGCACAAATCATGCAAACAAAAAAATGCTAATCGCATTGTTTGAACTACTTCCACATGTCTATCAAGCTAAGAAAAACGAACATCCAAAATAAAAAAGCGAGGTTACTATTATAGTACCTGAAAAGCAGGCAGTCTTTAAAGCTTAGTTAAGTAAGTATTCTATGTTGTGAATGAAAAAGGATCTGATATGAATATCAGATCCTTTTTCATTGTTTCTTTTATAAATGTAACTTTTTTTATACATACATCGTTTCACACGATAACTGGTTCATACGTGCTTACATTATCATACACAGTTTTCGTAATTCTAGGAGGAAGATTAACACACCCTCCAAATCTGACTTTTTAATAGAATCAAAGTGTATTTTTACTTACCAGACTTAATTTTTTCGTTATATTCTTCTAAAGTTAACCCTTTTTCTTTTAGATAAACAGCAACTTCTTTTCCTACATAACGATAGTGCCATGGCTCATACTTAATGCCAGTAATATTCTCTTTATCTTTTGGATAGCGGAGAGTAAATCCATACTCTGCAGCATTCTTATCTAACCATTTGAATGCATCGGTAGTTTCAAATTTTGCATTTAAATCTTCTACAGTATTCTGCCATTCAACTGAAATAATGTCTAACGCTAATCCAGTATGATGTTCACTTGCACCAGGATACTGAAGATATTCCAATGCTTTAGCACTAGCCTCTTTATCCGACAAACCTTGCGATTTATAGCTTTTAACTGAAGCATCATAATACGTTTGTTGTAATTTTATAGCTCGATAACCTGATCTTAAATAAAGATTGATTCCCTCTTTTTTTGCAGCCGCTACCATATCCTGATAGGAAGTTGCAATTCTACTATCTATTTTCATATTCGGCTTAGCATTTTGGGTAATACTTGTTAATTCAATTCCTAGTTCCTTTGATAACATATGCTCTCTATTTACAAGAATAATTCTCCAATCATTAGGATCAGAGATAGGTAAAACATCTTTTTTATTCGCATGTATCTCTTTTTTATTTTTATCGTTATTATTAGTAGTTTCCTGAGATGTTTGCTTTCCACTACAAGCAGCAAGACTCCATCCCATTGCCAATACCAATGCTAAAATTATAAATTTTTTAATTGTATCTCATTCCCTTTTTGTTTATTAGTCTTTATACCAATTTCCCAACACGTCTCTAGGAATCTCCTTGAAATCCTTCAAAGAAACGGGGCCGACAAATTTTTTAATTCCATGTTTTTTAGACTCTTCATCCGAATAATCTTTTAAAAATTGAATTTTAAATTGTTTCTTACCATCAGCGTAGTCGGTTACTGTCGGTACGATTGCCGCTTGTCGTATACCAAAAGTTTTATCTTCATACTTGACGAATTGTATATAAGATAGTCCTCCAACCAATGTTTCTAATTTTTCTTGCGCAGAAATAAGATTTCCAAGAGAATAATAGATTAGCGTTTCATGTCCATCTTTATTTTGTTTCCACTCAATTGGTTGAATTACATGTGGATGATTTCCAATTACTACATCTACACCTAAATCTGTTAAATATTGAGCAACTTCTTTTTGTTGCTTTGAAGGTGTTGAGGTATATTCTACTCCCCAATGCACCATAACAATCACCATATCAGAGCTACTCTTTGCCTTTTCCACATCATTTTGTATCGCTTTTTTATCAATTAAATTTAAAGCCCAAGACTTATCAGCTGGAATTTTAATTCCATTCGTACCATATGTATAATTTAGTAACGCAAAGCGAATACCATTTTTTGTAATCGTTTTTATTTCATTACGCTCGTTTTGACTCCCATTAATGCCTACTGGGATAACATCCGGATATTTCTTCCAGTATTCTCTTGTATTCGCAACACCTTTAATACCCATATCCATAGCATGATTTGTCGCTTGAGTCACTATATTGAATCCAGTGTCCACTAAAGATTGGCCTACTTCTTCAGGTGTATTGAAAGTCGGATATCCCTGTACTTTTAGATTATTTCCTGCAATTGGAGTCTCCTGGTTCACGATAGCAAGATCACTTGATTTAACAGCTTTTTTGATATTTTCATAAATATAGTTATAATCATATGAACCGTCTTTTTGTTTGCCATCTTTAATTACTGCGTCATGATATAAATTATCACCCGTTGCTATTAAATTCACAACCGATTTTACTTTTTTATCTTCCGTAAAATTAGGAGACTGTTGGATAGGACTCTTCTCTACCCAATTTGGTGCTTTTAATGATGTATCTATATTAGATTCAGCCGGTGGTAATGAAGCTTTAGATGTCTTAACATCTGTATTACCACAAGCAGTTAAAAGCACTAAAAAAATAAGGCATAATAAAAAAAACTTTTTACTTCTCTGTAAAGTATCTAACATGTGATCCTCTTTTCTGTTTTATTACTTATAACCAGTTCTAACAAATCATTCTTTAAAACAACGTATTTTGGTTTTACCCTTAATTATGGAAGGACACTCTGTTACATCTGCTTCGGAATATACAGATAATCATTTTCCATTCTCTAGCAATCTATCAATTCCATCAGGATGTCGACTAGTTTCATATACCTGTTCCAATTGCAGTAACTCGTTTAATCTAAACAAGATAGAAGAATAGTTCATATAGCCTCTTCTCTTGCTTTACGTTTGTGAGTGGCTCCAAAAAGAGGGGATCGTTGCTGTACCCCCTTTAAATATTATGGAATCTTTGTAACTAATTTCTTTACGTTAAGCGACAAACATTATACCGATAACAATAAGTAAGACCCAAGAACTTATTTTACCAATATACGAAAAAAGTAGCAATCTTTTGACCCATATAATGAAGCCAATTAGGAGAAATGAAAGGGAGATTCATTTTAATTAATTCCTTCCTTCATTGATTAATAAAAAAACAAGCCACCCAGCTATTGGATGGCTCTATACGATAAAGAGAATTTGTTATTGGATTACTTCAATTTCCCTTCAAAAACAATCTTCCTACCGCACGGCTCAACTACTGTTTTGCCGTCTTTCTTTACTTCATGAAAGATCGGCTCTTCCATACGACGAGACGGAGCGTAGCCTTCTTGTTCCATACGTGCTAAGCAGTCTGTAATTGTTTCATTTTCAAGTACTTCAAATTTCTTTTTATTAGGTTGTTTTGTCATGCCCTAACCTACTTTCTATTTTTCTTGATGCGAATTGATTCTTCATGTAGACCATGTATAACATTGCTAGAATTCCCATTATAATCATAACCGCAATAAAAAAGCTTGTATACTGTATTTTTTCTATAAATACGCCGCCTAATACAGGCCCCATAATACTTCCTAAACTAAAAGCGATTCCGGATAATATATTACCTGCCGGTAGTAAGTGTCTCGGTAATAAATCAGTCATAAATCCAAGCCCTAAAGAGAAACACGATCCAATAACCATACCCGCTAAAAGCATGCAGGCAAAGACGATCCAGTAATATTGATCAAATACGGCGGCAAGTAGAAAAATGCCCGTACTTATGCTAAACGTCCAGGTTAATATACGATCCCTTCCGTATTTATCACTCAATATACCGAGCGGAATCTGTGTAATAATACCCCCAACTGCAAATGCTGGTAATAAGAAGGATACATCTGAAACAGACCACCCTTTACGAAGTGCGTATACTGGTAAGTTACTATTTAACATCGCCTCAAGTACACCGTATGCAAGTGGTCCTAGTAACGCAATCCATCCTAATCCAACAACTTGTTTATAACGAGAAAATGATGATTCACTCTTCACTTCTCTTTCATCTTGCGCTGGGAATGCATTTTTTGTTGGTAATAGTAACAGCCAACCTATTAGACAAAGTATAGTAGATATAATAAATGGCGTTGCAAGACCGTACTGTACAGTGCTTGCTAAATACGGACCAACGGCAAAACCAATTCCGAAGAATACACCGTATATCGATACTTGTCTCCCTATTTTACTTGGGTCCGATGTTGTCGTAATCCATGTTTGTGTTCCGACATGAAGCATATGATCTCCGACTCCAACTAGAAATCTAAGGATAAACCATACCCAAAATGAAAATGTTTGTGTAAAAAAGAATAATGAAATAATAACGAGAAACCCACCTATAACAATAATTGGCTTCATTCCAAACCTTTGCATCGGTTTTTCAAGAAACGGCGAAATAACTAATATCCCGATGTACAATGCCGTCGCATGAATACCGTTAATACTTGAACTAACCCCTTCTTGTTCAAAAATCATTGCAATGGCAGGTAAGAGCATTCCTTGTGATAAACCAGAAATTGCTACAATCCCAACCATAATCCAAAATGTAAAACGCATTGACATCCCTTTCCCTCTCCTTCTCACGCTTTCCACTTTTCATTATAAACTGTTTCTGCAAATGCGTGTACGAATATTCGCAATAAAAAACAAGCTAAAAGAATGAACCTTTTAGCTTGTTATCTTATCCTTCCCAAACTTGTGCTTTCACATTATAATGAAAATGTTTAAAATATGGATTTTCATAAAATGATGGTCCATATAAGTAATGTTGCATATGAGCTGTTAGTGGCTGCTGCATTTGTAAAGGAACTACAGCTGGTGAAACTTGCATATACATCGGATCTATCATTATTTTTGTATAGATATGATGATCATATGGCGAATAAGCGATTAAGGATGGTTTATGCATTGATAATCTCCCCTTATACATACAAATGTTATAGTATATGCAAAACTTTTCATTTTGGGGATTCTTTCTATTCTAGCCAATCTTCTACATGTTTTATAAATACATCTAAACAATCAATAAACGGTGAGTGTCCGCAATCTTCTAATACCTTCAACTCTGCATTTGGCAAATGTTTCGCTAATTCCTCACCGACTACTTGCGGTACGACATAATCTCTATCACCTTGTATGACGAGTGTCGGCGCTTTAATATGATGAATTTGCTTACTTCCCTCTACAACCCCATTATGTTCATCCGAAATATTAAATGTAATGAGCGCATAATTCACATCTACGAAATTACGTTGCGTTAACATATCATCTAAATACTTTTCATAACGGTCCGGTTCAGGTTGATTATGTGTATATATTAATAGATTCCATACTGTACGGTAATATAGTTTGTTCATATTTTTTATCGCGTCTAATACTGGAGCGATTTGTACTGGATCTTGCGCAATTTCTTCTTTTGTCTTTACTAAACTTGATACGATTGGCTGCCCATTCGTATCTTTTTTAAAGATTGGGTATCCTTTCATTCCTACTGATTCTACTAAAATTAACTTTTCTACAAAAGTTGGGTGATTCGCTGTAAATTGCATCGCAACGCCACCGCCCATTGACCAGCCCATTAATGAGAATTTCTCTAGCTTTAACTCGTCGATAAATAATTTTACATCTTCTGCAAAGTCTTGTAATGAATCTATCGACTGATTATACGTTGATTGTCCAAACCCTCTTAAATCAAGAGCGTAAATATGGTATTGATCTTGCAACTTTTCAATAACTAAATCCCAATGTTGTGACGATGTCATGTTCCCGTGAATGAGTACAAGAATATCTGTATTTCGCCTTCCAACTTCCTGATATGCAATCGTTTCTCCGTTCGATAGTGAAACAAACTCCATTGTTGCAGGCTTAATCATCACAAGTTCCCCCATTCTATTTAATAGAAAGAAAATTCTTTACTTAATTAAAGAATAGCACGTAGAATATACGTTCGCAACATAAAACCTATAAGAATTTTTCACATAAATCAATATGTCTATTACTAGACAATTATTATAAAAAAGTATATAGTTAGCTAGGTAACTAATTTGAAAGGATCAAAATACATGGACGAAAAACAACATTTTTTTCATATCGTCAGCCAGACTTCTCGAAAGTTTACGAAGAAATTTAATGAACGTGTATCTCCAACTGGGTTATTTAGTGCGCAGTGGGCTGTTATTTTCCGCATTAATCAAACTGGTTCTTGTACGCAAACAGAATTATGCCAATATTTAAATGTTGAATCACCAACGATGACTCGTACGTTAACACGTATGGAAACGATGGGATGGATTATTCGTACAGAAGGTAAAGATCGCCGCGAGAAGCTCATTTCTTTATCCGAAACAGCGATAAAGATGATTCCAGTATGGCAAGAAGAAGTTGATACTTTCGAAGAAAAAACGCTAGAAGGTATTAATGAAGATGATTTACATCAAGCATTTCAAGTGTTACAACAAATTATTAAAAATTTAGATTAAATTGGAGGGATGACGATGCAAAGTGAGAAACTTTGGACGAAGGATTTCCTCGGAACTTGTTTTAGTAGTCTATTTCTCTTCTTAACATTTTACATGCTTATGACTACTCTGCCTGTCTATGTAATAGACGGCCTAAAAGGAAAACCTGAGGAAATTGGTTTAGTTGCAACTGTGTTTCTTATTTCTTCTGTTTTATGTAGACCATTCACAGGAAAATGGCTCGATGATTTAGGAAGAAAGAAAATATTATTTATTTCACTTTCATTATTTTTAGCCGCTACTGTTATGTATTTCGGTGCGCAAAGTTTATTCTTATTACTTGCCCTTCGCTTCTTGCACGGTATTGGGTTCGGGATGGCAACGACAGCTACCGGTACGATTGTAACTGATGTTGCGCCAGCTCATCGACGAGGCGAAGCACTTGCATATTTCGGCGTATTTATGAGTCTGCCGATGGTAATTGGTCCTTTTTTAGGTTTAACAATTATTTCTCATTTTTCGTTTACTGTTTTATTTATCGTTTGTTCCGTATTTTCATTACTTGCATTTTTATTAGGACTACTTGTAGATATTCCGCATGAAGCACCTGTGAGCAAACAAAAACGTGAAAAAATGAAATGGAAAGACTTAATCGAACCATCTTCTATTCCGATTGCACTTACAGGATTTGTTTTAGCCTTTTCTTATAGTGGTATTTTATCCTTTATTCCTATTTATGCGAAAGAACTCGGTTTAAGTGAAATTGCAAGTTATTTCTTTATTGTATACGCACTTGTTGTTGTCATTTCTCGTCCATTTACAGGAAAGATTTTTGATCGCTTCGGTGAAAATGTACTCGTTTACCCCGCTATCATTATTTTCACAATCGGAATGTTCATATTAAGCCAAGCACAAACTTCATTTTGGTTCCTTGGCGCAGGTATGCTAATCGGTTTAGGTTACGGAACATTAATTCCGAGTTTCCAAACGATTGCGATTTCTGCTGCTCCAAACCATAGACGTGGTTCTGCGACAGCTACGTATTTCTCATTCTTTGATAGTGGTATTGGCTTTGGTTCTTTCATTTTAGGTATTGTCGCAGCGAAATCTAGTTATCATAATATGTATTTTATCGCAGCTATTATCGTTGCTTTCACTTTACTTTTATATTATGGATTACACGGACGAAAACAAAAATTCAAGAAACAATCTACAGATGGAAAAATTTCCGCTTAACGTTAATAAGGAAAGTAAACTTCCCCGTTTACTTTCCTTATTTTGTATTTCTTTCAAGACGAGCGTATACTTATAGTAGAAATAAAAAGGAGGGCCATATATGAAACTAAAAAAATCTCCCCTACTCTTACTTATACTAACATTCATATTTGTAATTACAGGACTTGGGTTTACTTACTTCAAACAAAATAAAACGACCCCATCAAAACATAATGTGACAAAAGAAAACTGGTTAAATGACCCTTACTTACGTTGGTCGTATACACATATGAAAGAATTCACTTTAGTTAATGACGTAAAAATCAATCCTGACCAAACTGCTCACTTCCCTTCCGCATTGCAAAACTTAGACGATTTTGCTGTGGAGCGTAGATTCGGAAATACAACTCCTCTAAAAAAACTTTTAGACGATAACAAAACAGATGCTTTTGTCGTTGTACATAATGGACAACTTGTTTATGAACGATATTTCAATGGGTATAAACAGAATGAACCTCATGGTATGGCATCATTAGCAAAAGTCTTTACCGGGGCAATTATACAATCTCTCGCTGAAGAAAATCGTATTGATTTAGAGAAAACAGCTGACACTTACATAAAAGAATTAAAAAATACACCGTTCGGAAAAGCGACACTTCAGCAATTAATGGACATGCAAGTTTCAGCAGAATACCCGACCCACGGATATGAGCAGCCTGGGCTAGAAAATCAAGATGCACAATTATATTTAGCTAGCAATATTTTACCCCGCGGCAAAAATTACGATGGTCCGATGAAAATTTATGATATGTTACGAGAAGCCGAAGAAACTGCACCGCCTGGTTCTTCCTTTTCTTACAATAACGGATCAACAGAAACGCTCGCTTGGATTATTAGAACTATTACTGGTAAATCACTAGCTGAAAATGTAAGCGAACGAATTTGGTCTCAAATTGGTATGGAAGAAAACGCGTATTACGTTACAGATGAAACAAAAATAGAACAAGCAAGCGCTGGCTTAAATGCAACTGCTAGAGATATGGCGAGATTCGGGCAATTACTATTAAACAACGGGGAATATAACGGAAAACAAATTCTCCCTTCTTCTATTACTGAAGATATAAAAAATGTCCAAGAAGGTGAACTTGCAATTGGCCCTGGAGCTTCCATTTCTTATCATAATCAATGGTGGATTCCCCACAATGAACAGGGTGCTTTTGAAGTGTTAGGTAGTTACGGACAAACACTTTACATTGATCCGAAAGCAAATATGGTAATTGTCCACTTCTCTTCTAACGCTACGCCAAGTAATGAAATACATTCAGTTTACTCAAATATGTATATTGATATTGCACATCATTTGGAGAAGCTTCCACGGTAGTGGAAGCTTCTTCTTATTGCGTTGTTTTATTTGAAACCACTACCCTCATCACGGTTATTCATAATGAAACTTTTTATTAGCAATCCAATAATACGTTACGAAGAGTGTCAATAAAATCCACACTATAGTTAGTAATCCAGTAATTATTGCGTTTGAATTTACTACCCCCGTGACTAACGTTTCCATTGCATACTTACTCATACCGGCTGGATTAAGCTGATCCATTATTGGATTCAAACCGACGATTACTCTGCAGGCTAAAAGGAATACAATTGAAATTAATGCAATAATACCTTGACTGTGAAAAATAGCACTTATCATTGTTGTGAAAGATACGATAAAAAGAACCCAAATTAGATAAAATAGTAATCCAGTAATTAGGTGTGCAAATGGAACGGCAGTAAAAAGAAAATTTACATATAGATAAGAAGCTACGTATCCAATTGTTACACTAAACGCTACCATTAAATAGTTTGACACTATTTTCCCACCTACATATGAAGTAACAGTAACGGGCCTTGTTAAAATAAAGGCCAACATACCATTAGCTTTATCTGTTTGAATTGCACCCATCATAGAAATCACTAGAATCATAAGTCCAAGCTGATCAAACTGGGATCCCAAAGTACTCGCTAATACTTCGCCCCCTTTTTGCGTTGCCATACTCGGATCAATGGTAATTCCCTGTCCTCCACCTAACGCTTCTAAAATTGATGGCAAATAATGAATTACTATCGGTTGTGTTGCGCCTAAAAATATAAAAACAATTGGTAGCCAAATAATCTTGAAATCACGTAACATTTGAACACATTCTTTTTTTATCAATACAATTGAGTTATTCATTTTTGCACCACCAAATTCAAGAAGATTTCTTCTAAAGTATCGTTGCTCATTTCAAATTTAACGATGTTCACTTTCTGTTCGAGTGCATTTTGCAATAACATATTTTTATTTATTTCAATACTTTCAACCTTCACTTTGATTTTAAGCCCAACCACTTCAACGTCCTTCACATACGGTAATTTTTTTACAATTTCAATCCACTTTTGATCTTTTGCTGTTATTTCAATCATTAATTTATTTTCACTATTACGATGTAAAAGTTCCGTAATCGTTGTATCTTCTATTTTTGTTCCATCTTTTATAATGACAAATCGTTCACAGATTTCTTCTGCATCGCTTAAGATGTGGGTTGATAATAAAATGGTTGTATCTTTTTTTATTTCTTTAATCAGATTCAATACTTCCCGCCGGCCGATCGGATCTAATGCGGATACTGGTTCATCCATGACAATAAGCGAAGGTTTATGCAATAATGCTTGTGCAATACCAAGTCGTTGTTTCATTCCACCAGAAAATGTACTAACCTTTGCATTTTCTTCTTCCTTTAGTCCAACTTTCTCCAACATTTTTGGAATCGACTTTGACAATTCTTCTTTTTTCAACCCCGAAAGTTGGCCCATAAAGGTAAGTGTTTCTCTCGCTGTCATCCAATGAAAAAAATTAGGATATTGCGGTAAATAACCAATTTCACTTTTCATTTTTGATATTTTTATCCCATTCAATAAAACTTCACCAGCAGTTGGATGAATAATATCCGAAATTACTTTTATTAATGTGGATTTCCCTGCTCCGTTCGGTCCAATTAATCCGACGCATTCCCCCGCTTGCAGTTCCATCGAGAAATTATTCACAGCAATTTTTCCTTTAAATGATTTTATTACATTTTTAATCTCTAATTTCATAATTTCTCACTGTCCTTTCTCCCTATAACAAAGTACAAGATAGGTCCCAATATATTAACGAAAAGAATAATTAACGTCCATACAAGTACATTTTTTCTTGTTTTCCTATGTCGATATAAATCAATGAATGCAATTAAAACTAAAAGTGCTCCCACTGCAATAACTGGTAATATAATGGGTAGAAAAGCCATAATATCAATGTCTTTAAGATCATTCAATCCATAATGTATTTTCATTGTCATCACTCCTTTTAAATCTCATTATCATTATTGATAATGATAAAATAAAAACGGATGGATTGCAATCATTATTCTCATTATTTATAATGAGAATAAAAAACAATACATAAGGTGATATAATGAGTAATAAAGTTGAAATTTTAATGCATCCGGTAAGAATGAAAATTTGCCAAGTGTTAATGAGAAATAAAGAAGATGGGTTAACACCATTAGAAATGGTAAAAATCATTAAAAATGTACCACAAGCAACACTATATAGACAGCTACAAACTATGGTTGATTCAGGTATCGTTCATGTAATTAAAGAAAAAAAGGTAAAATCTGTTTCTGAAAAATATTACGCAATCAATGAAGAAGATGCAAAAATTGAAGGAAGTGAATGGAAAGGATTATCTGATGATGAAAAGTTAAACTACATTTCCTATTATCAGTTATCACTTATGACACAATATCAAAGTTACCTTAAGAAATTAGAGGAACAAAACAGTCAAGAAGATAAGGCTACTTTTTCTGTAGTAGAATTAAAGCTAGATGAGGAACACTTTGAAAAATTTCAAAACGAACTTAACGAATTAATGATTAAATACTACAATAACCAAAGTAAAGATAACGAAATAGAGGCTCCGATTCGGACCGTTGCTATTACAATTATTCCAGAAACTTAAATTTAATCGATATAAAAATGCAAATCAATAATCTTAACTAAATCCTGAAAACAGGATACTTCTCAAAACATCTAAACCATCTGCTTCCTATATTCTCTTTAGGAGCTAGGTGGTTTAATTTTTCTTGAATTCGCACACAAATGTAGTAATGAATGTATTATTTTTGTTATCTTTTATAAGTAGAAAGCTTCATCTTTTTAATGAAGCTTTCTATCACTTTATTAAAAAGATAATAAATTAATCGTTTCCTTTAAAACACTTCCCTTACAAAGATTGTCTGTTCATATTGGTCGAAAATTTCTTCTATAGATGAAAATAAAGTTTCTTCCGGGATGATGAACTTTATTTTTTGACCATTTTGCAACAGTTGCTTTGAAGCAAGCTAGTAACCTTTCTCTATACTATCCCTATAAGTGCTACCCCATTTCCAACCGTTTTCTTCTAGTATATTAAAAGCAGAATCTGATACAAGGCTCTATATCAACCTATCAATAAATTACCACTCTATAAATATCTGAATTTTCTTTGCATTAAAGGTTATCTCCCAAACAACCTCGAATAATTTTAATACATATACATAAGGAGGTTGATCTATTTTGTTTCGTTCCTTTACAAATGGTTGCGTCGCCTTAGTGCAACGCTTCTTGCCAGAACCGTTTATTTTATCATGTTTACTAACTGTTTTCGTTATCTTCTTTGGTATGTTTGCGACTCACCAAACACCTGTAGAAATGATTAATCACTGGGGTAATGGAATTTGGGGACTCCTTGCCTTTTCTATGCAAATGGCACTTGTACTCGTGACTGGATCTGCTTTAGCAAATGCTCCTCTTATTAAAAAAGGATTAACGAAAGCTGCCAGACTACCAAAAACGAATGGCCAAGGCATTATTGCCATTTCAATTGTAAGTTTACTTGGTGCATACATAAACTGGGGCTTTGGAATTATTGTATCTGTTTTATACGCAAAAGAAGTGGCAAGGCAACTGGACGGATTAGATTATAGACTAGCAATTGCCTCTTCTTACTCTGGATTTCTCATTTGGCATGCCGGTCTTTCTGCCTCTATCCCTCTTACGTTAGCAACAGGCGGTGAAACGTTAATTAAAACGACTGCTGGAAGTATTAAAGAGGCGATTCCGATAACAGAAACGTTATTCTCACCATACGCTCTCGTTCCAGTTATTATTTTTCTCGTTACGATGCCTCTCATTAATAAAGCGATGCATCCAGATGAAAAACATACGATAACTGTAGATCCTAGCGTGTTCCATGAAGAAGCTGCTGCTCAAGAAGTAGAAAATAATACGTTCGCTGAAAAGATGGAAAATAGCATTATTATTACACTTTGCGTTGGATTGTTAGGTCTCATTTATATTTTCAATTACTTTTATACGAAAGGTTTTAACCTTACTCTCGATATCGTGATTTTTATGTTATTAATTGCAGGTCTTATTTTCCACCGTACTCCGATTCAGTATATTCGCGCTTTTTCAGACTCTACGAAAAGTGCTTCTGGCATTTTACTTCAATTTCCGTTTTACGCAGGAATTATGGGCATGATGATTGGAGTAAATAGTGAAGGACTTTCACTTGGAGGAGCTATTTCTAATTTCTTTATTAGCATTTCAAATGAAACGACTTTTCCGCTCTTTACATTTTTAAGTGCTGGCATCGTTAATATTTTCGTTCCATCTGGTGGCGGTCAATGGGCCGTGCAAGCACCAATTATGATTCCAGCTGGCGCTGAACTTGGTGTACCTGCTGCAAAAACTGCAATGGCCATTGCGTGGGGCGATGCTTGGACGAATTTAATTCAACCTTTCTGGGCATTACCAGCATTAGCGATAGCTGGTTTAGGTGCTCGTGATATTATGGGATTTTGCGTTGTGAACTTACTATATGCAGGTTTTATCATTAGTCTATGCTTCTTATTTATTTAAACGAAAAGCTAGTTTTATACTAGCTTTTTTACATAATAAATCATTTATTTCCCATGCAATTTATAACTGTATTCCACTCTATGTCCTTAAGATGTAATGACTCAAATGCAAAAAAATCTTCGCAAATTTTTCCAATCAGGTGTGGATGTTCCCTCAAAAAATTCCACTGTAATACTTTAGGAAGAAAATGCATTTCATATTCTTTACTTCCCCGTACTACCTCATCAACTTCTCTTTCACAAATTCCCCTTATTAAATAATCATTTCTTAACTCTATTTGAATTTGTTGAAATGTATCGCTGCATTTTTTCAATTGAAGTAAACACGTAATATACTTCCGAAAAAGTTCGTTATCATACTGACAACAGTTTATAATACGATCGACTTCATTCATAATGTACGAGCCTTTTCTTCTATTTGTAATAACCATTTTTCGCGCTTTGATACTTTACTCGTTTTCACAGATTGAAAAACTGACCGTTTTATATCACGAATGCCACAAAAACGTAAAACACCTCTCTTCATCATAATCCAATCTGCTGATCGATATAACAATGCGACGTACCATAGAGGCGAGTCTAACGTATTAATAACCCACGTTTTTTTCCTTTGCAATAATCCTTTCGGCAGAGCCCCTTCATATTTATAAGCAAATCCAGCTACGAAAATACGGTCAATAAAACCTTTTAAAATAGCTGGCATCCCCCACCACCATATCGGATATATAAAGAGAAGTGTATCTGCTTCTTCCACTAATTTTCTATACCGCGCTGTCTCTTCTTCATTTATTAAATCACGTCTTTTCTTCTCTTCATTGAATACAAGTACCGGATCAAATTGTTCCTTGTATAAATCAAGCAACGTAACCGAATGATTTGTTTCCTGTAGCCCTTTTTGCACATGCTCTAAAATTGCCCCGTTAAAACTTGAAGGATTAGGATGAGCGTATATAATCAGTACGTTCACTACAAAACAACTCCCTCTATCGTTAAAGTTACCCCTTCTTTAATAACTTCTCTACAATTTGTACGTTTTTCGAACTTTGCAACAGTCGATTTAATACAGTAAGTAACTCTTCTTTTTCTAAATCTTTCAGTTTCTCTTTAACTGCACTCTCACCAGCACCTTGAATATCATAAACAACTGCCGCCATATGTTTACAATAATTTTCATACGGACATTCGCAACTACTTTTTGAAAAATCTTCGAGATCGATAACTACTTCATAATTCCCTGCATTTCCAGTAACGAAAGCAAACACTTTTTTATCTTGTATTTCAACATCTTCTACATGTCCATCTTCATAATATTCATATCCCTTATCTACAATGTACTTTGGGATCCATTTCGTTATATCTTTTAATAAGTAAGCGTACATAATTGTACCCCTTCCTTTAATTCCCTTTTGACTTCAAAAATCCTGCATGTTATTCTAATTACTGTTAAGTAGCAAGTCTACGTGACAAAACGACTGACACCTATTCGGCGAAGGTGTCTCTTTTCATTTGCAGCCGATACGAATTGCCTCTTTCAGGCACATTCAATTTTTGACACTACACACTCAACACCATTCCCTGTATCAGGCTGCTTAAGCAGTCTTTTACTCTACATACTCCGTTATTTTAAAAAAAAGAGAGCTTAGCTCCCTTTTCTCGCCTTATAAAATACCCCTTTTTCAGTATAGAGATATTCATCAGCTAATGTAATTTTCCCATCCAGTTTCAGTTCATCTAATAGTCTTGATAAATAAAATTGATGTAACATCTTTTTCGTGAATTTTCCTTCATGATGCGAAACGATATGTTCTTGAATATCTAACAATGATATTGGCTTATCTTGCTCTATCATATATTCATAAACTGTACTACGCAGTTTTACGTATTTTTCGAGTGTCACAGCAATGCGCAACCCCTTTCTTCTTAATATAAATTTTCGTAATCGGTTTTTTTGCAACAAAAAAACCTCTCCGATAAGAAGAAGTTACGTATATATCTTCGTCTTATCTCCCAGAACAAATATGTTCTGCTGGAATTAGCACCTGCATCGCGGTTGCTGGGTTTCATCGGGCCAGTCCCTCCACCTCTCTGGATAAGAAAATATTCACTTAATTCTTACTATACGTAATTTCATTTTAATTGTCAAACAAATATAACAAATAATATTTTCTTCTTTACTGTTCATACTATACATATATGAATATGCAAGGAGGATTATGAAATGCATCAAAATGCTCGCGGATATGTACAAGATTCTTTTCAATCATTACAAGAAGCAAAACATTGTTTAGAAGAAGCACTACAGACTGTTGAAAAAGATTTTAATCGCGCTCGTATTGAGCAATCCCTTTATGCGATCGAACAAGCTATTCAACGCTGCGATTACACCGTTCACATTTTAGAACAAGATTGAAAAAACTTCCCATCATAAGGTGGGAAGTTTTTTCAAATGGCATACTTCATAATTATTGCCGTTATGATTAAAAAATATACAGAATTCACAATTTCTAAAATCCCTACTTTTATAATAGAAATTTTTTTGCCATACAATATAATGGCTCGAATGACACTTGGTATAAAAATAAGGGAGCACCACGGATTAATTGCAAATACAATGATTGTTAATAGAATATGATAACCCCAAGATATAAAACGATACTTCGGATTATTTTTCTCACGTATCATCGTTTTCACATAAAACGTACTACCTAAAAAGTATAAGAATGAAATAAGTGCAATGAATAATGCTGTATGATCGATTTGTTTCATTGAAAAATAATAACTAATTAACCCACCAACACAAAACACAATGATCGCACAAATATCATTTAATAGTGCTCTTTCATTTTTTTGACGAGCGTAATACATATTCACTATAAATAATGGAATCATTACTATTACGAATAAAAGAATTCGCCACTCATATAATAAAGAAATCATCCCAAATAGGAACGCGATAGTAAAGTAAACAATAGCAGCATGTAAAAATTCTTTTTTTCTTCTTTGCTTTATGTACGTAAGAAATGGATACGTGGCTAAATAGATAAAGAACCATGCTATAAACAATGGAATATGATAAATAGTAGGTTTCCCAAGTATGATACTTAATAGAAAAGGTATAACAAGCATAGCCCATGCACCATGTTGCTTCGGAATAACTAACTTCATTAACTATACACCTCCCTTTTGAAAAGAGTTCTCACGTACTATTATACAAATAATTTTATATAATAGCGGATGCATATTGAATCTATTTTTTGACAAAAAAATGCTCCTTACAATATGTAAGAAGCATGAAAGAGGCAAACGAATATGTAAGTCGCGACCCTACCTTATATGAGTATGCTTTTCTATGCTATGTTATGCTTATCTAATATACCGTATTTCTTTTTAAATCTTGTGAGAATCGTAATCCAAGACGTACTAAATAGTAGTAAGAAAATAACATTCGAAATCGCATGACTTAAATCAAAGTAAAAACTTGCGATGTAATACGAAATGACAGTTTCCCACGTTGCTTCTCGTATAAAACCGAGAAGGCCCCAGAAATTCATAATCCAACCAAATAAAAAACCAACAATTACTCCGTAAAGAAGTCTCCCCCATAGCTTTTTCATTAAAAATGTATTACGCAATAATCCAGCTATAAAACCAATCATACCCCATGAAAACATTTGCCACGGCGTCCACGGACCTTGCCCTAAAAAGATGTTAGACACAATCGCTGCTGTTGCACCGATCATAAAACCCGCTTCACTTCCAAACACAATTGCAGAAACGATAATAACAAAAGAAGTTGGTTGTACACTCGGTAAAATAGAAAATGGTACGCGGCTAACTGCTGCAATTGCCGCTAATACAGCGACGAGAACAATTTCACGTGAAACAAACGCCTTCCTTTCAAAACGAATATAGAAAGGTAACATAATAACAACTAATAAAAACAAACTACTTAACATGTAATAACCGTCCATAATAAGTGTAGTAAAGAGTAATGTGCCTATTATTACTGCAAAAATACCTATTATGAATGCAACATATCGTTTGGACACGCTTCGTACACATCCTCCCACGTTAATGCATATGGCAATTCTTTTCGAATGAATCGATTAATAGATGTTGTATAAAAGAAGTTACCACTAAAAAATTCTTTCGGTGCATCATTCATAATAACTGCTCCATCAAATAACATCATACATTGATCCACGTATTTCGCTGCAAACTCAATGTCATGCGTTGCCATTACAATTGTTGTACCTTCTTTTTGCAGCTCCCTAAATAGTTCTCCTACTCTTTCTTTCTTCCATGGATCTAACCCCTTTGTCGGTTCATCAAGTAATAATAAAGTTGGCTTTGATAATAATGTCGTACATAACGCAAGTAATTGTTGCTCTCCTCCGCTACAATCGTGCGGATGGCGTTCTTTAAGCGAGTACAACCAAAACTGTTTTAGCGTATCTTCTGCTATTTCTTTTCCTTGTTCTCCGTATAATTCACGTGCACGTTCATACACCTCATCCCACACTGTATCAAATGTAAAATGATAATATGGATGCTGCGATACATACCCAATACTTTTAAACCGTTCTTTCGAATCAATTTTATGTATCACTTTCCCATTCCACTTTACTTTCCCTCTTCTCACTTTTTGCAAACCAGCTAAAAGCGTTAACAGTGTAGACTTCCCTGTCCCATTCTTTCCAACGAGCGCTACCCATTTTCCTTTTTCAATCGAAACTGATAAATCACGTAAAATAAGCGGACTATTTTTTTCGTACTGGAACGAAATATGCTCTGCGCTTAAAATTACCTCTTGCTTTTCACTTTGTGCTATTAGCTCATTTACATATGATATCGCTGAAAAATTATTCATTTTCATTTGCGCCTCTCGCACCGTAAACGGAATATCTCTCACATTCCACTCTAAAAATAGCCTTGGAATTTGCGGAATAAATGGACGGAATGTTTCTACTCCCCACATATTCGTAATAACAGTTTTAGGACTACCATCATACATAATACAGCCATTATCCATACAAACAACGCGTGTTGCAAGCGGGATAACTTCATCTAAACGATGTTCACTTAAAATAATCGTAATTCCAAGTTCTTCATTAATCCGTTTTAATAATCCTAAAAACTCTTTTGCAGCAATTGGATCTAACTGCGCTGTCGGTTCATCTAATAATAGCAATTTCGGCTGCATAACTAATACCGCAGCTAAATTAACAAGTTGCTTTTGCCCACCAGATAACGTGTGAACAGATTGATGCAATAAATCTTGAAATCCTAAAAAGCTAATAAGCTCTGCTATTCGTTTTTGAATAATATGTGATGGTAACCCAATATTTTCTAAAGAAAATGCTAATTCTTGAATAACTGTATCCATTACGAGTTGATTTTCTGGATTTTGAAATACCATACCAATTTCTTGAGCAGATAACAAATCAGGTACATTTTCTAATAAAGTACCATCATAATATGTATCCCCAGTACGCTTACCAATTGGAAGTAATTCTTTTTTAAAATGTTTTAATAAAGTCGTCTTCCCGGATCCTGATCCGCCGGCAAGTGCAATAAACTCTCCTTTTTGAACAGAAAGAGAAATATGCTGTAACGCTTTTTCGTTTTCATCAGCATATACAAATGATAAATTGTTTATTTCTGCATGCGCCACCATAACCATTCCCTTCCTTCCATTATAATTGGTAAACTAATAAACATCGTAAATACGATAAACATCATCCCATCGTATTGCTGAAATAAAATAGATTCGACTTTCGGATAAATGATTAACTTTCCTCCGCCATACGTACTACATATGATAGCAATTATAAATAGAATACTTAAATAACTGAGCGTATACCAATCTCGTTTTTCCATTCTATAGCGAATATATGTCGTACGTTTCGTTACACCAAATCCACGAGCTTGCATAGAATCTGCCGTTTGCAGTGCATCTTCCAATGAACAAATTAATAATACTTGCAGCAATTGCATACCATTTTTGACGCGTTCAATTATCGAACCTGAATCTACCTGCACACCTTTCGTCTTTTGAACGAGTGTGATTTTCTTTAATCGCCTTATAAACAAAGGAACAAATCTCACTGTAATCATCGTTAACAATGCAACTTTCGGTGAAATTCTTGAAAACAAATATAAAAATTTATGACTGGAAATAATATCATTGTATGACGCAAACGTAAACATAACTGCAACTAGTAATAACCCCATTACTATTCCAAACATAATCGCCTCAAGCTTAATACGGCTATCACCTAACCAAAATAATGTCGTTCGACCTCTATGCGTTAATAACGAATTAAATAAAATGACCATAAAAAAGAAAACAATTGTGCTTGGTAACATCTTTCTTATCTTTTCGCTATTTCCTTGCATCACATTTAAAATAACAATTAATAGTATTGCTCCAATTAAAAAAAGAGGATGAAGACACATCATACATAGTATCATCACCCCGATATAATAGAAAAAATTCACAAAAGGATGTAAAGAAGAAAAACTTATTTTCATAGCCCTTTACCGAATGCCTTTCTTATTGTAATACGTATACCCACTCAATTGTATCTCCTGGTTTTACCGTAGCTACACCAGCACTATGGTTTGGAAAAGCACCGTTCACACGATATTTCCATCCACTAGTATCCGCAATATCTTTTTCATATAAATCATTAATACCTTTTACATAAATACTATCTCTAGATCCGCTTGCATCAACATCTAATCCTGTACGTTGTAATACTTTATACACAGTATCGCCATCTTGTACATCCATCTTTTTCGCACCCATTATATATCCGTTATTTCCTTTTACCGAGATTGTTACTTGTTTTGCTTGCGGTTTCGGTACTGGTACTGGATCTGGTTTTGGTGGTTCAGGTTTTGGTACTGCCGGAGTCGGTATCGTTTTCTCCGCTTTATTCGGATCAACTTTTTGCTCCTGCTTCGGTGTTTCTTTCGGCTGATTCACAACCTTTGCTTCTTCTTTTACTTCTGGTGCTTTCGGTTGTTGTTTCTCTTCTTGTGCTTGCTGCTGCTCTGGTTGCTTATTTACAGCCGGCTGTTCTTTCGGTTGTTCCTGTTGTTTCTCTTCTTTCTTTACCTCTGGTTGTGCCTGCGGCTTTTCCTCTTTCGGCTTCTCTTCTACTTTTTGTTCTTGTTTCTCTTTCTGCTCTTCTTGCTGCTTTTGCTCTGATTCAGCTTGCTTTTCTTCTGTTTTTTCTTCCGGCTTCGCTTCATCTTTTTGTTCTTCTTGTTTCGCTACCTCTTCTTGCTTCGGTTCTACCTTCTTCTCAGGCTTTACAGCTGCCTCTTCACATCCGGCAAGTAGCCCAAGCGAAAGCAGTAAAGAAATGAACCATTTCACCTTACTCATCCTATCTCTCACCTTTCATACGAAAATTAGGAGCAAATAATTGCTCCTAATTTTTTGTTAAGCTGCTTTACGTCTCCATAATACATATGCAGAAGCAATACATAATACACCCATACCTACTTCTGTTGCTGCACTATGAGAAGATGCTCCTGTTTTTGGTAGACTGTTACCGTTTCCGATTTTTTTATTCTTAACCGGTTCGTTATCTACAACTACTTTTAGATTTTCATCTTTTGTTTCTTGTTGTACTTGGTTTTGTTCTTTCGGTTCTTCAATAACTTCTTTTTCTACTACATTACTTTCTGGTTCAACGACCTTTTCTGGCTCTTCAATCGGTTTTGGCTTAATTACATCACCAGCGTCTACATTAGACCAATCATAAATAGATTTTCCCATTTCCTTAAATTGAAGTAATGCTAAAAGAGCCTGTTCTGTAGCCATTCCGTTACCATTTTGATCACTTGGTAACCATTTAAATTCACCATTTGAAAGTTGATATGATAATAGGTTTTGCATTGTCTTATGAAGACGATTTTGATCTACATCTTTAACAAGTGATAATCCAATAATTGCTTGCGCAGTACTATTTGAATTTTCTTGTCCATCAGCTGAAAAACCGCCATTTTGCAGCTGTTCGTTATATAAATACGCAACAGCTTTTTGTATAGCTGGTTTCACATCTGATCGCTCTTGATAAGGAGCTAATGCTGATAAAACCATACCTGTTACATCAACGCTACTAGCACTATCTTTACTACCTAAACTATTATAAGTCCATCCACCGTCTGTATGCTGATTATTTAACAGTGCTTCCACTAGAGCAACTCTGTTCCATTTTGATTCAACTGGAATCTCATACTTCTTCGTATCAAATGCAAGTAAAGCAAATGCATAACCTGTAACAGAATTCACTTTATCTGACTCATACAATTTTTGAACTAAATTATGTCCACCTACATTTTTAGGGTCTGCACTAATTGCATTCATCATAATAATTGTTCTAGCTAAATCTGTCGCTGAAAAACGATTAATGCGCTTTTCTACTTTTTCAGTTACTGACTTAACATAATTTAATTTTGCCTCAATTGGCACATTCTTTCCAGAACGAGAAAGCGCTACAGCTACCCAATCACTTTCGATTCCATCTTGTAACATCTTGTCAGATGTTTTTGAGATTGCTTCCTCTAATTGCTTCGCTGGAATTTGAACATTCTCTTGCTTTGGTTGTTCTGGTTTTTTACCATTTTCACCTTCTGGTTTTGGCTCGACTGTCGGTTTACCATTTTCACCTTCCGGTTTTGGCTCGACTGTCGGTTTGCCATTTTCACCTTCCGGTTTTGGCTCGACTGTCGGCTTACCATTTTCACCTTCTGGTTTTGGCTCGACTGTCGGTTTACCATTTTCGCCTTCTGGTTTTGGTTCTTCTGTTTTACACGTTCCGAACTTATCTAACGTTTCTTTCAATGTTTCCTGGCTTATATTGCTCCAGTCTGAAACAAAACGAAAGACAACAACGTCTCCAGATTTTAATTTATAACTATCTGCTCCGACTTCTGCAGACTGATCATTTACATCATACAGCCAAGCACTTGTAGCCCCGGCCATTAAACCATCGATGCCTTTTACATATGTTCCAAACGACATAGTTTCAGATTCTACCTTGTCCCCCATGACCTTTTGCAGCAAACTTAAAGCTGTTTCCCCATCTTTAATTTGCTCTTCTTTCGGACATAACATAATGCCTTTTTGTGATTCCCCAATAATTGCAAGTTTTGCTGTATTTTCTTCAGCAAACGTAATATGTACTGTATTCGCAAAAGAAACAAATACAAGTGTCACTGCCATTAACGACGTAAGCAGCCACTTTTTCAACATTGCCATCCCAAAATTTCCTCCCTTACTACCATTTACACAAAAAAAGGCCCTTCAAGGGCGTGCGATTGACACTCTCTTTTTGTAAGTGTCGAACAAAAATGTACAACACCTCCTACCCGCATCATTCGCGGCTATATTTGTATAGGAAAAATAATTTTGTTTATGAACGTATCATTGTGATAACATTCACTTTTCTTGGCACAACTTACTCCCATTTAAGTTATCGTAAAACGATAAACCTATACATTCTGTAAATTTTAAATTTCTGTATTATTTTACTATTGACAAAGAATTTTGTCCATGCTTTATCGGATTTATTTTCTAAGAATAATAACTTATTAACTCTTAACTATGTAAACTCTTTTCACTAATAATGACGCCATCTTCATCCGCATAGACATATTCATTTGGATTCCATTCTACTTGTCCAAAGTGCAATGAAATATTTCGTTCTCCTTTTCCTTCTTTCACACTTCTATTTGGCATCGTTCCTAACGCTAAAATACCAATATTAATATTCTTTAGTTCACTAGAATCACGAACATACCCATTCACAATAATTCCTGCTAGCTTTCTTTCTTCCGCAATAGCTGCCAAATTATCACCGAGTAAAGCACAATTCGTAGACGCTCCGCCATCAACAACTAATACTGTTCCTTCTGGTAATGTTTGCAATCCTTCCTTCACTAGTACATTATCATCTTTCACTTTTACAGTTGCGATTTTCCCGTGGAATTGTTCTTTCTTCCCAAAAGACCGAAAAGACTGGCGACATATTTGTAATTCCTTTTCAAATTCATCACATAGATCAGTAGTTTTCCACATCTTGTTCCCTCTTTTCCTTTTTCTTTCTACATAACATATTCTTGGCTTATTATCGTTTCCCTGTCTAATATTGCAATAATTTGTATGTACGGGAAAGGATACAAAAACTATTGCCTTAAGAAGCTACCTTTATTATAATCTATTTCACGGATTAAATTCAGAATATTAAAAATTAACAAAGTGAAGAAGGAGGGATTTTATGCAAATACAAACTGAGGCAAAAAAACAACCTAGTAAACCAAAGTTTAAAATGCCTGATGCGTACGTACTACTATTTTTCATTGCCTTACTTTGCGCCATTGCTACGTACTTCGTTCCTGCTGGAGAATTTAAAAGGGTTACAAACGGGACCGTTACAACGACAATACCAGGTAGCTACCATTCTGTTCCGCAATCACCCGTAGGATTTGTTTCTTTTTTTACCGCTATTGAAAAAGGAATGACACTTGCTGCTCCTATTATCTTTCTAATTTTATTTACAGGTGGAGCCATTGCAATTCTTGAAAAAACAGGTGCTCTTGACGGTTTAATCTATCATGTTATTAACAAATTTCGTAATCAGCAATTACTTTTCATTTGTATAGTTGCTGCGCTTTTTTCTATTCTTGGAACGACTGGTATTATCGTTAACTCAGTTATCGGTTTTATCCCCATCGGCATTATCGTTGCACGCACGTTAAAATGGGACGCTATCGTCGGTGTAGCAATTATTTATTTAGGTACTTATGCTGGTTTTAATGCTACTATTTTATCTCCCTCACCTTTAGGCATTTCACAAAAGATCGCAGAACTTCCGATGTTTTCCGGGATTGGTTTACGCACCGCAATCTATATATCTTTTTTACTTGCCACTATCCTTTATATAAATTGGTATGTAAAACGCTTGAAAAAATCAAATAAAGGAAGCATCCTTGGCGACAACTGGTTTCCCAGTAACGCTCTTTCAAGCGAAAAAGAAACAGAGAAAAAAGAAGTCCCTTGGACGATACGTCATAAATTAATTTTACTCGTTTCAGCTTTATCGTTAATTGTATTTTTAATAGGCGCTTTTCGTCTACATTGGACGGACGCAGAAATGACCGCTACTTTTATTTTCATAGCAATTACAGCCGGAATAATAGGTGGTATGAAAGCAAACGATATCGCTTCTACTTTTCTAGCAGGTTGCCAAAATCTCATATACGGTGCTTTAATCGTCGGAATGGCTCGTTGTATTTCAGTCATTTTAGAACAAGGCAAATTACTTGATACAATCGTTAACCAACTCGCACAAACTCTTGAAGGACAAAGCCCTGTATTTGGCGTTATCGGTATGTACGTAAGTAGTGCCGCATTACATTTCCTTATTTCATCCGGGACAGGAGAATCGGTTATTTTTATTCCGATATTAGCTCCATTAGCTGATTTCATGCACATTACACGCCAAGTTACAGTACAGGCTGTTATGCTTGGGGAAGGTGTAGTAAACTGCTTAAATCCAACTTCTGGTGTTTTAATGGGCGTTCTCGCAGCGAGCGGGATTTCTTATGGAAAATGGATTCGTTTCATGGCTCCACTTGCACTCATTTGGTTTATCATTGGACTTGTTTTTCTTATTGTTGGGGTGAATATTGAGTGGGGACCGTACTAAAATACCCATATATAATTAACTTGATAAAATATCTATCCTATTCTCCTCTTCAATCCTATAAAAATCATTTATTCTAGTAAAAATATAAGAAGGGATTGATCATAATGATCAATCCCTTCTATCAAAATATAATACCTTTAAAAATCTTAGTTCCAAATTTTATTTACCCATTCAGGATGATCAATAAAAGGATTGCGGTTATGTTGATATTTTGTAAAAATCACTTCATTACGCTTTCGCTCTAAATCATCGACCGGGTCTTGTTCATTCCATTTTAATAAAACCGATAGTTTCCCCATGTATGGATCTTTATTGTTATTCACTTTTTCATTTAGTTCTAAATCTATTTCGCCGTTGTCCCCCTCGTAACGAACAGCCATATAAAACAGCATTCTAGCAATATCTCCTTTTACACTATCACGAGGTTCCCAAGAATCACTATCATATTTACATTCTGTCGCTTCAGAATGATTCACACCACCATTATCAAAATCTAAATTCCCTCGTGAACTATTTACAGATACATCCGTCGCTCTTAAATGATGTAGATCTGTTCCAGGTCCTGCAGTCGTTCCAAAGTCACCGTGAGATTTTGCCCAAACATGCTCACGGTTCCAGTTATTTACTCCTGATCCATTCGTAAGCTTCCCTTGCGAACGACCAGTATATAAGAGTATCACATTATTTTTATTATTTGGATCTTCATCAGTATCTCTTAGTGCTTCCCAAACCGCACTGTATGATAACTTTGTATGATTATCAATAATATTATGCAGTTCCTTCTTTAATTCTAAGCCCGTTTTTCCTATTGCGTTATTATAATATGTATCGTCATAACTTTTTACAATAATCTCTTGTGCTGATGCAGGAGCTACTTCACCGTGTATAGTATCTGTGAATGATAGAGATGCAGAACCTAAAATAAAAAATGAAGATAGTGTAACCATAGCAATCTTTGTATTTCGAAACTTCATATACCCATTCCCCTTTAAAATATAATTTGAAGCTATTCACTAAAAAATGCTTTCTAACCCCCGAAACCTTTTAGAAACCCATACCCCTTTTCTGTTTATTTAATACAAGACTCTATCCAGTCTGTATCACTTCTAAACTTTTTGTTTATTCACATTCCAAACAATTTCACTTTTTACAAGGAATATCCTTCTCTTATAAAGATTATTAACATATTCTTTACAACTAAAAAGTAGTTTAATATTAACTTATAAATTTAAATTTATTTATGCAATAATGCATATTTGATAAATACTTTAAAAAACAGTTTGAATAAAAAGCATTCAAAGAAAACCGTGCAACAAAACAGATACAGTCTAAGACAGAAATAATAAAAATCAAGATGATAACTCGACTTTTCCCGTTTCCATAACTGTCTTTATTTTTGTGTAAAACCTTTCTTTCTCTGAATAATACGTACAAAAATAGATTGGATACCATGTAGGCACCAATCTATTTTAATTAAAGAAACTGTGTCAATTCTGAGTTCACAATACGTTGTGCAGTAATGATAACACTGTCAGCTGTTAGTCCATAAACACTATATAGTCCACCAGGTTGATTAGGAACAATTTGAACTTCATATTCAAATGCTTGTCCAAGAGCAGGATGAACTAAACTTAGAGTTGCAAAAGTAGAAGCATTAGAATTTACATTGAAGTTTACCTGTTCAATTAATACTAATGAACCGTCAAGTCTAAAAACTCTAGCTACTCCAGTAAGTGGGCCAGCAGTACGGTTAAGGATTTTTACCCTAACTCTATTTGCATTAGCAGGTTGATTTCCTACGTTTTCAATTGGTCCTGTAGTAAGAGCCATATAACATCACCTCCATTATATTATTATTATATTCAATCACAAATATTAACGTTATAATCTAATTACCCAATTTATTTAAAATAAAAAGAAGCTCCAAATTCTATTATATTTAGATCATAGATATTAAACTTAATAAAATTAAATGCAGGAACATATTTGATATGTTCCTGCATTTTTAATGTGGGTACCGCTACATAGTCATCTAGCTAAGATTTTGAAGTACTTCAAAATCAAAAATCTCATCTCAGTTTTCTATGGGAATCCAGCGAACAGCTTATTTACATAATTTTCATTACTGGAAGTGAATACCAATAACTAAGCGTATTACTATTCTTTAAATGAGTAACAGTTCTAAAATTGATTTTTAATAGAAAAAAAGGGTTACAGATTCGATTGTAACCCTTTTTCCAAATATTTTTTGTTTTATACGATTTCTATAATGATTACAGGACTGAAGTATGATTCAAAATAGCGTTAATTATATTATTCCAATCGTCACAGTGAATCTCGTGACCCGATCCTTCTAAGGGTAGTAACACAGCATGCGGTATTTCATTAACAAGAGCAAGACCATGCTCGTATGAAAGCACTGTATCTTCTGTACCATGGATAACCAAAGTAGGTATATTGATTTCTTTTAATCTCCCCTCATAAGAATCCTCACCTTTAAGAAGGGAATGATTAAACATACTGAGTAGATTATTTGCCCGTTTTATTTCGTTTTCTACCTGCTTATAAGCCCTCTTCTTATCGAATTTATGCTTTGAACCACAAAGTAATGCTGATCCTGCAACCAAGTAATTTGCAACAGATTCTTCATCCGACCAATTTAGTTTGGCCGCATTAGTATGGTAAGCGAGTATCTTTTCATCGATAGGAGGCAAATTTCGGTCGTTATCTTCAGAACCAAAAATACCTGATGCAATCAAAGTTATACTTATAACTCTCTCAGGGTTCCTTAAGGCTACAATTTGAGCAATCATTCCACCCAATGACATTCCAACAATATGTGCTTCGTCAATATGATATGCATCGAGTACCCCAATCGCATCATCAGCCATATCTACCACAGTATAGTGGGAACTCCCCGGTTCATAAGTAGTTGACCGTCCGACATCTCTATTATCATAACGAATAACATATCGGCCCGTATCAGCTAATTGTTGACAAAATTCCTCATCCCAATAAACCATTGAACACATGGCTCCCATAATTAGTAAGACTGCTGGATCTGCTGAATTTCCAAAGCTCTCTGTACATATATCAATTTTATTAATTTTAATAATCTTTTCAGTCATGATTAACTCCTCATTTCATTCGTATTTAGTTAATAAAAAAGACACAACCAAATAAACCCACACATTTTGAAAAAAATAGTCAGGCATAACGAATTGTGTTTAAAATTAACGTAAACGAATGAACTTGATAATCATGTTCAACACTCTCCTATATAATGAAAATAAGGATAAAACCCTTATTTTCATTATAACATAGCTCTATCAGTAGTAATATAGGTTCATTTCTTCTTATTTTATAGTTAAAAAAGTAATTTTTACTGTATGAATCTGCACTCTTAGTTGAAGAAAAGACGATGTATACAATATCCAAACCTAATTAATATAACGTCTCATTATCAGTAGTTAATACATCTAGAAGTCTAAAAAATATCCTCCAGTTAAGTACTCTGGAGGATATTCATATTTACATAATCATTCTTACAAGAAGCCACACAAAATGAAACCTCTTTAGTACCCAAAAGGCTTACTCTTATCTATTAATAACTGTACATCGTCTTGCTCCTCTACAGATTAAACGCTCGGCTTCTCTTAATGAAATTGGAACAAGTACAGCTTCATCAACATCGTCTTCTACATCAAAAACCGCAAATGCTTCCCCACCTACGATTAAAACACAAATGAATTCTACTTCTAAATCATCATGAGAACTAGGAATACAATTGGAAATAGTACAACGTTGAATACCCCCTGCTAACAATGTTCTAGCTTCTTGCTCAGATATTCGAATAAAAACAAATTCCTCTATGGCTACATTTCCAACTTCCACTTCAATTTCTACTAGAAGAAAGAATCTGTTTCTAATTCTCACTATACAATTTGCTCCAATTGAAATAATATCTTCATTCATTCTTTTCACCTCCTTTAATACTATAAAATTCACAAAGAGGTGAAATGGTGTGGACAAGCAAACAAAAAAGTTGTTTTTTTGAAATGTGAGACATCAGTTAACAACTATCATCAAAAAAACAGAAAAAATACCCTACACAACAGGAAGTTTTCTCTGTTTTTAGTCTGTATACGATATTCAAAATTAGTTAACCTAACGTCTCATTATCAGTAGCAATGAAAAAGGAGAATCCTGCTCTCACAAGTGAAACTTCTTTTTTAGTTCTATGAATCTATACATTTTTTATACATTCCTATCCTAACGCGGTTTTAGTGTTCTTGTTTGTTACTGGATTAGCAAAAAAACTGTATAAAATCTTTCATACTCTTAGCGTGTTTTTTCAAAAATACTGGCATCCCCCAACTTGTGCTTTCTTATGGATATTTCTTGATCCCTTATTAAAACACTCTCCGGTTCTTTGTCTATCTTTAAGAATAAACTCTGCTTGTTTATTTCAAGTTCTTACATCGAGGATTTACCTTCTCCCAAAGCCAAACAAACAATTCAGATTACATGCCTATATCAAACTAAACATTCAATCTTTATCCAGTTTGTAAATAAAAAAGGACAATTAGCCCCATAATGGACTAACTATCCTATAAATTATTATCTAAATTCAATAAAGTGAAACTTTAATCAGTGGGGGTTTTGTTCATCCCCACTGATTATCAGCCCTCACCAATCGTGCTTTTACGGGCAGTTAATCCCCACCTAATTTCTTTGCTTCCGCTGAATTTCGAGGTGAGGGTCTTACTTACTGCCCGGCGAATAGCGGGATAAAACCAGAACTTCTTTTCCTATGTATCATTACTTCGTTACCTCACCAAACTGCGCTCTCGTCACTTTCGCCAAGTCATCTACTTTAAGCTCAATTTGTATTCCAATTTTCCCGCCACTTACTATCATCGTTTCAAGTGATTGGGCACTTTCATCAATACATGTAGAAAATAACTTCTTCATTCCGACTGGTGAACAACCGCCACGAATATATCCTGACACTTTCGTAATATCTTTCACAGCAATCATTTCAATCTTCTTTTCACTTACTGCTTTTGCGGCAGCTTTTAAATTTAGTTCCTCATCTACCGGAATAATAAACACATGATAATTTTTACTATTCCCTTGAGCGATTAACGTTTTATATACTTCTCTCACTTCTCGTCCAATTTTCTCGGCTACTGATACGCCATCAATTTTCCCATCGTCTGGATCATATGACATCATCGAATATTCAATTTTTTCTTTATCTAATATTCGCATCGCATTTGTTTTATCTTTTTTCATAACGTTCTCCTTAAAAGGTTATTTCATATTATTAAGTTTTATTATACACCCTTTTCCATTTCTCCTACATAACTTCACGTATATTTCAAAACTAAAAATATTGATAATTCAAAAATCATCTGATATAATTTGGAAAAACTTATGTTAAGGAGAGATTTGTAATGCGAATTTTTAATACTTCTTTCCAACTTCATCATCATACGTAACGCCGTGTATCCGAAGAAAAATTTTTCTTCGTGGGTACAGGGCTTTTCCTGTTGACCCACGAAGCGTTCATAAAGCTATGTGGGTATTTTTATACCTGCATAGCTTTTTTTAATTTAAAAAAGGAGTGATTACAATGGAAATGAAAAATGTAAAAGGGACAAAGGACTATTTACCAGAGGAGCAGGTACTACGAAATAAAATTAAAAGGGCTTGTGAAGATACGTTTGAACGTTATAGCTGTAAACCGTTAGAAACACCAACGTTAAATATGTATGAGCTTATGTCTTACAAGTACGGCGGTGGCGATGAAATTTTAAAAGAAATATATACACTTCAGGATCAGGGAAAACGTGAGCTTGCCTTACGATACGATTTAACTATTCCATTCGCAAAAGTTGTGGCAATGAATCCGAATATTCGCCTCCCTTTTAAACGTTATGAAATTGGGAAAGTATTTCGAGATGGGCCAATTAAACAAGGAAGATTTCGTGAATTTATACAATGCGACGTTGATATAGTCGGTGTAGAATCAGTCATGGCAGAAGCAGAACTCATGAGCATGGCGTTTGAGCTGTTCCAAACATTAAACTTAGAGATAACGATCCAATATAATAACCGAAAATTGTTAAATGGTATTCTTCAGGCCATTAACATCCCTACTGAATTAACAAGTGACGTCATTTTATCATTAGACAAAATCGAAAAGATTGGGATTGATGGTGTACGAAAAGATGTATTAGAGCGCGGAATTTCTGAAGAAATGGCTGATACGATATGTAATACTGTATTATCTTGTCTAAAGCTTACAATTGCTGACTTTAAAGAAGCTTTCAATAACCAACTCGTTGCCGATGGCGTAAACGAATTACAACAATTACAGCAATATTTATTCGCTCTCGGAATAAATGAAAATACGATATTCAATCCGTTTTTAGCAAGAGGACTCACAATGTATACTGGTACCGTATATGAAATCTTTTTAAAAGATGGATCGATTACATCCAGCATCGGTAGCGGCGGCCGTTACGATAACATTATCGGAGCATTCCGTGGTGATAATATGAACTATCCAACAGTCGGTATTTCATTCGGTTTAGACGTTATTTATACAGCACTATCACAGAAAGAAACGATATCATCTACCGCGGATCTATTTATCATCCCACTCGGGACAGAATTACACTGCTTACAACTTGCCCAGCAATTACGTTCTACCACTTCCTTAAAAGTCGAACTAGAACTAGCAGGACGCAAATTAAAACGTGCCCTTAATTATGCCAATAAAGAGAATATCCCTTACGTGCTTATTATTGGGGAAGAAGAACTTAGTACAGAAACCGCTATGCTGCGAAATATGAAGGAAGGTAGTGAGGTGAAGGTCTCCCTTTCTTCTTTAAGTAGTTATTTATAATACGAACCACCCTCGTTTGGGTGGTTTTTCTATTTTATAGATAATCAATAATTAGTTTACATAAAAAAATTATAATCTACTTAAAACTAAAAATATATAATATCCAATTACCTGTTATTTTTAGTAATATATAGATATATATTGTTTTAGGAGGATTTACTTTGAAAACTTACATACAAGCACTAAAGTGGATCACAGGAATCTATCACCTTTTATTAATTCCTTGTTATTATTTCCAAGTCTTGTTAACCTATATGGGATACCTTTACTACTATTGATTACTTTACATATCACTACTTTTTTATTAGCTAAACAAGCAGGCATGAATACGTACACTCATTATATAGGTATTATCGTTACTCTAGTTGCCTTCTTTCCTTATATAGAAATCCTTCTACATATTATAGCAGCCATTTTCCTTTTATTAGATGCTGCTTCTATGAATGCAAAAGAAGTTTGTGATTCATAGATGGATAAAATGAAACTTTAATCCATAGAGTTTTGAGATAGGTTGGCAAAAAGGATTTACTTTTTAAGTAAACCTTTTTTCATTTTTAATTACTTTCCTTACTCAAGACTAATAAAAGAATATTCTGTTTAATTTTTATAAATTTCTAAATATTTATAATACATTCAAATTAACATACATTTTAGTTATGTAAAAAATCTAAGTTTTAAGGAGATGAATCCATGCTGAAAAAGTTGGTAGCAGGTGCATTATTAACTGTTTTGTCGTTAACTGGAGGACTGGGATCAGTATCAGCTAGTACCGAAAAAGATTATACGATTTCCTCTTTCGAATATGTAACTGTAGATGAAAAGACTGTTGATTCGTTTAACAAATTGAGTGCTCCATTAAAGGAAGACGTAAAAATAACGTTAGTTCTACCGAAACAAAATCAAAATGGAGACTGGTTATCTTATGGATTTTCGAGCAAAGAAAGTTTAGAGTCTTTTATTGAAAAAGATAAACAAAGGTTGAATAATTCAATCACTCCCCTTGGTGTTGGAGGAAGCGGACCTGGTAGTACAGACTTCTATAAACTCACAAATCAAGGTAGCGAGTATTTTTCTCTAAGTAGCGGTTATAAAAACTTGTCTGCTAGTTGGCAAAATCAAATTGTTTCTGTACGTACAGCATCCCCTACCGCTAGCTATTCAACAACACTATGGGAACGTACTTCAACTGAAGGATATGGAAAAGGTGTTGTTTTTAAACATGCTGATTGGTATGGTCAAATTGCAAACTTAAATAACTTTCCAACTTCAGCAGTTGAAGTTAAAAAGTAAAAATATAGAAATAAAAGGTGTTTTCACGTATGGAAACACCTTTTATTTCTACAACTATTTCACATATCTCGTCTATACCAATTTCAACTCTTAATTATTATCTTTCGTATTCCTACTCTCCAAAACCTTCTCCATATTATGAGTTGCCCATTCCATCATTAATAGAATCATTGGACGAAGAGATTCACCAAGATCAGTTAATGAATATTCTACTTTTGGCGGCACTTCACGGTATACTTCGCGATGTATGATGCCATCTGCTTCAAGTTCTCTCAGCTGCAGTGTTAACATTCTTTGTGTGATATTTGGTTTTAATCTTTTTAATTCATTAAACCGCTTTGTACCATCTAATAAATGATACAAAATTACCCCTTTCCATTTCCCTCCAATCACCTCAACCATAGCTTCAACTGGACAAGAATATTTATTTAAAAATGGGTAATTTATATTATTTTCGTTTGGACAATCCATAATAAATCCCTTCCCTTAACATTAGTATCTTTTTTGATACTATACCACATAAATGTGCGTACTTGTATCTATGTTACTTTAAAAATATAATTTACTTACAAAAATAATTTCATGAAAAGAGGAACTTTTATGACAAATACAAAAGAAATTACAAAAGAAAAAATTATGGAGGCTTTTCATTTCAGACATGCATGTAAAGAATTCGATCCTATGCACAAAATTTCAGAAGAGGATTTCAAATTCATTTTAGAAACAGGCAGATTATCTCCTTCTTCTTTTGGATATGAGCCTTGGAAATTTATTGTCGTACAAAATAAAGAATTAAGAGAAAAACTACAACCGTATTCATGGGGCGCTGGTGGGCAACTTGCAACAGCTAGTCATTTTGTTATTGTTCTTTCAAGAAACATTAAAGATATGCATTATGATGCAGAGTATATTAAATATATGATGAACGATATTATTGGATTGCCTGAAGACACTCAAAAAATTAGATATGAATTCTTTAAAAAGTTCCAGGAAACAGATTTTAACTTATTACAATCCGATCGTGCTGTATTTGATTGGGCATCCAAGCAATCTTATATCGCTTTAGGTAATATGATGACGAGCGCAGCTCAAATCGGTATTGATTCTTGTCCAATAGAAGGATTTGATAAAGAGGAAGTAGATTCTTTACTTCGTCAAGAAGGCATTATACAAGGCGATAATCTTGAAGTATCAGTTATGGTTGCCTTTGGTTACCGTAAAGAAGAGCCAAAGCGTGATAAAACAAGACAGACTATGGATACAATTGTTGAATGGATTAAGTAATATAGCACAGACAAATAATGCTCCTAATAGCTGTATACTCATACTAAAGAAGAATCAATTGTTTTCTTACGTATGAATTTGGTTTTTCATGGAAAGATATGTTAGTATGTATACAGTTTGAGTGCTCTATTTTTAGAGTCGAACAGGAGGAGAATGAATATGTCTGATATTGAAGTTGGCGAAGTGTTTACTCTTAGTGATGAGAATAACGAAGAGCAAGAAGTAGAAGTACTTGGAGCGATGGATGTCGAAGGCGCAGAGTATATTGCAGTTGCCTTTGTTGAAGATATCCAAACAGAAACTGAGGAAGACATTGATATTTTCTTTTTAAAAGTAGAAGAAGATAATGAGTTTTCATACATTGAAAATGATGAAGAGTTTGATAAAGTATCTGCTGCTTTTGATAAGATTTTAGATGAACAAGAACAAGAGTAAACACGAGGGGGATGCATATCCACCCTCTTTTTTTATTCATCACTCATTCAGTGATTTATGCAGTAACTCCAGTGCATCTTTCATCGCAAAAGGTCCATCTTTTTTAACATGCTCCGCAAATTCTGAAACGAGACGTAATGTTCTCACACTTTCGATTGGATGTTCTCCTGATGCACTTTCAGCTGAAAGCATAACTGCATTCGTCCCGTCCAGTACAGCTTGAAACACATCAGTCACCTCTGCTCTTGTTGGAATAGAATGATCTACCATAGATTGAAGCATTTGTGTTGCTGTAATGACATATGTATTCGTTCGATTACATTCCTGAATCATCATTTTCTGTAAAAGCGGAATGCATTGATACGGTAACTCTACTCCTAAATCGCCCCTTGCAATCATAATTCCATCTGCTTCTTTACATATATCTTGAAAATTCTCGATTGCTTCCATCGTTTCTATTTTTGCAATTAAATTAGGTGACGTTTCTTTATACTGTTGTATAAAATCTCGTATTTCTTTTATATGACTAGGTTTTCTTACGAAAGAACATGCGATAAAATCAACATTCTCCTCTAAAAGAAACTGAATATCTTTTTTATCTTTCTCTGTAATAGCTGGTAAACGAACAGCCGCATCTGGTAAATTAACTCCTTTATGAGATGAGATATTGCCACCTGTTTTTACCTTCGTTTCTATTTTGTCCGTACTTATCTTTTCAACAATTAATTCAACTTCTCCATCATTAATTAAAATTCTACTGCCTACTTTCACATCATTCGCAATTCCTTCATAATCAACACTCGCTTCTGTATTACTCCCTGTAACTGGTTGTGTATGTAAAATAAAAGAATCTCCGGCCTGAAGTGTAATTTGCCCTCCTTTCACTTCACCTAATCTTATTTTAGGTCCTTGTACATCACCCAAAAATTTAATAGAGTCATCTAATGATTTCACTAAACGAATGATGTCTTTATGACTTTCATGCGTGCCATGCGATAAATTCAGTCGAACAATTTTCATACCATTCTTTATTAACTGTGCTAATGTTTCTTTATTATTACTTGCGGGTCCAATTGTACAAATTCGATCGATTGTCATTTTTGTCACCATCCTTTTTTTAATAAGTTTCCCATATGAACTTAAAAATAACAGAGATTCTGACATGAATAGATTTAAATTTACATGAATTTCATAAAATTAAACCTGTATCCCTTGCTGGCTAAGCATTAGAAGATATATTCGCTTTTTTGCAAATGAAGACATGTTGAATCGAAAGTAAAAGAAAAGTTAAGTATGGGATAAACCATTGAGAGTTTCGAAATTTTCATATATTGTATGAATTGAGTTCGAACTCAAAAATTTAAAAAGGTGGGAAAATTAGTGAATATGAAAAAATCTTTATCGGTGACAACTTTAGGGTTAGCGGTTTTAGGTTTTGGTTTTACTAATAACGCAAGTGCTTCAGAGGTCGATACTGTAGACAGGCAGCCCGTTTTAGTTGACTTTGATACAATTCAATCAACAAAAACATCTAGTGTTCCTAGTTTGACTGTTGCAGCTGCACCTAAGAATGACTCTAACATTAGCGTATATACTCCCTTTTTTGGTAACCCATATGCAGTTGCGAAATCGAAATCAACTACGACCGAAGACTATGTTTATGCAAAAGCAAGAACTTTCAATGGCGATGGCTCATTAGTAAATACGAAAAGTAATAGTGCAAAAAAATCATCCTTTGTAAGTGCTACAGCGACCAACACAAGCATTTATTATGGAGATGATTACGCTATCGGTAATCATACCTATAAATTAAGTGGTTATAATGATGTGAATCACGAAACAAAAGCCTTCTGGTAAGAAAGAGAAAAAAGATATGCATCTTGCATATCTTTTTTCTCTAATACTTTACATATATTGAGGTGCTATTTATGAAACAAATATATATTATTATCGGTGTTTTACTCATTTCATTACTTACAATTTATATTTTGTTCAATACTTCAATCATACAACCTCATCCACCTTCTAAAGAAAATAAGAGAGAGCAACAAACCAATACTATTTCTTACGGATTGAAGGATAATCAAGGCCAACATATTAACAACGGTAGTACAATTACTAGTGAGGATAATAAAATTAATGTATCATTATCATTCGTACATACTATTAACGAAAACCGAAAATATGGATTAATTGTTCTAGAAGATTACGAACAAAAACCTTTTAAAATAGAAGATACTACTAATGAAATATCACACTATTTTTTTGATATGAAGCCAAACAGTTCAATGACTACGAAAATCTCTTTACACACTTCTCCTAATGCAAGTGAATTAACCTTTTTAATAATTAAAAAACCTGAATACAAATTAAAAGATAATAACTTAAATAAAGCAGCTATTTTAGAAGACATTCTAAGTATGCGATACTCAATGCATCCTCCTCAGAAAGAAAGCGAAAAAATAAAACTCTCCCTTATAGATCCAGATGCTATTTTAAAAGATGGTCTTTACGAACCATTATTTGTTACGAACCGTGAAGAGAACTTACAAACTGTCTTCTTTGAAAAGGAAGGCAAGCAATTAACCCTATCAAACGGTAATGAAACGAATGATGAAATGACTTACGCAATCGTGGCTTTTAAAGATTGGAAACAAGTTGAAATATTTAACAATAGAAAAGTCGTTTATACTAAAGTTGCACCTGAAACGAGGCAAATCTTTAATTTCATATTGCCTTCAGTGGATCAGGAAAGTAATTTTCAACTCGTCGCTTTTCCATTTCCTTTTAAAGTTAGCGAAGAAGATTATGTCAGTCAACAAGCATTCAGTTCTTTTCGCATCGTAATTGAAAATGAAAATAAATAAGTTATACTATGCACAGTATAACAACCAAAAAAGCCTACTGACACGAGTAGGCTTTTGAAACTACGAAAGTTTCGTCAATAACTGATTTAAATCTTTTTTCGTTTTCGTCGTTAAAGATTTCATTTTATTAATATCGATTTTTTCTTTCTCCGCTCCTACAATTAACGGATACATACTTTGACCGATTGTTTTAGAATCCGTCGGATGTGATGCCTCTAGCTCTTTTTCAATCACATCCCACTTTTCATTAATTTGTTTGCCAAGCTTATTCACTGTTTCCAATTTCGGATTAGCAGCTAACTGCTTGTCCAAGCTATCAATTAATGCTACAACTTCTTTAACATTCGTTTTCACAGCAACACTTTTCTTCGGATCTTTCGTTGTCTTTCCGTTATTGTTTGTGCTTGTACTTGTACTTGTACTTGTGCTTTGATCTGTTGTTTTCCCGCTAGTCGTTTGATCATTCGTTTTTCCTGTCGTCTCTTTTTCTTTTGTTTTTACATTTTCGTTTTGAGTTGACGTTTTGCCGTTACTTTCTGTCCCTGATGATTCTTTCGTATTTTTTGCATCCTTATCTGTTTTTTCATTTGAAGAAGTATTTGTTTCTTTTTCAGTATCTTTCGTTGTTTTTGACGCTTCATCTGCACTTGTCGTTTTTGCTTCTCCATCATTTTGCGCAGTTACTTGCTCTTTCTTTTCCGTTTCTTTATCTGCTGAAGGACTACAAGCTGCCATAGTAAGCATTGTACCAATTGTTATCGATGCGATAGCGACCTTTTTCATTTTCATATAAATCCCCCTATGTTTTACATAATTTATCCTCCCCTTTACGATTCGATTCCCCCTTAAAAAATCCCTTTTCATACGAATTATCATCTTTCCGACAGTAATCTTCATAATAATACGTACAAAAACTGATAAACTCATTTTAATATTCGAGTTTCTTCTACTTCATTTTTCTACTTGCAAGTAAAAGAAAAAGAGTATATTGTCACATTAAGAATTACTATCTTCATATGACGATATACTCTTCTATCAAATTTTTATCTTTCTTGACATTTTATTTATACAAAAAAATAAAATTTTCTTTCGTTTTTTGTTTCTCAACATTTGTTAACATAATATTTTTATGAATAACCACCATTCGAGTGAATGACTTGCCCAGTAACCCATTTCGCTTCTTCACTTACTAAAAAAGAAATTAAGCGCGCAGCATCCACCGGTTCTCCTACTTTACCTTGCGGGAACTTCCATACTAAATGATGCTTCAGCTCCTCTGTAATCCATCCTGTATTCGTCGGTCCTGGATCTACAGCATTCACTGTAATCCCCTTCTCCATCGCAACTGGTGCTACTGACTTTGTAAATGCTTCAATTGCCCCTTTCGTTGCTGCATATGCTAGTTCATCTGGCATTGGACCTACTGACTGTCCTGAAGTAAGATTAATAATACTCCCGCCCGTTTTAAGTGAATAATGTTTTATAAACAATGAACTTAATAGCATAATAGCCCGAACATTAACTGTATAATGTTTATCCAACTGCTCTACATCTAATTCCTCAATTCTCGTATGAGTAGAATATACTGCATTATTAACTAGAATAGATGGATCACCTAACCGTTCTGATACCATATAAAACAAACGATTTGGCGAATAAGACTGCGATAAATTGATTTCTGCCATTTCACATCGAACATCGTAACTTTCAATTTCCTTTTTCAGCAAAAAGGGTTCTTGATCACTCATTCCCCATGGCATCGCTTTATCATACTTTGGCCAGTACGTGAAAAAAATGTCTATCCCCTTTTGAGCAAGCACCTTGCATACAGCTGCACCAATTCCATTCAGACGAGTTGCCCCTGTTACAATTGCTATTTTCTTCACCTTTTTCTCCTCCATCTATACACAGATCCCCTGCATGAATACAGAGGATCTATCTTCTTATTGAATATTTGACAGTATACGTTCAGCACCTAATTTTAACATTTTAATAAAGATATAATTTACAATCGTAAACATTACAAATAAAACGATAAACATAACCCACAGTCCGACATGAAGGAAGAAGTATAATACACTTACTCCCCCCACAATAATTAAAGCTATTAAAATATTAGCTAAAAAATTCCATAAAGTTGTATATCGACTTTTAAATAATTTCTGCTCTGTATCCCAATGAATATCTGCAGTTTGTGCGTCCCAGCGTGTTCCAATTAAATTAATTAACAGTAACCCGTTCGCACTTAGTAAAAACCACAGTATCATAAAGACTGGAGAAATCCCAGCTACAACTGCCATCGTAATACCGAATACTGCTAAAATGATTACATTAATTAACCAAGCAGTGATTGCTTTCGCAAAAAAGATATCCGCAGCCTTTACTGGTAAATAACGATTCACAAACCAAGAGTTTCCATCTCGCGAAAATGACGTTGTTGCAATGACGTTACTCCCCATTAAAAATAACGATGCACAAAGGCCAACACCTATTGCAAATCCCGTTGTCTCTGGATTGTTAATATACTCTGTAATAAACTTTAAATTTCCATCTTGCACAAATAAAATAAAGAACAACATAATTGGCATAACGAAAGTTTGTACAATGCAATTTAAGAAAAATTGTGGTGTACGGAATAACGTTTTAAATTCTTTTTTCACATACGCTTTTAAATGCGAACTTTGTACTGTTGATTTCTGTAAACCTTCCGCCGAAATAACTTGTTTCTTTGCTGTACTCGTTGAAAGTCCAATAACCCCTTTTAAATATGTACGCTCTGCTATGTAATAAAACAACACAAAGAAGACAAATGAAATAACTGCAAAGATTATTACATATAAAGGTCCCTTCCAATTTGCATTTTCTACTAATGCCACTGCTCCAAAATATGTAGTTGGAAAATAATTTGTCATTTGTACTAAAAGAGAAGATTGATTATTTACAAGGTATTCCGCAGCCCCATCTCCAGAAAACGCACTTTTATTTCTCCACTGCATAAATACGTTAATTCCTACAATAAATAATATACTTACGATTCCAATAAATATATTTCCTCGATCTTTATTTTTCGCTATATTTGTATACCTCATAATAATTGTCATCAGTAACGAAGCTAATACTAACGGCACGATTGGGAAGAGTAAGTAAATAAAAATCATATATATGTAATATGTAATAAATGCGCCACTTTTTAAACCGTACGTAATGAAGATTGGTAATAAAATAAATGAACTCATTACGTATTGTGTAATTAATACCGTTAAAAATTTTGCCGAAATAATTTGCGCTGGTTTTAATGGTAACGGCAGTAACATTTCAATATCATTGCTGTAGTAAAATACAGTTAAAATGTTCGTTATACTCATTAAAAATACCCATATACTCGCAATCGCAAGTCCCATTGCAATAATCATTCCCGGCCCTTGCCCTAATTGTTTCAAACCTTCATACATTCCGTGCGTCATCGAACCAAATATTAAAAATCCAACAAATAAAATAGCTGCAAATGAAAATAAATACGCCCATCGCTTCTTCTTATCTGCTATAAAATCTGCGTAATTTAACTTTAATAGTACCTTCGTTAACGTCCAAATTTTACTCATTGCCCGTCATCTCCAAGAACATTTTTTCAAGTGATTCATTGGATTTAAAATGATCTCTCATTTCATCTAAATTTCCTTTAAACTGCAAATTCCCCTTATTAATAATAGCAACCCGGTCACATATTTTTTCCGCTACTTCTAATACGTGCGTAGAGAAAAATACAATCTTTCCTTTATCCGCATGTTCTCTCATCATTTCTTTTAAAATATATGCAGATTTCGGATCAAGCCCTGTTAACGGTTCATCTAAAATCCATACATCTGGTTCATGCACGAGCACACCAATAATAACGATTTTTTGTCTCATACCGTGCGAATAACTTTGAATTTGATCAGATAATGCATTATAAAGATCAAACTTCTTCGCTAAAGACTCTATTCGTTCTTGTCTTACTTCCTTCGGCACTTCATACATATCAGCCATAAAGTTTAAATATTCAATTCCTTTTAAACGTAAAAACATATCTGGGCTATCCGGCACATAACCAAACGTCTTCTTTGCTTCCATCGGCTCTTCCATAATATTTTTTCCATTAATCGTAATAGTCCCTTTGTCCACCCCGTGAATGCCAGTAATCATCTTAATTGTCGTGGATTTACCCGCACCATTTGGTCCTAAAAATCCAAAGATTTCGCCGCTAGGTACAGATAAACTTAAATCTTTTACTGCATAAGTAGACCCATTATAACTTTTTGACACATTCGTAATTTCAATCATTCCATCCAATCCTTTCCTTAATTACCAAATAACTATATTGATATTATAGCATACTTCCATTTTAAGATTTTTACATTTTTCAGTTTATTTAACCTTTAAAATAAATATACACCCCTAATCCAACAACTAAAACGACAGCTAGTATAATATAAATCATTGTTAATCGTTTAATATTCCCCTTTGTCGCTTTGCTATAATTTGCATCACCATTCCGCCCAATTAACACCGTCGCAATGACAGTAATCACTACAAGTAATACAACGATCATGATCCAAGTTAGCATTTCTTCCTCCCCCTCCTTACAACCATTTTACAATATTATCCTCTTTATTTCGCAGCATATTTCCTCTTTTTACTATTATTATGAAGCAAACTGGAAAACTATTATTACCATTCCTATCCAATTGTGATATATTTGTAACATAACGTGACTTATTTCTAACAACGTAAGGAGGACCTATCATGAAAACAACTTGGATAAAATATTTAGGATTTCTCGGTTTCTTCGGTTTCCTCGGATTTTTTTATGAAAAAGGATTGTTTACTATGTTCTGTTTCTTCTCCTTTTTCACATCGTATAGAACAGTTCAACACGATGAACTGTTTGAACAAATTGTCAATAAATCGTGTCGCAATGCATTTATCGTTACATTACTAACTACCGCTATCATTATATTTATTGAAATGTTATTTCCAAACCCGGCGCTACAAGAAATTGATATCGCTCTTATTTTCGGCACACTCATTCTTACGTTCGGTTTTTCTATGTTCTTTTATGATAAACCTGTTGATGAAATGGAAGATGCGCCATGGCGTTCGTAACGAAGATAAAAGAATACCGCGCAAAATTGAACATGACACAAGAAGATTTAGCGAAGCAAGTTGGTGTACGGCGTGAAACAATTAGCCACCTTGAAAAAGGTAAGTATAATCCTTCATTGCAACTCGCTCACGATATAGCGAAGGCACTTCATAGTACGATTGATGAGATTTTTATTTTTGAGGATAAATAAAAAATACCGTCATTCTTTCCAAGAAGAATGACGGTATTTCTCATAGATTATCCATATAAAACCGCATGAAATACGCCTAATAGTAAGTATTGATCCTCCATGTAATCTCCATCATATGCATTCATCTCGATGTAATACATATCTTCCTCAAGACGAATGTTCCAATCTGCGATTAAATAGCCTTTTCGTAATAATTTTCCCATTCCAAATGAAGTTTTATGAACAACATATTCTTCTGCCTTATATGTAAAGGTAAATATAAAATTTGCATCCAATAACTTTCCGTCACATACAAGTATTTCATGCTCTGCATCATTATTATCGATGTACGTTACTAAAATCTTTCTTTGGCGCTGCCTACTTACATCCTTTGCAATGACGCGAATATTGCCCTTACTATCCTTTATTTCATAAATGATATTACTACCAATTTTCGGAATGAAGTCCAGCACTCTCATCAACGTATTTTTATAATAACCCCGTACTACGCCTACTTGCTCACTTCCATTATAAAACTCTATCGGCGTCGTATCTGCTTTGCTATCACACGGTCGTTTGTAAGAGAGCTGCATCATTCGCTCTCCTCTTAAGTACTGATCAAACGTCACAGGATATTCTATCATGCGCAGTTCTTTATTTAGCTCATACAAATAGTGTTGAACACTCTCTATTAATGTTGTAGTAGATATAAGCTCTTGAAGTTCAAATTCTTGCCAGCTGGAAGAAACATTCCATTGATTATGATCCTCTTCATAGAAGAAACCAAGAATTACCTCTTCACGGTCAGCCGTTTCATATTTCATAGGTACGTTCTGCCCGTGTTGAACTTGTTCCATCCACTGACCTAAATAAATGCCCAGCTCCGCAACCTTCATACATGATTTTTGAAAAAATACGCTGTCACTCGCGCAAATCGTTACATCTCCTTCGATAAAGCCCTTTGAATAAGCATCATACCGTGGCTCATCCTTCTGCGGGAGATTCTTGTCTAACTCAAATAAAAACTTTAACATTCTTTATTCACCTCTAGTTGTTACACTAATCATACATGACATCGCATCACGCTAGGAAACTATTTATATACGCATATTTAATTCACGCATTATAACACGTGAATGACCTTGTATAGTAGCTCTATTTTTTTGTTCTATATCTTAGTATATGAATTTATATGAGCGATTTTTCAAATATATCTATCGCAACTTACAATATATCAACGATTTTTCAAATATATCTATCACAACTTACAATATATCAACGATTTTTTCAATATATCTATCACAACTTACAATATATCAACGATTTTTTCAATATATCGATTTTTCGACAAATATCAGCATGATTAAAATGAAGCTACCTTTTCTTCCGCCACTTCTACAATTTCTAAAATTTGTAGAAGACTCTCCACTTCATAAGTCGGGTTAACATCTGTCCCGTTTTCTTTCAAACTCGGATTATACCAACACGTATCAATGCCGTAATCTTCTCCGCCTTTCATATCAGAAGTTAACGAATCTCCAACCATTAGTACGCTTGATTTATCAGTAATCCCAAACTTCTCAAACGCATAATCAAAAATCTCACGTGCTGGTTTTTGATGACCAACTTCTTCAGAAATAATAATGTGATCAAAGAAATTACATAAAGGCGAATTTCCGATTCTTGATTGTTGCACCTTCGTATATCCATTCGTAATAATACCTAACTTGCAATCTTGTAGATTTTCACATAATTGTACTGCGCCTTCTATAAGATGTACTTCCTTCCCTAAATTTTCAAGGTATACATCACTAAATTGCTGCGCATCTACGTCTATATTATGAATTGCAAATAATTGTCTAAATCGCTCTACGGCTAATTCACTTAGCGTAATCATTTTATTTTCTAAATCTCTCCATAATCCATTACTAATCTCTTTATAACTTGCAAGATAATCATTATACCCTGTAGACATACCAAACTGTACAAACGCATTATGTAATGCGTGTCTTTCCGTTTTTGGGAAATCTAATAATGTATCATCTACGTCGAATAATATAACTTTGTATTTCATGATGTTTTTCTCAACTCCTATATTCTCATAGCTTAATTATAACAACAATAAGAAAGGGAGGCTAATTAAAACCAGCCTCCCTTCTTTTTACTTTTCTTCCAGCAGTAACTCTTTCATTTCCTCTAACGACTCTTTCGTAAAGCCAAGAGCCCTTTCAGCGTATGCTTCAACTGATCCGTATTGCTTTTGAATTTCACCAATCGCAGCTTGTAAATATTCGGCGCGCGCTTCAAACATTGCACCTAATATCGCTCTGCTCTCATCGTTTTGTAATTTCGCACCTAAAAAGGCCATCATTTTTTCATTTAACTTTTCACGGAATCCGTTACTTAATAAGTAATCTTCCATTACCGTTTTTTCCGGTACGCCTAGTAAAAGTAATAATAATGCTGAACCAAATCCAGTACGATCTTTTCCAGCTGTACAGTGGTTTACTAACGGTAAGTTTTCCGGGTTTTGCGCTAAGTTTAAGAAGCTCACGAATGCCTCGTTGCCACTTACGAAATCTTGATTCATTTTCACAAGATACTCACCTGGTTTTCCTAACATTGAAAGGTCACCAACTTGGAAAAACTCATTTATATTTAAGTCTTTCGCTAAGTCTTGCATAACTGGTAAGCACACTTGACGAGCACCTGTAATTTCTGGATTCGGCTTATGCTTCACTTCAAAGTCTGTACGGTAATCACAAATTAACTTTAAGCCAGACTTTTGTAAATACGCAATATCCCATTCTGTTAGTCCTGCTAATTCTTCAGAACGGTATAATTTGCCCCATTTCACTTTACGGCCTTCAGTCGTTTCATATCCTCCCATATCACGGAAGTTAAACGCGCCTTGTAATGGCAGTCTACGCTCAGCTACTGTTACTGCTTGTCCATTACTTCCTACTAATCTAAAATATGGACGTTCATTTTCACTCGGGTTTTCAATTGTATATGATAATTCTCCATTTACCGTTGCAAGTAATTCTCCAGTTTCTTCAATATGTTCTGGTGAAGTACTCCAATAAATACGAACTTCTTCTATATTATTTTCCCATTTTATTTGTAACGTATTATCTTCATTTCTCTCTACAGTTGCTTGTAACCAATGTCTTTGCTGCTCCATTCTTTCACCAACGCTTTCTCTTATAGTCAAATCTTACTCTATTTTATTATAGGAATAACTACTTTGTCGTTCTCATTTTTCTTTTTATCTTACAAACAGGCGAAAAGTTCTTTTACTTGTTCAAAATTTGTACACGGGTTCCCACTAGATGTGTCCCAGGGTATATCTTAAAACTCCCTCACATACCGCTCAGTACAACTCAGCAGCTGACATCCGTTCTTTTCAAAAACATCCTTCATCCACTCATTTTGTACATTTGTCTCACCAATATAATAAGATGCACCTATTTCCTTTAAGACAAACATCGCACCTGCAAATAGTGCAGCTTCATATCCCTTGTTACGTATATTTGGAGTAACTGCGAAGTACATAAGTTTCCCTTCTTCTAACGTACCTCTTTCAATATGCGGGATTACAATTCCTATCGGCTCTTCATCGACACTCGCTGTTAAGCAATGTTCTTTCCATTGCTCACCAATTTCTTGTAGCATCATATGCACAAATTGATCATGAGCGACTGGTTCTCCCGTCGCTTCATTCCACAGTGAATAAAAAGCCTCTTCCCCTACTTCTTCAATTAACTTAAAATCAACTTCACTTTCTACATCTTCTACTTCGTATATATCTTTAAATACAATCATGTTTTCAGTAATATATTCAAATGAATACGTTTCAAAACATTTTTTATACACATCATAATTTGGACTTTTTGAAGAGATTTCAAAATGTAGTTTTTCTAATCCATCTTTTTCAGCTTCAGCAACGCAATATTGCAACATCTCTTCTAATTGCTCTTCTGTAAAAATCTCTGCATTATTTTCTTTTATCATAATAGAAGAAGCACTTCTTCTTATTTTAAAATGTTTTTCTAACTGTTCTATCGTCGTCATATTCTTCCCTCATCTATATCATACTCGAATTTCTAATCGTTCTCCTTGCATGAGCAGGATTGTCCTTGAATATATAGAATACTAGAAAAGATCGCATCTTTAAAGTGCGGAGGAGGTTCTCCAGTGGATATTACAGCATTGCAACAACAGTTAGAGCTTATACAACAAAATGACTATACGCAACTGCAACATATAGACGTAAATGAGTTAACTTTGAACATGCTTCAGTATATCGGAACGACTGATAGCTACGTTCGTTACCAACTTATATATAAATGTTTTGCGCATTTCATTCATCATGAATTCCTTATGGACGATCAGCTGAAATTACTTCTGCAAACTTGTTTAAGTGATGAGTATTTATATTGTGACATTTACTCCCCACATACAGATGGGGTTTTCACACGTTCTTACACTGTTTCGTTAATTGCGTTAATACTCCAATTCGCTAATTCGCACTACTTTTGTACAGAGGAGGATATCGAAGAAATAAAAAATAAACTCATTACTTACACAAACTTAGAAACAGATTTTCGGGGCTATATCGAAAATAAAGGATGGGCTCATTGTCTTGCTCACGTATCTGATGCCTTTACTGAAATTGTTCATAATACGTATACCACTTTTGAATGGTACGAAGAATTAATTCATTGTTTATTAAATAAAATCTTTATTCCATCTGACCTTTTTCATAATAACGAAGATGAGCGCATCGTTACTCCATTACTAGCAATGCTGTATCATGATTTTCCTCAAAACGAGTTAATTTCTATTATTCAAAAAAAAATAAAAAGGCTTCCTCAAATTAGAAAACGCCTTTCGCTTACTGAGTATTGTATTTTATGTGCCAATATTAAAACCTTTTTACGCACATTATTTTTCAGAACGAAAGATGACCATAACTTAGCCTTTACAGCACGTAAAACAGAAAGAATGTTAAAAGAACTTCCTAACTATTATTAAATACAAGGAGCAATGACATGGGTTATATTGAAGATATGAGAAATCTAGTAGGAAATCATCCACTTATTTTAATAGGATCACACGCCATTATATTAAATGAAAAAGATGAAGTATTGCTGCAGTTCCGTACAGATTTTAACCTCTGGGGCATTATTGGTGGTGCCCTAGAATATAACGAAACGTTAGAAGATGCTTTAAAACGAGAAGTGTTTGAAGAAACTGGACTTATTATTAAAGAGCCAGAATTATTCCGTACATACTCAGGACCAGACTTCTTTCAAATCTATCCAAATGGTGATCAAGTACATGGTGTACTCGTTGTTTATATTTGCCGAGAATTCCACGGTGAGCTTGTATGCGATCAAAGGGAATCGAAAGAATTACGCTTCTTTCCGCTTGATGAGTTACCTAGTAATCTTCATCCAGTCATTGAGAAGATTCTTCGCGATTTTCATCAATCCAATAAAAAATAGAAATCAAACAACCTCATTTCCCGTCATTACAACGTGAAATGAGGTTGTTATCGTTCACCGTAAATCCCTATTTCCCCAAAATGATATTAACGCTCTCTTTTTACAACTTTATATCCCTTTATAAAAAGGATAGTTATATAAGAAACAATAAATGAAAGAATAGTATACATGCCCACCCAAAAGAAAAATGCTGGATCGTGCGCTGTAACATTTAACATAAGAAAAATAAGAAATGTTACTATTGGCATCACATAAAATGTACCTACTTTATATGCTCCAGCTATTGAAACAATACAAACAAGCAATGGATATATACAGAAAATAAAAATGATTTCACTCAACGTTATGTCCCCCTTTCTGCAGAAATAATAGGTTTCTCGTTCACATTTGGGGGAACAACAAAATTTTATTTTTTATCAATTATTAGTAAATATAATGTTAGATTGTTATCTCAATCTGATTTCCTTCAGGATCACTTACTACACTTTCATAATAACCATCCCCTGTAGTACGCGGCCCATTTAACACTGAGTATCCTGCTTCTCTTAATGTATTAGTTAATTTGTTCACTTTTTCTTTACTATCTACTGAAAAAGCAATATGCGCATATCCTATTGTTTGTGTTTGTACTTTCTCGTCTATCCCTACCTGCTTCATAAGTTCTAGACGCGCACCGCCTTCAAAAGTTATGAAATAAGATTTAAACTGCTTTTTCGGATTGTGATATAAGCTATTTTCTTCACCACCGAAGTACTGTTTATAGAAATCACGCATTCTTTCTAAATCATTCACCCAAATTGCTACATGCTCAATTTTCATAATCGACACCTTTTCTTTTATGTTATTCAACTGGCAATTGGATGCTTCATTGCCAGTACATTTAATTTTCTTTATTTGTTCTCGTAATCATAAGATCAAGTCCAAGGCTTTTTAACCCATATAAATAATCTTCTTTCCAGTTGCTCACTGTTATTTTCGGAATATGTTCTGCCGGAATGTACTGTGGACAACTTTTTACAATCTGATCTATAACAATTTGGTTCACTTCATCATCACAGAAGATGAATCCATGAGGGTTAATAATAGCTATACATGTAGCTATTAAACGAGTAATAGCATCTATATTATATTCCTCTGGATTATTCGAATCTTCACTTCTCAAAGCTTGCAAGAAATTTTTATTATCGTACTGCGGGACGAAAGATATCTCTCCTGAGAAAAATGTGCTTCCGCGTACGACATCTCCATTTACCATAATCCCCGCACCTGGGCCATTTTGACCTGAATACAAATATACAAGAGAGGAATTTTCATTGTTTCCAGTATTTTTATGATAGCCGAGCACTGCAGCATTCATATCGTTTTCTATTACTACTGGTATAGAAAACAGTTCCTCCAAGTGACTTTTCAAATTAAAATTTTGGAACTTTTCATATCCAGGAATATAGAAAATACGCCCATTATCGACAGCACCAGGAACACCAATTGAGATTGAACTTATCTTTGGAAACGTAGCTATAAGACTTTCTATATGTTCTGTCAATACACTTAGACCCGTATCAATTAATGCACTTGAAGTACTGCCTTGTTCTTTTACTTCCCCTAAACAGTTAAAAATTGTATAGTTCGTCTCATTTTTTTCTAAAAATATCGCTAAACCTAACATATATTCTGGATTATATTCATATCGTTTTGCTCTTCTTCCACCACTTGAATCATCTAAACCGGCTAAAGTGACTTCACCGTCTTGTTTCATTTTTTCTATAAATTTACTTATCGTTGGAAAACTGATTTCTAATGTATTACTAAGTTCAACTTTCGTTGCACTACCTCGCTCTAGAAGAGCTGTACGAATGCCGCGAAGGATCGTCTCTTTAATCGATTTTTGAGTAACAAATTGTTCACTCAAATCGCTCACCACCTTAATCAACATACTTATTAAACACTTTTAATAAGTTGCGTTGACAATATATCATACATCATTTTCTAAAGCAATAGAGATGATATATTTCTACTAGCGGCACTCCGTATTTAACTCGATGCATTCTCTCTCATAACAGACGATACAATTCCAGACAAGATAACAAATAATAAAACAGCTAGCAAAGCATTACGTATTCCGAATGCTTCTCCAAGTATTCCTAAAAATGGTGGTCCGACTAAAAACGCTGTAAAACCGATGATAGAAACTGCAGCAACATTAGAAGTCGCATTTTCACTGTCATCTCCAGCAGCAGAAAGCCCAATCGGGAAACCTAACGCGGCACCAATCCCCCACAGTACTACACCAAGTGCTAGAAAATATGAGTTACTCCCAAATATGACGATTGTCATTCCTATAATCGCCATCATAATAGTAGCACGCATAACCGCGACACGACCGAATCGATCAAGAAAATAACTACTGCACATTCGAGCTAATGTCATTGCCAATACAAAAATAGTGTACATAATAGAACCTGTCACTATACTTTGCTGATGTCCATCTACCATCACAATAGGTAGCCAATCATTTGCACTCCCTTCTGCAAATGCCATTCCAAGCACGAAAAGACCAAGTAAAAGCACCCTTCTTTCCATACGTAAGGAAGTATGCTTCGCTCGCTTTTTGTTTCGCGATTTCTCCTTCTTTCCTGTCCCATGCGGAAGAAAACGATACAACATACATACAAGTAATACAAACATGACCGAAATCGCAAGAAATTGATACAGAATTGGGATGTGAAGCGAGATGGCGGCAGAACCACTGAGCGCGCCTACTAAAGTTCCTATACTAAAAAAGCCATGGAATTTCGGAAGAAGAGTTGTTCCTAATTTCTGCTCAATGGCAGAACCTTCTACATTCAATGCGACTTCTGCTAATCCATATCCTACTCCAAATACTAGTAAGCTACCAAAAGTCCCCATACTAGAAACAAAATAAATAGTAATACCTAAACAAAGCAATCCAACAATCATAAAAAACATACTGCCTATAATAACGTCTCTAGCTCCCTTACCGTCAATAAAATGACTTGCACTCAGTAAACCAATTATTGAACCGACAGATAATCCGAACAAAATCCAGCCCATTTCTGCATTTGACACTGTTAAAATATCTCGAGTAGCTGCTGTTCTAGAAATCCATGTAGCAAATGCCACACCTGGCAAAGCAAATAAGAGGAATAGAGCATTTCGAGAGGCAATTAGCGTCTTTGTATCATTTTCCGCAAAATCTTTCTTCATATGAAACACCTTTTACTCTTCTATCGTTTTAATAACTTTAGCTGGGTTACCACCAACAACTACATTATTAGGTACATCTTTTGTCACAACTGCCCCTGAAGCAATTACAACATTATCTCCAATTGAAATACCAGGGTTAATAATAGCGCCTCCGCCAACCCAAACATTGTTACCTATCTTTACCGGTTTTCCATATTCTTTGCCAGAGTTTCGTTCCACCGGATGTAATGGATGAGTAGCAGTATAAATGTGAACACCAGGTGCAAACATACAATTATCACCGATTCGAACTTCACAAACGTCTAAAATCACACAATTGAAATTTGCAAAAAAGCTCTTTCCAACATGGATATTGTAGCCGTAATCACAACGAAAATCAGGATTAATTTGGGATTTCCCATCAGCTGAAGAACCTAAAAGCTGATTTAACAACGTAAAACGCCTCTCATCTCCTGTCTCCATCGCCTCGTTATAAAGGCGTGTTAAACGTTTTGCCTCCACCCTATCAGCCACCAATTCTTCGTCATCCGCAATATACATTTCTCCTGCCACCATCTTTTCTTTCTCCGTTTTCATACAATCCTCTCCTTTTTTATTATATGGGATGCACTTATTAAATACCTTTAATAAGTGCCTTTAATTAAACTTATTAAACACGTTTAATAAGCAACCCTATATTAGCATACTTTTTCATATATGCAACTAATAAGTTCGGAAAAGAAGTGCGAACTCCTTGCTCTACGTATCGATATAAAGAATAATTTATATCGAAAAACGAGGGAACGCTCAGCGCCCCCTCTCAAATCCAATCCGTTTTTTAATTTCCGCTAAATTTACCTTCGCGATTTTTCTTGCTCGCTCAGCACCTTTTTCTAAAGCTTCGTATAATAAATTCGGCTCATTCATATACATAGTATATTTCTCACGAGGTCCAGCTAACTCACGATCTACAACGCGAAATAACTCTTTTTTCACATCGCCCCATCCGATTCCAGCCTCATACTTTTCACTCATCGACTGTATTTCATCTTCCGTCGCAAATTCTTTATAAATCGTAAATAACGTTTCTAGTTCTTTCGGTTCATTTGGAAGTGAAGAATCTGTTTTGATTTTAAATATTAACTTTCGTAGTTTTTCTTTCTCTGCAAATAATGGGATCACATTCCCGTAACTTTTACTCATCTTTCTTCCATCAAGTCCTGGTAATATTGCTCCTTCTTCTTGCACTACATACTCTGGAAGTGTAAATGTCGTGCCGAATGTATGATTAAAATACGTCGCAATATCACGTGCAATTTCAATATGCTGAATTTGATCTTTCCCAACTGGTACATGAGTAGCTTGAAATAGTAATATATCCGCCGCCATTAAAATCGGATACGTATATAATCCCATATTCACTCCTGCATCTACCTCTAAACCCGCTTCTTTATTTTGCTCCACCTTCGCTTTATACGCATGAGCACGGTTCATAAGACCTTTCGGAGTTAGGCAAGCTAAAATCCAAGCTAATTCTAGAATCTCCGATACTTCTGTTTGCCGATAAAAAACAACATCTTCCCCAAGTCCAAGCGATAACCAAGTAGCTGCTACCTCTTTCGTATAACTGCTGAACTTCTCTGGATCATGAACAGCATTTAATGCATGATAATCAGCTATAAAGTACAATGCTTTTCCTTCATTATTCTTTGACATTTGTAATGCAGGTTTAATCGCACCAATATAATTTCCTAAATGCGGATAACCTGTCGGCTTAATTCCTGTTAACATTATTTTCTCACTCACACTAACTCCTCCTTTCTCAAAATAAAAAGAGCCTCTCATCCTTAAAAAAGGACGAGAGACTCCCGCGGTACCACCTTAATTAGCTATCATTATAGCTCACTTCAACTTCTTAACGTGAAGTAACCGTCTTTACCTACTCATTTCAGTTAGAAGCTCCAGAGCCCATTCCATATTCATCCCTTACTGATTTCCACCACACATCAGCTCTCTAAAAAGTTTCGAATATGTACTCTTCTCTTTCATTGCTTTTTCGTTATTTTTTACAGTTTATCACATTTCACTTCCAAACAAACCCTAATTTTCTATTTTATATAGCAGGAATTTCCACTTCAATTGTCTAATTTTATATAGGTTTGCAGAAATATTCGAAACAACTTTGGAGGTTTTTTCATGGTAAAATATATATCAATTTTAGGTTCAACAGGATCCATCGGCACATCTGCATTAGATGTCATTTCAGCTCATCCTGAACATTTTAAAATCGTCGGTTTAACCGCAAATTATAATATCGATCTTCTTGAGCAACAAATCAAAACGTTTCAACCTCGTATTGTAAGCGTTGCGACAAAAGACTTAGCAGACAAGCTTCGTACGCGTATTTCAGCAAATACAAAAATCACACACGGGACTGATGGCTTAATTGCAGTAGCTACTCACCCTGATTCAAATCTTGTATTAAGCTCTGTTGTAGGTGTTTCAGGATTACTCCCAACAATTGAAGCATTAAAAGCGAAGAAAGATATCGCTATTGCTAATAAAGAAACTTTGGTTGCAGCTGGACATATCGTAACTGAACTAGCGAAACAAAACGGATGTCGCTTAATTCCAGTAGATAGTGAGCATTCAGCTATTTTCCAATGTTTAAACGGAGAAAATAATAAAGAGATTGAGAAGTTAATTGTAACAGCTTCCGGTGGTGCTTTTCGTGATAAAACACGTGAAGAAATGCAAACATTACAAGCTAAGGACGCTTTAAAACATCCAAACTGGTTAATGGGTGCAAAACTAACGATTGATTCTGCCACATTAATGAATAAAGGCTTTGAAGTAATGGAAGCGAGATGGCTATTTGATATTCCGTATGAAAAAATTGATGTAATGATTCATAAAGAAAGTATCATTCATTCTTTAGTAGAATTTATTGATGGATCAGTTATGGCACAGCTCGGTGCTCCTGATATGAGAATGCCGATTCAATATGCGTTTCACTATCCTGCTCGGCTACCTTCTTCCTATGAAAAATTAAATTTATTAGAAATCGGTAGTTTACATTTTGAAAAACCAGATTTAGAGAAGTTCCCTTGTCTACAATACGCATATGAATGTGGCAAAATCGGTGGTACTACTCCCGCTGTATTAAATGCAGCAAATGAAATTGCGAATGCACTATACTTAAAAAATGAAATTGCCTTTTTCGATATTGAAAAAACAATTTACAAAACAGTTGAAGCTCATCATAATGTAAAAGATCCTTCACTTGATGCTATATTGGAAGCGGATCAATGGGCGCGCCAATATGCAAATGAATTGTTAATAAAAAAGAGCTAAAACAGTTCCCACTGTTTTAGCTCTTTTTTTCATGTATTCAACTTAACAAATCTATAACCGTGTGTAACTAACACTTTTAATATCGCATATCCTGGAATGGCTAAAATAATGCCCATAATCCCGAATAAGTTTCCGGCAGTTAAAATAATAAATATGATTGTAATTGGGTGGATATCTAACTTCTTACCCATAACTTGCGGAGAAATAAATTTACCTTCTGCTAATTGTACAACCATCATTACAATAATTACCTTTAAAACCATCCCTGGCGAATCAATAAACGCAATAATTAACGCTGGTGTAATGGCGATAATTGGTCCTACGTACGGAACGATATTTACAATCATCGCTAAAATAGCGAGTAGTACTGCATATTTAATACCGATAATAAGGTAACCAATTAATAGCATAATACCGATAAACAAGCTAACTATAATTTGCCCCCTAATGTACGAACTAATCGCATAATGCATATCATCTAGTATTCTCATTGCTGCTGGTTGTCTTTGCTCTGAAATGAACTTTAAAAAGTGATTCGGTAATTGCTCACCATCTTTTAAAAGATAGAACAATATAAATGGAACCATTACAAATGTTAAAACAACCTCTGTAATAGTACTCAAAAATCCAGTTACATTACCAGTTACTGATGATAATGACTTTGTAAAATCAACTGTGTAGTCTTTTACAATATTCGCAACATCAATATTTAAATTCTCCTGAATTTTACCGAGTAAGTTACTTTCCCCAAATCTACGTGCTGCCCTTTCGATTTCATGACCAAAATATGGTAGATTATCTATCAATGCGTCAATTTGATCTTTGATAATAGGAATAACCGTTAAAACTAAAAACACAAATAATCCAATTACTATTAAGTATATTGAGGCTATCGATACGATTCTTGAAACACCTTTCTTTTCTAAAAGCGAAACGAATGGATGTAAAATATAGAATAGCACGCCCGCTAATAGTACTGGGAAGAAAATTGTTTTTAAAAATACGATAAACGGTGTAAAAACAAATGATATTTTTGTTAGCAATAAAATATTAATGAACAATAACGCAAATCCAAGTAATACCGCCAAATAATTTTGTTCTCTAAAAAACTTTCTTAACTTATCTCTTTTTCTTATATTTATTTTCTCCAATGAAACCACCTCTTCGAATGATGAAAAGCCCTTATTCAGGGCTCTTCATCATAATCTATATCTCTATTTCCTTGCAGCTTTCACTACAAATGATACAATAAGAATTAACACGATTGCACCTAATAATGCTGGCACGACATGAATCCCACCAAATGATGGCCCAAAGGATCCAAATAATCTACCACCTAACGAAGCACCTAATAAACCTGCGATAATATTTCCGAACATACCACCTGGGAAATTTTTACCCGTTATAGAACTAGCAATTGCACCTATAATAGCACCAACTATTAATGTGATAATCCATCCCATTTTTAGTCCTCCATTTCTATTATGGTGTATTTCTTTTTCATACTAAATTGTTATGTAACTATTATAATTATTATATCCAATAAAGAAAAATCTTGTCAAATCTATGAAAATACAGCCAACAAGGAGGTTCTTTCTCTATGATTCAAAAATTAATAACAACTTCTCACAAAAACGCTACTTCTATTTTAAGCATTCAAATACCAGCTTATGAAATTGAGGCAAAATATATAAATAGTACAGCTATCCCTCGCCTTTATGATACTGTAGCTGATATTCAATCCTGTGATGAAATTTTCTACGGCTATTTTTATGAAGATACACTTGCTGGGTTTATTTCTTTTAAAGTAGACGAAGAGGAAGTGGATATTCATCGTTTAGTAGTATCCCCTAATCATTTTCATAAAGGGATTGCAACAAAACTACTACTGTATGTATTTGACATGTTTTCCCCTTCCAAAACATATATTGTACAAACAGGGAAAGAAAACACCCCTGCTCTGTCTTTATATAAAAAACATGGCTTTATTGAAGTAAAGGATATCATATTACCCGATGGAGTGGTTTTAACCTCACTTAAAAAATCAGAAAACAATAAATAGTTTGACTCGTCAATTTATTTATGTTATCTTTTACTTTATAAAACCTTTTGCTGAGTCCAAATTTTGGAGCGGGGGAACCATTTTTGTAGCTATGCTACTTGGGGCGAATCTTTTTTAAGTAGGGAAACTCTCACTTCCCGAGTCCGACAGCTAACCTCGTAAGCGTAATGGGAGAGGAAGGTGCTTTTTGCCTATGTTACACATTTTGCCTCCTTAATTATAAATATGGGATCGATATCAAATAGTCACCTATATTTATAGAAAAGGAGAATGTATTATGTTACGTTTATCTGATCACGCAATAAAAATGATGGAGCAAAGACTACGAATTGAAAAACAACGCACATATCAAGCAAATAAAGTTGTAGATAACTTACATCACAAATACTTCTTTCAGCATATTTTTCAACCGAAAAGATAAAGAAAATGTTTATTTAATATTAAAAAACACAAGGTGTGTCTTACAAAGACATTCCTTGTGTTTTTTATATTCTTTATAAAATTCTCACTACATTTAAACTTGCTGTAATCGCACCTGCTATAGTAGTCACATGCCCTACACCTAACGGGCCATTTTGTAATATTAATGTTGAATTGGCACTCGTCACATTCACAAGAAGTGTATTTGAAATAGCTGGTTCGATTACTACAGTTGATGTCGTTACGTTTTGTATAAAACTCCCTGTTAGTTGCGTTCCATTTAATAGTAATCTAACAGATACTGTCTCATTTCCACCATTTGCATCCCCTTGGAAATAGTAGCTTACTAAATATATTCCTGGCGTCGCTACTGTGACTGTCGTAGCACTAGTTAAAGATACACCCGTTCCATATACAGTGGATCCAGAATTAATTGGAATGTTAGTATTTGCTGCAATTGTACTTGTTGATGTAGAGAAGAAATAGCCACCACCTGTAGATATAGCAGATGATCCTGTTGCTCCAGCTAAGCCCGTTGGGCCAGTAGCACCTGTTGGGCCTGTTACTCCCGTTCCCCCTGTTGCTCCAGTTATTCCTTGTATGCCTTGGATTCCGGTTGGTCCAGTTGCACCAGTCACTCCCGTCTGGCCGGTTGCTCCAGCCTGCCCTGTTATTCCTTGTGGACCTTGGATTCCTTGTGGACCTTGAGGACCCGTTGCTCCCGTCTGGCCGGTTGCTCCAGTTGGACCTGTTGCTCCTTGTGGTCCTTGGATTCCTTGTGGACCTTGAGGACCCGTTGCTCCCGCCTCGCCGGTTGCCCCTGTTGGGCCGGTTACTCCTTGTGGACCTTGGATTCCTTGTGGACCTTGGGGACCCGTTGCTCCAGTCGGACCTGTTACTCCGGTTGGACCGGTTGGGCCCGACTGACCGGTTATTCCTTGTAGACCTTGAGGGCCGGTTGGACCAGTTGGGCCTTGGGAACCTTGCACGCCTTGTATCCCCTGTATTCCTTGGGGACCGGTTGGACCAATTGGACCTTGTATTCCCTGTATTCCTTGAGGACCCGTTGCCCCCGCCTGGCCGGTTGGGCCTTGTGGACCTTGCACACCTTGTATTCCTTGAGGACCGGTTGGGCCTATACTTCCTTGTGGTCCCTGAATACCTTGTATTCCTTGAGGACCAGTTGGACCTGTTATGCCACTCGGACCTTGTACGCCTTGCACTCCTTGAGGACCGGTTGGACCACTCGGACCTTGGATTCCTTGTAGCCCCTGTAAACCAGTTGGACCGGTCGCTCCCCTTACTCCTTGCTCACCTTGTATTCCTTGTATTCCTTGCGGGCCTGTTGGACCAATTGGACCTTGTGCCCCTTGCACTCCTTGTTGACCGGTTGGGCCTGTTGCTCCTATCGGTCCCTGTACTCCTTGTAGACCTTGTAAACCCGTTGGACCGGTTGATCCCATTACTCCTTGTGGACCTTGAATTCCTTGATCACCCGTTGGACCGGTTACCCCCATCGGTCCCTGTACTCCTTGCAAACCTGTTAAACCGGTTGCACCTGTCGGTCCCTGTATTCCTTGCACTCCTTGAATTCCAGTCGTTCCTGTTGCTCCGGTCGCCCCGGTTGCTCCGGTTGCTCCAGTTGGACCTGTTGGCCCCCCTGGTGATCCTGCTGGACCGGTTGGACCGGTTGGACCTCCTGGCGGACCTGTTGGGCCCGTTGCTCCGGTTGGACCCGTTGCAGATCCAGTTGGTCCAGTTACCCCTGTTGGACCGGTCGAGCCGGTCGGACCCGGATCCCCTTGCAAGCCAGTTGCACCTATTGGCCCTATTACACCTTGCACTCCTTGAATTCCTTGAGAGCCTGTTGGACCAGTTACCCCCATCTCACCTTGTGGACCTTGTAAACCTTGAACACCAGTTGCACCTGTTGGTCCCATTGGCCCTTGTTCTCCTTGTATTCCTTGTGAACCTGTTGGACCGGTCGGACCCATCGGACCTTGAATACCTTGTATACCTGTTACACCTTGTAAACCACTACTTCCTAAATTTCCTTGAACACCTTGTATACCCGTATTTCCAGTTGGACCGGTCGGACCGATTTCACCTTGCACTCCTTGTATACCTTGTATTCCGATTGGGCCGGTTAGACCAATTTCTCCTTGCACTCCTTGTATACCTTGTATTCCTGTTGGACCTGTTTCTCCCATTGGTCCAGGTATTCCTTGTATCCCTTGAATACCTGTTGGACCAGTCGGCCCCCTTTCGCCTTGAATACCTTGAACACCTTGAATTCCCTGTGGACCTTGTTCCCCCATCGGACCTTGACTACCTTGAGCACCTTGGGGCCCAGTTGCTCCCGTCGGTCCAGTCACCCCTGTAGGACCAACAGGCCCTTCATGCCCTCCAGTTGGACCGATTGGACCACTATTACCTGTCGGACCCGTTGCTCCTATAAGCGGAAGAGGCAGTGCCACTCCAAATTTTTTGCACTTTCTATGATGACGCACAACAATCCCCCTTCCCCAAAATAATTACACCTTTTATATGAAATGCATTTTTATAAGAAAAGTACACCTTTGACCTCATTTTTTTAAAATAAAGAAGCCTATCATTTCATCTATTTGAAATGATAGGCTTCTTTTTATAAAACAATTTACTTCCTCGCCTTAATAATAAAAGTAGTTGGCACCATCCTAGCTTTATATAAAGAATAATATTTCGTAGACGGCTCAGCTAGTTCTCCATCAAGCAAGCTCGATGGTTCAGGCTCTTCTATTCTCTCAATTTTAAATCCCGATCTATTTAACTCATTTATGTATGTACTTATTTTTCTCTTATATAATGTCGCTTGTACATTTTCTCCTTTAAATGTTTCAAACGTAATGGGCGTTTCCTCATGATAAGAAGACTTTATAGCAACTTCTTCCGTACCATACTGTAAGCTTGAATATACTGGGTGCTCCCAACTAAAAATAAAACTTCCCCCTGGCTTTACATATGAATAAATCAGTTCCAACGTTTTTCTTAAATCTGAAGTCCAACCTAATGCATAAATGGAATATACAATATCAAAATACCCTTTCGGAATATCTCCTTCTTCTTCCATTGCTCCGCATACTAACTTTGGATTCCAATCCTTTAACGTCTTATTCGCTATTGCAATTTGTGCACTTGAAAGATCAAGTCCCCACAATTCCTTTGCCCCTTGTTCCGCCATATACTGCAACGAATGTCCACTTCCACACCCAATATCAAGTACCTTTTTATCTTTAATTGAATCGAACAAATGGATCTCATCTTCAGATGCCGTATACGGTCCGTATTTCGGTAAACAATCCACTTGAAAGAAATAAGGTGCAACTGTATCCCAACACTTTTTATTTGTAGCTAGCATTTGTGTGCCTTTCATATTATTCATTCCCCCCATCCATTTTTCTTTCTCTAATATTAATTACATATCATAACCAGATCGCCCTTTTCTCTTCGCCCGGTAGTTTTTCACTTTTGCAATCGTACCGCATGCTCTTCCTCCTTCTTCTCCAGCATACATACCGCACCATCTTTTACTTCCATTTCGCGAATAATCATAAAATACCCAGCGACAATCTGGACATGCTTTTAACCTTCCCCACACATTTTCTTGAATTGACATTAACACAATGCTTAACATTTTTGTATACACATTCTCTTCATATACTGGTTCATATGTAATACCTTTCATATCATCCTTTATATGTACATGAAATGGGTATTTCTCTAACCATTTTTGCAATGATCCTTCGCCTTCAATTGTCATCCGAATATCTTCTCGAAAACCTCTTAATTCCTCTATCGTATGAAATGGAAACTCTTCATCAAAATATTCTTTCATAAAGAGCTTTATATCTTCTTTTGTTTGCAGCAAATCAATTGGCTCTCTCGTATCGTTTGGTATTCTCCATGTATTTAAAAATTCCCGAATATATTCTAGTTCATTTGGAGCGTTTTGATTCAATTCGATCCACCTTCTTCTTAAAATTTACTTTTTTCTGACTTTATGTATAATTATAGTATAAAATAGTTAACCATCAAATAATTTTACTGGTTACATAATTAGGGGGATTTCTATGAAAAGTTTCTCAACACCGATACGTTTCATGCTTATTTCTTCATTTTTTATGTCTTTTGGATATTTTGCAGTATACGCATTTTTAGCTATTTATCTATTAACCTTTCTTCATTTTTCTGCTGTCCAAGTAGGAACAGTGTTGACGGTTATGACAATTACATCACGAGTTATCCCATTATTCTCAGGGTTAATTGCTGACAAAATAGGCTATATCATTATGATGATAGCTGGTTTATTTTTGAGAGGAATCGGATTTATCACTTTAGGAATATGCTCTGATTTCTATACAATTTCTATTTCTTCTGCACTTATTGGCTTCGGAACTGCATTTTACGAACCTGCCGCTCGCGCTATATTTGGCTCACAGCCAGCTCATTTGAGAAAAAATTTATTTACATATTTAAACCTTAGCTTTAATTGCGGTGCAATAATCGGACCAATTGCAGGAGGGTTCTTACTCTTACTCGATCCACTCTACGCTTTCTCTCTAACAGGATCTCTTATGCTGTTATTTGCTTTTATCTTTTACTTACTTAAAAATCACTTCCAAGTCACTACTGAAAACACGTCTATTACATTAGGAATACAGGCCATCTTACAAAACAAGTCTTTCCTTCTGTTTTCCTTTATCATGATTTTCTTCTATATTATGTTTACTCAGCTTACTGTCGCACTTCCACTTCATATGAAAAACATTAGTAATAGCAATCAACTTGCTACACTCGTTATTACGATAAATGCGATAACAGGCGTCATATTTATGGTATTATTCCGAAAATTATTCCACAAATACAACACACTTTCGATTATTAAATACGGTGTTTTATTAATGAGTATTTCCTTTTTACTCATTCCTTTATTTCAACACCCATATTGGCTCTTTATTTGTGTAATTTTATTTACAATCGGTGAAACACTCGTATTACCTAACGCTGATATCGCTATTGCAAATTACAGTAATGAATCATATACAGCCACTTTCTTCGGATTTTATCAACTATCACTCGCATTTGGTTTTATCATTGGTAATTATACCGGTACATCTTTTACATCCAACTTAAGCGGAATGTATACACCATGGCTTATTTTTGGCGGAATAGGACTTATTGGTTTTATTTCACTACATATTTTGAATATAAAAAAAGTGGCCTCTAAAGAGGATATACACCTATGTAATACAAGCGACCTATAACGAAAAAGATTCGACCATCATATGTGACAGTCGAATCTTTTTATTGTTCATATTCAAGATGATTATGCCTTTTACAACCAAACAAATAGCACCCACCTATATGATAAGTTTCAAATTCTAACCCTGGAACATATCCAGATTTGATACGTTCTACCATTGTTTTATAACAATTATTCTCTTCTGTATATTCCTCAATTAACTCTTTCTTATCATTTTCTGTCCAGTTTTCTTCTACTTCTTCATTCTGAACATCTTCTATTTCTGCTGTTTTCGCTTCGATAGATTCCCGTATAACTTCATTTATACGGGAGAAATTATTCGTTTTATATAGAGCATACACAAATCTATCAATCCAATTAGGACTTTTCCAGCATTCTTTATATCCCTTTTCGAACCATTCAATTGCTTCTTTATAGCAATTCAACTCAACATATAAATCTGCTACATTAATTTCCCCTAAAAAATTATCAGATTCCCTGTTAAAAGTATCTAACTTCTCTTTTGCTTCTGTCGTTCGTTCTAAATCAATTAAACATTTTACATAGCTATACATGATATAGTCCGAATCCCCTGCAACTCGCAAGAAAAAGTCTGAAGCTTTTTCCAGCTCTCCAAGGTTATAATGCGCTACAGCTACATTATGATATGCTTCATCTGATGGTTGAATCGAAATAGACTTTTGTAATGCTTCTTTCGCTTCTGTCCATTTTTCTTGTTTCATGTAAATGTCCCCTAAGATGTTATAAGGAAAGTATGAAGAAGGATTCAACTTAACAACTTCTCTTATTAATTCAAGAGCTTTATCATCATTCTCTTCCTCATAAAAGTACATCCAAGCCAGATTATTGAGAGATTGTACGTCTCTAGATTCATGTACTGCTTGTTGAAACAGTTCCATTGCTTCCTCATATTTATTTTGTTCAAACATTTCAATTGCCTTCTCATTAATGTTCAAATAACTACCTCCGAATTAAATGAATTCATCTATTCCCTATCATTATTGTAAAATGTAAAAATTATAATTTCTATAAGAAAATTTCTTTCTCTCGTCTACATTTCGATTGAAATAGAAGCTAAAACATACGAATTTACAAAAATCAGTAATTTTTTCATTCTCCCTTAAATTGGATATACATCCTGTTTCATTTTACATATTATGGTACAATTAAGAGGATACTAACTAAACATTTACACTCCACACTAGTAATCTAGCAATACCAAAATCAAAAATCACATGGAATTGAGGGATGTTATGAAACAGAAATTAGCTGTTCTTCTATTCACTGGAATCATATTATCAGGATGTTCAACTATAGCAGAGAATTCTTTAGAAAGCGGGAAAGGCAGTATGGAATTATTAACACCAACGATTACAGCAAAAGACAATGAATTAGAAATTAAAACTAAAGGCATTGATGAAAATAAAGTAACTTTTATTTATGTTGCTAATAAAAAAGTGTTGGAACAAAAACTAAAAAATGGTGAATCCTACAAACTTAACATTAAAGATATCGAACACGCTCATAGGACGGACTACAAACCAAAAGTTCAACTTTTACAAACGAAAGACGATGATGATGATGGAGAAATAGTAACCTTCAAACAAGTTAGATATACAGTTAAAAACTGATTTTAAAGTTGTTTCATTATAAATGTAACAAAAGAAAATATACTTTTAACAGTAGATAAATGTAGGGGGTGCTAACATGAAAAAACGATGGATTTCTTGGTGGATTGGTAACATATTTTGGATTATCGTTTTTGGAATATGGGCAGCTCTTATTTGGCTACGAGATGTTGATGGGGCCGGTGTTACTCAAACACCCGAAATTAAATCAATATCACTTATCGTTTTATTAATCACGTTTATCATACCAGTATTTTTTCAAATTATATGGCTAATCATTAATTTGAGAATGAGTAAAAAAAATAATTATACGATTTAGCTTTTTGAATTAATAAATGAATATTTTTCATAAAAAAAGAGAGGAATCTACATCAAAATAGATTCCTCCCTTTTACATTTGGACTTATACTGCGCTTTTAATGCATCACTATTCCTCTTTTTTACGATGCATGTTCATCTTTCTTCTTCATTAACGCTCTTTTCTTCATCGCCTTCGTTAAATATCCACCCTTAAACGAGCGAATTTCATACGAAGACATAAACGCTTTCGGTGCAATTTCATTAATGATTTCTAAAAGCTCTTTCTCTCTAGAACGCTTTGCGACGATATCTAAGCGATAACGTATAGAATTAATACCTTCGCCTTCAAATACTGTAACGCCAAATCCAGAGTGACGTAATTCGTCTACTAATTCATTACAACGGTCTAGTAAACTAACTTGATACGTAATATAACCAATTGCTAATTTATTCTCTATATAACCGCCTAATAATAGTCCTGTACTAAAGCCAATGACATAGGCAACGATGTTCATCCAATTTGATAAATCTTGAAACACAATACCTAAACTGACAATGTAAATAGCCCCTTCTAACAATCCAACACCAGCAGCGGATCTTGTTTGATTCTTTACAAGCAAAATCGTACGGATTGTTAAAATGGGAACGTAAATAATTTGAAGCACAAAAATAAGTAACGCTTGTAACATTGGTATCCACCTCTTTCAAAAAGTCTTTTGTCATAATAACATACATAACCTTTAGAAATCGATGGGTTTTTTAAAATTTTTTTATTATTTTTCATACTATTGAAAAACACAAAAAAGAAGCGTATTATATTTGTCGTTAATTTGATTACTTGTATATTATCGCTAAACTAAAAAAGGAACCCGATTAGGTCCCTTTCATCATAGCTCTATGTTTTTCGAAGCATGTTCCCTTTGCTTCTCTTCTTCTTTCACTAACTGCATATTTGCATACGCTAAATTTGCAATCATTAAAAAGTGACCACCTAAAATACCTGTACCAAATGCCCACATTTCCATTTCATGCTCAATTTCATACATGATGATAGCTCCTAAAATAGCAGCTGCAAATCGGTTTAAAACTCCTAATCCAGGAGCCTTTTCCTTCATTACGATACTTTTCCCGAGTTTCTCCACTCTGCGAGCTAATAACCAAAGACAATAGGCGCTTACTGCTAATCCAATACCGAACCCTGTCACTTGTTTTCCAAACGGAGTAATCGTCCACATAAGTAGTAAACCACTAAAGATCACATACAATTGTAATCGATATACACGTAAGGCTTCTTGAATCAAAATATCCGCTCCTAAGTTCTCATTTTTTGTACTTTAGAAGAAAAGCAGCAACTTACACAGTTGCTGCTTTCTCTTCTTCTTGTTCTTGTTCCATCTTACGAATTTCAACACGTTTAATTTGGTAAGCGTCTTTTTCTAACACTTTAAATTCATAACCTTCCGCCTCAACGTGTTGTCCTTCTTCGATTTCATGATTTTGCATCATAATCCATCCACCGATTGTATCCACATCATCTTCTTCGATGTGTAATCCAAATAAATCTTTCACTTCTGAGATAAGCACTTTTCCATCAACAATAATATGTTGCTCGTTCACATGTTGAATTGGTGGTGCTTCATCTTCATCATATTCGTCACGAATTTCGCCGACGATTTCCTCCAAGATATCTTCAAGCGTTACAATTCCAGCTGTTCCTCCGTACTCATCATATAAAACAGCCATCGGAATTCGCTTCTTCTGCATTTGAAGTAATAAATCGTGAATTGGAGTCGTTTCCATCACTTCAATAATCGGACGCATATACGAGCGAATAGATGATAAATCTTTTTGATCCTCGGTCATATATCGAATAAAGAAATCTTTTACGTTGACCATACCGATAATATCATCTTTATCTTCTCCAAAAATCGGATAACGTGTGTATCGCTCATTTTGGATCACTTTCATGTGTTCTTCTACTGAATCTTCCAGGTAGAAACCAACGATTTCTGTTCGCGGTACCATAATCTCTTTTGCAATACGATTATCAAATTCAAAAATGTTATTTACATACTTGTATTCAGCTTGATTAATTTCGCCACTTTCATAGCTATCTGAAAGGATAAGACGTAATTCTTCTTCTGTATGAGCTACTTCATGTTCTGAAGCTGGCTTTAAACCGAATAAACCAGTTATCACACGAGCTGAACCGTTCAATACCCAAATAAATGGATACATTACTTTATAGAACATCATTAATGGACCTGCCAATAATAACGTTACCCTTTCAGCCTTTTGAATTGCCATCGTTTTCGGAGCTAATTCCCCTACTACAACGTGTAAATACGTCATAATCATAAAAGCAAGACCAAATGTTAATACTGATGAAATAGAAGGATTTAAGTTCCATTTCTCAAATAACGGGTGTAATAACTTTTCAATTGTCGGTTCACCTAACCAACCTAATCCCATAGCTGTAACTGTAATACCTAATTGACAAGCAGATAAATATTCATCTAAATTTGTTGTTACCTTTTTCGCTGCTAAAGCACCGCGTTTTCCTTCCGCAACAAGCTGATCGATACGGCTTGAACGTATCTTTACAATCGCAAACTCTGCTGCTACGAAAAATCCAGTAAATGCGATTAAAATCGCAACCATGACTAAATTAAATATTTCCAATGAATCCCCTTAGTTAAAAAACTAAGGTGTCCACCTCCTGTATACTATAATGTTTTCTTATTTGTTTGTTAGAAAACATAGCCCGATACAAAAATTAAAGAGGTCGGATTTCACTTATTCTATAATAATAGAGCAAGTGTCTGTATTAAAGCTGTCGTTTGACCAGATAAAGATTTCGATATTTTTTCACGTTGTGAATCAGTCAATCCATCTAAAAGCGGCTTTAACTCAGTAAGCTCCACTTCTAATTGATGAATATGGTCTGTCACTTCATCCACTTGTTTCGAAACGTGTTCATTGATACCGAGCAGCTTCTTCTTCTCCTCGATTTTCTCTTTAATCTCACAAAGCGGCATATGCATTTCTTTGCACTTCTCAATAAATTGTAATGTCTCAAATGCTGTTTCGTCGTAATAGCGATAATTAGATTGAGATCGCTCCGCTTTTAAGATACCTAGATTCGTATAATAATCAATCGTTCGTTTCGACACGTGAGCCATGAGAGCCAACTGTCCGATTCGATACACCTTCCCAACGATCTTCCCCCCTTGTTTATATTACTTACATCATACAACACATAAACTGTACAGTCAAACGTGACGGTTTATTATTCACAATTTATACAAAATTCCAATCTCCTCCTATGATGATTCAATACGAGTAATCTACACTTATACAATAAAATTACTAAACTACTACCTAATCACTACATTGTCTGCCACTTTTAACCTTTCTTATTTAAAAGCATATCCTACTAATAATGATTGCTTGTATAGGAGGGAATTAATATGAAAAAGACAATCATTTCTCATTTTTATAATGAAGAATACCTACTTCCATGGTGGCTTATGCATCACACGAAAATATTCGATCACGGCATTTTAATTAATAGGGGGTCTACAGATCGTTCCGTAGAGATTTGTAAACTATTAGCACCCCACTGGGAAGTACGAAATTCAAGATTTCTTGAGTTTGATCCAACTAATACTGATATTGAAGTGATGGAAATTGAAAGAGAAGTTTCAGGTTGGAAAATCGTTTTAAATACTACTGAATTCTTTTGTTGTAATAATACTGAAGAATTTTTTTCATCTCTTCATACACTAGGCCAAAACATGTATGCGATTAGAATGATTTTAATGATAGATAATCATAATTATAATTATTCAAAGCCTAGATATTCTATCCCCTTAGTAGAACAGCGATACCACGGTGTCTTCCCTTATAACCCAAATCTCGGATGTGCTTGGAGATTTATTCACAATCATCTAGACGGTGCATATTTACCTGGTAGACATCATTCGCGACACGGATATATAATTTATGACTATCCTTCATTTATTTTAAAATTTTATTTTAGCCCTTGGAATGAACAATCAAAGGCAAGAAAATTACAAATTACACCTACCCTTTCAAAAAGGGGTATTCAAATGGGACTTCAAACGCATTACGGTCAATCTCCTGAAGTACTGGACATACGTTTTTTAGAGCTTAGTAACCTAACACAAGACCTCCGTCATAACCCTGAATATCAAGAATTATTTCCAAAATTCAAACCGTAATATTTTCTGCATCGTCATCACCTCAAACATTTTCATTCACTTAATCAAAAACAATTTCATTTGCATAAAACATGAATACTGTATAAATAATAAATTTTTATTTTAGGAGGAAAAAATGAAAGCTGTTATTCTTGCTGGTGGGTACGGTACAAGAATTGGGGAAGAAACACATTTAAAACCGAAACCTATGATTGAAATTGGAACAAAACCTATTCTATGGCACATTATGAGTTTGTATAGTCATTACGGGATTACTGAGTTTATTATTTGCTTAGGCTATAAAGGATATGCAATTAAAGAGTTCTTTCTAAATTACAACTTACACATGTCTGATTTCACAATACAGTTAAACGATAATACAATTACTAGCCATTCTCATCGTGTAGAACCATGGAAAGTTACACTAATCGATACTGGTGTAAATACCGAAACGGGTGGCCGAATGAAAAAGATTCAAAATTATGTCGGAGACGAACCTTTCTGCCTCACTTATGGTGATGGATTAAGTAATGTAAATATAAAAGAACTTATTACATTCCATAAAAAACATGGAAAAATGGCTACTGTTACTGCCGTACAACCTCCTGGTAGATTTGGTTCTCTCATATTAGATAAACAGTCTGTAACATCTTTTCAAGAAAAACCATTAGGTGATGGCGGATGGGTTAACGGTGGATTTTTCGTTTTAAATCCTGAAGTTTTCAATTACATTAGTGGAGATAAGTCTGTTTTTGAAACAGACTCTTTAGTTCAGTTAGTAAACAAAAATGAATTGGCCGCATATCAACATTCTGGTTTTTGGCATCCGATGGATACATTGCGCGATAAAAATAAATTAGTCGAGCTATGGGAAAGTAATAACGCTCCGTGGAAGGTTTGGTAATATGGCTTCATCATATTTTTGGAATAAGAAAAAAGTATTTATTACGGGACATACTGGATTTAAAGGCTCCTGGCTCACCCTTTTCTTAAGTTCTTTAGGTGCAGAAGTAGTAGGCTTTTCTTCTCATCCCCCATCCATTCCTAACATTTTTGAACAAGGTAACGTAGCAAAAGAGTGCACGACAATGAAAGGCGATATTACAGATTACCATTCTTTATTTCATGCCATGAAGCAGCATAAACCTGACATAATATTTCATTTAGCAGCTCAGCCAATCGTAACCGCTTCATACAAAAACCCTATCGATACATTCAAAACGAATGTTTTAGGTACTGTTCACGTGCTAAAAGCAGCAAAGTCCATCGAAAGCGTACGTGCCATTATTAATGTGACAAGCGATAAATGTTATGAGAATGACGGTAGTGGCGACCGAGCGTTCGTGGAAAATGACCGACTAGGAGGTTTCGACCCTTATAGCGCTAGTAAAGCTTGCGCTGAAATAGTGGCAACATCCTATCAAAAATCATTCTTCCGCACTAATACCCAGAAACTCGCCTCAGTCAGAGCTGGTAACGTCATCGGCGGTGGTGATTGGGCAGAAGATCGATTATTCCCTGATATCATTCGGGCATATTTGCACAATCATACTTTGTGTATTCGAAACAAATATGCCATCCGTCCGTGGCAACATGTTTTAGATCCTCTACATGGCTATATCCTTTTAGCTGAAAAACTTTGGAGTGATGCTAAATATGCAGAAGCATGGAATTTCGGACCGATTAATGAATCTAGCAGAACCGTAAATGATGTCATTCAATCCGTAATGAAATTATGGAATAAACGACTCACAATCCATTCTCCCTCTACGAAAACTCCTTATGAATCACCAATTTTAACACTCAACAGTACAAAAGCAGTAAACAAACTCGGCTGGACTCCTAAGTTATCAACAGATGATTCTATCGTTTGGACTGTTGATTGGTATAAAAAATATGCATCCGGTGAAAATATAGAATCTTTCACACGACAACAAATCGATGCATTCAAAAATTTATAAGGGGGCTATAAAATGGAACAGAAAAAATGCCGTTTTTGCCACTCATTACTAACCAACACTTTTTTAGATTTGGGCGTTTCCCCTCTTGCTAATTCATTTGTAGCTCCTGAAAGCTCATATAAAATGGAACCTTTTTATCCGCTGCACACATTTGTTTGTAACTCTTGTTTACTCGTACAACTAGATGAATTTGAATCTCCACAAAATATTTTTCATAACTATTTATACTTCAGCTCTTACTCCTCAAGTTGGCTACTACACGCTAAACAATATGTAGAAATAGCGATTAAGCGTTTCAACTTAACGAAACATTCAAAAGTGATTGAAATCGCAAGTAACGATGGGTACTTATTACAATACTTTAAAAAAGAAAATATCGAGACATTGGGAATTGAACCCGCGAAAAACGTAGCAGAAATTGCTATCAAAAAAGGAATTCCTACTCATGTGAATTTTTTCAGTAATGACTTAGCAAAAAAATTGCCACAAGCTGATTTAATCGTCGCAAATAACGTATTAGCACACGTTCCAAACTTGCATGATTTTGTTGCCGGTTTAAAAACGTTATTAAAACAAGATGGCACGATAACAATTGAATTCCCACACTTATTAAACCTCATATCCTTTAAACAGTTCGATACTATCTACCATGAGCACTTTTCCTACTTCTCACTTATAAGCCTTCAAAAAGTTTTAAGTTATCATCATTTACAAATTGTTGATGTAGAAGAACTTTCAACGCATGGTGGTTCCTTACGGATTTTTGTAAACCATCTAAGTGCCCAATCAACTATCCATTCCAATGTTACAAAATTAATTCAAAAAGAAGTCGACCACGGGTTAGATACTTTAGATTGCTATCTCCTTTTTTCTAAACGCATCGAACAATTGAAAATAAATATTTTAAAGTTTTTTATTGAAGCGAAAGCTTTAAACAAACAAATTATCGGTTACGGTGCTCCAGCTAAAGGAAACACCCTTTTGAATTATTGCGGGATAGGTAAAGAATTTCTAGCTTATACAGTAGATAAAAATCCTCACAAACAAAATCTCCTTTTACCAGGAACTCGTATTCCAATAAAATCTCCAGCAGAAATTAAACGTACAAAACCAGATTACATTCTTATACTTCCTTGGAATTTGAAAGACGAAATTATGAAAGAATGCTCTTTCATTCGTGAATGGGGCGGTAAATTTTTAGTGACGGTTCCAGAAATTGAGGTGATCGAGCCATGAAGAAAGTTGTTGTAACAGGTGGTAGTGGCTGGATAGGTAAATATGTTGTACATTCACTTATACAAAAGGGATATGAAGTGCACGCCACGTATAATAAAAATAAATCCTCTCACCTCCCTTGCCATTGGCATAAAGTAAACTTGCTTCGCGATGACGTAGTAAAACAATTCATTTCCGACGTTCAGCCTAGCCATCTCATTCACCTTGCTTGGGAAGCAGTGCCACCAGCATGCTATGTATCTATTAATAATTACTATTGGCTAAAGTCTAGTATTTCATTGATTCAATACTTCACAACATACGGCGGAAAGCGTGTTGTCGTTGCAGGTACTGGCGCAGAATATGAATGGTTTAACGGCGTATTATTTGAAGATTCGCCGCTTCTTTCTTATAAAACCCCGTATTCATTATGTAAAAACACACTGCACTCCTGGTTAGAAACGTATGCACAACAAACAGGCCTCAGCATGTGTTGGAGCCGCATTTTTCATATGTATGGACCTTACGAACAAGGTAATCGGCTCGTTTCTAACATTATCACTTCCTTATTAAAAAATGAGGAAGCACTATGTACACATGGAAAACAATCGAGAGATTTCCTCCATGTGAGTGACGTCGCTGACGCTCTCGTAACAATATTAGAACATGGCGTTACAGGCACCATCAATATCGCTTCAGGTCAATCTGTACAAATTAAAGAACTAGCTTCTATCATCGCTAAAAAAATAGGAAAAGAACATTTAATTAAACTAGACGCGATTCCTTTCTCTAAGGATGAACCTTTATTTGTCGGCGTTAGTGTAGAACGTTTAAAAACTGAAGTAAACTGGAAACCAACATACGATTTAAATACAGGAATAGAAGAAACAATTTTATGGTGGAAATCATTTATACAAAAACATAACGATATGCATCACTAAAACGTAAATCCTTTGTTCCTCTCGCTAATTCCTTATACCATTCTTCTAATCTTTCCGGCGTAATAATATGGTGCGTCCCCATTCCCCCATGCTTACTAGCTTCAGAAAGAGTCGGACCAATTTGTAACTTTCTCTTTCTCATCACATCGTTCCACGGACTAAATCCAAACCATAATATACAAGCAAGGGGCGGATAAATCATAGATTCATGCGCGGATAGATGTCTTCCAACCGTATAACTTCCATGTTCATGATTATGAATAAATCTACCTCTTCTCCATGACGGCCAATCTTCTGGTAAATAACCATGAAATCGCTGTTTCATTAAAGGTATTCCAAAGTTAAGGTACGGATAGTTGTAGTTAGGATCATCAACCATAATAAGCCCGTCCAGCCAATACATCCTCCCTCCCAATTCATTTAGTGATTTCCAAAACTGATTTTTATCTTGCATGCAAAGAAACTCAGTCGTATTTAAAACCATTTTCCATCCTTGTACTTCTTGTTCTATCCTCATCACTTCATGATCTGTCGCATATGCATCAAACTTTGGATTTACAGAATCTCGCACTTCCCAATGCGGTGCGAATTTTTTACAAATCTCAACGGAACGATCTGTTGAACCTTTATTAATTAAAATACCATGATCAAACAGTTTCGTGTGATGCATAAGCCACCATGGTAGTAAATACTCTTCGTTATAAAAATGAGAAATAACGGTTCTAGTTATTACAATCTCCTCCTCTTTCTCTATTAATCTACTTTTTACTCTACAACCAATATACTCACAAACAAAAAATATGTGTCCTAATTATTAAACAAATAGTATTACTAATATTTTTGTAAGTTTTCCTTTGGTGTCCAGCCCTTCTCATCATCTGTTCCTTCTCACCAAACCCATCCTTTCCAGTTATACTTCTCTTCGTGATAAAACATCCAGTTTTCCCAGTCTTCTGGACCAACGTAACTCTCTATCATTTTCACTACACCCCTCTCTTCTAAGCGAATTGGATTAGGATAATTGCTAACATGTGATTTTATAACGATATATTTCATAAGAACCTCCAATAAACTGAAAATTAAGTTATAATATCATTATAAAATTATGAAGGAGGAATGCACTCATGTACTACAACACTTCATTCGAAAACGATCAACCTGTAGGCCGTCTATAAACTAAGACGGGCATTCATTTAGCACATACACTATGCCTCGTCTTAGGGAGCTCATATTACCCTAAAAATAGACGGAGGTATTTCAAATGAAACAAACAATTTTAGGAGCTATATACTTATCACTAGCAGCAAGTATATGGGGCGGTATGTATGTTGTTAGCAAATACGTACTCGATTTTATCCCACCACTAACACTCGTTTGGCTACGCTTTATTATCGCTTTTGTTGTTTTATATGGCATTTTGAAACTAGCTGAGAAAAAGCAAAAGAAAAAAGTAACCATTCGCAAAAAAGATTGGCTCCTATTTGCTTGGATTGGATTTATCGGCTATTTCATTTCGATCACATGCCAATTTATCGGAACAAAATTATCCGACGCTCATACAGGCTCGTTAGTTACATCAGCTACACCTGCATTTATGGTTATATTTGCAGCGCTCATTTTGAAAGAAAAACTAACTGCTCGTAGACTTTTATCTACTATAATAGCGACAATCGGTGTCATTATCGTAATCGGATGGGATATTGAAATCGGCTCCTATTTTATCGGAACAATCATTTTAGTTGGAGCCGCTATTACGTGGGCTTTACTATCTATTTATGTAAAAATCGCTTCAATCCAATTTTCATCCTTAGTTATTACAACGTACGCAATTTTCTTTTCACTCTTTTTTATTACACCTTTTATGATATGGGAGCTACAAGCGGCCTCTATCGGAACAGTAAATACGTACGTAATATTAGGCATATTATACTTAGGAATCGTCTCAACAGCAGGTGCCTTTTTCCTTTGGAATAAAGGATTAGAATTACTGGATGCAAGCATCGGCTCCTTATTTTTCTTCTTCCAACCTATCGTTGGATCGTTACTTGGTTGGTTGCTCTTAAATGAAACATTAAATAGTAACTTTTTTATTGGTGGTATTCTTATTATATGTAGCGTTTTAATTACTACTTTTGAAAAGAAATAAAAAGCAGGCAGAGATTCTTAGTCTCTGCCTGTTCGCATTATTGGATCTTGGTCGTGAAAACCAATACAAATCGGTATATATCATAATACTTCGCTTCTATTTGCTCTACTGCTAACGAAAAGACATCCTCTTGCATCTCTTCTAAATACTGAAATATCTCCACACTAAATACTCCTCACTCTTTACGCACTCCAATGCGATGGACGAGACAATAATTTCGGTAATTTCGTATGTTTGTCCCCTCTAGCAGCATTAACTTGAACTTGCGTCAGAAAAATACTATTAGTAAAATCAGCCCCGCGAATATCTGCATCTCGCAAATCTGCTCCGATGAGATCTGCCCCTCTTAAATCTGCACCATTTAAGTTAGCCGCAATTAAGTAAGCTCCTCTTAAATTTGCACCTTGTAAATTTTTCTTTTTCAGATTCGCTCCCATAAGGTCTGCTCCGCGGTGAATGATTCGTTTCTTACGCGCAGTATTCATTTCCTTCCATACTAATTCGCTCGTTTCTAAAAGAAGAATGTTCACCTCTGCCCTATGCATTGGAACATTTATTTTCATTAACTCATCTGGATTTAAATTCGAAAGTCGCTCTGTCTCCTCAATTGCGTTCTCCAGCTCTTTATGAATTGGCTGTGTTGCCTTTAAAAGAATCGCCTCATTCAAATACCAAAGCATTTCATGAAGTTGATGCATAACTGGAAAAGCATCGTACATTTTTCTTGCATGCTTTGCATCTTTCCGCCAATCAATCCCTTTAAACGTACCCTGAGAAATCTTCTGTCCAGCACCGAAACACTCAAATACTGTACAACCTTTATAACCTTTTCCTCTAAGATTTTTATGTATACTACATTTAAAATCTGATTGTAAGTTGGAACATGGTTTACCACCATCTTTATTCACTGCAAAATCTACCGATGCTGCGAACGGTAATGCAACGCAACATAGACCGAAGCATTTTTCGCAGTTTGCTTTTAAATGATCGTTATGATTAGTCAAAATCTATACCCCCTGTTGTCTTTTGACTATTTCATAATATTCCAACTGTAATAAATAATCAATTTTAAAATAAACCAGCATCTTTCGTTTCAATTCATAACTTTATCATTCGATTTCCTTTCAATTGAAAAGGACTATTTCTATTTAATGAATTATAATTAAATTATAAATTTTCTAACTAAAAAGGAGACTTATTATGGCACTAGAAATGAAAACAAACTGTCAAATTTGCGATCAATCGCTCGAACAAGATTCTGAAGCATACATTTGTGTATATGAATGTACATTTTGCGCACCATGTACAGAAGAAAGACATAACGTTTGTCCAAACTGCGGCGGCGAATTAGTACGTAGACCGAAAAAGAAATAATAAAAAGCAAAGCGATATCGCTTTGCTTTTGTTTAGGCATCTAAAATTATATATTTAAAAACTTCACACAAACAGGCTCTGGCACAACAACATCAGATTGTAAAAGTGTTAACTTACCTGTAGATTCATCTCTTGAAAATAACACAAGATTATGTGACTTTTCATTTGTAGCAACAAGGAACTTTTCAGTAGGATCTAATACAAAGTCTCTTGGCCAATTTCCTTCTGTAGATGTGTGTTCAACAAATGTAAGCTGACCTGAATTTTGATCTACGCTATAAACAGCGATACTATTATGACCACGATTACCTGCATATACAAAACGGCCGTCAGAAGAAATATGAATCGCACTTCCTTGATTATTTTCATCAAATTGTTCTGGAACAGTAGAAATATACTGTAATTCTGTAAAGGATCCTTCTGCAGGATTATATGTTAACACAATAACCTCTGAACTAAGCTCCGTCATCACATACGCATACTTTCCATTCGGATGAAAAGTAATATGTCTTGGACCACTTCCTGGATTTACAGATAAACGATTCACTTCTATTAATGTACTATCTTTTACTTCATACGTAATTATTTTATCTATCCCTAAATCAACGCCCACTACATATTTTTCATCAGGAGTGTACCCCGCGTAATGTGCATGTGGTTTTTCTTGTCTTTCTTTATTCGGACCTGAACCTTCATGCGCCATAATAGATGAAGCAGGATTTACAGTTCCATCTTCTTCATTTATTTCAAAAGACTCAATCGTTCCTTTATGGTAATTCGCTGTAACTACTGTATGATTTCCACTATCAACACTAATATGACAAGGAGAAGCACCTTCTACTACTTGTCTATTTCTCGCTTTTAGTTCTCCAGTATGACTATCAATGGAATACGCAGCTACACCGCCAGATTCGCCTTCCTTAACAACAGAATAGAGATATTCATTATTTTGGTTAATCGTTACATATGTAGGGTTATCCAGCTTAGCGGCAAGTGTTACATTACTAATTTTTTTTGCTTCTGTGTCTAAAGTAAACTTATATATTCCTTCGCTATTTTCTTTCGTGTAAGTTCCAACATATCCAATAAACTCTTTGTTATCCTTCATTTTCATAACCCTCTCTCCCTATATTTTACGTTCATCATGCTTCTTAAAATATTTTATGTTGAAAGAGTATCCAAAAAAATCGGAGTACTTCTTTATACGTTACCATATTTTCTTGGTAAATAGCTTTTAAACCCACTTTTTTTGATACGCTGCTATACTTTCATATTCTTCTTCCAATTGACGGGACAGACGAATATAGATTGGCGTTAAATCTTTATATTTTTCCACACTTTCCATGTTTGGCTCATGATGAAAATCTGCACCTACCATTTCAGAAACTACGGATAATGTATCTATTTCACCTAAACTATATAAACCGAGGATTGCAGCTCCTAAGCAAGAGCTTTCAAAACTTTCCGGAACATATACGTCTTGATGGAAGATATCCGCCATCATCTGTCTCCAAAGTTCCGACCTTGCAAAGCCGCCTGTCGCTTGAATTTTTTTCGGTTCGCCAATTAACTCTTTTAAAGCGAGAAGAACGGTATACAAGTTATAAATTACTCCTTCTAAAACAGCACGGATAAGATGTTCTTTCTTATGATGCAATCCGAGTCCAAAGAAAGATCCTCGTGCATTTGCATTCCATAAAGGAGCTCTTTCCCCTGCTAAATACGGGTGAAATAATAAACCGTCAGATCCAGGATTCACTTTTGCCGCTATTTCAGTAAGTACTTCATATGGATCTTTCCCTAAACGCTTCGCAAGTTCAATCTCTGAAGTGCCTAATTGGTCACGAGCCCATCTGAAAATCATACCGCCGTTATTTACTGGTCCACCGATTACCCAATGGTCTTCAGTTAACGCATAACAAAAAATTCTACCTTTCGGATCTGTTACAGGACGATCTGTTACAGCACGTATCGCACCGCTTGTACCAATGGTAACAGCCACAACGCCAGGATCTATTGCATTTACACCTAAATTAGATAGTACTCCATCACTCGCTCCTACTACAAAAGGCGTAGAAACAAGTACATTCATCTCTTTGGCAAGCTCTTCATCTAATCCTGTTAAACTGTGCGTTGTTGGAACAAGTTTAGAAAGCTTTTCATCTGTAATTCCCGCAACATGTAAAGCCTCTTCATCCCATTTTAAAGATTTCAAATTAAACATCCCTGTCGCTGACGCTATAGAATAATCAATTACATACTCTTTATATAACTTGTAAAAAACATATTCTTTAATAGAAATGAATTTATAACTTTTTGCGAATAACTCTGCCTTCTCATTCTGTAGCCAAACTAATTTCGAAAGCGGTGACATAGGATGAATTGGTGTGCCAGTACGAAGGTAAATTTCATGACCATTCATATCATTCTTTATTTTCTCCGCCCAGCTTGCACTTCTATTATCTGCCCAAGTAATACATCCCGTTAATGGATTCCCCTTTTCATCTACAGCAATGAGACTATGCATTGCCGAACTAAAAGAGACACAAAGAATATCACTTGGCTGTACACTACTTGATCGTATAGTTTCTTTAATCGTATTTATTACTGCACGAAAAATTTCTTCTGGGTCTTGTTCCGCTGTTTCAGGCGTAGGAGAATATAAAGGATATTCAATTCCATGACTAGCAATAACAGATCCATCAGTAGAAAATAGAACTGATTTTGTACTAGTTGTCCCAATGTCTACACCAATCATATATTTTGAGCTCACCATTTCTTCCTCCTAACAAAAAATCCCTATAGTATCCTAATAATATAAGAACCATAAAAATACATTTATTTTATCTATTCATAACGTTATGTGCTAAAGTTATCTCTCTACATTCATATAAAAATATCCTTATTTTAAACAAACATATCGAGTAGTAAAACTCCTCCAAAAGCGATAAATGAAAGTAACGTTTCTAATACCGTCCATGTTTTAAATGTTTCTTTCACTGTTAACCCTAGGTATTCTTTTACCATCCAAAAACCAGCATCGTTTACGTGTGAAAACATTAATGCTCCTGCACCTGTTGCAATAACGAGTAACTCTAAGTTCACACCTGTTGTATTTTCAACGATTGGCGAAACGATACCCGCTGCTGTTGTTAAGGCGACTGTCGCTGACCCTGTCGCAATTCGAATTAAACCAGCTACTATAAATGCTAATACAATTGGAGATAGAGCTAAATGTTCAGACATTTGAGCAATAGCATTCCCTACCCCACTATCGATAAGAATTTGCTTAAAACCCCCGCCGGCACCAATAATCGCAACAATTGAACCGATTGGTAATAAGCTATCTTCTGTTATCTTCTTAATAGCTTTTTTATCGATACCTTGACGAAATCCAAGAAAATAGAACGCCGCAAAACATGCAATCAATAGTGCAATGATAGGACTACCGATTAATGTGATAATCTTCATCAAAGTATTAGAAAGAGGCACATAAGGAGCTGCTGCAGCTAAAACCATTAACATAACAGGTAACAATATAACTAAAAATGAAACTCCTATTCCTGGTAATTTCGTTGATTTTGTATTTACACGAATCAATTCTGGCTCATTTTCAGGAATTACACGTTTGTGAATCCATTTCGCAAATATAGGACCTGCAATAATCGCTGCAAAAAATGTAATAATGAGTGAATACATTAGTACATTCCCAAGATTCGCTTTATAAATACCAATTGCAACTATGGCCCCTGGATGCGGAGGAACAAGACCGTGCACGACAGATAGCCCAGCAATTGCTGGTAATGCTATTAATAAAATATTTTGTTTCGTTGTTTTATGAATTGAAATTACTAACGGCAGTAATATTAAAATGCCTACTTCAAAAAACACCGGGATTCCAATAATAAAACCTGCAATTAACATAGCCCATGGTAAGTTTTTTATCCCAAAGGATTTAATAAAGAACTCTGCCACTTGCATTCCAGCACCTGACTCTGCCATCATTTTCCCTAAAATTGTACCTAATACTAAAATACCTACTAAATGCCCTAGAACACTTCCCACTCCTATTTCATAAGCACTCACTATTTTATCCATTGGCATTCCAGACATAATTGCTAAAAACAAACTTGCAACCGTTAAACTAATAAACGCATGCCATCTCCACCACGACACCCCTAAAATAACAATTACGATTGATAATAATGTAATCATTAAAAGGTACATATTCATACTCAATCCCCCTTTATGTAAACCCTTTCATAATTACTATATAATTAAAAGAACCTATATAGTTCTTACTTGAGTAAAAGATACCTTTACATATTGCTATACACTTAAAAGCATCTTCACATCATAATGATTTATATAAAAAGAATCTCCCTTATTAGAGATACACTATAACTCATCTCTCTAATAAGGGGATTTCTCTTTAATAATTATAATGTTATTGTGATAAATGCTTCGCGCGATCAATTTTTCCTTTTTTAAAAGTGAATGACACTTTCTTCTCTGCTGTTTTCACGTAGTAAGACTACAAACTCAGGATCCAGTTTAAACGATGAAGTTACTTAGGATTTGTCCTCTCATGAAAAGCAATTTTCGGAAAGCACCTTCACTTTCATGCATTATAATTTAGGAGCTTTCGCCCAATCCGCAGCAAACTTCTCAATACCTTGGTCTGTTAATGGGTGCATAGCAAGTTGTTCAATTACTTTATAAGGAATTGTTGCAATATGAGCACCTGCCATCGCTACACGAGTTACATGATCTGGATGTCTGACAGAAGCCGCAATAATTTGTGTATCTAATTGATGAACATCGAATAATTCAGCAATTTTAGCAACTAATAATACACCATCTTCAGAAATATCATCTAAGCGTCCTAAAAATGGAGAAACGTACGTTGCACCCGCTCGAGCAGCTAAAAGTGCTTGGTTCACAGTGAAAATAAGTGTAACGTTCGTTTTCACACCTTTTTCAGTAAGATAGCGACAAGCTTCTAATCCTGCTAGCGTCATTGGAAGTTTTATCGTGACGTTTTTATCACCACCGTTAATTTTAATTAATTCTTCTGCTTGAGCAATCATTTCTTCAGCTGTAACAGCATCTGGAGTTACTTCTGCCGAAACAGACTCAACTTTAGGTACTGCCTGACAAATTTCTGCGATACGGTCTTCAAACTTAACGCCCTCTTTTGCTACTAAAGAAGGATTCGTTGTAACACCAGCTAAAACTCCAAGTTTATATGCTTTTTTTATGTCCTCAAGATTTGCAGTATCAATAAAAAATTTCATGATCAATTCCCTCCAGTTTTTAAACGTTGATGAGTTACATGTTTAATATGCTTATCCCGTAAAAGCCCGATTGGTATGGAATAAAGCCCCTATTTATTAAAGTTTCACTTTATTTCTTTTCTACTGCATGTCCGCCAAATTCATTGCGCAGAGCTGCTACAACTTTTCCTGTAAATGTATCATTGTCTAATGAGCGGTAGCGCATTAATAGAGACATTGCGATAACAGGAGTTGCTGTTTGAAGGTCTAATGCTGTTTCTACTGTCCATTTTCCTTCACCAGAAGAATGCATAACACCCTTAATTTCATCCAGTTTTGCATCTTTAGAAAATGCATTTTCTGTTAATTCCATTAACCAAGAACGAATTACTGAACCGTTGTTCCATACTCTTGATACTTTTTCATAATCGTAGTCAAATTCACTTTTCTCTAGAATCTCAAATCCTTCACCAATAGCAGCCATCATACCGTATTCAATTCCGTTATGAACCATTTTTAAGAAGTGACCACTACCAGCTTTTCCAGCATATAAGAATCCATTTTCTACAGCAGTATCGCGGAAGATAGGTTCAACGATGTCCCAAGCTTCTTGATCTCCTCCGATCATGTAACAAGCACCATTACGAGCGCCTTCCATTCCGCCAGAAGTTCCTGCATCCATAAAGTGAATGCCATCTTTCTTTAATTGCTCATATCGGCGGATAGACTCTTTATAATGTGAATTACCAGCTTCAATTAAAATATCTCCTTTTGATAAAAGTGGTGTAACCTCATCAATAACAGAATCAACAACAGCGTGTGGTACCATTACCCAAAGAATTCTTGGTGATTGTAATGACTGAACAAGTTCACTTAAACTAGATGTACCCGTTGCCCCGTACTCTTTCATTTCTTCTACTGCGCTCGTATTTAAATCAAATGCTACTACTTCATGTTTATGATCCATTAAATTTTTCCCTAAATTTAATCCCATTTTACCTAACCCAATTAATCCTACTTGCATAATATAATTCCTCCTCAAATCATCTTTTATTAAAAATCCATATCACTACAATCTGGAATACCTTTCAGCACTGAAATGTGAGTATGTACAGAAAGGTATTCACAGTCATAGCTTAAGAATTCAACACATTTTTTGTAATTTGAACAACATTTTCTGTCGTAAATCCAAATAGATTCATGACTTCAGCTCCAGTTCCTGAAGCTCCAAATGTTTCAATTGATAGTACTTTTCCTTCTTGTCCTACATAACGTTCCCAACCTAGAGATACACCCATTTCAAGAGATACTCGTTTCGTTATAGAAGACGGAAGAACGGATTCTTTATATTCGTTCGATTGGTGATCGAATAACTCCCAGCTCGGCATTGCAACGATGCGAACAGAAACTTGATCTTCTTCTAATTTTGCTTTCGCACTAGCAGCTAAGGATACTTCAGAACCTGTCGCAATTAAAATTACATCCGGATTTTCATTTGTTTGTGTTAATACGTAAGCTCCTTTAGAGAGATTCTCTATGTTCGCTTTCGTTTCATTAAACACCGGTAAATTTTGACGGCTCAGTACTAAAACGACTGGACCATCCGTTTGCTGTAAAGCATACGCCCAAGCACTTGCTGTTTCATTTGCATCTGACGGACGGATAACTGTTAGACCAGGAATTGCTCGAAGCGCTGCCAATTGTTCAATTGGTTCATGCGTTGGACCATCTTCTCCTACAGCAATCGAATCATGTGTAAATACGTAAGTAACAGGTAACTTTTGCAGTGCAGCCAGTCGAATCGATGGACGAAGGTAATCATTAAATACAAAGAATGTACTTACGAAAGGTTTTACTCCTCCATGGAGAGCCAGTCCATTCGCTGCCGCGCCCATTGCATGTTCACGTACACCGAAGTATATATTTCGTCCAGCATACGATTCTACCGCGTACACAGCTTCACCTTTTATATCTGTCATAGTGGAATGAGAAAGATCTGCACTTCCACCGAAAATAGAAGGAATCGATTTCACATAATGATTAATAGCTTCCCCACTTGCAACACGAGTGGAAATCGTTTTTTCAGTATCAAAAGATAGAATGTCTTTCGCTTCAATTAAAACCTCACCTGTAATCGCTTTTTCTAATTCATCTGCTAGTGCAGGGTTCGACTCTCTGTATGAGTTGAACTGCTCATTCCAGTCATTTTCTTTTTCAATACCTTTTTGTTTCAGTTCATTAAAATGAGCTTTTACTTCTTCAGGTACAAAGAAATCTTCCTCATAATCCCAACCATACACTTGTTTTGTCGCTGTTGCCTCTTCTACGCCAAGCGGATTACCATGTGCTTTGTTCGTTCCAGCAACTTTTGGACTTCCATAACCTATAATAGTTCTAATTTCTATAAGAGTAGGTTGATCCGTATTTTCTTTCGCTGATTGAATAGCTTTTGTAATAGCATCGACATCGTTTCCATCTTCAACTCTTACATATTGCCAATGTACAGATTCTGCCCTTTTCTGAATATCTTCAGAGAAAGCAATGCCTAATTCACCATCAAGTGAAATTTCATTTGAATCATACAGTACAATTAACTTGCCAAGTTTCATATGTCCTGCCATTGACATCGCTTCATAAGCGACACCCTCCATTAAGTCACCATCTCCGACTAAAGCGTACGTATTGTGATTTATAATAGAGTGACTATCCTTATTGAACTTCGCCGCTAAATGCGCTTCTGCCATTGCCATTCCGACAGCATTGGCAATCCCTTGTCCTAACGGGCCTGTCGTTGCTTCGACTCCAGAAGTATGACCAAACTCAGGATGTCCTGGTGTTTTACTATTTAACTTTCTGAAGTTTTTCAAGTCATCAATTGAAACATCATATCCAGCTAAATGAAGCAGGCTATATAACAGACTAGATCCATGTCCCGCCGATAAAACGAAACGATCACGGTTAAACCATTCTGGGTGATTAGGATTGTAATTTAAATGATTCGCCCATAATGCATAAGCCATTGGCGCTGCTCCCATCGGAAGACCTGGATGACCTGAGTTTGCCGCATTAATAGCATCAATCGATAACGTACGAAGTGTATTCACTGCTAATTGATTTATGTTTTGTGTCATAGTAATCGTCCCCCTAAATGCTTTCATTAAAGAAAGTACTTATTTTTCCGTCTCTTGATCTAACCACCATTTAAATCCACTTTCTTGTAACAGTTCATTAGACGCTTCTGGACCATATGAACCAGACTCATATTCATGAAGCGGTAATAAGTTTTCCTCGAACGCTTCAAGAATTGGTTGTACCCATTCCCATGACAATTCAACTTCTCTCCAATGTGCAAAGAATGTAGCGTCTCCACTCACAGCATCATGAATGAGTCTTTCATACGCTTCAGGTACTCCCACATCCGCTTGCTCACAAGTAAAGTTAATACGCATCGGTTCAATTTCTCCATTTTTCAATGGATTTTTACTGTTTAACTGTAATGAAACGTTCTCACCTGGGCTAATTTCAATTATTAATAAGTTAGGTGCTGCATTTGGATTATTATCTTGATATTGCTGTTTTAACGTATTTTTAAACTCGATTACAATACGAGTAGACTTTTCTTTCATTCGTTTTCCTGTTCGTATATAAAATGGAACGCCAGTCCAAAACGGATTATCGATCCACAAGCGAGCAGCAACAAATGTGTCTATGTTAGAAGAAGGATTTACTCCTGGTTCCTCTTTATATGCTACAACTTGCCCGCCTTTTATCTCTCCTGAAGCGTATTGACCGCGAACGATATGGTTTTGAACGTCTTCTTTTTTCACTTTACGAAGCGTCTCCATTACTTTTCGTTTTTCCTCTCGAATTTCACACGCATTAACCTTTTCCGGCAGATTCATAGCAGTCATCATTAATATTTGTAACATATGATTTTGAACCATATCTCGAATGGCTCCTGCGTGATCATAATATCCAGCTCTTTCTTCAACCCCAACCGTTTCACTAGCTGTAATTTGTACATTCGCTATATGTTCTTTATTCCAAATCGACTGGAGAACAGGATTTGCAAATTCTAGCGCTTCAAGATTTTGAATCATCGGTTTACCTAAATAATGATCGATACGGTATATCTCGTCTTCTTCAAACGTGCGACTAAGCTTATCATTAAGCTCACGAGCAGATGTAAGGTCGTGCCCAAACGGTTTCTCAATCATCAGGCGTTTCCATCCATCCGTTTTATCAAGTCCGCTTTCCTTAATATTTAAAGCAATCGTCTCGAAAAATTCAGGAGCAACTGAAAGATAGAACATTCTATTTCCTTTTATATGTAGTTCTTCTTCCCTTTCACGAACGACTTGTAATAATCTCTCATAATCTTCCGGCTTACTCACATCTAATGGACAATAGCGAAAATTATCTAAAAAACCTTCGAGTTCCGGAGTACCTTCTTCCCTCTGACGGGAAAACGTCTCTATTGATTCTTTTATTCTTTCTTGAAAATCTTCATGAGATACTTGACGTCTTCCAAGCCCGATAACAGATATTTGCTTTGGAAGCTTTTGATCTCTATATAAGTTATATAGCGCGGGGTAAATTTTGCGTTTCGCTAAGTCCCCTGTCGCTCCAAATAAAACAAAGGTCATTGATTCCAAGTTCAGTCCCCCTCTTGTTGTATAATCCTCGTCAATATACTAAAAATGAATTGTACAGAAGCTCATACTCTTATACTTCCTGTTTTTATAAAAAACAAAGAGTTATCTAATTCCAATTCTTTTTATACCTTTCGCTCTCTCATTGTCCCCAATATTAATAGTGGCAATTCAAAGCATTTCTACTGCAACTTACTTATTTATAGAACTTAACGAAATATTTTATATCTAATTACTTTTAGTAATTAATTAATCCTATGTCTAGTATATTAACCACATAAATTATTATCGTCAATAAAAATGTCTTGAATTAAATACTATTTATTTTGTAATACTTTTCTAAGTGTATTCCTAGTTACCATTCATTTTCAAAGATAATGATTGATATAATAAATATCAGTTTCATCAAAATCTTCAATTAATTTTCGGTTAAACTCGCGAGCAGACGTTACATTATAATCAAAAGGCTTCTCTATAATAAGACGGTTTAATCCTTTTGTAGTCCACAATCCACTCTCTTTAATATTTAAAGCAATCACATCAAATACTTCTGGTACAACAGATAGATAAAACATACGGTTTTCAGAAATATTTAATTCTGTTTCACGCTTTTTTACAAGGCTCAGTAAATCTTGATAGCCCACTATATTCGCTGTATCTAATTGACAATAACGAAATGTGCTAATAAATTCTTCTACTCCTGATTCGTCATCAGAAGATATTCTAGAAAATGTAGCAAGGGATTGTTCCACCTTTGTTTGAAATTCCACATCTGACATTGCCCTTCTGCCAATACCGATAATCGAAATAGATTGTGGTATATTTTGATTACTAAATAGTTTATATAAAGCAGGGTAAATTTTGCGTTTCGCTAAATCCCCTGTCGCTCCGAATAAAGTGAAACTTTAATCAGTGGAGGTTTTGTTCATCCCCACTGATTATTAGCCTTCACCAATCGGGCTTTTACGAGCAGCCCAACTCCCACCTAACTTCTTTGCTTTCGCTGAATTTTGAGGCGGGGGTCTTACTGCCCAGCAAATAGCGGGATAAACATAATGAATAAATCATGCTGCAAAAATAACATCTACCCTTTCTTCATAAAGCTTTACAATTGCTTTCGCAAGTACGTTACATTATTTCACGTACTTTCCCCTTCTCTATATAAAATTCTCACTAACAAAATTCAAAATATTATACTTATTTTTCGTACTTTGCTATGCTATAACCACAAACAGGAGGTATAAACTATGAAAGCACAAATTATCCATTCTTTTGGGGATTCATCTGTATTTCAATTAGAAGAAGTTTCAAAACCAAAACTTTTACCAGGTCATGTTCTAATCGATGTAAAAGCAACAAGTGTAAATCCAATCGATACAAAAATGCGTAGTGGTGCCGTTTCAGCCGTCGCTCCTGAGTTTCCAGCTATATTACACGGCGATGTAGCTGGTATTGTTATTGAAGTAGGAGAAGGTGTTTCGAAATTCAAATCAGGGGATAAAGTATACGGATGTGCCGGAGGTTTTAAAGAAACTGGAGGTGCACTTGCAGAATTTATGCTTGCTGATGCACGATTAATTGCTCACAAACCTAACAATTTAACAATGGAAGAAGCTGCTGCTCTACCATTAGTTGCAATTACAGCTTGGGAATCTTTATTTGATCGTGCAAATATTAAACCTGGTCAAAATGTGCTCATTCATGGAGCTACTGGTGGCGTAGGACACGTAGCCATTCAACTAGCTAAATGGGCAGGCGCTAAAGTTTTCACAACAGCTTCTCAGCAAAACAAAATGGAAATAGCCCATCGTTTAGGAGCCGATATAGCTATTAATTATAAAGAAGAATCTGTTCAAGAATATGTACAAAAACATACGAATGGAAACGGATTTGAAGTTATATTTGATACAGTAGGCGGCAAGAATCTTGATCATTCTTTTGAAGCTGCTGCGGTCAATGGAATCGTCGTAACAATCGCCGCTCGTTCAACCCATGACCTCTCTCCTTTACACGCAAAAGGACTCTCTCTGCACGTTACTTTTATGGCGTTAAAAATATTACATACAGATAAACGTAATGATTGCGGAGAAATCTTAACGAAAATAACGCAAATTGTAGAAGAAGGAAAACTTCGTCCATTGCTAGATTCTAAATCTTTTACGTTTGATGAAGTTGCACAAGCACATGATCATTTGGAGTCGAATAAAGCAATAGGAAAAATAGTGTTGAAAAACGTTTGGTAACAATAACCCGATAATATAAATAATGATTCATGCTGTTAGCTTAATGCGTAGATTAATTGTACAAATGTCAAACAAGGCAATCAAAAATGATCGCCTTGTTCTTTTTTTATATAATAGTATTTTTCCGATTTCATCAATAGCATGGCCCTTTCCCGAAAAAGAGCGAATAACTCTACTATAGCTAGACCGTATTATTACATTCGAATATTACTTATGAAATTTCACACGCTCTTCAAGTGGTTGGAATTCTTTTTCACCTGGTGCAGCTGTTGGATTACCAAATGGCATTTGTGCAATTAGTTTCCAATTAGCAGGGACATTCCATTCTTGTTTTACCTCATCGTCAATTAATGGATTATAATGTTGTAATGATGCCCCTAATCCCTCTGCTTCTAAACCTGTCCACACGACTAATTGGTGCATACCTGATGCTTGGTGTGACCAAATTGGGAAGTTTTCAGCATATGCAGCAAACTTTTCTTGAAGCGATTTAACGATAGCCTCATCTTCAAAGAATAATACTGTTCCATAACCAGCTTTAAAAGAATCCATTTTTTGTTGCGTTCCTGAAAAGTCTCCATCTCCAACTACTTTTCTTAATGTTTCAGTGGTAATATCCCATAATTTATCATGAGCTTCACCAAATAATACAACTAATCGTGCAGTTTGAGAATTGAAAGCGGATGGAGTATATTTCACAGCAAACTCCACGATTTCTTTAATTTTTTCATCCGATACTTGTACCTCTTTATTAATCCCATAGTAAGTACGTCTTTCTTTCAGTGCAGTATAGAAATCTTTTGTCATAATTCCGTTCCTCCTAAGTTTTAATATTCTTCAAAATGATACATCTCGAAGATAGTATGCGTTTAAATGAGTTCATTTTTGAATCATTGAACTTCCTAGCACCCATTGCCAGTCATTCTAAATCTAAACACACTGCTTCCTTCAGTTTTCCTAAAAAAAGCCTTATAACATCATTCATAAAATCTAATCATCATTCGGTACTATTTTACCCATTCTCTATTCATGTATCCTGCTTGTTTCATATTTACACAAATATGAAATGTAGCTACTTTAATCACCAAATTTCACATTAATTTAGAGCATCTTCAATTACAGCAATTTCGCTCACTCGAACAAAACGATGCAATTTAAAGAACATTGCAAAATTAAGTACTACCTGTAAAAGAACCCTCTTAGCCGACTATAAGAAAAAATAATAAAAAGCCAAAAACGAACAATAATATGTTCATTCTTGGCTTTTACTTAACCATCACATTTATTTTTACTATTGCTTCAAATGATTTTTAACTGCCCTTATTACCAATTCGTGATCTTCTTCTGGTGGTAATCCTGAAACTGTTATCATTCCAATAACCCCTACGTTTTTTATTCTGATAGGAAAACATCCACCAAACGCAGCGTATTCTGAAGTATCTAAAAGATATTTTTCATTATAGGAGACCCCAGTTATTTCACTTTGTATCTGCATATAATACGAGCTACGATCATGCAGGGAAACGACTCGTTTTTTACGCTCAATCCATTTCGTATTTTCCTCATTTGTTCCTGTCATCTTGAAATGAAATAATTGCACACCATTTTTCGTTATATCAACAGCAATCAATTTCCCCTCTCGCTTTGCTGTTTCAACGATAAATAAACCTAGTTGCAAGGCATCTTCATTTGTAAAAGAGGAAAATTGAAGTGTTTCCTCCTCTTTTAAAATTTGTTTACTTATTTCATTCAAATTTGAAGTACTCATATCTTTAACCTCCATAATTATTTTATGCCACACCGACATTTTTTCGAAATTATTAGGCCATATAGTACAACCTTTCAATCAATCTGATTCTAAATAAACTACTGTAACATCTTTGGTAACTAGTAGTACCGTAAAGCTTGTTTTCTTCTTACTGGTGCTATTATGAATGACATTCAAAGTTATAAAAAGTACTATTCTACTTATCCCTATCTTACAGAGACTATTATGAAATATATTTAACATCTTAAAAATGTATGTACTAAAGAATAATATTTTTAATCACTAACTTTTTTGATCAATCGTTATAATCCAATTTCATCAAAATTTTTATCAATTATTACACTATCCAACAATAGGAGGAAACAAAGATGGATGAAAATATATCCAAAAGCTGAAAAGCAGTTGAGTCCCTTGAGAGAATAGTTATAATTCACTACATATAGAAATAGACATACAAAAACGCCATCCTTTCCTATAATTCTAAAGAAAGAATAGCGTATTCTTTTCAAAAATGAGTTCTTTTATTGAAAAACTTTGATTCTATATTATACATAAAAGGGCAACCAATGCTAAAACAGCTGGAAGTCCTTGTTTCACAATAATTGATTTATTAGATGTGAAACCTCCGAAAATAGCTGCTATCACCACACAAATCACGAAAAATAATTGGACCATATAACCAATTGGATTGAGCCCAAGTACAAGTCCCCAAATGAGACCAGCCGCTAAAAATCCATTATATAAACCTTGGTTTGCAAACATAATGGCTACGTTTCGATCTCCTTCTAAATGCTTCGGTAATTTGAAAGCACGTTTCGCTACTTTTGAATCAATAAAAAACATTTCAAGGATCATGATAAACAAATGTTCTAATGCTACGATCCCGACTAAAATAGCTGCGATTATTTCCACACTATTCTGCCCCCTACACTCTCTATTCTTTAATATTCTCTACATTTTTTTGCATCTGTAATAGAACATGAATAAGTATTTTGCGTTCTTCTCCACTGATATTTACGAACATTTCCTTCATAAAATATTCCTTTTCTTTCTTGTTAAAATATTAATTGATGTATCAATTATTGATACATCAATTAATATACATCTCTCTTTTTATTTTTGCAAGTTTTTTTGCTCAATTGGTTTTATTTTGTTCCAGCAACTTTAAACCAATTCAAAACATCAGTTCGTATTTCTAGAAATCATAATTACTTTAAGTTCATTCTGACAATCATATTTAACTACATATATAAAAGAATTGAGTTATATCTCCATCAATTTATAAAAATTAATTTTTTCTAAAAACAGATACTTTACGTTTTTTATAGTAATAAAAATCATTTTTTGTTTCAGAGGCAATCCATTTTGTTAGCTTGATGGGCATAGGATAGCACCCAGATGACGAACCAATTATCTTTCAAGAAGACGGCTAGAAAACTGGATTTGGTACAGGAGTTGCCTACTTCCCCGATTCAGATGGTACTAATTTAGAGCTTATTGCTCCAAAAGGTCCATTTAGACGTGAATAGTTAAAATATATTAATACTGAAAAACCACCTTTATGAGAGGTGGTTTTTTGTTGCTAATGGTGAAGATTAATATTGAGGTCTGATTGAGACCTATTCCTATTCCTATTCCTTTTCCACATCTTTCATCATACCATCGAAAGAATAGTCTTATAGCTATTTCAAATATTTCGGCAGTACTATATCGCTAGCAAGCTAAAATTTCATGGTACTCAAAAAAAATCTGCTGAATCATAACCAAAAAGTTCATTTTATCATTTCAGGGTAATTCGAAATTCTTAAGTTGTCGGGCACGGGGTACAGCTGAAAAACAGTGTATATTCATTAACTTCAAACTAATTTTGATGTAACAAAATTTGTATTTATACCTTTTTAACGAATTCAGATTTTAATTTCATAGCTCCAAAACCATCAATTTTACAATCAATATCATGATCTCCATCAACTAATCGGATACTCTTTACTTTTGTACCAATTTTTACAACTGATGAAGTTCCTTTTACTTTAAGATCTTTAATTACTGTTACAGAATCACCATCGTTTAAAATATTTCCATTTGCATCTTTAATTACCTTTGTATCTTCACTATTTTCAGCTTCTAATTCTAAAGTCCACTCATGAGCACATTCTGGACAAACAAAAAGATTCCCATCTTCGTAAGTGTATTCTGAATTACATTTTGGACAATTTGGTAAATTAGGCATATTTTTATTTCCTCCACTCGTTTTCGTTTATTCTATTAAATAAATATTATTTTTAATTTCCGTTTTTCGTTTTTCGTTTAAATGTAGGGAAAATATTCTCTTCTTGCTGTTTGATACTTATTTGTTGAATGTATAAAAAAACTACTTGTTCACACCTTGTAAAAAATCTTCTCCACATTCTCCAAAGCAAACTTTCTTCTTCTCTACTTTTTTAATAAAATGATTAAAAAAGTGGATTAACTCAAACAAACTTTGTATGTGAAGTGAAATTTTTAAAAATCTAATGCATTTTCTTTATTCTTTATTGTATTGATTTCCTGAGATTGCTGAGAAAGCCCTGTACATTCATGAAAAGCAAAATGCTTACACCCTATACATTTTTTTGTATTCAGATGTCCTAAAGCACAATTAATTGCTTCTCCGGTATGATTAAAAAAGTTTTCTTCCCCAATCTCAGCGTACAATCCATTCTTATCTAGATTGGCTTTTAGCTCTGATTGAATTCCAGAAATAAGAAGTACGCCACCTTGTTTTTTGAAGTGCTGAACAATATTCCTAAAGTAAGACTCTCCTGTGGTATCAATAAAAGGAACTTTTCCCATACGTAAAATTAAAACATTAGGTTTATAATGAATAGTCGCTAAAATATTTTGTTCAAATGTTTGAGCAGCCCCAAAAAATAATGGCCCTTCTATTGTATAAATGCTAATTTGTGGGCAATCATGAGCTTTATTTACCACATGTGGTAGCAATTTTTCATTTCTTTTTGTATGATCAGGAAGCACTTTTGATATGACAAGCATATTACTCATACGTTTTGTAAACAAAATAATAGCTAATATAAGACCAATCTCTACAGCTGTTGTTAAACTAGTAAATACAGTAAGTAAAAATGTTACCAATAATACAAGAGAATCTCCCGTCTTCATTTTAAGTATGTGATAAAAATGTTTCTGCTCGCTCATATTCCAAGCTACCACCATTAAAATCGGGGCCATACTAGCAAGTGGAATATGTGAAGCATATGGCGCTAACAGTAGAAGTGTAAATAACACAAATCCTCCGTGAATAACACCCGCCATCGGAGATACAGCTCCACTCTTAATATTAGTTGCTGTACGTGCAATCGCTCCAGTTGCCGGAATTCCGCCAAATAACGGGGTAACAATATTGGCAATCCCCTGGCCGATAAGCTCTTTGTTACTGTTGTGTTTACTATTTGTCATACCATCTGCCACGACAGCGGATAAAAGTGATTCAATTCCACCGAGCATCGCAATAACAAATGCAGGACCAATTAACTGCTTTATACGTTCTAATGTGATTTCTGGTATATCAAACTGAGGAAGTGTATTTGGAATCGTACCATATGCTGTACCAATAGTAGGTACATAACCTGAGAAAAATACAGTTGCAATTACAGTTGAAATAACAACACCTACTAATGAACCAGGCACTTTTGGTAAAATCTTTGGTGTTATGAGTATAACAAAAAAGCAAATCAAAGCAGTTATAACACTATAAAAATTGGTAGTACTGATATGAGTGAAGAGTTCCTTCAAATTCGCTAGAAATTCCTCATGCTTTTTTATACCTGTTAAACCTAAAAAACTAGCAATTTGTCCCGTAAAAATAATAACAGCAATACCTGAAGTAAAACCAATTGTTACAGGACGTGGAATAAACTTAATTAAAGAGCCTAGCTTGAAGATTCCCATAAGACATAAAATAATTCCAGCTAACAAACCCGCGAGTAGTAAATTTTCGTATCCATAGGTAATTACAACTCCTAAAAGAATCGGAACAAAAGCACCTGTAGGTCCTCCAATTTGATACTTCGAACCACCAAACAGTGAAATGAGTATTCCAGCAATACAGGTTGTATAAATCCCATACTCTGGCTTAACACCAGAGGCAATAGCAAAAGACATAGCAAGTGGAATCGCAACAACTCCAACAATCATTCCTGAAAGAAGATCCTTTTGAAAATGTGCTAATGAATATCCTTCAAACCTTCCTGTAAATAACTTTCTCATTACAAACCCTTCTTTTCTATTTTTAATAGATCTGGATTACAAATGTATTTCTCGGTCCCTTATACAGAAAATTGTCCTTTTCACAAAAAGAAAAACCACCCTAATATTTACTATATGTTTTACTTAAATGACACTCCAATTCACCTATATCTCCACCTTGTTGTACATAGGATTTCAATCTTTCTGCTAGACGTTCTCCGGCTCGACTATCTAGCTTCTTCGTATCAATAAACGATCTAATCCTTACCTTATCTGGAGTAATATCTCTACGAAACATTTGTCCTGGAATTTCACTCCAAAAACGATTCCATTCATCCAGTAATCCTATTTGATCAAATAAAAAACCTTGAATTCCACATAACCAAGCTGTACAAGCAGTATTTCTTTTTCGACATCCAACTCCATCTTGTAAATGTTGGCATGAAAAACAACAAGAATTTCCACTTTTTATACAAACTTCACAAACGTAATGAGCTCCTAATGAGCGAAATGTTTCAATCCCATGTTGGATGATATCTTCTTTCTTAACCTCAATACTCAACCTATCCCTCCTTAGCCATCATTTCACTTTCTGCTCCATCTAGCTCTTCTAACATTGAAATCGTATCGATTAAATGGTTGTTAAAAATCTTCCGTGCAACCACCAATAAATCCACAATAATAGGGTCTCGTAAAGAATATAAAACTCTTTTTCCATCTTTTCTACCAACAACAATGTTTTTTGAACGTAGTACACTTAATTGCTGAGAAACAGCTGAACCTTCCTTATTTAGAATATCTTGAATTTCGTTTACGCTTTTTTCACCTTCTGACAATAATTCTAAGATACCTATTCGCAAAGGGTGTGCTAAGGCTTTAAAGAAATCTGCTTTAAATTGTTGCATTTCGTTTCCCATTGAAATCCCTCCGTTACTTTTCCTCAATTTTCAAAAGTACCATATACATCTTCAAATGTTTGAATATGTATATGGTACTTTTAAAACCTCGAATTTTCAATACAAATTTTACAATATTAAATAAGCATCAAATAGAGATACTATTCAAATTCAGGTTCAAAATTTATTATCCAAAATAAAAGCACCTAACATATTAGGGATATATAATACGTTAGGCGCTTGATATTTAAAATTTCTCGATTTAGGTCTTGATAATATTGGATGAGTATATAACCAAAACGCTAGATGACTAATATGAATAAACTTATTTGTAAAATTAATTCATTAGAATATTTTAAGAGCAAGTTTTGAAAAAAACTATTCAAAACTTGCTCCTTCTTTTCTCAGATCCAACTATTTTGATACTAAAACCAACAGTAGTGAATTAGAATAATGACTTAATACTTGCTAAAACTGTAAGTACACCTACAATAATAACAAATACGTTGCTCATTTTCCCTTTGTATTTAGCTAGTACTGGCACTTTTTGAATCGCATACATCGGTAATAGACATAAGATAGCAGCAACTAAAGGACCGCTTAGAGAATCAATAAGTCCAAGAATACTTGGATTTGTATAAGCAACAAACCAGCATGATAATACAACGAAAGTAAGGATTACTGTCTTAATTGTTTTTTCTTCAATATCTTTTCCACGTGATTTACCGAACTTAATAATCATGTCACGCATTACTTCAAATGCTCCGATATAATGGCCAAGGAAAGACTTTGTAATAGCCACAAAAGCAATAATTGGAGCTGCAATAGTGATTACAGGCGAATTAAGCTCATTAGCAAGATATGAAAGAATTGATAAGTTTTGTTCTTTTGCCATTTTTATATCATCTGGAGTCAAGCTCAATGCACTACTCCAAACGAAGAACATAACAACAGCGAATGTCATGATATAACAAACCTTTTGTATTTGCGCACATTTAGCATCAGTGGCTTCGATTCCATACGTAGCTCTCTGTTTCACAACAAATGATGAAATCATAGGTGAATGATTAAATGAGAATACGATGATTGGTAGAATCATCAATATCGTTCCAAAATAGCCTGTTCCTGTTGAAGCAGTTGAAACAGCTGAAAAACTAAGCATTGACGTATTCCACTGTGGAATTAAAGATATTGCGATAAAAAGTAAAGAAACTATGAAAGGATACACTAACATACTCATTACCTTTACAGTAATATCTTGACCAAAATTTAGTATAGCGATAAGGCCAAGAACTAATACAAGTGATAAAATAGCCCTTGGAGGTTCTGGCATGTGCAATTGATGCACGATAAAACTACTTGCAGTATTTGTAAGCGCAACCGAATACATTAGTACGATTGTATAAATTGAACCGAAATATACGATGTTAAAAATGATACTCGCTTTATTTCCGAAATACTCTCTAATTGTACCTGTGATCCCCTCATCAGCAGAATTAGAAGCGTATATCATTTTAGCAAGCGCCCTATGTGAGTAATACATAACTGGATATGCAAGTAATGTAATTAGTAGTAAAGATAATAAACCACCTGAACCTGCATTAATCGGTAAAAAGAGCACCCCTGCTCCAATTGCAGTTCCAAATAGACTGAGTGCCCATGTAGTATCCTGCTTATGCCACTTTTTCGGATCTGCATATTGCTCATTTTTTCGTGCGGTATTTTCAGCTTGAACTTCTATTTTCTTTGCAGTATTCCCGTTCATATAATAACTCCCCCTTGTATCTATTCCTACATCTCTCTTTACGCCTAACAAATATTCCCTTTTCGGAAAATGAATTCCTTACAAGTTGCCCCACTTTGTATGTCCTTCATCATAATGAATCCAAATTGAAACATTCGCTAGTTAGCGTCCTAATATAATTGTTAGCGTTCACAAAAAAGTTTACTCGTAATATCCGCTCTTTATATAAAGACCTCTTAAGAGAACAATATAGAATAGACTTCATAAATACGTTGCAACATTTCTAATAACAGTGTATTACTTTAATGGTTTCTCTTTTTTACTTTTAACAGTAATTTTAGCTAAACCGGCCTCTCTTCATTTGCGAGGCATTTCTTTCTCAATTCTATACATTACCTTCATAACTTCGGTAGCACTGATGATATTGCTTACACAAGCCACTGAAGCACATTACATACATTTCGCCTCTAATCACACACCTTTCTTACTAGTAATCGCATTTTTTATATTTTCTCCAGAGATAATAAAATTTCTCTCGACGCCCTCATTATAACGTGTATATTTATAAAATTAATATTTTTATATTTTCAGAAATATTAAAGTGGAATAATTTTATATGGATAATATTTTACAGTTAGCATGTAGCCATTGTTTTTATCGCTTAAAGCTGAATTAGTTAGTAAAAAAATACAATAATACATTGTTTTTCTAGGTTACTCATTATAAAGATACTTATATCCCCTTTATCAAAAAATTTCATTTTAAACATAAAAGATATTCTAATAAATAATTAATGTAGGTAAAAAGAAAAAATTCCAAAATAAAAAAACCAAATTTTAGGATATATATTATTGATATTGAATTCATATACATTTTAAAAAGATACACTGAGTAAAAAAACAAAAAAGCTGCCCCATATGGACAGCTCATTTACATAATTATCGTTATCAGGAATATCTCTATGTTTGTAATGAATCGTTTTTACATCATTTCCTTTTATGCGAAAAGTAATTATGTCCTCTCCATAAGGCGGATTGTGTGCATCCTCAAAAGTTTAAATTTTAAAATCCCTCATTAACTAGCTCTTTTATCGAGTTTAATTTTGAAGAAAGCTCGATAAACCATTCTTCATCCCCTGTTAATAATGCAAGATCTATAAGATAAAGGATTTGTTCCTTATTTATTACCTTTGATTCAGGAAGTTTGTTAACGTGTTTACTAAAGAGTAAAATCGCTTCATTTATTGTGTACTTGCCGTCACGTTTCACAATACTAACTGTAACTATATCCTCCACATCATCAAGTGACACAATATAACCAACTATTAACTCACCTTCATTTGATATTCCACGAACCCAATCTCCTACTTTTAAAACATGATTATTATTTGACATCATACCGTTTCACCTTCCTATAAATATTTTTTGTGACGATAAAAAAGATATAAAAACAATTATACTGTAATATTTTTCATTACATTTAAGTGTTAAGAACTCACGGCTATATAATAATTAAGCCGCTTAACGCTCTTGATTGATAAGGTCAACAACTTCTTTCATTGTATAATTCTTTAAGTATTCACCTAGATGCTCTTCAGCACCTAAGAAAATAGCGAAAAGAACTTTTCGCATGTTCGAACCTACAACACACTGATTGTTTGATTCTGGACACTTCGGCTGCAAAGCACCTTCAGAGGTTATCTGATAAATATGCCAAAGATTAATTTCATCTAAATCGCGAGCGAAAATAAAACCGCCACCAGTCCCCTCTTTCGATTGTATAAACTTATGTTTTTTTAACAAACTTAGTACTTTGCGAATGCGTACTGGATGTACACCTGCACTTTCTGAAATAGCATTACTTGTTGACATCCGATCTGGCTGTAAAGCTAAATAAGTTAAACTGTGTATGGCCAAGGTAAAGTCGCTGTTCATGATTTTCCTCCTACGATTCAAAATATTGTTTTTCATATATTAATATACTATAGCCATAAATATTACAGATAGGTTAGAACGTTAAAACATATAGAATACTTCTTGCCATAAAAAATTAATTCTCTTATATTCTATCCGGGCCCACCTATATCTGATAACTTCATTTAGCTTTTTAAGTTGAAAATAAAATTAAACACTCCACTGTTTCTTCACTTGTTCTTCTGCCAGTTGTTTAATTTTTGTCCAAATCGTATCTTTACTCACAATAACATTTGTTTGATAATTTCTATCATTATAATTAACTGTAACACATACTTCAATCATCTTCTGCTTCCTCCTTTCAAGAAAATTTTCCATAAGAAATATTATTTATTAATTAGCCAACTTTTGTAATTCAATGTTTAAAAATGTTCGGACGCTACGTGGTAAAAATTTACGAATTTCTTCTTCGTTAAAACCAATTTGCAATCTTTTTTCGTCCAGCATAATCGGGCGACGTAACATTAGTGGATGCTCAATTATTAATGTATAAAATTCATTTAGCGAGAGCTCATCAATATTTATATTTAAGTCCTGAAAAGTTTTGGATCTAGTTGAAATAATTTCAGTAGCCCCTTCTTCAGTTAAACGAAGAATCGATTTAAGCTCATCAACTGTCATAGAATTTGATACGATGTTTTTTTCAATATAATCAATTTGATGCTCTTCAAGCCATGCTTTCGCTTTTCGGCATGAGGCACAGCTTGCTGTTGTATATAGAATTACCATATTTAACTCACTCCTTTAATGTTATGAAACGTACATTTTAAACATCGGTTATTGAAATGTATTAAAAAAATTACAGTTTAGAATCAAATACAAGCAATATTATTTATTCGAGAATATTTAATTTATCTACATTTTACAGACGATAACAACTCACTTCTAAAAACTATACTGTAATTTTAAACTTTACAGTTCTATAAATCAAATGTTAAGTCTTGGATTCATTCTATTAACGTATAATAGGAGCAGTTGAGACAATACTTGCCTCAACCGATTTTTATATCTCTTTATAATTTTTTGCAGTAATGACTGTTTCAAACTCAAAGGTTTCGGGTAGATGATCTGCATAAGAATATTCAAAAGTTCGTCCATCCGTTAAATAAGCTACTTGTTCAACTCGCATTAGGAAATCCTGATTTGTTAAGTTCATAAACTGCTTTTCCCTATCATCTGGGCGAATTCCTTTAACCCTGACAACAGATGTCCCTACTTCAAGACCAAGTTTATTTTGAATATGTGAGTATATCGACTCCTCTAAAACAGAAGCCCCAACACCTGGGATAACCGAAATTGGCATCCATGTATGCTCCATAATCGTCGGAATGCTGTGAATGATGCGGAGGCGAATGATTTTATAGACGAAATCACCGATTGAAACTCCCAATTTCTCAGCAACTACTTCATCAGCCCCAACAATCGCAAACTCGATAATTTTACTTTCTACCTCACTGCCGTATACAGCTTTCGTACCCGTTAAAGTTTGAATCATTCGTGCCTTTTCCTGTTGACGCCAATCTTGCACCACTGTTCCGCTTCCGCGCCGGCGGATGATGTAGCCATCTCTAACTAATAGATCCAGCGCTTTCTTAATAGTAAGGGCTGAAACACCAAATTCTTCAGCAAGGACGGGGCTACTCGGAATTTTTTCGTTGATTTTATATTCACCGTCTAAAATTTGCTGTTTAATCTTTTGATAAATGCCGAGGTATTTTACTTGTGTTGATCCGCTTGCCATTTTCATACCTCCTTTATACTGCAAACTCTCTTCTATTCATTCAAATGTAAAGCCTCAAGTTTGTAAACTGAAGGTGATGGGGCAGCAAATCCATTTTCTAAGATTTCAATATTCGTTACCGCTTCTTCGTCTTTCACAAGTTTTGGTGCACCATTTATAATTGTTTCATACGCGGAATCATAGAAACGACCGTAATCACCAAGCGGCGTTTTAATTTGTTTTTCAATCCAGTCACCATTTGCATTACGATATTTAGCAACTCCATAGTACATCGGTGAATCTTCACCAAACCCTGCACTCTCAGGCATAATCCCCGCTTTCAAATCATTTTCCTGCTGATCTTCACCATATTTAATAAATGATCCATTTGTTCCATGAACGATAAAGCGTGGATAATCTTTTGCTACGACATGGTTCGTTTTCAGCTTAATCTTCAACTGATTTCCGTAATGTAAACCAACATCGAAATAATTATCAACCGCACCTTCCATTTCATTATTACGAATATCGTATGTCACCGTATCTGGACGGCCGAATAGTGAAATCATACGGTCCATCGTATGAATACCTAAACTGTAAAATGAACCTTCTTCTTTTGGAGCTTCATGAGTGATTGAACCAGGACGGAAATAATCAATATGTGATTCAATCTCAATAATATCACCAAGGAATCCTTGTTCAACTACTTGCTTCACAGCTAAAAAATCACCATCAAAACGGCGGTTTTGATAAGGCATAACTACTACACCTTTTTCTCGTCCTAAAGCTAATAATTCTTTCGCATGTTCCACTGTATCGCAAAATGGTTTTTCAACGATAACTGACTTTCCAGCAAGTATAACTTTTTTCGCTAATTCGTAATGCGTATGTGCTGGCGTACAGACCGTCACCACTTGAATTTCTTTGTCATTCAACAATTCATCCAAATCAGTAGTGAAGTAAACACCTTTTTCCTTATATGGAGCCGCTAATTTTTCATTTATTTGACGTACAAAAATCGTTTTTATTTTTATATTATTACGTGTGTTTACATAAGGTAAGTGATAGCGGTTAGCTGACTTTCCAAATCCAATAAAGCCCATTGTTAATGTCATATTTTTCAACTTCCTTGCTCATAAATTTTCGTTTCTATATTTATTATATAATTTAATTATTAAAAGTATATAGTTTTAACTTTATAATTATATATCAAATAAAAAATCCACAATAAAATTCATTCTCACTATAAGTTATGGACCTATAAAGTGAAACTTTAATCAGTGGGGCGGTTTATCCCCTACTGATTATTTACCCGTAAATACCGGGATAAAAAGGAGCGTAATGAACATGGCATATACTACTATATCTATGGAAATTTTCGGATCACCTGAACAAGTATGGCAATTAATCGGAGGTTTCAACTCCCTTCCAGACTGGTTACCTTATATACCTAGTAGTAAATTAACTGAAGGCGGTCGTGTACGTCATCTAGCTAATCCAGATGGTGATACAATTATAGAACGCTTAGAAGTATTCAATGATAAGGAACGCTACTACACGTATTCAATCATGAATGCACCGTTCCCGGTCACTAATTATTTATCTACAATCCGGGTGAAAAAAGGTACTGAAAGTAACACATCATTAGTAGAGTGGTCTGGTACGTTCACTCCTGTTGAGGTTAGTGATGAAGAGGCAATTAATCTGTTTCATGGTATTTACAGCGATGGACTGAAAGCATTACAGCAAGCATTTCTAGATTAATTCATGTAATTGATTGAGACGAAAAAGTTAATTAACAGTCAAACATTCGACTTTGTGGTTAAGTTCATTATGAAAGATAAACAAATACAAATTTCATGCCTGCTTGTTATTGACAAGAAATAAAAAATACTACCTCCAAATGGAAGGTAGTATTTTTTTATTAATCAGGAAAAACAATTAATCCCTCTTCTTTTTCCTCCTGTTTTAAATCTTCTTCTGGGAAGGTTACAGTTGAATTTTTATCACCTGTTCTTTTTGTTTCTTCACCTGGAAATACGAAAGTTGAATTTTCTTTTCCTTCATTTTTTTCTACGTTATCTGGAAATACCATAGGATCATTGGTAGTCAAATCACTATGAAATCCAAGGTTAGACAAAATCGCTTTTAAATCTGGTAAAACCCCTATTTTATCAGATGATGGGTTATTAGACTTTGTGCCTGTATTAGGATTACTTAAAATTGCTCTCAATTCTTTTGGTGTATATGCCTTACCTAAATGTTCTTTAGCAATCCCTTGAATCGATACAGCAGCCCCAGCAATTATAGGCGAAGCGCTAGAAGTACCACGGAAATTAGAAGTATAACGATTAATTATGTTCTGATCTGTAACTTTTTGTCCTTTACTATTTTGATTTTGATATGTATCTAATGTATCAACATACTCTCCCCAACCATATACATCAATTCTACTACCATAGTTAGAGAAAGCTAAACGTTTATGAGGAACTCTTGCAGTAGATGCTCCAACTATAATAGCTCCTGAATCTTTAAAGTCTGGACTATTTCGATTTAAAATCTGCTTACCATTACGGTCTTTAAATTCATCTAAATCAATCCCACCATTACCAGCTGCTTCTACAATAATAATGCCTTTATCTGTACCTTTGCGAATTGCGTTAAATATACTCGGGTATACTTCTACTGGTAAAGGGTCATCTCCATATCCATCATATTTAAAGGATTCTTCTATTAATAAAACATCTCCAGCCTGTAAAGAATCTACGGCACTTAAAATAGCATCTCTTACATCGATTCTCCCATTATCTCGGATCACTGAAATTACTTTTGCCTTTGCTTTTGGTGCAATCCCAATGTTCCCAATCCCATTGTCAGCTGCAGAAACAACACCTAGAACTGAAGTACCGTGAGAAAGATCATTACTCATTTTTCCAGACATAAATTCAATATTTTGACCGACTAAATCTTCATGATTTAATAACCAACCTTCTTCCAAATCTACAAAAGTTGCTCCCTGGCCATTTCCTCCTTTAATTCCCCAAGCATAAGGAGCATTAATTCCTAAAGGTGCCTCTTCAAGATATCCCTGTCTTGAAAATCTAGGTTCATCATAAGGATTGACTGATAATACAGGCAATCTCGAGCCAGTTGTTGTGTTTATACTCTTATTAGAACGAACTTGTATTTTACTAGAATCGTCATTAGCAGCATATACTGTATTTGTTACAAATGTCGTACCTGCCCCAGCAAAAGTTGTAATTGCAAGTGATGATATCAACATACCTTTAAAATTTTTCATTTTTCCACCTCTAGTTTTCTATTAGAAATAACATATTTCATAATGTGTATGAACCGAAAATCATTTTATCTTATTATAAAAATTAATAGATTTTTATAACTTTTTGATTTACATAAAAACTCCCTTCATTCTTGTAATTCAATGTGTAGATTTCAAAATAACAAACTTACTGTAACTATTATAGTTACACCTTTATTGATTTTCAACTACGAAATATAAATTTTTAAAAATAAATTTATATTACTTTAAAACAGAACTCGCCTTTTAAGCACATAAAGTGAAACTTTAATCAGTGGGGTTTTTGTTCATCCCCCACTGATTATTAGCCCTCACCAATGGGGCGTTTACGGACAGTTAATGCGGGATAAAAACGCAAAATATCTGTCCAAATTACAGCAATCAATAAGTTTATGGACTACGAAAGAAATACGAAAAAGCAAAGCACTAAGTGCTTTGCTCCTTATAAAATCCCTTTTAACTTTTCACCAATTAACTTCGCTACATACTCATAACCTTCTGGCCCAAAGTGTAATCCATCTTTTTCATCTTTTTCATCATTTTCTACAAATCTTTTATAATCCCGTTCTTGAATCATTTCAGCGAATACGTTTAGAAAATAACTTCCTGTTTCCCTCGCCACTTTCTCCACCACGTCTGCATACTGACTAAGCACTCTATTTGTTCTATTATGCTGTCTTTCTTCATCAACTGGTGCAGGACTAATCAGTAGCACTTTATCTGATGAAACTTGATTCACAATCTTCTCTAAGTTTTCTTTATATGCTTGTAATGACACTTGAGAAAAAGAAACCGCATCATTCGTACCAAGAAAAACTGTTACGAAATCTGGTTTATATGATATTACATCTTCTTCAATCCTATTTAACGCATCGAACGTATTATCACCTGGAACACCTGCATTCACTACTATCCAATTCGGAAACATCTCTTGCAAACGTGGTGTTAATCTCGGCATTCCATCAAAAAATGTTTCATCAGCTGTAATACTATCTCCAAAACATACTAACTTTTTCATTAAGCTACTCTCCTTTTACGTATGAAACAACTTTCCTTCTATTGCTTTTATATATCTGTCAGCAGAACGTTCAACTGCCTCATTTGCATTTTCTTTTACTACTCGATGAAAAGCGTTGTATAAACGATTAAACTGTAACGGCTTCACTCGATTCACCATTTCTTCCACTTTTCTCGCTGGTAGTGGAATTAAGTTTGGATAGCTGTACATAAAGCTTACCCACCGCTCATCTGCTACAACTTGAATAATATCACCTGTTAACAAAATTCCTTTTCCGTCATTACCTTCTTCCCAATGTAAGACAGATCCACCTTTAAAATGTCCCCCTAAACGATGAATGACTAATCCATCAGCTAATTGTAAAGACTCACCAGACCAATAAATAATACGACTACTCGGACGCATCACCCACTCTTTATCATCTTCATGTATATAAATTGGTACATCAAATGTCTCTGCCCATTCTACTTGCGTTGAATAATAATGAGGATGAGACAATGCAATCGCATCTAATCCGCCAAGCTCTTTTATTTTCGTAATTGTCGTTTCATCTAAATACGTAATACAGTCCCACAGTAAACGATATGACTCTATTTTCACTACAAATGCCGTTTGACCGATCGCAAATCCTGGTTTTGTCGTAATACTATAAAGTCCATTTTCCTCTTTAATTATTTCATTTTTATATGTATCATCTGTTTGCAAATTTTCTAAAGTCGTCCAAGACTGCCCTTTCGGATTCACATACTGCCTTTCTTCATCACAAATATGACAACTCACTGGTTCTTCTACACTCGCTGCGTACTGCACGCCACACGTTGTACAAACGAAATTTTTCATCATAATTTCCCCTATCCCTATATTTTTATTAAGCTGACTTTTGTTGATAATGATCTGCTTTTTTATTTTCAATTATTAAACTTATAAAAGTAAGTAAATAGACAACTGTAACCGATAATGGAATTACAGTAAATCCTTTTTCTGCAAAAAGAATCCCGCAAACTGACGTTACAAATACAGTCCCTACTGATAATAAACCATAACTTTTACTTTCATAAATCCATACGTACGGAATAAAATGAACACCTATTAACATCGCTACTACAAAAGGTAACCATTCTGGAAATTGAAAATAGGCAAGTAATACAAGTGGAATATTCAATACATTTATTCCACCAATTAAGCCTGCCAAAACCCCTAACGGATTTCCTTTCGCAAACATATCAATCTTTAATATAGCAGCTATCATTAAGCCAAAAGGAAACACACAGCCCATACCGATTAAATATACCCACACCACTTGTTTTTCAGAAAGAACAAATCCCGTTATACTCATAACTATCCAAAATAAAACGCCGGCTAATATAATCGGTAGGCCTCTCTTCGTTTTTATTGCTAAATCCTTTTTCGCTTCTGCAACATTCATCTCACCATCTCCCCTAAAAATATTTGTACTATAAAGTCACCTCAACCTCACCCATCCAATAACGCCAAGCTTCTAAATAATCTTCTAAATCTTTCGGGTGGTGCCGTAAACATGTATCTATACGCAAATATAATCCTATGACTATTTCTTCATATAAATCACGGTCATTTTTATGAAATACACATTGTTTCATCGCATAACCAATCGTTTCTTTTGTTAAATCTTCCGGAGTTGAACAGAACGCATAAATTAAATCATATATAGGATCTCCTAACACTGGTAAAGGATCAATTACACCGTGCAGTTTATTCTCTTGAAATATAAAATTATGAAATCCAAGATCACCATGCAATAAAAACGGCTGATTTATTCCAGCGTCCCTATTCGCTAACTTAAGAACCGTTCTATACTCTTCTTCACTTATGTAACGCCTTACATTTTCATGAGCTTCTATCACATTTGTTGTTAAAAATCCACTCCAAGATTGAACCGGATTTTCTTTCCATCCCCAGCCATCAACCTCTGTAGCTACTTCATACTCATTGATAACTTCTTTTACAAGTTTACAAAGAACACTCCGTTTATAGCCTAGTTTGCAAGAAGTTGTGCCCTCAAGGAATGAGTAAACAATATAGCGATTTAAAGGTTCCTTATATAAAAGCTTTGGAAATAATTCGTCCTTTTTATAAAACTGAAGAAAATAAGCTTCTTCACGTATGACATCGGATTCATTCAACTTTACAACGTATTGTTCATCTAACAAATATATAGTACTTGCCGTTCCCCCGTTTAATGCTTTTACGCTATTTGGATAATGTGAAATAACTTTTTCCTTAACTAGTTGTGCAGTGATTATTGAAATGTCCATTCTCTCACCCTTTAATTCGGAAGATTCCCTCAATTCAAAAGACAACTTTACTATTATTTGACAAACGCAAGGGAAATCCTCCCAACCATCCTAATATAACAAACAACAATTTTATTTTATTACAATGGCTTTCTTCAATATCCCATTTATGATAACGTGATTTTATCACTCTAAATGCTCTTCATATACTCTAATAATTTCTATTGCAGGGTCTATGTCTTGTAATTTATGAGCCAAACTTTCTACACCAAACACTTCTGTAAACGTATGACTGCCTACAATTAAATTAATTCCTTTAAATTTCGCATGTTGCACTGTATATAATGTTTTTTCACCTGTTATGTACGTGTCACATCCTTTTTCTAATGCACGTTCAATCAAATTTGTATTGTTTCCTGCACCGGTTAAGATTGCAATCCGTTTTACTGGTTTATCGTGATTTCTCCAGCTCTTCACTTTCTCTTCCATTTTTTCTTCAAGTTTTCCAACTAAGTTTGAAAAAGGAATCGCTTCTTTATATTCTCCTATTCCCGGTAGTTCTTCTTCCTCATACGTGGAATATTCCAGTATTGTATCTATCCCAATTCCGTTAAATAACGATGTACACGTGCCAAACTTTACAAAATCTAACGGCAAATGAACCCAAAAATGATTCATTTCATATTGCTTCAATTTCTCAATACAAGCCTCTTCCATACCAAATAAAAAACTCCACGGCGCATGATGTGTAACTATCATATCGACTCCATTTCTATACGCTTCTTCAATAGTTTCTAACGTTAAATTTGTTGTGTAACCGATTTTGTGAAATTCATCTTTACTTATATGAGTAAAACCATATTCATCATCGCCGTATTTATGAAGATGCTCTCCAAATAGTGATGTTATATGTTCGTTAAACTGCTTTATATTCATTTTATTTCTCCTTTCATTTACTTTTATATTTCAAAAATAAGGAAATACTAAATAAAAACGTTACATACATATAGGAGGACACCATGAAACCTGAATTTTTAAAAGCTATACATGATGCCATTGGAAATGTTGAACACATTCATATAGAGGAAAACGGTGCTGACAGCTTACTTATCCATCATGATGATGCACAGCAATTACAACAAGTCGCTAAAACGCTAGAAAATAACAATTTTCGCTCTGCTTTAAGAACAACTGGAAATGCTTCGTATATTGAAGTATTGAACAGATAGTGAAAGTCCGGATGTATGCCGGGCTTTCTTTTTTTATATTGAAACTTCAAACTCTTTCACATACACCGCTGTTCCAGCGATATCTATTTGTAACTTTTCGTTTTCTATCCCTTTCGTTACATAAACGGTTACACGACCATCTTTATTTATTTCCTGTCCTTGCTCAACGATTAAATCCAATTCATGTTCAAAATCTTTCTCTAAATACTCCGCATAATACGCTCCCATTACACCTGAAGCTGTTCCTGTCACTGGATCTTCAATCGTTCCTGCATAAGCTGACGAGAAATGACGGCCATGCATTTGTGCTAGTTCATCATAAGTTTCTAGACAAATTGGGTGAATAGAAGCATTAGGTATTTCTCTTAATACTGACGGAAATGCAGCATTATTAGGTTTCATTCTCTCACACGCATCTAGATTTTTAATCGGCACAATTACAGTCCAGTTTCCTGTACTTCCATATACTATCGGTAAACTTACATCTAAATCATTTACTTCTAAACCAATACTATGAGCTAATTCTTCTTTTGAACCTGCAAAATCTTTAAACTGAGGTGCTGTCTGCCTCATTTTAATAAAGGTTTCTCCATTTTCATTTAAACCTATTTGTATTGGTAAAATCCCTGCCTTCGTTTCAATAGTAAGGTTACTTTTCTTTTCTAATAAACCTTTTTCACGCAAGGCACATATCGTCCCTACTGTCCCATGACCACATAAATCCATTTCAAAACCAGGTGTAAAATAGCGCATTCTTATATCTCCTACTTCTGAGGAAAGAACAAAAGTTGTTTCGTTATATCCAATTTTTTCAGCAATAATTTGCATTTCCTCTTCCGTTAATCCATCTGCTTCTAATACAATACCTGCTGGATTTCCCTTATTTGGTTTATTCGTAAATGCATCGTAATGAAATACGTTTATAGTCTTCATCTTCTTTTCTCCTAATCTACTTTAAAAATTTTATAATAAAGCTCTGTCTCCGTTTTCATCGAACAATTATTTCTCCAAAATATCCTCTGCATCTTTTCATTTGAAGTATGCGTGCTTCCGATGTAATAAGTAGCCCCCATTTCCTTTAACATATGTAAAGATTGAAGATGCATATGAGAAGCAACTCCTTTCCCGCGATAATAAGGCATTACTCCCAAGTAAAATAATCGTCCTTCACTTTCTGTTCCAGTTTCTATATGCGGTATGGACATACCAATTGGCTCAGTTTTATCATAAAAAACAATACATGACTTTCCCCAACCCTTACCTAACTCTGTTTGCACGGAATAAAAATGTTCATCGATAGTTAAAATTGAAGTTTGATTCCCTGAACCCGACATACATTGTTCCCAAATATATTTAAATTCTTTTTCCGATAACGTTCCTTCTGCTATTGATCGATATGTATATTGTCTTTCAAGCCCTTCTATATTGTTCAATTCTCTACATACTTCTATCTTTGCGGCATGTAAAGAAAAACCGGCATCAAGTAACACTTTTGCGTTTGAGTTATAACTACTAAACCTCTTGTTTAATACAATACTCGCTCTTTTTAACTCCCAATTAAAACAAACCTCTTCAAATCTACTTATCTTTTCTTTATATGTTTGTACGTTATACAAAACATCTTCTTCTATTTCTTCAATTGTCACTGCATTTGGTAAGCCATTTAATACTTTTTTAGAAGGACCAAACAGATTCTGAATGATTGCAAGATCGTATATCACCACTTTAATTCCCCCATACCAGGCTCAATAAACTTCCCTGAAACATCCTCATTTGAATCTATTACCCAATCATATATATTCTTTGCTCCTTCAGCCGGATTCATATTCGTATCAAAAGCACCAATGTCAGTCTTTAATTTCCCAGGGTGAATTGCCGTTACACGAATTCCTTTATTCTCAAACTCTTGTTGTAAGCAGAGTGTTAACATATTTTGTGCTGCTTTAGCAATTCGATATGAATATGAGAACTGGCCTTGCGGAAACTCTTTGTTCGCCATTTTATGTAATGACCCTAATCGAGAGGACACATTTACTATTCTCGGATGATCCGATTTAGCTAACGCCATATATGTACCTTTTACAGCCCGAATTACACCTAAGCAATGAATATTAAATAAATCCGTTAACTCTTCTGAATTTGTATGTAAAATCTCAGTCTCCTTCCCAGTAATGCCAGCGTTATTTATAACTAGATCAACATGCTCTGTATATTCCTCAAGCTGCTTCTCAATTTGCTCCGTACTCTCATCAACCGATAAGTCTGCCAATATAGGAAAACATCTACAACTATACATTTGCTTCAATTGCGTTACCGCAACCTCAGTTCTAACTAACGGATAAACGATATGCCCCTTTTCATGAAATACTTTTACTAACTGTAACCCTAATCCCCGATTTCCACCTGTAATAACCACTCTCATATACTCATCTCCTTATTTTTAAAATAAATAAGAAAATCCATCCACTTACCATTCTCTAATGAAAATGCCTCTCTCTTGCATTCAAATGAAAAGCCTGCGCTTTCCGCAAGACGCACTGATGGCTCATTATCAACATGTATATGTAATTCGATTCTATGAAAATCAAGGCAACTAAAAAATAACGGTAGCGCAGCTTTCACACTTTCAACACCATATCCATTTCTCCAATATTGATTATGTATGGAGTATCCCATCATCGCCCATTGATAGTCCATACGTAAAATTTTAATCAGCTCTAGCTTACCAATATTAGCTCCGTCTTCTTTACGAAAAATACCTAATACATACATCTCATCTCGATGTGCTGCTTCATCAAACCCTCTAATCCATTCCGTGAACCATTCTTTTGTTCGTGATGCCATAACTTGATAGCCATCGTCATATTTATACTGCGATGGCAGTCTCTTATTAAATCCATCTAACCAACTTTCGTAATCATCTTTTTGGAACGGACGGATCATAAGTTTCTCTGTCTCTACTTGTAATAGCGGCAGCTTCATTTACATCTCTTCCTCCAGTAATTGATTGAATATTCTTTGTCATCTTACACGAAATACAAAATCTAGTAACAAACCTTATGCCCATCAACTTAAGAAATTAGTAGTTCCCCAATACGAAAAAAATAAGTCGAATTCTATAATTAACTGTATAAGGGGAAATTTTTCATTTTGAGGTAATTCCAAACCCTTGGCTTGATAACGATGTGACGGTCGCCCTCCTTAGGAGAATTACTTGAATTCACTAATGAAGAAATTGTACCAAAACGTCATTTTAAATAATCAAGTCAGATTATCTATTTCTAACTTGATTATTTAAAATATAAACCTTTGCCCACTGGCTGAACAGTTTCAAGCACAGTGTCAACCATTTCTTCATTAATCAAGGTTCTTATAATCCAAGCTGAGAGGTCTTGAGCAGCAAAACAACCTGCGGCAGTCGAGATATTCCCTTCATTTACGAAGCTTTGTTCAATAACGTCTACATCAAATTCTTTAAGTTGTTCTACTACAGATGGATATGTAGTTGCTTTTTTGCCAGTTAACAATTTTTTAGCTCCTAGTAGTAGTGAACCAGAGCACATAGAGCCTATTAATTGTCTTTGAAGATCTACATGAATGCTATTAAGATATTCTTGATTTTGATATAAACCTTGGACCCCCTTGCCACTTGCAAATATTACTGCGTCAGCGGAAGGTATATCAGATATGCTTCCTGTCATGGGGATACGTAAGCCAGACATGGATATATGCGTTTTTTCCGTTCCTAATAGCTGGACATTCCAATCAGAAATACCGCCAACTAAACGTACACGATTTAATAAATCCCATGGTAAAAAAACATCTATATCAGTAAAGTTATCGAAACAGACTATCGCAATTTTCATTCTCTAGCCTCCTAATTATTGAAATATTAAAAACATTTTAATTATAACAATTTCAAGTGGAGGTAGCGAGGTTTAAATTGCCTAATAGCCGAATATCGTTCGAGCGTTACCAAGCTAAAAAATTGCATCAAAAAAACAAAAACGTTTATACTCTCCACTAACAGAAACATTAACAAAAACCCAGTCATGCTTTATACATAACTGGGTTCTCCATCGTTTCATAATTTTCTATTTCACAAGAACTGCATCTCGTAATTCCCTCTTTAACACTTTTCCTAAAGCGTTTTTCGGTAACTCATCTATGAATACTACTTCTGGTATTTTATAGCTTGCTAATTTCTCTTTACAATACTGAGTAATACTTTCTTCTGTTAATGTTGTTTCGCCATCCTTCACAATGTAAGCTCTTGGAACCTCTCCCCAAAAGTCATCTGGAACTCCAACTACTGCAACTTCTAAAACACCATGTATTTCATGAATAACATCTTCTACTTGATCTGGATATACGTTGTCACCACCGCGTATAATAACGTCTTTATATCTTCCCATAATATGCAGGAATCCATCATCATCTATCATGCCAGCATCACCCATGTTAAACCAGTTATCTTTTACTACCTTCTTTGTCGCCTTTTCATTATTCCAATATCCTTTAAACATGTATGGACTTTTCACATGAATCTCTCCAACTTCATTTGTTGTTAGTTCATGTCCTGTTTCCGGATGAACAATTTTCACCTCTACATTTTTCAAGGTCTTTCCTACAGAAGACATCTTTTCTTTTCCCATCATTGGATGCCATGAGGTTACAACCCAACCTTCTGTACTACCATAGCCTTGCACCATATATATGCCTTTTTCCATATATTTTTGAATGAGTGTTTCTGGCACTTTTGTACCACCGCTTTGTGCTACTTTAAAGGTTGAAATGTTACGTTCTTTTTTATTTAGTTCATCAAGCATGTAACTATAAACGGCTGGGAAAGCAAGCATCGTAGTAATTTTCTCTTCTTCAATCTTATCCCAAATAAGAGCAGGATTCGAATCAGCTAAGAAGATCATCGTAACGCCATGATAAATACAATTTAAAATAGAAAGCACGCCACTCATATGAAACAATGGATGCACAGATAAAAAGCGTTCACCTGCTGGGATTTCTCTTTGTCCCGCAATTTCAGCAAAATAATGATGTAAGTTTTTATGTCCAATTACACATGCTTTTGCCTGTCCAGTCGTTCCTGATGTAAACAAGTAAATGGCATCGTCTTCTTCATGAACTTCTACGTTCGGTTCTGTCGTTGGCTGTTTTTGCAACTCTAATTCAAATGAACCAAAGTCTTCTTTTGTTGTTTGAATTACATAAGGAATTTCTTTAACAGCATCAACCTTTAATAACACTTCATTAAATTCTTCATCAATAACTAACACTTTTAATTTCGCTTCTTTTACAATCGTTTCTAATTCATAAACAGTCAGCTGATGATTTAGCGGAATAAATACCGCTCCAATTTTTAAACTTGCCATCATAACGCTTGGAAATGGGTGATTATTTTTGCATAGTATTCCTATACGATCTCCTCTTTGCACACCATTATGTAACAAATAATGTGCAAACTGATTTACTCGTTCATTATATTGCTGAAACGAATATCTTTTCTTCCCCCCTACAAGCGCTTCCAAATTTGGTGATTGCATTGCTCTCTTTTGTAATAATTGTCGCATCGTTCTCAAGTAAAACTCCCCTTTATGTATGTTAGGTTTTTTATTTTACCAGATTAACTATTAATTTACTAAAGATTACACTTAGTGAATATAAGAAGAATATAAAATATCCATTTACTTTACAAGTAAATGGATATTTCCCATTATATATTAGAATACTTCTTGTTCATCACATATTGCACATACTCAGGTGCACTTTTATCAATCTCTTCATCGCTTAGTTTATATTCTGCACCATATAAATAAAAGGAAGGTATAAATTCCATACCTGTGTATAAGCATGTAGCTTGGAATGGTTTCGTCAACTCATCCATTGTAATTCCACTATTTTCATAGTCTTTTTCTAATCCACCTATAGAAATAGCTACACCAAATTCTTTCCCTTTCACTTTATCTCCTTTAGATCCGTACGCAAATCCATATGTTAATACATCATCGAACCATTTTTTTAATAATGGTGGTGAGCTGTACCAGTAAAGCGGAAATTGAAATATATATCTGTCATGTTCTACTAATAACTTTTGCTCTTCTTCAATATTAAACTCCCAATTCGGTGCCACTTTATACAATTCATGCACCGTAATTTCATCCGAATATTTCTCAAGTTCTTCAATCCATCTTTTATTAATTTTTGATTTTTCAATATCAGGATGTGCTACAATTACAAGTGTTTTCATCTTTTTTCATCCCCTTTATAAATTATTCAACCCTTTACGTATTAGTATGAATGAGTCACATATAATTGAAAAGTACGTACTTTAAAGTGCTATAGGAACCTTAAAGTACCTGTGGAGGTGTTATATGAATCAAAATGATAATTGCCCAATTGCAACAACACTCGATGTAATCGGTGGAAAATGGAAAGTTCATATTTTATGTATTTTGTCAGATGGAAAAATGCGAACAAATGAAATTAAACGAGAAATCCCAAACATTACACAAAAGGTTCTTACACAACAACTTCGGCAACTTGAAGCTGATGGGATTATCTATCGTACCGTATATCAAGAAGTTCCACCAAAGGTTGAGTACACACTAAGTGAATACGGAAAATCTTTAATGCAAATAATGGATAATCTGTTTGAATGGGGAAAAGATCATCAGATTAAAAGATTACATGACTAAAAAAGCACTATATACTTTGTTTAATCCTCTACGTTCATATTTTTTATTTCTATAAAGTTTATTTTCATCATTTTTTAGCTAACTTGTTTTCTTAGATTGATGGACGTGACCCCACATCCATCAATCTAAAAAGATACAATTAGAAAAATGAGATTTCTATAAAGTTTCGCATATAAACACTACTTCCGCCTCATTAAACGCTTGCTCTACTTTTTCTAATCTCAATTGTACGTAAGCTATAAAGAAGCACCCCTAAACCGAGAATTTTTTCATTATTAGACGCATTAGAACCTAAGGTAATAGTAGGTACATTTAAACCCATAAACCTTTCACTCCATTCTATAGGCATATAAAAAGATACTCCTTAAAAATAAAAAACGCTATTCTCTCTTTAAAATCATAGAAAAGAATAGCGCTTTTTATTTTGAAATAGAAATCATCATTTAAACTAAACATGCTAATATTGATTTTGTGCGATTGTCAGTTACTTCATAATAAATTTCTAATCCTTTCCGAGTACCTGTAACCATTTTAGCAGCTTTTAGTTTAGATAAATGTTGACTAATTGTACTTTGAGGCATTTGTAAATCCCCATACATTGTTGTTACATTAGTAGGACCTTTTGCAAGCATTATTTTTACTAAAGATAGACGAACTGGATGCGCCAATACCTTTAACACCTCAGCGATTTCTTGAAACATTTCTTTTTTTTCTTTCATCTTATTTCTCCCCTTTTATATACATATTTATGTTATCCATATATATAATTCGGAGGTATATGCGTTTTTGTGTCCGTCATTTTAAAAAAATATAAAAAAACTTTAATCCGAAACTAAAGGATTAGCTTAACATAATGTCTCCCCATTAATGATGAATAGGAATCTCATTATAGAAGCAGCAGTTTTATACTACAACTCTACATTCAACTAACTAAAACCAATGAAAAAAAGAGCAGATAGTCTGCTCTTTTATGATGCCTCCTTATGTTCCGTGGAATGTTTAACACTCCCCAGTCTCTTTAGTTTATTCCACCCTACCGCTACTCCTCGAAGCGATGAGAATATAGATTTAATGACAACATAAGTCATAAATTGACGATAAATAAAACGTTGTAAAATTAACCATACTAATGGTTTCGGATTTTCTTCCTCTAATTTAAATGCGAACAGAGAAGCGAGAAGATCCATTAAAAAGAATACAAAATAAAATCCTAAAACTTTTAGCGGATTACTACTAAATAGTCCTATAATCATTAATATATCTGCAAAAGGAGCAATGAATTGCAAAACATATTGAAATAACCACATATTAGGAAGTGCAATAAATCCTAATGTTTTATGTTTTGAATTACACAACGCTTTTCGATGTTTCCAAAGACATTGAAGTGTACCATATGACCAACGATATCGCTGTTTAATGAGACTTTTCACATCCTCAGGTGATTCCGTAAAAGCATGCGCTTTTTCTTCATATACAATTCTATGCCCTTGACGTAAAAATGTAATAGTAAGATCGGTATCTTCTGCTAATGTATCTTCGCTTAAATATCCAGATTCAACTACATTCTTCTTGCGCCACGCCCCAATAGCTCCTGGAACGACTGTAATACAATTTAACTCATCAAAAGCTCTACGTTCTAAATTAAACCCTGTAATATACTCAACATGTTGCCAAGTAGTTAACAAATTCCGTCTATTCCCCACTTTGACATTACCTGAAACTGCAGCTACATTCTGATCTTCAAAGTGTCTAACCATTAAAGAAATAGCGTCTTGCGCAATAATAGTATCCGCATCTAAAGTGACAATGATTTCTCCTCGCGATTGTTGAAACCCTAGGTTCATTGCCGATGATTTCCCGCCGTTTTCTTTCTGAATGAAACGAACTTTAGGGTGTTTATAAAATGTTTCTTTCATTACTTTTGACGTACCATCTGTCGATCCGTCATCCACAACAATAACTTCAAATTCTCTATAATTACTATCCAAAATTGAGTGAATCGTCTTGGCTATCACCTTTTCTTCATTATATGCCGCTATGACAACACTAACAAAAGGTTGATAAGACGAATTAATATAGCGAGATAACGTCTGTCTTTTCTGCTTCCATGCAAAATAAATTAAGAATAAAAATCGAAAAATCCCTAATCCAATAGCAATATAAAAAATAGTTGTTAATATATGCTTAAAATATCCAGCTCCTGAAAAGACAGCTTTATTGTAAAGTAAATATTGCTTCCCCTCAGAAGAAACAGGAGGCATAATTTCATCTCGTTCTTTATTCATTAAATCTGAAATTGTTACAAAACTATATCCATGCTTTTTTAGGTCTTTAATAATGATTGGGAGCGCCTCTACTGTATGTGTACGATTCCCTCCCGCATCATGGAGAAGAATAATATTTCCCTCTCCCTTATAAATGGGATTAAGAGCACGCTTTACTAATTCATTTGTTGATGGTGTTGCCCAGTCTTCGGGATCAACCTTTTCCGCTACCATTGTATAGTTCATATTTTGTGCACGTAAAATAGGCAATATTTCATTTGATGAATCCGGGTTAGCATCCGCTTCATATGGCGGTCTAAATAAAACCGTAGAATGTCCAGTTACTTCCTGAATTAAACGTTGCGTCGTATTAAGTTCTACTTTCGTTCGTAGTAAAGACGTATCAGCTATGTTAGGATGCTTGAAAGTATGATTGCCAATTTCATGCCCTTCATCGTATATTTTTTTTACAATACTAGTATTTAGTTGTGCGTTTTCACCAAGTACAAAAAAAGCAGCTTTTATTTGATTCTCTTTTAATATATCTAAAATTTCTGGCGTATATTTCGGGTCTGGTCCATCATCAAATGTTAATACTACTTGTTTCCCATTTGGTTTTCCATATCGTTGCACTTCATATGCAGATGGTAAGGATTGATATACTTCATCTGTAAGGTAACCATCTTTGCCTACTTTAAAATCTCTCAATCCATTTTTTCTTTCATTCTCAATCTGTAAAATTTCACCTTGTCCAGAATAATTTACTTCATCTAAACTATTGATTTTATGTAATACATTAGGATTTTTTTGTGCCTCAATCGGATTTTTTAAAACTTTCCATATTGTAGGGTCTTCTGCTCCTAGTCTCCATAACGCAAATCCCTTTGCATTATTGTCCATTGCGATTTTCACTTGATTATAAAGAGTTACACCGTCTAAGAACCAAGCAGTATGTTCTTTCCCTTCTGTTTTATACCTAAAATAAGGGTTTCCACTCATTTTATCCCATTGAATTTTCATATTTGAATCATGAGCCATTGCCATAATTTCTGAGAAAGTTAAAGACTTCGCAGCTTCTTTACTATTTACTTGCCAATCATATCCATAGTTACCGAAAGCAACTATAAGCTTATTAGACGGAATATTCAGTTCTTTCAATGTATGTTGGAACCATTTATTTGAAGCAATTGGTCCTGGTTCCCCGGCTCCATAGTGCTCATCGTACATCATTACAATCATTCGATCTATTATTTTTGCTAACGCACTATAATCAAAAGCCTTATCATTAGCTGGAACATCTTGTGTAACGAGCAAATCATGTTCATGAAATTTCGTAGTAAGTTCTTTCATAAAATTTGTTAAGTTTTCTCTATCACTTTCAGGTACGGCCTCAAAGTCAATATTGATTCCTGAAAAATGATTCTTTTTAACTTGGCTTACTAAATCATTAATAAACTTTGTCTTTACATCATTTGAGGAATTCAGTAACTTATGAATTAGCCCACTATCAGGACCAGAAGCTTCCTCAGTATAGTTAGTAAGCAAAGGCATAATCTTCACTTGATTCTTTTCTGCCAACTTTACTATCTCAGGTTTTATCTCACTTCTAATCGTTAAATCTGCTTTTAAATGATACCACTCTGGTACTAACGTAGTTAATGAATCGATATTTTCTTTTAGAGAAGCGGTACTATTTTCATCCCAGTTTACATAAAAACCATACACTTCTTTAGGATGTTTACTATCCTTCGGCGGATTCACCAAATTTTTATTATCCTTCGTTTCGGTATTTAGGTTAAATTCTTCCTTCTTTAACTGCTGATCACTAAGTTTTTGATTAATTGGTACAAGTTTAGTATCTTGTTGTACAGCGGTATTCATATTTGGAATTTCTGGTGTTGAAAAAATACTTTGAAAGAAAAAATAAAATACAACACCTACACTAACTATTGAGATACATAGAAACCAAATAAAGGCTATGTTTCTCCTTCCTTTCGGATCATAAAAAACAGGTTTTTCTTTATCTTTCTCTTGTTGAATGTTTTTCTCCATTATATTTTTCACATACTCCTTCTTAATAGAACTATAGAATAATAAAGTGCAACTTTAATCCGTGAGGGCTTTGTTCATCCCCCACGGATTATCAGCCCAACTCCCACAATAGCGAGAGAAATCCTTTTAGCTTTGAAATGAATCTCTCACTTCCATATTCTATTGATTCTTCTTTTCATTCCCTTGCTGGTGGCCTCTATTTTCTTGTTGAGACCCCCTACCATTGTTCCCTTGCTCGTTTCCGTCATTTTCTTTCTGGGATCCTCTTCCATTGTTCCCTTGCCCATTTCCATTATTCCCTTGTTGAGACCCTCTTCCGTTGTTTCCTTGCTCGTTCCCATTATTTCCTTGTTGTGATTCTCTTCCGTTGTTCCCTTGTCCATTTCCATTATTTCCTTGTTGTGATCCTCTTCCGTTGTTCCCTTGCCCATTTCCATTATTTCCTTGTTGTGATCCTCTTCCGTTGTTCCCTTGCCCATTTCCATTATTCCCTTGTTGTGATCCTCTTCCGTTGTTCCCTTGCCCATTTCCATTATTCCCTTGTTGTGATCCTCTTCCGTTGCTTCCTTGCCCATTTCCATTATTCCCTTGTTGTGATCCTCTTCCGTTGTTCCCTTGCTGATTCCCATTATTTCCTTGTTGAGCTTCTCTACTTTTATTCTCCTGTTGATTCCCTCTATTTTCTTGCTGAGATCCTCTTCCATTGTTTTCTTTTATTTGCTTCGATGACTGTTCCTCTGTTTTCTTTTGTTCTTTCTGCTCTTGCTTTTCATATTTTTTTTCGTCTACAGGAGATAAATCCATTGATGCATCAGGAGATGACTCCGGCTGTGATTGCACCTCTTCTTCATTTTCCACCTGATTAGGCGGCGTGGCAGGAGGCGTAAGCGATTTGTTTTTCTCATTCTCTTGCTTTATATAGACACCTGTGCCAATTCCAGCTTTTCTAGCATTCTCTCGTACTTGCATCGTGCTACTTTGATATTCAACTGTAATATGTTTTAACTCATATTCTTTCTTCAATTCTTTCATTGCCTTTTCTAACTGTGGTTCTAGCGCCTTGTCCTTTGCAACTGCTGTTAGCATAACTTGCTTATCATTCGTTAAATACTTATCCTCTTGACTTTGCTTTATAATAGTACGTATTACTTCTTGTAATTGTTTATTTTCCCATTGCTTCAATTCTTTTAAAATACGCCTTCCATCATCATTACAAGCCTGCAAATCTATAACACGAAAATCCTTTGTTACGCTCACCTCTAAACTTGGATTTATATCAACTGAGACATAAGCAAATACTTTTTCTTCTGGTTGGTTGTAGAAAAACAGCACTGCAAATAGAAAACAAGCAACAAGTATTGATGCAGGCTTTAAAAAGGAAGGAATCGAAAAATGCGATGCTTTTTGTTCTTGCTCATCAAACGAGATTTCCTCCCCGATTATGCAAGAATCCCCTTTTCTTTTACACGTAATAAACTCTCCATTTGGTGTTAAAACAACTACGCTATGCTTTTTTATATCCATCACAATTCCTTTATTCATCATGCTTTTCCCCTCTTATGTAATCCAGAATATATGTATAGTTGTTTGCAAAAATAATACACATTGCAATAATGTATTTTCTATGTCGTTCCAACGTTTTACGACTTACCCTAACACGCGGTTCAATATGTTTAAGCGGTAACTTTTTCTTTCGGAACAGCTCTTCCATCATTTCCTCTTCTTTTATAATAACTTTTACAATTTCTATTAAGTGCTCACGCGTATCACGATGCTTAGGAGATTCTTTAGCAAGCTCTGAGAATGTGATTTTAAACTCAGCTAGCACACTTTGAAAATGAAGAATTTCCTCCTTACGGTTACTATTTTCCATCTCTTTCATATACTCTGTAAGCGACACTTGCATTTCTAACATTTCCTCTTGCTCATCTTCTTTTAAAAAGACAAAGTTATGTTTAGACTCCTTACGTATATAGTCAATTACATCTCTTTTTATAAGAAGATCAGCAAACGCTAAAAAGGATTTTCCTTTTGTATATGAATACTGTTCAATTGCTTCGTTAAATGCAAACAATCCAATGCTATATTCATCATCCTGTTCTGTAATATATCGGCGGCAGACAGATGAGATTGATTTTCTAATAAAAGGCTGATACTGTACGATAAACGCTTCTTTATCTTCTTCGTTGTTTTGTATGTTACATACGATATCTTCTATTTTCGGTTTTCTTAAGATCTTCATTACTAAACTCAACACTTGTAATCTCCCAGCCTCCTTCAAATAGCAAAATGGCCACTACACAAGTGACCATTTAACCAGATTTTCTTGGTACTTTTCTTCGGTCTTGTTTTCTTGCTGTTAGTTATATTTTTAGAGTCTAACGTTTTCTTAATGATTTTTCCTTTTCTCTCGGCACTACAGTTAAGTTTGTATTTTTATCTACTTTCTTATTTTCTATCGTTCGTTTTGCTTATTCTTTTTCTATTTTATCTGCAATCCTTGAATAACTCTTCTTTATATAATTGGTAATTTCATCCTTCCGTTTTGGATGCCCACTTAATCTAGTAATTTTATTAATGCTTCTATATTCTTTCATAGTCATTTTTCTTCTATTTATTTTCTTCACTATACATATTCGGAGGAATACATAGTTTTATGGGGGTCAAAAAATATTTTCATAAAAAAATACATATTTATTTCAAAAATAAAAACCATCAATTTGAAAAAAGATAATCAAATTGATGGTTTTCTTATAATATCTATTAAATTAAGTTGGATTCTCATTATATCTAAAAAAGTACTAGCTATCCTCTGCCGATTTTCTCCATTTTCATCTTTCTTGGTTATCATAATATGTCTTATCTGCGTATTTTCTATCATTTCCTTTTAGATAAGCTAAAATTACTTTTGGATTTTTAAGTAAAGTCCAGTCTCCATATGTATCAAATCTTCTGCATGAAGTTATCATTCCATTTTTAATAGTACCGAATTTCTTATTATTTTTCTTTCCCCACTCTTTTAAACGTTTAGCGAAATCTGCATCTTCTGCCATAAGCATGTTTTCATTAAATCCGTTGATTGCCATAAAGTCTTTTCTATAGCACCAAAAAATCCCTACAGATATAGCTCCGTACTTAAAAAGTAAGGGGATTATGATTAACATTGCGGAGAGAAATATTCCTAAAGATATTCTTTCAAACTTACCATTCACCCCACCACCAATGTATGTACCTGAAGCTAAATATTTATCTACATTAAACAACATAGACTCTGTCATTATGGTATCAGCGTCTATAGTAACGATTATTTCTCCACTAGCTATTTTAGCCCCTGCATTTCGAATTTTAGATAAGTTTTTATCGTTATTTTTCAATGTAACACAATTATAAGATTTTGCTATTTCCTCTGTTTTATCTGTACAACGATTTAAAACAACTATAACTTCCGTTTGCTCTTTATATGCCTCTGATGCCTTTGCAATTGAATCTAAACATTTTCTAATGTACTTTTCTTCATTATGCGCAGGAATTATAATAGAAAACTTCACATCTTTTTTCAAATTAACTCCTGAAGATTCGTTTGTCTCAGTCATAATATTCCCCCCTTATTTTATAAGGTAAATATCTACTATACATAAATTATATTAATATTTATTAGGTTATATTATAGAAACTGACGGTAAAGAGGCTCTTACTGTCGACGTTCAAAAGCAAGACGTACAGCAAGCCCCGTTAAAACACTTGCCATAAGCCAACGCTGTACTCGTAGCCACGTCGGGCGTGTGCCAAACCATTTTGCAATTTTACTTGCTGTACATACAATTACAAGGTTAACTATAAAGCTAACAGTGATTTGCGTAAGCCCCAAAACTGCACCTTGAAAAAGCAAAGACCCCTTCTCTGGATCTTCAAATTGAGGTAGAAGTGATACATACAAAATAGCAATCTTTGGATTCAGAAGATTCGTCATGAGTCCCATCAGAAATAATTTCCTTGGTGGCTCATTAGAAATCATACGAGGTTCCATAATAGATGTAGCACCCGGTTTAATCGAATTCCAGGCGAGCCAGAGCAAGTAAGCAGCACCTGCCCACTTTACCGCTTCATATACAGCGGGAACAGCAACGAATAGAACTGTAAGTCCAAACATAGTTGCGATTATATAGATTACAAATCCGAGCATGATGCCCAATAAAGAAATAAATCCCGCCATACGTCCTTGCGTAATGGAACGGGAAATGAGGTAAATCATATTAGGCCCAGGTGAACAAACCATGCTAAGCGAAACAATTGCAAAAGCTACCAATGTACTCAAGCTGACCATAAACCTTCCCCCTTTATGTTACATAAAATTTCCTATTGTACATTTTATAATGATTGAGGAGAGAAAAGATTAATATAAACCGATGCAGCTAAGTAATAGTATCGGATCGAATGTATTGTAATCACATACTTCTCATTCTCTTAAGTAAGGATCTAAGAGTACCCTATCCATAGAGCTACTAAAACCACTACAAATAAAGCTAAACAACATGTGATATTTCGAATCCACTTTTGTATATCCCCAAAATACCTTTCTATATATAGCGTTGATAGTAAGCATAAGAAATAAAACAAAGAAAGGCAGCGAGGTATAGGTCCATTTTTATCTTCATGGCTGGAATTATACCCCTTACCAAACTTCTAAATAAAATGTATAGCTGAGTAGTTACCTTATTTCCCCCAAAAAATTCTGATTATTTCTTTTTCACTTCTTCTACAAATTCCCATGTCTCTCCGTTATCTTTTGATTGATAAAGTGCACTACTATCGCCATTGTAGTCTCCATCTGCCCCTTGTCCCACTAACATATTAAAAACCCCATCTTTCTCATATGGCATACTAGGTGAATCAAAAGGACTTATTGTGGACTGTGTATGATCTAATTTCACTTCATGCGGCGGATATTCTACCTTTTTGAAAGATACTCCCCCATCATCTGTGCGATATAACTCTCCTTCATTACCAGAAGGCCTAATTGCTCCTAAAAACCCAAGTTTATCATTTATAAAAGTGATTCCTGATACACTACCAATCCCCCCATTAAATGGATCTGGATTGATAACCTCCCATGTTTTCCCTTCATCACTAGTCTTGCTTAATGAATAAAAGGCGCTCCCTAATGCTTTATCTGTCATATTTAGTTTATAACCAACTTCTTTCGATAGGAAAAACTGTTCTTTTTCATTCTTTAAATCTTGTTGTTTCTTCTCTTTAAGCATATCTTCTTTTGGAGGCGTCTTTGATTTACTCCAACTTGCGTCACTTATTAAATTATATCTAGCAGGGACTAGCTCTTGCTCTTTTCCAGGGACAAATATAGATACAGTATATCCAATGATATCAGAAGCTGCTTTTTTAAGACTCTGCCCCTTACCATCCTCAGTAATATTAATAATTCCCTCTGTATTGGATCCCCAATTTCTTTTTCCATAATAAATCAACCCATACTTACTTTCATTCCATTTTCTAACCGTTTGCTTAACTGGAATCGCCTTAACCGTTTCAATTAAAGGTTCTACTAATTTATCATCATTATAATCAGGCTTTGCGTATCCGTCTCGTATTATAGTAATATCTTCTGACTTCTTCTTATTATAAGAGATTAAATAAGTTTCTTCTTTCCCATCATCATTTTTCCCATAAACAAATGTATCAAACGCTGTGATTGTTCCATCTGAATGAAATGTAAGATCAAAATCAGTTGCCATATACAATTTCTTTGGCAAAGGATATTTTTTATTTATATCTTCAAAAATACCTTCTACTCCAGACTTATATATATTATTATGTTTAAGTTTAACTGACCTTTCATGTTTTAACTTTTCTATAAACCATGCCAATTTACCATTGTAATTTATTGCACTTTTATAAATCTGCATCCCATAAAATGATGTAATTGCAACAATAATGATAATAGAAATGGATCTCCATGCTATTGAATTAGTTAATTTTTTAGATTCATATTCTCTATTTTTTATCATCCGTATTGTAGTAAATGTAGTTATGGATATAAAAAGTACTATACATAATAACAAAATGTAAATATTATAATTCATTCTTCCGTACTTACAGTATAAGGCCAACTCATAACAAAAAATCCCATATACAATTATTAGTATTGGATTTGTTACTAATGACAGAAGTATCCTTTTTGTATTTTCTCTAAATATAGAAACCACCCCTAATTACATGAATTACTGATATTAAGTATACTTTATTGTAAAGTAACAAAAAAGCTATTTAATCTTGCCTCAAAAAATACAATAGACATCTTTCTATTAAAGCCGTTTACAAATCTAGTTGTTTCATAGACAATGGATTTTTGAGTGAATACTAAAGTTGCTTCATTTATATGAATTACAAATTCAAGCATGATGCTCAATAAAAAAATAAATCCTGCCATACGCCCCTACGTAATGGAATGAGAAATAAGATAAATCAAAATAGGCTCAGGTGAACAAACCATACTAAGTGAAACAAGCGCAAAAGCTAGCAAAGTACTCAGGCTCACCATAAACCTTCCTTCTTTATGTTACATAAAATTTCCTATTGTACATTTTATCATGATTGAGGAGAGAAAAAATTAATATAAACCGATGCAGCTAAGTAATAGTATCGGATCGAATGTAGTGTAATCACATATTTCTCATTCTCTTAAGTAAGGACTAAAAATAACCTATCCATAGAGCTACTAAAACCACTACGAATAAAGCAAAGCAACATGTAATATTTCGAATCCACTTTTGTATATCATCAAAATACTTTTCTATAAATGCAGTGTAAATAGAAAGCATAAGAAGTAGCACAATGAAAGTAAAAGATCCCAATTTATCGTTAAATTTTTCATTAGTAAATGTACTTACATGAAGGAATAGAAAAACAAACGTTACTATGAATAGCTCAAATAATCTTTTTTTATTCAATCTGCCACCACCTTACAACAATTCCCTTTTATTCCATTTTATCAGAACATACTGTGTAGCAGTATATGAATATTATATTCATTTCAAAAAGGCCAACAATACAAGATCGTTAGCCTCTACTTTCCATATTCGCACCTTTTATCACTTTACTTCCTAACAACCGGAATCCACATTTCACCAAATACTAGGCCATTTCTCTGTCCCATCTCAACCGTTGTATTCGGTCCACCAACATAGGCAAAATCCTTTGCTTCTGGTAAAGCTTGACCGAAGGCGATGCCAGTAAGCTTATTACTTAGCTCTTTAGCCGTTTTGTCTTCCCCTTTCACTACTAAGTATTCTCCCCTCGGAAACTGAATCACTCTAGATTCTTCTTCTATTTGTGCTTCTGTCATGACACCCGCATAATACATCATTTTGTTATTCACCGCTTCGCTCACGGAAAAAATGTATTCATTTGTAGCTAAAGCTTTTAAAGTGTCCAGCCTTCCATCTTCTTTAACAGCCGACCAAAAGTCTTCCTTTTCTTTATTTATTCCAGCAAAGTTTGTGTATTCACTCTTAATTTCAGTTCCAATACCTAACACAATAAAGCTATCTTTTTCTTCTATAGTATAATTTTTCATATTCAAAACCTGCCTCTTTTTTTATTAATCAAACGATTTATCTTTTCATCTGATACGTTTATAATACCTTTAAACCATGTCAAAAAATGATACTGTTTAGGAGACCAAAATGAAAAAAGTTGAACGGATTAATACAATTATGCGGTATATCAACAACCGCTCTCACTTTACAATTTCTGAAATTATACAAGAATTTAACATATCACGGTCGACAGCTATTAGAGACATTAGAGAAATTGAAGCTATGGGAATGCCACTGGTCGCTGAAGTTGGGAGAACGGGTGGATATTTTGTTATGCATAATTCTATCCTGCCCGTTGTTCGCTTTACTGATAATGAAGTGAAAGCTCTTTTTATTGCCTTTATGGCTACGAGGAATCAACAACTTCCCTACCTAAAGAGTCGTCAATCTTTAGCCGAAAAACTACTAGGACTCATCTCAGAAACCCAGCAGGATGACCTTGTTCTTTTAAATCAACTCTTGCTGTTCCAAGGAACTAATCCTCATAATCCCGATCTACTTGAGCTTTCTGATCTCCCCCATCCTATGTTAGAAAAACTCATTCAAATCCTTCTTTTGGATAACCATTTATTGATTACCATTAAAAAAGATGAAGAAATTAAGTCTTATCCAATTTATCTATTACACCTTTATCAAGAAAAAAGCCATTGGATTATTGAAGGATTTGACTTAAAAGAAGAAAAGAAGTTAATGTTTCCTGTCGATGATCTCATCAATATCGAACCATACACGACGAATAAAAGGCTCAATAAGAAAAAGATTTTAGAAAAACTAAGTAAGAAGGCTGAAGCAATTAACCTTGTACTTGAACTTGGTCCGACAGCAATTGCCCAGTTCAAAAAATACCATCCTTTAAAAATTTCAATATCTTATACTAATCCTTACCAATCCACAGCCATTTTAAAAACTTTTATCAATGTTAACAATCCCGATGAAGTGACGGAAATAATAAATTGGCTGCTTTTTCTAGGGAAGGATATTAAAATCAAAGAAATACCCGATGAAGTATTAGCAGATTTACAAAAACGAGTGTGCTTATACATTCCATAAGCAGTGAGCCTCAAATATTAAGCTTTATCACTGGATAATTATCCTATTTTTAAATACCATTTCATTTACTACAATGAGAGCATGATAAATAATAAAAGCACGGAAAATCTCCCGTGCTTTTCTAAATATATATTATTCCTGAAGGTTTCGTTTATCACGTTTCTTACCCTAACTGACGTTTAAATGCTTTACTGGCGAAAAAGTAAGAGATGACCATTATACCTACGCACCAAGCGAGCGCAATTCAAATATCGTTTCCAACAGTTCCTTCATATAAAAGAGCACGAATCGCATTCACGATTGAAGTTACAGGCTGATTCTCTGCAAACACACGAACAATTTTTGGCATCGTTTCGGTAGGCACAAAGGCCGAACTAATAAATGGAAGAAAAACTAGCGGGTACGAGTAAGCAGTCGCCCCTTCCATAGACCTCGCTTTCAATCCTGGAATGATAGCTAGCCATGTTAGCGCCAGCGTAAACATCCCAAGTATTCCAGCTACCGCGAGCCAATCTAGAATATTAGCACTGGAACGGAAACCCATTAAGAGTGCAACAAGAATAACCACCACGATAGTAAGTACATTAGCAACCAGAGAGGTTAGAACGTGAGCCCACAATATCGATGAGCGCTTAATAGGCATCGTAATGAAACGTGCCATCAGCCCACTCTTTACATCCGTAAAGAGTCGCACGGAAGTGTAAGCTACACCGGATGCGATAGCCATTAGCAAAATTCCCGGCAATAAATAATTAACGTAGTTTTCCGTTCCAGTTTTTATTGCGCCGCCAAACACGTAGACAAATAATAGCATCATCATAATCGGTGTAATCGCTACTGTAATAATTGTATCCGGACTGCGCATAATGTTACGCATTAAACGACCTAGTAATACACCTGTTTTACTTTTCATTTACATCTCCTCCTTTTTGCCAATGATCGCAAGGAATATTTCTTCCAATGTCGGTTGCTTCTCGATATACTCCACTTTTGCTGGCGGGAACATCTCTTTTAGTTCAGCAAGAGTACCTGTCGTAATAATTTTTCCACCATGCAAAATAGCGATACGGTCTGCCAGTTGTTCTGCTTCCTCCAAGTACTGAGTCGTAAGCAAAATAGTTGTACCGCTACCAGCAAGTTCCTTGACTGTATCCCACACTTCGATTCGCGCTTCAGGATCAAGTCCAGTCGTTGGTTCGTCAAGAAAAATAACTGCTGGCGCCCCAATCAAACTCATCGCGATATCAAGCCGGCGCTTCATCCCGCCTGAATACTGATCTGCCCTTTGGTTTGCCGCATCAGTCAGGCTAAATCTTGCAAGTAGATTGTCAGCAACTTGAGCGGGATTGGAAACACCACGTAATTTGGCGATCATTATCAAGTTTTCCCTCCCTGTCAGCATACCGTCTAAAGCTGCGAACTGCCCTGTCAAACTGATACTTTGACGAACATGGTCTGGTTGACGCTGTACATCAAATCCGCAAATACTTACTTCACCGCTATCTTGCTTCATTAGCGTCGAAAGGATGTTAACCGTTGTCGTCTTTCCAGCTCCATTTGAGCCTAGCAGCGCGAAAATTTCTCCACGCTGCACCTCAAAATCTACCCCTTTTAAAACTTCCTTGTCTTTAAAGGATTTTTTCAAGCCTTTTACAGAAATCGCTGCATGACTCATACTTTTTTCCTCCCTATAAAAATGTTTTGCGAAGACTATTTATTTACCTCTATCTATTTAGTATCACTGATATTCTGTATTACTTAGTACCAAGTTAAAAATATAACTGAATAGCTATGATGGCAATTCATATGTGTAACCAGCTAATCAGTCGGTACTACTTATTCCATTTATTTTTTTCTCAATTTCTTCATAATACTTTCATTCAAATCTTCACGATACTTGGAGACGTAAGTTTTAGCATTTGCCACTAGTTCGTCAGCAAAGGAAGCCACGTCATCCCCAGTAATGTCAAGCACTTGTCTTCCTTCCGCTGCACCCGCTTCGAACAAATCGATTAATTCATACTGTATGTGTAACATATCCATCCCGTTACCCGCTGAAAAATTCCACATGTAGTTTTGAATTTTCTTAAATACAAATTGGTAGTCCTCTGGCAGAGCCTCAACTCGTGCCATCATCATTTTGTACTCTTTTTTATCACCAATTAACTTTTTGAACATTTCTAACATCTTATTTTCCTCCTTTTTTATAAAACCGAACAAGAAATTCTCAAAATATCGGCCGGAACATTTTATCTTATGAACCTATTTTGACTTCAAGACGTTAATTTTTGACGATACAAAATCCCATTTTTTCCAAAACAATTCAAGCTCCTGGCGGCCTTCTTCATTTAATGAATAAAACTTACGAGGCGGTCCCATATCTGATGGTTTCTTTTCAATATTCACAAGCTTTTTCTTCTCTAATCGTACGAGGATGGTATACACCGTACCTTCCACAACTTCGGTAAACCCAAGATCATTCAGGTGGCGGGTAATCTCATAGCCATACGTTTCACGGCGACTAATGATTTCCAGTACACACCCTTCCAGTGAACCTTTCAGCATTTCAGTTAAATTTTCCATGTCCTGATCCTCCTTTACCCCTATTCTGTCTGACTTATATTCAGTATCACAGAGTACTAAGGCGAATTTTTTACTGAACAGTTTTGTGAATCCGAACTATTCAGTATCAATTATTACATCTACATTGTATGACTAAGTAGTTATGGATGTCAACTGATTTTCAAATTTTTTCTAAAATCCGCTATTACCTATTGTCTACTGAAAATATTTTGAGAAACAACACTACTCAGTATTGCTTATTACAAGTACATTGTATGACTAAGTAGCGATGAATGTCAACTCGATTTTTATATTTTTTCTAAAATCAACTATTACCTATTCAATACCAGCCTATTTTCTTTTTTTATTTTGCCCCATACCTATCCCACTAAGAAAAGAAACTACCCCAAAACAAAAATTCTACATTTTTATTTTGGGGCGCTATACTATACCAAAGTTAATGAATATGGCTAGCTCTTCTTATTAATAAGACAGATCATTTTTTATTACGATAACATCATAGTCATATCTTCTGCTGCATTTGTAATTAGTTTTAAACCAAATGTTTCTTGTAATACATCAAGCACGCCAGGTGAAATAAATTCAGGAGCCTTTGGACCGATGCGAATATATTGAATCCCAAGACTAAATAGCCCTAGTAAAATGGCAACTGCTTTTTGTTCAAACCATGATAGTACAATACTTACTGGCAATTCATTCACTTCACATTGAAAAGCATCAGCTAAAGCAGCCGCTATTTTCACTGTAGAAATTGAATTATTGCACTGTCCTAAATCAATGTAACGCGGAATTTCTGTACCAGGTACAACACCGTAATCCACATCATTAAAGCGGAATTTCCCGCAAGAAGTTGTTAAAATAACCGTTTCTGGCGGAAGTGACGTTGCTAATTCACGATAATATTCTCCGCCTTTTCCCGGTGCATCACAACCGGCGATAACAAAGAAACGCTTTATTTTCCCCTCTTTTACTGCATCAATAATTTCTGGAGCTAATGATAATACTGTATTATGATGAAACCCTGTCACTAACTGTTCATCCGACTCCATATGTACTTCTGGAAGTTCTAGTGCTTTTTGAATCAATGGTATAAAATCATCATTTTCAATTTTTTGTACACCTTCTAAACCTGCAATATCATATGAAAAGAATCGATCAGAGTATGATCCTTTAATTGGCATAACACAGTTCGTTGTCGCTAATATGGCACCAGTAAATTTTTCAAAAAGGCGTCTTTGATCATACCATGCCTTGCCGATGTTTCCTTTTAAATGTTTATATTTTTTCAGCTGCGGATATCCGTGTGCTGGTAGCATTTCAGAATGTGTATAAATATTAATGTCTTTTCCTTCTGTTTGCTTTAATAGTTCTTCTAGTGCAAATAAATTATGGCCCGTAACTACAATTGCTTTACCTTCTACACGATTTTGTGTAATTTGTACAGGCTCTGGCACACCAAAATGATTCGTATGTGCCTCATCCAATAACTCCATCACCCGTAAAGCTGATTTCCCGACTTTCATAGCCATATCAATATGCTCTTGTTCGTTAAAGTTAGAATTTGTTAATGTCATATATAAAGCTTCTTGTGTTGTAGCATCTACAAATGCATCCGTATACCCTAGCTGAGCAGCATGTGTGCGATAAGCTGCAATTCCTTTTAGCCCAAACACAATCGTATCTTGTAAACTCGCAATCGTTTCATTCTTGCCACAAACACCCATTACTTTACATCCGCCTGTTGGCGTTTGTTCACATTGATAACAAAACATATCATCCCACCCTCTCCCAATCATTCATTACATCTTAAGCATAATACCCATTGAAAAAAAGTGATGTGATATCAATCACAATAATATATAAAGATTTGTGACAGTTCATATTGTTGACATAATACTTTTATTGACATCCAAAAAATATACATTAGTGTGCACACATCTTTCGATACTTTTAAATAGCTAAATAATTAATTTGGAGAAATATATACAACGAAAAAATTTTTTTGAATCCCTTATACAAATAATTGCAATTCATCTCATATGAAAATAGACATACAAATACGCTATTCTTTCTATCATTCAATAGAAAGAATAGCGTATTTTTTATTTTAAGGAACTATCATTTTTTTATTACAGCCTTCATTGTAAACCTCTTTATTTACAATACATTTACACTATCTTAACATTACTTACATTATTTATATGATATATTTATATAGAAGCTACTTAAGAAATTTCATATACATTTTATCTTTATGATCTCTAATCTAATCAATAAAAAGATCATGTTATATTTTTATAACAGGGGTGAATTACGATGACTGAAACTTTAAAAACACTTATAATGCTTGATGCTACTTACGTTGTTATTGCAATTATGACAGTACTAGTATTTGTATACTTGGAATTAAAATCTCAGTAATATATGCTGACGTAATCGACAGATTCAGCATTTAAATATAGTTAGAAGAAAGAGAGGAGAAAATTATTTCTCCTTTCTTTTGTATTTCTACAATTTCTTATTTTAATAAATCCAATGTATGTAAAAGTAATCCCTTGTCTCCTACTTCTCCATGACCAGGTACTACCGAATTTATATTTCCATATCGCTTCAGCACATTCTCAATCGATGTAGACCATTCATTTACATACGCATCCGCAACATTTCCTAAATCTTTAGCTTCCGCAGATTTTACTAAACAGCCTCCAGCTAAAATTTGATATTGTGGCAACCAAACAACAATATTATCTTCTGTATGTCCTTTCCCTGGATAGAACGTTTCTACTTTTGTATTGCCAAACTTTAAACTCGTAATTGTTTGTAAATCTCCAAGCGGCTCTTCATATCCACTGTTCTTTGCTAGTTCTGCGGTTAATGCTGTACTATGCGCTTTAATGCCTCTTTCTTTCAACGCTGTTATTCCGCCAATTCGATCAGCGTGCGCATGTGTAATAATGACATCCGTTACGCGCTTCTGAAATTTCTTTTCTACCATTTCTATTAGTTCCTTCGTTAATTTGTTATCCCAAGAAGAATCAACAAGTACTAGCCCTTTAGAAGTATTAAGAACTAGACCGTTCGAAGGAACTGCTTCTCCATTAAAATAACCTAACTCCGTATGAACCCATACATTCTTGTTTAACTGAGATATTGAAATGGTTCCCGTCTCATTTTTGATTACTATTTGCTCTAGCTTTTGTTCTGCTTTCACAGAAGAAATTGTACTAACAAATTGAGTTATTCCTAGTAAACTAACACATACCCCTAATTTTAATAATGTATTCTTTTTCATTTTCTCCATCCTTCCTTTCAAACTAAATAGTTATTACCTATATTAGACAATTCATCTCAAATCTTTGTTCCATCGTTTTTTTACATTTTTTTACATAAATGATAAAAAAGCGTACAAAATGTTGTACGCTTTAAAACTTAATCTTCCATTCCATAATTCTCAAACTCTTCCTCATTCCCATAAAATACATTCAAATCAATATACTTTTCTTTTCCATTATAACCGCTTAATCTCCCGCGGTTCGTGTATTGCCAAAACGTCCATTTTCTCTCATCAGATAAACTCGGTTTTGTAAGAACACTACGAATCCATATATCACATTTTGGATTCGCATCCTTTATATATAAATCATACGCCTCTTGCGTTGCATACAATATTACTTTCTTATCGTAATGTTTTTCTAGCATTTCAATCATGACCGCCAACTCTTTCGTAACATCTTCACGCTTAGGCGGATTATCTTTTTTGTTAGCGTAAAACTCAACATCAATCACGGGTGGCAGTGCTTGTTTATATTTTGGAACAGTTCGTATAAATTGCTCTGCTTGTGTTTCACCCTTACTATCGAAACTAAAAAAATGATACGCTCCGATGCGCATATCTGTCTTATTCGCATTCCTCCAATTTTTCGAAAAGTACTCATCCACAAACGAACTTCCTTCAGTCGCCTTTATAAACGCAAACTTCATATTTTGCTTTTCCAACTCTCTCCAATCTATATCCCCTTGATACGATGCGACATCTACACCTTTTATTTCATACTTATCAGCACTTATTTGATTCGGAATGAATATGCCTTGAAAAACTAAGTAAACGACAACACTTATTACACTTATTAAAGTAAAGATTCCTCCTATAAAAAGCTTCTTTTTCATTCATATCACCCATCTTTACAAATTAAAATTCTACTTACCATTCACGCTTTTTATTAATTTTCATTTTTTCTTTAAACGCCTTCTCTAAATCAATATTTAATTTATTTGCTAAATCACATACATTCCAAATTACATCAAACATTTCTAAACCGATTTCTCTTTTCGCATCTTGTATTGTATCACGCTTTAATATGACTTCCGCTAATTCACCTAATTCCGCCATCGTATATATCGTACGCTCTTCAATTGTTGTATCTTGAAATCCTTTTTCTTTACTGAAATTTGATACATACCTCTGAAACTCCACAATATTCATACTTAATCTCCCCTCATTACCAATACTCCATTTTTCTATTACACTTAAAACCTAAATTATATTTTGTTAAATTATAACATTCGGACTATAATTTATTTATAGTCCATTAACGGAGGTGTTTGCAATGACTCTCTTCGCTTCACCAACATTATTTATAGTAGCAATCATTTCATTTGCACTAGCTTATTTCATCGGAGTAAAGCAGTACACTTGGCTCTTATCAGGATTCAACGAACGCCGCGTGCCTGATAAAGTGAAACTATCAAAAATAGTAGGTCTTTATAATTTAATTGCTGGTGTCATTGCGACAATCGGTAGTGTCTTCACTACGCCTAATGTCACAATCGTTATTCCTATCACTCTAATTGGACACTTTATAATCGCGGCTTATGTAAATACACGCATGGTGCAGTAAAAAAGATCACCCAAATGGATGATCTTTTTTATAATTTATCAACATATTGCTTCGCTTCTAGTAAGGAAAAACCAAAAGCTTCTCTTACTCTCTTAACTGCTGTAATTTTTTTGCCTTCTTCTACAAGCTGGCGTAGTTCTTTATTAATTTCAGGTTCTCTTTCTATAATTCCCATTTCTTTCGTAATTAATTGTAATCTATCTTCAATTCTCTTTAAACGCGCATCATTTTTCTTTTCAATTGTAGTTAATTTTTCAGCGATATAAATGAAACCAACAGCTACTATCAGTATAACCATCCAGAATTCCATGAATGTTCCCCCTTACTAACTTTCATTTGCTTTATTCCACTAATTTATGTAAATTTTACCACAATACACATTTAATGTATAATATCACTATATCAAACTGTTAATAAAACCTATTATTTTAGGGGGACACTTTATGAAAAGATTTTTAAATACGTTACTTCAATTTGTAGTTCTTTCAATCGTGCTACATTTGTTATTTGATATAGTTGGTTGGCTTGTTTTCAATGCACCAATTAAAAACAAACAAATCATCATTTCTTTAATAACAATCTCATGGGTTATGTACATGTACCGAGACAAATTTTTTCAAAAGTTCACTTCAAACTAACTAAAAAAGAAAACACTTCATTGGTGAATGACGAAGTGTTTTCTTTTTTTACTACTGTATAATAAAAATACTATTCTGTCTTTAAAGAAAGGAGTCACCATGAACTTAAAAAGTAGCAATATATACGAGAAAATGAACCAATATTCCGTTGCAGGTTTAAGCCTCGCTGTTATATGTAATGGCAAACTAGATGAAGCGACTGCCTTTGGAACACTTGAAGCTGGAACAACTAGAGCTGTTACTACAAATTCTCTCTTTAATTCTTGTTCTATCAGCAAATTCATCACTACAATGCTCGTACTAATGTTATCAGATCAAGAAATCTTGCATTTAGACGAAGACGTAAATGATAAACTCACATCTTGGAACATTCCTACTAATCTATTTACTTCACAAAAAAGCATCACTTTGAGAAACTTATTAAGCCATCAATCTGGACTCATTGATCCACCTAATAGTTTTGAACATTATACACCTGCAAAAGGCTTACCTAATATGTCTGAGCTCCTTTCCGGTAAAACACTATATTGCCCCGTACCTATAGAGGTAACTTATAAACCAGAAAGTGAATTTCACTACTCAGACGCAAACTTTTGTATAATCGAACTACTACTAGAAGATATTACAGGAAGATTATTTAGTCAGTTATTAGAAGAACACATCTTCCAGCCATTACAAATGAAAAATAGTACACTTTTTTCTCCAAAAGACATAGATAAAACCGATGTTTTTGCTTGCGGACATAATAAAGATAGAACTGTAACAAATGAGAAGTATCCATTTTATCCATTCGCAGCTGCTTCAGGTATTTGGACAACACCAACTGACTTATCAGCTTTAGTTATTGAAATCATTCATTCCTTACAAGGAAAGGGCAAACTAAAACTTTCTCAAAAATTAGTAATAGACATGATTTCTCCTCAAGGTTGCTCAAAATGGACTGGATTAGGTGTTTTTCTAGATGATTCTAATGAAGAATTACAGATTTATTCACTCGGATGGGGCGTTGGATTTCAATGTATGATGGTTTGTTATCCATACTGCGGGAATGGTGCTGTTATTATGACTAATTCCGATTTAGGTGTTCATCAAATGGAAGGGATCATTGGTGAGGTTGTAAAAACGTTATCCTTATAATGAAAATAAAGAAGCTGTTCCTTCCAGCTTCTTTATCTATATAACATTTTTCGCAACAATTTTTATATGTTCTGGTGCGATAATCTCCGTTATACTTTCTTGGAAATCTTCCCGCAACATTTCTTCCAAATGTTCTAACTGCACTTCAACATGAGTACATTCTAAATTATGTATATTTAACAGTGCATAATGATCTTTTTTCTTAATTACTAAATATTGATTTTCCTCTGTCACAAGTACAGAACCTAATCGGACTCCTAGTAAGCGTTGATCATCAAACTTCATAATTACTTCTCCTTCCCTCATATAAACAAAATTACAATGAAAATAATTACATTTATGGAAAAACACGCTTATTTAGACTATATCATAATTTACTAAAATAGAAATATCTTTTTCTGTTTTAATAAAAATCCCTATTTTTTCATATATTTCGATACAAAAAACTTTCTCAACATTAAATTTGAATTTTCAGTTTTTAATTCTATAAAAATCTATTATAATAAAGTTAATAAATGTTTGACCTCTCCTAATTCATGTACATATGGATGATCAGTAGTTATTGCTACTGATCTATTTTTTTGATTTCAGAAAGTACATACTCTGCATCCTTTCCTACACCACAAATAAGTGCGGAACCCCTTTGAGATTGCCATGGTAAACCAATATAATACAATCCTTTTACTGGACTGATTCCCTTTATATGATTAGGAAATCCTTTCTCATTCACTGCCTGTTCAATTTCAATCCAATTATAATTTTGAACAAAACCAGTTGACCATATAATGCTTTCTGCACTATAAGTATCACCATTCTGAAACATAATGTTATTTCCTGATGCACTTACTACTTTTTCTTGCAGTTTGATTGCTCCATTACGAATAAGTTTCTTACCTTCAAAACCGAAAATAGGGTCCTTTCTCTTCTGGAACCATCTTCCCCTCTTTGTATTTATTTCAGCGTACAATAAACCCACTTTTTCTAGCAGATTAAAAATACTTTTTCCAAAAAGTTGTAACGGTAAAAACGTTAAAGGATGACTAATAGACACCGTAACTTCATGAGTCTTTGCCAGTTCTACTGCAATTTGCATTCCTGAATTCCCACCACCTACTACTAGTACTTTTCCCTTAGGAATTTGTGATGGTGATTTATATTGTGATGAATGTATTTGAAAAATATGTGATGATAGATTTGCTGAAACTGAGGGAATAAACGGTTGCTGAAAAGCACCTGATGCGATAATAACTTTTTTCGTTTGTAAAACTTCTGTAGGAGTATGTAATTCAAATATTTCTTTTTCTTTCTTTATTTTTAGAACTTCCGTTTGTAATTGTACCGGTAATTGAAAATGTCTTGCATATTCTTCTAAATAAGTTGCAATTTCATCTTTATATGGAAATTCATTTTTTTCACCTATTAACGCCATACCCGGCAAGCTACTGTAAGACCTTGGGGTAAAAAGCTGCAAAGAATCATATCGATTTCTCCATGAATCACCAACTTGTTTTCCTGCCTCAAGTAATAAAAAATTATACCCTTCTTGCTTCAAGTAATATCCCATTGTTAATCCAGCTTGACCCGCTCCAATAATAATTAGGTCTATCATTCTAATCCCTCCTTCTCTTAAACGTATGAATACTTGTTCATATATTCATACGTTTCCATAATCATAACATTTTATTTTTATATAATTCAATATCTACTCAAAATAAAAAAGAGCAGTTCACTGCTCTATGAACTACTCTTCATTCCATTTCTACAATTTTTCCTCGTATAGTGTAATTCTATTTGAAAACGGATCAATTACAGTTAATTCAATTGTACCCCAAGGTGTTTTTTCTATATTCGGCTTCGAATAAGCATATTCTTTACTTAATAATACAGAATGATAATCCTTTACATCATCTATTTTAATCCGAATCGCACCACCTGGTGAGGCATCACCATGATGTTCTGATAAATGTATCACAGCATCCTGTAACGAAATTTGCAAATATAATGGCATATTTTCCTCATACCGATGTTCCCAATCCAGTTTAAATCCTAAAAAACCTAAGTAAAATAGTTTTGCTTTTTCAATATCAAAAATTCTAAATATAGGTGTTATCATTTATACTCTCCTCCTATTTATAAACATCTGCTGCCAATTCTCTCAAAACATCCACGTTTACTACTTCATAGCATCCATCGTTCTTCTTTATTATCTCTTTATCACAAAAAATATTTAATGTTCGCAACAAATGCCGATAGCTCGTTCCTAACAATTCCGCTATTTCCGTTAAATTCCCACTAAATACAATTCTATTTTCATGCTGAACTGCTCGTTCCCCTGCTGCTAACATGTAACTCGCAAGTCTATTTTCAAGCGGATACAATAAATTAATTGTACTATTTTTTGAAAGTCGATTTAACTTATGTGCTAACGATCCACAAATACATCTTAAAAATTTCGCATCATGAAATAGCTGATTTCTCACTTTTCCTAATGGTAAACCAACACAATATGAATCTGCCATTACTTGTACATTTGAAGTAATCCTTTGGGAATGAATTAACTCCACATCTCCAAGTAACTGCAAACTATCATAAAAACACAGTAATACGGATTTCCCGTTACTTAATGTGTTAAACGCTTTCGCTTTTCCTTCAACAAAGAAATATAAATAATCTATCTCTTCATTTTCTCTACAAATAAACTCATTCTTTTTAAAAAATATAAGTTCCATATATGGCTTCATATCATGACTAAAAAATGAATCAATATTATTTTTCTTCATATACTCTGCTAATTTAATAGAATTACATACTTTCTTCATAGTTCCCCACCTTTACAACTCATCCCCATTGTAATCAAAATTTTCTTCTTCCACTATGACATATGTCATAACAATACACAATTTCAGCATGATACAGTCATTACAAATATGAAATACAAAGGGGATATTACATTGTATAACTTTCTTTCTGTCTTTATTGGTGTGCTCATCGCCGTTATGCTTCCATTGAATGGGATTTTATCTGAGTTAATTGGCAAGTACACAGCAAGCGTTGTCATTCACCTTGTCGGTTTAATTGCAGTTATTTTCATTTTAATCTTAAACAAACATAAAATTCATTTCGATAAAAGCATTCCGCTTTTTTTATATAGCGCTGGAGCGATTGGAGTATTCACTGTTCTTTTTAACAATATAAGTTTCTCCGTCCTTGGTGCCTCTATTACGATCGCATTAAGTTTACTCGGCCAATCCATTGCTTCCATTATTATTGATCATTTCGGCTTATTAGGAATGAAAGTTGCAAAGTTTGAAAAGAAAAAACTAATTGGATTATGTTTCATCTCTTCTGGAATTATAATCATGACAATTTATTAATGGGGGCAAGAAAATGTTATATATTACGATCGCTATTTTAGCTGGTGTTTCTATCGTTGTTGCTAGAATTATTAACGCGAATTTAGCAAAGGAAATTGGAAACTGGGAAGGCACGTTTTTCAATTATATTACTGGATTATTTTTCTCTATGTTATTTTTAATTTTCAGTTCAGATTCATTGTATATCCCTATTCATAAGTTGCAATCTATTCCTATCGCCGTATACTTAGGTGGATTAGTAGGCGTTATCGTTATTTCATTATCCAACTATATTACTCCTAAAATATCAGCCTTTTATTTAACATTACTCATCTTTATCGGACAATTATTTGCGGGGACTATTATTGATTTCTTCCTGACAAATGAACTCTCAATTGGTAAAGTTATCGGTGGCATTTTCGTATTAATTGGGCTCACTTACAATTTACTCATAGATCGCCCGATAAAAACTGTGAAGCATAACCAAGTTCAACTATAATACTTTACGCTTACCTATCATATATTAATAGAAAAGCTCTTCACACGAAGTAATAGAGAGGAGAAAATCCTATTAAAAAAATTATTTTATTGCTAGGTAGCGTATTAATTATTTCTGGAATTGCATGGTTTATAAACTCGGGAAAATCTATTCAAGATCTCTATACTGCAAATAAACCGAAAAAGAAAGCTACTATTATTTCAAGCTCGCGAGATCCAAATGAGCCCCCTGTTTTTTTAGGAAAACAGGAAATAAAAGATATACATGTAGAATCAATTAAAACAAAACAGGATATCTTTCTCACAAAAACAGATGAATTAAAAACGTTTATTAACAGTATGAATACCGCAAAAAAAGGTAAATTAACATTAGATGAAGAAGGATCAGACTTAATAGATTGTGATATGTGGATTACTTTCGAGGATGGAACTTATAAAAAATATTTCATATGGGTAGTTGATCATCACAGCAGCGAAGTGATGATTGCTCAGCAAGATACTCCTGATGATGTAAACCTTACGTACTATCAGTTAAACGAAGATAGTTCAAAAAAAGTTTATAATTTATTTAAAAAAATTATTTAAACGAAAAAGTCATGAGCACGCGAACTCATGACTTTTTGCACTATATATACTCAGGGAACACTCTACAACCCTTTTCCTGCTCTATATCATGACCAAAGAAAACAATCGGTTTCTCTTTTGTCACAACTTCTTTTAAACGTTTGATTGAAGATAAAGCTAATTCTGGATCAAATCCTGCGAACGGCACTTCATCTTCAAAATTCTCTTTGGTGTACGATGCATCAATTGTTAATAAAACTGAACCGGATTGCTCCGTCTCAATGAATAACGACTGATGGCCTGGAGAATGACCTGGCGTATACAATAATTGAACACCTGGTACCACTTCATAATCCCCTTCAATAATTTTGTAGTTCAAATGCGGTAATATACATTCTTTCATATATTCTTCTCTATGAAGTGCTGCCTCATATTCCGTTCGCTGCACAATAATCGGTGTATTTGTAAAAGCACCGTTTCCTCCTGCATGATCAAAATGTAAGTGAGAACTAATAATATATAGAAGGTCTTCTGGATCATACCCTACACGCTTTAATATATTCACGATTCTATCTTCTTCAGTCATTTTCGGTAAAATCTGTCCTTCAACAAATGTACCGTTAAAAAGCCCTTCATTATTAACTGCACTTTCTGGCATACCTGTGTCTACTAAAATAGGACCTTCTTCCGTCTCCAAAAGATAACACCAAACCGGCAAGTTTAATAGTTTCCCCGGTGTTAACGTACTGTTAACAGACGAATGATCCAACATGCAACGACCTGCTGGGATGAAATAAAGTTTCTTTACTGTCATTATGTATCCACCTTTACATTTAGTTTTGGATAAAGTAATACATTAAAAAATTCTTCTTTTTAGAAATAAACTCCTTCTAGACTATCAGTACAGCTTGCATAAAAAAGAGAGTATTTTTTTACATAGCAGTATTTCACCATCTATAATATAGAAGTAAAGAATTCTTACTTTAAATGAAACATTAACACCGATTAACGCTGAAAACTTAAAGAAAGCACATGCACTACTTGAAAGCGGGCACACCATTGGGAAAATCGTATTAGAGAAATTTTAATCATGATAGTGACAGATAGTATGTGAAATTATATTAACGATTTTTCGAATATATCTATCATAACGTACAATATATCAACGATTTTTCAAATATATCTATCACAAATCAAATTATATCGATTTATCGACAAATAGCAACAATATGAAAAGGCTGTTCCAGATGAACAGCCTTTTCTTTATTTACTTGAAATCTCTTTATTATTTTGAACGTCTAACGGAGCTCGCTTTCCTATTCCAAAAGCATAGAAACTAATTGTAACGATAGCTAAGAAAATAATACCTACAACTAATGAAATACGAGTATCATCGTTAAACCACATTCCGATTAATACCATAATTAAAAAGGCAATCGTTAAATAGTTTGTTACAGGAGCAAATGGCATTTTGAACGGATGATCTTTCATCTCTGCTCCCTTTTCTTTTCTAAAATTAATTTGACTAATTAAAATGACAAACCATGGTACCATACCAGGGAGTACACTCGCGCTATATACATATACGAATAAATTTTTCGGTGCGATGTAACTTAAAACAACACCAACCGCCAGACCGATAATTACGCCAACTGTACCGAATAAAGGTACACCATTTCCAGAAAGTTTCGTGAAATATTTCGGTGCTTGTCCATTTACACCTAACGTATACAGCATACGACCAGCACTATAAATACCACTATTACAACCAGACATTGCTGCTGTGATAACAACAAAGTTAATTAATCCCGCAGCAGCCGTAATACCAACTTTCGCAAAAGTTGCTACGAACGGGCTACCAATTGTGCTTAATTGATCCCACGGATACACAGTTACAATAACGAAAATAGCACCGATGTAGAAAATTAAAATACGCCAAATTGTACTTTGAATCGCTCTTGTAAGTGTCTTCTTCGGATCCTTCGCTTCACCAGCAGTAATTCCGATTAATTCCACACCTTGATACGCTCCAACTACAAGTGATAATGCAAAGAAGAATCCTGAAAAACCACCTGTAAAGAAACCGCCATTTGACCAAAGATTAGATATGCCAATCGCTTCTCCACCGTTACCAATTCCAAAGAAAATAAGACCAAATCCCGCAATAATCATTAATAGAATCGTAACGATTTTAATCATCGCAAACCAAAATTCAAATTCACCAAATGACTTAACAGAAATTAAGTTAGCTGCGCCAAGAATGACCATTGCGATTATACCTGGTATCCAAGCTGGTAAGTCCGGGAACCAATATTGCATATACGCTCCAACCGCGATAATTTCTGACATCCCAACGATAACCCACTGGAACCAATTACTCCAAGCTGTCATATAACCAGCTAGCGGATGAATATACTTATGACCGAACGTCGCAAATGAGCCTGTACTTGGCTCCATATACAACATTTCTCCCATGGCACGCATGATGAAGAAGATGAAAATACCTGCAATTGCATAAGCAAGCATTACTGACGGACCTGTCCATTTAATTGTGCTGGCTGACCCCATAAACAAACCAACACCAATCGTTCCGCCTAAAGCAATCATTTGAATATGACGTGCTTCTAAACCCCTTTTCAATTCTTTGTTTGCCACTTCACTTCCCCCTCTTAGATGATTCATAGCCGCATTTTAAAACAAGATGCTTTCGCCTAATTCCTTTCGGCTCTGAAAATGATGAAGCAAACGTCATTTTACACTAGCTTTAAAGCTATCCTAAAATCGTTTTGCGCTCCTAATAAAATTCTCAAAACCTTTCATCTTCCAATATTCTATAAATCTTAAAATTACTTACCTTATATTAATTCATTAATCTGAAAAATTCAATTATTTTTTCAATAAATTATTATACATAAGTCTGATTAATTTTTAACTAAATTAACAATAAAATACATCTATTCAATATGATTCCGGCATGTATATTATTACAATATAAATAACAGAGGAGAGCATTTCTTTCTCGGTTTCATATGTCAAATACTTCAACCTTTATAGTTGATAACGTAATTTCCCACACATTCGATTTATATACCAATGAGAAATTTAATATATTAATAAACTACTAACTTCTTTACCCCAGCCAAAATATAAAAGAGTCTCATTAAAAAATGAGACTCTTTTACAATTTCATATTTAAATCGATTTCGAAGTTTGCTTACCAAAGATAAATATCCTAGTAAACACTGCCATTATAACTACAATAACTAGAAAATAAAGTGGCATCACCAGTAACGAGCCCGTATGCAATTGACTCATTCCCCAAATTGTCATCGTTACAATTACATAGTATCCTAAGCTAAACAACGCTCCAGCTGTACCAATGACATCTTGAAAATCTACTAACGCTAAACTTAAACAATTAGGTAATGCTACTCCAATTCCTAATAGCAATATAAACATCGCTATTAAAAATACAACCATATATATTACATTCGGATTTGATCCCACAAACGTAATAACAGATAAAAGGATAGCTCCTCCTGTCATTACGAGACAACCGATATATATAATTTTCTCTGGTTTATAAGTAGCAAGTAAACGTTTTGAAATTTTCGCTCCAACAATAGAAGCAGATGCAACAACAATTCCTAGAAATCCATACATACTAGGCGATAATTGAAAATATTCAATAAAGATAAACGGCGCTTCTGCATAATAGCTAAATAAAACACCATTTGCTCCTCCAATTAACAGCCCATATGTTACCACTTTCGGATTTGTAATTAACCTCTTCAAGACTGAAAATACATTTATTTTATTCGTTACTGAGCCCGTTTTTGTTTCAGGAAGAGAAACAAACGTATACAGAAAAATACCGATACTCATAACTACTAAACTTAAAAATACTATTTTAAATCCAAACATTTGATCAAGAAAGCCACCAATTAACGGTCCTATCGCTGGTGTAAAAGCAATGACTGCCGAGATTTGAGCAAACATAACATGCCGCTTATGCCCTTCTACATTTTCCCGAAGAATCGTTTGTGTAACCACGGATCCTGCACTTGCTCCAAACGCTTGAATAAAACGACTTACCAATAAAACTTCAATGGAATTTGCAATATAGCATAAGAAACTCCCAGCGCCATATATTACAATTCCAAATAACATTGCTGGGCGACGGCCAATTATATCTGATAGCCATCCAATAAAAAATACACCTAAAGCAAATCCAGCAAAATACACACTAAGCGTTAACTGCACCTCATTATTACTTACATGTAACGCCTTTGAAATGTCTGGTAAAGACGGTGTGTAAATCGTTTCACTAATTTGCGGAAATGCGACAAGAACAATCATTAACAAAAGTGATGGTACTGAGACTTTTTTCATTTTTCATACCCTCCTATAACTTTGAAAATCCCAGAAATAAAAAGACTTTCCTTAGCTACGGAACAGGAGGGGCCATTATAGAAATCCGGTCATAAAACAACAAAGAAAACACCTCAATTACGTATGTTAATACTTATAGGAGGGTAATATTAACATCGATTTTTAAATATACTTTTTCAATTATATTACATATTACTTTTATTTTTCTAGTATTAACGTTCAAATGTTCTTTTTATATTAGTGAACAACTAATACACGCCATAGAAGATAACTACTTGATATAACCACCTTATTATGGAATAATTAGAAATAGTTTGAATCTGTAAACGTAATTATAAAATGATATACTCATATATTCCTAATGTCATAAAGCTGAACAAGTAGGAGGACTTTCGTAATGATTGAAATTTTAAGGACAGTAGTAAACTTTCTAATTTCTCTATTCTCAGGAGAATTACCATTTGTATATTATGTATGGATTATTACCCTATTCCTAATTCAAATAACCCAATCTACTCTAAACTATAAACTCTTTAACAAGAAAGACAATTTCAGCACTTATATATTGGAAGGATTACTTTCTTTTATTATTTTATTGTTTGGAGGAATATTAGTATCTAAGTTACTTGCTTACATAATAGACGATCCTACTATTAATATGACGAATTTAACACATTATTTTGTTTCTCTTATCATATTAACTATATTTGTCGTAATAACCTGTGTTAAAGACTTTATAGAGACATCTATAAAGAATAAAAATATATCTCTTTTGAGCTTTTTAGTAATTTCCTTCATAACAAGTATACTTTCATTCAAGTTTTTATCACCTTTAATTGAAGGTTCTTTTTCTCTTTCTAAATCTTTTATCACCACTTTAATCATTCTTGTAACTATATCAATCCCTCTATTAATTTCCTTAGAGGATAAGTATGCAGACGAAAAGGAAACGGAAAATTTATAGTTTCTCATTTACATAAAAGAAAGAGGGAGCTCCCCTCTTTCTTTTAAATCATCCCTTTTAATATCAATCCTAAAACTGACATTATTATCGCACTAATAATAATTCGCAAAATCCAAGTAGTGTTTGTACTTATTTTTTCTAATTGCTTATTGATTGTTGCTATATCTTTCTCATTAATAGTAGTACGCGTTTCTAAATTTCGAATGTCTCTCATCATTTCTTTTTGCTCCGCCTTGAGACTGTCAATTTTAGCGTAAACATCTTCCATATATTCACACCCTCTGTTCATCTTAATAGAAAAATCTATATATATTATGAGACAACCCTCTTACCTGTGAATACATTGCGTATATCCGCGTACCAAATTTTTTGTACAATCTAATTGAATTACTCACATGTTTCCATTCTTCTATTTATAAATTAGCGTTAAGATAGATTAAAATTTAAAAAGGGACCCCTTGCTTATTTAACAACAAACAAAGTGCAATCCAACATTCGGGAGCACATACGATAATTTCTATTGTTTTCATCACCATTTTCATATTTACAACTCAATATAATCAGTATGATTTTCTGAAGAATCCACTTTTTGAACTGCTTAAAGTATACTAATATGAATACGAAATAGCTGTATTGATAAACTCTCTAGAACAATAAATATACTGGCTGAAACGGATCTATATCCAATATTTTTTCCAGTAACATGAATGGTTATTTCTGATAAATGCGTTTGTATATCATTGTTTTCAAAAATTTCATCCTCAACCTTTACAATATCTGCTTCACAATCTACTTCTTTAAAAGTTTTCAATAATTTTGTTTCCAATATACTACAATCAAAATTCTCATCTTTTATTACGGCAAATTTAACTTTCATATCGATTTCCCCATTTTTAACAAACTAAAATCACTAAATCAATATAAATATATATTATTCTATTAAATAATTCAAAATATATGTTTCTTATAAATCACTACTAAATATCAATTCTAAGGATTTAGATAAAAAAGAAAACAAATAAAGTGAAATTCTAATCAGTAGGTGGTTTGTCCATTCCCCGCTGATTATTTAGTTAAACCAATCGGACATTTAAGAGATTAAAAAATTACTCTTTCAATCACCAAGCTAATTAATAGATAATCCCCCTGTGCTCAGTGATTCAAAAAAATTTTTATTTTTAATTCATAGCTTCTGAGAACTTTTTGCTTTAATATTGATAAGTCGCTTCTTACATTCTGTAATATTGGAAATAACTATATAGTAAAACAAATTAACTATTAGGAGTGCTATTTATGTTTGATATACTTCGTCTCTTAATTATATTTCTCATTGCTATCTTTTTATTTTTCTCCATACTAATGGAGTTTAAAAAACCTCAAAAAAGTGTATTTTGGTTTTCAATTGAAGTCTTATCTCTTCTAGGGATTATAATGCTTTTTAAAGATTTTTTATCAAAAATATAACTTATTCCACTAATAATGACGTGTTTCAATACAATATCTTTATCTTTTGAACGATCTTATTTCTTAACACGGACTCTACCTCAAGTTGTCTTTTCTTTATAAAAAAATAGCCTGCCTATTTCCGTTGGCAGACTATATCTTTATTCCTCAATACAAAAGTATACTTTCTTTTTCACTCAAACTTTATGTAATGATACAGATTCCAAATAAATTATTGTCTTTTCTGTATTTTTATCATTGATTTTTTGTGCATAAATTCGTAACACATATAGATGAGTTATCATGCTAAAATTAGCTTATTCAAAAGAAGTTATTCTTAATGAATCGATAATTTTTAATACCCTGTTTAAAGCCTCACCCCCCTGCGAGGCTTTTTCCTATTTAACTAGAGTAATGGTTATCAACTGTTACTATGCTGCTACGGATCCTACTTTTAGCTATTCAGTATCAGCACACGTAAAATTCTTTCCTCCATCATTTGATTTACAAACTGTATTTATCGATTTTTCGGTTATTTTTTCACTTTCATTAGAAACTTGATCTAAATTCATTCGATATAATTGTTCCGGATTTTCTTTTGAATTTCCTTCAATATGAATTGTATGATTGAACATCTCAGCCGTGAAGCTGCTAGATGTATTTATCATTTTTACTCCATTATTTTCACCTACATAGCGTTCAACTACTCTTTCGGCTTCTTTAAGTTGTTGAGATGTAGGATACGGTATAGATTCCGCTAAAATAACTACACCTACTAAATATGTAATATACAAACCACCTGCAATCAAGATAACTTTCTTTACTGTTTTATTAATCATGCTCTAACTCCCTTTTCTTATTTCGCTATTAATATATATAATTTCTCTAATTTACATCAATTTCTTTTTAATACATAACATTCGTTTTACATTTTATAAAAAGCACCTCTCTTACTAATTTTCAATTTGATAATATCATTTTATTTATTGTTTTTCAATAAATAATTATTATTAAGCGTTTTATTTTTACTGTTTTTTATTTTTGATTCAATTTAAAAACAAGTGACTTATTTAAGTCCACTACATCATCAGCAAGTTTGAAAATTTGTTAATTAATAAAATAAAAAGAGCAACTATATGTAGTCTCTCTCGTTCTATCTATGTAGATTAGTAGTTTAACTTCAGCACTCACTCTATTCAAGAATACTTTACTGAATATTCAATCTGATGATAAAATTGACCTAATTAATATTTTCTTCCATCACTGTATAAAAAATTACAATAAAAAAATAGCACTCTCACAATTAAGTAAACGCAAACTGTTTCTTCTATCTACTTACTATTTAAGGTTAATAATGATATAACCTGATTTAAAAATTCGACTTAAATTCATTGATGAATGGAGAGGTTTATATGAAATTAAAAGACAAAGTAGCAATCATAACTGGTGGTGCAAGTGGAATTGGCGAATCTACTGTTCGTCTTTTTATCGAAGAAGGTGCAAAAGTAGTTATTGCTGACTTTTCTGAACGTGGAAAAGAACTATCAGATGAATTGAATGCACATGGATATGATACGTTATTTATTAAAACCGATGTAACAAAAGAGGCAGATATTAAACAGCTAATTCATGAGACAGTAAGTACATACGGTAAATTAGATATTATGTATGCAAATGCCGGCGTTGCTGATGATGCACCGGCAAACGAATTATCCTATGAAAAGTGGAAAAGAACTATTGATATTAATTTGTCTGGGGTATTCCTTTCTGATAAATATTCGATTGAACAATTTCTTAAACAAGGTACAGGTGGTGTCATCGTTAACGCTGGTTCGATTCATAGTTTTGTTTCATTACCTACCCCAACAGCATACTCCTCTGCAAAAGGTGGTGTGAAACTATTAACTCAAAATTTATGTACTGCCTACGCTAAATATGGAATACGTATTAATGCGGTGTGCCCTGGTTATATTGACACCCCTTTACTAGGTAGTGTTAATCCTCAACAAAAAGAATATTTAGCTTCACTTCATCCACAAGGCAGACTTGGAACACCAGAAGAAGTCGCTAAAGCTGTCTTATTTTTAGCAAGTGATGATGCTAGTTTTGTTAACGGTACAACACTTCTTGTTGATGGAGGCTATACTGCACGTTAATTTAAAAATTTTGAAGCACCCTAAGAAATATATAGTCTTCAACAAGAAAAAGCACCATCACAAGTGACGGCGCTTTTTCTATGTAAGAGCAACTAGAAGGTATCCTTCTAGCCTACTCCCATTTATAAGTCCAAAACTGTTCAAGTTGCAGCCATTTTAATGTTGCTGCATCTTTGTTTTTTATTTTTGCATGCGTGTCTTCAAGCATTGCTTCTGTTTGTGAACGGTGCGCACCTAATGCAGTTAATTTATGATCAAATACTTCACTAATGTTATTTACAACATCCGGTTCTCCTAATACTGCTTCACGATTTTTCGTAATCGCAACAGCATGGATAACTGGGCGCTCTTCTTTTGGCATACGTGATACAGCGCGAACGACAGCGCGGCCAAATGCATTATGATCTGGATGTACACCGTGCTCTGGATAAAATGTAATAATTCGAGATGGATTTACTTCTTGAATGATTGCTTCAATTTTGTCAGCAACGAAATCAACATCTTCAAATTCTAACGTTTTATCATGGAAGCCAAGCATTCTTAAATCTTTAATGCCCATCGCTTCACAAGCATCTTTCAATTCTTTCTCACGGATATTTGGGATCGTTTCACGGTTAGCAAATACGTTCTTACCCATGTTACGTCCCATTTGTCCTAGAGTACCACATGCATATGTTACAGGTACTCCTTGATCTGTTAATAAGCGAATTGTTCCTCCCGCAGCATATGCTTCATCATCTGGATGCGGAAATACAACAAGTACATGTCTCTCCATAAGTTTCCCTCCTTCTTACTTAAATGGTGTTAAGCTTAACTCAAGTGCAACTGCTAGACGACCTAAATTATCATGTCCAGCTAGTAATAAACGCTCTTGACCATCTACTTCCCAGTGCGTAATACCTTCAGCATATACCCAACCATGATCCATTTTTAGACCAACTCGGTATGGATTTGTTCCAGTTATCTTCCCGCGTTCAAAACGGATAATTGCATTTCGAATGAAAGCACCAACTGTCATCATCTTTTCATTTATGTGTGATGCATACGCTCCGTTTGTCGTTTCTAAATGAATATATACATCTTTATTTACAAAACGTTCAATTTCATTTTGAATAAGAGAACTATCTTTTACTATTTCCATCGGAATTCACCTCTTTAAACCATTTTACGCAAAAATAATGTAAATTGCTATCTCTATATTAGAGGACAACGCTCACTTTTCCTAATAATTTGCACTGTGTTTTTTATATTTTTTATATGATATGTAAAAAATACATTTTTTCCTTCACTTTGTTAAATAGTTTTCTTTCTTTTTTGAATTTGCTACAATATATTTTATCCCGTATTATTGCAGCGAGATACATTTCGACAATTGAATACATAATTTAAAGAAGGTGACATGATTGGAACAGTCAGCACATGAAGTAGCAAATTGGCAATATTATTTTGCAATTGCCGTATTTTTAATCACGTACGGATTTATTATTTCTGAGAAATTGAATCGTGCTGTAATCGCACTATTCGGTGCTGCTATTATGATTATTTTTGGAGTTGTAGATTTACATACTGCTTTCACATCACATATTCAATGGGAAACGATTACCCTTTTAATTGGGATGATGATTCTCGTACATATTACGAGTCAATCAGGCGTCTTTGAATTTGTGGCCATTAAAGCGGCAAAAGCAGCTGGCGGAAAACCGATTCGCATTTTATTATTACTATCCCTATTAACTGCTGTCGGATCAGCATTTTTGGACAATGTAACGACTGTTTTATTAATCGTTCCTGTTACATTATCCATTACACGTATTTTAAAAGTAAATCCTGTGCCTTATTTGATTTCAGAAGTGCTGTTTTCAAATATAGGCGGAACAGCAACATTAATCGGTGATCCACCTAATATTATGATTGGATCAGCAAACAAGCATTTAGACTTTAACGCCTTTTTACTTAACTTAGCTCCAATCGTAATTATTATTTCTATCGTGACACTTGGCATTATTTACTTTATGTATCGTAACAAACTAAAAACAACACCTGAACAAATCGAAAAACTAATGGCATTAAACGAAAAAGATTACATTAAAGATCAAAGCCTCCTTTTAAAATCTATTTCGATTTTAGGACTAACTATTTTAGGCTTCGTACTTCATTCGATTATTCATGTAGACGCTGCTGTTATCGCGATGACAGGCGCTACACTTCTTATGTTAATCAGCGTGAAAGAACATGATATTGAAGATGTATTTGCCCACGTTGAATGGGTAACCATTTTCTTCTTCGCCGGACTATTTGTTCTCGTTGGCGGGTTAATTGATATCGGACTTATCTCTTCACTTGCAAAAGAAGTAATCGGCGTAACAAACGGTGACATCGGATTCGCAGCTATACTTATTTTATGGGTATCTGGCATCGCATCTGCGACAATCGACAACATCCCATTTGTCGCTACGATGATTCCTCTTATTCAAGACTTAGCTACAGGACTCGGACTATCTGTCGATTCTCCGCAAATCGAAGTACTATGGTGGGCGTTATCTCTTGGAGCTTGCTTAGGAGGAAATGGAACGCTAATCGGAGCATCTGCAAACGTAGTCGTTGCTGGTATTGCAAAACGTGAAGGACATGCTTTCTCTTATATGGACTTCTTAAAAATTGGTTTACCATTAACTATTGTTGCACTCTTGTTATCACATGCTTATATATATTTACGTTATTTAATGTAAAAGTTGTATTGCATGAAATTATATCGTCAAATCCAAAAGGTTTGCAGCACGATGCTGCAAACCTTTTTTCATCACCAAAATATACCGATAATTGCTAATCCACCCAATATCATACCACCAATTTGTCCAACGATTGCTGGTGATAATTGAACACCTTTTCTTACTTCAACAACCGGTCTTTCATGCCTTAATTGCTGCACTTCACTTTGAAGTTGATGTACACTTCCGTGTAATTCTTTAATTAATTCCTTTAATTCAGCGACCTCTTCATTTACTGGTTTACTTTTTTCTAAATTCATTTTTCATGACTCCTTATAAGTTCAATCAGTACATTGTAAAAATTCGCCAATTATCATTATATCTCCTGCATACTACATATATAATTTTGAATGTACTTTCTAACCTTGCAGCTCTATCCATTCATCCCGCAATATCCCCATAATGATACGATCAAAATACTTCCCATCTCTTTGAACCGCTTCTCTCATACAGCCTTCCATCCGAAAACCCATCTTTTTATACAACTCAATAGCAGCTTTATTATAAGAAATAACATCAAGACCGACGCGGTGTAAATTCAATTCATAAAAAGCATATTTTAAGATAAGATAGATCGCTTCTCTTCCATATCCCTTCCCCCTATCATTCGCATCTCCTATACCAATAGCTAATAAACCCGTTCTGTTATTCCACTCTATGCCATGAATTGCAACAAAACCAATTAAGCGATCATCTTGAACTGTCCTTAACATGAAAGAAACACTATTCGATCTCCGTCCCTTTAATAGCCCATCACTTGCTATTTCTTGTATCGATTGCGGGAATGCTACATCTGTATCTACATTCCTTAAATACTCACTATCTTCTTGCCACATAGCCATTACTTCAGCATCTGCTTCTCTAATAGCTGATAATTTAATCGTTTTATTTTGAAAAAGATTCATTGTCATTTCAAACTCCCCCTTTTTTAATAACAGGGATAATTATTAGCTTATTTATCCCCTTATTCTATAAACTGCTTTATACACGGGATACTTACAATAAGCGCTGACATTGGCACATCTCCTCTACACGAAATTAACTTCATTGTATAATTTTTCGTTTATTCAAACAATAATAAAAAGCCCTCCAAATTTAGAGGACCTTTCCTAATAGCGAAACTATATTATTTCGTAAACATTTTCTCCGCTTCATCCATTGCCATTTTGTTACCTAAAGCAGAATAGTCAAGCCATGGTTGGTCATTAATAATGTATACGTGCTTACCTTTAACAGCTTTTAAGTCTTTCCAAATTGGTGTTTCTTGAAGTTGTTTAAATGCAGCTTTCGCTTTATCATCTCTGTTAACGACAACGAAAATAGCATCTGCATCAAAGTCAGGTAATACTTCTTGTGAAATGACTTCGAAAGGACGGTTTCCATCAATTTTCTCTACACCATTTGCAGGTTGTAATCCTAAGTCTTGGAATAAAATTGGTCCCATCGGTCTTTTCGTACTAAATACTCGTAATTCTTTTGCAGTAACACGAATTGCCATTACTTTTTCGTTATTACCTAATTCTTTATCTATTAAACTTTTTACTCGTTTTGATTGCTCTTCGTAATCTTGAATATATTTATCCGCTTCTTTCTCACGGTTTACAAGTTTACCAACTTGTTTTAACTGATCTCTCCACGTGCCTTCATCTAAGTTGAAAGAATGTGTTTTTGCAATTTTTTCGTATTTCGCTAAATCTTTGCCCGCGTATTTTTCATCCACATAAATGTCAGTTGGCTTCAATTGAAGTAACGCTTCCATATTCGGATCTGTTACAACACCAAGTTTCTTCGTATCTTTCAACTGCTCTTTTGCGTGCGGTAAGAAATCTTTTAAATCTCCGCCAATAACAGAACCTACTGGTGTAATTCCTAATGCAAGTAAATTATTTGTTAAATGAATGGACATAGAGGCGATTTTTAGATCATTACTTTTTTCCGTTTTTTTCGTTGCCTCTTCATTAGCTTTCGTTTGACCACATGCTGCTAATACTAAAATACACATCATGCTAAATAAAATAGTAAGTTTCTTTTTCATATGTTCTCCTCTTTGAAGTATTTATTTTGTTTTTGTAAGTAAATAAAGAAAATACGGTGCTCCTAATGCCGCCACTACTACACCAGCTGGAATAGAGTTTGGCTCAAATATAGAACGACCTATCGTATCTGCTAGCACTAAAATAATCATTCCGATAATGCCAGCTAAAGGAAGAAAGTGTTGATATGTAGTACCTACTAACTTCCTTGCGATATGCGGAGCAACTAAACCGATAAAACCAATCCCTCCTGCCATCGATACACTTGCGCAAGATAATCCAACCGCTGTAGCTAAAAGTAATAACCGTTCTTTTTGAACAGAAACACCAAGTCCTGCCGCTACACTATCACCTAGTGACAATGCATTTAACGTTTTAGATTTTAGCCACGCATAAGGGGTTAGTATGAAAATCCAAGGTAATAATGCAAGGACATGAATCCAATCCCTTCCCCACACGTTACCAACTAGCCATCTAGAAGCGAATGTATACGTCTCATCATTTAACTTGAGAGAGAAAAATAACGAAATTGCACTAAAACCAGCTGAAACTGCAATACCAACGAGAATAAGTCTAATGGGAAGTAAACCATTTGACCGATCACTCGCAAGTAAACTAATAAGAAATGCAGCTAATACTCCTCCGCCAAATGTAAATAACGGTATTAAAATAGATGCACTTTCATTAATAGAATGAAAGAATGTAACGAATATAATTAGCCCGAAAGATGCACCTGAATGCAGTCCAAGAATACCAGGGTCTGCAAGTGCATTACGGGATAATCCTTGCAAAATCGCACCGGAAATCCCAAGGCCAATACCGGCTAACATTGTGATTATAATTCTTGGCATACGATAATCATATAGCACGGTTGCGCTCTCAAAATCACCATAACCAAAAAGTGTTTCAATTACTTTAAGTGGCTCTATACTCAGTGTCCCTGTATTTAGACTGATTAAAATTACAGCGATACTTACACATCCGAATATTGTAGTTACAGTAATAGCTCTCTTTTTATCCGTGTTAAAAAGATCTTTCACTTATAACTCCCTCCCAACTTTACGTGCTATATAGAGGAAGAACGGAACTCCAACAAGAGCTACCATAATCCCTATCGCAAGTTCCTTAGGAGGATTTACTGTTCTAGCTCCTAGGTCAGCTACAACTAATAACATAGCTCCTAATAATGCTGACATAGGAATAATGAGTCTATAATTCACACCAACTAATTTTCTAGCAATGTGCGGGATAACTAGTCCTACAAATCCAATAGAACCAACAGCTGAAACAGAAACACCTGCTAGAATAACTACTATAATCATCCCTAGTATTCTCGTTCGGTTCGTTTTCACTCCTAAATTTGTAGCAACATCATCCCCCATTGATATGAGTGAAATAGATCTCCCTAACACTATTGCAAAAATAATCGTTATAAGAATAATAGGGACTAAAAATTTCAAGTGTTCCCACTTAACCCCTGCAACACCACCAGCATACCAAAACGCTAAATCTTGGCTTAAATCATAATAAATCGCAACACCTGAACTTAATGAATGTAAAAGCGCTGCCATAACAGCTCCAGCAATCGTTAACTTCATTGGTGTTAACCCACCTGATGTTGCTGATCCAATAACAAAAATAAGTACTGTACTTAAGACTGCTCCAATAAAGGAAACAATCATTAAATAGGAATACGGCATATGCGGAAAAAAAGCAAAACTAAGTGCTACTACAAACATCGCTCCGGCATTTATGCCAAGTACACCTGCATCAGCTAAAGGATTTCGTGTTACTCCTTGCATAACCGCTCCAGCGACCGCAAAAGCTGCCCCTACAACTGCTGCTCCAATTACTCTCGGGAGCCTTAATTCATAAATAATTTGGTGCTGCGTTAATTTCGGATTGTAATCCAAAACCGCAGTCCACACCGTTTGTAAATGAATATCCTTTGCACCAAATGAAATGGCTAAAAATATAGATCCAATTAAACATAAAATTGTTAAGCTCATGAAACATATGAACTTAATATGTATCCAGCGGTTATTACCAGCATGTACAGTAGACTTATGTAACATGTTTCATTTCATCCTTTATATTCAGTTGTTTTTTGTAATTATTTTTTATTTATAATTATTATTGATAATAATTATCATTTTCATTTAGATATTATATCCCCACTTTTTTTAAATAGCAAACTATTTTTTCACTTTTCTACAATATTAAAATACTCATTACAATTCCCTTCTAAAACTTACAAATACATGCAAAATAGACTACTGGATTATTTTTAAAATTGTAGTATACTTATTGATTATTTTGATTTTCCCAATAAAAACATCGAAGGTGACACAATGTTCTATATAAAACAACTACTACATTTCACTTACGAACAAGCATTATCTTGCTTATTCCCAGTCATTATTTTCTTAACACTAGCCCTTTCAAAAATTGTTTCAATCCCAGGGTTATACCGCTATGATTTCATACTCATCGTATGCCTTCTTATGCAGTGGATTATGTACAAGACGGGTCTTGAAACAAAAGACGAACTAAAAGTAATTACCATCTTCCACCTCATCGGCCTTTTACTAGAAATATATAAAGTACATTTCGGTTCATGGAGTTATCCCGAAGAGGCATATTCGAAGGTTTTTGGAGTTCCGCTATACAGCGGTTTTATGTATGCGAGTGTCGCGAGTTACATATGTCAAGCGTGGAGAAGGTTGCATTTAAAAATGCATCATTGGCCGAAAGCTATTTTTGCCGTGCCGTTAGGAGCTATGATTTACTTCAATTTTTTCACACACCACTTTACATACGATTTTAGATGGATATTAACTTTACTACTATTCATTGTTTTCTCTTGCACATTTGTACAATTTTCATTACAAGGCGTTACATATAAAATGCCACTCGTTCTCTCCTTTTTCCTTATCGGATTTTTCATTTGGATTGCAGAGAACATCGCAACATTTTTCGGAGCATGGCAATATCCAAATCAACGGGAAGCATGGAGTCTCGTTCACTTAAGCAAAATTAGTTCATGGTTTTTACTCGTTGTTATTAGCATTATGATTGTCACGCAGCTCAAACATTTGAAGGAATCAAAAAGATAATGCTGATTATGTAAAAACAGTTAGCCCATCACTCATTAGAGAGTGATGAGCTAACTGTTTTTAGTAATATTTTTTAAACCGTCCTTATCAAGGGCGTTATAATTTACAAGAGTATAAGCAATTACACATTATGAACTGCTACTAGCAGAAGATGTTGCTACAGATGAAGCGGCAATCGTTGCCATCATGGCTGCCTGTTGTGCTTGTATGAGGACTTCTATCATTGTTTGTAAACCTGTGTTAGTAGCTTTACTTTCCTCACCTTTCTGACTTACGAACAGTTGAATAGCAATAAGAATAGTTGTATCTGTATGCCAACGGAACAATTTATCCCCCTGCAATTTTTCAATAAATGCTCGAATAGAATGAATCTCTTTTTCTCCGTCCTCGAGTAACGCTAGTAGCCCGATAGCTGGGTAATGCATCTGTTTTACTTTTACCTTTTCTTGCTTTAACAAATTCCATATATTTGTACATTTTGCAACTAATAGTTCTTCCCTGACATCCTTCTTTAGTGAAAGAATATGACTCAAAAATTGAAGATCATTCCCTTTACGCAAACCAGCTGTCGCTAGTTTCTGATAAAGACGTTCCACTCGGTCCATAAGTGTTTCTACATGCTCTGATTGTCCTGCTAATAAAACTGCGAGTGGATAATCATTTGTACTTGTAAGAAAGAGGTGATCCTTTTTCATGCGTTTATATACTTGCATCGAACGCTGAATATGTGTGCCATGCTGTTCATTTTCTTCTGTTAAAAGCACAGCTGCTGCGAGATAAGTAAATATACTCCGGCTAAAGCCACCAGTGACCAATTGTTCATATAAATCTAAAAACGTCCGAAAAGCTTCCTTGTAATCTGTAAAGTGAATATCTAATGTTGCGGCCACTACAAAACGATGATAAGACTTTAAGTATGAAAACATCCCTACCTGATTCTTAATATAACTACTAATTTCTAAAAAACGTCCGAGATCAAACAATTTATCACTACCTGCATACATAGCAGCAATCATCATTCCTGTTCGAGAATCACTCGTTTTCCATTTTAGTTCTCCCTTTAACTGTACATATGTATGTTTATATTGCTCCAACTTTTGTTCTAATGTAATCATAGTATTCACCCCTATTTCTAGTTCTTCTCTATTATTATACTTATATTACATACGGCTTTTGCAACCTTAATTCTGTATTTCCTTCAATATTTTTCTATTATGTAAAACAAATGTAATAACTATACCTACTTTATCAGCATCAAGATTACAAGCGCTTACACCCCTTTAAACTCAACGACAAAAAGGATAGATAATAAATTATCTATCCTTTTTGTCGTTATAATATTTCACAATATAATTTCGTTTTTTATATACAATTACAATTAAAGAGCCTTAATAATACGTTCCATCGCCTTGATTTGCCCAATATGATCAGCTTCATGATAAAGCATCATACCATAAAGCTCCCCTACTGTTTCCAATCCTAGGAATGGCTCTGGCAGTTTATTTTCAAATGCTTCTGCTGGAATTTCGTTAATACGTTTTGCTTGTTCTTTTAATTGAGCCGTTAACACTTCTAACGATGGTCCTTCTGTTTTCCATTTAGACGGCCTTGATCCATATCCAAACATACCTGGATATTCAGTTGGTAATTGTTTGAATTCTTTTCCAAACATGAAAACTTCTGCTGCCGTTAACACATGACCGATATGCCAACGAATTGTATTGTTAAAACCCTCTGGCTGTGTATCTACAGTTTTATCATCTAACGTTTCCATAAATTTAAGTAATGCCCCACGCGTTATTTCAAATTGTTTTAAACCAACTAGTCTATTCATTTGATCGTTCTCCTTCTTCATGTACCATTTATTATGAACTAAAAATGTTCAATTTATTAAAGTTTCACCTTGTTTAATCTATCAGAAACAATGGAGAAATACATCTAATATGCTTAGTAAAAATAATAAAAGGTTCACCTCTCGTACATATAGAATTATTTACTACACAAATAGTTTAGTAAATAAAAGAGGAGTGTTAATTACATGTTACATGTTTTAAAACAACAATATCATCTTATTAGCTCTACAAGAGAAACTCTATTTTCGTTTTTGGAAGAAATCCCACTAGAAAAATTACGTAGCACTGTTCCAAATTTCGGGAGCGGTAGCATCATAAAGACGCATATTCATGTAGCCGATTGCTATCGATACTGGCTTGGATCATTTGCATTTAAGCAAAAGCGAGCAGATTTTTCATTTGCTAGTGATTATGAAATTGAGCATGCAGATATCGCGAAAGTCCGTGCTAGATTTAAGTTAGTAGATGAGACTGTACAACGTTTTTTAGATGAATACAATGACCGTTGGCTCGAAAATATAGCAAATGAAGTAAAATGGCAAAAAGAACCTTGGAGCACAACACCGCTATGGCTTTTAACTCATACAGAAACACATGAATTTCATCATAAAGGTCAAATTGTATCAATGGCTCGTCACCTCGGATACACTCCTCCTGATACAGACCTTAGTTAATTCGATTATTCTAACAAATGAGCTACTAGAACTGTCGTTAACATTGTTTATGTATATGGAAAGGCTCTTCATTCTTTTTAATGTTGTTTATAGTTTTACAATTTTTTTACGACACAAACTTGTATTATATTTTAATTATGTTTGTGTCGTGTTCTTATTAATTAGTTTCATATCCATAAAAAAATATATTAATATGTTTCCTTTTATTATTTCAATTACCTAATCAATAAAAGGTTCTTTCTTTTCATTACGACTTTATATAAAATAAACACAAAAATTCCGAAAATAAAAGTTGGAAATGCTGGTAACACTTTATCATTTGGCACGTACACACTCCAAAAAGAATTAAGAAGCGCATGGAAAATTAGACACATAAAAATACTTTTAGTTGCGTTATAAATTGTAGTTAATAAGAACGATATGGCAATTGTCGTAATTATAAAAGCTATAAAATCCCTTTGAGTTTGATTCGTGCCCGGAATAAACCATAACGGCCAGTGCCAAATAGCCCATATAAAGCTCACAATAATCGTACTAAAAAATGCCGAAAACCTTTTCTGAAGGGCAGGCTGTAAGAATCCTCTCCATCCGATTTCTTCAAGACCACCACCAACGATCATTATTGGAAAACTAAGCAATGCCACGTATAATGGTTTTTGCATCGTTGCTCCACCAAATATTATTGGCAGATAACAACTAATAAAAGCCAAAACAACGATTAGAATATACCATAAAAAATGATACTTAGGATTAACAACATTTTTTATAAACACTCTGAACTCTTCTTTTGATCCATATTTTTTCTTTAAGCTAATTGCAACGATTGCCGGCATGATTCCCCCAAAAACAAATACTATCATCGCTAACGGTGTACCAAATGTCGTAATGTTAAATTTTATTAAGTTAATTAGTAGCCCCCATAGTATCCATGTAAATATTAAAGTGCACATTACAAATCGTTTAATCTCATTACTCATCTACTCCCCTCCTTTGGTTTAATTAGAGCATAAATAAGGAGATATGAAAACTATTTATGTTAAATAATCCCAATAACCAAAGAAACATCCATACTTAATTAGCTCTTTACAAACAACCCCACTACCTGCTTTACTTCAGTTGAGGTTCGAAGTTAGAGTCTTACTATTCGTTTATACCGGATAAACAAACAAAGAGCATGCTTTGAAAACCACTCAAAACATGCTCTTTAAACATGCTATCTTAATTTTTTTATAATATGATCAATACCAAATAGTCTCCGCATAATTATATGCATCACTATTCGGAATGGCATGCTTCCCCTGTGCTTGCGCCTTTCTTGGATCTAAGTCATATACCATTGGCGTATAGCATGATGTTTGCCCTTTATTTACAACACCATTTCCTCCAGCACTTCCACAAGTGTATGCCTTTCCATCTGTTTTTCTAACAATCCTTGCATCAGCTTCGTTATTATAAACTGCCAGGCGAGTTACAGTAACTTTTGCCCACGCTGTCTTACACGTCGTGCTAAATTTTAATTCCACATAAGAATTTGAATCGATCCACTTCTTTTCTTTCGTTACTGCAGATTGATCACAGCTGTTATAATAAGGACTTTTCCCATCATATGAATGGTCTTCTGCGTATGCTTTATCGCTATTAGTCGTGCTAAACATACTAGTTACAACGAGTAAAGATAGCAATAAATATGCACTCGTCTTTTTTAAAAGTTTCATATCATTTCACTCCTTTATTAATAACGTGCTGTTTTCCCGTAACCGTTATTAAACGTAACTGCTTCAGCATCTGCTGTGTATCCGAAATCAGCAGTTAAATCAAATACCATTCCTGTATAAGTGCTCGTTTGACCTGTTTTTATTGTGCCGTTCCCCTGATTAGAAGTAACTGATTTTTGGAATACACCATTTTTGTATTTATTCACAACAGCGTACGCGTACACTCCTCCCGAAACAGCTGGTGCTGGTTGATCTAAAACAAACTTAGCCCATGCTGCATGACATTTATTACTGTAACGTAAATACACTGTCCCTACTTTTTTACTACCTTCATATACAGCTGTAGATTTTGCATTAAATCCATCTGCATCACACGTCGTACTTCCCCCGTATACTTTCGTTGTTGCTGGATTTTTCCCGTCATAATAACTACTTAAATCAGTAGCTGCAAATGTACTTCCTTGAAAACTAAATAATACACCTATACTTGCCGCACTTAACACGCATACTTTCATTAACTTTTTAAACATTTTAAATTCCTCCTCACAATAAGTACGTATACTAAAGACAAGCTATACCGCTATGTAAGTCCTCCTTTCACACTTCCTAGAGGCATCTTACAGAAACGAATAAACGTTGTAAATTCCCTTATGATTATTGGAATATACGAAGAATTTTACTTATCCTTGTAAGAAAAAAAGTTGAGAAATACACATTTTATAGCATTCTATATTTAAAACATAAAAGAACCGATACTTGTTATATTCAAGCATCGGTTCTTTATACAAAATTGCCATTTTTTCTTTTATATAAAATAAATATTTCTCCACTTAATCTGTTGTAAAAAACTCCCTCGTTACATCAATAAATTGTCGCAGTGGCACTGTCATCCATTTGTCTTTATGCCAAGCGATTTGCGTATAAATCGGAGAGATTGTTTCGTTTAACATCAACTCCTTTAACGTCCCTTCCCGTATATCTTTTTCTACTACTATCGCTGGTAAAACGGCTATACCTAAATCTGCAATAACACATTGTTTAATTGCTTCAACACTAACAAATTCAATTTTATTTGCTGGATATACATCTTCCCAGCGAAATAGCTCTTCAAATAAAGTCCGATACGAGCAGCCTAATTCTGTTAGTAAAAGTGTTTCACTCTCTAAATCTTTTATAGAAACTGAAGGTTGTTCAAGTAAACGATGCGTAGGAGCAGCTACTACTTTTAATTCTTCTTTCATAAGTGGTTCCACATGTAAAACATCTTCTGTTTTACATTCGTCCAAAATAAATGCAAGATCTACTTTCCCCTCCATCAATTGTTCCTTCGCATCTTTATTGGAGTGTGCTGGTTTAAATATAAGTTTTATTTGAGGAAATTGTGCTTTAAACTTCTTTAATATAGAAGGCAGTCTGTATGTACATTGACTTTCTTGTGCACCAATTATTAACGTACCTGCTATTTCTTCATCATCTTTCACAGCCATTTTCGCTTCGTTACTGAGTGCAATCATCTTGTCGGCATATAGTTGAAACTTCCTACCTGCTTCAGTTAAGAAAAGACGTTTCCCTAATCTCTCAAATAGTGGTGTACCGAGCTCAGCCTCTAATGTTTTAATTTGTGCTGTAACGCTCGATTGGGCAAAGTTTAATTTCTTCGCAGTTTGTGTAAAGTTCAAAGTATGTGCCGCTACTTTAAATGTAATTAACTGTTTTATTTCCATTTATCATCCCTCTTTTCAATCGATATTTTCGATTGATTCCATCGAAATAATCCTCTTTGTCTATTGATATTTGTATTGTATGATAAAGAACATCTATAAACAATATAAATGGAGGTATTCCATATGAAAGCACTTTGTTTCGAAACATTCGGAGACGCTAATGTTCTACACTATAAAGAAATACACGATCCAATCATAAGTCCAAATGAAATTCTTGTCCGCACGAAAGCAATCGGATTAAACTTCGCTGATATTTATAGACGCCGCGGCGATTATCATCTTGCTGGCAATCCGCCTTATGTATTAGGTTATGAAGGAGCTGGAATTGTTGAAAAAGTAGGAGCTGACGTTACTACTATCAACCTAGGAGACCGTATTGCATTTGCGGACGTCCCATTTGCAAATGCAGAACTAGTTGCCGTTCCATCTGAAAAAGTAATCCCACTACCAGATTCTATTTCTTTTGAAACAGCCGCTTCTGTCTTATTACAAGGATTAACTGCACATTATTTAACGCACGATAGCTATCAACTAAAACAAGGTGATATAGCTTTAGTACACGCTGCAGCTGGTGGCGTCGGTCAACTTCTTATTCAAATGATTAAACTACAGGGCGGAACAGTAATTGGTCTTACATCATCAAAAGAAAAAGCAAAGATAGCTACATTAGCTGGTGCCGATCACGTATTTTTATATAACGAAGAATGGCATACGAAAGTACTTGAAATGACTAATGGAACTGGAGTAAATCTTGTATATGAATCAGTAGGTTCTACATTAGAGGAAAGTTTTAACGCTACTAAAATTGGCGGTACTGTCGTATTTTACGGAATGGCTGGTGGTAATCCTGCTCCAGTTGATCCACGTATGCTTATGGATACTTCAAAAACTTTAACTGGCGGAGACCTTTGGAACGTTCTTACCACTTATGAAGAACGTAAAAAACGATCTACTCAATTATTCGATTGGATCGCAACTGGAAAATTAAACATTTCAAATCCTACTACATTCTCTTTACAAGACGGTGCTCTTGCTCATGAATTATTAGAGAGTCGTAAAAGCACAGGGAAGATTTTATTAATCCCATAATTCACAAAATGAAAAGGAAGCTAGATTTCTCTACCTTCCTTTTCTTATTTCTATTTGAGATTTAATTATATTTCCACACTTTCTTTCCCTTTTGCAACATAACTCATATCTCCAACCGACTCGACTGTATATGTTCCATCTTGATATACAATCTTCGTCACACTAGCATTTTCCACCCCAAGTTTTGTTTTGCTACTGTCTAACATTTCTATTAAGGTAGTAATCAAAAGCCCATGAACGACAACTAAAACGTTACCGCCACCATTTCCAGCAGCTTCTTCACTAATTTTATCTATCTCAGCTTTTATACGAGTAGAAAATAATTCCCAATCTTCCGCCTGTTTTGTAGGATCTGCTACTCTAATAAGATTAATCACTTCTTGAATAGAAAACTTCATAAGTTCTTCTGGTGATGCAACGCCTGCAGCTTTTCCAACCACCTCCCACATATTCTCAAGTTTTTCACCTTCAAAAATACCGAAATTTAATTCTCGCAAATCTTTTCTTTGCTCAAGTTTTAATTTTGATTGCTCACTATATTTTAATACTAAATTAGCAGTTTCAATCGCTCGGCCGCTATCACTACTATACGCATTCATAAAATGAATATCTTTTAATCCTGTTCCTAAATTTGTGGCAACTTCAACACCTTTTTCTACTAATGGAGAATCAGCCCAACCTTGCGCGCGATGATTCGTATTTAATATTGTTTTACCGTGTCTTGTAACATATAACGTAACTGCATTCTCATTGCTATCTGTTTCTCGCTTATTCATTTCATTCTCTCCCTTTACGTTTCTATATCAATTTTACCACCTCAATTATTCATTGAGCAAAATATACGTCAGTAGATCCGCTTAATAAAAAAAGCTATCTTTCTGTATATCCATACAAAAAGATAGCATCTTTTATGATTACATTTCTTAACCGTTACTCCTACTCAGCAAAAGCACTCGAATATTGTACAATTCCTTCTACACCTCGAAGAGAATTTTCTGTTAATTCCATTATCATAAATACCTCTTCAGGCACTTCAAACGGTGCTTTTATATTCCACTCACTTGCTTTCTTAAAACCAAATTTCGGGTAGTACTCTGGATGTCCCAATACTACAACTGATCCGTATCCACGTTCTTTCGCTTTTTCTAATGCAGCTACAATCAGGTTTCCACCAATTCCTTTTTTCTGATGACCCCTAGCAACTGAAACTGGTGCAAGTGCTAACGATTCTACAGAAGTTCCATCTTGTTCTATTGTAATTTTCGATAACATAATGTGACCAACTATATCTTCATCTACCGCAACAATTGATAACTCTGGAACAAACGCGTCACATTCTCTAATACGTTTTACAAGTTCATGTTCTGTTTTATCACTAAATTCTTCCTTTAAAAATGCTTCTTTTATGACTTCTTCTGTTTTTCTATAATCATTTTTTTGTTCTTGTCTAATCGTTACCATTTTAACTTATCCTCTATTCTTTCTTATTTCTTTTTGAATTTTACGTAGTGCTTTTTTCGATCCGCGCTCAATATCGTGTTGCATTTTTCTTTCTTTATAATCAACAAATAGTGTATTTAAATCGTATCCTTCTGGATATAACTCCTTCGCTGCTACTTCTAAAGTAATACGTTTTACATTTACTTCAACGAATTCACCGTTATAATATACAACAACGTTATAAAAATTATCTTTTTCCTTATAGATGATACCAAAATCATCATGATCCAATAAATTAACACGATCGCCGATTTTGTACTCATAATGAGATTCTCTTTTTTCTTGTACAAATTTCGGTTTTCTAATTTTACTTTCATTCACTTTTTCTAAAGCGTACTCTTTATTTCCCATATACTCTTTCGCTCTTTTCAGTACATGTTCTTTTACGCTCATTTTATTCGCAATCCAAAGTGCATTACTTTCTCCTGATTTTCCGATAACTAATTTATAAAGCGGCTCTAGCGTTTCACTATTAAACTGCATCGCTGCATTCATAAAGTCATCATGCATTTCTGAGAATCGTTTAATTTCTCCGTAATGCGTACTCGCAACGGTAATACATCCCGCAAAGTACAACTCTTCTAAAATAGAAATTGCAAGTGCTGCACCTTCATTTGGTTCTGTACCGCTCCCTATTTCATCAAATAAAAGTAACGTATTATTATTTGACATCCTCATAATCTCAGAAAGATTTTTCATATGAGACGAAAATGTACTTAGTGCATTTTCAATACTTTGATTATCACCAATATCTACGAATACATTTTCGAAAATAGCGATTTCTGTACCTTTATCTCCTGCAATATGAAGACCTGACATTGTAGCTAATGTTAACAATCCAATCGTTTTTAACACAATTGTCTTTCCGCCCGCATTCGGCCCTGTAATAATTAAACTACGATACTCTTGACCAATTTTAAAATGTAACGGTACAACTTGCCCTGTTAAAAGCGGATGCTTACAATTCACTAAATGAATGTAGCCATGATCGTTTAACTTTGGTTCTATTCCATCAATCGATTTACTAAACTTCGCTTTCGCAAATACCATATCATACTGACTAATTAGCTCCATGTTAATCTTTATACTATAAATGTTTTCTAACACCATTCCTGATAAAGTCGCTAAAATCTGATACTCTTCAACCGCTTCATCTGCTTTCAAACCTGCTAATTCTGCATTCAATTTCGTAACCGTATGCGGTTCTATAAATACAGTAGAACCTTTTGCCGAGGCTTCAATAATACTTCCAGCAACTTGATTTTTATAGGAAGATTTAATTGGAATCGTATAACGGTCATCCTTTTTACTAATAAAGAATTCCTGAATGAATTTCTTATTTGCACTACTATTTAAAAACTTCGTTAAACGTTCTTTTATTTTCCCATCTACAGAATCGATATTATTTCGAATTCGTTTTAACTCTTTACTTGCAGCTACATCAATACTATTTCCTTTAATTGAAAAGTTAATTTCCTCTTCAATACTTTTATATTCAGTCATTGAATTTGCATAAGAAGCTAATACTGGTGCAAAAAATTCTTTATCTAACATAAACTTTTTAATCTTTCTACACCCACGTAAAAAATCTGAAACACTTACTAATTCTTCTGGATCTAAAATCATCCCTTTTTCTAATTTTTGAATTGTACTAGCAATATTAGAAATGCCGAAGAAAGGAACATGCCCTTCTGCATCTAATATAGCTCGTGCTTCTGTCGTTTCATTCAAGCGATTTCTCACTACTTTTATACTCGTACTCGGCTCTAATTTGTTTACTAATTCCTTACCTAATCCACTTACACAATAAGATTTCACTATATCCTTTAATTCGTTATATTGTAACTTTTCAAAAGTCATCGTATTCATTTTGTTTCTCCTCACTATGATTGATTTTTATCATAAATGAAGATACCTACTCATTAGATTCCAATGAGCTCTACATTATTTAATTACCATTTTTATACATTAAAAATATATACAAAAAAGCTGCGGGGATACCGCAGCTTTTACATTTACAAGGCATGAGTAATAACATATGAGGAAATAAGCCATAAAAAACAGATGGCAATCCCCTTATTACACGCTTTATAAAGTATTGTAGGTATCTTCATAGGTATTGAAATAAATCCATGACAAAGCTAGGGGTATGGTATACATAAAAATCCCCTGTTCTTATCTGATTTATTTCATTAAATTTTTCCTATTTAGTACCTACCGCACTCACAAAAAGCACCTCTCATTAATTTATATTATAGTCATTGAAATCTAATTTATTGAAATCATCATACTATATGTTACGTGAGAAGTAAAGGTGCCATACTTCAGTAGTACGCAACTCTACACTTCAATATTTCTTAAATTAGACCTATATTCGCTGAGGAGAAATTATAAGAAGCGCCTCCGCTATTGCGAATGTCATTTCCTTCCCCTGATACATTTAATAATTATGACAAGCAATAATAGGAGGTTTACTATATGAGTGAAGAATATAGTATTTTACATGGAACTGCTCTAGAACCAAATTTAATCGGTCCCACACTACCATCAATTCCACCATTTACATTACCCACCGGACCTACTGGAATCACAGGTCCTACCGGTGCGACAGGTTTTACCGGAATTGGAATAACTGGTCCTACTGGGGGTACAGGTCCTACCGGAATCGGAATAACTGGTCCTACTGGGGGTACAGGTCCTACCGGAATCGGAATAACTGGTCCTACTGGGGGTACAGGTCCTACCGGAATCGGAATAACTGGTCCTACTGGCGCAACCGGTTTAGGGATCCTTCCCGTATTTGGAACAATAACTTCTGAAGTAGGAATCGGTTTTTCAGCAGTAGTTAATACAAATGTTAATTTTACCATTCCAGGACCTGCTAGTGGAACTACTATAAATCCATTAAATAATTCTATTACAATTGATACCACTGGCGTGTACTCTGTATCCTTTTCAATTGTATTTGTAATACAAGCTATATCGTCTAGTATATTAAATCTTACAATAAACGATTCCATTCAATTCGCAATCGAAACGCGAGTTGGTGGTGATTCTGGGATAAGAGCTACATCCGCCAGAACTGATTTACTATCTTTAAATCAAGGGGATGTTCTTCGAGTACGAATAAGAGAAGCCACGGGTGACATTATATACTCCAATGCCTCTCTTGTTGTTATAAAGGTCGACTAACTCTTTTATTACAATAAAGATTCAGGAAAAATAAAGTGAAACTTTAATAAGCCCTCACCAATCGGACTGACCACAAATAGCGGGATAAATATGCACAATATAAAAAGAAGAGGAAAACTTATATTTCAGTCTACCTCTTCTTTTTCATCACCAAATTACTGCTGAACATATATGGAAACTGATCCTCCACTTACTTGGAATTGTCCCCAACCCTCCTTATTAATTGTTACAGTATTTGTTTGATTACCCGTAATATCGTACCATACTTCCCCTGCGTTATTCTTCCCAACATCCATCCACTTTGACCCTCCTGGTCCATCAGAGATTAATGTTGCTAAACCAGAATTAGCATGTACACTATCACCTTCTCTTGTCCAGCCAATTACATCTGGATGATCAAAATAATCCCGCTGCGTACCATATGCAAAGTTTTTTCGTGCCGTCAAAATCGGATCAATTTTGTCCTTTAACGCTGGAATTTCATAGTTACTATTTCCTTTTGTACCATAGTAATCACCATAGAAAACAGAAGGATATCCCTCTGCACGCGTTAAAATAAATGCATATGCCAACGGTTTGAACCAAGGGCTCACTACAGATTCCAATGACTGACCAGGCTGTGAATCATGATTTTCAACTAGAGTAACCGCAAGTGTAGGATGATTCGCAACTACCGTTCCTTTTAAAATATTTCTCATATCATAATTCCCATTTCCTGTTGAAGCATAGTGAAAATTATAATGAAGTGGTGCATCGAACACAGATTGATTATAATTGACCTTCGCTAAATAATTATTTAAAGTCTGGATATCATTTTGCCAATATTCAGCTACTGTAAACATTTCTTTCCCCGTTTGCTGTCTAACATGATTTACCCAATCGCGCAAATATTCATGATCAATATGTTTAACAGCATCTAAACGAAAGCCATCTAAATTTAATTCCTTCGCATACCACGTTCCCCATTTTTTCATTTCATTCGCAACATCTGGATGATCAAAATCAAGATCCGCGTACATCAAATAATCATAATTCCCATTCTCGCTAGACACTTCCCAGTCCCACGCTTTACCTATGCCCCTAAATTTATAAATTCGGTTTAATTTCTTTCCTTCATCCCAATCTGTTCCGTCAAAATGATACCATTTCCATTTGAAATTAGAATAAGAATCTCCACGCCCTGGAAAGTTAAATCCTGTCCAAGCACTAATTTCATAATCACCTGATACTTCAACATTTCGATTGCTTGGGTCTACCTCAACTGCTGTGACAGTTTCTGTATAATCAGCCCCACCTTTATGATTCATAACTACATCACCGTATACATCGATGTTTTTCTTATGTAAAGCGTCAATTGCAGACTTCAATTGTGCTTTCGTCCCATATTTCGTCCGCACTGTTCCCTTTTGATTGAATTCCCCCAAATCATATAAATCATATGCTCCATATCCTACGTCATTTTGCGTAGTTCCTTTATATGCAGGTGGTATCCAAACAGATGTAATTCCTTTTTGCGCTAAATTTTCAGCATCAGTACGCAAACGATTCCAATGATCCCCATCATTCGGAGCATACCACTCAAAATACTGCATTAACGTTCCATTGTTAACTGTATCTGCATATGCTTTACTCCCCTCATATATACTAGGTAAAAACATAACAACTGACAATCCGACTATTGTTACTCTTTTAAACATCTGTACACCATCCCTTTCTAAGAAAGCGTTTGCATAGTTTATCAGAATTATTATAATATTCGTTCCACCGTTAGTAAAGTAGCAATCTCTCACTCTCCCACATTATTTTTAATCTCACTTCAAATATTCAACGTAGTTTTAATTTCACATCCTATTCAAGATTGTTTACAATTTACCTATAAAAACATAACGGAGGGATTTCTATGACAGACTTTCAAAAACAATTTTTCGCACGATTATATATAGAAGAAAAAGACACAGTTTCATTTGAAGATTTATCTAACATTATGTACGCAATGGCACAAACTGTTCCTTTTGAAAACTTAAATATTCTCGAAAAGAATTTTAAAGAAATATCAAAAGAAAATTTGAAAGAGAAAATTTTAGTAAATAACCGTGGCGGTCTTTGTTATGAACTCAATCCTACTATGTATTACTTCCTGAAAGATTCTGGATTCGATGTTCATCTCGTTTCAGGAACAGTTTATAACGCTACAAACTCCATATGGGCTGTTGATTCTGGCCATATTGCAACCGTTTTAACACATCATACTGAACTTTATTTAATTGAAGTAGGATTCGGATCATACTTACCTCTTGCCCCTGTCCCTTTCTCAGGTGAAGTCATTCACTCTGTTACAGGAGATTATCGTATTCGTAAAGAAATGACCGAAAAGGGAAACTACATTTTAGAGATGCGGAAAAACAATGAGTTCTTGGATCAATCTTCTGCTGATGATTGGACGTTAGGCTATGCATTTTATATAGAAGAAGTGGATGAAGAAAAAGCAAATACAGCACAAAAAATTATCGTTGAACATGAAGGGTCACCCTTTAATAAACTACCTCTTATTGTAAAACTAACTGAAGATGGGCATGCCTCTTTAACGAAAGATAGCCTTACAGTAGCGAAAAATGGTAAAAAAACGAAAGAAACCGTTACAGACATGCAATTTACAAACCTTTTACATTCAAAATTTGGAATTACACTATAAGTATGTAAGCCTTGTTATTTTAGCAAGGCTTTTCAATTTTCAGCAGGGATTTTTTGCAATTTGTTGTATTTCATAGTTATATAGAAATATAACTACATGTTTAGAAAGGAAATGATTATGACAGAACTTAAAGATCGATTACAAGTAGCTGATATAGAAAAATGGGATTTAACAGACATTTACCATACAATTGAAGATTGGGAAAGTGATTTTCATAAAATTGAAATATTAACGAAGGAATTACACGAGTTTAATGGCAATATTCACGATGGCAATAGTTTATTAGCTTATTTAACGAAGAGTGAAGAAATTTCTAGCATAATATCTTTAATGTTCGCTTATGCACGATTACAATCTGACCTTGATACACGCGATACTGACGCGCAATCTCTTGTCGATAAAGTATCACAATTACACGTGAAAGTAAGTGCAGCTAAATCTTTCTTTTCCCCCTTCTTACTTAGCATAGACGAAAGCACATTACATTCTTACATAGAAGAAACAGAAGGCTTACAATATTATAAAGAAGACTTATTTGAATTATATCGTTATAAAAAACACGTATTGAATAAGGACCAAGAAGCAATTTTATCACAGATGGGTGAAGCTCTTTCTTCTCCACAGCACACATTTGGTATGTTAAACAATGCAGATATATTATTTGGTGAAGTGACGACTGACGATGGAGAAAAAGTGAACTTAACACGCGGAATGTATGCAAAGTTAATAGAAGATACGAATCGTGAAAAGCGTAAAGAAGCTTATAAAGCATATTACAAACCATATGTTCAGTTAAAGAATTCCATCGCATCTACTTTATCCGCTGCTATTAAAAATAATGTTACCGTTTCGAAGCTAAGAAACTATCCATCAGCGCTAGAGAAATCATTATTTGGCGATATGGTTCCGAAAGAAGTATATGAAAACCTTATTGATACAACGAAAAAAAACATTCAAACATTACATACATACAATGAAATTCGAAAAGAAAAATTAAACGTAGATGAACTAAGACAATACGACTTAGGCGTCGATTTAGTAGAAGGTGCAAAACAAGACATCCCATATAGTGAAGCATTTGACATTATGATTGCATCACTAGCTCCTTTAGGAGAAGAATATATTGAGACATTAAAAAGTTTTAAAGATAAACGATATATAGACGTAAGAGAAACACCAGGAAAACGTTCTGGTGCTTATAACTTTGGTGTATATGGTGTTCATCCTTTCATTCTTTTAAATCATCACGATGATTTAAATAGCCTGTTCACTCTTACTCATGAATGCGGGCACGGTATGCATACGCACTATTCACATGGATACCAACCAAGAATTTCTGCACATTATTCTATCTTTGTGGCAGAAGTCGCTTCTACAGTAAATGAAGTGTTATTAATTCACTATTTATTAAAAGAAGCAACAGAAACGAACGTGCGTAACCATTTAGTTAACCATTTTATTGAAAAATTCAAAGGTACTTTCTTTACACAAATTATGTTTGCAGAATTTGAAAAAATCACACATGAAATGGCGGAACAAGGTAAACCATTAAATGCACAAGTCTTCAGTGAAATTTATGAAAAACTATTTAAAGAATATAACGGTGATTCACTTGTATTTGATGAAGAAGTAAAATACGGATGGGCTAGAATCCCTCATTTCTACCGCCCATTTTACGTATACAAATATGCAACTGGATTCGCATCTGCCATTCAAATCGCTGATAAACTATTAAGCGGTGATCCGAATGCTCAGAAAAATTATATTGAATTCCTGAAAGGTGGAAGTTCTGATTATCCACTAAACCTATTGAAAAAAGCTGGTGTTGATTTAACTACGCCAGAACCGATTGAAAGTGCATTGAAACAATTCACTCAACTTGTTGAGGAGTTTTCAGCATTATAAAAAGCATGCAGAGTATATGCTCTGCATGCTTTTTCATTTGAATTACTCTATTCTATATGCTGCTGCGTCACACAGTGAATCATACCACCATACGCATACAATTCATTCACATAAATACCGACAATTCTTCTTCCTGGAAACTGACCTTCAATAATTTGCAGCCCTAACTTGTCATGTTCATCACCATATACAGGAACTAATACGACTTCATTACCAATATAAAAATTCAAATATGAACCCTTACAGTCTGCTTCTTTTACCACTTTTCTTGTTACTGGTACTGGAATGAGCTGAAATGGCTTTCCATCTATATTTTTCGCTTGTCGCAATTCTTGATAATGCTTTTCGTACGCCTCCAAAAGGTATGGCTCTCCTTCACCGAAAGGATCATATTCATACAGTATCGTATTTTCATTTACAAACCGTGCCGCGCCATCAATATGATAATCCGTATCTTCATCATAATTATCTTCTCCGCGTATACCAGTTATCCATATAAAATTCGTTACTCCTAAATATTTCGTTAATTCCATTTCAATTTCTTTCTGACTTAGTGTGGGATTTCGATTTTCATTTATAATAGACGTTTTCGCCGCCATTAAGGTCCCGTTTCCGTTTATCTCAATTCCCCCGCCCTCTAGACAGACACTAGATTCACCTTTTGGAATGCGATACATTTCACTTATTTTATTCGGAATATTAGCGTCTTTTTCGTACGGATATTTATTTCCCCAACCATTAAATATCCAGTGCGTTAGGCAGCGATTCCCTTCCTTATCCGTTACAAAGATTGGTCCGTTATCTCTTATCCAAATATCATCAGTTTCTTGAATTAAGAAATCAATTTTATCCATATTTACATTAGCTTCCATTAACTTCGATTGGACATGTATTTTCTCTTCTTCATCACATACAACAATATGGACATTTTCTCCATAGTGAAGCTCCTTTGCCATCGATATCCAAATATCATCTAACTTAGCTCTATAACCTTCACCTCTATGTGCTTTATCATGTGGCCATTGGAGCCATGTACCTTCATGTTTCTCCCATTCCGCAGGCATATAAAACAAACTATTTTCTATATTTCTCATACGTGTTCACCCCTTATATGAATGTACGTACAGTCTATACTTTGACATCGTGTTAAGGTCAACAGGAATATCTTCATTTACTTGTAGCAACTTTATAAGGTGACTCTTTATTTCGCCTTTTTATTATGATAAATTGCTTTCGTACATAGAATAAGGATTGACATAATGTTAATGTCAATCCTTATTCTCATTCTATTTTCGTAACTAAAAAACAAATTTGTGTCACATACTCTTCTGCTAAACAATCACATTCAGGTCCCTTTATATAAACCTCATATGGCGAATTAACTATTACATACCCATTTTTTTCAACCCATTCTTCTAACGCTATATAAGCGTAACCTATATAGTCGTAACTTCCATAATGCATAGTAGTAACGATTTGATGTGGACTTAGTTTTTTCATTTCATATTCTTGTACTACATCTTCATCATTCCCCTGCATAACCGGGATTCTTAATTCAATATCACTGTTACTTGGAATATATTCTTCATCATAAAAGACTGCAGATGGCGAACCGACTATTTGAAAGTTATTTTTTTGTACCTCTTCATATAAGTCATAAAAATAATCATCTATATCATCTATATCTATTTTTACTCTTTGAGTAATTATCGTTACTTCGTTCCTCATTCCCATTAATATATCGTAACTTCTATGACGAGCAATATTTAGACTACTATTCACCATTACCATTTCATTCATTTCTGAAATAACCTGTAAATTTTGCTTCACTTCATGAGACAACTCGATAATTTGTGATTGTATATGTTGAACAAACGAATCTTGATCCGATGACTGCAAAACAATTTTAATTTTTGGAAGAGGAAATTTATACTCCCTTAGCTTTTTTATTTTCAATGCTACTTCCAGCTGCTCTTGTTCATAATACCTATACCCATTAACCGGATTCACATATGCCGGTTTTAATATCTCCTCTTTGTCATAATGTCTTAACATCCGCGTACTCATTTTACAAATCCGAGAAAACTCAGCGATGGTATACATATCAATACTCCTTGAATATATTTTCTTTTCATTACTTATTTATTAAAACCAATCAAAAATCTTCTTCATTGAAAAATCTTCATTCTGATTTTTCAATCTTCTCATTTTCGAAGGTAACAAATGGCTTGGACAATACCACGTTAAACAATTCATTGCGCCTCCCATTGTTGATATTTCTCCTACATGAATTTGAATAACTTGCTTCTCCGTATACTGTTGAATATATCGTAAAACTTCCTCATCTTTAGCTAGTCCAAACTTAGGAACATAAAGAGCATCACATGATTCTAACATATTTATATACAACCCTTTTGCTGATGCTATCTCTTGATCATATTGTCCTTTCTCTGTATATGATGAAGGAACAACTATAAATTCAGCTTCTGGCATTTGTTCTTGAATAATCTCTTGAACACTATATCTAAATTCATGATCCCCTAAAAAATCACTAATAAACATTGTATGTTCATCAATAAATTTAACCATTCCGTCTGCGTGTGCTAGTACATCCCCTTCTTCAGCAGGAATAATAATAACTCGGCTCACATCTAAATCCCATTCTAACTGCTCAATAATTTCCTCTTCTGTCCAATCATCGTTATCATCAAATATACGTTCTGTTAATATTACGGTATCTTTTTTATTCCAAATAAGATTACCACCATCTAATATTAATGGGGATTTCACATATTCAAAGTCATTCTTTTTCAACCATTTATTAAACTGTTGATCTAAATATCGCCCCTGATCATCTGGCAAATAATTGGGTCTATATTTAAATTTAACTAGATGAGTTGTGACAACCGGTGCAACATCTCTTAGCCATATATCATCATACTCAAAACAGCTCGTATGAAAGTCTTGTTCTTCAACAGATAAAGATATAAGTTGATCCGCAATTGATTTCTTTTCATTTAAACATTCATTAAAGTAAATCAAGTCTTCATAAAATGGTTGATAATATTCATTCGATTCGTCTGGTATTGCAGTAAAAATAATCCCATTATGTTTTTGTTCCATATTATTTACCTCGCTTTTTAATAGTAGTTACATAACTGATTTCACAAAGCCAACTATTCCTCAATTCATTTCTCTTTTCATTACAACTCATGAACCGCGTATATTTCATGAATGGATTATAGCATGGAGAAATATTATATATTTATATAAAAAATATAAAGCTGACGTTAAGCCTTAAATTGACTCTTGACAAGTTTTTTAAATACCATATTTTAAAACAACAATAAATGATTAAATGATTTTTTTATCAAAATTCAAACCCATTACTTCTAATAGATCGTTTTGATTATATAAATTCACTAAATGCGCTTCTACTCCTATACAAATTCCTTCTAGCGGAAGATCATTTGGATCCTGACCAAAGGGATCTTCAATTTCAACCCCTATTGCTTCAATACCTATGAATGCAAAACTTATAAATGTAAACTATTTTGATTATTGTAATGAACCATATTTACAAAAACCTCTTTCTCTATTAACCTTTTATTCTTTTAAATCACGAAAGTATACAATTAAATAATAGAATCATAAACCCTATCATTATGAGGCTGGTTAAGATTATTTCTTTCAATACCGTTACTCCTTTTTTGCAAAAAGATAAAATATCTTATTTAATTCAACAACAAATGTTCACTATTCTAAATCACGACGCATCATTTTAGAATTCGCAATGAACAACGCACTAATTAATACAAAGATTGCACAGGCATATAACAATAAATCTAACGGACTATCGTGATCTATAATAATAAGACGAACAATAGCTGTTATACCTATATATATAAAATATCGTAATGGAAAATGAAAATTCATTTGAAAATACTTTATAATCATTACGATGAATTCAAAGTACAAAAAGAATACGACGATACTATCAATTAAATGATAACTAGATTCATTACCATCCAATTTCAGTTCTTGTATAAACTGAATGACTTCTTTCATAAGAAACACACTTAGAACAACTCCTAAGCAAATTAAAGCTACATTTAAAATGTACTGTAAAACGATAGGGAAATACGAAAACACTATTTTAAAATTCTTTAACACAAACATTTTTCTCCTTTACCATATAAAACGAAAAGCGAACATACACTACAATTCAATTATCATCATATTTAAATTTTATTTTTACAAATAATAAGGAACGACAAAATAGGTAAAGATAAGATTTCACCTATTTTGTCCATATAGTAGCACAACGAAATTACAATTAATTACTTCAATGCAATTGGTTGTTGTTGTGTCACACAATGAATCATACCGCCGTTTTTATACAACTCTCTCACATCAATACCGACTACTTTACGATCTGGGTATAACTTCTGAATCGTATCGTTTGCGATTTTATCATTCGAGTCATTATAATTAGGCACTAATACAACTGTATTCCCGATATAATAATTGATATACGATCCCTTATAATCGAGAGTTTTTCCATTTTCTAAAGCAACCTTTTCTTTACTAAGCGGCAAGTATTCATACTTATATTTCTGTCCTGAAGCATTTTTTGCATCTAACAATGTATCCATATCTTTATTAGATAAACCCCATTCGGCTAGGTCATCTTCTTTCATCGTTACAATGGTAGATTTATTATGGAATTTAGCAAATCCATCAATATGAAAGTCCGTAATATCTAAATTAGGTACTCCGTCTAACCAAATAAAGTTTGATACCCCTAGGTCACTTATATATTTTTCAATTTCCTTTTCTGATAAATCAGGATTTCTATTTTTATTCGTTACCGAACTTCGAGTTAATAACGCAGTCCCATTGCTGTCTAATTCAATTGCGCCGCCTTCAAGGACAAATTTCCCCCAATCAATTCTTTCAATTCCTGATTGTTTACTAACATTTTTACGTATTTGAGCATCATTTTTATAAGGTGTTTTCTTCCCCCAACCATTAAATGCTGGATCTAATATTTTGAGATTTTTATTGCTGTCATAAACAAAAATTGGTCCACTATCCCTTGCCCATACATCATCAGTAGGCGCGATAAAGAAATCAATCTTCTCCATATTTAACCCTTCATTTGTTAAAAGCTTATTGATTCTCTCCTTTTCTTCCTGGTCATATGCAACAATGCGGACTTTCTCACCCTCAGTTAAAGCACTTGCCATCTTAACCCAAATAGGTTCAACTTCCTGCTTATACTCTTCACCATATGTGTATTCATGTGGCCATTGTAGCCATGTACCTTCATGTTTATCTTTTTCATCTGGCATCGTATATTTCCCAGCATTTTTCTGTACCTCTACTTTTTCTCCTTCTTTCCCTTTAACATTTTCATTGTTACCCTCAAAAGAGCATCCACTAATAATCGTTGTAGATAATGTAGCTATTAAACAAAACTTTATTGCTTTTTTCATTTTTTCAACCTCCTGTTCTTGTCTCCAATAATGTAAAGCTTCACATAGTGTGAAGCTCAAGCTTTTTTATCAATGTAAAAATTACCAATTGTTCTTTGCATTACTTATCATTTAACGACCTATTTAGATTTATTCAAATGCCAATCACCTTTTTCACCTATTTATCCCGCTATTTGTGGGCAGTAAGACCCCCACCTCAAAATTCAGCGAAAGCAAAGAAGTTAGGTGGGGCCCTGCTGATTAAAGTTTCACTTTATTCAGTAAGTAAAACTTTACAAAATAAAAAAATCGGTATTGATAATTACATATCAATACCGATTTTTTTATAATTACTTTCCTTCTATTAAATCATTCGCCATTTTCCTAAATTCTTGATTAAATGCATCATTCATACCATTTTGGACGTTAGAAAATAATATGACAAACGTTCGTTTATCCCAGTTAAAATTATTAAAAGTGTTCCAGCCAGCTAATACACCGTGGTTATGATAATAATCTGGGTAAATATAGAAACTAAATCCATATTTTCTTGCAGGTGATGCAGAAAACATATCTGATACACTTTGTTTGGAAAGTAGTTTACCATCCATAATAGCTTCATCTAACTTTTTCATATCTTCAACAGTCGTATACATTTCACCACAACCATACAGCCAGTTCATTTTTAAGCGAGGCGTGGCTATTAACTTATTATCTTTTTTCGTATACCCTTCTGCTAAGAAAATATCTTCTGGGAGTGTTGCGCCCATTCCAGATTCATTCATTTCAACAGGAGTCAAAATATTTTCTTTCACATATTCAGCAAGTGGTTTATTCGATATTTTTTCTACAATATATGCAAGCACCATATAATTATAATCTGTATATTTCCATCCTGTCCCTGCTGGAAATTGTAACGTTTGTGCCCCAATCCACGTTACTAATTTTAACCGTGATGCTGCGTCAACACTACCTTGTCCCTGTTCTGGTAATCCAGACGTATGTGTTAACAAGTTTCGTAACGTAATATTTTTATCTGCTGGAAACGATGGGATATATTTATTTACATTGTCTTCAATGTTCAACTTCCCTTTTTCTTTTAGTTGCATAATAGATATTGCAACTACTGTTTTCGTAATAGACCCAATGCGATATTTCGTTCTTGGCGTTGTTAATACTTGATCTTTCACATTCGCATAACCGTAGCCTTTTCGTAAAATGACATGATCTTTACTTGCTACAAGAACACTCCCATTAAATCCTTTATCTTTTAAGTACTGATCTAGTTTTCCAGCTGCAATTTCATAACGCTTTTTCTCATTCGCATCAACTTCCTGCTTAACATCTTTTTGCTTACTATTTACATTAGAAAATGCCTTTGTATCATATTTTTTTCCTTTATTTGCATGTATTAGTGTAACAACACTTCCACAAAAAACAGCAAAAATAAAGAAAACGATTAACCATTTCTTTAACATACTAGGAACCCTCTTTTATCTAGTTTCACTTAACGTACATCCATTCTATTTTATATCTTTTAATTATCAAGTATATTATAATATTATTTAATATTCACTCTGTTAAAACTAGATTCCTTTTTCTCATTTTCAATTTTTACTACTCTCTATTGTATTTCTTTCTTGCAAAATTTCCAACATACAATCGGATGCATTAAACTATAATTTCAAATTCTTTTGTAACATTTGTTACATACTAAAAAGAATGGAGATGTAATATGAAAAATACCGATAAACGCAATCGTTTAGATGATAAAATGTTTCATTATCGGATAATAAAAAACAACATGGTATTAATTGAATATTACAGAAAAAGAATTAATATATTAAAAGGGAATGATGCTGAAAAATTTTTAAATAAAATAAATCATGCAAATAACGATAAAGAAAAACAGCTAATTATGGCTAAAATTACAGGTAATTTCAAAAGAGGTAATGAACGAAATTGAAAACGAATCTCATTTACATTTTGATTATACAACAAATAAAAAAAGAAATGTCGCTCATTCAACATTTCTTTAGACTTTCTTCATAAAAAGTTTACATTGCTAACATTCCTTCATTTTCTATACTTCCTATATAAGCTAACCGCTGAAATAGTTAGTAATACAACTATGCATAACCACGCGTACGTATATCCCTTCTTATCTACAATATAACCAAATAAAGCAGGCGCAACAATAATAGCAATTTGATTTAATGTAAGTGCAAAACTCACTGTCATCCCTACCGATTCTTCACTTGCTGATTCCGCAACTTCAGTTATAAAAAGACTAAACCACCCAATTGAAAAGAACCCTAACAATGCACTTACGCCATACAATACATTCGTTATTGTATGTATGCTCATTACTAATATTAGAATGAAGAAAATAGAAATACAAACAGTTATAAATAAGGGGGTACGCCTATTCCCCTTATAAAATAAATCACTAGTAGCTGCTAATATAACCCTACCAACCATTCCAGAAAAGAACATAACGGAAAATACTTTTCCAGCTAAAATTGGCGTGATTGATTGTTCCAATACTAAAAATTTTATAAAGTGTGCAACTAACACCATTTGCAATGAAATCATACAAATGCCAGTTATATAAATTGCATACAACTCTTTTTTACACATCACTTCTTTTAACTGCATCCAACAAGAAAGTTTACTACGTTCTTGTTTAACTTTCTCTTGAATATATGGTTCCTTATAAAATATAAAAAATAAAAACCCTCCAATTATACAAATGCATGCAATGCTATTTACCGCATAGGCCATATTATATTTTATTGTAAGAAACGGGATCAATACTCCCGCTAATGTACCACCAATCGGTATACCGGCTTGTCTAATCCCCATCGCTAACCCGCGATTTTCTTTTGAGAACCACTTCATTATCACCTTACTTCCTCCTGGCTGCAAAACACTATAAAACGTTCCTACTAATAAAAGTACAAAGAGTAACCCATTAAATCCATTGACCATATTAGTCAGTAAAAACGAACCCCCTAGTAAAAATAAACTTATCGAAATTAACAACTTTTCATTGTATTGATCAAGTAGCCGCCCAACAAAAAGCATACAAAATAGCGGTCCTATATTTACAACACTTACTAACAATCCACTCTCCGTATTCGTAAGTGCATATTCTTCTTTCCAAAATAAAGCAAATGCTCCAACACCATACGTTATAAGTGTCGCTGTTGTTTGAGCAACTGTCGCAAAAATTAACATAACCCACTTATAAGTACCATTCATCCTTTCTTCCATTAACACAATAATCCCTCCATCCCCTTCCATTGTATGAAAGTTCTGATATCATATAAAATAAAGATTTATCATATAATCCATCAAAAAAAATGATACCTTTTATGGAGGGATGATACTTGGATATAAAAGATTTAACTGTATTTTACGAAGTTGCGAAAGAAAAAAACATATCTCACGCAGCTAAAAATTTAAACTATGTACAGTCTGGCGTAACAATGCGTATGAAACAACTAGAAAACGAACTAGGTGTACCTTTATTTTACCGAAACGGAAAAGGTGTAACTTTAACTTCTAACGGTGAGATTTTATTAACATACGCTAAACAAATTATCCACTTAATGGATCAATCTATTAAAGCAGTTCAAAGTAATGGGATCGAACCAAGGGGCACTTTAAAAATTGGATGTACAGAATCTACAACCGCTGTAAGACTTCCATCTATATTAACGGCCTATTATGAGGAATACCCAAAAGTCGAATTGATTTTAGAATCAAATACGACGGAACAATTGATTAGACTTGTATTAGAACGAAAACTAGACGGGGCGTTTATCGCTGGAACCACTCAGCATGCTGAACTTCATACAAATATATTTCATGAAGAAGAATTAGTTCTCATTAGCAAAAAGCCTTTATCTTCCTTTAAAGACATAGGAGACATGAATTTACTTGCATTTAGTCACGGGTGCTATTATAGAAATTTATTAGAAGATTGGCTTCAAGAAGAAGGAATTTCACCTAAACGAGTATTAGAGTTTGGAACAATTGAAGCGATACTCGCATGTGTAAAATCAGGTATGGGCGTAGCAATTATGATGAAGTCTATTTTAAATGGTCATAAACATGACATATCATTCAATCCTTTGCCAAATAGCTTCAAAAAAGTTCCTACTACTTTTATTACTAGAAAAGATATATATCACTCTGCTGCATTACAAAAATTTATGGAGATGACTCTCAATGCGTGAAAAGAAAATACGTGGTATGAAACGAAAAACAAACACTATGATAAAGCGAATTGAGGAACATACAAAAACATTCCCTTCTACTTTCTATAACGATGAATATTGGAATATGCTATTGCCAATTTCGCAAGCTTTTATTGCCTCTTGTAAAACACCTAGAAAAGTAAAACGATTGTGTATTCAAACCTTATTAAATCAAGCAAATCATTTAATAACTATGAAACCGAGCGATACACATACATATCGAGTTGTTGTTTTGATTTCTATAAATAATTTATGGGATTCGCAAATCATTATATTTAAAAACAAGGACTATTTTCATAATTTCTTTAATAGAAATAGTGAATTTCAAAAATGGATCCTTCTTTCAAATGAAATTGATTTTGGGGAGACATGGGAAATTTCAGTTTATCATTCCTTCCAAACACTTCGCTTTCAAGAAATTATTTATGATGAAGATGAATGCTATGAAAAAGAGATTCTGTTTATCGGGGAATTAAATTAAAAGGGGTATACCTAAAACACTGGTATACCCTTTTCCACTTATTTTTCCTTCAATACACTATGTAATCGATCCGGATAATTTGTAAACATTCCTGTAGCACCCCATTTGATTAACAATCTCATATCTGGTTTCTCGTTAATTGTATAAGGGTGAATTAACAGTCCATTTTTCCTAGCCATTTTCATATATGACTCATCAATAATTAGTTCTCCGTTATCATTACGTAAGTTTGGTCCAATACCAGCTGCATACTTTTTAATTTCTTGAAAATCATCATTCGTTACACTTTTCGGTTCATGTGTAATGCCAGACCATTCGACAATTTCATTGTTTTCATTTGGATAATACCAAAGCAATTGAACTAACGGAATATTTTCATTCATACTATGAATCTTTTTCAAACTATCTTTACTAAATGATTGAATCATAACACAGCTAGAAGACATGTTTTGACCTACTAAATTATATTTTTGTAACAACGCCAACAATTTCTCTTCCATTTCTGGATACACATCTGGTGATTTTGTTTCAATATAATACTTCATACTTCTTCCATACTTTCGAAAAATTTCTTCAAGAGTTGGAACTTTTTGCCCAACATACTCTTGCTTAGCCTTTTCTGGATACGCTTTATTAAACCATGATCCTGCATCTAAACTCTTTATTTCGCTTAACGTTTTATCACGTACTTCGCCTGTTCCATTTGTAGTGCGATCAACCGCTGTATCATGCATTGCAATTAATTGGCCATCCTTTGTTAATTGAATATCTAACTCTAAATAATCCGCTTTCATTTTTTTCACTAAATCATAAGAAGCAAAAGTGTGCTCAGGTGCATGTCCACTTGCTCCGCGATGTGCAATATTTAAAAACTTATTCGTATTCCATTCATGCTTCCCTTCTGCTTTCGCATGAACAGCTCCCCCAGCAAAGATACTTCCCGTCATAAAGAAAATAACTAAAACGCTAATAATTTTTCTCATCCTTCTAACCCTTCCTACGTTGCAAATTTCAACAAGTTAATGAGATTTACACGAAATAGAAGATATACTTTCATTATTTTTATAAACCTATATTAAAATTCCACTCTTACAAATATACTTTCTCTATATTATTAATATAAAAAACTAGTATTATCCTATTTAATTCCTATAGCCCTCCTTTTCACATGTAACTCCCTATTTTGTACGGTTCATTCAATAAAAAAAGCCATAAATTATTTAGGCTACACTCCTGTATCCCTAAATAAATTTATGGCTTTTCTCAAATATCTCCGGCCTCTATTAACTTGTCGAATTTAATCATATCAAACCTATTGAAATTTGTGAATATTTTTTTCAGTACGGTGAAGTACATAAAACAATATTTCTGTAGTTACTTAAAAATCACATAATAAATTTCTCATTACCTCTTCCAATACTATATCTGGATTTACTACCGTTTTTTCCGAACGCCATCCGATAAAGCCATCTGGTCTAATTAATACAGCACCTCCATTCCCTATACCATATAATTTGCTAAAAATATCTTCTGGAGCAACAAAGTCTCCACTTAAGCCAACACGATACCCTTTTATATTTATTCCTAATTTAGCTGAAACAGTATGTGCTGCCTCAGCCCAAGAACTATTTTTTACTCCTGTAAGTAATACAAAACTGTTACCGAATAAGTCTAATGTAGAAACTTTCTTCCCTTCATACGTTCCCCATAAATGTGACGCTCGCGTTCCAGGTCTCCCGTTCAACTCTATGCTATCCATTCTATGTGGAGTGACTAAATTATCTATAATCGCCTCTGAACAATACTGATATCCAACTGTAACAGCTAAACCATCCATATTATTCAAACTGCCTTCCTCTCTCTTCGCAGCACGAAACAGTAAACTACTTGCATAAGCTGTCGTTAATTTTGCAACAGAGTGTCTCTCTTCATGATATGTTTCTAACAATTTTGGTTTTGCCTTCCCTTTTATAACAGCCGCTAATTTCCAAGCTAAGTTATGCGCATCTTGTATTCCTGTATTTGAACCAAATCCGCCTGTTGGCGGCATAATATGTGCTGAATCTCCAACTAGAAAGACTCGATTTCCTTGAAATTTCATTGCTGTACTTTCGGCCGCTTCCCACGGTAAAACACTTAATATTTCTGACTCAACATTTGTACTTCCAATTGCTATTTCAATAATTTGTTTACAACGTTCCATCGTGAAATCCTCTGTTCCCTCTCCTTTTAATGGATCGTAGGCTACATGGTAAATCCATTTTTTTACGTTATCTACTGGGATCAGTGCACCAAGAACCTCTGGATGAAGTACCATAGAAAAACCGAATGCGTCTCCTTGTATAAACTCACTTAAGTCTGCTTCAAAATAAATATTCATATAATAGCCACCAATGGTTCCACGCCCCTCAGTTTTAATCCCTAACTGCTCACGTATTTTACTTTTCGCTCCATCTGCTGCAATTACATAGTCACAATGTATGACACTTTCTTTTTCTGTTTCACGATTTCGAATCGTTGCTTTTACCCCGTTTTCATTTTGTTCAAATGAAACTAATTCATGATAAAAAGATAGTTGCCCGCCTAATGTTTTCGCTTCTTGTAACATCATCTCTTCTAAAATAATTTGATAACAAGCAGTTTGTTTTGATGGACTAATCTTTTCTATTTTTTGAAGTAACTCTTCATCGTTTCCGTATTGCGTCGCTCTCATTTGTTCCAATTCTTCTTTATTCGCCTCAGCTATTGTATGAACTGCTATTCTTCCTCGGCAGTTCTCTAATGCTTTACCTGCCAATTTAATTCTTTTTTCCAAGCCTAATTCTCGAAATAACTCCATTGTACGTAAAGTAAGACCGCCTGCTTTCGGATGAATGGCAGTAGACGGATGCCTTTCAATAAGTAAGTACTCAATGTTATGTTTTGCAAGAAATAACGCAGACGCTAACCCAGATAATCCCCCTCCAACAATTAAAACTGGTACATAATTCGATTTCATATATTTCCCCTCCACATCATTGTTCTGAGCTCAGTGACATAAATATAATCAAAAAAAACATTAAAATATAGACTTATATTTCATTTTGAATTATCATATAGATAGATTACGCCCCAAAATTCCTTTTACCTTTTCATACATCTATAATCCACCTGAATTGTGTCTGTATGAAAGTGTAAAACAAAAGAATGTACTTTACGTTGAACCATGTTCTATCGTAAAAATCAAAAATAATACAAACATTATAAGCTGTCGTAACCTTATGGATTATACAAGGTTACGACAGCTTATTTTATTGTTACATCATTTTTTTAAACTTCATCTATTTTGTTATGTAATCCTTCCAATCCCTTTTCTATCTCCCTATAATTTTCAACAATAAAAAATTCATTCGTCTCGATTTTCTTTCTCAATATTGCACCTCGTACAACAATCATGTAGCATTACCGTATCGAAGTAATGGTTCATCATCTTAAACCTTTCGACTAATTACCTGGAGGCAAAGTGATTGAAATGAATAAACAAGAACAATTAAATATTATAAAAAAAGATTTTATTGATTCTCAAAAAGTATTATTGGCAATTGGTGATGAAACACGTCAAGCTATTTTATTAGTGCTAATGGAAACGGAATGTCAAACAGGATTACGTGTAGGAGAAATCACGAAGCAAACACACCTTTCCCGTCCAGCCGTATCACATCACCTCAAGATTTTACGAGAAGCTGGCATTATTTTAATGAGAAAAGAAGGTACAAAGAATTTTTATTATATTGATATACGTACAAAATTAGGTTTATTAAAAAATCTTGTATTAGATATTGAGAAGCTATTGCAAAACTTTTATTAAAACTTGGAGGTATAAGAAATGAAAGCAATGATAATTGATAAGTACGGAAAAGTCCCAATGCGTATGGCAGAGGTACCTACTCCTGAAATTAATGAGTATGAAGTGCTCGCAGAAATTCATGCAGCTAGTATTAATCCAATTGATTTTAAAATACGCGATGGAAAAGTGAAGATGTTGCTTAAATATGAGATGCCCCTAATCCTTGGTAATGACTTTTCCGGTGTCATCGTAAAGGTTGGGGCAAAAGTGACTAACTTTAAAGTCGATGATGAAATATATGCACGCCCAAGAAAAAATAAGATTGGTACTTTCGCGGAGTATATAGCCATTCATGAAGATGATATAGCTTTAAAACCGAAAAATTTAAATTTTGAGGAAGCTGCTTCGATTCCACTCGTTGGCTTAACATCATATCAAGCATTACATGACATCATGCAATTACAAAAAGGACAAAAGATTTTAATTCACGCTGGATCCGGTGGTGTTGGTACTTTCGCTATTCAGCTAGCAAAAATAATGGGTGCCATTGTTACAACGACTGCTAGTGAAGCTGGTGCGAATTTAGTAACGTCTCTTGGCGCAGATGAAATTATTAATTACAAAACAGAGAAATTTGAAGATATACTAAAAAATTATGATGCCGTATTTGATACAATCGGCGGTGCAACACTTGAAAAATCATTCAATATTATAAAAAGCGGAGGAAACATTGTTTCCGTTTCAGGCATGCCGAACGCTCGCTTCGGTAAAGAATTTGGTTCAGGATTCTTTAAAACTCTCTTATTTTCATTAGCCAGCAAAAAACTTACTGCACTTGAAAAAAAGCATAATGCTCAATATTCATTTTTATTTATGAAGCCAAGCGGGGATCAATTACGTACTATTGCAAACTATATTGAAGCTGGACAAATCAAACCTGTAATCGATCGAGTTTTTCCTTTTGAAGATGCGCAAAAAGCAATGGAATATTCAGAGTCTGGAAGAGCAAAAGGAAAGATAATTGTAAAAATTAAGTAATAATAAAAACTCCATTTTTTTTAAAATGGAGTTTTGTATTTACTGTTAAATAGACATAGTGCAATGAAGTCCTTACAATAGATTGCAAGGGGAAATATTATATTATACTTTTAGTTAACTTTACAAAGAATATATACGTACAAATACATAATTTAAAATACAAAAAGGAGGAGATACAATGACTAAAAATAATGAAACAGGTTGGAATTTAGATAATAGTTATACGACTTTACCACAATCATTTTATACAGAAATCCCCCCTACTCCCGTAAGTTCACCGGAGTTAGTTAAACTAAACCATTCATTAGCGATATCTCTTGGCTTAACCCCTGAAGAACTGAAAAAGGAAGCTGAAATTGCCATTTTCGCTGGCAATGGACTTCCAGAAGGAGCTCATCCATTAGCTCAAGCATATGCTGGTCATCAATTCGGACATTTTAATATGTTAGGCGACGGTCGTGCTCTTTTAATTGGCGAACAAATTACTCCTTCAGGTGAGCGTTTCGATATTCAACTGAAAGGTTCTGGCCCTACTCCCTATTCACGCCGAGGAGATGGCCGTGCTGCACTCGGTCCGATGCTACGTGAATATATTATTAGTGAAGCAATGTATGCACTTGATATTCCGACTACTCGCAGTTTAGCAGTTGTTACAACCGGGGAACCAACCTATCGTGAAACAAAATTACCTGGAGCAATTTTAACTAGAGTCGCTAGTAGTCATATACGGGTCGGTACATTTCAATATGCTGCAGCTCGTGGTTCAATAGAGGACCTGAAATCACTAGCTGACTATACGATAAAAAGGCATTACCCAGAAATTGAATCTCATAAAAACCGATATACTGCATTACTACAAGAAGTCATTAAAAGACAAGCCAGTCTTATCGCAAAATGGCAACTTGTTGGATTTATTCACGGCGTAATGAACACTGACAATATAACGATCAGTGGCGAAACAATTGATTACGGTCCTTGTGCATTTATGGACAATTACGACCAAGGAACCGTATTTAGCTCTATTGACACACAAGGTCGTTATGCATATGGAAATCAACCATATATGGCCGCATGGGATCTCGCACGACTAGCAGAATCTTTAATACCGATTCTGCACGAAGATGAAGAAGAAGCACTAAAAATCGCTCAAGACGAAATTTCGAAATTTAGCGTACAGTATGAAAACAATTGGTTCCTTGGAATGAAAAAGAAATTAGGACTATTTAGCAACGAAGAACAAGATCAATCACTTATTGAGCAACTTTTAAAAATGATGGAGAAATATAAAGCGGATTATACAAATACATTCCGTTCATTAACTCTTGATGCTATCGAAAATACAGCTCTATTTGAAAGTCCTGAATTTAAAGAATGGTACAAACTGTGGCAATCTCGATTAGAAAGACAAGAACAATCAAAAGAAAACGCCTACGAGATGATGAAAAATAATAACCCATCAATCATCCCGAGGAACCACCGTGTAGAAGAAGCACTAGAAGCAGCTGTTACAAATGAAGACTATAGCGTAATGGAGCAACTTCTTGAAGCTTTATCAAACCCTTATGCGTATTCTACAGATCAAGAAGAATACTGCATTCCGCCTGCACCGACGAATCGCCCTTATCGTACTTTTTGTGGGACTTGATTGTTTAATATGTAAAAAGGTGCGTTCATATAAATTGTGTGAACGCACCCTTTTTATATCCCCCCACTCAACTAAAACTTTAAAATGCACATCCCCCGATGCCATTTCTTTAATCCAAAATAAATTCTACACTATTCCAATAGAATTACTCGTAAGCTTGTTAAACAAATATTGAGAAATATAAAACATCATTTCTAAATATTTTTATTTTTGATACTATATTTTATAAGAATATTCAAAAAGTGAGGGGATTTCATGAACGTTCAACTACAAGGTAATGAACAAATTACAAAATTATTTAATGACTGGTATAGAGCTATGTTACAACATCAAACTACCCATGCAACAAAAATAAAAAAAGATATTGAAAATATCATCTCTAATTCAGAAGAAGATACAAACCTACAATTGTATTATTCACTTTTTAATTTCAGATACAAAATTTTAACAGATGGTTTAAATATTAATAAAGATGATTTTAATAAAATTGATTCTTTCCCACTTCCAGAGAATGGGCTATTTTCTTATTATTATCATTTTTTTAAGGCTATTCACAATACAATTATTGGAAACTACAATACAGCAAAACACCTTTTCGAGAACGCTAAAAAGCTGCTAATACACGTATCTGACGAACTAGAGAATGCTGAATTTAACTACCGCTTAGCTTCCTATTATTATCAAACATATCAACCACTAGTAGCAATCCAATCTGCAAATGAAGCTAAAGCGATTTTTTCAAAACATATAAACTGCGAAATTAATGTTGCTTTGTGTGATAACATCTTTGGTTTATCTTGTATTGATTTAAAACAGTTTGAACAAGCTGAAATTAGACTTGATTCAGCATTAAATATTCTACAGAAGTATTCAGAGGAGACTTTATCATTAAGAGTACGACATAATTTAGCTTGGCTATATGCAAGTCAAAACCTTTCAGAGTTAGCAATGCGTCATATTTCAGAGGTTACAACTAAGCAACCAAATCACTTTAAAGCACTTTTTGTTGAAGCACGTGAATACTACAAGCTTGGAGAATATACCCAGGCTAAAGAACTTATAAAAAAAGGATTAAACATCTCAAATAAACTAGAAAACAAAGAGTTTCAATATCGTTTCATGATTTTAAGAGAACTAAATAATAAAACTTCTATAAATGATTTAGAAATGATAATTTTGGAAGGAATTTCTTACTTTAAAACAGAAAACCTTTTGGAATGTATACAAGAGTACACTGATGTTCTAGCAAATATGTTTTATGAAAAAGAAGACCATATAAAAGCTAGTCAATACTTTTACATGGCCAATCAAGCAAGAAAAAAACATGAAGAAAAGGGAGCTTTGATATAATGAAAAAGATTAAATTGAGCATCATTGGCTTAGCTGTTATTAGCATCACAACTCTTGGATTAAGCTTCACCTCAGAAACACCGAAAACACAGTTAGGATATGTAGCATTAAACATTGGGGACACCCCTGCACCCCAAAGACCTGACCTTGTTCAATCCGTTGACGTAAGTAAAGACTACAACTCAACAACAACTGAAAAAGCACTTTAAAAAACGGAAGACCTTCAATTAAGAAGGTCTTTTTAAATACGCTTATTTAGAATATTTTCCTTTCATGTAGACTTTATTTTCTCATCAACTCCGCAATCCTCTTACTCCCCTCACTACCAACTTTCTCAAGTTTCTCCACAACTAAATTTCGTCTCTCTACAGAATGATTTTGACTTAACTTCGCTTTTCCTTCTATTTTATTTATCTTTATTTTGAATCCAACTATTCCCTTACTTAATCCTCCCATATAATTTGGATCTACATCATTAAGTGAGTAGGTGCTCTCTGGATCTTCATATTTATTTACTAAATCTTGAAGAGAATCTACTAATGTCTTCTCATCTTCAACAATTTCTAATTCACCGTATACATGCACTGCAACGTAATTCCATGTTGGTACTGCATTGTTTGTTTCATACCATGACGGAGAGATATAACTATGTGGTCCTTGAAATATAGCTAGTACTTGCTGAGTCCCAATATCTTTCCACTGTTCATTCGGTCGTGCGAAGTGACCATGTAAAGTAAGAGTTTCCCTATTTAGCAACAACGGCAAGTGCGTTGCATATGGTTCTCCGTTATGTTGAGAAAATAGTGTCGCAAAGCTATTTTGTTCCATTATTTCGTACTTCATCTCTTCATCTTGTATTGCGAAATATTTTGGTATGTACATAAGCTCCCTCTTTTCCACTCTTTTCTATTTTATTTCCTATTATATTTAGTAACCGCATCAATCAACAGGGCCAGTTTGTATTTGTTTTATAATGGCAGCTTTCTATTTCAAAAGAATAGGCAGCATGTATTCCATGCTGCCTTAGTTTATTTTTTCTAATATATTTGTAATAAATACGGTCTTACCTTCAATATAACTAGATCGATTTTTCGTCTCTCTCGCTAACTCTTCCTTTAAACGTCCATATTCAGCAGCAACATCGTCATGTTCACGAAGGTAATCTCGAAACGCTATATGCCTTCTCAACTCTTCACTATTTTTATCACACACATATAAATGATGTTCCATCCAAACTGTATTTCCCTCGTTCCATGGAACTAACGCATCCTTTCTTCCAAACGCCTCTCTGCCTTTAAATCTCCATTCTAACTGATGATAGTACCCTATCTTCTCAAGTTTTTTTACTACCTCATAAAAAATTTCGAACTCTTCTATTATAACATCAATATCTAGTATTGGTTTTGATGCAAGCCCTTTAACAGATGTACTCCCAACATGTTCAATAGATACAATGCTGTCTTCCATTACATTGTTAATAAGAGTGTGTATTTTATTAAATTCACTTTCCCATTTGACATTATATTCTTCGATAGCAATTCTCTGCTTCAACGTACCCCTCTTCTCAAAACAAATTATAACCGTTGAATATGAGTATCCTTAAAATCCGTCTCATATTTCAATCCATATCCAAACATTCGATCCATTCCAATATGTGCTGTCCATATTAAGCCAATCATTATAACGGTATCTATCTTAAAATAGACACCTATTAGAACAATTAATATGGATATGATATATGTGTGACATACATTATATATTTTCGCACCAACGTGATTATTAATCCCATATGCTAACATTGATAGATCCGGCGCTAAAAGGAATACAAAAAATATAATCCAACTAAACTCATATATCGAATACATATAAATCATGGCTAAAAATACAACCATTCCTTCAAAATGTACAATACGTTTTTGCATTATTTATCATTCCTATTTTTCTATATTTATTGATACATTTTCATCGCTGAAAGTATTCTTTGTATTTTTTGACCAGATGGTTGCTAATATTGGCCCTGCAATGTTATGCCATACTGCCGCTAATACACTTGGGAGTGCAGCAGCCGGTCCAAAATGCAAAATACTTTCCAGCTATATTACTTATCGCTTCTAGTACTTTCATCCAATCAGCCCCTATCTTTTAATTGAAACACCTTATTCGGATTCAAAATATTTTGCGGATCAAGAGCTTTCTTTATTTTCTCCATTACAAATAATGCCGCCCCATGTTCTTCTTCTTGATACTTTCGTTTTCCGATTCCAACGCCATGTTCTCCTGTACACGTTCCTCCTCGTTTAAGAGCATACAGAACGATACTTTCGTTTATTTCGTCCGCCTTCTTTACTTCCTCTTTATCATTTGTGTCAATCATTAAGAGTACATGGAAATTCCCATCTCCAACATGACCTAGAATACCGCCAATAAGCCCTACTTTATCTAATACCTCTTTCGCATGTTGAATCGCTCCAGCTAATTCCGAAATTGGCACACATACGTCTGTACTCATTAGCTTTTTACCAGGATAACTATGCACGTAAGAGTACGCTAAGTTATGTCTTGCATCCCACAGTTTATTTCTCGCTGCTGTTTCCGTCTCAAACGTAATTTCTATACATTTATGATCAAGAACGATTTCTTTCGTAAATTCAATATCTTGCTTTAACCCTGCTTCATTGCCGTGAAACTCTAAAAACAGTGTCGGTTCTTCTCTGTAACTTGTTTCATTATAATAATTTACTTGTTTCATAGATAATTCATCAACGAGTTCAATTCTCGCGATTGGAATACCTGCTTGTAATATGTTAATTACAGCTTCTACTGCATCATTTATAGTTGGAAACGATGCCCTCGCAGCCATAACATGTTCTGGTATACCGTATACTTTTAAAGTTAACTCCGTGAAACATCCAAGTGTTCCTTCTGATCCTACGAAAATACCATTTAAATGATAACCTGATGATGACTTCGCCGCTAAATTCCCGGTATGTATTACTCCTCCATCAGCAAGAACGACTTCTAAATCTCGAACTTGATCACGCATTACACCATACTTTACCGCTGTCGTTCCGCTCGCATTTGTAGCAGCCATTCCTCCTAACGTTGCATCAGCTCCTGGGTCTACACTAAAAAATAATCCATACTTTTTCAATTCTTTATTAAGCTGAGAGCGCGTCACCCCTGGCTGTACTCTCACAAGAAAATCCTTTTCTCTTATTTCAAGTATTTTGTTCATAAGAGAAAAGTCCATTGTAATTCCTTTTTCGTAAGGAATTACATGTCCCTCTAAACTGGATCCTACTCCAAATGGAACGACAGCTGTTCCGTGCTGACTCGCTATTTTCATTATCGTGCTAACTTCTTCGGTCGTTTTTGGAAAAACAACTACATCAGGTAAACTACTAACGTGGTAAGATTCATCTTTACTATGTAACTCTCGTACTGTCATATTTATTACTACTCGATCTTCAGGAAGTATGCCTCTTAATTCATTTACTACATGTTCAATTGTTATTTCCATAATCAACTCTCCTTTTTAATTTTAAAACAAGTATACCATCTTTATACAAAATAATTAGAAAAATAAGATTATTTAACCTGAACATACAAAAAAGAACCCGCAGCACACGCTACAAGTTCTTTTTCACTACATTTTAAACGATTTCTTTATTAACAACATAAACCAAATTAAAGTAACTGCCATCAACGAATGAGAAAACCCTACAATATAAGTTAACCCTTTAAAGTCAGCTCCATTTAACTGAAGAAGCCCTCTCACTGCTAGCGAACCTAACATTAATGTTAATGCAATGTTATGTAAAACAAACCACTTATTAAACCCTTTCACTTCATGAAACGCGAATACTTTTGCTAATCCTAAAGCAATTAAAAAGAAGAAAAAGCCAAGTACAAGTGTATGTGTATGCAAAAGATTTAACAAAGTAGATCCTAAAATCCCTTTATACTTACCATACTCCCTAGCGAAAATCCCTGATAATAAACCGATAATCAAATACGTAAACGATGCATTATATAATTTCTTCATTATGTACCTCCTTGAGTAGAATGTGTAGTGTGTCATATTTAGTAATAATGATAGTTATATAGTAAAAACTCCTAGTCACCTAGGAGTCATTGTATAAGTATCTCACTCTTTACAATCAATCCTAATTATAAAATATCTCTCTATACAAAACAAACGAACTTTATGTGAACAAACACCCCCATTAAAATATGTTGCACTTTTGTTTTACACAATCCATACTAATTGTTATAACTTTTTAAAGGTGGTGTAATAATTGATAGTTCTTGAAACCGAACGTCTAAATCTTCGTTGGTTTGATATAAAAGACGCTTCTTTTATTCTTGAGTTAGTAAACGATCCTGCATGGATTCAGTTTATCGGTGACAAAGGGGTTAGAAACTTAGAAGATGCAAAAAATTATATTGTAAACGGTCCCATCGATATGTATAACAAACTCGGATTTGGCCTTTACTTAGTAGAACGAAAAGAAGATCTCACTCCACTTGGTATGTGTGGCCTTATTAAAAGAGATTCATTAGAAGACGTTGATATCGGATTTGCCTTTTTAGAAACATTCCGTTCAAAAGGATATGGCTACGAGTCAGCTTCTGCAATAATCGAATACGGTGTACAAAAGCTCGGCATGAAACGAATTGTAGCAATTACTTCTATAGATAACATCGCCTCAGGAAAGCTTTTAGAAAAAGTAGGATTACGCTTTGAGAAAATCATTTCAGGGTCTGGAGAAGATTTAAAATTATTTGGGTATAACGCATAGTAAAGAAGGTCGCCGTGAATGGCGACCTTCTTTACTATTTTATTGATTTTGTAATACTATTTTTAGTTACATCATAGTTGCATCAATTCTTGTGATTACTAATATCCCTTTCACATCAAATTTTTGGAACTTTATAGAAATAAAACTTCTACTTTCAAATAAATTATATTAATATATTAAACAAAGGAAGTGAGAATAAATGGATCAACCACTATTTTTGTTAGCTCTTCAATTCATTGCATTTGTATTAATCATTTGTATCGTATATGGAATCTTGTACAATACCGTATTAAATTTAAATATGCCTAAATGGACTGCACATATGGTAGCTACGGTCTTTTCCCTTGGTATTGCCTATCAAGCTTTTATAAATTTCATTTGAAAAACTTTTGTAGCATTTACTTCTACAAATATTGTTGATGCAGTAAAATTTGCAAAAAAAGTAGAATTGCAATTTGAGAGGATTATTTCAAGATCAGGAAATGTAACCATTTTTTATAAAGTCTGTCTAGCGCAAAATAGTGATGAAGTTATTTCCGCTGAAAATGTGTTTGCATAACAAGGAATGAATTTAATTGATCCTGCAAAAATTTTATTTTAATTCTGGTTCTATTGTTTGAAATCGTTCTAGGGTACCATTTGTGTGGACTTTAAAAATTTTCATTTGCGCACCAAAATATTGCGTTAAGTAAAATGTATCACCAGTTATTAAATTTCCAATCTTCCAATCAGGTTGATATGTACTTTCCTTGGAACTTTCTAAATCCCCGTTCATTATTAAATCGATATATAATGTAGATGAACTACGCAACATTTTCGTTAAAGATAGTCTATCAACCTCTAACTATCTAATGAACTCAAGTAAACGCATCTTCAGTCATTTTAAGAGGTACAAAAGGCACCCTTTCGGGTGCCTTTTGTATAAAAATTCCAATTTTTTATATTCGATACCAACCACGAACCTTTTTAAAATAATAGTATCATTATGTCTCCTTTTTAGAGATTATTTTTAATTACCTTGAATTTTTTGCACCAGAACCGGAAAATCCCTGACTACTCGAAATATCAACTATCAAGTGCTAATATTCAATAACGCGTACTGAAAATGATTAAACATTTTTATAAACCAGCGGAACGTTTAAGAAATCAATTTTTCTCTTATCGAAATTTAATTAGCTTACAGTAATACAGTGGTCATATATTTTTAAGAATAACGGAAGAATATATAGAAATTGCTACAGAAATGTGAAGTTTAATTAATTTAGGAGGAACAAACTTGTTTAATCAGCTTGTAAAAATCATACCGAATTTATTTACGATTGGAAATTTATTGTGCGGCGTTTTCTCAATCACCTTGAATATGAATGAATATTTGGGAGTAGCCTCCATTTTCATTTTCTTTTCAGCTGTTTTAGATTTTCTTGATGGAAGAATTGCGAGAAAATTAAAAGTGAACAGTGAGTTTGGCGTAGAATTGGATTCCTTAGCTGATATTGTTAGTTTCGGCGTCGCTCCTGCGCTTTTATTTCATACGATAGCAACACCTTCTATTTTAACTTCTTTGGCATTTATCCTATTCCCAACAATGGGTGCTTTAAGATTAGCTAAATTTAGTATTAAACCAACTATTGGATATTTTAAGGGATTACCTATTCCAGCTGCAGGATTATCATTGGCTGGTATGGCATTGTTTTCATATAGTAATGCATGGATTACTTTAATCCTCGCCCTCTTAATGGTAAGTCCCATTAGGTTTAAAAAATTTTAATTAAGGTCACGCCCAACGCCATTAAGGAGCATCTCAAATGGATTTAACGCATCAATAAGTATAAAAAAGCGGGACAATAATATTAAATTAGGTGCCCTTCGTAAAAATTAAAACCTTGTATTTATGGCTATTGGGTTAATCCATCGATATGTTATTCTGAAACGTCAATCCACTTTTAACAGGAGCTCCCTTTATCAAGAGAGCTCCTGTTCTTATTTCTTCTTCTTTTCTGTCGGTTGGCTTTGTTTAGCAAAATTAGATGAATCATCAAAATTCGGTTGCTTTTTACCAGCATTATTACTTCTACCTTTTCCCATATGTAATGCACCTCCCCTCCCCCTTACTATTCCCAATAAAAAAATTCTCTTGCATCCAAGAGAATTTTTGATTGGGTTCTTATTGATAATACCTAAGTACTTCCAACACTGCCATTCGATAAAAGATGGATCCAATGTCAAATTCTTTAATGCTGAAACAAACATTACATTTTCATATTTAACTGGATAATCAATTAATAATCCTAATGTATTTCCTGAAGCTGCAACAATTATGCTTTCCTTGTCTAACACGTCATCTATAACTTCTTTTAATTATTCTTACCTGTCATATAATATTTTCCTACGCGTTGAGATTGCATGTTGTATAAGGAAGCCCTTCTTTTTTCCATGCAATAAATCCCCCCTTTAAATTCACTACTTCCTTTATACCAGCTTTTTGTAAAATGCTAGCTGCTATAGCTGAACGCAACCCGGTTCGACATTGTAAAACTATTGGGCAATCTTTTGGTATAGAATCTATCTTCTCAAATAGATTACCTAAAGTAATATGTATTGCATCATGAAGGTGTCCTTCCTCCCACTCTTTTTTACTACGCACATCGATAACCTTAACACTTCTATCTTTTATATGCCGATATAATTCAATTGATGTTTTTTCCTTGTAACTTTCTAATATATCAAATTTTTTTATTACTTTTAAAGGTACAAAAGCAACAATATTATCTAGCCCAATAGATTCAAAGTCCCTAATGACTTCCTCCACTTTAACCTTTTCCTCATCTAGAATGATTAAAGTCTCTGTTTTATAATCTAGTAACCATCCACACCAAGTTGTAAAAGAATTGTTATAAGGTATGTTAATTGATTTTTCAATGTGACCAGAAGCAAAACTCTCTACATCCCTTATATCAACTATTTGCTGAACACTCCTCATAACTTCTTGGAGTTCTTCTACTGTATTAATAGTAGTAATCTTTCTCTTCTTACGAATTGGAGGACCATACTTATTTAAATTCTTCATTAATGAAAAATACTTTGGAGGCTCTGGCTGTCCCGTCAATAAAATCGATACAAAATCACTTTCTTCATTACATTGAAATGCCCAATTGAACATCTTTTCATAACCTAATGTAGAAGTTGGAATTGCTCCTAATGCTTTTCCGCATGCGCTTCCTGCACCATGTGATGGCCATATTTGCAAATAATCAGGGAGTATTTTTACTTTTTGTATAGAATCAAATAATTGTTTCGCTCCTATTTGTGCTGTATCTTTCATACCAACAGCTGTTTCTAATAAATCAGGTCTTCCTATATCTCCTACAAATATAAAGTCACCTGTGAAAATCCCTATCGGTTTATCATTCGTAAAATTATTTTGACTTGTATCAGTTACTAAAAAAGAGATACTTTCAGGCGTATGCCCTGGGGTGTGAATTACATTAAATTTTATATGACCTACTTTAAACTCTGTGCCTTCATTAACTAATTTGTATCGACCTTCGTTAAGATATTGATATTTCCAATCACAATCTCCTTCATCAGATACATATAAATTTGCATGATAAAGATAAGAAAGTTCTCTAGACCCAGAAAGAAAATCGGCATGAATATGAGTCTCAGCCGCAGCAATTACTTCCATCCCCTCTTTCTTAGCAAATTCTATATATTGTTCTATATAGCGGCTAGGATCAATAACAATTGCTACGCCTTCCTTCTGACAACCAACTAAATAGGAAGCATGAGCTAATTTTTCATCATAAAAATATTTTAAAAGCATAACTATTCCCTCCGAATACTTATTTCAAATTACTTTTCAATTTTTACAACTACTCTCTATCTTTCCTTACATAATCCCTTTCAACATTAAATTCCAATACATATATGGCAACATATATCTTTTAAGTAAAAACATACTATGCCGTTCTTTCGCTTGATTAAATGGAAACGTTTCTTGTGGCTCATGTTCATAGTTAAATTCAGCGAGTATAAGACTTTTATATCCTGTAACAATCGGACATGATGTATATCCATCATATTTAGCCTGCAAGTCTCTTCCGTTAAGTACGTCCATAATATTTTGTTTTAAGACAGGTATTTGCTTTCGAATTGCTGCTCCAGTTTTAGAGGTAGGTAAATTGGTACAATCTCCAAGTCCGAAAATATTCTTATACTGTACATGCTGCAAAGTATAAGGACTTATATCTACCCAGCCCTGATGATCACTTATCTCACTTTCTTTGATAAAGTTAGGTGGTCCCATTGGTGGAACAACATGTATCATACTATATGGTACTGTTTCTCTTTTCATTGTTTGCATATCTTCAAAAATTGCTTCTCTTTTTTCAGCGATAATCTCTACTAAGTTTTTATTATAGTTCGTTATAATTTGCTTTCTTTCTAGTACTTGTTCTAAAGTATTTGCATATCGCGGAACCTGAAAGATGTTACTGTTTGCAGAATAAAACATTACTTCACTTCTGTTTCTTACACCACTATTACAAAAATACTCCTCTGCTAAATACATAATTTTTTGTGGAGCACCACCGCATTTAATAGGAGTATTAGGGTGGGTAAAAAGCGCATTTCCTCCTTTAAATTTTTCGATTTCTCTCCAAGTAGAATCAACATATGTATAAGAATAATTGCTACATACCCCATTAGTCCCAATAGATTCTTTTAAGCCTTTAATACCTTCCCAATTTATTTGTATACCAGCTGCTACAATAAGAATTTCATACTCAAGCAGCAGTCCGTCATCTAACAGTATCTTATTTTCATCCGGAAATAACTTAACAACACTTTTAGGGATCCACGTTGCCCCTTTTGGAATAAGCGATTCTTGATCACGCATTGTACTTTCCTTTGAAACAATTCCTCCCCCCACTAAACTCCATAGTGGCTGAAAATAATGTTTTTTTGACGGATCAATAATCGCTATACTTTCTTTCAATAGGGGGATATTTCTTAATAAATGTGCAGTAGAAGATATTCCTGCAGTCCCAGCACCAATTACAATAATTTTATAAGTATCTCTGGTCTTCATTATCCTCTTCCTATCTAAAATTGATTTTTAAATTAACTAATTAGTAGCCATTTTTTCATCGTAGTAACATTATTATAAGTTAAAAACATCATAGATTTATCTGATTTAAATGAAAATTTTGTTAATTTCACCATCAACATTACTATATGCGTAAATCCCCTATGTTACTTCCATATTTTAGTTTTAATATTAAAACTATATATTTTTATATAAAATAAAAAATATATTAAAATACTTTTCATGAATCCGGATAAGTAATGTTTAAAAAACAACATCTAACATCTTAGATGTTACAATAAGCAAATTCACATACTTCACAAATATGAAAAGTATTAAATATCACTTAAGTTTCGTTACTTTTTTCTGTATATATTGATAAAAAATTGTGAAATTTTATCGCATTATGCAAGACATTTAATATCAAATATATTACTTTTACTATGAACTAAATGTGTTTATAGGAAGTGTATAGATAAATAAAGTACTAAATTGACTCTTATGCAGTAATTACTGTTTAATTTATCTAAAAATTGAAAAAATACGTGTAGATATATATCATTTAAAATACATATATAATTAATTTTAATTTTCCGACACGTTTTTCACATAGTTCTTAAACCAGTTTTTTGCGTGCATTATGAAAAAAATTGTACCGTGTCAATCTTAAAAAATTATATATCATAACTTTAAGAGAGGAAGGAAAACTATGAAGATGAAACGAAAAATCATGATGACAACGGCACTTGCAGCTACGTTAGCTACAGGTGCACTACCTACTACCTCGGTGTTTGCTGCAGAAAAGGAGGCTCCTATTCAACAAAAAGAGGCACAATTAAGTATTCAACCTTTTGCACAAAACAATTTGGAAACAGCCGTTCAAGCTGCCTTAAATGGTCCAGAAGTCAAAAAAATCAAAGTATTTGAACATGAATTTAATGTAAAGGAAATAGAAGTAGTAAATCTAGGTGCAGGAAAAAAATATGTTAAGGGGCAAATCTCTCATCATTTAAGTTTTCGTCCAGATGATCAATTTTATTATGAGTTTACAGTACAAGATGGAAAGGTACTAGATAAACCTGTATTTAATATTGATAGAGGTGGTTGGACACCATTTGCTGCTCCACTTTTATCAATTCTTGCTGCGTATAATGGAATTCCAGTTAATCCAAATGATTTAAATACACTTGGTCAGCAGATTGGTAAAGTTATAGATGGAAGCTGGGAACATGCAGCCCAATCAATTGCAACTGTAGTTAGTCTAAGTTTTAATGAGTAGAATTTTTCAATTTTTATTAGCAGTGTAGAGATCCGCTTTTTGTAATCAGCCTTGTTATAAGAGATTCTAAAACAGCTATTAATAAATTTTTACCACTCAATCACATTATCTTGATTTGTTTACCACCTTATCATTCATTATATGTCACAAAATAGAAGTCTTTTTTAGGACTTCTGTTTTGTTTGTATTCAATACGATAAACAGTTGTTTTTTGGAGGCTATACTTCGAGTTTTCAAGAATCCGCTTGGCTATTAGGGACAATTTATAATAAAAAATTATTAAAGTCTCAAATAACTTACTCCTCCTATTGTTAATTATTTTTAAATACAAAAATTTATTATCTTAAGAATGAAAAACAATAAATATAGTAAAAAATCATCTAACAATTGTTTAAAGGTCAGGAGAGAAAAAATGAACAAAATAAAAATGAGAAATTTCTTTAAAATTAGCATCCTTACTTGTATTACACTAGCAAGTTTAAGTACACCATCTACTATTTTAGCTGATAGTCATCCAGGTTACTCCTATGAATCCAATATAGGGTATCAAAATCCATCGTGGATGTCGAAAATAGAAGGTTCAACAAAAATAAGTGAAATATCTATTCCAGGGACTCACGGTACGATGGCTTTACATGGAGCGAGTTTTCTTGATGAAAATTTGACAAGAAATCAAACTATGAGTTTATCCCAACAATTAAATTCCGGAATTCGATATGTAGATATGCGTGTTAAACGTGTAAAAGATTCTTTTGCAATGTATCATGGCGTTGTAAATCAAAAAGCAGTGTTTGAAGATGTATTAAAAGAGACCATTCAATTTTTAAAAGATCATCCAACAGAAACAATATTAATGCGCTTAAAAGAAGAAACTAATCCTGAAAGTGGATCTCTATCATTTGAGGAGATATTTTTAAAATATAAAAACGTTAATGCTTCATATTTTTGGGATCCTAATTCCGTACCAACTTCAGATAGAAATAACCCTACTTTAGGAGATACCCGCGGAAAAATTGTAATCTTACAAAACTTTACATCCGCTCAATTGTACGGGATTGATTACGAAGGTTTAAATATACAAGATAAATTTGAAATTGGAAGCGGACCAGACGAAATATATACAAAATGGATTGCGATAAAAAACCATCTACAAAATACAAATATTAATTTTAATAATGGAAAAATTTTTCTCAACCATTTTAGTGGTACGGGAGGCGCAGCCGCATTTTTAAATAATGTATATCCTTGGTTTGTTGCAAGCGGAAAAGAGAGCAGGAATACTGACAGTAGTCCTAAATTGATTCAAACGAATTCCACTAATGCGTGGAGTGATTTCCCTCGTGATAGAAACGGACAAGTATACTATGGGGGGATGAATACACTTGGGACCGAACTCTTACAACAAGGCGCAATTAAACATTCTGGTATCATCGCAGCTGATTTTCCCGGTCCAGGTTTAATTGATAGTATCATTAAATTAAATGGTATACATTCAAATGAAAAAGAAATATTAATTTCACAAATATCATCTGAATCTAGTCCTTTATCAGGGCAACAAAATCGATCCAGCCAAAACTTTAAAATTGATAGTTTACCTGTAGGTACCAAAGAATTAAAATGGGTTATTGAGCCTTCAGAAAAAGATTATCCTTCTACTATTTCTTTCAATGTAATGATTGATGTTTCCCTAGGAATAGATTCTACTCGTTGGAAAAATATTTCACATGAATCTAGGACTGAAGCTTACACAAATACTAAATATTATATTGCAAGTCCAATTGGTGCCACTAGAAAATTCACAGTGAAAATATACGCTATTACAAATTAAAAAAAAAGAATCCCAATGGAATTCCATTGGGATTCTTTTTTAATTTCATTTCGTAAACATTAGGATGGCGTTTAAATTTTATCCCGCATTAACGGGCGCCCGTAAAAGCCCGATTGGTGAGGGATGATAATCAGTGGGGGATGAACAAAACCTTCACTGATTAAAATTTCACTTTATTAACATATTATTTAATCCATTAGATAATTATATTTGAAACAGCCCTTAATTTTTAAAGAGCAATCCAAATTTGTTAACTACCTTTTTCAGCTTATCATTTATTCAAAACTGGCTTCCAAAGCGATAAAGCAAAAATCCAATTTGAGTCGCCATTTCCTTGATGATTTTGAACCGCTTCGTACACTTTCCCCTCATGTATTACTCTATCACCTTTAGTATATGCTTTTCTTGCATCCCATTTTTCATATGCGGAATCCTCTAACTTTGTTGTTACATTCAAAACATCACTTCTACTAGATTCATTTCCAGCTAAATCAACCGCCGTCACTACATATTTATACGATGTATTAGCCTTCAAATCTTTATCCATAAAGGATGTATTAGCCGCCGTCCCAATTTTATTCATAACCCCAGCGCTTTCTCTATATACAATATAATGGTCAACACCTACATTATCTTCTGACGGACTCCACATCAAATCAACAGTTGTCGCCGTTGTACCCATACTATGTAATCCTTTTGGTTGAGCTGGAGCCTCTATATCTGGGATTGCATGTGTTGTCTTAACCTTTAGTTTTTCACTTTCTTTTGATATGTTTCCAGCAGAGTCTAATGCCTTTATTGTATAAGTATATTCCGTATCTGCTTTTAGTTTTTTATCAATAAAAGTTGTACCTGGTACCGTATTAATTACTTCTCCATTACGTAACACTTGATATTCTTTTACACCTATATTATCAGTAGAGGCCTTCCATGTTATTTCAACACTATTGGCAGAAACTTTAGAGGCATTTAATTCAGTTGGTTGACTTGGAGCTACTGTATCAGGTGTTTCATTATTTACTAAATTTACATCAATTACATTATAAAAGGCATTTGACGTATCTGCTACATCCCATACAGCTAAAATAACATGATAACCATTACGATCAGTTGGTACATTAATTGTATGTGTTAAATTATTTGATGCGGCCGAACCGTCATGTTTTACAGTTCCAATTGGTTCTAATTCCGCACGTGTTAATGGTTTATTAGGATCCCATCCTTTTTTTGTAATGTAATAATGCCATTTACTTGTAGAATGTGCTGCTGTATATTTCCATGTAAATGTATTTTCTCCACCCTTAATTGTGTTTTTGAACCAACGATTTGTTGTTTGTTGGTCAAGAGTTCCTCCAAATAGTCCTCCTGCCGAAGCGATTTTACCATCAATCGGTCCACCATCGGGAAACCCTTTAGGTGCTTCTAGACTTTGAGGTTCATACATTACATTTCCACAATTTAAATTTAATGCCCCATAATTCTGACTACATAAAGCAGCACGACTACTCGGCTTTTCAACAAACCCGTGTGCATACGCACTTTGAGGAGTCATTGTGATTGCTGTCATGCCTGCAGCCAAAACACAAGCACCAATCCCCTTTTTACTTGTTCTTAATCTTTCCAATTTAGATGTTAATTTCAATTTCATTTTTGTCCCCCCAATATATTGCTTTCGCTAATATAATAGCAATATAGGGATAAACGAACAAATCGTCAATTAATATATTAATATCTCTCATAAATTGGTACATTTATTATTATTTTTAATCTCCTATAAAAATAAAGTAAATACAATTAAGCAATTTTGTAACATTATGTATTAAAAGAAGAATAAAAACTTCATTTAATTTCACAAAAAATTCAAATATTAAAACAAAAAAATTCCTCATGTAGGAAAAATAAATTTTTTATATTACAAAAAGCAAAAAAGTCTAGAAGAAACCGATTATATCCGTTTCTTCCAGACTTCCGCTACTTTTATACCACTCACAAATTCTTTAACCTTAAACATATACACTTGAGGTTAAAACACATATAATACCCCTACTAATTCAAACTAACGCTTAATTACTTATAAAATAACTTAAGGTATCTAGCTTAACTGTATTTTCTTTATTAATAGCTATTTTCTATCCTGTATTTCCTTACTTTAAACAGATTATCAAGAAATTGTTAATGTTTAAGAAAAGAGAAAAGGTTTAAAAATAGAAAAGATTTAAAAATACAATTTTAACTATCACATTCTAATAATTTATTGTGTTATTTTTATCTAATAAGGCACAGAAACAAAGGATGAACTTCAGTGTGCTTGAGAAAAGTTCTTAGGGTGAAACGTTTAAAGGGTATTTTAGTACTGAGTTTTTATTAAATGTTCCTGTACCTAATATTTAAATTAACGTATGTCAAAATATTTTACAATACGAGTGTTAAACGTTACATATTTCTATATAAAATGATACATTTCATCAGCACGCCTCCCTAATATTTATGCTAAATATAGAAAATTCAGCTCGTTAGGATTTAATTTTAGAATTCTCATAAAAGCATATGATAGATTAGGCACGTAATTGTCACAAATTAATAGTCTATCTACTTTTTAATTACCTATGAAAACTTTATTATCGCTTTATTATTTACTCCTAAACCAAAGAACATCTATACCTACAACTTCTTAAAACTCTTTTAGATAATCTTTCAAAAGATTTGATAGTTTTATATTTTATATTTTTTTATTGTACATTTTTGCATTTGATGTTAGGATTATGCCTATTAAAATTGAATCGTAACGATTCTTCTTTATAATTTCCACATTTTAATTGTTAAATAAAAATATAGATTCTGATATATATATTCAAAATCAGACCTACAATATCTTTATTTTACAATGATTTCGTGGCATACCTTTAGAATGGAAAGATATATGCAACAACGTGTTAAGGGGTTACAGGAGGAACAAAAATGAGAGACTTTTTTGATGATAAGTACAAAAATATTGAATTAAAAAGGAGGTTAATCAATTTAATAAGTGAAATTAGCGAATTCAAAGGAAAATTAGCTGCTTATCAGGAACAAAACCCTGACATATTTAATAGTTTAGAAAAAACTATACCACTACATTACATAAAAAATTTCACAACTATTTATGAGGATATAAAAGTTCCTAATAAAAGATTAAAAGAACTTATTTTAGATGATATAGTACCTCAAAATATTTCTGAAGATGCTATTTTCTGCTATTATCAAACACTTTCTTTTGTACATAAAAACTCCTGTACTTTATTAATTAACCCAGCAACTATACAGGAATTACATTTTCAACTAATACATTATATTACCTCTGACAGTGCCAAATGGCGTGAAAAACCTTTTATTATTCCAGGAGTTCCAGAACATGGAATGCACTTGAATAGTTACCGCATTCTTCCGCATGAACTTATCCCACGGTTTATGGAGCAATTATGTGATCAATACAACTCATTAAATACTAGTAAGGGGCTACATTCACTTTTATTAATAGCTCGTTTTATATTAAATTTTTATTGCATAGTCCCTTTCAATCAAGGTAATAACAGGCTGGCATTTATGTTAATGCAATTGCTGTTAATTAAGAGTGGACATACATTTGTAAAATATGTATGTTTGGATAAATATATTAAGAAAAACGAATCTGATTATTACAATTCGATTTATAAATCTTCGGTGAATTGGTACTGCGAGGAACATAATAATAGCTTTTGGTTAAAAACGTTTTTAACCATTATATTAGAGGCTTACAAAGATCTACATAACACAGTTCTAGATTCTATATGTAAACATACTAAAGTTGAGAGAATTCAGGATTTTATACTTAAACAAAAACAACCCTTTACTAAGGAAAGTATTCGTAACACTTATCCAGACATTGCAGAAAGTACAATCAGTAAGGCTTTAAATTCCTTGCAAGTGTTTGGCCATATTAAGCTAGTTACAAAAGGAAGAAACGCAACGTGGATTAAGATTTGATCATACTTTCAATACACATGAGGTTTAAAAATTCAATTATAACCTTATCATTGAATTTCATTTTAATTTTAAGATAATATTACTTTTTTAGTTATTTCTAATTCCAACAAAACATTTTATAGGAAAAGGTCCGCTTTCCCCCGCCTTTTCCTATAATAAAATGAAATATAAACATAGAATGATTGTCGAAAAAAGTCGTATTTTAATATTTTTTCTTTATTTTCTGGTTGTAAACGTTTCACTTTCATGTTACCATCTTAATCAAACAATAGATGGTAATAAAAATGAAAGTATTTCTTTCCCTTAGAAACATATAAACGTACGGTAATATCAAGAAAATAAGGTCAAAGAAATATTTGATACCTACCAAAATAATTAATAGGAATTTTGTCGCACTGTTTTTTCTGATAATTAAGAAAACGCATTTTGTCCCTAAACAAAATTTGTTGGTGCGCAAAATTAAAATACACTAGAACACCCAAATAAATGAAATATCCTTTTTCATTGAGTATGAAGGTATGAAAAAAAGAATTCTCCTTACAAAATTTAGCAGATTAACATAAAGACATCTAAATTACTACCTTTATCGCCATCTATTGTTGACATCATATTTACCAACTAAAAAAAGAACCTATCAAGGGCTCTTTTTATTATAATCATTCAAATTTCAATTCTATCTTAATACTGAAATTTCCACACAAATTACATCTGCTTTTTGCTCCCAATTATTGAATTAATAATATAGCACATCAAATTTATTAATTCTTATCTCCAATTAGTTTAAATTAGTGAATAAAATTCAATCATATAAAAATAATAAATACAACTAATCGTTATATATTAAAGAGGTGTCAATTTTGTCCTTAAATGAAGAGACCTTAGAAACTAAGACAGATAAAACCATTGAAAAGATCCAAACAAGTAACTTAAAAGAACTTAAAAATACATTAGATAACATCTTTGATATTAGTGCAGATTTAATTGAACATCCTTTGCAATTAAAAACAAACACGAATATTTTACTATATTATTTCGAAGGCCTTACAGATGGTGTTGCATTAAAAACCAATGTTGTTACACCATTATTACAAGAAGTAAATGAAGACAGTCAAATATTTAATTCTAATATTATTGCTACTCATACCAAAATAGTATATACATGGAATGAAATTAAAGAAGGATTACTTGAGGGGCAATGTGTACTGTTTATGGAGGGAGAAAAGCGTTCACTTCTAATAAATACAAAAGGCTGGGCAGAGAGAGCAATTCAAGAGCCAATTTCAGAAGTTACTATAAAAGGATCCCATGATGGATTTATTGAAAATGCCACAAAAAATATAGGTCTTATCCGTCGATATATTCCTTCTACAGAGTTAAAAATCAAAAAGCTGACGATTGGAGAAAGAGCCACTTCTTTAGTCTATTTAATTTACTTAGGTGATGTAGCAAACGCAGATGTAGTCCAAGAAATTGAAACCAGAATCTGTAAAATCAAAACAGATGCGGTATTAAGTATTGGAGAGCTATCTAATTATACAAAAGATCAAAATTGGACTCCTTTTCCACAGGCGTATTTAAGCGAGCGCCCAGACGCCATTTCAAATCATATACTTGATGGGAAAGTAGCAGTATTAATGGATAGATCCCCTGGTGCAATGGTTGTTCCGATGAATTTGATTGGATTTTTTCAAACCCCAGATGACTATAATATTCATTGGCTCATCGCATCATTTTTTCGCTTATTACGATTTGCAGGATTTATTATAGCTATTTTTTTACCCGCATTTTATATTGCTATAGTCTCTTTTCACTTTGAAATTATTCCTATAGACTTATACACTTCTATTGCAACATCAAGAGTCAAAGTCCCTTTCTCCCCCTTATTGGAAGCTTTTATAATGGAAATTACACTAGAAATGCTACGTGAAGCTGGCATTCGCTTACCACAACCAATTGGACAAACTATTGGAATCGTTGGAGGGATTGTAATTGGACAGGCAGCTGTTCAAGCTGGTCTTGTTAGTAACGTTATGGTTATTATCGTATCTATTACAGCCATTGCTTCATTTATTGTTTCTAATTATGATTTATCAAGTTCTATACGCCTTATCCGTTTTCCAATGATGTTATTGGCTTACTTTTATGGGATTGTAGGTATTGTTAGTGGATTAATGCTCTTATTTGCTCATTTTGTTTCACTAACTTCCTATGGTTCACCATACGGAATGCCAATCGCACCATTTCGTCTCCAAGAGTTAAAAGATTCTTTTGTAAGATTTCCTATTTCGATGATTACCACCCGCTCGAGTACAGGACAGCCGAAACAAAGAAAGAAAAAAGAAGGTGGTTAACATGGGGAATCTTAAGTTCCAAAAAGTAACTTTATTCGAATTTATTATTTTCATTCATTCGCTGCAACTCGCATCTGGTATGTTAATTATGCCAAGCCCACTTGCTACTACTGCTGGTACAGATGGCTGGATTTCGATCATTCTCGGATGGATAGTTACTTCTATAATCGGTGTATTTATTATATTAATGTTACAAAAAAATCCTAACAAAAATTTCTCACAAATCTTAAAAACATACTTTGGTAAATGGATAGGGACAATTCTTTTTCTTGCATATGCCTTTTATCTATTTTTTGCTGGATTTAATACTTTATTAAAGGCAACTGATATTGTAAAAGTGTGGATATTCCCTTCCACTCCTGCTTATCAAATCACCATATTATTACTATTACCTTTTATTATTTTAGCCCTGAGTGGGTTAAGGGCTCTTACTAGTTATTCTATGCTTGTTTTCTTCTTCACTACTTGGATGCCGCTATTTCTTCTTTTTTCACTAAAGACTAACTACAATCCTTTACACCTACTACCTATATTTAAAGAAGGATTATACCCTATTGTAAAGGCAACAAAAGAAACCATTACTCCTTATGCTGGCCTAGAAATTGCATATTATATATACCCATTCTTACAAAAAAAACAAAAAGCCATAAAAGGACTACTAATAGCGAATACTGGAACCATGTTTTTCTATCTATATGTTACTATCCTTTCTTATATATACTTTAGTCCAGAAGGGATAAAAGATGTAATCTGGCCAGTATTTCATCTGTTAAAAGGGGTTCGTTTTTCTTTCATGGAACGATTAGAAATTATATATATCGCTTACTATTTAATTGTATTTTCCACTACAATATATCCGTATTTATTTTTCAGTTTTGAATCTGTGACCATTTCACTTCAAAAAAACGCCCGCAATTGGGCGCTACTTGCTTTTATGTTACTTATAGTTGGCCTATTTATTTTCCTAAATCCCGATGTGGATCAATATTTGTTTATATATTCTCTTATGGATATCTTAAATGTCGTTTTCTTTATTCTATTACCAATCTTATTTTTCGCTTACAGTATTCTTTTTACTTGGATTACTAGGAGGAAACAACTTTGATTCGAAAATGGATATGGATTGTAATTTGTTGTGTATATATAATTGGTTGTAGTCAGAGAATTCCTCTTGAGAAGGTTTCATTAATCCTGTTAATTGGCTTGGATAGAACCCCTAATGGAGACATAAAAGTTGGAACAAGCATACCACTCTTTCATCATAAACAACCAAAAAGTACTATAGAACATTGGACACAAGCATCAACTGTATATACTGGATTCAGTAAGATAGATACAAAGTTAACAGGCTTTATGACAGCTTCCAAAGCTGAAATCATTTTAATTGGGAAAAAATTAGCGCAAGAAGCAAATTGGTTGCAGGAGCTTGATTCTTCTTACCGTGATCCTTACGCTACCATTAATGCTAAAGTAGTACTTGTAGATGGACCTGCAGAAGAAATTTTTAAAATTCATAAGCCTAGTAAACCATCACTTTCATCTTATATAAATGGTGTAATTGAATCGTCAATTCAAAATAACCAATCCGTCTCTTCTACAATTCAACAATTAATGAGAGAACAAAATGAAGAAGGAATGACGCAAGCTGTTCCAATTATCAAAAAAACAAAGAATGAAATCGACACAGTAGGAATTGCATTTTTAAATCGAAAAGGGAAATATTTAACTCATATCCCTAAAAAAGATGTTAAATTTTTTAATCTTATAAATAAGCAAAAAAGTAGCGGGCGAATGATACTACACCTTGCGCTTCCTCCTAAAAAGTCCAACAAAAAAATAAACACTTCTATCTTCGTACAGAACGCGACAAGGAAGGTATTTGTTAATTTTCAAAACGGAAAGTTTGTATTTAATCTCGATATATATGCTAATGTAGCTTTAATAGAAAAAACCAATGCGAATTTAATTAAGGGGCACTATGATAATAAAAAAAATATAAATAATTTAAAAAGTGCCATTCAAAAAGAAATTAATAATAATTTACAAAATATGTTGTATGAAATACAGCAGAATAAAATTGATCCAATCGGATTATCCCTATATGCTAGAGCATTTCAATATAAAGAGTGGAAAAAAGTAAAGGGAGATTGGTTGCAAGCGTTAGCAGAGGCTAAAATAAATGTAAAGACACACGTCAAAATAAAAGATACTGGGACCATTAGAAATTAGACTAGTCTATTCTTCTGCTTAAAATTATTTCTAAGTGGAATTTTTCATCTTCTATAATTATGATGTAAAAGATAATAACTCAAAGAAAAATCTACTGGTTAAATGCTAACCAATAGATTTTTTTATCTAAGGATTCTTTTAAAGGTACAACAATTTTACTGTAGTAATCAAGGACTGGTTTCTAATTTTAGTTACTGGAGAGTATAATCCCTACCAGCTTTCATCCCAATAGCAACTCAATGATATAACATTAAAGATATAATCCCTTAACTTAGGGATTTTGACTTTTCAAATTTATACCATTGTCTTAGTTCTATGTACTTTGATATATATGTCCACATCAATATGTTATTGCATCATATACTGAATAGATAATTTAAATTACTTTTAAAAAGGATGATGAGGATGAACCTAGATGATATACAAAAATCCTATGGCGTAATTGTAAGTTTAGGAGGATTGTGTCAAGTCACTAACCAAATCAAAAGGCACCATTTAAGAACATTTTCTGGACCTTTAGATTGGTTTTATTATCCATCACTTTCAGATGTAAACAGATTACTTCAAAGTCGGTTTGAAAAATTTATGAAGTTGGAAAATATGGTCATAGAAGGTTCAGAAAGTTACGGTCTTATTGAATCAGAATTTGATAATCAAACTAAATGGGCAGAACGAATTACCTATTGTATAAAGGACACTTATTATAATTGTTTTTCAATGCATGACTTTCCTATTGACTCAGAAAAGAATTGGAAATCAACTTATCCTTCTTTTAAAGCTAAATTAGACACTAGAATTAATCGATTCCTTGAAAAAATAAATAGTAGTGAATCGATTTTATTCATTAGGATTTGGGGAAATCGAGATGAAGCGATTGAATTAAAAAACGTATTATCCGAAATTACAAATAAAGATTTTAATATTCTTATTGTCAATTTTAAGGAGGATATATCTAATATCGTTGAACAAAATTGGGGAATATCAAGGGTTTGTTCAATTGAACTCCCACGTTATCAGGATAGATGGGAAGGTGATGATTCCGATTGGGATTATATTTTAAATAAAATAACATTAACTTAATACTTTCCTTCTTACTTTTAACATGATTTTGCCAGTAAATTAAAATAGGTGTAGAGAAATAAAATTCCCATCTAATTGATACACACTTAATTAATAAACCGTTCATATAATAATTCATAAGTCCTTCTTTATTGAATAAATGGTTCTTTACAAAATTGATTCCATCACTAGAGCACCTTTATACGGTGCTCTTTTTTAAATTTGTAAAATCTACAATTTAATATTTGTTCACTTTTCCTTTAAATAGTTAATTTCCTTCTTAGATTTTTCATTATAAGCTTCTTCAATTCCCTTGTTTCCCCTCCCCTTCTTTTATCTTATAAACAAGCAATTTCTTTCATTAGTATTAAATAAAATAAAGCATTGATTTTAAAATAACCTAATTTACATAAGATTGAGAATAAACTACAGTGCGTATTCTTCACGTTTAATCAGCATTTGAATTATAAATCTAACATATATTTTTTAGTTGATTGTCATTATGGTACAACCGTGTATACATTTATCAAACAAACTACATAGTTTAAATTAGTAAAATATATAGAGAGGAAGGAAATAAATCTATGAAAGTCATAATTTTGTGTGGCGGAAAAGGGCTTCGGATGCAAGGAATTTTAGAGGACATTCCCAAACCATTAGTTCGAGTTCAAGGAAAGCCTCTCCTCTTGCATATAATGAATTGGTATAGAAAATATGGACATTCTGATTTCATTTTGCCCTTAGGATATAAAGGTGAGAAAATTAAAGAATATTTTATGGACTTTAGCTGGAAAGAGAATGACTTTAGTTTGAATTTTAAAACCAGTCAATATACGCTACTTCAGGAATTAGAAAATTGGAATATACATTTTATAGATACAGGAATTGATACAATGACCGGGGCAAGACTAAAAAAACTTGAATCCTTTGTACAGGGTGAAACCTTTTTATTAACTTATGGTGACGGATTAGCTAATATAGATATTGATCAACTAATAGCATTCCATAAAGAAAAAGGAAAAATTGCTACATTAACTGGAATTAAAAAAAATAGTCAATACGGCCTATTGGAGGTCGAAGATGGAATTGCTATTGATTTTAAAGAAAAACCATTACTTGATGAAGTAATTAATGGCGGGTTTTTTGTATTTAACAAAGAAATATTCGATTATTTAAGTAATAATGATGATTGTGTTCTAGAAGAAGATCCTCTTCGAAATTTAATAAAAGACAATGAGCTCGCAGTCTATGAACACAATGACTTTTGGGCTAGTGTCGATACACCTAAAGATTTAAAAACTGTAAATGAAAGTTGGAATCCAAATAAATTTTAGTGGAGAGGACTGAATAAGCATTGAACTCTAATGATAAAAAAATAAGTTTACCTCGATTGTATATCCCCTCTAATGAGAAAATAGTTAACCCACTTTCAACAGGAATTAAAGCTTCAAATCTCTCCAAAAAAAATACTCAAAAAAGACATCCCCAATTCTATAATCAACAACATGATCTAAATAATCATTTCTGCGTCATTGTAGGTAGTGAGTATGTCTTGAAAATTATTGCTTTACAGCAATCACTAATGCAGTACTCAGAAAAATTCACATTGTGGATTTGTTGTATAGATCCTTTTGCATATTCACTATTAAAAGAAATGAGTTTAATTAATGTAAACCTTTTACAAGTTGAAGAATTAGAAGATCGTGAACTAAAAGCAATTAAGAGAAAAAGAAAAGTAAATGAATATTGTTGGACTTTAAAATCTGTCTTGATAGAATATTTATTGGTCAATTATGATTTACCATCTATTCTATATTGTGATGGTGATTTATGCTTTTTCTCTGACCCTAATATTATTTTTGAGGAATGGGGTGACCATTCTATTTTCCTAACCCCCCAAAGAGATCGTGATTGGGTAGAAAAGATGTATGGAAAATATCAGGCCGGTCTAATTGGATTTAAGAATGATCTCTATGGACTAAAAAGTGTAAGATGGTGGAAAAATAAATGTATAGATTGGTGCAGTGCCGAGGCTGAGGAGGGGAAATTTGGAGACCAAAAGTATTTAGATTATATCCCTATATATTTTCCAAAAGTAAAAATTTCAAATAACTTAGGTATAAATGCTGCGCCTTGGAACTGTATATATAATAACGATTATAAAATTGACAAGACTAAAAACGATGTATTTATTGAAAACGACAAACTAGTTGTTTACCATTTTGCATGTATTACTATCTTTACTGAAAATGATTTTGACCTTTGGTCTTTGGGAGAAATTTCAATACCCAATAATATATTAAACCATATTTACACTCCGTATTTAGAGAGAATTCAATTTGTTTTAAAGCAATTAAAGGATAAATTCAATAAAGATACTAAACAATTTTTAAGTAAAAAAGATATAAATAAAGCTCAAACTTTATATAAAGATTCACAATTAAGAAGAAAAATGAATCAATCCAATCATTTTATGAACTTTTCCATGATTATAAGTAAAGAACGATTAATTCAAGGATTGACCTCTTATTATTCCTTAGAAAATTTCAACGCTAAATTTACTGTATGGATCTGTTGTATGGATGATTTAACTTATCAAATATTAGAGAAATTAAAATTAAAGCACGCCATACTAATTCCAGTAAAAGAAATTGAAAATCATGAACTCCTCAGTATAAAAAATGATAGAAGTTTACAAGAATATTGTTGGACATTAAAAGCGCCCCTATGTCTACATGTCCTTAGTCTTTATCCGGAAGTTGATCACATTATATATTGTGATGCTGATATGTATTTCTTTACAGCACCTAATATCATTCTTGATGAGTGGTGGAAATACTCTGTATTCCTTTGCCCTCAAAGAAGCTCTACTGCAATTGAAAGCATACACGGTATATACCAAGCTGGTTTAGTAGGCTTCAAAAACGATCAAAATAGTAAAGAAATTTTAACATGGTGGAAAGATAAATGCCTAGAATATTGTAATAATCATTATGATGTTGAAATGAATAGATGGGGTGACCAAAAATATTTAAATCACATTCCTAACATCTTTTCTAATATAAAAATCATGACTCATAAAGGTATTGATGCAGCACCTTGGAATGTCATTTTAAATAGCAGTTCTATATCTAAAACAGATAATAAAGTTTTTATTGATCAAGATGAATTAATAGCTTTTCATTTTGGAAGTATGCAAATTATTAATCCAAACGAGTTCGATTTATGGAAACAAGAAACTTTAGAATTACCTCCAGCAGTTTTAGATTATATATACATTCCTTATATTGAACAATTGAACAAGACATGTCATACCCTTCATAATACTTTTCAAAAATCTCCCTCCTCTTTATTTGCTGACCAAATTGATACAACAACAATAAAAAATCATTTTAAATACCCCTCCCCTCATCACAATTAAGACTGATACTTTCCTTATTTAAAAATAAATCTATTTATTTCAGCAACTAAAAATACATCTTAATAAAGGATAGATTATCACTATGATTGCTTCATTTAAAAATAAAACTTTCCTTATTACTGGTGGATACGGTTTTATTGGTTCTCACTTGGCACGAAGACTTTTAAATTTACAAGCAAAAATTGTTCTTTTCATAAGAACACCATCAAACTCTTGGAGACTAAAGGATATTCTAAAATATATTGAAACCTATGAAATAGATATACGAGATAAAAAACAAGTACAAGATGCAATAAAGAAAATTAATCCCGATTATATCTTTCACCTGGCAGCCTATGGTGTAAATTCTGCCCATACAGATTACATCCATGCTATAGAAACAAATGTTATAGGGACTTGTAACATTATTCAAGCAGCAAAATTGGTGAATTGTAAAAAAATCATCAATTTTGGGAGTAGTTCTGAATACGGTAACAAGATGGAACCTATTCATGAAAATATGTTACTAACTCCTGTGGATATCTATGGAAGTACCAAAGCTGCTGCTACTATACTCGCCCATCAAATTGCTAGCGAAAACAATATTAATCTTATAACATTAAGACCTTTTGGCATATTCGGAGAAGGCGAAGAGCCGCATAAAATTTTTAGCTATATAATCTTGCGAGTATTACAAAACAAAGATGTAAATTTAACTTTATGTAATCAATTAAGAGATTATTGTTATATAGAAAATGTAATAGATGCCTGTATCCTAGCAGTAGAAAATACTACTGTACAAAATGAAATCTTTAATATTGGGAGCGGCACTATTCACCCCTTGAAACATTATGTAGAATTATTATTCAAACATTTGAAAACCAATTCCAGACCAAATTACGGTGCAATTTCCTCTAGAACAAATGAAAGATGGGTTCCTGAAGCAGATGTGCAAAAAATAAAAAACTCTCTTTCCTGGGAACCTAGAATTAATATTGAAGAAGGAATTATAAAAACTGTTAATTGGTATAAAAATAATAAACATTTATACCTAACCCCCTAAAAATAGGGTACTAAAGGAGGTGGACTAATTGTTAAACCAAAACTTTAATAATGCTTTTTACGGAAAAACAATTTTAATTACTGGACATACTGGTTTTAAAGGTTCTTGGTTATCCCTATGGTTGAATGAATTAGGTGCTACTGTAATCGGATATTCATTAGATCCTAAAAATAAAAATGATAACTTTAACATTACTAACCTTCAAAATAATATAATTGATATTCGTGGAGACATTAGAGATTTTAATAAATTAAATAAGGTTTTTACAGATTATAAACCTGAAATTGTATTCCATTTAGCTGCCCAACCTCTAGTTAAGTATTCATATGAATATCCTAGAGAAACATACGAGGTAAACGTTGTAGGAACTATGAATGTACTAGAGGCAATTCGATTACATGAATCAGCTAAAATAGGAATTATGGTGACAAGTGACAAGTGCTATGAAAATAAAGAATGGCCTTGGGGTTATCGTGAAATTGACCCTATGGGCGGCCATGACATATATAGCTCAAGTAAAGGATGCTGCGAACTTTTAATTTCTTCCTATCGAAATTCTTACTTTTCAGAAGAAAACTTTTCTCAACACAAGAAAATAATTGCAAGCGTTCGAGCTGGTAATGTAATTGGTGGTGGCGATTGGTCAATAGATAGAATTATTCCTGATTGTATACGAGCATTAGAATCAAACAAAAACATTATTATTAGAAACCCTACTGCTATTAGACCCTGGCAACATGTACTAGAACCCTTAAGCGGGTATTTACTCCTTACAGAAAAAATTATAAATAATGGTATCCTTTATTCAGGAGCATGGAACTTCGGGCCATCCCTAAGCAATATTGTTCCAGTAGAAAAATTAGTGACCAGTTTACTAGATATTTGGGGCTGCGGGGATTGGACAGCAGAAAATATAGGTCCAATAAATTTCCATGAAGCAAATTTACTGAATCTTGACATTAGCAAAGCAAAATTCAATCTTAATTGGCAGCCAAAATGGTCCCTACAACAGACTTTAGAAAATACAATAGAATGGTATAAACATTATAATTCTTACACCAGTTCTGAGATGATAAATCTATGTATTAGCCAAATCAAACAATATTGCATGCTTTGAACTACTCCCACATGCTCATACTTGCTGTGAGTTCCTTATGGAGTGAGTCTTCTTGGTTAAATAATAAAAGACACATTAATTTTTATAGTCTAAATTATAAACCTACTATACCTAAAATTATGTGATTGTCCATTAACAAAGATTTTATTTCTTCGGTTATTTCAAATCAACTATTGATATTATATTGAAGAATAAAGGAATCACGTATTTTTCTAGTGATTCCCTTGTTCTGAGAAAATAATGTCTTGCTTTAACGACAATACAGTATATGCGATTATTAATTTATTTGTTCTAGTTATGAAAAAATCTATTCCTGTCAAAAGAGCTTTCTTCAAAGAAAAACTTCCTATTTTTTTCTACTTACCCTACTCGAAAAGTAAATAATGTTATTTTTCAGATAATTATATCTACTATTTATAGAATTACACTGAGCTTTAACAAGTTTATGCTTATATATTGATTCTCTTATTTATTATCACCAATGTTGATGAATTTATGCATAGCTTATTCTATACACAAATAGCTTTTTGAATTATCTTTTCAGAATAAGTAAAGGAGACTTTCTCTTTTATGCACTTTCCCCTTACCAATCTTAAATTTCCCTTTAATCAACAATAAGAACAAATCTTCTATAAAACCAAGCCATAAGTAAGATAATTTCCCTATTAAAAATAATGAGGTATTCTGTTTCACCTTTTTACATTATCTAAATAAGGACTTGTAGGAATTCTTACAAGTTCTTTTTTTGTTTTCTTTATTCTCTTCTTATTTACACACACAAGATTTATATATTTGTTTGTAATACATACTATAGTATCTGATAAACAATTTAAAAAGTAATATGTAATTGATCCGTTTTAAGAAAAGGAAATTTCATAAATCTTCAATCACAGTTTCTTAGTTCACCTAATAGAACGTATAAAGACTCATATCATTTTTTGATAATTTTTGGATGTTTTATTCTAAGTACATTCGACAACAATTGATTATTTTCTGAATTTTCTTGAAAAAGTTGTAAAATCATACTATTTTTTCTTCTATTTTGCTATGATAGTTACAATTAAATTGGATTAGGATATTTCTATAAGATGGGGGCGTATATTATGAGTGTCTCAGTAAAAGGAAATGAGCAGTTAACCTCTCTATTAAACGACTGGTATCGATCTATGCTATCTCAACAAGTTATAAAAGCTACTAATCTAAAAAAGAAAATTGATGAAAAAATCAGCAAATTAAGTACTGAGCCAAATCAAGAACATCAAGATCAAAATTTGTTACTATATTATTCACTACTTGAATTCCGTTATAATGTCTTAACAGATAGCCTTGGTATTCAACAAAATAGCTTTGATGCCATTAGTGACTATGATATGCCTACAGACCATTTTCTACGCTTCTATTATCACTTTTTTAAATCCATTCATTCCACTTTTATATCAAATTTTACTGAGGCAGAGGAACATTATAAACTGGCAGAAAAGATATTAGTAGACATACCAGATGAAATTGAACACGCTGAGTTCTACTATAGAATTGCTACTTTTTATCACCATACCTATAACATGCTTGCTTCTATCGAATACGCAAATAAATCGAGAGTAATCTTTTCAAAATATGAAGGTTATGAAGTAAAAACAGCCTTTTGTAATAGTTTGTTAGGTGGTTGCTGCATCTATTTAAAACAGTACGAACAAGCTGAAGAATATCTACAATGTGCAATTGATTTACTACAAAAGAATAAGGTAGAAGATTCCTTGTTATACGTAAAAAGTACTATGGGGTGGCTGTATTCTGATCAAAGTATGTCTACTTTAGCTATTCGCCACCTTTCAGAAGTAACAGAGAAAATCCCTACACACTTCAAGGCTATCTTCCTACAAGCTAAGGAACATTATAAGTTAGGAGAACAATCGACGGCTAGCAAACTCATTGTTAAGGGATTAAAAATCTGCAGAGAAATCCATAACGAAGAATATATGCATCACTTCTTTATTTTAAAAAGCTTAAACGAAAACATTCCATTGGAAGAATTAGAAAAAATCATTCAAGAAGGAATCTTATACTTTGAGAAAGAAGAGTTATGGGAATATGTTGTCGAATACGCTGAATTATTTGCCACAAAATGTAGACAATTAGAGAACTACCAAAAGGTAAGTGACTATTTCCATATTTGTTATCAGGCAAGACAAAAATCAATCGCAAAAGGAGTGTTAAAATAATGAAAAAAATTAGCTTATTATTATCAGGCATTGCTTTTATTGGGGTATTAACGGTGGGAATTTTTCAGTTTTCTAAAACAAATCAGCTTGCTACTCATGGTCATTATCCTACTCCTTCATATAGTGTTGGTGGTGCACCACAACAAATTTAATGTAAATGTATTTAAAAACCCTCCAAATGGAGGGTTTTTAAATGGCTTATCTGCCTGTTCAATACGTGTAGAGAGTACGTATTATACTTATATACTATGTTATAAGATTTTTCATTTCCACTCTGTAACAAGATTCTAGCATTCTCTCCTAGAATCTCAACTTAAATCTTAAATCCACCAATTAACTCTTGAAGTTCTTCCGCCATCTGTGCTAATTGTATTGCTGAAGAATTTATCTCTTCCATAGAAGCATGTTGTTCCTCAGATGAACCAGCTATCGTTTGCATACTTGAAGAATTCTCTTTTACAGCCATAGCTATTTGATCAATCGATGTATCAACTTTCATTGCATCAGTTGTCATTTTATTTGATAGTTCTACCATACCATGTACTTTTGATACAATTTCATTTGCAGATTTTGAAATCTCATAAAAACTTTGTTTTGTATCATTCGCAACCTTAATTCCCGACTGTACTTCTACTCCTACTTCATTCATAGCTTTTACAGTCTCATGTACGTCTGCTTGTATTTCCTTAATTAAACTTCCAATTTCCATCGAAGAATCGGATGATTGCTCTGCTAGCTTCCTAACTTCATCGGCAACAATTGCAAATCCTCGCCCCTGTTCTCCTGCTCTAGCTGCTTCAATTGCTGCATTTAATGCTAATAAATTTGTTTGTTCCGCAATATTTTGAATCGCTTCTAATATACTTCCAATTTGTTGCGATTTCTTATCTAATAATTTTATTACATTATCGGATTGAGAAACAGAGTGATGGATAGACTGCATTTGTGTTACAGTTTGTTCTACTAATTGTTCACCTTCATTGGCTTTTTGTTTTGTATATATGGATGAAGCCGATACTTCAGATGCATTCTCAGCTACATATTGAATATTTCGTGTTACCTCACCAATTAATTCAGCTCCAGACTCAACTTCATTATTTTGAACCTCTGCACTATTCAAGATCTCTTCCATCTCTTTTGTAATTTGTTCCGTCGCAACGCTTGCTTGTTCTACACTAGCAGTTAGTTCCTCAGAAGACGCAGCTACATGTCCTGCAGATGTGTTAATTTGAGAAATAATATTACGTAACGACTCTGCCATTGTATTGAAACTACCGCCTAATTGACCAAGTTCATCCTTTGAACGAATATCTATTTTCTCGGTTAAATCTCCCTGACTAATTCTTTGGGCCGAAATAACTAATTGTCTTAGTGGATTAATAATAGATCTAAGTATGAATAAAATTACAATTCCACCTAACAATAATGAAGCCCCTATTATAGTGAGCGTTTTATAAAAAATAGGATTGGTAGCTTCTTCAATTTCTTTCGTAGGCATTACGCCAGCTATTTTCCAACCTGTTTTTTTGTTTGTCTTAAAGCTTATGTTTCGATCTTCCCCGTTAAGGCTATAAGTAATTACGTCATCTTCTTTTTTGTACAGTTCATCCGCTAAAGTTTTCTCTAATTTCTCTCCTGGCTTTAGTGATGGATGAATAACTATTGTTTTATCTTGACTGACTATAGATACAAATCCTTGCTTTCCAATTTTAATCATTTTGGATGTTTTTACTATATCTTTAATATTCAAATCTACGCCAATGACACCACTTTTATCTGCATTTTGCTTTGCAATTGCTATTACCATATTTCCTGTAGCCTTTGATTTATATGGAGATGAAACAATGATCTCTCCATTTGCTTTTACTGCATCCTTATACCAACTGCTTTCTAACGGATTAAACCCTTCTGGTATTTTTCCAACAGGTGCATGAATAAATTGATTGTTACTGGATGCCGTATAAATCGTTTCTATCTCTGGATGTAACTGTATATATTGATCAAATTTACTCTGTACATTTTGCGATTGTTCAGGATTATAATCCCTTTGTGTGAGTACCTTTGCAAAATGAGAGACATCTGTTTGCTTATTTTCTAATTCATCATCAACAATCTTATCTAAAATACTTATATTATCTTGTGCTGATTGTAAAATTGTTTCATTAAGATCTGTTTTTGCTTTATTATAAGATGATATTCCTACGATAAGGCTTGGTATAATTAATATTGCAATAAATGCCATAGACAACTTCGTTTTAAGCTTTATTTGTCCCAATCTTTCTTTTATATTAAACACTAGATACTTCTCCCTTTCACTTTTACTACTGATATAGTTTATTTAAATTTTTCTCCTTTATTTTTTCTACATATATTTACAGTACCATTCGAAATGAAACCCCTATTAAATCCTATCATCTCAACTTCCTTATTTAACGATTTAAATTTCACAGGCAGCGTTTTATCTATCCTCCTTTCGAATATGTTATCTTTCCATATTCAGCAATTCTAAAACTACGAATTGTTCCCAATAAAATGGATGAAACATACCCTTCATTTAACAGATATTATTTGACCTTGATTGGATAAAAATTTTAATTTAGCGCTATTCAAATCGGATGAAGTCTTTACCATAATAAATTCTCTAAAAAATAACTACATAAATTTATTCTTTGTATGATTATGTTTAACAGCCTTTGAACCATTCTAAATGCATCACACTATTCATGAATCATTTACTACGGCCGATTTTGTTGTAAGAGATAACTAAACCATAAATTCTATATAAAAGAATAAAATAAATTGGAGAAATTCATTGTAACACGTATACATAAGTAATAGATATAAAATCCGATAATATATTATTAACTTATAATAAATAAATAATTCAGTATAAACTGTATTTTATTTCTATAGAAGAATCTTTCCCTATATGCAATATTACATATAATCTACCTTATGTAGTTTGTTATACTATGCATGTGGATTTTTCATCCAAAAATCCACCCAAACGCATATTTATGTATATGCCACCCTAATTGCTGAAAGTGAGAAGAATGTTTATCATTTTTCTCACTTTTTTATTTAGGCTCTGTTAATATTGATTATTGATAAAAAGTATTAAATAAGGGAAGACACCTTAGAGTTGGTGCTTCCCTTATTTGTTGATTATTCAAATCTAAAATAGGTATTTTCTAAACCTATTCTTTGCTTTAATGTTCTGCCCAAAGCATAATTATTTGGTAATTCTTTTTCAATGGCACAAATAATATAACCTGCTTTTCCTGTTGTTAAATTAGTTAGTTGTAAGTATTTAGTGTTGTCGTAGATATAAGAAATAATATATTCATAGAAATTATTTTCTTTATCTTCTCTATTCATACCAACATTGTACAACCTAACTCTTGCTCCTACCCAAATTTCCTCATCATCATCAACATTACTTAAAGGTATCCATTTCGAGTTATCCAATATTTCACCCTTTTCTTAATTCATTCGTTTATACACGAATGTTGCTAGACACAAACTATCATAAGCATCCGTCATTTCATTGATTAGACGACCACCGACAGAGAAAAAAGACTCAACATAGCTTTTTACCCATTGAAACACTTGCTCTTTTAGTTATTTTTACATTTTGAATCTACGAAAATGAATTCCCTTATAAAAACTCTAACAGAGAATCTTCCTTCCAAATTTCACCTAGGAAATTATTTGTTTTCCAAAAAACCTACCAACATCTTTATCAACTCATTTTAGAATATTTAAACAATAATTCCATATACATTACCTGCATAAATTATTCATTTTCTTTTATATAAGACCTACTTTTTACTTTTGATAGACTATTAGACATTGGATTATTATACATAAATCCCAAAAACATGCGGTATTTTGTAGAATTTTGTCTATCAATATGTATGTACACCCTTTTGTAGTGGATATAGACTGTGAGGTGTAAGGAGATACCTTACAAAATAATAAAAAGGAGATTATAGAATGAGTAGATTAACAAAATTCTCAAAGTTAGTATTTGCAACTTTAATCGCGGGAAGTAGTCTAAGCACCTTTGTTTCGTCACACAGTGTACAAGCTGACACCTTAGATCCTAATTACCAAGACAATGTAAAATTCATACCACCTTCTAGTGCTAGGCCAACATTGGAACAAAAAAACACTATTGTTCCAGAAGCAAAAGTTGTTAAAAACCATTATGTAAAGTACTCTAAAGCACATTTCCAAACTAAAGAAAGTATACCAAAAGAGATTTATTATTCTTCAGAAGGCTTTAAGGGCTATATACAGGCAAGTACCGTTTGGGATATGGGAGATCATTTCGCAACACTATATTCCGGAACCGTTATTCGATGTTAGACTTTTAATCCATTCTCCCCTAATGCTTAAAATGATTAATAGCTCACTGCCAATACTGTAATATCTATTGTTCATAAAATAAACCACAAAATCTTTCGATTTCATGGTTTATCAAATATAAAGATAATGCTAAACGAATACTCTAACATTACCTTCCCCAAAGTTAATTATAGAGTATTTTCAAAAAAAAGACACTCTTGTAGTGTCTTTTTTATAGTATTTTAAAAAGAATTCCACCTACTAACACCTTTTTGTTGCGCCTATTCGTTTATTTCAATATGATACTTTTCCATCTCGTATATGCAATAGACAATAATAGCTAAACTCCAACTGACACTATAATAATTATGTGTGTAGAAGTCATATCCCGCTTTAATACCTTTCTCTATTACAACTAATGTAAATCCTAAAGCCACCCATCTGTTAATTTTCATCTTTATAAACGTTAAAGAGATAATTATTAAAAATAAAATATTTGTAAGATGATTTATCATTAGCTCATATTTTTGAATGTATACTGCCATTATACAAGCAACGATATTAGTCGCAATGCCAAAGGCAATCACCGCTCCCCAAACCCTGTCCGAAAGTCCCACTCCTGAGTCAGTCCCTTCCTAAACAAATATCCATTTCTTTAATTCATTCCTACACCCTATTCAAGATATGCTAAATTATCCTTGTCTGATGAATATCTATTTATCTTTTCATATAGAGCAAACAAAATTTCTACTCATAATTTTTTCTTTATTAGACAAACTATGTCTAAGCCGTTTGAACTAGCGGCTTCAATCTTCTGGTAATGGGATAGCACAATTTATTGAATTGACTAACTCATTCAACCCACTGGCACCGGCAGGCAACAAAATAGTTGTCTGCCATTTTCATGTATACTTTTTCTAATTTCATTTCGAACCAAGTCTGTGCTGTACTGATTTCAAAAGGACAGAATTTCATTTTTTAAAATGTAAAAAAGATAAGGTCCTGTCTACTTTTGGTATAGGACTTTTTCTTTTCACACATACTATTCTTGAACCTGTTTCCAATACGTGTCCTAATGATGTCTTGAGTTCCTCCTAAAAAGGGCTGCAGATACTACTGCATGCCCTTTTATTTACGTTGCTTCTCTATATTGAATAAAATAATTAAAAACTAAAAATGTAATATTACATATTTTTTCTGTTCAGATTATGTTAGGATTTACTTCGTAGTCGAATTATGGTTTCGTATCTAATTCAGCAATATGTGAACTGTTTACCTAAAGAAAAGACACCCAAAAGGTGTCTTTTCTTCTTTTAATCTAAAAAACATTTTTTCTTTTCAGTAAGATCCAATTATCCCTCTAACCTAAACCTCATAATTAAAGGCAATTTAATCATGGTACTCAAGAGTTTTCATCCATTTCAATATACCTATAGCTTAATTTAAAATCACATTTCCAGCACTATATTTACTTTCCTACAGATTTTCTGTCTTGTTCTTAATTCTGTCAAAATCCTCATGTAGCTATACAAAGAATATATGCTACTATGATATTAAGAAACTATGCGTTCCCTTAACCCTGTATCCGGCCCTGTATTTATTACAGGGTCTTTGTCTATTTTATTTAATACACATCCAATTTCAGTTAAAATTGTTTAAATGTTAATTAATTTTTGAAATGATATAACTATAAGCTCTTTTAACAAATAAAATATAATATTAGACATATTTAACCAACTTGGGGCTATTATTAGTTTTCTAAATATGTACTTCATTAACACCATACAAATAGTATTAACTATCTTAATTGAATATTAGTAATAGTAAGTATAAACATTATCAATTTACTACATCTTACATTTATGTAAAAATAAATACGTGTTAAGCTTTTTCAAAATCTTTCCCCTAATAAAGATTTGAAGTAGCATTTCATGATTCTCCTTACTGTTAATATGCCTTGAAAAAGAACCCTATAGGGTTCTTTTTCTTCTCATTATAACCTCAGTAAGTCCATGCAAAAAGGACTGCTAATTATTTGCAGCCCTTTTACACGTTAATATACACTTGTATTACATGCTTAAAACTTTATTGTATTAGGTATTTATACCAACTAAACATGCCATTATCATTTAGATATATAACACTTCAAAGTTTAGAAGTATACAATAACAAATCTTTCCCAGCTTCCAGCTACATAACTAGTAGCTGTTAATTCTCTACCACCATTTGCTGATATATATCTACCATTACTTAGTGCTTGTAATACATATATCCTATTGTCTCCACCATTATATAAGATAAACTTTTCCCATGCACCAATTGATGTACGATCTGCTACTACTCTACCATTTGGCTCAAACGAAACATACTTCCCATTACTTTTAGCTTTTAAAGCGTACGTATATAATTCCCCAGTCGAAATTAATTCGAATTTCTCCCATCCATTAACTGCATTACGATTTGCTATTATATTTCCCGAAGGCTCAGCCGAAACATATTGTAAATTTGCTGCCTGTATAGCAACTGTCCAACTTCCATTAAATAAATTTACGCCTTTTAGTGAACCTGCTTTTGATAGATTGGCTGCCGATACATCATTCGATGGTGTAATCATCAATATCATTAAAACCATCGACAACACCATTAAAACTAACCTTTTTGAGATTGTATTACCACTTGCACGTGTTATGAAACTTTTCATTCTCATTCCTCCCTTAATATACATAGAACTCATATATATATCATACCAAATATGTAAAATATTGTAACGAAAGAGAGGATTTATCAACAAATACCTTACTATTCTGTTTCTTTTTTCTCAAATCTATAACACTTAAACATTTATCAATTCTCAAGCACATTTTTAAAATTTACCCCCTGATAAACAAATGTAGCAGTTGATGGCAAGGAGAGTATATACAAAAGAGAGAGTATTTTCATTTCACTTTTCTTTAAATAAAAGCCAAATAGTCGTTCATAATGAACGACTATTTGCATCTAACTAATAATTAGAAGGTTCTTCATGTTAATCTATTTTGTTTAATCCCGTTGAAGTAACTTGATAGGTTCTTTTTTTGCCTATATATTCTTGTTTATTATTCTCAAGGTTAATAAGTGTAGCGCGTGTCTTTTCCTTTACTGCTTCCCCTTCCATATGGGTAATCTCAATGTAATCTCCCGCTTTTACGGGCACCTTTTGGATTTCAGCAGTTTGTTGTCTATTTCCTACTATTTCCTTATTATACACAACACTACCGGTCGAATTCTTTACTGTAATACTTGCATACGTATTATTAAAGTAAGAATGTGGTACGCCTGCTTCTAAATTCACCTGCATTTTCTCTGTTGTCCTATTATAATCAACTTTTGCGATTTCTCTATCACTATATCCTTTTAAAGACCACCCAAAATGATTTCCATCTAAAACCGTTGTTTCTGGCATTTTTTCTACTTTCTTCAAGCCTTCTTTTGTAACTTCGTACATGACTTTTTTTCCAAAACTTTCTTGTTTACTATTATCTACATTTGTAAGAGTAGCTCTATGTACACCTTCTAGATGTGTTAACTCTATATAATCCCCTACTTTGACTGGAAATTTTTGCGATTCAGCATTTTGCTGTTTGTTTCCATAAATCTCTTTGTTATAGACCACTTTTCCTGATGTGTTTTGTACTTTAATACTCGCATACGTTTCATTAAAATAATGATGCGGTACGCCTGCTTTTAAGGCGATTTGCATTTCTTCTGTCGACTTATTAAAATTAACTTTTGCAAACTCGAAATCACTAATTCCTTTTAGTGACCATGCAAATTGATTTCCATCTAAAATTGTAGCTTCGGGCATTTTTTCTGCTTTCTTCAGACCTTCCTTTGTAACTTGGTATATTGCTTTTTTTCCAAAGCTTTCTTGTTTACTATTACCTACATTTGTTAAAGTAGCTCTATGAATACCTTCTAGATGTGTTAATTCAATATAGTCTCCTACTTTGACTGGAACTCTTTGCGATTCAGCATTTTGTTGTTTGTTTCCATAAATGTCTTTATTGTATACTACTTTTCCTGATGCATTTTGTACTTTAATACTCGCATACGTTTCATTAAAATAATGATGCGGTACGCCTGCTTTTAAGTCGATTTGCATTTCTTCTGTTGACTTATTGAAATTAATTTTTGCAAACTCGAAATCACTAATTCCTTTTAGTGACCATGCAAACTGGTTTCCTTCTAAAATACTAGAAGAGTCCGGTATATCTGAATTAAAACCTAAGTTATCTAATATAGATTTTAGATCAGGTAAAACACCTATTCTATCATTCCACGGATCTTGAGATTTTGTTCCTGTATTCGGATTACTTAAGATATTTCTTAATTCGGCTGGTGTATAAGGAGAACCTCGATGTTCTTTAGCAATACCTTGAATCGAAGTTGCTGCTCCAGCAATAATTGGTGAAGCACTTGATGTTCCACTAAATGTTGATGTATATAAATTTGTAGTATTTTGACTTGGATTTGCTGATGTTGTATCAACATTTTCTCCCCATCCATATACATCTAATCGACTTCCATAATTTGAAAACCATAAACGTTTATGTGGAACAGTTGATGATCCCGCCCCAACCATAATAGCACCTGAATCCTTGAAGTCTGGACTATTTCGATTTAAGATCTTTTTTCCATTACGATCTTTAAAATTATCTAAGTCGTTTGAACCATTTGCGCCAGCTTCTATAATAATAATCCCTTTATCTGCACCAACACGAATTGCATCAAAAATATCTGGATGTACTTCTACAGGTAAATATTTATCCCCATACCCATCATACGAAGCTTGTGCCTCTAATAAAAGAATATCTCCCGCTTGTAAATTATGTACAGCACTTAAAATAGCATCCGCTGTATTATAAATTCCATTGTCCCTAATCTGGGATATTACTTTTACATTTGCTTTTGGTACAATTCCAATATTTCCAATTTGATTATCTTCAGATGAAACAATTCCTAATACAGAAGTACCATGAGCTCTATGCTGGCTTATATTTTGTCCCGACATAAGCTTTATATTTTTATTAACTAGATCCTCATGGTTCAATAACCATCCATATTCCATATCCACAAAAGTTGTACCCTTTCCGTCACCACCTTTAATGCTCCAAGCATGCGAGGCATTAATTCCCTTTGGTGCCGCTTCAAGATATCCTTGATTTGTAAATCTAGGATCATCGTACGGATTAACAGATAAATTTGGTAACTGTATTTCAGGAGGTGTCAAAATTTGTTTTTCTTGTATATAAGCCTCCTCTACGAGAGGAGATGCTTCAAATTTTTTCAGTAATAATTCTATTTCTATGTTATTAGGAGCTTGTACAATATAATAATTTAATAAATTATTAGCTGATTCATTAGCAACTGATTTAGATTGTACTGATAACTTTTCAATCTCTATCGGATTTACAGATGAGAACAGACGATTCAAAGTAAGTTCTGTATTTTCGGAAAATAACTTCTTTAAATTGTTATCATAATCCCCATTTTTTATTCGTTTCTCAATACCATCTTCATAAGGTAAGTCAATTTGATTTTTAAACTTTACAACTAATCTTTCTTCCTGTGAATCTCTTTCTTTGTATGTGACATTATAAGATTCAGCGTAAACTTTATTATGAATACTATCATTTTGTAAAATTAGATCTGTTCCTACAAATGTGGTCATTGCAATTGATGAAATTAGAAACCCTTTAAATATGTTCATACTATACCCGCCGATCTATATTCTCTTGAGAATTTTTTAATGCGTATAATGGTTAAGATTTTTATATAATATATAAATCTATAATTTAACTTTTGTAGTGAAATCTATGACTTTATTAATAATCCCATAGAGGTAACCTGATATATTCTTTTCTTTCCCATATACTCCTGCTTACTATTCTCAAGATTAGTAAGTGTGGCGCGTGTCTTTTCCTTTTGTGTTTCTCCCTCTATATGAGTAAACTCAATACAATCTCCTACTTTGACTGAAACGGTTTGGCTCTCAGCATCTTGTTGTCTATTCCCTATAATTTCTTTATTGTACAAAATATTACCAGATAAATTCTGGACTTTAATGCTTGCATACGTATTACTAAAATAAGAATGGGGTATACCCGCTTCTAATTTAAGCTGCATTTTTTCTGTTGCTTTGTTATATTCTATTTTCGCGATTTCTCGATCATTATATCCCTTTAATGACCAAGCGAATTGATTTCCATCTAAAACCGTTGTTTCTGGCATTTTCTCTACTTTCTTCAAGCCTTCTTTTGTAACTTGATATCTTGCTGTTTTTCCAATGGTTTCATTTTTGTTATTTTCAAGGTTAATTAAAGTTGCTCGCGTTTTTTCCTTTGCTACTTCTCCTTCTATATGGGTAAATTCAATGTAATCCCCTACCTTGACGGGCACAGTTTGGCTTTCAGCATTTTGTTGTTTATTTCCCACGATTTCCTTATTGTACAGAACGTTACCAGAAGAATTCTGGACCTTAATACTAGCATACGTACTAGCAAAATAGGAATGTGGTACACCTGCTTCTAGTTTTACCTTCATCTCTTCTACCGTTTTATCATAATCTACTTTTGCAATTTCTCTATCACTATATCCTTTTAATGACCACGCAAACTTGTTTCCTTCTAAAATTGTTGCTTCTGGCATCTTTTCTACTTTCTTCAGGCCTTCCTTTGTAACTTCGTACATGACTTTTTTTCCAAAACTTTCTTGTTTACTATTATCTACATTTGTAAGAGTAGCTCTATGTACACCTTCTAGATGTGTTAACTCTATATAATCCCCTACTTTGACTGGAAATTTTTGCGATTCAGCATTTTGCTGTTTGTTTCCATAAATCTCTTTGTTATAGACCACTTTTCCTGATGTGTTTTGTACTTTAATACTTGCATATGTACTATCAAAGTAGTCATGTGGTACACCTGCTTTTAGATTAATTTGCATTTCTTCTGTTGATTTATTTAAATTTACTTTCGCAAATTCGAAATCTCCAATCCCTTTCAGCGACCATGCAAATTCATTACCTTCAAAAATGTTTGGAGATTCATTTTTGATTTGTACCTTTTTCTCAACAGTTTGATCAAATATATCCGTTAATACAATTTTTGCATAAGCATTTGTTGGTAATGATATAGATTGACTGATTCCATTTTGATAAGATTTAATATCATTAATTACGTTAATAGGTTGGCCCGTCATATTTTCATTGTTATAAATTTCAATTTTCCCCTTAAATTGCGGTGTACTATTTTCTTTTAGTTTCCAAGATACATTTAATTTTTCATTTTCATAATATATAGATTGGATATCAAAATCTAGTTTTCCTATTTCAGGTTGAGTAGGTTGATTTAGCGTGAATATTTTTCCTGACCCAATAGTAGACTGCGTATTACCTCCTGCTTTGACCCATACATATTCTGAAGTAGATCCTCCATCATATTGATAAGTATTATCATGCGTTCCAGAAATACTTTGATTATTCCAAGAACTCCATTGTTTATCAACTAATTTTCGGCTATAACCATTTTTTAGGCGCGCTTCTCGAACATTCTGTCCACTATCAGCCCAGTCTTCTTGAAACATTCCTAATCCATGATTAAATGCAACATTAGCAACCGGAAAGTCCATAATTGCAATCTGATGCCATTTATTCTTTGTTACATCTTTCATCCATTGTCCAAATTTAGTATGACCATTTTCTTGCCATGAACGCATTGTCATTGTGTACCAATTGTAGTCTTTCCAACCATAAGTTGTTTGAACCTTCATTCCTGTTCCTTCTCCCCCAAAGGGTCCAGCTTGCGAATTCGGAGATAAGTATTCGGCCTTTATTGCTTCTTTAGAGGAAATTGGATCCCATAAGGCAAAATGTAAAGTACGTTTTCCATTTTCATCAAACCCACTTTGTTGTTGAAAACCAGCATATCCTCCAGCTTCACCACCTGCATTCCAGTTGTGTACAGCCCAGTACGTATAAGGTGGAGTCTGAACTGGTGACCAGTCTATACTAATAATATCTGAGGCAGGTATATTTTGGGGACTCACATAAACTGCTGGAGCAGCTGAATGTGTTGCAGCTTTAGTGTGCGAAATAGACGTTCCAAACATAGAAAACATGCTACATGCTGCGGTCATTATAATAACTTTATTAAATCTTTTCTTCGTTTTCTGACTAATCACTAATCTACATCCTTTTCTAATTTTTATTATTGAATAATAACTTAGTAGAGAAATCTATCAAAATTCAAACAACATCCAGTAAATCTTTAAAATACTGCCCCAATTTTATGTTGTTCTATCTTCACATCTGATTCTTACATGTTATTTGATTGTAAGTGGTTTCCATAAAGATAACGCAAATATCCAATTCGGGTCACCATTTCCTTGATGATTTTGAACCGCTTCATACACCGTCCCTTGATGTTCTACTTTATCGCCCTTTGTATATGCCTTCTTTGGATCCCATTTTTCATAAGATACATTTTGATCTTTGGTTTTTACCGGAAGAATTTCACTTTGAATTGATGTATTTCCAGCTGCATCTACAGCCTTCACTGCATATTTATATTCCTTATTAGCTGTTAAGTTTTGATCAATAAATGTCGTTCCTTGTACGGTTTGAATCAATTGTCCATCACGTAATACCTGATATTCTTTTACACCTATATTATCTGTAGAAGGATTCCATTTTAGCTCTACACTGTTAGAAGTAAGATTGTTTGCATATAATCCTTGTGGCTGTGTGGGAGCTTCTGTATCTGGTTTCGGATTAACAATTTGATTTACTTTTTTCAGGCCATCCTTTGTAACTTCATACATTACTTTTTTATCAAGACTTTCACGTTTATTATTATCTAAATTTATTAATGTTGCCCTCTCTCCGCCTTCTAAATGTGTAAGCTCAATAAAATCGCCGGTCTTTACTGAAACTTTTTGTGTTCCAGCATTTTGCTGTTTATTCCCATAAAACTCCTTGTTATATACTACTTTACCTGATGTGTTTTGCACTTTAATACTTGCATATGTACTATCAAAGTAGTTATGTGGTACACCTGCTTTTAGATCAATTTGCATTTCTTCTGTTGATTTATTTAAATTTACTTTTGCGAATTCAAAATCTCCAATCCCTTTCAGCGACCATGCAAACTGGTTTCCTTCTAAAATATTATTTACATCAGGCATATCTGGTTTAATTGGATTAGAATCCGTACCCTTCCAAATCTCTGCTGTTAAAATTGGATATCCTAATGCAGCTACCTTTTGAATGGTATCGTTATTTGGACGTAATCCCCACTTCTCAAAGAAAGGAATCAAATTTTGTTTGGCTACTTTTGATGCTGAAATCATAAATAATTGTTTTTTATTTTCATCAGTTTGTGGAAGTTCACTTGAAGGCATGTCTCTATACAATTGATGCAATTTAGGATAAAAATCCTCTCCATACGCTAACTGTAGTTGCCAAAGCATAACAAGCTTTACAAAAACATCGCTAATTTCATCATAATTTTTATTCACTTGTTCTAAATATTGAAATGCTTTTGGATAAATTCCACTTTTCTCTAAGTTGGATGGTTGATTAAATGCTTTTTCTACAGAAAGGCTGTATATATTATTTTGTACTTCTGTCATATTATAAAACTTCCAGGGCGATTGTTGTCTCAAATGTCCTGCCTCATGCCAAGGGCCCCAGCCATCTGTTATAAATTTATTAATATCTAACACGTATTGGATTGCATCTCCTACATATGCTGTTCGATAAGAAGTTGCATACATATAATAATCAGGAGAATGATTTTCTTCTACGTAATGAACATAATGTTTATCTACTTGTTCTTCAGATAATCCAGCTACTTTGTCTTGAATTCGAGTAGCTTCATCCATCTTTTTTAAGAGTTGTACAGGATCTGTATTAGAACCCAACAAATATTTCTTAACACGTGCAGGGCTGGCCGTAATTAATACACGTTCGCCTTTTAACTCCACTGCATGTGCATTAGGATATTGGTCCAGCATGTTTATTAAATCTTGTTTCGTATGCTTTCCTAGTTCAAAGAAAGGCGTAGTCGTTCCACCTGTTGTGATTGTTGTTCGAATGGTACCACCTTGCTGTTTATTATAAAAATAAATCAGCCCCCCATTTGGAGATTGGATTGTGTTTACACCAGGTTTTAATGTAAATGATTTTATCTTAGAATCTTCTCTCCAAGAAGCATCATACGAATACGTTCCAATATATACCTGAATATCTTGATTACCTTCTACATTAATCGTTATTTGTTCATTTGGTTTTGCATATAAACCAGTTGGTTCATATGGACTAAATGCCATACTTTTTCTTTCCTGTTGTTTTAGTACCTCAACATCTCCTTTTCCTGGGACTGTAAATGTTATATTTTCTGATTTAACTGACTTTTCACTTTGCAGTGATGTCGATAAATTTTTTTGCTGCTCCTTTTGCTCCGCAAAGACATCTGATGAAGAAATCATTCCAGTCGCAAGCATAGTTACTGTAGCAGTAGCTGCAAGTATTTTTCTAGTTTTATGTTTTGAATTATTCCCCATATTATCTCCCTCATTTTTCCTTAGTACTCTTAAGGATTTTTTGTTTTCTTCTTCATGTTTTTACAATCTAAACTATTCATACTATTTAAGTTGTGTCTATTACTCTATATTTTTTCATAAATATCTCCTTTTCTTTATTTATTATTGTATATAAATGTTATTTGATGACACATTAAATAACAACTTTACGATAAACTCATCGATAACAGCCTATTATGTTTTGATTCTGTATTCTAAACTCCCATCTAATTGGAGAAATACACCCAATTGGAGAAATCAGTAAATATTTTTCAACATTTAAGGGTTGGAATCTCACAAAAAAATTCATAAAACTTATTTACTTTAAAGGTTTAAACAATTGTGACCACATTTGTTTGAACCTCCACAATTTTTTTCTAAGCTATTCTCTAAAAATCTTATTTTTCGTTGTAAATAAACCTGATTGGTACTCTTTATGCAAAAGAAAAGATGGAATCTTTAATTCAACTCCACCTTTTTTCGAAATAAAAAGCATCTAATTCTATTTGAATTAGATGCTTACATTTAGTCCTTAGGCCTAATATTCTAAACTATTTACGCGTTTGTAAATCTTTTTTTATTACATCCCAGAGTGAATTATCTTGACGCATCGGTTTACCCTCTTCATCCCATTTTATTTTTCCTGTTCCCAATTCATAATCCATCCCTGTCCATGTGTCTTCACGAAATGCATAGAATGATTTATGCCAACCTTTTTGGTTGAAGATAGAAATAAGATCTTGCATGTATTGGGTAGCTCCTGGAACAGTACGGTTAATTCCAAACTCCTCTGCAATAATTCGATTAGATGATACATGATTTTTCTTAGACCATTGTTGGATTGGCTTCAAAAATTGCTCTAATCCCTGCTTATTCCACATTACAGGTTTCTCTAAATCTCCTACTTTTACTAATCCTGGATATTGATACTCCTTATTTTGTTTTTCACCTTGACTCGTTAATTCATATGGTTCATACATATGAAATGCATATAGGGTTTTTTTATCATTTACTGGTTTTAAATATTTAAAGGCCCATGGAGTAGCATATAAACCTGAATCTAAAATAATCGGTGTTTCTTGGTCTACTTCACGAATGGAATTGATTACTTTTTGATAAAATCTGTTTAAATCCGCTGTCGTTCCCTTCACTTTTGCATACCATTTCTCATAATCTTCCGTCCAAAAATCATTATATCTATTATTTTTAACTGTTTCTGGATGTGGTTCATTTATAATATTATAACCAACCACCGCGGGGTGATCTTTTAATTCCAAAGCAAGATCCTTCCAAAATTGACTTGCTTGTTCTTGATACTTCTCTTCCTCCCATATTCTGTCGTCATTCTTGTTATTATTAAATTGGCGCCATCGATCACCAGGTAAGGATAACATTGTAAGAACAACTTTCATTCCTTGTGATTGTGCGGCATCTAAATCCGCCTTTAATTTTTCTAAATCCTCCTTTACTAATCCCTGATAGTTATCTGCATTACCTATCAGAAAATCCTTTCCAGAAGTATCTGGTTTATCCTCAAATAGAAAATCTTTATCTTTTGCCCATTTATCAGGTGCTAAACGTACATATTCAATATTAGCTTCTTTTGCACTTTTATAGTTTTCAGGTAATGACGTACTATTCATGAAATTAGTACCCTTTCTTTTCGAATCCCAAAAACTAATTTTTGAATCGCCTTTGTGGTATGTATCAGCTCTTACATTCATTTCCTGTACTCCGAAACTCATCATGCCTAATAACGCAACAATTGGCAAAATTTTTTTCACAACTTTTCCTTCTTTCTCTTTATATTTAACACACATAACATACCTTTGTTTTGTTACAGGAATATGGCAATTTCCCAAAAATTCTTTTTTAGTTTATAAGATCGCAGCGCATTCATAGAAATGAAAGGGATAATTAGAACATTGCTTCATTTTCAAAGAAACAAAAAAGGAATCCTTTACGGATTCCTTTTTGCAATTCACTCTTTTTCAAATGGTACATTTCGCACCTATTTTTAGTATACCTTATAATTCCTATAAAATAAATAAGATTAAATGAAATTCACTTCAAATTGTGATAGAAAACATAATTAAGAAGCGAAGATAACTAAATATTATCCCTTTTATTAAATAAAAAAGATTAAATAATTCCCCCTCCAAACTAGGACCCCTTCGCATTTTTTACAAATATTGTTATAATTAGATAAACCAGAGCATTACCCCATTAACAAAGGGACTCCATAATTGGAGTCCCTTTGTTAATTAGCTATTAAAAATGATAGCATGTGATTATTGTATAATTTCTTCCTTTTTTAGATCTGCATATTCTTCTACGAAATCCCATAAACCTTGCTTTTCGAAGTAAGAAACACTTTTTTCACTTCTTCTAAGAGTTTAATTGCTTCATATTCATTAAGAGAATGTAAAATATTGAAATGATATACATACTCTTCATTTCCTAATTCCATACAAACTGCTAATCCTTTTTCAAATTGCTTTAAGAATATACAAGCTGTCCCTAATGCGTTTTCACAAGAAGCAATTTTCACCTCATATCCCATTAGCCCAAAATACAAGGAATATAGATACGTATTTTACTTTCAAAGGCTGAAACCTTGCTGCATAACTACTGAAAATAAACATAAGAAAGACGTTCAAATCCATATGGATAGAACGTCTTTTCACTTTACTTTATACAGATACTGATTTTTCACTTATTCATTTTGCATTGTACTTAAAAAATCGATAAATTCATCTTCATTTACAGGTTTACTGTAGTAATAGCCCTGAATTAGATAACATCCATTACGTTGTAACACTGTTAATTGTTCCTTCGTTTCCACCCCTTCTGCTATCACTTTCATGTTTAAAGTATGAGCAAGTGAAATAATGGTTTGTATAATTTCATCTCCATCAGTAGAAATTCCGATCCTATTAACAAATTCTCTTGGAATTTTCAAAATATCAATTGGATAAAGAGGCAGATACGCTAGTGAAGAATAACCTGTACCAAAATCGTCAATTGATAAATGTACACCATATGATTTTAATACTTTTAACTTCGATAAGGTTTCTTTTTCATCTACCATTGCTATTCGCTCTGTTAATTCCAAATCAATTGAATTAGCAGGTACTCCTATCTCTTCTATGGTAGATATCATTGTTTGAACAAAATCTTTCTGTTCAAACTCTATAGCTGATAAATTTATCCCCATCTTTAGATTTGAATAGCCCGCAGAATGCCATTCTTTCAGTTGTCGACACGCTTTCTGTAACGTCCACTTCCCAATTGAAATAATCTGCGCCGTTTCTTCTGCGATAGGTATAAACTCAAAAGGAGAAATCAGCCCAAGCTCTGGATGTTGCCAGCGTATTAAAGCCTCTGCACCAATAACCTTACCTGCCTTACTATCAATTTGTGGTTGATACAATAAAAATAACTCATTATTTTCAATTGCATTTGGTAAATCCTGTTCTAATCGTAATCGACGAGTTACTTTTTGTGATAATGTCTCGTCATACATACAAACAGCATTGTTACCTTTTTCCTTTGCGCTATACATAGCGATATCAGCGTGTTGTAAAAGTGTAGTAGTATTTATTCCTCCAAATGGATACACTGCTATTCCTATACTAAGAGATAAGTAAAAACTATGCTGATTTACTACAAATGGTTCTTCAGTTATACGAAATAGAGTTTTACACAAATCCAATAGCTGTTGCTCTGTTTGGTTATGGACAATGATTGCAAACTCATCTCCACCTATTCTTGCTAGAGGAATAGTCGGTGACAGACATGTCCTAAAACGTTTGGCAACTTCTTTTAAAACTCTGTCACCAATCGAATGACCCAATGTATCATTAATGGTCTTAAAGCGATTTAAATCAATATACAGGAGCCCGAACTTATCCTGTGTTTTTTGTGCACGCTTAATGGATCTATCTAATTCTTGTTGGAAGAATATACGATTTCCAATCTCCGTCACCGTATCATGGAACGCAAGATAATTTATCTCATCCTGTTGTTGTTTCATCCTCGTTATGTCTTTTACCATTACATAACTCCCAAAGGTTTGTCCTTCTATCATAATAGGAACTATAGTGACATACCAAAAGAGAATATCCTTCTCATTGTTATTTTTCACACGTAACTGTAACGAAGATGAACTACATCGTTTCCCTTTCTTTATAGCCGATTCCAATTCAGATTTATCTTCATCTAAAAAAATAGAGAAGCACTCTTTCCCTATTAATGCAGCACTTTCTTTTCCTAATAACATACTTCCAGCCTGGTTTATATTTAATACGATACCATTTGAATCAATCGTTAAAATAGGATCTGGATGATACTCATATAAAGACTTAAATCTCTCTTGATTTTTTACCAAATCATTAGATTTGTTTATTAAATCCCTTGTTCTTTGAGATACTGTTTGTTCTAATTGATTATTAAACACTTTTAAGGTCTCGGTTAAATCTTTGTTTTGCATTCGTACAATTGTATGACGAATCAGTACAAATACAAAAGCAATACAATTTCCCGTAATCAATGTAGCTGAAGAAGTTTGTTCTTTCAAAGTAAAGCCAATTAAGACTGCAACTGCAAGATAAGGAAATATGACAAGAAGTTCCCTTCCAAATTTCGGATTGACAATAAAATAATTTCTTTTAGAAGAAGTATTCTTTGGGATTGTAGCAGCAATAGCGATAAATAATAGGAAAACTCTATACAAACACCTTAATAATATAACTGAACGATCTGACAAATCATCTTGTAAGTAAAAATATAAGTAGTCCGTAATAGCCAATCCAGTTAATACTAAGATAAAAATAAACAATTTACTTTTTGCATTGAAAATAGCAGGTCGAAAGATTAGTGTAACTCCAAGTAATAGAAGCAATAAATCTATAATCGGAAAAATAAATGAAAGAAAAACATCTCCAATTGAAAAGAATAAGATATTTGCGGAAGGTTTATTAAATAGGTACCACTCTAATGTAAAAATAGCAGTAACAACAATGCATAAATCACAAAGTAAATACGCTCTCTCCCATTTGTTACATTCCATCATAATTTTATAAAAAAACGCAAAGAGAAAGAAAAATAAGAAAAACAACAAAAATATATCAGAGATATTAAAATTTTGTATTGGTAATTCTACATTAAGTACTTGAAAAGCAGATATGAAATTTCCTATCAGGAAACACCCTATCGCAATAATTATGCAAATCCAGAATACTCCTAACTTAATTTTTCTGGATAATATAGAATACAGTAATGAGATAAATACAGTAGTTTCAACGACTAAAGATGATAGCCGGATATTAAAATCTGATACGAAATAATGATTCGGAAGAACAAATAAAAATATACAGCAAAAGCTTATATAAGCTATTAAAGCCAATATCAATACATAAAATTGCACATATGCATATTTACGCAATGGACTCACCTTCTTGAGTTTTTTCTATACTTTTATTAAGAAATGTCTTGATAGTAGCACAACTCCTACTAATTAAAATGTGTGCTACCTATTATCCATATTATGACCTTTTTAAAAGATTTCTTTCTACATACAACAGTCTTATTAACTTTTTGTAGATGTTTACAATTTTCAATACTGAGGATTCCAAAAAGGATCAGTTAAAAAATGTAGTTTTTCAAGTATTTGTGCATCGTAAATTTGGATTGTATAACTTATCTACTCTTTAAATATGAGATAAAATCTAATCCTCTATTGAATTATAGTTAGTTGCTAACTGTCACACTTAAAAAGGAATGAAAATATACTATCTTTAACATAGAAATTCGAATTAGTTTTCGAAACTAACTGTAACAATTATAGTTACAACTTAGATTGATGTCAATTTCATATTTCCTCCTTACTCAAAGAATTATAAATAATCTAGGATTAGGTGAAGCTGAAGCTGATATTGCATCTCTCTAAAAAGAATGTTACTCTAAAAATAGAATTATGAAAGGAATGATGGATGAATAATGATTAACTAATTTATATTTTAAGTTGAATTTTATAACTTCAAACTACAAAATATAGGGTTAGTCTATCCATTTTTAAAATTCAGTTCATACTTTATTTGTCATGATTCAAATGATTAATAAGTACTTATTAAGTATAGACGAAAGACTAATCCTTCCGATTACAATTGGGGGATTTTTTTATTCCCGTTTATGTTAGTTGGAACTTATTAATTGTTAAATGTACCTAACAAATAAAGGAGCGAGAAAAATGAGTACTTCAGACACTATTGTTACACATGTAATGCTCTATATAAGTCGTTAATATCCATCAAACTTATATAGAGCAATTAAAAAATGGATGGATGTTCCGACTTTATATGAAACGTTTCGATATATAAAGGAGGAATTATTATGTCAATGATAAAAGTCCAAGATTTAACTTTTTCATACCCAGGTAGCTTTGATAATATTTTTGAAAGTGTAAACTTCCAAATAGATACGGATTGGAAGCTAGGATTTATCGGTAGAAACGGACGAGGTAAAACGACATTCTTTAATTTATTGTTAGGGAATTATGAGTATGGCGGGAAAATCCTTGCTTCGGTAGAATTCAATTACTTCCCCTACTCTGTTGCAGATAAGAACAAATTCACTTATGAAATCCTTGAAGAAATTTGTCCCCAAGCAGAAGATTGGGAATTTCTGCGTGAGATATCCTATTTAAATGTTGATGCTGAGGTCATATACAGACCATTTAAAACATTATCAAATGGGGAACAAACAAAGGTGTTGCTTGCTGCACTGTTTTTAAATGAGGGCCAATTCCTATTAATTGATGAACCAACAAATCACTTAGATACTGATGCACGAAAGATAGTCTCTGATTATCTAAGGAAGAAAAAAGGATTTATTTTAATTTCACATGACAGAATCTTTTTAGATGGGTGCGTTGACCATATCCTATCTATAAATAGAGCAAATATTGAAGTTCAGAGTGGTAACTATTCTTCTTGGAAGTTAAATTTTGATAGACAGCAAGAGCACGAAGAGGCTACAAATGAGCGTCTACAAAAAGACATAGGGAGATTAAAACAGTCTTCCAAGCGTTCAGCAAGTTGGTCTCATGATGTGGAAGCTTCAAAAAATGGAACGAGGAATTCAGGCTCTAAGTTGGATAAGGGGTTTGTAGGTCATAAAGCAGCCAAGATGATGAAAAGAGCAAAAAACCTTGAATCAAGACAACAAAAAGCTATTGAAGAAAAGTCAAAATTACTAAAAAATGTGGAGAAAACTGAGTCCTTAAAATTGGAACAATTACAATTTAAATCAAATGAATTGATTACTTTGGTTGATGTGTCCGTTAAGTACGATGACCAAATTGTGAATGATTCGATTAGCTTCATAGTTGAACAAGGTGACCGAATTGTACTTGATGGAACGAATGGGAGCGGAAAAAGTAGTATCCTAAAACTAATTCTAGGACATCCGATACAGCATACAGGCTTAGTTATTTTAGGTACAGGACTCATCATTTCCTATGTCCAACAAGATACTTCTCATTTAAAGGGATCGCTATCAGACTTTATTGAACAGCACAAGATTGATGAGACCTTATTTAAATCCATCCTACGTAAGATGGACTTTGACCGAATTCAATTTGAGAAAGATATATCTCATTATTCTGGTGGACAAAAGAAAAAACTGCTTATCGCTAAAAGCTTATGTGAAAAAGCTCATATATATATATGGGATGAACCACTAAATTTTATAGATATCTATTCCCGTATGCAAATCGAAGAGCTTATTCAACAATTTAATCCCACAATGGTTATTGTTGAGCATGATAAAGCATTTCAACAAACAGTTGCAACAAAAACTATATCTATGTAGCTCAAAACGAATACTTGAAAATATAATCAGCAAATTGAGTCATTGAATTATAAATACTTTAATGACGTGTTGAAAAAAGCCTAATTTCTCTACAATACATTGAGAAATTAGGCTTTAAATAGTAATAATAGAATTCATATACACTGAATAATTTACACGTTAGGTTTATCTGTTAATGCAGTAACAATCCTGTTCACTAAGTCTTCTGGCATCCATTCATGATTTGTATCATCCGTTTCATTTGGGCCTAAAGAATCAATAAACTTTTTAAACTTTGGAAATAAAACAATAGAAGTGATCCAATGTATCGTATGATTTATAGAGAAGAAATGAAAAACTCCTTGCTTTTCACCCTCCTGTAATATTTCTTTTAACTGTTCAAAATTACCTATGAAATACGGTTTAATCTTTTCTAATCGTGCACTTTCCTTAATAATCTCCTCATATGCCAATGATCCAATTTCAGGGTTCTCTTTTATATGTGTAGTAAAAACCGTTAAATATTCTCTAAGGGCATTGATAGGATCAAATTGATTCTTCTCAAGAAAATTGGGTAGCTCATTAGCAAGACCATATTTCTTAAACACCTCATAATATAGGTTTTCTTTCCCATTAAAATAGTAAGAGGCCATAGCAACATTCACTTTCGCTTCTTTTGCAATTTCTTGTATGCTCGTACCTTCGTAGCCACGCTCTCCAAATTTTTTCTTAGCAGCCTTTAAGATATTTTCCATCGTCTGCTCTCGAGATTTCCCCATTTCACACACCTCAAATAGTATATATTTCACTTCAAAAACCCAATAAGGACTTTGAATAGAGTATCTTTTTAATGAAATTTAATTATATATTTAAAGTGGTAACTTAACAACCGATGAAGTTCTGATTACTTTAAACAATATCCCCTTGCGTAGCATCAATAGCTTTCAAATACTTTATGCTCTTTTCTAATCGAGTGAAAGTCTGGACAAAAAACATCTAATGTTATCTTAACTTCGTGTGCAAACAAAAAAGTAATAAGGACCAGATCTTATCTATAAAATAAATAAGATCTGGTCCTTTCGTTACAGTATACAAATTTAAAATAAACTAGCGTACTCGTATCTTGATGAGATAATTGTCCATCAATCGTCCATCATTTTCTGACTAAATCTGTTTAATCTCGATATAAGGTCCTTTAATGTTTAATTTGTTAATATCATTAGATATATTGCCTACAGTTGATTTTTCATTAAAAGTATAGACCTTTTCACCATTTACAAAGATACCCCAATTTTTATCTTCGTAACTGATACCATAACCAGCATTGCTAGACGTAGCTTGGAGTTGATTTCCATTCATTGAAAGAGATAATTTCCCTTTTCCTTTGTTAAGTTTATCATTCACACTGTTGATACTATTCATTTGTTCTTCAAGGGCTTTTTGTTTATCAAGAGTAACTTGATGGTTTTTCCAGTCTAATTTATAGTGGTTCGTAAAGAATTCATTATATGTATCTTTATTATTTGTTCCCCACCATTTTGAACTTACCCATTCGATATTGTACTGATCTGAAATTCTACGATTTGTTATTTTTAAATCTGATGTAGTTTCTGTTTTATCAGCAGTAATAACCGCTACTACGTTTGGAGAAAAACCATATCCTGTTAAAGCTGGTACTGTATCTTTTGAAACAAAATTATTCGTTCCTTCATTATAACTACGTGATTTCATAAATAGTTGATTACCATAGAAAGTATTGAATGAATCACGATTATAAATTCCCCACTCTGGGAAATTAAATGATTGGAATCCTACTTTCCAATTTAATTTTTTATCTGTGTGAGTCTCCAATACCGTTTTATAATCTACTTGATCATAAGATACACTTTCTTTCCAAGCAAAGCTACCTGTGATACTTGCATCGGCATTTGGCCCTTTATCATTTACTCCTACTTTAACACTTCCACCAAGTGTATACCCTACCTCAGAAGTGACCTTTGCTGAAGTCATTGTATTAACTGGGGCAGCTTTATGGAATTGAGCACTATCACCACTTGTTATTTCTGCTTCAGTATGATAGGCTGATGGCCATTTTAAACCTGCGTTATAGTATCCGCTATTAATTGTATATTTAGCATCTATATTACTACCATCGGTGGTAACAATTGCAATCTTTTTATCTGCGTAAGGATCCTCAATAAAAGAAACCTTTATTGAATTTTTGATATTTTGCTTCATGTCATAAGTAGTTTTAAAACTATTATAGACCTTCCCACCATTTTGAAGATTTTCTACAGTTCCTTTAGACTCTGCAAATGCAGATGTTGCTTGTAAACCAAATGATCCAGACATAATAACGGACGCTACCGCAACGCATTTAGCTATTTCTTTTGCTTTTTTCATACAGACAGCCACTCCTTCTTAAACATTTAAAAGATATAAATATATTATTTCTAGTTCACAAAAATAGAGATAGATTCATAGCCATACAATATAGAAATTCATTAACTTTATGACACTAACTAAAAACACATGTTTCACTAATCTTCCTCTCACTATTATTGATAACTATTATCAATATTATTAAAACATAAAGTAACGATTTAAACAACAATTTTAAATACAAATTTAAAATTGTTGTTTAAAAAAATACAAAAAAATTATAGAATTCTTCATTTCGAGAATTACTATATTTTCAATTACTTATTACAGCCTATATTCAGATACATTATTTCCTTTCCATTCATAATAATCTAAAATTCCTTCATAAATGGCTTCTGCTGCAATTTGTCTGCCATTTTCCGTAGATAATTTACTGTAATCAATACCATTATCTATAAACGCCAGTTCCGTCAACACAGCTGGCATGTCATTTTCTCTTATAACATGAAGGTCTCCATGTTTAACTCCTCTGTCTCGTGTTTGAAGTGCCTCTACTAAACGTGTTTGAATTTTTTCTGCTAAAACGCGACTTTCTTCCACATGAGGATTTGTTTTTTCGGATTTAGAAGATTTATAGTAATATGTTTCTGTCCCTTTTGCATTACCATTAAAAGCATTTGCATGTACACTTATAAAGATATTACCCTGATTTTTCTTAGCAAATTTAACACGTTCCTGTAAAGAACTTTTTTGATCATGTCCTGGTCTATTATCAGATTGACGAGTTAATAAAACTGTAAATGGTGTATGCTTTTCAAGTAATTGTTGTAGACGTAAAGAAGTGTCTAGTACAATCTTACTTTCAGGTAATCCCTTTGTGGATTTCCCAGGATCTTCGCCACCATGTCCAGGATCAATAATGATTGTTTTACTTTCTAATGGGTTTTTTGGACGATGTTGCATCATATCTGTTTTTGCAGTAAGTTGAGCAGCTTCAGCACGTGTTATAAATCTATTTGGTTGCCAACCGTTCTCAGTACCATTGGAAATTTTCAAACCGATTAAAATATTGGCATATTTTTCTCCCCAATGCCCTTTTAAATCTTCAAATTTAACCTGCTCGTTATGATTTGATGTGCTTTGTAGTTTATATGCATTTACTAGCATCGTAGCCATAGCAGCGCGAGTTACTTTTCCGGATGGATTGAAGATTCCATTACCCTCACCTTTAACAATACCAGCTTTTTCAGCAGCAGCAATATACGGAGTAGCCCAGTGGTTTTGTGAATCTGTAAATGATGGTTTTGCATTAGAGTCAATTTGTATACCTAAAACTTTTGTCATAATTTTTGTAGCCGAAGCTCTGTCTAATGAGTCATTTGAACCGAAAGTTCCGTCTGGATAGCCATTCAATACCTGTTTATCAACTAAATAATTAACGGATTTGTCCGCCCATGCAGGAACATCTGGGAACTTATGAGTATTTGCAAATGTATTAGATGAGTAGGATAATAGACTTCCAGCAAGAATTCCTGTAGCAATTAATTTATATTTCAAAATGTAACACCTCTATCAATTTATTACAATTTGGTAAATATATCATTTATAATTAATCTTTAAATAATACGACTTTGAATAAAGAATAGATCACGTTATTTATATCGCTATATATCGTATAACGAATTTAAAATCGAACTATTACTCCAAAAATAATCCTCGGACATACACTTATAGATAGAGATTATTAAATATACTCACCAATATTGTGTAACCAGTATAGTTACTTATACATACGAGTGTCAATTAAAATAACCTTACAATTTTGTAAGATAACCACCTTAATAGTAAACAAAGTAATTATTAAATAATATAAATAGTTACTAGATATAATAAAATAACAACCTTAAATTTTGAAAAAAGACTAATTATTTTGATAGGAAAATAACTTATAACACCAACATTTTTAACAATGCTTTTGAATCCTACTTTACTCTATAATTCTCTGTTATATTCCAACGTGAATGCTCCTATAATATAGTCAATTGCTGCAATGAATACTACAAACTTATAACATTGTATTCCCTCAAAAAACATCTCTAGAAGCCACCTAAAGTAGCCTATATTAATAAATTCACACAATCCATCTTTTCATTCCCTTAAGACATCCTCAAATTTTACAAGGAATGAAAAAAGAAGAGGGAGACCTTCCCTCTTCACCAAAAAAATTAAAAAACACCTTAATTTATATCCCCTGCCTTTTACAATCTCACGTCTATTGATAGCCAGTTTAATTCTTCAATTCTATTTTCATAGATTCATGTATTCTTCTAAAGTCTGCTTTTGTTTATATATATTTTCAGCAATATCTCCTACATAGCGAATATGCCAAGGTTCATATGCATAACCTGTAATACTTTCCTTTCCCTTAGGGTAACGAATGATAAACCCTGCGCAATGCGCGTTTTCTTTCAGCCATTTTCCTTCCTTCGTATTAGCAAAGGATAACTCTAGTTCATTGTTCGCACTTTTAGAAGAAACGTCCATTGTTAACCCTGTTTGATGTTCGCTATGTCCTGGTTTTGCCGAGAAGCGATCCGTATGCTCTTGTCCTTTTCTTTTCACATTGTTTGTATACAATCGTTGTTGATAGTCATAGGAACGAAATCCCGAAACAGCATTTAACTGAATCCCCTCCTGCTTTGCTAAATCAAATAACTTTTCCAGTGCTTCTGCCGCCTCTTTACGGAGGTGGCTCTTTTCTACCGTTCCACTAAATGAGAATGGTACATTTGGTACAACTAAATCCTCTGGTTTATAGTCTTCGGGTAATCCATATTCCTTATTAACTACAGCCTGTATACTAGCAAAAGAACTTTCATTGTATTTGGATTGCCCTTTTCCTCTACTATCTTTCTCTTTATTTATGGAGTTTTCACGAGATTCATAGTTCGTCTTATCTGGTTCTTTACCAATAGATTGATTGGTGTAAATTATAAAGATACCTAACATCATAATTACACAAATGAAAATTCCTACTAATTTAAGTCTCATTATTCATTTCCTTCCTGCAACTCTTACTATTTCTCGTTCATAATATCTCAACCATATCAAATTCATATTAATTTGAAGTGAACTTTTGTTCTTACCATATTTCTTAATAGAAAGACTGTATATCCTTCTATTTGTTTGACATCATTAAGATGCTCACAAATATAAATAAATTCTATTCCTACATATAGATAAAAAATCTAAAAATTTATATAATAAGATTAGAAGTGTAGCGTATTATTATTGAAGGGTCTTGGTATAATGCTAGGCATTAATGTAAAAAAAACAAATGAAGAGTTAATTATTTCATGGCAATTGGCGGAGATTACAATTCCATTACGTGATGTGATTGAGATTACCGAAGATGCTACCTATGCTGGTGTTGAAGAAGTAGATGTCATACGTATTGGAACAGCTTATGGGACAACAGACCGTATTTTAATTAAAACAGTAAAACAAAATTATGTATTATTTACTACAAATAAATTTGCTATTTTAAATGCCATTCACGCTTGAATATAGGAGTCTTCTTAGCTAAAATGATAAAAATAAGCACATCTTGTTATAAAAACAGATGTGCTTATTTTTTAATTTCTATGCATTTTTACGTTTTAAGAAAATCACTCCACCAACAATTAACAGTAATGCGCCTGCAGCCATAGAGATCCAACTTGTAAGATTAGTACCTGTTTGCGGTAACCATCCAATTTTAGATTGAATTTCTTGCTTAGGTTGTGGTTGTTCTTTTACTTGCTCGTTAGGCTGCTCTGGTGTTGGAGTATTTTTATCTGAATTTGGCTGTTCTGGTTTAGGTTGTTCCGGCTTTACCTCTTTAAATTTCACTGTTTGTTCCTTATCTTCAATTTCAGCGTGAATAGCTACTAATATATTATCTTGATACAGTTCTTCAAATACTACTACTTCGTTACCTTGTAATGCAGAAGCATTAAATGTGAAATCTAGTGTGATAGAACCATTCTTCTCTTTAGCAATAAACTTAGATTCTACTGTTACTTCTTTTCCATCAACTAATAATGGCTTGTTTGTTGCTTTATCCATCAGTTTACCTTTTACAACATACTCTTTACCCACGATTAAGTCTTTGTATTCCACTTTATCTTGGATTGTTACAGATTTAGAAGCGTCTAACTCTTTAGAACCATCAGCTTTGTTTGTTGCTGTCGTTTTAATAGAAGGTTCTACAAATCGAACTGTTTGACCTACATCGTTAATGTCAGCATGTGTTGCAATTACTTGACCTTCATGTAATAAGTCTTCAAACACGACTACTTCTCTTCCTTGCTGTTCAGCACCAACAAAAGTAAAGTCTAATGTTACAAAACCGTTCTTTTCTTTTGCAGTAAACTTCGTTTCAGCTGTTACTTCTTTTCCATCAATTAATAATGGTTTGTTAATAGCTTTGTTCATTAGTTTACCTTTTACAGTGTACTCTTTACCTACAACTAAGTTAGTATACTCCACTTTGTCTTGAATAGTGATAGAATCCTTTGAATGAATCTCTTTTCCACCATCAGCTTTGTTTGTTGCTGTCGTTTTTACTGATGGCTTAACGAACTTAACTGTTTGACCTTTATCATTGATATCAGCATGTGTTGTAACAATTTTTCCTTCTTTCAATAACTCTTCGAATACTACTACCTCTTTTTCTTCTAAACCAGTTGCATCAAATGTGAAGTCTAATGTAATAGAGCCATTTGCTTCTTTTGGTGTAAACTTCGTTTCAGCTGTTACTTCTTTTCCATTTACAACTAATGGTTTATTAGTCTCTTTATTCATTAATTTACCTTTTAAAGTGTATTCTTTACCTACTTGTAGGTCTTTGTATTCCACTTTATCTTGGATTGTTACAGACTTAGACGTGTGTATTTCTTTTGTACCATCTGTTTTATCAGTAGCTGTTGTTTTTATTGAAGGAATCTTTTCATCTTTGACAATGTGTTTAATGATTTGACCATTCTCTTTAATTTCAAAAGAGAACGTTTCTTCATTTAATACATAACCTTTTGGCGCAACAGTTTCTTTATATGTGTATTTTCCAAATGGTAATTTTTCAAATTTAGCGATTCCTTTATCGTCTGTTTTTCCTTTTACTACTTCTTTTCCTGCTTCGTTATAAATCGTAAATTCTGCATTTGGAAGCTTGTTATTTCCATCAGCTACATCTACCTTTGTAATTTCTAGATCACCTTTGATAAGATGATTAACTGCCAATAACTCAATAATCTTCCCATGTTCCTTTATTTCGAACATAATTGGTTCTTTAACAAGAACGTAACCATGTGGAGAAGCCTTTTCTACAAATGAATATTTACCATACGCTAAATCTTTGACGTTAATCTCGCCATTTTTATCTGTCTTATATTCCCCAACTACTTTTCCACTTTCATCTTTCAATTCAAATACTGCACCTTCTAATTTTTTGCTAATATCTTCATTATCTACTTTTAGTAATTTTACACTACCTTTCACTTCGGTATTTTCCACTGTAAAAGTAAGTGTTTTATTGTGCTCTTTAATTTCAAAAGGATACTTTGTTTTATTTCCAATATATCCATTAGGTGTTTTTGTCTCTAAGAAATAATACTTACCATACGTAAGACCTTCAACGTTTGCAATTCCATTTTCTTTTGTTACTACTTTTTGCACTTCTTTTCCATCTTCAGTAAAGACTGTAAATTCAACATTTGGTAAAACCTTTCCTGAATCACTGAGCTTTTTAATTTCGATGTTACCTTTTACTTTGTTATTTACTATTTGGACAGCTCCTGTTTCTCCTGTCTTAACTTCAATAGTTTGTGGTTTATCATCTGAAACATAGCCTGTTGGTGCTTTAATTTCTTTTAATGTGTAAATACCAATTGGTAAGTTGTTTAATTCTGCCATACCATCAGCACCAGTCGTGATTTTTCCAACTGATTCATTATTTGCATTAAAGACCTCAAATACTGCACCAGCTAAAACTTCTCCATTTTCTCCAACCTTTTTAATTTTTAAAGAACCAGCTGCTTCCCAATTTACTGCAAGATCACTACTAAGCTTTTCTTCATTTCTTTCTAATAGTACTGTAGCGTTCTGAACAGTATCCGTACCACGGTAAGCAATTGCTTGAACTTTAGTTAAATTAGCAGCTACACTTAAATTAAATTCACCCGTTTTTGTATTCTTAGGAATTTGGATACGAAATTTTTCTCCAACTGAAAGCTGATCTTTCACTTCTCCATTTTCACTAACAATTCTAACTCCATTAGGTGCATTTTTCGCTACTACCTTATAAGAACCACTCTTAGCATTTGTTTGTACTGAATATAGATTTGTTTCGAAGAATTCACCCTTTAATTCTGCTTTTTGCTTTTCAGCAGGAATCACATTCATAAAAACATCTTGAGTCTCTTCACTATTATTAGCATTACTAATAATAGCCTTAGCTGCTTTTTCAACATTTTTATTCTCATGTTTTAATTCATTTACATCGAGTTGACCTAATGCATTCCAAACCGCAAGTTGCGTTGCATAATGCGCTTCATTTTTATTAGTTACTCCCAGCTGTTCAGCACTTTTTTGTGGGAAACCATTTAATAAGACTCTATATACTACATTATCTGTTTTCCCCATTTCAGGAAGATCTTCACCATTTGGTGATTTTAATCCAAGAGTTAAGCAATAAGCAATTTGACCACTTGAATTTTTAATCATTTCAGTGCGAATGTACTTACCTAGACTATTACTATAACTCCAGTCCATTGAATATTTCTCATGCGTCATAACCTCTGCACTAGCCCTAGGTAAAAATACATTAAGGAATAATGCCAGTACTGATAATAATGTAAAAACTCTTATAATGACTCTCTTACCCAATTTTGTAACCTCCCTAGAATAAATTAATCCGAGTATATATCGCAATATCTAAAACATTCACGATCGACCCGATTATCATTATAAAACAATAAATTACAAATATTAAATAATTTTAATGAAATAGTCAAAAAATTTACACATTTTATTATTTATCAAGTTTTTTAACGAATTTACTATATACAAATTCTAAAACACGCCTACAAGTTAAAAGACAAATATGTATGTTAAATATATAAATACCAATTCCTTCACTTCAGTTATTAAGCTTTCTCCCTATTAAAAATAGCCTTTTCATTTTCTGGTTAATCCGAATAATTTATACACCTCTTTTAATCTATTAATTCTCTATTACGCTCCTTCATTGAGATATAAGGGTGACTCCTCATTTAAAGAATAAAGTAAAACTTTATTCAGCTCGATCCCCATCTAACTTCTTTACTTTCATTGAATTTTTGGGCGTGAGTCTTACTGCCCACAAATAGCGGGATACATTATGCAATATTGCATTTGATAATCATTTTCAATGTAACTACAATGATTACAGGGTTACTGTTAATCCAATATTCTACATGGAGGTTTTATTATGTTAAAAAAAATTATTGTATCTTCTATGGCGCTTACTATGTTCGGTGGAGCTGCAACTATGCTAGAGGCACCTACTGCTCAAGCAGCTTCTTATAACTCAACGTCATCCTCTTACTTTGATGTCACTCCTGAAGAGGCCGTGGCTTTCTATCAATCTCAAGACTATAAAAAATTAAAAGTATTTTTGGATGACTTTGAAGCAAGAAACCCTTATACTCCAGGTGGAGGCTACGCTCAAGGGAGTGTACGTATGCAAAAATTCAACGATGCTCTTAGAGATGCCAAATTAACAAATGTCTACCAAGAATTTATTAGAATCTCATACTACAATCATTATCCAGAACCAAAATAATAACAACGGATTAAATGTTTATTATTTCTATAACTTAGCCTAATTTTAAATGTATAACCTAAAAATAATTACTAAAAACCACTCATATAAGAGTGGTTTTTCTATTTCCCCATATAATTTAGCGGAATGTTACATCATCTTTATTTTGATATCTTTTATAGTAGACATTCTCTCGTTGACACAATCTAGTAGGTTAGCAATGGAAATATCAAAATGTATTTATAATTGTTTTCTGTTTAATAGCCAAAAACGAACACCCTCTCACAATTAGATAAGGTGCTCGTTTTCATTTTTATCGGTAATTCTCAATTCAATTTAGCTTCTTTCCAATAAGTAAAGATTAAATTAACTTAAAAGCAAAGCGTTTTAAATTTAATTCATAGATCTTACTGAAACTTGGAATTGCCCCTTAGAACCATCATCATTTGAAACGTAAATTTTATATGTTCCATTCGGTAATGGAGATAAAGCATTCCGTACATTTGTAACATTAATTTGTTGTTCTCCAGGTTTTATATAACCACCAACAATTAGCTCTGTATTTGGACCTTTTACACTATATCCCATTGTATTTTGACCATTATTTTTCATAGAGAAGCTTAAGTCAGTACTCCCATCATATACGAAAGAAGTTTCAGCCTCGCCACTATAATCCATTGTTTGGGTTAATAATAAGTCTGCAGAAACATGTTCAACTACATGAATTGGATCATTCGTTTTGTGTACTTCTTCAGCATAAGTATTATTCCCTAACACACCAAGTGTTAATGCTGAAATTACTCCACAACTAAGCACTAGTTTATTTAACTTCATTTTAAGTTCCCCCTTGATGTTTGTATTCTATTACCATCATACATCCTTTTCCAAGTACGTTTTTATGTAATAATTCATATCTATAAACCTATATATCTTAACTTTTCACCTTAATAGTTATTGAGAAACCCACATGGATAAAGCTACAATATTACGCTTCATAAAAAACATGTGAATTTTAAAGTCTTTTTCTAACAAAGTTTTATACGAGTAAGTACCAAAATACTCACATAAATAGCATTTCTATTTCAGATAAAATGTACTAATAAAATTTTTCTAAAATTTCACTTTGTAATTTGATATATTCCATGTTAATATAACGAAGGCTACAAAACAGGAGTCACCATGTATATCATTTTTACAGAATATTCATACTTAAAAAACCTTATTTTATCAGTAACTCAATCCCAATTTTACCTATACACAAGTTAGTTTATAATTTCATATGTACATAAATTTAAATAGATTTTTTCTATTTTCCTTATCAATTTTAATACGAGTAATATAACAGCATTTTTCAAGTACCCTTCCTTTTTTAGATAAAAAGTCTACTAATACTAAACATCTATGTCCAACTCATACATAATTCTACTTACAAACTATTGGAGATGCAAAACTATGGGAATTTCTACTCTTTTATTAAATACCTTTATTATAATAATTTGTATCCTTAGCTATCACGTATTTTGGCTAGAGTTTAAAGAAAAAACAACATGTAATAATATATTATTTTCTATCCTTTCCTCCATTGCTATTATTTTTTGTATGACTTTTCCTTTTCATTTACATGTGGGATTTATTTATGATTTACGTTTTATTCCTATAATATTAGTTTTTCTATATGGAAATACAAAAAACATTGTTTTTATAGGAATTTTATATCTTTCTTATCGGTTTTACTTAGGCGGAAATGGCGTTCTTCCATCATTTATTATCTTCACTATTATTTTTGGTATAACAATGCTCTTTCGTTACTTATTACCTATGTATGTTAAAGAAAAAAAAGTATTATTAAGCTTACTCCTTATTTTAGTATGTACAACTTCACTTTCTATTTGCGGTATTGTAACTCAAATACATACAGGAGGGAAAATAGACTCTACTCTCATAGAATTTTTATTAAATTACATAATCATTAATATTTTCACAGTATTATTATCAGTTTATTTAATAGAGGGAATGATTGAGAAATATAAAATGAAAGAAAAGCTACAACGAGCTGAAAAATTTTATATAGCTAGCGAACTAGCAGCGTCAATTGCACACGAAATCCACAATCCACTAACCACGGTACATGGATTCACTCAATTATTAAATGAAAAACATGCCTCTAAGCTATCTCAGGATCAATACTTAGAAATCATGTTAATTGAAATGCAGCAAATACAATCTACTATTAATAACTATTTATCTTTAACCAAACCACAGAACACCCTAAAAGAGAAAATAGATATTAATCACATTTTAAATCAGGTGAAAGATACTATTTCACCACTCGCTCTATCATACAAAGTTGAAATCAAACAAAATAGTACAGATTCCTTTTATATAAATGGGGACCCCGAAAAATTCAAACTCTGTCTAAACAACATCATCCAAAACGGAATTGAGGCTATGAAAAATGGTGGATTATTACAAATAAATATACAAAAAGTAAAAGGAAATATCATAATTGATATTATTGATTCAGGAATTGGGATGTCATCTCAACAAATAAAACGAATTGCTTTGCCATTCTATTCAACAACAGAAAAAGGAACTGGGCTTGGTACTATGATTGCTTATAGTATTATTAAAGAATTAAACGGAGATATAGAGATAGAGAGTAACTTAGGTAAAGGGACACGCTTTTCTATTAGTATCCCTTGCTAATGCGACAAAAATTTTCTGTTTAGTTAATTAAAAATAATAAGGATCAGAGCTTATCTATTGTTACAGATAAACTCTAATCCTTTAGTTTAATTACATTAAACGCACTTAATATTTATAACTATTCTTACATCGTGATGAAAGAATAGTTCATCGACTTTATCTCATTTACTGATTAGATTTGTTTAATGTAAATATAACATCTCTCGGCACTTAATTTGTTATTATCATTATAGACATTTCCTACAATTGTTTTTCCATTAAAGTACAGACCTTATGCCATTCATTGAAAAAGACAACTCCCTTTTTACTACTTTACTTCCACCGTATAATTCCCTGTTCCACCACTATACTGATACACATGTAAATAATACTTCCCTGGATACGTGTAGTAACTACCTACTAGTTTATTCCCTTGTTGCTGAGCATACGTAACATAATTATTTAAATCTGCTTCAGAATAAAGTACCCAGTTCATTCCGATATTATTTTCATTCGTTACGTTAATTTGAAGGTTTTTAGCAGTCTCCACATTAATTTCAAAGAAATCACTTGTATCGCCATTTCCTAAACTAGCACGTAAAACTTGATTTAACTGCAGTTTGTTTGCTGTTTGGAATGAGTTATTCGGTTCTTTTTCTACACTGTTATCTTCTTTCTTTTGAACAGTTACAGTCGCTGTAGCAGTATTAGTTGCTCCTTTATCGTCTGTTACCGTTAATTTCGTTGTATACGTTCCTTCTTTTGTATATACGTGAGTTGGATTTTGCTCATTACTTACTGCTCCATCACCAAACTCCCATTTATACGAAGTAATTTTCCCGTCTTCATCTTTTGATCCGTCGCTTTTAAATGAAATTGCTTCATTTACATTTCCACTATACGGACCGTTTATAACTGCAACTGGTGCTTTATTCTCTGCACCTTCTTCTGTATTAATACCGTGGAACACAACATCATATTCAAATTGTCCTGATGCATTCACGCGATAATTTACGAAGTATGCTGTTACTGTTTTATAGCCTGTCCATTCCTTTGCACTTAAACGTTTTAACGTATCATTAACGTTTTGTGTAATTGTTTTCCAATCTTCATATTCTCCTTTTGCTGCAGTTCCTGTATATGTTCCTTGTAGTGTGAATGTATTAAAGAACTGTGATTTATTTTTCTTTACTGATACATTTTTCAATTTTGCTTCCGCTGTGATTTCTGCCGCAATATCTGAAACTGGCTTCCATACATGATTCGCTAAATAATCGTCTGATACTAATGGCACATTATATTTCTCACGATTATCAACTAGCATTTGCATATAATCTTGATATTCTTTATTTAAATTCGCATCTTTACTTAATGTAGAGCGATATGCATCATATGCTGTTACATCATTTTTCCTAATAAGATCATGTATTTTATCGAACATATCATATCTCTTATTGTACATATACGATTGTAAAGCAAAGGAATAATTATAGAAATCCCACGTTCCATACTTTGCATTTAACGTTCGCTCTGCCGTATAACGCTCTGCTGGATTTGAAGATAATCCTCCTATAATACTCTTTCTCGGTACAACATTATCCGTTCTCGTTGCCCCTGCAAAAAATTCAGCATTCCCTTCTTCAAACCAAGATAATCTTTCATTTTCATATATTTTCCCTTGTCCCCATAACCCTGGTACTTCATATCTACCTTGTAAATAATGCGTGAACTCGTGTCTGAATAATTCTTCTAAACTATAAATACTTTCTTCTGGCGTACGCTCATAAGTAAAGAACGTACCTGTTCCTTCTATATAAAGACCACCGTTATTCGTTTCATAACCGTACAATTGACGATTAAATTGATATTCTGCTGGGCTATTATAAATAACCATCGTTAGTACATCATCAGGATTTCCTTTTTCTAAAGGTTGATCACTTTCAACCGTACGATGGAATTGTGCCTTCACTTCTTTTGCCGCCCAATATAAACGTTTTACTTTTTCTTCTGTCACTTTATCTCCAGCTTTTAAAACAATTGCCCCATCATCAAACGTATACGTTTTTGGCAAATATTTTTTCTTTCCATCTTCTCTTATTTGATCTAAATTCACCACTTTACCATTTGCATCTTTTCCGCCATAATTCGTTGCGATTTGCTCAGCAGCTACGAAATATTGCTCCCCTAAATACGGATAAATTTTCATCGCATCTGTTACAACTTGTAACCCTTTCGTTCCTGTACTATGGAACGTACCGAGTCTACCTGTATAATAAATGCCATTATTAATAAGCCAACCGTTTTTTGCTGTAATCGTTCCCATTAATGCAAAACGACTTAGTTCATTAATATAACTATCTATTTTCTGATACCATACTGTATCTTTCGGTGCTTTCCTCGTATCGTACAAATACGATTGAATGTCGTAATCAACACCTTGCATAATATCGTAAATAGCATTTCCAGCTGAAAGATTATCTACTAATGTAGAAAAATTATCATTATATTGTTTAAAAATTTTTGCAGCTGATGTTATCGTTTCCACATCACTCGAAGCGTTTCCTATTAACTTTCCGTATGATGATACCACTCTATTTTGCTCTAATGTACCCAGCTTGAAATTTGAATTGTTAGCTATCGCTTTTAATGCAGGTAAGCATTTATCATGATAACTCCGTTCATTTAATTTACTAAGTTCCGAATTATAAAATCCTAAATAAAATCCTGAACGTAATACCTCCACTAATGTCTCAATCCCTTTTGAATCATCCTTCGTATAGGCTTGTCCTTGCTGCTTCAATTTATCAATAATCGCCTGCATCCTACTATCATTTTGATAGAATGCTAGACTGTCTGTATTAAACTGAAATAGCCCCGTAATTTGCTCCCAATCAATTGTTACAAGTAAATCTACTAACTGCTGATTGCTTAATTGATTTAATTCAGCAATTGTATAAGTTTTCGCTACAGCTAATTGCTTACTTTCTTTTTTCACCTCAGGTGGTCTTTGTGATAAATCGGCAAATTGTAGCCTTTTCTCAAAAGACTTGCTTTCGAGCACTTTCGATGAATGAGCTAATTCTTGTACTGGTAGTTGTACACCGACTGGCTCCATTTTGAGCACATTTCGATAAGAAACTTGCTCTCCCTTAGTATCTTCTGCCAAACTGACCCCTTGAAAACTCCCTAACATTAAACTAGCAAAACTTACCCCTATTAACATTTTCTTTGAATAGCCTTTCATGCTCTCCCCTACCTTACATTTTTAGTGTCCCGCTCCATTATTTTACTATTTTTACTTTTTGTCCTGTATTGAGAAAAAATAAGGTAACGTTCACACATATATTCATTTCATGTAAAATTAACGCTTGACTTTCCGTGCATTTTATATCAAAAAAGATAGATAATAGCAAAATTCCCGCTACATCTATCCTCGTTTTCAACACTATGATTTTAACTTTATAAACGTAACTTCCGGTAATGTTTGCATATGCTGAATAAACTCATTCTTTTCTTCTGACGATATATTTTTCAGTTGCATCCCTACCTTATAAACAGTTTCTGTACCTTGCTGTGAAGCTTCCACCTCATATGAGAGTATTGGGATGCCTTTCACTTGTAGTGTTTCTAATATTTGTTGTACCGCTTCATGTTTATTTACAAACATTTGCACTGTTATATTTTGTGGAAATAAAAATTGCACCTTAAAAATACGACTGACAATTTCTAAACCAATTAAAACGAGAATCGTCGCTCCAATGCCTACTACATACATTCCCGCTCCAATTGCTAATCCTATACCGGCAGTAGCCCATAAACCAGCCGCGGTCGTTAATCCTTTCACCGCCTGCTTTTGAATAATAATTGTGCCTGCACCTAAAAAACCAACTCCACTAACGACTTGTGCCGCAATCCGACTTGGGTCTAGAGACGTATGCTCTTCATACACAATATCTGAAAAGGCATATTTCGAAACAACCATTATTAACGCACTTCCTACCGCTACGAGGAAATGAGTCTTTAATCCAGCTTCTTTCGATCGAATTTCTCTTTCAATACCAATCATTGCTCCTAACAAGCCAGCAACACCGATTCGTATAATAAAATCAAAATCTACACTCACGGGCACTTCCCCCTTTCATTCATTATAGATAGATAAAACAAAAATTATCACAAACATCCATTTATCAACATGAAAGAATACCACTAAAATACACTTAATACTCCGACTGTTTTATGTTAATATTTTAAATATTAACATAAAACAAATAACTCCTAATTTTAAACCTTCACTAATTTTCTAAAAAACCAAAGGTGGATTGCATGAAATTAGGTTGAGAAATTTCGGAAAACGCTTTCACTTTGTTTCATAATTTTTTATAAAAACTACATAAATAAAGGAGCTTACTAACAATGAACGTCTCATTACTTACACCTACTACTGATTTACAAGAAGAATACTTAGATTTCTATAACGAATGGAAAGATAGCGGTGAAACAATGATCCCGTGGGTTATCACAAAAAATCCTGCCAACTTCCCAGCTATGGTTCAAGAACTTCTCGATGCGCATAACGGAATAAATATCCCTGAAACTTGGGTACCAGATTCTACATATTGGCTTGTTACAGATGAAAATAAAATTGTGGGAGCTGTTAATATACGTCATAGTTTAACCGAACATTTATTTAACGCTGGCGGTCATATTGGTTATGGCATTCGCCCTTCTGAAAGAAGAAAAGGTTATGCTACAAAGTTATTAAAATTATCGCTAGAAAAAACGAAGGAATTAAACATCGAGAAAGTACTTGTCGTTTGCGACGCAGTGAATACCGCTTCTGAAAAAACGATTTTACATAACGGTGGGCTTCGTAATGATGATTTCACTGAGGAAGATGGGAATGTAGTAAGAAGATATTGGATTGAGATATGAATGATCACAAAGAAGCAAGAAAGTGATTATACACTTTCTCGCTTCTTTTACACTGTTTCTATTTCAAACTGCACTGTAATACCACTTGGATCTACTACCGCAAACCCATTTGTAGTTTCATTTATTTCATGTTGTTTTTCTATTAATCTTTCTTTCACTTCATCTAACGCTTCTTTATGCGGTAGTACAATCGCATATACCTTTAGTCCAGTTGCATGTACTGGTGGGTGTGGATTGTTTACTCCGTTCCACGTATTTGCACCAATATGGTGATGATATCCCCCTGCTGAAATAAATAAGCAATCCTCTTCACGCTGCTGTACTTCAAAACCTACTGTTTCCACATAAAATTCATGTGATTTCTCTACATCAGCTATTCTTAAATGTACGTGCCCAACGACAGTATTAGCAGGCAAACCATCAAACTCATAATCAACGAGTGTTGCCAATTCTTTTAAATCAAGTGGTGTACTTCCTCCTGGTCCTTCTCCCCATTGATCGCGCGGACGGTCTGCATAAATTTCAATACCATTCCCCTCTAAATCTTGCAAATAAAAAGCTTCGCTATATGTATGATCACTTGCACTATTAAACCTTGAAATTGGTAAAATTTCATTTGAATATGTATAACGCCCTTCTTGCTCAGCCGGGCTGTCAATTACATTCTTATTACGAAGAACCCCAAATAGCGCAGAAGCAAAAGCTTCACGAGTCGGAACTAAAAAGGCTACATGATATATACCAGTCGTACGCGGTTCTTGCAGTACCCCGTCCTCTAACTTTTCAAGAACAAGTAACGTGTTCTTTCCACCTTTTCCAGATAAATATGCTTTATTCCCCTCTTGCTTAATTACCTCTAATCCTACAACATTCTCATAAAAAGCAATTTGACGCTCTAAATCTTTCACTTTAAATTCAACATGACCAATACGTGTTTTCGGATGAATTTGTACCATGAATAACTTCATCTCCTTATCCCTATATTTTCCCATTACATATAACCGTTACTATGAAGGATACAACTAAAATCATCCTATGTAAATAAGAAAAGTCAGAATTTACATGCATTTTTATTTTCATAATAAAAAGCCACCTTTTCTAACTTTTAGAAAAGGTGGCTTTTTAACTCTTATCTCATTTTATGTACTTCAGCAACTAGCTTTCCACCCTGAATGCCCATATAAAGCTTCACAGGTGCATCATTCGTATTTTCAAATACTAAATCTAAATATGGATATGCAATTGTAGCATCTCTTCCTTGTGGAACATAACCTACCGTTTTAGAATGTGTAGTTCTCTCCACCATTTTCAGGCCAGCTTGATCTGCTGCATTGTATAAAGTTGAAGATGTTTGACAAACACCACCGCCATATCCATCTACTAATTTACCATCAACTATTTCTTTCCCTAATTGATATCCTTTATCTGGTGTCGTATCACCGATTAATGAATTAAAAGAGAAACGATCTCCTTTTGCTAACACAACTCCATTTATGCTCGCTGCTGACAAACGAATATTCTCAATACGGCCACCTGTTGAACCACCTAAGTTCGTTTCATATCTACCAATTACCGTACCATTTCCTTGCGCATCACTTAATGTTGCGACTGGTTTTTTCTCCACAATCGGCAACTGATACGTAGCATCCCACATACCAACGTTTAACAATTTATCTACTAATTCTTTTTCCATTAATTCATAAGAAGGTTTTCCTTCTTGCCAACTTCCATCAGGTGCTATACGTGAAGGAACCATTTTTTTGTCGACGCTTTTTCCAACCTCACCAACAACCTTTGTTACAGACTTTTTAAATTTCGCTTCATCTTCAAAATAGCCTAAACCAGATAAATCTAATTTTTTCACTTCAGTACCAGTTCGACCATCAACTAAACTAATAGTATCTTGCACTTCTGCTTTAGCCTCTACAGTGTGCCCACCAATATCACTTACCAATGCAACATCACTTACTTTTGCACCACAGCCACTCACTACAGCTACACATAACACCCCAACTAATATACCCTTTACTTTACGGAACAATATACTCTCTCCCTTTCCCCAACATCACTATTATGTATTTATTTCATTTTTATGTATGTTTTGTTACAATCATTTTACAATATGTTTATAAAATGTTACAAGTTATTTTTCACTCTATATAAATTACTCTTTTCTTTTATAAATGTCTATACATATTTACATAAAAGTTTGAGTTTGATAGAATTGTAACTTTTATGTAAACTCTCTCTTTTATCCAGTATATACCATCAAGCAAAAGAAATACAAATCAAAAACCCTCAAGCTATTTTTTATAAAGTGAAACTTTAATCAGTGGGGTCTTACTGCCCGTTAATGCGGGATAAAGAAAAATCCCGTCAACATAAATAGGTATTTGCCGTGCCACCGCTCCGCTTTTGCACATACATTATGGTGAATTCAACCTATTTTAAAGAAATGGAGGATGTTATTATGTATCCCTACAATCCATATGATCCATATAATCAATATGCGTACCAACAACCACAGTATGACTTACAAGCACAATATCAATCTTATATAGATCAAGCAGAGCAAACGAATCCATATGACCAAAATAGACAATTCCAACTTCCAATCTCTTTTCCTGGCACTGGAAATCGTCAATTAGAAAGACGCGTAAATGAGCTTGAACAAAGAGTACGTCAACTAGAAAATACAGTTGAGCGCCATACACGTAGACTAAACCGCTTAAACCAACGTTTACGTACAGTAGAAAACAGACTAAACATTCCATTCGCAGCATTAGAAGACGGATTTTAATCGAGAAAATAAAAATTATATAAGGAAGGGGCTCCCCCTTCCTTATATAAATTGACGAAAGTTTTTTCCATCTCTATACTGATAAGAGTTAATGAAATGAAACAAGGTGATAAATATGGATTTTGAAATAAATTATCTTTCCTTTTATGTTGTACAAGTAGAAGGAAAAGGTGAAGCAGTTGATAAACGCTACAAACATTTTCAAACTTTAGACGCTGAAGAATATGAAGATAGCTCCTTAAAAGAATTTTTGAATGGTGAGTTATTAAAAATATCGAAGCGAAAAGTAGAACGTCATGCAAAAACAGAACAAGCCCCAACAAAAATTGGTCGCTTTATTGTAGAGGAAGGGCACGAACTTGATTCAAACCCTCATTACAACCTTTTTAATCGTATTCGCTTTGCAGAAACAAAGGACAACTTTAAAGATATGAGTGAACCTCTCGTTTATACATATCTTGACACAAGCGCTGTACGCGGTGGTGTATTTTTAATTGCTCAGGCAAAACTACGCAAATACTTTGATGATCCATTTGTATTCGTAATGAAATGCGACTTCGAACCAAAGGTTGCTTCTATTTCTGATGAATCAACACTGATTCGTAACGTTGAAATGGCCATCACAACAAAGAATATGAAATCTATCCAATACCCATACATGCCTGAAGAAGGTATGGTTGAAGTAGGCGAACTAAAAATACACCAAGCATCACATGCCCGCTACTTTGAAGACTTCTTAAAATTCGTCGAATATGAACGCTCTATGCCTGAAATTATGAAAACACAAGTAATGGACATGGTATACGACCAAATTGAAGATGTATTTGAAGAAGGTACGGAAGAACGCGAACAATTCGACCAAGCGATGGAAGTATGGGCTGCCAGTCCGAAACGCGAAATTATGGAACAATTTTCAACCGAAGAAGTAATGGAAGCAACTGCCCAAATCGTCGAGCATGCTCCTGAAGTGGAATTAAAACTAAAAGCAGATCATATCTCTGTGAAGGCTTTGCTTGCTGATTTCGGGGATCAAATACATATTGCAAAGGTAAATGATCGATACGTATTAATGATTGAGGCTGATACACTTACATTTGAGAAGGGCTTCTCTCCGATTGAGTTTCTGAAGCCAGATGAGCTGCAGGATGTGATTGAGCGGATTGAGAATAAGCAGCAGTATAGCTATAGTCCAGAAGGAATTGAATAGATCAACTGCAAAAGATCCTACCTCTATAAAAGAGGTAGGATCTTTCACATTAATCACGTATTTTCCTATTGCTATCATAAGACAACTTTCTAACGCTATATATTTGATTTAAGGAGGTAAATACATATGATCATTTACCATAGTCCTCATTCTTTAACTGAAATTAGCATGATTCCTATTGAAAAAATAAATCTATTGTATAATCCACACATTACAAAATCTTATTCTAAAAAAAATGAACAGTACTATTGAATATCTTGATATATTTGATTTACTCTTACCAGTCGAAAAGCATCCTCTAAAAGATGAATACATTTTAGTTGGAAAATACGATTGTTACAATTTCATAACTAATAATCCACATATAAAACAAATCCCCTGTATTATTGAAGATTTTACAGAAAAACCTTCACAATACCTCAAAATACTTCGTAGACTTCATAACAAAGGCGATTCTAATAAAACCAATAGACAATTTATTTTAAATAAACTTGAGGAAAATCATTTCCCTCTATTACAAATTTTAAAGCAGACAGGTTTTACTAAAAATGATTTACGGGATTACAATTATAAAGTAACCGTTCCAAAAAACTACATAAACAGCCATACCACTGAAAAAACTATGAATTGGATTAGTGATTTAAAGTTAAAAAGTAATACTAAACAATTTTTATATAAATGCGCAGGTCTTCCAATAGGAAATCATAAAAGGTTAACTGAAGAGAAGAAAAAATTCCTACAACATTTCTTTGCACATGCAAAAGGATTTGAAAAATTAACTACTCCTCAACAGATTAACATTCTAACTAACGCCCTAAATTTCAAAGCAATAATGACTGCTCAATTACAGCAACAAATTAATCGCTATTTAATACGATGAATTTTAATTTATGTAGCTAGAAATAGAGGAGAATATCATTTAACCTCTACATTCTCCTCCATCTCAGCCAAATACCTAATCTGTCGTTCCGCTTTTCTCACTGCCGTACGAAAATGTTTTTTCAGGAGTTCTACTGTATTTTCACTTATATAATATCTTTCCGTTATACTTTCCCACGTGTCACTACTTTCAAATGTACTCCATTCAAAAGGGCGTTCTGTATTTTTCTTTAGTTCTTTAAACACCCATTTTCGCATCTTTTTTTTCGCTTTTTCCGTTAGTTTCCCGTTCTTTACAAGTTCAAGTTCACCATGTCTTTTGTATCGCTTATTAATATCTCTCTCGCTATACACTTTAAGAAGTATATTTGCTGTATTTTCGGCATCTGCTAAAGCACGGTGCTGTTTCCCTTCCCACGTTAAAGCGAGCTGTTCTATCGCAAATTGTAAACTTGGCGTATGTTCAAACAATTCCTCATATGCTTGGAAAACAAATTTTTGCAAATCAATTCTACTTTCTTTTTCTATAATGGGGCATTCAACACCATGTAATGTACAATCATGAGATAGAAAGCGATAATCTTCTTTTCCCCATGAAACAAATATAGAATCTTCTCCGATGAACTGAATAAATTTCTCTATAATTTGAGGGAATTTTTCTACATCCATTAAATCTTTCTTCGTAATACCGGTTAATTTTGTTGTATGACGAGTTAATCGTGCACTTGGTTTTACTAACTCCGAAAATTCTTCAATTATCTTCATTGTACCTATTTCTATTTTTACAGCTCCGATATCAACTATTTCTGACGGATCTTCTGATTTATACGGTCTGAAATTCCTCTCAATATCAAACACAATGAAATGTGTAGCGTTTTTCAATTTATTTACCTCTTTCTAAATTCCTTTTCACACAAACACTTTATTTTCAGTATTTATTTATTCATGTACTTTATACAAAAATACTACGAATAAATAAATGAAAATTCAGTCTTGTTATGATATGTAAGTAGGAGGATATCTATAAAAATGCAAAAAAAAAAAGAAGGGCGAGCCCTTCTTTTTTCAAAAATTACTTCTTGTTTACGTTAGTAGCTTGAGGTCCACGGTTACCTTGTTCTACTTCGAAAGTAACTTCTTGACCTTCTTCTAAAGTTTTGAAGCCTTCGCCTTGGATAGCTGAGAAATGAACGAATACGTCTTCTCCGCCTTCAACTTCGATGAAACCGAAACCTTTTTCTGAGTTAAACCATTTTACTTTACCGTTTTGCATGAAAAAAATCCTCCTACAATGTACCTATATGTACATATTCATTTTCAACCACCTTACAATAATAAGCCAGATATTAAAAAACTGCAACCCCTGAGGAGATTTAACATTGCTATCCTCCTCGGAAGTTACAGCTCATTTAAATCTCTATATTATTAAAAGTAAAATGGTTTAAACATACTATATCATATCAATATAATAAAAGTAAAGTTTTTTCTTAAATTATTTTTTGTTCCCACTGCATTGCTTTTAATTCACCTGATCCAGCTACTACATAACCATCTTTTTGATTAACAATGCGCCATCCGTGCCCTTTAACTGAATCACATACTGTAACAATACCTTCGTCAAGAAGTACACGGCACACACTACTAATACCCGCCTTATTTTGTGTTGAAGTTGTATATAAGACATGTTGGTCTACACTTAAGTCTAAATAACTACTTGCTTTCTGCTCACTTTGACATGTATGCCAATATATTTTTTCACTCGCAATACTGTCATCTATTTTACAATAAGAAATATTCCCGCTAACTCCCTTGCACGATCCACTTGCCGCTACTAAATAAGAATTGTGTAAAGTCAACGCAGAAATCATTTGATTCATCGTAATTTTAATCCTCTTTAATTTACGTGTCTTCAAATCAAAGAGCCAAACACCACCATACTTAGCATGTATTTTCGTACCAATAAATAAGTAATGTTTATATAAAAATAATGATCGAATAGACGGCGCCGCACTGCCATACTCAAGAAACGGATGAATAGTCTCCCATGTCGAACCGAAATTATTAGAAAGATACAGCGTTTTTTCTCCATGAGCAACAACAGTTCCTTGTACATTGCTACATACATTCCAACTTGTTGCTTTTGTTGGAAAACGCTGAATTGTCCAGTTCTCTCCACCATTCATACTACGAATAAAAATCCCTTCGTCACCTACACCATAAACTACATTATCTTCGCTATGTAAATCCCTAATTCGTTTTTGAAAACCATTTAAAATTCGTTTCCATTCTCCGTCTTGTTCAACAAATAAGCCATTATATGTAGTAGCTAACAACAGTTTTCCATCTCTTAACTTTGTAATAGCAGTTGCACTTAACATCGTCTCCACGTTGACACTCCCATTCTTAGAACTTCTCAGCAAATGCAATTGCAAAATTACTGCATTTTTCAACATCCTCTTGATCTTCTGGAGCTAATTCAATTTTCAGCCCTTCTTGTACAAGCTCTGCACCTCGTTCTACAAGGCGTTCTTCAAATATCGTTACCGCTTCACAAAACAGTTCATACGCCGTATCACCTGATCCGAATACCGCTACCTTTTTCCCAGCTAAATCTATATTTTCTAAGTCCTCATGAAAATCTTCCGCTTCAAATGGTAATTCACCATCGCCCCACGTATAAGATCCTAAAATGATTCCATCATAAGCTAATAATTCTTCAGCATCCATGCCTTCCATCTCTTGCAATACTACTTCATGATTAAAAGCATCTAAACTAACTTTAATTAAATCAGCAATACTCTCTGTATTTCCTGACATACTTGCATAAGCTATTAAAATTTTTGCCACTTTGGCATCCCCCTCTAACAATAAATGATTCTCATTCTCATTATATTAATAATGATAATCAATTTCAATTGATTTTTTTCTACTTTTATTTACATTTCACATTACTTATTTCAAATAAAGTGAAACTTTAATGAGCCCTCACCAATCAGGATTTTTCAGACAGCCCACAAATAGAGGAATAAATAAAAAAAAGCACAGATGACTATACAATCATCTGTGCTTTTTTATTACTTTTTAAAAATACCAAAAGGCTTCCCTACTGGTAAAACAACTTTTCCGAAGTGTGTGTTTAACACTGCTGCTGCTGAACCATAGAAAGATAATAATGAAATAAGAAGTTCAGAATATGCTGCTAAATTATGCATTGCGTGCGGCATAACACCTAAAGTACTTAATGAAAGACCAATAAATAAGAAATCAATAAGGACGAAGATCATAAATAATACTTTATGTGTTTCCATTGCACCAATCGTCATAAAGATTGTGAAAATCAAATATCCGATAAAGGCTACACCAAGCTGTTTTGAATCTGCAACTTGTGCTAATTTTTCGCCAAATACTCCAAGTTGAATTAACCAAGTCATTCCAACACCTAACCAAAATAGGCCGTACGCACCAAATGCTGTCGTACCGAATGTATTGTTATGCTTTGCATCGTGAATGCAAGCAAAGATTTGTGCAAATCCTCCTAAAAAGATTGCCCATGGTAATACAAGTGAAACGCCATCTGTTAAGCCTAACTTTTGAGATGATGCTACAAGTGTTACCATCGCTAATCCAAATAGACCAATTCCAGATGGATCCGCTGTTGTCATTTTCACATGATGTGTAGTAGTTTGATTGCTCATATAAACCTCCTGATTATAAACATACTCGAATACAATACTTAAATCAGAAGCCTATGTCAATGGTTTTTTTTGTATGTTGTCAGACGTTATATTTTATAATGATTAAATATATTTCCGACCACTTCATAAGGTTTTATATTCACTTTTTCCAACTCGTTTATCGGTAGCCATAACGGAATATAACTTCCTTTACCTTCCCGCTGAAATTCCTCAGCTGTTCCACTTCCGAACACTCCACCTGTAATATAGGCACCATAATAATATTCATTTCCTTTACCTTTGCAATAAGGTGCTTCACTTTTATATGTAGCCCTAATTCTTCGTATATCTCTCTTTTCGTTGCCTCTTCAGGCGTTTCACCTTCCTCAATCCCTCCGCCAGGAAAAACATAATATATTTCCTCTTCTCGAATACGTTTTATAAGAGCGATTTTCCCTTCCTGTACAATAATAGCCGCCCCGCGATTTCTTATCATTTTATTACCTCAATACGAATCGCAACTGTTCCCCACTCTTTTTCTTGTTCTTTCGTATATATTTTGTATGTACTTTCTAACATTTCCTCTAAACTATCATTTTCACAATCCAATAATTTTTTATCAATTTGTTCATACATAGATTTAAAGCTCTCGTATCGCTTTATTTCCGTTACTTTTACCGTCATCATTTCTGTTGTCGTAAGATTCGTAAATACGATTTCATCGTCTTTGTTTATTAGTTGACGTTTTTTATCGTATAGGCGTACTTCATATACTTTTTTCCCTGATTGAATTGACTGAAACGGTTTATTATATAAACCCATTTCGTATCGCATACATCCCACTCCCTTTTGTTCATTTCACCTATTAATACAGTTCACATTACTACATCTTGCATATAATATTCCATACGTATCGCTTAATTGAGAAAGGAGGCTGAAGAAGCATGTTATATTTAAATCAAAAACCTGAATATAATAAATATGATATTGGTGATTATACTTATAGTAAAGTAGGGCCAACCATTTTTTCTTGGAACGATGAAACAAAATTAAAAATAGGTAAGTTTTGTTCATTAGCAGAAGAAGTCGTTTTCATACTTGGCGGTGAACATCGCGCAGACTGGATAACGACTTATCCATTTAATGCACTTTTTGATGAAGGAGCACATATTACTGGTCACCCTTCTTCAAAAGGTGATATCGTAGTCGGCAATGATGTATGGATTGGTTATCAATCCTGTATTTTATCTGGCGTTACAATTGGTAACGGGGCCATTATCGGCGCCAGGAGCGTTGTTACAAAAGACGTACCCCCGTATGCAATTGTAGCTGGTAATCCTGCAAAATTTGTTCGATATCGTTTCCCACAAGAAACGATTGACAAACTAGAGAATCTCGCATGGTGGGACTGGGACATTTCTGTTATAAAAGGAGCCATTCCATTACTACTCTCCGACAAAATCGACGAATTTTTCACCTCGCCCGAAAATGAATCTATATGATTAAAACAGAAAGAGCATCCTGAAAAATAATTGGATGCTCTTTCTGTTTTTATTTTTTATGTCCATGCAAATGATTACACGGAGAACATTGAAATGGAATCTTATCTAAGCAATTAAAGTTTGTTTCGCAAATTTGTTCAATCGTTGGAACAAATGGAATGACAACTATGTTACTTTCTACTATTTGTGTAACAGGTGGCAATACTGTGCCTACTTGATGTTCAAAACGAATACTCGCTTGATTTATATAATTTCCTGAACCATTTGGCGCGCTCTGTACTGCTACTTGGAACGAAACTGTCCTTGCTTCACCAGGATTTAAACTTCCGATAAGAAACCCTACTGCCGGGCTTACATTCGGCACTGGCGTATTATCAACCGTTACACTTCCAGGAACAAATCGAACACTACTATCTAACATATCTTGAAAACGAATATTTTGCATTACAGTATCACCCGTATTTGTGATGACTGTCGTAAACGTAATGACATCTCCAATTGTTGCTACCTGTAAATCTGCCGTTTTTACGACTGTCGTTGAGACATTTTGAGGAATAAACGGGATAACAACTGTATTACTATCACCTTCAACTACTACTGGCGGCTCATTCGGATTTACAGTTGCAAGCCCATTCGCTGTAGCAGTATTTGTAACTAAATTATTTACTTGCCCTCCTATTATTACAACTTGGAAATTAATAATTGCTGCATCATTTGGCTGAAAATCACCTAACGGAATACCAGTATTCGGATTAGCAAATGGAAGAGGTACATCATTTACCGTTACCGTACCATTTATAAATAGCGTATTCGGATCAATGATATCTGTTAACACAATATTGGTCACAGGAACTGTACTATCATTTATAACAGCGATTCCGTAAGTGACAACATCCCCTATCATTGCTACTTCAAAGTTTGCTCCTTTTGCAACAAATAAGATTGCAGTATTTACCGTCACTATAACTGTATTGCTTGTATCCATCACTGTAACTGGCGGCTCCCCTGGTACTAAAATATATTCTGCTAACGCCCCAGCAACGTTCACTACTGTACCACCATCCGGAAAACTTGTAATCGTAGCTTCATATGTTACAAGTGCCGTCTCACCAACTGGTATATCAGGTATCGTAAATCCAATCTGCGGATTTAACCCCGGTTGCGGAACCCCATTTATCGTTACACTATTTGGAACGAAATCAGCTTCCTGAGATAGCACATCGATAAATTGAACATTCATTGCATCAGCAGTACCAGTATTTAATATACGAACAGTATACGTTACCGTTTCTCCTACACCAACAACTGAATGGTCTACTTCTTTTAGCATATCTAAGCTGCCTCTATTTACCGGCGTAACCGTCGTATTACTTGAATTTGTAATTGTAGACGGAGGTTCTCCTGGAATCAATTCGAAATCACCCGTTACTCTTGCTGTATTCATAATGCTACTAGAAGGCGGAACTGCGATTACATTTACTTCAAATGTAATTAATACACTATCCCCTACTGCAAGATCAGGCAATGCAAAGCCTACAAATGGATCTAAACCTACTTGCGGAATCCCATTTATTTGTACACTTCCAGGAACGAATTCTAAACTAGGTGATGGAACATCGATAAACTGAACATTCGTTGCTGTTACCGTTCCCGTATTTGTAACTTGCACACTATACGTTAACGTATCTCCTAATCGTGTCGCTTCTTTATTTACAGATTTTATAACGCTGAATCGTCCTCTATTCACTCTAGTTATCGTCGTATTACTCGGCTCTGTTACTACAACTGGTGGTTCTCCTGGCACTAAAGTAAAGCTTCCTGTTATATTTGCAACGTTCGTAATTGTTCCTGATGACGGGATGTTTGTAACTGTCGCTTGAAACGTCACTATAACTGTTTCACCAACTGGGATATCTCCAACTCCAAATCCAGTAATCGGATTTAAGTTTGGTTGCGGGGCTCCATTTATCGTTACACTATTTGGTACAAATGACGCTCCTGCTGAAATGGTATCAACAAACTGAACAGCATTAGCTGTTACTGTTCCTGTATTTGTTATTTGAACCGTATACGTTAATATATCTCCAACGAGAGTAGCAACCCTATTTACTTGTTTAATAACATTAAATTGCCCTCTATTTACAGTTGTAAGTGTTGTATTGCTCGGCTCTGTTACTATAACTGGTGGTTCTCCTGGTACTAATACAAAACTTCCAGTTACATTTGCCGTATTGGCAATTGTTCCGTTTGATGGCGCACTAACAACGGTTACTTGGAAGATGACTTCTACACTTTCACCTGGATTTATATCTGGAAGCGGGAATCCGTTATTCGGATTGAATCCAGGTTGTAACACACCATCTATCGTTACACTGTTCGGCACGAATGCTATAGAGGAAGGTAATACATCACTATATTGAACATTCGTTGCTGGCACTGTTCCTGTATTTTGAACTACTGTTGTATATGTGATTGTATCGCCTACTGCAACAACCGGCTGACTCACTGATTTTAAAACATTCAAACCAGGCTCATTGATTTCTGTTAATGTCGTATTACTTGTCGTTGTTTCCGTAATAGGGGGTTCTGTTTCACTTACAGCAAATGTAGCTGTAACGTCTACAAAATTAACAATCGTTCCACCTTCTGGTATGCTTGTAACCACTTCCTGATATGTGACAAGTACAAAATCATCGACAGGTATATCTGGAACTGTAAAACCAATGAAAGGATCTAGTCCTGGTGCTGGTACCCCGTTTATGCTCACACTTCCTGGTACAAATGCTACACCCGCGGAAGTAGTATCGATAAATTGAACATTCGTCGCTGGCACTGTTCCGAAATTAAAAATCAATACATCATACGTTAATATTTCTCCTACCGTCGCTACTTCTTTATCTACTAGTTTCAATGGAAAAATAAACGCTATATTAATTGTCGTAACGACTAAATTTGTTAATATCGTTTCCGTAATCGGTGGTTCCTGCGGATTTGGTTGTGAAGTAAATGTAACATCTGCATCATTTAATATGACTTCATTATCTGGAATTTCTGTAATCGTCACTTGGAATGTGACCTCAATACTTCCACCAGCGATTAATAATGGAGTAACTGTAAATCCTATTTCTGGATTTAAACCAAGTTGCTGCACTCCACCTATCGTTACACTATTGTCAACAAACGTCGTTCCTTCTGGTATGACATCTTGGAAGAACACATCTGTAACAGGGATAATTCCTACGTTTGAAATGAGCACAGTATACGTTAATACATCCCCAACGGCCCCAGTTGCAACATCAACTGTTTTTGTTGCAGTTACTTCACCAGGAGGAGGTAACGGTATTGTAACTACCGTTGTATTACTTGAATTCGTTGTTGTTACAGGTGGCTGTAAAGGATTTAATAAGAAAGTGGCTGTAGCAGATGCTGTATTTAATACTGCTCCACGTGTAGACGGTGCAACTACCGTAACTTGGAACGTTACTGTCAATGATGTTCCAGCTGCAATATTAGGAAGCGGGAAACCAACATTTGGGTCAAATCCAGGTTGTAGCGTTCCATTTATCGTTACACTATTTGCTACAAAAGTTGTTTCTAAAGCAATTGGATCAAGGAAAGAGACATTCGTTGCTGTTACTGTACCGTTATTTCGAATGACAACAGAATACGTGTAAGTTTCTCCAAGTGCTGCTTGTTGTACAGATGAAGATTTTTGTATATTTAACTGTGCTGTGTTTACTTGCGTCACTACAAAATTACTATTTGTAACAGTCGTTATTGGAGGGTTTGCTGGATTTATAAGAAAACTTGCAGTAACGTTCGATTGGTTTCTTATATTTCCACCGCTCGGAACACTCGTCACTGTAACTTGAAACGTAATCGTAGCCGTTTGCCCGACCGGAATATTTGGTACCGGGAAACCTAGCATAGGATCCGCGCCTTGCTGTACGACTCCATTTATCGTCACACTATTTGCTACAAAGGCAGTACCAGACGGAATTGGATCTTGAAAAACAATATTCGTTGCAGGAACAGTTCCTGTATTTTGAATAAGAATCGTATACGTTAACGTATCTCCTACACCGGCTTGTAGTGTATTTCCACTCTTCATCACATTAAGTGATCCTACATTCACTCGCGTCACAACAATATTACTAATCGTTACAATTGTAATTGGTGGCTGGAGAGGACTTACTTGGAAATCAGCAGTGACATTCGCATTATTCGGAAGAACTCTATTTGGTGGTACACTCGTGATTGTCACTTGAAAAGTGACCGTCACCATTCCTCCTACTGGAATATTAGCAAGTGGAAATCCAGTTGTCGGGTTTAAACCTGGTTGAGGTGTCCCGTTTATTGTTACACTATTCGCTACAAAAGTGGTTCCAACTGGAATCGGATCAAGGAATGATACATTTGTCGCTGTCACCGTTCCACTATTTTGTATACGAACTGTATACGTTAACGTATCTCCTACACCGGCTTCAGTAGCACTTACACTTTTCATTACATTTAACCCTGAAGAATTCACGATCGTCATAACAGTATTACTTGGTACTGTTACAGTAATCGGCGGCTCTGTTGGATTTACAAGGAAATCTCCAGTTACATTCGCATTATTTACAACATTATTTCCTTGGGGAATTTCATCAATTAATACTTCAAATGTAACAATAACACTGGCGCCAGTAGGCAAATTATTTAATGGGAATCCAAGTTCTGGATCTGCCCCTTCTTGTAAAACACCATTCACAACTACACTATTTTCAATAAATAATGTCCCTTGGGGAATTGAATCTTGGAAAAATACATTCGTAGCTGGTACACTACCTGCATTTATGACTTCTATTGTATATACTAAAATATCCCCTACTGTTGCAACATCCGTATTGACTGCTTTCACAACTTCAAAGTTTCCTGATTGTACTGTCGTATTCACAACATTACTCGGTACATTGATTGTTACTGGTGGTTCATTCGGATTCACTTGAAAGCTTGCTGTTACATTTGCTTGATTTAAAATATCTTCATTTTCTGGATTCTGTACAATTACTACGTCAAATGTGACTACAACCGTTTGAGCCGCAGGAATATTCGGAAGAGAGAATCCTGTATTCGGATTTAGTCCACTTTGCTGTACTCCATTAATTGTTACAGAATTTGCAACAAATGAAACAGCAGAAGAAATAGGGTCTTGGAAAAATACATTTGTTAACGGAACATTCCCTGTATTTTGGACGGCAATTGTGTACGTTAAAGTATCCCCTACCGCCGCTTGCGTTGTATTTACTTCTTTTATTACATTTAAACCGCCTGTATTAACTTGTGTCACAACTGTATTCGTTTGTCTATTAATTGTTATCGGTGGCTGATTCGGAATAACGACGAAATTAGCAGATACATTTCCGCGATTCGCAATCGTACCTCCCGATGGTGTAGATGTTACTCGTACTTGAAATGTAACAGTCCTACTTCCGCCAGGAGATATATTAGCTACTGTAAACCCAGTCGCTGGATTTACCCCAGGTTGTGAAACCCCATCCACAGTCACACTATTTGCGATAAATGTCGTTCCAATTGGGATCGGATCTTGAAAAATAACGTTCGTTGCAAGTACATTTCCTGTATTTTGAATTGTTACCGTGTACGTAAGAACGTCGTTAACCGTTGCAAAAGCTTTATCCACTGTTTTTCTCGTTGTTATATCAGCTATATTAATTGTCGTAACTACAGTATTACTTGTCGCTTGCCCTGAAACTGGTTGTTGACCAGGCACTGGAGTAAAGTTAAATGTTACACTCGCACGGTTTGGAATTGGATTGACAAGAGGGTTCGATGTTACTCGAACTTGAAAGCGCACTACAGTCGTTTGCGATGCATTAATACTTCCAAGATTAATACTACTTGCTGGATTCGCTCCTGGACGCGCTACTCCATTTACCGTAACGCTATTTGCGACAAATGTTGTTCCAGCAGGGATACTATCAACAAAAATAACATTGTTCGCAGTGACGTTTCCATTATTTGTGACATTAACTGTGTACGTTAATACATCATTAAGTGTTGCCGTCTGTAAATCTACAGATTTTTGCATACTAATAGTTGCTTGGTTCACTGTCGTTTGTACTGTGTTTGAAGAAGACGTACTTGTAATAGGAGGACTACCAACGAAGGGACGGAATTGATATGACACCATTGCACGATTTAAAATAGGATTGGGATTCGGGAATGATGTTATTCGAACTTGAAATGTAACAATTCTTTGCGTGTTATTTGGGATTGTACCTAAATTAATTCCATTAGCAGGGTTTGCATTCGGCTGTGTTACTCCCCCTACCGTAACACTACCTGCAACAAACGTCGTTCCGTTCGGAATACTATCACGTAATACAACGTTTTCTGCACTTCCTGTTCCTGTATTTGGGACCGTAATTGTATAAGTGAGAGTATCCCCTACCCCCGCGACTGTTCTATTAACTGATTTAACAGGATTAATAATTGGACCTGTTGCATCAATTTGAACACCAAAACCAGCTGCTGCGTATCCATCTCCATTTGTAACAAATCGAACCGTTGCTGATGTTTGACTGTTTACTAAAGATGAGGAGGCATCTACATTCGTAATATCCCACCCTTGTCTTCGGACGGCCAAAGCTACCCCTAACGGCTGATTCAAATCTCCAAACGTGCCGCTCGTATCTAAATTTCCACTATCATTACAAATTTGTGACTGAAAGAAATTATTCGCAGGATTTCTCGGTCCGAATAATGCAACTGTAGCATTTGCATTCGGCCCAAAGCGAAGTTGATCTCCAACAATGTTAGAATCACCTTCTTGAGCAGTTACGAGCACTCTTCCTGTAACAGCTCCTGTTGCCGGCGTAGCAAAACCTGAAATTGTAGCATCAACTGGCGGGGATGAAGCATCGATAATTTCTTGACCTGCATATACTGACAAATTTCGAAGTGGTAAACTTGCATTTTGATACACAACCTCAAGCGTCCATCCAGCTGAACGACTGATTGTTGGGTCGGCTGAAGTTCTTGCAGCTGGCACAGCACCCGTTGTATATGTGCCTGCTCCACCTGCACTAACAAGATTTGTTACATTGGCAGAGCGAGCATAATAAAACTGATTTCCTACTGAACCTTGCTGCGCGGTAGCAGGATCTGGCGTAACAGAAAACGTCCCTGCTGGCGTTGTAAATGTAATGTTATCATTTAAAAATGGTAACACATCTTCCGTATCAGTCCGGAAAGTACCAGCCCAAACTAATTCTGCATATAATACACTGCTTCCCGCTGGAAGATTTAAAATTGCACTTGAAGAATTCAATTGCCATTCATCTGTTGTCCCTGCTGGGAACCCTGGTACTTGCAATGCTGTATTTACTGTCGTAAACACAGCAAGTGTACCAAAAATATTACCTGGTGCAGGTGATGTAGGGCTAAGTCCCAGCGTATTCCCAGTAAACGTGACGGCACCAGGTACTGTTGTCGTAAACCTATTTATAAAAGGCACACAATCATCTCATTTCAATTATAGTAAAAAGTGCTCTATACTATAAAATGTAGACAAACTATACAATGTACGTTGTCCAACAAAATTCCGCACATATGAGAGGGGTTTATAAAACTATGCGCTACGTTATCATAACAGGAACTTCACAAGGTTTAGGTGAGTCAATCGCTACGCAATTATTAGAAAAAAATACAACTGTCATCTCTATTTCTAGAAGAGAAAATAAAGAGCTTACAAAACTTGCAGAGCAATATAACAGCAATTGCATTTTTCATTCCCTAGATCTTCAAGATGTACATAACTTAGAAACTAACTTTAAAGAGATCATTTCATCTATTAAAAAAGACAATGTATCCTCTATTCATTTAATTAATAATGCGGGTACAGTTGCACCTATGAAGCCAATTGAAAAAGCTGAAAGTGAACAATTCATTACGAACGTTCACATTAATTTACTTGCACCTATGATTCTTACATCTACATTTATGAAACATACGAAAGACTGGAAAGTAGATAAACGCGTTATTAACATTTCATCTGGTGCAGGAAAAAACCCTTACTTTGGCTGGGGCGCTTATTGTACAACGAAAGCTGGTGTAAATATGTTTACACAGTGCGTAGCAACTGAAGAAGTAGAAAAAGAATATCCAGTAAAAATCGTCGCTTTTGCACCTGGTGTTGTTGATACTAATATGCAATCACAAATTCGTGAAACAAATAAAGAAGATTTCATAAATTTGGACCGCTTCATTGCATTAAAAGAAGAAGGAAAACTATTACCACCTGAATATGTTGCGAAAGCTATTCGTAACTTACTAGAAACTGAGGACTTCCCTCAAGGCGAGATTATTAGAATTGATGAATAACAAAAAGGTGTGCTAAAATTGCACACCTTTTTGTTTTACTTCTCTAAAAATATAAGCACAGACTCCGCAATTTGCTCATAACCAATTTCTTGATAAATTTTATTCGATATCGGATTCGCTAAATCAGTATATAACGTAGTCGTCTTGTACCCTTCATCTAACATACGTTGACTAAGTGCCGCTACACAATTAGATGCGTATCCCTTTTTCCTTGCTTCTTTCGGCGTGTATACGAAATTAACTGTTATATTATTTTTAGTTGGTCTCGTTTTTGCAGCTACAGAAACAAGTTTCCTATCTACTTCCAAACCAAACAGTCGATTTGTAGTTATTAATGTATGCGCAGTTTGTTTTGCTTCTTCTTTCGTAGTAGGAAGCTTTACGTCTTCACAAAATTGATATATCCACTGTTCTATTAATGGTAATTCATTATTATTTACCGCCCGGAAAAGTCCGTTCGCATTACACTTCTTCTTTACTCTGTTCAGCTCATACACACCTTGCTCCATTGCAACATTCATTTTCTTATTTTCTAATACCGCAATCTCTTCCGCTAATTTCTGTACAATTTTCTTATTACCGATCAATCCAGGAATATCCGGATATACTTTCGTTAACTCTTTTGCAAGTTCCTCAATAGCTACTCCCGAAATTTCAGAAGTTGCAACAATGATTTGTTTCTTCTCTTCTGTTTGCAGAAATACAACCGCAATGTCTTCTCCTTGTTTCGCTACCCCCATAAATATCGGTTCTTGAACCATTTGTAATACACCTAATATGAGATTGTTTTCCTGCTCATTCTTTTCTAGAAATGGTGTAACATCTTCTTTAAAATGAAAAATCTCTTCATATACATGTAATTGAATCATCGACAATCTCTTCTCTCTATTTATATTTTAATTAAGTATTGGCGATTAATTCATTAAATCCCTCTTTTACGATTCAATAATATTCAAAGCTAATGTATTCAAGGCATTTTCAGCTTGTAAAATTCTCTGTTTTTCCTTTTCAAATACATCTTCTTCTTTTCGAAAGGACTCTTTTCGATTTTTAATCATACGCTTCATTTCTTTTTTACTCGGTCCACCGTATACATTTCTTTTTTGAATAAAAGCTTCTGGCGATATAATTTCTTTCCACTCTTTTTCTAATAAATTTATTTTAAAATGTTCTTGCAAGTACATATTTATCTCTTTGAAGTGTAATTCATGTAGTTCTTTTTTCTGCTCCAATGACATATTTGCAATAGCACTTGCTGCATGATGAGCATGCCGAAATGGAATTTCATAATTTTTCGTTAAAACATCAGCGAAATCCGTTATCGTTATTGCATGTTTATAGGAACGACTTTTTAACGTTTCTTCTTCTACTTTCATCGTTAGGATCACTGCATTCATCATACAAAAAACACGAATCGCCTTTTCAATCCCTTTATATAAATATGGCTGCAAGTCATCTTCCGTATCAACAATATCACCAAATGGTGTATTATGAATCATTTGAAATACTGTAAATGCTTCTCCTAAAGCACTACTCGTAATTGCACGAGCGTGTTCAATTGAAACCGGATTTCGTTTTTGCGGCATAATACTACTAATTTGTACATATGGCTTTGCAACAGTAATACCGTCATATTCTTTCGTTGCTAACAACAAAAAGTCATGAATCCATCTACTCGTATTCGTCATCATTACCATAAGTAGCGAGCTAACTTCTAATAAATAATCCGCTCCGGCAACAGCATCATATGAGTTCTCAATTACAGTTGTAAATCCAAGTAGATGAGCAACTCGTTCTCGTTTAATCGGGAAACTTGTTGTAGAGAGTGCAGCCGCCCCCATTGGAGACTGATTTAAAAGCTGGTACGTTTTTTTCATTCGTTCTAAATCTCTTTGCATCATATCATAAATTGCTAAAGTATAATGACCAAATGTTGTTGGCTGTGCCGGTTGTGTATGTGTATAAGCTGGCATGATCGTTTCCTTATGATCATCAGCAAGTTGCAGTACACTTTCTTGCAATAGCAAATAATGTTCCATTAATCGTAATATATACCGCCTTAAACTCATGCGATACATCGTTACACCCATATCATTTCTACTTCTACCAATATGCATATTACTTACAAAATCGCATTTCGCTTCTTGAGAAATTAAATGTTCGATTAAAAAAAAGAGGTCTTCATGCCGCTCTGTATATACCAATTTATCTTTTGGTATTCGCTCTACTTTTCTAAGTGCGTTTAATATAACTTTAGCTTCTTCTATTTTCATTAAACTTTCTTCAGTCAGCATCGTAATATGTGCTTTATGCACTTGAAACATATCTTTCAATAAGTAATTTCGTTGAAAATCAAATACATGTTGTAATACACAATCCACATATGTTTTTCCAGGGAAATCAGCGCCTTCACTCTTTATAAACTCTTCCTTACTCTGTTTCATCACCTTTTCCCCTCTCACCTAAGTATTACTACCCATCATACCCGTTGATAGAAAAAAAGTGCCTGTACATAAAAATAAACTCGGTGCTCTCTGCACCGAGTTTATTTAATAAAAGTCGCATCATACTTATCACTTTGCAACACTTGGAAATGTAAGTTTGCTAAATGTTTCCGTATTTCTGCACTATCGTCTTCATTTAAATTATTCGCCAAAAACACAATCTCTGTACAGTTTCCATGTTTATCCATAGCGTAAACTGCTTTTGTAACCGTCCATGGTGTGTAACCATTCTTTTGCCCAGCATGTCTAAATGTTTTACGGTATTTCTTGGCACTCATGTCTGTTTCAACGATATTTGCCCACACTTTTTCTTCAGCTTCTGTCAAGCCACCTTTATGATTTGCCTTTTGAAGTAATACCATATAATCATTTGCAGAAGCTGCTGGTAATCTATCTGACCAAATTTTGTCGTAACGTTCCTCTAAATAAAGCGGAATTTCCTTCTGTAATAATGGTCCCTTCTTCTTTAAGCGTTCATGAATAATCATCGAATATTCACGATATTGCTCTTGAGACATTTCTTTTAACTTTTTCTCTATTTTATATTTTGGAACATGTAATTCTTTATGCAAATATCCCGGGATATACAAAGATGAAACGATTGGAAATAGTGGTTGATGTGCAGGAAGTGATAAACTTTGTAAATTTCGATTGATGTTGTCTAATCCTAACAATTCCATTAAGTATTCAGCATTTGCATTCGAACTAAACTTAACCATTCCTTTTGCCACTTCTTCTAAAGAAACCGCTCCTTCAGTTATCTTGCCCGTCTTCTCCAAATACTTTTGCCATCTATCTTGTGCACCACCATCTGTATTCGGCACATAATAGCGATTCACATCGTTAATCGACACGAAACTAGACGAATCAATTTTCCCTTCAGTAACTTGTTTCGTATATTCAAGCGCCACAATTAATTTCATCGTACTTGCAACTGGCAATACAACATTTGGGTTTACAGAATAAACAACTTTATCATTTCTCTTTACTAGAAGCGCACTATTTTTTTCATCTTTATGTTCTTCAATAAAAGATGCAATATACTGTGCATCATCATTATTTGAACTCCACACTTTTTTCACTAAAAAGTTACCCGATATTAGCAAAACAAAAATACCCACAATTACTGCGCATACTATAGTTTTTTTCAAGTAAAATTCCTCTCCTATTGTGTAACTCTTCTCTATTTATCATTTAAAAAACAAAATAATGGAGATGGTCATTTAAATAACCATCTCCATTATTTTAACTTGTATGCTCCTATTATGTCTACGTCATAAATTTCACAAAATCCTCAAGAAACTTTTTATAATGTAACGACCAACCAATTCGCACCCAATTTTTTAATGCTTTTGCATCAGGTTGAGGCCGAAAATCAGCAATACTCTCTCCTTTTGCAATTCCAGCTGTATCTACATCGACACGACGATATACATAGTCTAAAAGAGATGGATTTGCCGCAACCATCATTGTAACGACGTCATGTACTGGGCTTCCTTTTATTTTCGGATTTAACTTTCTATAAGCTTTATAATAATACGTAAATATCGGCTCGATTAACTTATTAAAACTCGTTTTAGAGTGTTTCGTAATATATTTTACCATTTCCGGCGTAATAATTGCTTCAGATGTAACGTTAAGTGGTACTAATGTCACATTTTTAGCATTTTGCATAACTAATTGCGACGCAATCGGATCACCATGAAAATTCGCCTCTGCGACTGGTGTTACATTGCCAGGCATTAAGAAAGCACCGCCCATTATATAATATTCTTTCACATACTTCATCATCGGCTTTTCTAAAATAAATGCCGTCGCTAGTGTTGTTGATCTACCAGCATCGACTATTATTAATTCCCCTTTATATTTTTCAAGAAGATCAAAAAATGCACAAAAAGGCTTTATATTTGGCGAAAAAGTTTTTGGAGGTTTAATTGGCCCTAAACCGTCTGCCCCATGAATTTCTGGATAATACGTTGTAACATCTCCGGATAAAGGAATTTTCGCACCATTAATAACAGGTATATCTTCCCGTCCTGCCATTTGTAATAAATATGCGGCATTACTTGTCGCCTTTTCTTGTGTTACATTTCCATATCCCGTTACTACTCCAACAATATCAATATCAGGATGCAACAATCCATACATAATTGCTAAAGAGTCATCAATGCCTGGGTCTCCTAAAAATAACACTTTTTTCATCGACCTCAACTCCATCCCCTCAGTTGTTATTAATTTATGAATAAACGTGGATATACAGAATAAAAAAGAACAAATTCATACGAAAAAACGCAGTCTTATAAGGACTACGTTCTTCAGCTAACCTATACTGTTTTTTTTACAGCACTCATACTTCCAATAACATAAGCGATAAACGCAAAACAAATTGGGAAGACAACTGTATGTATACCGAACGGATTTGGATAGAAAAGATGAATACACATATATGAACCTACTCCAACGAAAATGGAAGCAAGCGCTCCTGTAGCATTTCCTTTTCTCCAATATAACCCTAATACGATTGGCCAAATGAATGCTGCTTCTAATCCACCGAAAGAAAATAAATTTAGCCATATTAAAAAATCTGGTGGTTTAATCGCCGCTGCATAAACGAGTAGCCCTACAATACCAGTAATCCACAAACTTCCTTTTTTTATCGTACTGTCTGCTGCATCTTTATTTATGTAATTTACGTATATATCTTTAATAATTGACGAGCTTACAAGTAATAATAAAGAGTTTACTGTAGACATAATCGCCGCCATTGGTGCAGCTAAGAAAACTCCAGCTAACCAAGGTGGCAACACTTCCATCGCGAGTAGCGGCATTACTTTATCTGGTACCGTTATACCTGGAAGTACTACTCTTGCAAATACACCTGTTAAATGCATACCAATCATAATTGTACCAACGACAACTGTTCCAATTATTAAAGCTTGGTGCATAGCTTTTGAATTTTTATAAGACATGGCACGCACACTAATTTGCGGTAAACCTACAACGCCAATTCCAATTAAAATCCAAAATGATGTAACATATGATTTCGTTAAACTGCCATCTGCTCCGAATGGTGTAATTAAATTTGGATTAATTTGAACAAGTTCCTGCATAATCTTTTCAATTCCACCACCAGCAATGACAGTAGCAATTAAAATGATTGTCGTTCCAACTAACATAATGATTCCTAATAATGTATCTGATAGCGCGACTGCACGAAATCCACCAATTAATACGTACACAAGTACAGAAAAAGTAAATAAAAATAGTGCTGTTGTATACGATAGACCCGTTAGTGACTCGATTAATCGTCCACCGCCGACCCACTGGGCTACTGTCGCTGAAAATAAAAAGATAATAATACATAACGCAGAGAGTATAACAACTGCTTTATTATTGTATCTTCCTTTTAAATAATCGATAAGAGTAATTGCTTCCATCTTCCTAGCAATAATTGCAAACTTTTTACCGATAACCGTTAAAACGATATATCCTGTTACAACTTGAATCGCAGATAATAGTACCCATCCAAGCCCCATATTGTAAGCAATACCGGGACCACCAATAAAGCTACTTGCACTACCGTACGTAGCAATCATTGTCATCGCTAATAATAAACCGCCTAACTCACGCCCACCAAGAAAATATTCTTGTAAAAATTTATTATGTGCTGTTGCTTGCACGCGTCTTGAAGCATATACACCAATTAAAAATACAACGATAAACGAAATTATCATTGGAATGATTACATACCAATTCATCTATTATTCCTCACTTTTTTCTTCCTCATCGAGTGAAATATCTTGAAATACAAAACGAACAACTAAACTAAGTAAAATAACCATAACGATAAATCCAACGATACAGCTATAAAAAAACCATGCGGGAAAACCTAATACATATGTATATTCACTCGGATCTTTACTACCAAGCCCATAAGCAAATCCGTACCATATTATAAAATTAATAATAGCAAGTCCAAGACCAATTAACGCTTCTCTATGGGCTATTCGAAAGCGTGGATCATCATGATAATCTTTCATTTTTCCCCCTCCTCTCACGATGTATTATTGTACCATTGTTCTTCTAGTTTTTCCTACTAGAAAGCAAAAACAAGCAGGATTTTTTATAATCATATAGAAGCTTCTCTTACATTACATATTTTTTACAATTGTAACACAAATGAAATTTGAATTTTCAGTATTTATTAATTATGATTTTAATTAGAGGCTTTCCATCTAGTTTCCACATCCTTGATTTCGGAATAAGCGCCGTCTCGTACTGCGTTTACATTATATTTTCAAGGGGGTTATACAATGAGTCAACTAGCTGTAAATCTTCATGAAAAGGTAGAAAAGTTTCTTCAAGGTACAAAAAAGTTATATGTGAATGGATCTTTCATTGAAAGCGCTTCCGGTAAAACATTTAAAACACCTAACCCAGCAACTGGTGAAACACTTGCCGTCGTTTCTGAAGCTGGTCGCGAAGATATTCATAAAGCTGTAGTCGCAGCTCGTATGGCTTTTGACGAAGGTCCTTGGTCTCGTATGAGCACTGCTGAGCGAAGCCGTCTCATGTACAAGTTAGCTGATCTAATGGAAGAACATAAAGAAGAGCTTGCACAGCTCGAAACATTAGATAACGGAAAACCAATCCGTGAAACAATGGCAGCAGACATACCACTTGCAATTGAGCATATGCGCTATTACGCTGGATGGGCTACGAAAATCGTTGGTCAAACAATTCCTGTTTCCGGTGATTACTTTAACTATACACGCCATGAAGCTGTTGGTGTCGTTGGTCAAATTATCCCTTGGAACTTCCCGCTTCTTATGGCAATGTGGAAAATGGGAGCAGCGCTTGCTACAGGATGTACAATCGTTTTAAAACCTGCAGAACAAACTCCACTATCTGCTCTATACTTAGCTGAATTAATTGAAGAAGCTGGATTCCCGAAAGGTGTTATTAATATCGTACCTGGATTCGGTGAATCAGCTGGACAAGCTCTCGTTAATCATCCACTCGTTGATAAAATTGCATTTACCGGTTCTACTCCTGTCGGTAAACAAATTATGCGACAAGCATCCGAATCATTAAAACGCGTTACACTTGAATTAGGCGGTAAATCACCAAATATCATCTTGCCAGATGCTGATTTATCTCGCGCGATTCCTGGTGCACTTTCTGGTGTTATGTTTAACCAAGGACAAGTATGCTCTGCTGGGTCACGCTTATTTGTTCCGAAGAAAATGTATGATAATGTCATGGCTGATCTCGTCCTCTATTCTAAAAAACTAAATCAAGGTGTCGGTCTTAACCCTGAAACAACAATTGGTCCTCTCGTTTCTGAAGAACAACAAAAACGTGTAATGGGCTACATTGAAAAAGGGATTGAAGAAGGAGCTGAAGTACTATGCGGAGGAAGTAATCCATTCGATCAAGGCTACTTCGTTTCTCCTACAGTATTCGCTGACGTAAATGATGAAATGACGATCGCAAAAGAAGAAATTTTCGGTCCAGTTATTTCTGCAATACCGTTTAACGATATTGATGAAGTAATTGAACGTGCAAATAAATCACAATTCGGCTTAGCGGCTGGTGTGTGGACAGAAAATGTTAAAACAGCACACTATGTTGCAAGTAAAGTACGTGCAGGTACAGTATGGGTAAACTGTTATAACGTCTTTGATGCAGCATCTCCATTTGGAGGATTTAAACAATCTGGTCTTGGCCGTGAAATGGGATCTTACGCATTAAATAACTATACAGAAGTAAAGAGCGTTTGGCTTAACTTAAATTAATGAGAAAGAACCTGACCTACCTGGTCAGGTTCTTTTCATTATGTATTCCTTTAAACTTGCAGTCCTCCGCTCACATTTAATACTTCACCTGTAATATAAGATGCGTATTCTGATGCTAAAAAAGCTGCTGCGTTCGCAATATCTTCTGGCGTTCCAATTCTACCAACTGGAATCGCGCCAACCATCTTTTCTTTCACTTTATCTGGTATCGTTTTTGTCATATCTGTATCCATAAAACCCGGACAAATCGCATTACAAGTAATACCGAAGCTTCCAACTTCTTTCGCTGCTGTTTTCGTTAAACCGACAACTCCTGCCTTTGTAGCCGCATAATTTGCTTGACCTATGTTTCCTTCTCTACTAATTGAAGATATATTAATAATGCGTCCATACCCTTGTTGTCTCATGTAAAGAAGCGCTGGTTGCATACAATAAAAAACTCCAGTTAAGTTCACTTGTAATACTTGTTCCCAAGCAGACTTCTCCATTTTATGTAACATTGCGTCTCTTGTAATTCCAGCATTATTCACCAAAATATGTAATGTACCAAATTTTTGAACCGCATATTCAATTAACGACTTTGCTTCATTTTGATCACTTACATCACATCGATATGAGCACACTTCATATCCTTCATCTGATAACTCACGTGTCGTTTTTTGTAGCTTCTCTTCATTTACATCGCTAATTAATACTTTCGCCCCCAGCTTTGCATAAACCCTTGCAATCTCTTTTCCAATTCCCTGTGCAGCTCCTGTTACAACAGCTGTTTTCCCATATAAAAACTCCATTCCTATCCCCCATTTCTATTACTTATACTGTATATTTCGGCTTTTTGCTTTTCAATTCCTCTTTGTATAAAAAAGTCTATTTGTGTCAAACTAACTTTGCAACGTCGCATAAAGTGCAAGGAGATTATGTCGAATGAACAAAAAGAATTTCAAACAAAGCAAAGCAACTGATGGCATTGATGTTGAGTTCTCTCGCGAACTCGCTGACCACAATGACTTAGAAGCAAACGCACGTGCAAATGCCGCTGATGCACGTCAAAAACGCCAATCAACCGAAAAATAAGGTACATCACAACCTTATTCTTTTCAAAAGGGACCTACTACCCAACAAAATAAACCGAGAGACATCTCTCGGTTTATTTTCTATATTTTTTTGCATAATGAGCCAAAGTAAGCAACGGATATATATGAGCATAACTATGATAACGAATATAAAACCCACCTGGCAAGCCTGTTCCAGTAGGATATTTTTCATTTACATAAGGGTTGGAGAGCAAATATGAAATACCTTTGCGAACGACTGGCGTTTCTTTATCATAGTAAGAAATGAGGGCATCTAACGCCCATGCTGTTTGGGATGGTGTACTAAATGGCAAAGTAACAAATCTTTTTTCCACACTACTTTGGCAAGATTCTCCCCAGCCACCATCTTCATGCTGTATATGTTCAAGCCATAAAGCTGCTCGTTTCAATGATGGATCGCTAGATGGTATTCCGAGTGACCGTAAACCCGTCAACACTGCCCACGTACCATATATATAACAAATTCCCCATTTCCCATACCACGATCCATTTTCCTCTTGTACATTCATTAACCAATTTATCGCACTTTGTTTTTGTTTCTCGGGCAATTGATTTTGCGTATACGTCCCGAAAAATTCTAACACTCTTCCTGTAATATCTGGTGTAGAAGGATCTGTAATCATATCACTTGCATTTTCGATTGGTAAATTTGCTAATATACGGCTCGTTACCCCTTTTTCAAAAGCCCCCCAACCACCATCATTATTTTGCAATCCTTTAACCCAATTAACCGCTCGCTTCCAAGCATTGTCTACATTTTCGTTCCCTCTACTTCGCGCCAATGCTCTTAACGTAGCAGTTGTATCATCAATATCTGGAATCGTCGTATTCACATCCGAAAAGCCCCAACCACCTGGGAAGAGATCCGGTGCATGTACACTCCAATCTACTTTCTTTGTTTGCTGTTTTCTTAGTAAATACGCTGATGCATTTTGAATCACTTTACTTGCTTTCGGAACTTGAGCTTCTTGCAAAGCATAACTGAGTAAAGCTGTATCCCATATAGTTGACGGAGAGTTTTGCAAATGGCTCCCTCTCGCCATCTTCCATATATAAGATGTGATTCCCGTTATAGCCTTCTGAATAATTGGTGATTGAATAGAATGTCCTAATGCAAGTAAAGCATAAATCATATAAAACGAGGCAGTTGCGTAACTATATAATGTTCCATTTTCATCAATACGCTCTTTCATAAAACGTTCTACTTCCTCATATCCTTTATGATGCAAAGAAAGTGGATACGTTATAATTTTCTTCACGTCACTTAATAATGTTTGAAAAACCGGAGATCGGTCCTCCCGAAACCATCCTCCGCCCCCGCCTGCAATATGATTTAAATTTGGCAATAACTTTTTCTCTACTCGAAATCTTTTATTTAAACACAACATCATCGGAATTAAATGAATACGTGCTGAGCTACTCAGTTCAAAAATACTGAGAGGGGAATCATTCTGCAGAAACATAATTGGTGTTGGCAAATGAAAGAGAGAAGGGTATTCATATTCTCCATGAATTGCTAATAAAAACTTCGTCATAAAATGAGCACGCGCTACCCCCCCGCGCTCATTTATAAACATTTCCGCTCGCTTCATATTCGCATCTTCTTTTGTATATTTTTCCGATGCAAGTAAGGCAGCATAAGATTGAATTGTAGCAGATAAATTACCACCCATTTCATCTTCATACAATTTCCATGTTCCTTCATTTGTTTGAAGTGATGCTAATCTTTTTACAAACGGTTCTATCTCTTTATCTCTACCTAATAATTTTAATAAAAAAATCATATGACAATCTGTTAGTGGCGCTCCTTCAAAACAAAACTGCCACGTACCATCTTGCCGTTGCATTGTTTGAAGTGCAGTTGTTCTTCTCGCTATTTCTTCATGCACTTTTTCATATAATAACAAGTTACTCACCCACCCTTTCGAAATCCGTATAACGATATTCAAAAAGGTAGCTGAATATGTATAAAAACAAAGAAAAGCAGAACATATAAAATGTTCCGCTCATAAACAATATCCTACTCCGACAATAATCCCTAATAAAGCACCAACTACTACTTCATACGGTGTATGCCCAACAAGTTCATTTAACTTCTTATATTCTGTTTCTCTACCGTGAAAAAACTCATTCAATATTTTTGCTTGTTTACTTACTGCAAGCCTTACTCCTGAAGCATCATACATAACAATAATGGCAAAAATAGTAGCAACCGCAAACATCGAGCTTTCCACACCTTCTACTACCCCAACTCCTGTAGCAAGTGCTGTCACTGTTGAAGCATGAGAACTTGGCATCCCACCTGAAGCAAAAAACTTTGCAAAATCAAATTCACCCGTTTTGATTAATTTAAAGACTACTTTCGTTAATTGTGCTAAAAACCATGAAATTACAGCGGCCATAAGCGGATCATTATGTAAAATTGTTTCCACGTTCTCAGCTCCCTACTAGCTATGATGGAAATCCTATATAGTATCAGTATAAAGAAAAATGCGTAGAAAATACTACGCATTATGATACTTTTGCTGATTTATTTTTTATAAATTTCGGTTGTTTCTGCACTAAGAACTTTGTCTTCGCTACCGAGAATACAAATAAAGCAACCCATATACAGAAAAATGCAATCATATGTGTGGATGTGAAATGTTCACCAAATACAAATACACCTAAAATTAAGCTAATTGTTGGCGCAATATATTGTAAAAATCCCACCATATAAAGCGGAATAAGTTGTGCTCCTTTTGCAAAATAAAATAGTGGTAATGCCGTTACAGTACCTGCTCCTATTAAAAGTAACGTTGATAACATTGAAATAGATCCAAATGAGCCGAAACCATGTGCTCCTGTCATAACAAGATAAATGATCGCAAACGGCGTCACTAACATGGTTTCCATCGTAAGTCCAATTGTAGCATCATAATTTAATAGTTTTTTCGTTAATCCGTATAATCCAAATGAAAAGGCAAGTGAAAGAGAAACCCACGGAATAGATCCGAAACGTACTGTTAAAATGACAACCCCTACTCCTGCTAAACCAACTGCAACATATTGCCAAAAGTTTAACTTTTCCTTTAAAACGACTGTACCAAGTAAAATACTAATAAGCGGATTAATATAATAGCCAAGACTCGCTTCAATAACATGATTATGATTAACGGCCCATATGTAAACAAACCAGTTTCCGCTAATCAAGACTGAAGCTATTGTTAATGACATTAATAATTTAGGTCGTTTAAAAAGATTCACAAATTCCCCAATAAACTGGCGAAACCTCTTCGTAACACCTAATACAAGTAACATAAAAACAAACGCCCAAACGATGCGGTGTGCTAATATTTCATCTGCTGGAACTTCCTCAACCCATTTCCAATAAATCGGTAGAATTCCCCACATCGTATAAGCACCAGCCGCATATAGTATCCCTTTTTTTTGCTCTGCTGATTGACTCCCCATCTTCCTTTTTCTCCTCTTCTCATTTTTTCTCCATTATACGGTCTCACATGCTCACTTTACCAATAATCAATCTGCATTTCTTTCGACATTTCTCATACAACGAATAATAAACATACCGTTATTACAACAAGTAACGGTATGCCGAAAACAAATTTCTTTTTATGAGTTTTATGATGAAACATATACATACCAATCCAAGCTCCAACTGCTCCCCCAGCTGCCGCTGATAAAAACAGCGTACTTTCTGGCGTTCTCCACTGTTTCTTCTTTGCTTTTCGTTTATCAAGCCCCATAAGGCTAAAAGCTATAACGTTAATAATAAGAAAATAAATCCATTTCATCGCTTTCTCTCCTTATGAAAAATTCGCTTAATGGTAACACGAAAAAACGCCGGAAACAACTGAAGAACTCTTTTTATCAAACTAGTTTCATTCCTTTTTCTTAATTAGTTACCTTCATATTTACAAAACCAACTAAAATCGCAATTAAAGCATTTAAATAGAAAAATGTTATGAGCAGAATCTTATATTTCATTACATTCACCCACTACCATATCATCAAAAAAACTGCTCTCAATCACTTTCTCCTCAAAATGAAGAACTACAATTAGCCCTACATATAAAGAAACCAAATTTAGAAACCATTCCCCATTCTCATCTTTCTTAGCTAAGCATTTAAATATCTCTTGAAATTGCATACGCTCGTCTGCAGCAACAATCGGACGCACACCAAAATATTTCAATACGAGATTCAGCTTCAACTGCACGGATAATGATAAAATATATTTTAATAGCTTCGTATACTCTGTACTATCTTTTTGACTATACAACTTCACAAGCTTTGGATGTAAATTCGAAATCGATAATTCCTCGTCAGTCACTCTAGTTACTTCTATCGTTTCAATCATCTTTTTCATATCCATCACATTCACCCCTTCTGAAAAAATTCTAAAGCCAAAAAGTACTTAATTCAAATGTGCAATAATTGTGCGTTTCTCGTCTCTCGTTCTTCCTCACTGACTAAATCATACTTTTTTAGAAGGTGAAAAATATCATTTAATAATTTCTGCGAATGATTACCTTGTAAAAAACTCTTTAACTCTTTAAAGATCCCTTCAGGTAAAGAATTCTTTTGACTTTCGAGCTTATTCATTACATCTTCAATAGAATGATCTATATTACACGCCATACTAAACTTCCCCCTCTATCCTTTATAAATAATATCCTCCGCTAACGATGTAAACACTTCTCCTACAAGAGAGTCTTCATCATATACAGATGAACCGTTATTTTCTTCTCGTTTTGCAAAAGGTATTTGCGCAATCACTTCTGTTTGCAATTGTTCTGCTAACATTTCGCCGCCGCCTTTTCCGAACAGATAATTTTTCGATCCATCTTGTTCTTCATAATAAGCCATGTTTTCCACAATACCTAAAATCTCGTGTTTCGTATGCTTTGCCATTACACCGACTCTTGAAGCAACGAATGAAGCTACATTGTGCGGAGTTGTAACAATTATTTCTTTCGCTTGCGGAATCATCGCTGCAACATCAATCGCAACATCTCCTGTACCTGGTGGTAAATCAAGTAATAAATAATCTAATTCTCCCCAGTGCGTATTCGCAAGGAAATTTTGAATCCATTTATTTAGCATCGGACCGCGCCACATAACTGGGTTATTTCCTTCTGTAAAAAATCCCATCGACATGATTTTAACACCGTGACTAATGACTGGAATTGCCGTTTGATCAATCATCGTTGGTTTCGTATTCGTTTCCATCATAGCTGGAATACTAAAACCATATATATCCGCATCTAATATCCCCACTTTTTTCCCCATACGAGCTAGTGCAGTTGCAAGATTAATTGTCACCGTTGATTTTCCAACTCCGCCTTTTCCGCTCGTTACAGTAATAAAACGTACTCCTGACTCCGGGCGAAGCATACTCGGCATACCAGTTTCTGTTCTAGTATTTTTCTTTAACTTCTCTGTTAAAGCTGCACGTTCTTCTTGTGTCATAGAACCAAATGTTACATCCACTTTAGAAGCACCAATTGCGTGAAGTGATTCTTCAATATCTTGTTGAATTTTTGCTTTTAACGGACAACCTTGGATTGTTAGTACTACTTCAAGTTTAACCTCTGTTCCGTTCATTTGTACATTTCTAACCATATTTAATTCTACAACACTTTTGTGTAACTCTGGGTCCTCTACATGTTTTAATGCATTCATTATTTGTTCTTGAGTAAGCATGGAACTCATCCCTTCTCTTATTCTAATTTATATACAACATCTTCTTGGCGCTTCATCTGGTGAAAAAGCTTATTACCCGCCGCTAACGGGCGGGATTAATGCGACTATATCTCCAGCCTTTATCATCTCTTCATTCATTACAAACTCCTCATTAACAGCCACCATCACTTTATCCAGCGATTGTAAACAATAGCTGACTTTGAGCCATTCTTTTAATTGCTGCACTGTCATTTCTTGCTTTTCTGAAATTACTAATCGATCCGATCCAACTTCCTCACGCAGATTTGCAAATAATAAAATTGTAATCATTTTCTCATTCTTCCTTCTTTGGTTTTCCTTCTGGATATGGTGTGTTTTCAAGTTGATCTCCAATCCACATCGTTCCATCTTCCCAAAATTCTTTTTTCCAAATTGGAACAATTCGTTTTATACGTTCAATCGCGTACTCATTCGCTTCATAAGCTACTTTACGATGCGGTGATGAAACTGCAATGACTACCGCAATATCCATTATTTCTAGCCGCCCTACACGGTGCGTAATTGCTACTTTTGCATCCGGCCATCTTTCACTAATCTCTTCACCAATTCTCATAAGTTGTTTTACTGCCATCGGTTTATATGCTTCATACTCTAAATGTAGCGTTCGTTTTCCTTTTGTTAATTCTCTCACCGTACCAATGAATGTTGTAATCGCACCTGCTTCCCTTCTTGCGACTTTATTCGTTACTTCTTCAACTAAAATCGGATTATCTACAATTTCAAATAGCGCTTGTCTCATTAGAACCACCTCTCACTTTATGAAATGTCCAAGGCCATTCACTACCTTCGTTATCTTCTAATAATAGAACATCAACAAACATATCTTTTTTATATCCTCTTGTCCCGCCCGGCAATACGATAAACGCATTTGATTCTGCCAATGAAGAAACTGAGCTAGATTTATCAAACCCTGATGGATAAGCGATTAATTTCCCCTCATCATATTGCAATTTTGCTCGTACAAATCTTGTAAATGGATTCGGTTTTAGAAAATCTTCTCCTAATAACGCTTTTTCTCTTTTTAAATGTACTTTTTCACTAAACATATACGTCCGAATACACGGTCTTACGAATAATTCAAACCCTACGTAACAAGCTGATGGATTTCCTGATAAACCAAATAATAACTTGCCATTTAATTGTGCTACAGTCGTAACACTTCCTGGTCGCATTGCAACTTTATTAAAAAGAACAGATGCACCTAACTTTTCGTAAATAGCTGGTAAATAATCATAATCTCCTACAGATACACCGCCCGTTGTAATTAACATATCTACTTGGCCAAGCGCTTCTTTCACAGCTGTAAAACACGTATTAAAATCATCACTAAACCTCCCAAAATATTTCACTCTGCCGCCCGCTCTTCGAATTTGAGACAATATCATATACGTATTACTGTTTCGGATTTTCCCTGGCTGTAATGAATCATCGACATCAAGCAATTCACTCCCAGTCGCTAACAGTCCAATTACAGGCTTTCTCGCAACTGGCACTTCACTATAACCGAATGTAGCAAGAAGAGCTGAAATACCTGGATTAATGTACGATCCTTTCTTTGCAAGAACCGTTCCTTTACGAGCATCTTCACCTTGAAAAGAAATATTGTCGCCCGTTTTGAATGATCGCTTCACTTCCATATAATTGTTGCCATTCTTCTCATATTGACGAGTCAGCTCTAACATAACAACCGCATCACACTCATTCGGAATTTGTGCTCCCGTCATAATTCGAACTGCTTGAAACGGACCTACTTTCTCATGGAATAGCGATCCTGCACCAATTTCACCCACTACTTCAAATACAATTGGCGTTTCATAACTTGCTAAATTAGTATCTTCTGCTCGAATAGCAAATCCGTCATACGGCGAACGATTAAATGACGGTACATCATGGTCAGCTACTAAATCCTCTGCTAATATACGTCCATAAGCTAATTCAATTGGTAATAGCTCCTTTAAGCCTTTATCAGCAAATCCTATCACTTTACGAACAGCTTCTTCAACCGTAATTGGCACTCTTCTTTCCATTGTTGACACCCTCTCTATTAACCGAATACGCGATAATATAGTTGTTTCGCTTTCGAAATATCATTTGTACCATGAATAAAAACACGACCATCTCGAAAAACAACCACGCGGTAATCATCGAATTGGCAAGATAGTAAATACGGATTCCGATCTACTTTCCCCAGTTTTTGTAATACTTTTTCTATATCATCAAAATTGTATTTCCTATTGTCTACTGTTCTAATTTGAACTGTATTTCTTCCGCATAAAACAGCTGCTTTCGTTTGATTTTCGTATGATAAATAAGGATAAGTTCGATTCAAACCGCATGAGAGACAAGTGTCTGTTTTTATTTTCCCTAATTTTATAAAATGATTTTGATTACTCCATATATCAAACATGAAAAATGTTTTTCTAATTGCTGAGAAATCTTCCACTAAAATTTTGAGTGCTTCTGCCACTTGATATGCTGCGACGATTTGAACAGTCGGGCTAATAATTCCAGCGGTATCACATGTCACACCTGTAACAGGAATATTTTTCAGCATACAATGTAAACACGGTGTCTCTTGCGGAATAATTGTATAACTCATACCATACGATCCAACGCAAGAACCATATACCCAAGGAATATTATGTTTTTGTGATAAATCATTTATTACAAATCGAATATCAAAATTATCTGTTGCATCAATGATTACATCTACATTTTTTAATAGACCTTCCATATTTTCTGAAGTTGCATCCATTACGAAAGCATGTATTTGTACTTCCGAATTAATTTGTTCTAACCGATTTTTTGCAGCAATTGCTTTCGGCATTTTCTCTCTCGCATCTTGTTCAGAGTACAATTGTTGCCTTTGTAAATTACTCCATTCAACGTAGTCACGATCAATAATCGTCAACTTGCCAACACCTGCACGTACGAAACTTTCGGCACTTGCACTTCCTAATGCGCCTGCCCCTACAATTAACACATGTTTATTTCGAATTTTTTCTTGTCCTTTACTCCCAATTGGTTTGAACAACTGTTGTCGTGAATACCGATCAGCCATTACATACCCTTCCTCTCAAGAACTCTATTTCATATTAGAATGTTGTTTCTGATAACAAGCAAAGTAAGCAAAACCAACAAACCCAGCTCCTCCAATTACATTTCCGATAAAAACAGGAACAAAATTTTTAGCCAAATCCATCCACGTTAGATGACCAGCAAAAATAACAGCGGAAATGACAAACATATTTGCTACTACTTGCTGAAATCCAATCACTACAAATGCCATAATTGGAATCCAAATTCCGATGATTTTTCCGACAAAATCACTCGTCCCGTAAGCGAGCCAAAGAGCAAGACAAACGAGCCAATTACAACCAATTGCTAAAATTAAAGTTCTCCCAAATGATTCATGTAACTTCCCTTCCGCTATCGCTACCGTTTTATTTAAATACTCTCCCTCTGTTAATCCGCCAAGATGCCCAAAGCAATACGCAACGAAAATTGCCCCAATAAAATTCATGAGAGTAATCCAAACCCAGTTATTCAGTACACTTATCAATGTAATTTTCTTTGCATAAAGCGCCATAGACAGTGACATCATATTTCCCGTAATTAATTCTCCTCCTGCTAATACTACGAGCATGAGTCCAACAGGAAATACTGCTCCTCCTAAAACATTCACTAGACTTCCCCAGCGCTCAGGTAAATTCCCTAAAACTCGAATGTTAAGTAAAAAACCTATCGCAATAAACGCTCCTCCTAAAAAACCGAGAATAAGCATCGCTGGCAATGTCTGTCTTACTTTTTGAACACCGGCCTCAATGACAAGCTCAGCAATTTGTTCCGGCTTATGAAATGCCATTACCCATTCCTCCATTTTCTCCAAATAAAAAAGCAGCTTCAAAAAACCTCCTCAAATAAAGGTTTTTGAATGCTGCTTAATTTCTCTGCACATCTTTTACAGAGATATCAATCATCACTTTTACTATAAAATAGAAAATCCACAACTCTTGTAAATTTTCCATTTTTCACTATGAAGCTAGCTTTATATATTAACCACCGATATGTGACATTTCAATTTTAGGTATTGCTTTCTTATTTGTATGATTTAAGCGTTCATCTGAATAACGATCTTCCCTATTATTCCATATATCGCGTACTACATCTGTAATGTCCTCATCTGTATGTTCAGAACGAAGCAATTCTCTTAAATCATTTCCTTTAGAAGCAAATAAGCAAGTATATAATTTTCCTTCTGCAGAAATACGAGCTCTCGTACATGATGAGCAAAAAGAATCTGTTACTGATGAAATAATACCTATTTCCTCATCGCTTCCTATATAACGATACCTAGTAGCCACTTCACCAGAATAATTTGCTTCTATCCGTTCTAACGGCATAACTTGATGAATCGTATCTACTATTTCTTGTTTGGAAATAACTTCACCTAACTCCCAGCCATTATAATTCCCAACATCCATATACTCAATAAACCGAAGAATATGCTTATTTTCTTTAAAGTATTGCGCCATCTGCAAAATATCTTGTTCATTTTTCCCTTTTTGAACGACCATATTTATTTTAATTTTCATACCAACTTCAGCAGCAGCCTGTATTCCTTCCAGAACCCTTTGCACTTTGCTCCTATTACCATTTAAATAGAAAAACCGATCTTCTTCCAAGGAATCTAAGCTAACTGTTACACGTGATAGTCCCACCTTATATAAATCAGGAGCAAACTTTTTAAGTAACGATCCATTGGTTGTTAAACCGATATCTTCTACACCATCAATTTTATTAAGGCGCTCAATAAGCTTTGGAAGACCTCTTCGAAGTAACGGTTCTCCGCCCGTAATTCGTAACTTTCTTACACCTAAAGAAACAAAAATACGTGTTATCCTTTCAATTTCATCAAAAGATAAAATTTTATCATTAGACAAAAACGAGTAATCAGGACCAAATATTTCTTCTGGCATACAATATCGGCAGCGAAAATTACAGCGATCAGTAACTGAAATACGTAAATCCTTTAACGGACGTTGCAACTTGTCTAATGTAACTGATTTCATCTTCATTGCCTCACTTTTATTTTATATTTAAAACACGTTCTGGATGGGTATATACATTTAAGGAGTGATTACGAATAAACCCTATTGTCGTAATACCTAAATCTTCCGCTAGTTGCAAAGCTAACTCAGTTGGAGCTGATTTTGATAGTATAATTTCACAACCGATTTTTGCAACTTTCAATAATATTTCCGAAGAAATACGACCACTAAAAACAATGATTTTATCTTTTATAGAAATATCGTTTCTTAAACAATAACCGTAAATTTTGTCTAGTGCATTATGCCTACCAATATCCATTCGGCTTAAAATAATACCATTCACATCACATAAAGCTGCATTATGAACCCCGCCAGTATGATGAAACGTATCCGCAGATTGCTGCATTTCTTTCATTAACCGAAAACAATCCTCTGCCGCAACCTGTACATGGACACCCTTCATTTTTTTTGCACTTAGTGCATCATTAGCAAAAACAAACCCTTGCCTACTCATACCACAACAAGACGTAATATATCGTTTATTTTGCATTTGTTCATAATACGGATTTACTTTTGTCGTTGTTACATGTACAAATCCTTCTTTCTCCTGCATCCATATGCTATCAATATCTTCATACTTCCGAATGATTCCTTCAGACGCCAAGAAGCCTATTACCATATCTTCTATATATTCTGGAGTACTAACCATTGTAACAAACTCCTGTCCGTTCATTTTAATGGTGACAGGAAACTCTGTTACAATGCTGTCCTCTATATGCTTAAACGCCCCTTGTTCATAACGAAAGATTTCTCTTTCTACCTGTATCGGTTTCACGATCAGTATCCTTCTCTCACGTTATATTTTTATCGAAAACAAATACCGAAACTGCAATATCTTCTTCTACTTTCATATCTGAAAACAAATTCACTAATTTTGCTCCAACAAGTTCCTCCAAATGTTCACGGGAATTCGCAGCATACACTTCTTGAATCATTTTCGTTCTAGCCATATGAACCATTTCCGCACCGTCCATCGTACTTGAAATAAATTTTTCAGTAGGTGTTAAGTTTCCATAAAGAGTCGCTATAGCCATATTTTCCGCAAAAACAGTATGAATTCGTTCTGGTCCTTTTCCGAAAAGTTCCTTTCGAAGTTTTCGGATCATATCATTAAATTCATGTACTTTTTTTGACATACAATTATACCTCCCAAAAGCCTCATTTTACTTTATTATATATTTTACCAAAATGAGCCTTCCGCCCAAACTATTTCCTACAAATATTTGGGCGGAAAGGTTCACTTCATGAAGTTTATTCGTCTTTTAACCCTTTCCCCATTCCTTTTAAGAAATGAAGCCCAAACCCGATAGCGCGGTTAATATCTGGGTCTTTCAATACTTTCATAAGATCGAATACCCCTACTTTTTTATTACTTTCTAGATGTTCATTACCTTCTTCTAGCCCGACTAATAAACTACCTATAAGCTTTTTCGTAAGTTCTGGGTCAAGTTCAGTTAACGCACCTGCAGCACCCATCATATTATTAATTAAATTTGTAACAGGCTCACGAGTTACTTGACCTAGAACAATCTTTGCAATTGGTTCTTTCGCTTTCAGCATAGAATTTGCAGCTTCTAGCATTCCAATGTCATTTAATTCCCCTACTATATTAAACATCTGATTTAGAGCTTCTTCATTATTTGTTAAAAGCTCCTTTAAATCATCTAATTTTTGCTGTTTTATTTCTTCCTCAGTTAATTCTTGTTTTTGAATCATTTTTATAGGTGCAGCCATAGTTTTCTCCTCCTACTTATCCGTTAAATGCACATACCCTGGACGTGCCCACTTACGATGTACCTCAATTCCAGCTTGAGGGTGACGTTTTTTATTGCGTGGGTTCGCTTTTGGCATCGGATTTTCGCCATCAACTTCTAACACTTCCATACGCACTTTCGTTTGTTTATACGCAGGTGTATTCGTACGTACATCCACAGCAGGACCTGTTAAGAAATTAATTGCCGTTTCGTTATCTGTAGAGTTCATCGGTAAATATAACTCATTCGCTTTTACACGATCTGTAACGAGTGCACGTAATTTTAATGCTCCAAAAGGAGAGACAAGACGAACTAACGAACCTGTTTTTACGCCACGTTCTTTTGCAAGGTCTGGAGAGACTTCAACGAAAACACCAGGTACTTTCGTTTGAATACCTGTTGATTTATTTGTCATATTCCCTTCATGGAAATGCTCAAGCATACGACCGTTGTTAATGTGAAGGTCGAACTCAGCTGGAAATTCAGCTGGACGTACCCAGTCAGCAATCGCAAAACGAGCTTTTTTATCTGGGAAGTTAAATCCATCTTGGAACAGAAGTGGTGTATTGGTTCCATCAAAACTTCCCCAATGGAAACTGTTCCATCCTTCAAGCACTCCATAGTTCGCTTGCGAGAATAATGGTGATAAACTTGCCATTTCAGCAAAGATTTCACTTGGGTGGCTATAATTCCAGTTTGCCCCTAGTTTATTCGCAACCTCCTGGACGATCCACCAGTCTGGTTTCGCATCTCCTAGCGTAGGAAGAACTTGATATAATCTTTGGACACGGCGCTCTGTATTTGTGAAAGTACCTTCTTTCTCAAGAGATGGCGCTGCTGGTAATACAACATCTGCATATTGAGCAGTTTTAGAAAGGAAAACATCTTGCACAACGAAGAAATCAAGGCTCGACAACACTTCATGTACATGATTTGCATTAGAATCTACAAGAGCCATATCTTCTCCGACAAGATACATTGCTTTCATTTTTCCTTCGTCAATTGCGTGAAGCATTTCAATATTATTAAGACCTGGTTCACTATCAATTTTCACTCCGTAAGCAGTTTCAAATTTCGCACGTTCCATTTCGTTAGTAACGTGCTGATATCCTGGAAGCCATCCTGGTAAAGTACCCATATCACAAGCACCTTGTACGTTATTGTGACCTCGAAGTGGGTATGCACCTGCTCCTGGACGACGATAGTTCCCTGTTGCAAGAAGTAAGTTTGAAATTGCAGCGGAAGTATCAGAACCACCTGTATTTTGCGTTACCCCCATACCCCAAAGGATACATGTACCATCTGCATCACGAATCATTTCAGCCATTTGAATAAGTGTTTCTTTTGAAATACCTGTTACTTCTTCTGCATATGCAAGTGTATATTCTTCTAGACTTTCTTTGAAATCTTCAAAGAAGTTTACATTCTCATTAATAAATTCCTGATCATGCCAACCTCGATCAATCATATATTTTGTAACAGCCATTAACCAAACTTGATCTGTTCCTTGTTTTGGACTAATAAAGACATCTGATCGCTCTGCCATTTCTGTTTTACGAAGATCAGCTACAATTAACTTTTGTCCGTGTAATTTATGTGCACGTTTAATACGTGTAGCTAAAACAGGATGACCTTCTGTCGGATTACATCCTACAATAATAACAAGACCAGATTGCGCAATATCTTTAATCGTTCCTGCATCACCGCCCATACCAATTGTACGGAACAAACCATCCGTTGCTGGTGATTGGCAATAACGTGAGCAGTTATCAATATTATTCGTTCCAAATACTTGTCGAGCTAATTTTTGAATTACATAATTATCTTCATTTGTAATTTTAGAGGAAGAAATAAATCCGATAGAATCTTTACCGTACTCTTCTTTAATAGTACCTAATTTATTTGCAACTACATTCAGTGCTTCTTCCCATGTAGATTCAACAAACGTTCCATTTTTACGAATTAAAGGTTTTGTAATTCGTTCTTTAGAATTTACGAAATCCCAACCAAATTTCCCTTTTACACAAGTGGAAATTGCGTTAACTGGTGCATCTGAAGATGGCTGTACTTTAAGGATTTTACGCCCCTTCGTCCACACTTCAAACGAACAACCTACACCACAAAATGTACATACTGTTTTCGTTTTCTTCGTACGAGTATCACGCATGGCCGCTTCCACTTCTGATACCGCAAAAATACCGCTATATCCAGGCTCAACTTCTTTAATTAAATCTACCATCGGTTCAAGAATATCTGGTTTTAATCCCGTCATAAATCCAGCTTCACCGAGCATCGTTTTCTCCATTAAAGCGTTACAAGGGCAAATCGTTACACATTGACCACAGCTAACGCATGAAGAATCATTAATATTTACTCCTTCATCCCAAATAACTCGTGGACGTTCCGCTTCCCAGTCTATCGATAACGTTTCATTTACTTGTAAGTTTTGACACACCTCAACGCATTGACCGCATGCAATACATTGATTAGGGTCATAGCGATAAAACGGATGCGTCATATCAACTTCACTTACATCTACTTTCGGTTCATAAGGATATTTTTGATGTTCAATTTCCATTAATTCTGCTGTATTATGCAGTTTACAGTTCCCATTGTTGTTGTCACATACTGTACAGTATAATAAATGATTTTCTAGTAACCGATCCATCGCCTCTGTTTGTGCTTCTTTTGCGCGAACAGAAGCACGCTCAACGTTCATACCTTCCGTTGCTATCGTCGAACAAGAACGCATTAACTTTCCGTCAACTTCTACAATACAAGTGTCACATGTTTGAATAGGATCTACTTCCGGCACGTAACAAATTTGCGGATGTTCAATCCCGTTCTCATTAATAACACCCAATATCGTTGAACCAGGCTCCGCTGTATACTTTTTTCCGTCAATTGTAATATGAACCATGTTGTCATTCATGGTCTTTCCCCCTTTTTGAGAATAAAAAAACTCCACCACGAAAATATACGCACCACATTTTGGGCACGCTATCATCATGGTGGAGTAGTTTATTAGCACATCTTGCTAAAATACCAATCCATTTATTCATAAATAAAACGATAGATTCATAACAGGTCATATCACGATTCCATCTTTAACACTATAATTATAGCGTTAAATGTACAAATATACAATATAAATTTTAAACTGCGCATATGTCTGTATGTAACTATCCATAATAACCCATATAAAGTTCAACGAGGAATAAGGTGAATATATGGGATCTTTTCGAAAATGGATAAGGGGCGAAAAATCTTTCTCTACACATGAGCAATCTGAAACTGTATTAAATAAAGAAATTTCTTCCTCCATGCCGCTTAATCTTAAACACTTATCCAAATTATTTAGTGGTATTCCAGAATTAATTACACGCACTTTCCCGTTAAAAAACGGAAAAGAAGCTGCTCTTATATATATGGAAGGACTTGTAGATAAAACTGTTATTAATGTAGATATTCTTCGTCCTCTCTTATTTAAAGAATGGAATGAAGATGATTTTTGGGAATCTTCTGTTTCTATAGGGAATATTAAAAAAGTTCAGAAGTGGATAGACATTGAGCAATCTCTCTTACACGGCAAAAGTATTTTATTTATAAACGGGCAATTATCAGCTTTAGAACTAGATACGCAAGCGGCGCCAAAAAGGAGTATTGAAGAACCTACAACAGAGACTTCCATAAAAAGCTCACACGAAGGATTTAATGAAGTGGCAAGTGATAGTATCGCACTTATTCGTCGCTATATTCCAAATCGCGAATTAAAAGTGAAGGAATTCACTGTTGGCGAACGAGCAACCTCTAAAGTTTTTTTACTTTATCTTGCAGATGTTGCAAACGAAGATGTTGTACAAGATATGGCATGCCGCATTGAATCAATCAAAGTAGATGCTATTCTTACTACCGGTGAATTAGAAGGATTTGTTGAAGATAATTCCTATACTCTCTTCCCACAATTGTCTATCACTGAACGTCCTGACACAACAGCACATCATATTTTGAATGGGCGAATTGCCGTTGTTGTAGATCGCTCACCAGGCGTATTAATAGGACCTATGACCTTTTCATCCTTCTTTCAGACGATAGATGATTACAGCTTCAGACCTATGATTCCATCTTTTATACGACTCCTTCGTTTCACTGGGCTATTTATTGCAATATTTGCTCCTGCTCTTTATATTGCTATGATTTCCTTCCATTATGAAGTGATTCCGCTCAAATTGTTGTTAACGATTGGAGAATCTCGAGCCAAAATTCCTTTTCCTCCCATATTAGAAGCTTTATTAATGGAATTAGTTCTCGAAATGCTCCGAGAAGCAGCGATTCGGCTTCCTGGTCCTGTTGGACAAACAATCGGCGTCGTAGGAGGAATTGTAATTGGACAAGCTGCGGTTCAAGCTGGGATTGTGAGTAACGTTATGGTTATCGTCGTATCAATTACTGCGGTTGCCTCCTTCATTATTCCTAACTTAGAAATGTCAGCAGGAATTCGGCTTCTTCGATTCCCAATGATGATAGCCGCCTCTTTATTTGGCGTCATTGGAATTATGGTTGGAATGGCAATCATTATCATCCATATTCTTTCTATGGAATCACTTGGTGTACCATATGGTAGTCCTTTTTCTCCGTCATATGCTTCGGATTTAAAAGATACCCTTATACGTTTCCCATGGAAAATTATGAAGAAACGGCCACTATCTCTACAATTAAAACAAGATAACCGGCAAAGAGATGTTGAAGAAAAGGAGGAGAATTAGTGACAAAACGTGCAAAGAGGGAGATCACTTTATTTCAATACATTTTAACTATTAGTGGTGTTCAAGTCGGATTCGGCGTACTTACACTTCCGCGTGAAGTTGCACAAGGAGCGAATACAGATGGCTGGATGTCTATTATTATCGGATGTGTCATTACTACTTTAGTCAGTCTATGTATTGTAAAAATCATGGAAAAACATCCAGGATATACTTTACTTGATGTGCTGATACGCTATCTTGGAAAATGGCTAGGAAGAGTAGTAATGATTTTTTGGATTTTATATGCTGTACTCGCAGCTGTTTCCTTAATTTTTTCCCTCTTATACGTTATTCATATTTGGATTTTACCTAGATCTCCTATGTCTTTAATTATGATTTTGCTATCTATTCCAATGCTTATGCTTGCATGTAAAGGAGCACTTATTATTAGTCGTTTTGCTGTTTTCACTGTCATCTTTACACTTTGGATGCCATTATTATTATTTATTCCTCTTAAAGATGGGCATTTTATATATCTTCTTCCTCTTATCAAGGAAGGATGGCTACCAATTATAAACACCGTAAAATCAACTATCATTGCGTTTCTCGGATTCGAGTTTTCGTTTGTCCTTTATCCTTATTTAACTAACAAAGCATCTGCAAAAAAAGGAATTGTTATTGCAAATTTGATTACGTTATTTATTTATCTTCAAATCACGTTCGTTTCTTTTATTTATTTTAGTCCAGATGGTATAACAAAGTTTTTATGGCCGACTCTTTCTCTTGTTACACCGTTTCACTTCTCATTTCTTGAGCGGTTTGAAATTATCTTTTTGTCATTTTATCTCTTTATTATTTTTGATTCCTGTATTCCTTATATTTTTACTGCTTCAGATGGCATTAATCAATTACTTAACAAAAAAGGCAGTTCATTACCTATTTATTTTTTATTATTCGGGTGTATTTTCATCTTATTATTTTATATCCCTTCTTCTTATCAGATAAGTGCGTTGCGGGAATTTTGGGGAACCGCTAGTTATTTTATCGTTTTTCTATTCCCAGTTGTATTTCTCTTATACATGACACTTTATCAGCATTGGAAAAGGAGAAAAGTTTAAATGAGACGCTTTATTCATTTTATTATATTTTGTTTTCTCATAATTTTTTTAGCAGGTTGTGAAGATCGGCTTGATTTAGAAAAACAATCCATCTCATTAATTTACGGTTTTGACGCAAAAGCAAAAGGAAAATTAATTGTGTATCACGTAAACCCTATTTTCAATGAAGATGTAGAGAAAAAGTACGAAATTCATGAAGCGAAAGTACATACACCCCGAGAAGCAAAAGATACGTTTAACAGTTCAAGCAGCGGTTTAGTGTCCACAGAAAAGTTACAGCTTATATTGTTTAGCACGAATTTTTTAAAACAAGAAGGAGCTATGCCTTATCTGGATGTTTGGTATCGCGACCCTAAAAATACAGGGAATATGCGCATGGTTGCAGTAGATGGCCCCATTTCTTCTGTTATATATAATAATTTCAAAGATAAGCCTGCTCTTCCTGAATATTTAACAGATTTAATTAATACGAACAAACTATACAATCGGACCGTGTTTACGACATTCCATGAATTTCATAGACAAACTTTTAATAAAGGCGTAACTCCTGCTATTTCAGAAATAAAAAAAGGGAAGAAAGATGTTATTGTTACCGGTTCGGCACTATTAACCTCTCGTGGAACTTATAAGATGTCTTTAAATCGCTACGAAAGTGCCCTTCTTCTTATGGTGCAAAAGAAAGCTAATATACCCGTTTCACTTACAATGAAAATCCCCTCTAATTTAGTTGAAAGTAATAGCCATCTAAAAGATACAAAAGGCGACGATTTTATAACAATAAATGTTCTTAGTATGAGTCATGATATCGGTACAGACTATAGCGATAACCGCTTCAAATTTAATATTAAAATGGATTTAAAAATTGCCGTATCTGAACTTACATTCAACATGGATATAGAAAATGATAGAAAAAAATTAACTTCTCTTATTACAAAACAACTAAACAATGATTTAAACGATTTAATCCACAAAATTCAAAAACAGCAGCTTGATCCATTCGGATTTGGTGATTATGCGAGAGCGTTTCAATATGAAGAATGGAAACAAGTTGAAGATGATTGGCCAAGTTCCTTTTCAAAAGCTAATGTGAAAGTGGCACCAACTATTAAAATTTTAGAAAATGGGATTATTAAATAGAAAAAACACGCTACTTATTCTTATATGAATAAGTAGCGTGTTTTCATTTCCATTACAAGTATTATTTCAATGGACTATACTCTATTTCCATTTCTAACATTACTATGTTTTTTAGCATATACAAAATATATGAAAACGCCTATTATAATCCATGCCACAAAACTAATTAAAGTAAGCTTAGAAAGGTTCAAAGCCAAATATATACAACTTACTATTGAAACGATAGGTAAAAAAGGTACTAGAGGGGCACGGAATGGCCTCTTCATATCAGGATGCGTCTTTCTTAATACAATGACAGCTATAGATACAAACACAAATGCTGTTATCGTTCCCATATTCACTAAATTAGCTAATAAATTCAAATCCACTAATCCCGCTAATAAAGCTGCTAGTATACCTGTAACCCACGTATTAAAAAATGGAGTTTGTAAACGTTTATGGACACTTGAAAGTCTTTTTGGTAACAGTCCATCTCGACTCATCGAGTAAGATACACGAACAAATGCAAACATAGCTACTAACAGAACTGTTGTTAGCCCCGCTATCGCTCCCACCGATAACAACCCAGCAATTCTATCTTCTCCTACAGTGCGCAACGCATATGCAACCGGATCAGCAACATTTAATTCCGTAAACGGAACCATTCCAGTTAGCACGAATGAAACACCTACATATAGAACGGTAGAAATGAACAAGGAAACAAGTAGCCCAATTGGCACGTTACGTTGTGGACGCTTCACTTCCTCTGCGGCTGTTGCAACTGCATCAAATCCTAAAAAAGCAAAAAATACAGTAGCAGCGCCCCCTACCACACCGTGAAAACCAAACGGTAGAAATGGTTGCCAATTCTCTGGTCTTACATATTGTGTCCCTACAACAATAAATCCTACAATAACAGCCAGTTTAATAATAACCATTATATTATTAATTCGTGCACTTTCTTTTGCACCACGGCTTAATAAAAATGTAACAACTAAAATAATAAGAACTGCTGGTAAATCAATGATTCCACCCTTCCCCATTCCTGGTGCCGAAGCAAAAACCGTAGGAATGTGAATATTAAAACCTAGTAGCAATGACTGAAAATATGCTGACCAGCCTGCTGCAACCGCAGAAGTCGCTAATAAATACTCCAGCATAACACACCAGCCAACTATAAATGCAAAAATCTCACCTAGTGTCATATATGTATATGAATATACACTTCCCGAAACTGGAACTGTAGATGCAAATTCAGCATAACAGAAAGCTACACATGCACATATAATTGCCGCTAATACAAAAGATAATACAATCGCCGGACCAGCATGTTTCGCTGCTACAATACCAGTTAATACGAAAATACCTGTACCAATAATTGCTCCAATACCTAAAAGAGTTAAATCAATCGCTCCTAAAGTTTGATTCAATACTTTTTTCTTTTCTTCATCCATTGCTTTCTTTATGAAAAGACTCATTCTTTGAAACCTCTTTTTCAAGTTTATCTCTTACTTGTTACATTCTTTATTACTGTTCTATTTTAAAAATAAAAATATACATAGTTCACTTCCCCTATAGACTTAGTAACCCACCTCATAAAAAACAGAAAATTCAATCTCTTATACCATATTGAATTTTCAAAATATTAATCATACCAAAAAACCATTAAGAATGCTGATTGAATTTATCATACAATTAATTATATTGTCAATAATAAATCACTCAAAAATAATCGGTTGATTATGTATCAAATGTTATTTTTATACATAATTATTTTCTTAAAAAACATTGTTGTTTTCCACCTTAATATTCATATTCATTTTATTACATTGATTTTCATTACATACAATGTAATGAAAATCATAATAACCTCAAATTAATTATTATTCAAAAATAATAATTGATTTGAGGTTATTTCACCATTTTAATACTAACAAAAAAGTGCAGATTTTCATCTGCACTTTTTTTATTCTTCCACTTCAGCTTCTGCACTACTATTTTCAAGATGCTCCTTCTGAGCTTCCTCTTGCAACTCTGCTGAAATCATCCCATAATAAAGTTCCGGATATAACCCAAATATTTGATATACACTTCCTAAAAACGGCATCAGAATCCCTCTTTTCTAAAGTTGTATTGCCACTTTTAAGGATTCCCTTTTCATTCACTATACATTCGTTTTTGGCGTTTCTTCTTCATCTTGAATACTTAATAAATTTTGCCATTTTTTATACGGAGCGCTATTTGGATCTACATATCCTTTCGCATGCGAGCGATCCCACAATTGTTTAATAAACATTTCTTTCTCTTTCTTTGCAACCATATCAGCACCTGTACCGTAATAGTTCTGGAAATACAACTCGATTTCATCAAGGAATAGTCTTAATAATTCATCTGATGTTTCTTCTAACGTCGGATCATACTTCGCTTCACGGTCATACATTAAAATCATGTCTAAAAGATTGTGGACATGTTCTTTTCTAAGCCATCTTACATCTTGGGCTCCTAATACGAACGGATGTGTATATAAATGTCCACCTTGTATCATCGCCTTTTCTTGCTCTTCTTCAAATCGTGACAAGATGTTTTCATAAATAAACGGATTATGAAGCAATGCTCTGTGTAATTTATAACTTTCGCTTGAAATATTTTTTCCCATCGACTGAATTAAAAAGCTACGTCCCACACCGTTATATTGATACACAAACTGTCCATCAACAGCAACTAAACTAATCCAGCGATACATATATGCGTATAGTAATGCACGATTACATTTATCATAATCTAATTTTGTTTGAGTCACATTCAAATCTGGCATAAAGGCTGGTAAGTGCCAATACTTATCTAAATGCGGCGTTAAACTAGATTTTTTACTATTTAATTTGTTTACACGGCGATAATACGATTGGAAATAGTCCCCTTTATCATTCATAAATCCGTTTGAAATATGTCCTGATGATAATTTAGGAAAATCTTGCAGCGATAAGCCATAATGTGCTCGATAACAGATCACTTCAAATGGCGAAAAGGCTTCGTGTACTGTATCTTTTTCTTTAAACATTTCTTGAATCAATTCCTCTTGTAGCTCTTTCTTTAAAGAAGGATGTATACCCCAATATTGTAATTCCCTATGATGAGCAACTTTCGGAATGAATGGACTTGCTAAATGGAACAGGTCTTCAATTTTTTCACGCACGTATTCATCGCGATCACGTTTCTTATAATCTGCTTCTTTTCGCAACGCTTCAATAATATTCAATTCTAATTTATCACGATAGCGTACTTGCAGTTCGTCATAACAATAGCTCAGTATATGTTCGCGATAGAAATCCTCTACCTTTTTCGACTGAATCTCTTCTGTTTTCGCATCACGACAATATTCCCCATACAAACTCATATAAATTTCCGCTGATATATCTTTCGGTAGTACACCTAAATTTAAATGTTGCTGCATATCTTGCCATATCTTTTCTTGCAGCTGTTCCTCTGCTAATACATAAACATTCGTCGGGTTTGTTTTCCCTTCAAATTCCTTACTGCGCTTTTGGATTTCAAACAATAAATTTTCACGTGTTTCATGTAAATTATCAAAAAATCTTTCCCAATATTGAATCATTTTATTAACTGCCTGATATAGCGATTGATACACAAGTTCTAATAGCATTTCTTTTCGATATTCATTTAATTTGTGTACATATTGCGTTACGATGTCTTCAAATTCTCTTTTGAATGAACGTTGCTGATTATTAATCATTTTTCCGAACCAGCCTTGTTGTTGAGCAATTTCTACTCGGCGTACAGCCGTTACCGTTCCATCGATATTACCCACATTAAATTTTTTATCGTAGTTTTGAATTACATTACGCTTTTGTTCATTATTTTCATGTAGTCGATTCATTTTTTCTACTAACTGCTTTCGAATTTCATATAACATAAAACGTGCTGCTACTGGGTGAACTGGATCTGTTTTCTTTAAAAACCATGTATTTAATTGATAGGACTGCCCTTCAGAACCACTTGGTGAAAAGCGGTCTGATTCAATCATGTCATATAAAAGTGTCGTTACATGTTCATGTACACGGCTCGGAATCGCATACGCATATAAACGAACCGCGTGATCCACTCTTGCTACTTCACCTTTCATTTGTTCCATCATTTTCAGTTTCGCAGCTGAAATTTTACACTCATGTTGCAGACGATTTAATTCCTCATCTTTTTGCACCGTTCGTTGTACATAACTTTCTACAGCTTCTAAAAACAGTTTTGATTTCGCAACTCCGAGCTTACCACCCTCTGCTCCTTCACGTGTTTCATTGTACATTTGTCTATAGAAAATATGAGCTTGCTCTGGACGGGTAGCAAGATGCTCCAAGTCCTCTAAATAACTTTTACCTCTCTCCGGCTTTTCACGCTGCATCCCACGTTTTACATCTTGGTCGTATCTTTGCTTCTTCTCTTGAAACAGTTGATCTAAATGCAGCCACGATTCATCTAAACCTTGCACCGCCCATTTTAAAGCACAATATTTTAACACATGCTCATATGGATAAATGAGTTTTGCCGTTCCTGCCCCGCAATATCGTCCTTTTCCACTTGATTCTGCTAATTGCTGAATTTGATTGTCTTCTTGTGCAAAATGACTTGTAGACATCGGGCTAAATAACTGTAAATAAATTGTATTTGCCATCTGTTCCATATAGTCTGATAAATTGTGTAAATGGTGTCCATGTAGATTTTCGTAATCGTATAAGAAACAATAATTGTACGGTAAATGATGTTGTTTAATTGTATGATTCGTTCTTCCGTCTTCATCTACTTGATCAGGGCGATACTCTAATTCAATTGTTACACCACCGCGTTTTGATAATTCTCCAGTAGAACCGAGCGTAATAGCATGTAATTCTTTTAACGATGCATAGCCATTTGCTTGCACCGTTTCAAATTCTTTCGCACTAACCGTTCTCGTCTTTACTAAAACATCCGGCATTAAAAACGCACCGCGTATTAAAATGTTATGATGCTGCAATTTCTTCCGAAGCATTTCACGTAAATATAATGCAATTTGCAGAAACATCCCTGAACCTGTTCCGCCTGCTAGTGATGTTACTATAATGACACGCACACCATATTCCGTTTGATCACTTGTAACCGGAAAAATTTTCTCGATTTCTTGCCAAAAAGACGTCAATTTATCTTCTTTCATCGCAGCACGTAACGCTAAACGTGAAATGACGCGTAACTGTCCTGCTCCTTCTGTTAATGGCTTATCAAGTATAGTCGGATCCATCGGAAACCACTCTGGGATCGTTGGATCTCCCGCAATATACTCCCTAGGCGTTTTACTAGAACTTGTTTGTGTCTTAAACTTTCGAATATGATCAAATTTACTTAATGTATTCACATCTGTATCAAATACGTGCATTGCTACCTTTTTTCGGCGCTCTTCAGGCAGTTTTTCATATATTTGATGCGTCACAGTACTACCGATTCCACCTAAACCAATTAATATTGTTGGAACTTGTAATGTCATGTGAACCACCTTCCTATTCTTGCTTGTTTGAAAAAAGGGAAAGAGAATCAATACTCCATCCCCTTCTTATCCATACCTACTATTCACATTCGTACTTGTAAATCTCCTTACCATATCCTCTATCAATTAGTAAAAGTTCATTTGGATATAGTGTCTTATGTTCCATTCCTACTTCATCTTTTGTTATAAACATCCCATCAATAATCATTCCAACTACTTGTGATTCTTTCGCTACAAAGACAGATTTCGAACCTTTCTTCGCTATAAATGTAACGGATTGCACAGTTTTTCTTTCTGCTCTAAATGGGATACCAAAATAATGGTTCCACCATTTATTTCGAAGTAATTCTGGCTCAGATTGATATAGCCAATCTTTCGCTACCTCTTGATCCCATTCATAATACAGTAGTGCTTTCCGGTGAAATCTTGGCCGAACAATCCATCCTAAAACAATGATTCCTACTACTAGCAGTAATAAAGTGATAGGAATGACAAACTTAAAAATAAGCGCATATTTTTCATACAACGGAGCATCTTGAATATGGAATGTTATGTTCTTCTTTACTTCTTGTAATTTTGAATCCTGCATTACGATGGTAGCTTCTACGGTGCCGGTATCTGTAAAATTAAATGTGTCGGAGTAATAGGGACGAGGATAAACATAGATCTGATTTCCATGTTGCTTTATTTCATAATTGATTGATTGTTTAGATGTGACACCAGTAGATTTTAATAGTTTTTTTACAGCTTCTTCTGTCATCGGCTTACCATCTAACTGTGGCTGCAAAACAAATGGTTTACTATTCTCTAAATTTGTCACTTTTTCTTCATAATCTTTTGTAACAGTTTGAAGTGATAATTTTGGTTTCTCAGCTGTTTCAATTTTAAATTCTTTCGTCTGTCTATAAAACCCCTTTATATTCATATGAACTTTCCCGCGTACTAACCCTTTACCAAGCTTAGTTTCGTAATAAAACACATGCCTCTTATCGTCCCACTTCATCGGATATTGTTTTCCGTCTATTTCTACTTCTGCCTGAAAGTAAGAAGACTGAACTGGCAACTCCGTAGGCTTTGCTTCAATAACAGCAGTAACACCTTCGTACATTTCCTCTACATTTTTTTGACTACTATCATCTTTGTCATAAGTAGAAACCGTATAATTAAGCGCTGGTTCAACTAGTACTTGTAGTCCTTCTTTCTCAATGTCCTGGTCCACTTCTATCGTATAAGTTCCTGGTTTAATAACTTCCTGATTTTCCGTACTTATATGAACTATATTTCCGAACAATTTTGCTTCTCCTGGTGCATGTATGGAAAAAGAAGATTGTAATTGTAATGGTTTAGAAATTTGTGTGACCTGATAATCGGGCAGAGAAGGCGATTGTCGTACAAGCGTCATACGCTTTAATGGAAACGGTGTTGTAATCTCTACTCTTTTCCCCACTACTTTCGTTTTTACAATCGATTCAACAGAGGAGAATGGATCACGATTTGCAACTAATGCTGCCACTTGATTTACACTTTTTACAATGCCATCTTCTCCGCTTGACGGCATAGTAACACCATTTATCTCTTTCTTCCATATTTCTTTGAACGTGTTTAATTGTTCTTTTTCTTGTTGTCCTAAATCTTCTTCCATCGTAATTAAGACTGGGTGTAACGATATCTTTTTTGCATCCATTTCTTTCTTAAACTGGGCTAATTTCTGCAAAATTTGTTCTTTTCCGCCAACCTTATCTTTCTCTAAATCATTAAATGCCCCGTCAGTTAATACAATAAGCCAAAATTCACGTTTTCCATCTATATCTGCTTCCTTTTTTATAGATTGCATCGCCGTTTCTACCGCGCTAAATGGAGTATTTAAATACGTTTTCCACGCTCCAATTCCCTCAATTTCTGTTTGCCTTTTATCCTTCGTTAACGAAATGTTTAATGGATCATTCGGCTTACTCATTGGAACGTAAGAAAATTTATCTTTTTCATCTAATAGCGCAACTAAACTTTGCAAAGCATAATTGGCATATTTCCAGCGATCGTTATTTCTCATGCTGCCCGAATCGTCATATACAAGTGAAACGACCCTTTCCTTTGCCTCCTCTCCTTTTGCAAAAGCTGATAAAGGTAAACATATAAATAGAAACAACATGAACGTGGCACAAATTCGAATTTTCATGATGAGGCTTCGCCACCTTTGTAGACAAATTCCTATGTTTAAATTTATGAGAGGAAACAAGATATATGACTTGTATTTTAGGACAACTAACCCACCATAACTTTATTATGTAAACAGATCATACACTTGGTAATATTCCTTCTAGCACTCTCTATCCAATTATATAAGTAAAAAAGCCTGTTTAAGCTCCACGCTTAAAACAGACTTTTCCTACTTTTTATTTTAAAAACACATAACAAAAAGTTTGATTTTTGACTTAACACATCACTTCTATTGTAAATCCACCAGGTGCTTCAACGTAAAACGTATACGCATGGACATGCTTAGGAGGCTCCACCAAAAATCCATCTTCCTTCAATCTTTGATTTATCTTATCTACTTGTTCTTCACTTTCTTGTGGAAATCCTACATGAAATGTTTTTGGATACTGAACTTCTTTTCCTTTCATTAAAGTTAGTATAAATCCATCATTATCACGCATAACTGCAAAGGCATTCCTCCTTGTTCCACTACAAATCAAACCAAAATACCTCTCTAAAAACGCTCTAGATGCTGTTACATCTGTAACTGTTAAATTAAGATGTTTAATTCCCAATCCTTCACCTTCTTTCTCAATTTTCTAACATTTTATCATATAAATAAAAAACACGCTTTTCACAGCGTGTTTCATTGCTTTACATACACTTCAACAATCGGATTTTCTTTATTGTCCGCATGCAAGCGTATATTCGCTTCACTTGTATTATAAATACTAGCTAATAACATTATCGTTAACACATTAGGTATCTTCGCATCACTTCCGTATTTTCTCTCAAGCCCTTCTTTATATTCAAAATCTAAATCCCCCTGCACATATGTATACACTTCAAAACCATCTTCTAAATTGCAAACTACTGTATCAATAATATCTGCCCCTACTTGCTTCTTCATTTCCTCTCGCAACGCTTCAATAAATTCTTCCCACGGTACTTCGTATGTCTGAAACTGATCTGTAGATTTCATGCCTTTTCCTCCTTATATATCCTCTTCTTATATTTCCCCTTTCCTATAACAATTATGATAGATAGGACATTCGTACAAGCCGCACTTGTCCCCCTTACATATCGTATTACTGTAATGCGGAAGGAGGAAAGAACATGCATAGACAAAAATGTTATGATACATGCCGACGTTATTTCGGAAAGGTTGTTCGGATTGAAGACCGTGATGGCCGTATACATTTAGGTAAAATAATCGATTTGACAAAAAACTCTGTATGGATCGAACCGGTGCAACAGCGCTCATCTTTTGATTCAGGATTCGGATACTATGATGCTTATGCAAACGGTGGTTGTGACCTTTGCGGCGGCCTTAGCAGATGTGATAGTTGCGGATTTGGATGCGGTGGTGGATTCAGCAGTTGCGGATGTGGTGGCCGTGGTTGCGGTAGTTGTGGTGGCGGCGGCTGGGGTGTTGAACTCGGATTTGGTTTCATCTTCGGAATTACATTAGCTGCATTATTTTTCATTTAACATAGTAAAGAGTTGACTACCTTTAGCCAACTCTTTCTCTTTATTTTTCACATATAAAAATACGATGCCCTAAAATGTGTTGGTACATAAGCCGTACATTTTCATGCTGTACCCACGCCTCATATAACTCATTCGGAATATGTGAGGATACATTCCACTCTGGCTCTTCTACATAACCAGAGATCGTTTCTGCAATCGTGCCACCGCCAGCAATTGTAATTCTTTTAAAATTTGCTTTCTGAAATAATTGTACCCACTCATTCTCAGTTAATAGTTCTTTCATGCCATATAATTGGGCGATTTTTTCTTCCTCATCCTTATCAATGTGCCTATCAATAATCATTTCAATGACAACAAGCTTACCGTCCTGCTGTAATACACGGTAACACTCCGAGATAACCCTTTCTTTCTCTGTAAAAGCGATGATTGATTCTCCAAGTACGAACTCAAATGAGTTATTCAAACAAGGTAATTGCTCTACACTTCCTTCAATTAATTGTATATCTAACCCTTCAAACAACCATCTATCTTTTGCCTTTTGAATCATAATTTCATTCTTTTCAACAGTTGTTACTTTATAACCAAATTCCCTTGTCATATATGCCGCTGTTTTCCCCGTACCGCAACCTATCTCAAGGACATTCGCTCCATATTTAAAAGGCAGTTGTGCTAACAATTGTTTTGTTAACGTAAAACCACCAGGATGAGCACTTCCTATTCCGTAATAAGCTAGGAAATCGATGTATGTGTTTCGTTTCATAGGACTCTCCTTCAAGTTTTCTATAATACATATATTCATCCAGAAAAAAATCGTGCATAGAAAAAAAGCATTTTCAAGTGCGATACCGCAACTTGAAAATGCTCTTTTCTTTCACAGGGGAATGAGGAAAAATCCCCACTGGTTAAAATTTCACTTTATTATTTCTCTTCTACATACGCCCATTTGAAACTATATTCCGGACTAATATTATGTTTTACAATTCCCTTTACATTTGGTTTCATAACATACGATCTACCACTTTGATATAAAGGTACGAGCGCTACATCTTCTTCAAGTAACAGTTTTTCTGCTTTCCCTAGCTCTGTCCAACGTTTTTTTGCATCAGCCATCCATTCCGTCTTACTTTTATTAATAATGTCATCATATTTTGAATTTGAATAGCTCATCTGATTCTGTGAATTTTTCGTTTCAAACATATCAAGATATGTCATTGGATCCGCATAATCTGGATTCCAGCCGCCATATGAGAAATCATAATCTTGGTCTGATTCTAATTTTAGTTTTTGCTTAAATGGCTGAAGTTTAATATTTACTGTTACACCCTTTAAATTCTTTTCAATTTGATCTTTTACATACTCCCCAACCTTTTTCGCATTACCAGTATCATAATTTAATAGCTCTATTGTCACTTGATCTTTTCCAAGTTCTTTTTTCGCAGCTTCCCAGGCTGCTGCTGCCTTTTTAGAGTCTTGTTTTAAACCATTTTTAAACGTTTCTGCGAAATCTTTACCATCTGGTCCAGCTGCTAAACCTTTTGGTACTAAATAATCCACTGGTTTTGAACCATCATTTAAAATGACATTCGTTAAAGCTTTCTTATCGATTGATAATGCAATTGCTTCACGTAATTTTTTACTCTTTAACGGTGTATCTTGCCCACCACGTTTTTGATTTAGACGCAAGTAAAACGTACTTGTTTCTGAATATGCACCAAACTCTTCTTTATTATTTCTATACTTATCAACAAATTCACCTGATAAAAGTGTAAAATCAATCGCACCTGTATCATATAAATTTACTCTTGTAGCTGGTTCTTTTACTACACTATAGTTGATTTCTTCTAGTTTTACAGTCTTTTTATCCCAATACTGATCATTTTTCTTTAATTTCCAACCTTGTTCATGCTTCCAATCAGTAAGTACAAACGGTCCATTATAAACTGTCGTATCAGACTCTAAACCGTATTTATCTCCTTTTTCTTTTACGAACTTTTCATTTAATGGATAGTATGACGCGAATGCCATTAAATTTAAGAAATATGGTACTGGTCTCTCTAGTTCAACTTCCAGCGTATAATCATCTACCGCTTTTACACCTAATGTAGAAACTTCTGCTTTCCCTTGATTTATTGCCTCTGCATTTTTAAGATAGTAAGCAATAAACGCATACTCAGCAGCTGTTTTTGGATCTACTAGACGTTGCCATGCAAATACGAAATCTTTCGCTGTTACAGGATCACCGTTTGACCATTTTGCATCTTTTCGTAATTTGAATGTATATTTTTTGCCATCCTCGCTTTTCGTACTAGATTCTGCCGCCGCTGGAATTGGCTTGTTATCTTTATCTAGACGATATAACCCTTCCATCGTGTTTCCTAAAATTTGAGAACCTAACGTATCTGTATTTTTAGAAGTATCCATCGTCGGAATTTCATTCGTTTCTGTACGATTCATTACTTGCTGTGCCGCATATTTAATATCGGATTTTTTCTCTTCCCCGCCACTATTAGACGTCGTAGTCGTTTTCTTCTCCCCACCAGAAGATCCAGAACATGCTGTTAACGCCACACTCATTGCTAATACTGGCGCTACAACCGCCGTAAACTTTTTCATCTTTTTCTTCATTCTTGTACCCTCCCCAATTATATGTACGAAACTAACTTTGAGAGATTTCTAATTTAAATTATCAGAAAATTATTACTAATTATCATTCTACTAATTTTTCTCGAATTGTAAAGTATTTTTAAAAACATTCATAATAATTAATTTATTTACTTCAATAACAATCTATTACTACTATACGAATTCTCCCACATCTACTATATGTAAGTACCACTTTTCTTATTCTTCTCTATTTAATTTAATAGTAAAAGAGCGTTCTAAAAGTCATTTATCTACCTTTAAAACGCTCTTTTTTATTATTTCCCTTCCGTTACATAAGCCCACTTAAAGCTATATTCTGGACTGATGTTATGTTTCACAATTCCTTTAACATTCGGTTTCATTACATACGCTCTACCTGTTTGATATAAAGGAATTAATCCTGCATCTTCTTCAAGGAACAATTTCTCTGCTTTTCCTAACGTTTCCCAACGCTTCTTCGGATCAGACAATAATTCATTACCTGCTTTCGCTACCATTTCATCATATTTTGGATTCGAATAACTCATTTGGTTATATGGGCTCTTCGATTCAAACATATCAATAAACGTCATTGGATCCGAATAATCTGGGCTCCAACCTGCAAATGAAACTTCATAATCTTGCGCTGACTCTAATTTCAGTTTTTGTTTGAACGGCTGAATTTTCGTGTTAACCGTTACACCTTTTAAGTTTTTCTCAATTTGATCTTTAAAATAGTCAGCAATTTTTTTCGCAGTTCCATCATCATAGCTTAGTAGTTCAATTGTCACTTGATCTTTTCCAAGTTCTTTTTTCGCTGCTTCCCAAGCTGCTGCACCTTTTTTCGGATCATATTTTAGACCATTTTTAAATGTATCTTGGTAATCTTTACCGTCAGGCCCTGTCGCAAGCCCTTTTGGTACTAATTGATCTGTTGCTTTTGAACCGTTATTTAAAATAACGTTCGCTAAACCTTTTTTATCAATTGATAATGCGATTGCTTCACGTAGTTTTTTGCTCTTTAACGGTGTATCTTGTCCGTTACGCTTTTGATTTAAACGTAAGAAGAATGTACTTGCTTCTGAATACTCACCGTACTCCTCTTTGTTCGATTTATATTTATCAACAAATTCTCCTGATAATAGTGTAAAATCAATTGATCCTGTATCATATAAGTTTACTTTCGTCGCAACTTCTTTTACTACACTATAGTTAATTTCTTCTAATTTCACAGTCTTTTTATCCCAATACTGATCATTTTTCTTTAATTGCCATCCTTGTTCATGTTTCCATGACGCCATAACGAACGGTCCGTTATACAACGTTGTATCTGCTTCTAAACCGAACTTATCTCCTTTTTCTTTTACGAACTTTTCATTTAAAGGATAGTACGATGGGAATGCCATTAAATTCAAGAAATACGGTACTGGCTTTTCTAATTCTACTTCTAGTGTATAATCATCTACCGCTTTTGCTCCTAAATCTGTTAGAGGTTTTTCACCTTTATTAATTGCTTCTGCATTTTTAATATAGAAAGCGATAAACGCATATTCTGCAGCTGTATTTTTATCGAGTAAGCGCTGCCATCCGTATACGAAATCTTTCGCTGTTACAGGATCACCGTTTGACCATTTTGCATCTTTACGTAGTTTAAATGTATATTTTTTGCCATCCTCGCTTTTCGTACTAGATTCTGCCACAGCTGGGATTGGCTTATTATCTTTATCTAATCGATATAAACCTTCCATTGTGTTCCCTAAAATTTGAGAACCTAATGTATCAGTAGATTTTGAAACATCCATCGTCGGAATTTCTTGATTTTCTGTACGATTTAATACTTGTTTCGCTGCATATTTAATTTCAGCTTTTTTCTCTTCCCCACCACCACTAGACGTCGTAGTTGATTTCTTCTCCCCACCAGATCCAGAACACGCTGTCAACGCCATACTCATTGCTAAAACTGGCGCTACAACCGCCGTGAACTTTTTCATCTTTTTCTTCATTTTTGTACCCTCCCCAATTATATGTACGAAACCATTTTTGATAGACTTTCTAATAACTAGTTATCAGAAAATTCTTATTAATTAATATTCTACTAATTTTTCCGCTTTTGTAAAGTTATTTTTAAAATATTCTAAAAATTATTTTTTTATTATAGTAAAACGTATTTTTTACAATTGTCATGATACAAATTCTTCCTTACATCTATCGATTTATTTACATGTAATCTCATAATAAAAAGAGCATTCCAAAAGTAAATAATCTACTTTTGGAATGCTCTATCATTTTATCTTTCTATTGTGGCTAACGAGATTCTCACTACAAAATAAGCTAAGAAACTTGTATACATCCACTTAAATATAGCATCACTGTTTAAAAATTATTTTCCATCTTTTTCAGTCATATATGTCCACTTGAAGCTATACTCTGGGCTAATGTTATGGTGAACGATGCCTTTTACATTTGGTTTTTGAACATATGCATCACCACGTTGGTATAAAGGCACAATTGCTACATCTTTCTCAAGAAGTAATTTCTCAGCTTGTCCTAGCTCTTCCCAACGTTTCTTCGCATCGCCCATTAATTCTCCACCAGCTTTTTTAATCATTTCATCATATTTCTGATCAGAGAAGCTCATTTGGTTATGAGAATGTTTAGACTCAAACATATCTAAGAATGTCATTGGATCCGCATAATCTGGATTCCAACCGCCATATGAAATATCATAATCTTGCTCTGTTTCTAATTTTAGTTTTTGCTTGAACGGCTGAAGTTTAATATTAACTGTTACACCTTTTAAATTCTTCTCGATTTGATCTTTTACATATTCCCCAACTTTTTTCGCATTACCAGTATCATAGTTTAATAGCTCAATTGTAACTTGATCTTTTCCAAGTTCTTTTTTCGCTGCTTCCCATGCAGCAGCTGCTTTTTTCGCATCTGGTTTGATACCGTTTTTAAATGTTTCTTGGAAGTCTTTACCGTCTGGTCCAGTTGCTAATCCTTTCGGTACTAAGAAGTCTGCTGGTTTAGATCCATCATTTAAAATAACATTTGCTAAATTTTTCTTATCAATAGAGTAGGCAATTGCTTCACGTAATTTTTGACTCTTTAATGGTGTATCTTGTCCACCACGTTTTTGGTTCATACGAATAAAGTAAGTACTTACTTGTGAATAAGTCCCAAACTCTTCCTTATTATTTCTATACTTATCAACAAACTCTCCCGTTAATAAAGCAACATCAATTTGACCACTATCATATAAATTCACACGTGTTGCTGGTTCTTTTACAACACTATAATTAATCTCATCTAGTTTTACAGTCTTTTTATCCCAATATTGATCATTTTTCTTTAATTTCCAGCCTTGCTCATGCTTCCAATCAGTTAGAACAAACGGTCCATTATATACTGTTGTATCAGACTCTAAACCGTATTTATCCCCTTTTTCTTTTACAAACTTCTCATTTAACGGATAGTACGATGGGAATGCTACTAAGTTTAAGAAGTATGGTACTGCTTGTTCTAATTCAACTTCTAAAGTAGTATCATCTACTGCCTTTACTCCTAGTTCTGTTACAGGTTTTTCACCTTTATTCACCGCTTCTGCATTTTTAATTGGGAATGCGATAAATGCATACTCAGCAGCTGTTTTTGGATCTAATAGGCGTTGCCATGCATATACGAAATCTTTCGCTGTTACAGGATCACCATTTGACCATTTTGCATCTTTACGTAATTTAAATGTATATTTTTTACCATCCTCACTCTTCGTGCTTGATTCTGCAGCAGCTGGGATTGGTTTGTTATCTTTATCTAATCGATATAAACCTTCCATTGTGTTCCCTAAAATTTGAGAACCTAATGTATCTGTATTTTTAGAAGTATCCATTGTTGGAATCTCATTTGTTTCAGTACGATTTAGTACTTGTTTTGCTGCTAATTTTCCTTCTGATTTACTATCTCCACCAGAGCTAGAATTTGTGCTTGTCTTCTTATCTCCACCTGATGTAGAACATGCTGTTAATGCCATACTCATTGCTAAAACTGGTACTACAACCGCTGTTAGTTTTTTCATTTTTTTCTTTTTCACTTTCTGTACCCTCCCTAATTCTTAACGCTCTCACTTAAGAATTTTCTGATAATTCTGTTTCTCTTTATATATTTATCAGAAGATTCTTATTAACTATTATTCTACTAATTTTTTGAGTTTTGTAAAGTGTTATTATTGAAAATTTTTAAAAAATTATTTTTTTACAGTAATATTCATAAAAATTCCTTAACCTTTCGAAACACTATACCTCATGGAATTCTATGTATTGATTTAATAGTCTTTATATCCCTTCACTATAAACAAACTTGTAAATTATTGTTAATAAATAATGTATATCGTAACAAACCTCTTTTCTACAAAAATAAAAAAGCAGACATTTCGTCTGCTTTAATTCTCCTCAATTTGCTTTTCACTTAACCCTAGATGTGTTCTAAGAGTATTACTCAAACTCTGTAGATCTTTTTTATTAGGGTTATAATAATATACACGTTGCCCGTTTGGGCCATTAGGTAAGTATAAATCATCACCAGCTAATTGTATTTTTTCAACTGAACCGTTTAAACCGTATTTATAAAAAGATAAAATATCATCCATTACTAAATTTGTTTTAAAATCACTATCAACCGCCTCAACTATTTTTTCTAGCTTCGTAATCGATCCTACACTTTTTAATTTACTTAAAATCGCTTCAATAACAAGTTGTTGGCGCTGTCCTCTCATTGCATCACTATCAATATGGCGCGTTCTTGCTAGTGCAAGTGCTTCTTCCCCATTTAATTTTTGTAATCCTTTTATCAAATGAATCGCATCAGGTTCATCTTTACTATTTTGCTCCGTAAATTCAACCGGGACATCCACTTCAATACCATCTAACCCATCAACAATTTTAGTAAAGGAACCAAAATTAAATTTCACAAAATAATCAACGGGCACCTGTAACAATTTTTCTACCGCTTCCACACAAGCTTGCGGTCCTCCATCTCTACCATTTTTAACGAAGCCACTTCCATATGCATGGGTTATTTTATCTTTTTTCTTTTCAACTGGAACATATGTATATGTATCACGCGGTATGCTCGTTAATTTCACTGTTTTATCGTCTTTATTAAAAGTCGCTAACAATAATGCATCTGTATGAAATGCACCATTATATTCCTTTTGTCGTTCTTGATTTTCATCAATTCCCATAATTAAAAGTGAAACATGATTTGCAATTGGCTTTACAGATTTCTCACGTAAATTGGATTTTTCACCTCGTGCTAAATTCAAATTAGATTTTTGTACGAGACTAGAAGTTTTCATATATACATAGGCTCCATAGCCAATTCCACCAAATAGTAATACCGCCAGTAGTAAACTTATTATCGTTTTCTTTTTATATTTTTGCTTATTTTTCTCTTCTCTTAAAGATGAATGATTCTCCATTTACTCTCCTCCTGTTTCTATTCATCCAATATGTTTTTCATTCTTTCATATTTAGCGCTATCCTTTTGAAACATACTTTCTTTCAATCCCTTATCTATTTGTATCCATTCAGTCGTAACTGAATATTGAATCAAGCCTTCTTGAAAACTAAGAAATTTCAACATAATCCCTGTATTTTTCTCCACAACCATTTCGAATTTCCCTCTTAAATCTTCAGAGGTGCTAACAGGCATCTCTATGTTGATGACTCCTTCAATTTTGTAACAATCTAATCCAAGATATTTCGTTTCTTTATAATTCCAATCTTTATATCGAATTAACAAATCTGCGAATTCTGATTGAATACTATATTTAGCTAGCCCTATATATTCATCATCATATCGCTTTTTCTCATCTGATTTTCTCACTAACCTTTCCGTAGGATTTAATTTTAATAGTTCATTGTTTCTTTCTTTCGGGTTCCATTTTGTCTCTTTATAGGTATACTTCTCATCATCAAACTCTTTTTTCTTCCCCTCGTTATATATAATTGTTCGTTTTTTGGCTAGTTTATCTTCTTTCGAAGAGATACCTCTTTGTTTCTCCGTATCAATCGCATACTTATATGTTGTAGCAATTCTTGATGAGCTAGAATATTCCTCAAATTGTCCTGAAATATTTTTAAAATAATCAATAGAATCTAGCATTTTTTGATGAATCTTTTCTTTATCTGGATAATGTACATTCGATTTTATTTCTTCTTCATTTTCAAAATCAGAAAACGCTTTTTTCTTTACATATTCAAATACTCCACCATTTTGCGCAAAACTTTGTATAGAAAACTCAGACATAGATACCACTGAAAGTATACAAACCGCTGCACTAATTATCATCATATGAATTTTGTAACTCTTCTTTTTTACCTTAAGATTATGTAGCGTGCCATTAATTTTTTCATTTAACTCTGGAGGTACTATAACATTTTCATCTTTTATTCTCTTTTTTAATTTCTCATCAAATAATTTTTCATTATCCATCCTTTACACCCCCTATTCCATCTTTAATCGTTTTTGTAGTTGTTCCCTCGCGCGTGACAATCTTGATTTCACTGTTCCTTTCGGTATTTCTAACAGCTTTGCTATACTCTCTTGATTCATATCTTCATAATAATAAAGCACCGTAACAGCTCTTAATTCTTCATGTAACGATTGAATCGCATTACACAAATCTATATCTTCATACTGATCACACGCACTCATATTGTAATCATTCTCTTCTGTCACAATTACATTTTTATACGCTCTAATAATATTGTTACACTCATTTATTAGTATTCGAATTAACCAAGTTTGAAAAAATTCTTCTTTTTTTAATTTTTTTATATTTTCATAGGCCTTTAAAATTGTTGTCTGTATCGCATCCTCTATATTTGTCTCATCACGTAACATCGCCTTTGCTATTCGATACATCTTCACTTTTTCTGTATGCATAAGCGCTATAAAGGCTTCATGATTACCTTTTTTCGCCAAAGAAACATCCGTTTCTTCTTTTATAATCATTTTATATAAAGGGATTACTTTCACAATTGCTCCTCCTGTTTCATCCTCACTTTATCACTTCCAATTTAACTTTACATGTATTAGACGTATGAACCTAGAAAAAGGTTCATTTTTTTGAATATTTTCTTAATTAAAAAGATAAATATCCTTTATAAGTGTTATGCGATAAACATACTAGTTTTAATTTACAAATAAAAAAAGCCCACTTTCTAGTGGACTTTCTACTTTATAACGGTAAATCCCTCTTCTTAAACACTACAATTGCTACTATGAAAATACAAAGTGCTCCGGCAGTTAACCCTATACTTACAGGCCATATATTATACGTTCCTTCAGCAATTTCTTTCGGACGAAATAGCGTAAATAATGATATATTTCTCATCCACTCTAACTTATCACTTAACTTCCCTACCATATCCAATACGAAAAATAAGATAGTTAAACTCGCTGAATAACTTAGTGCTTTTCTTTCGTCATTACATATACAAGAAAAGAAAAATGAATACGCACTAACGACTAAAAATATGAGCCCTCCGACTACATTTATCTTCAAAAATAATTCTTTATTTAAGTTATTATCTTGTAAAAACCATTCTGCACCTACTAACCCAGCTACATACGTAACAGATACAATAATCAGAAGTCCCAATATGAGAACAGCAGCTTGTGTAATAGCAATTTGCACTCTAGATACAGGTGTTGCTAGCAAGTATGCCATTGCTCCTTTATCTACATGACGAGCAATTAAATGTGTCGCAACTGTTACGCAAAAAATTGTTAAAATGATAATAAACAATAGACTATAGTATTCGCCCGCTAGAAAATCCATTACGTTTTGAATCGGACTTTCCATACCAACGATTTTTTTCACACTATCAGGCATGGCAGCTATTAATTCATTTAGCCCTTTCGCTGATACCATTGACGGGAATATCCAAATTAATAACCACAAATATAAAGCCGCACCACACGCATAACTCAAAATACTTTTTTGTGTTTCTTTCAAACTAGCTAAAAACAATTGCTTATTCATGCGTTACCCCTTCTTTCTTATCGTAATAATGCATAAATAAATGTTCTAAATCCATCGCTCTCGTTTGAAGTGCCGTTACATTATAGTTTGAAAGTGTTTGTAAAACAGTTTGATAGTTTCCTTGTACAATGATAGATGCCTCTCTACCTTTTACCGCTTCAAATTGCAAATTACACTTTATAAGGGACTCAATCTCTTCTTGTGATGATACTGTTACATCTATCACCTGTCTTCTCATACTTTGTAAATCGTGAATATTTTCAACCGTTACGAGTCGACCATCTTTAATAATAGCTACTCTGTCACAAGTTCTCTCAATTTCAGTAAAAATATGTGATGACATTAGGATTGTTTTTCCTCTTTGCTTTTCCTCTAATATTAAATCTATAAACACTTGTTGCATAAGTGGATCAAGTCCAGATGTTGGTTCATCTAAAATTAACACCTCTGGATCGTGCATAAATGCAGCGACTATCCCTACTTTTTGCTTCATTCCTTTAGACATTTTGCGAATCGGTGTTTTCACATCAAATTGCAGACGCTCTATCAGTTCATCTCGTCTTTTCGTATCCTTTAATCCGCGCATTCCCTGCATTAATTTTAAAAACTCTAATCCGTTCATTCCTTCAATAAAAGAAATTTCACCCGGTAGATAACCAACTTCCCTTTGAATTTTCGCTGCTTCATTCCAACAATCTAATCCAAAAATTGTCGCTTTACCAGCTGTCGGTTTTATAAATCCCATTAAATTACGAATCGTCGTTGATTTTCCGGCACCATTCGGTCCTAAATAACCAAATACTTCTCCCTCTTTTACATCAAATGTAATATGAAACAAACCTTTTCCATTCGAAAACTGTTTTGTGACATCTTGAACTGAAATCATAATTCCACCTCATTTTTTTGAAATATTGAATATGTGATATTTCAAAATTATTGTACTCCTCATCTTCCATATTCGCAACAACTTTTTGAAATATTTATTAGTCCATATTTCAAAATTATTGTTTTCCATTATTTTTTCTTGTATATTTTAAGTGAGGTGATTGCATTGAACGGCTTTGAAAGAGTAAAAGAAAAGAAAAAGCGTGCCATTAAAGAAGCAGCATTCGTATTATTTTCAGAACGTGGATTTAATGAAGTGAAAATAGAACATATCGCAAAAGAAGCAAACGTTTCTCAAGTTACAATTTATAATCATTTCGGAAGTAAAGATGCGTTATTTAGGGAGCTTATACAAGAATTTATCATATCTGAATTTCAATATTATAAAGAGCTTGCAGAAGAAAAATTACCTTTTCATGATATGATGCAAAAAATGATTGTAAGAAAAATGAATACTGGCGGGTTATTTCAACCTGATATGTTACTACAAATGATGCAAAGGGACGAAGAACTCCGTAAGTTTATTTATAGTTATCAAAATGAAAAAATCCTGCCCTGGTATTTAGAAATATTAGAACAAGCTCAGCGCAAAAACGAAATTAATCCACACCTTACTAAAGAAATGATGTTACTTTACATTCAAATGTTTACTAAATTAGGTGATGATTTTGGGGCACAACTTCTTGAAGGAGATCGCGAAAAACATATACAAGATATCGTTACGATGTTCTTTTATGGACTCTCCGTCCCAGAAAAATAATTTTTCTAAAGAACAAATAGAATCACCAAAAAGCCCTTTGGATATTTAAATCGCAAGGGCTTTTTCATATCAAAAAATGACTTAAACTAACTTTATCTTAAAAAGGTTAAATGCTGCTTTATAGATAACACCTTATTATAGATTAACTCTTTTAGCATAACAGGCTGAATTGAGATAATCGTTTCACCGAAATTCAGAAAGTAATTTGAAATAAAATCAAATTCTTGCTTGTTAAAATAGCCTGTTATAATGTAATTTTCATTTTCCTTTTGCATCCTCATGGAAGGATAATTCTCTTTATCAAAAATATCCTTTCCTTTTTGATTAACAATTACGCTAAAATCAATTGCATCAGGCTTTCTGTGAAAAGTAGTAAGATAACTTAATAATTCTTCAAGATTTTTTGGATTAATATTGCTCGTTTCCACAATAGAAAGAATTTTATCACATCTAATTATTTGAACATTATTTGTCTCAAAATTAAAGATTTTAGCATACCACTGGCCAAATTTAGATTCTAATCGAATAAATTGGGCAACCAATGCTTGCTCCTCACCTTTTTTTAAATATGTTAAATGATAAACTCGCTCAGCAAAAATTCCCTGTAAAATTTCTTTTAAGAATGGACTAAAATTACTATGATTTGTTACTTCAAAGGAAAGCGTTCGTTCCATGATTGAAATATTTTTACTCACATTATCAGGTAATACATGTTTAAATTTATTTTCAAGTGCAATACTTTCTACATTAAATGGTTTTGTCTTGTATCCATTTAGCGTAAGAATTGAAAAGTATAGCGCATACATTTCATCCACACTAAAATAAATTGGCGATAACACACTATTTTCTATAATTTTATAACTTCCATTTCTACCTAGTTCAGAATATATGGGTACACCTATTTCTTCCAATGATTGAATATCTCGCAACGCGGTACTTTTAGAAATATCATATCTAGCCATTAAATCTTTTAAATTAAAATATCTTTTATTATTTAAGAAAATAAGCATGTCATTTATTCGTTCAGTTTTTTTCATATTTCCCTCCCAAAAAGGTATCATGTATTGAAACCTTTTTAATCTATATTATAATTATCAACTAATAAAGGAGTTATATATTTATGACATTAGAAATAGCTATTTTTCTTTCAATGAATGGGCAAGCAAAGGAGGCGATTAATTTTTATATACGTAATTTAGAAGCCAAAAAGTTAATGATTGTTACGTATGAAGAACTGGCGAAAAGAGATAGTTCTTTTAAAATTACAAGTGAAAATAAAGATCATATTGCTCACTCTGTTTTACAAATTGGGAATACAAAGCTAATGATAGCGGAAGATACAATGAAGCTTAATGAACTTTATAACGTTGGAAATAACATGTCACTTTGCATTCAAAGCGCTAATTTAGAAGAGATACAAACGTTTTATAATAATTTAATTTCCGATGAGCATGTGAAAATAATCTCTCCGCTAGAAAAAAATATATTTAGTGAAGCATATGGTATTATTGAAGATCCTTATGGCATACAAATCCAATTAATGTATGATAAACGACTAAACTAAATAATTAATCATATTCACATATTCCTAATAAAAAAGACACGAATTTCGTGTCTTTTTTATTTTATAGAAATGACTCTACCCTTTTCACTACTTTCAATCGCTAATTGAATCAATTTAATAACATCTAAACCTTCTTTTGCTGTTACAGGTAGTTTCTCACCATTTAATATACTATCTCGTACACCTTTATAATAATTGTCATAACAACCGACTTCTGTTGGAATACGCTCTAGGCTTTCTTCTGTTTCTAACGTAGCAAAATTCTCTTCATCGTCTACCCCATAACCGTTATCGCCTGGCTTCATTCCATTTTTTAATTGCTCTTCCTGCGAATCCATACCGTACTTCACGATAGAACCTTTCTCTCCATGCACTATAAAATGCGGTCCAGCTTTTTTCACATAACTGCTGCTACGTAAAATGACACGTTTAACTCCGTAATGAAGTACTATATGGAAATAATCATCCACCTCTGCACCTGGTCGTTGTTTTATTACATCTGCACTTATCGCATCTGGTTTCCCGAATATTGATAACGCTTGGTCAATTAAATGCGATCCTAAATCGTATAATATACCGGAACCTGGTAGATTTTTTTCTCTCCATCGATCACGTACATGTGGACGGAAACGATCAAAATTTGATTCATATGCGTATACATTCCCTACTCTGTTTTCTCCTAACAATTTCTTAATTGTTAAGAAATCATTATCAAAACGACGATTATGATATACGCTTAACATTACATTATGCTGCTCTGCTAATGAAATAAGCTCTTCCCCCTCTTCAATTGAGACAACAAATGGTTTTTCTACAACAACATGCTTACCGTTTAAAATTGCTTCTTTTACATATGGAAAATGAGTTGTATTAGGTGATGTAATAACAACTAAGTCAACATCAGCTCGCTTCACCAATTCATCAATTGTACTAACAACATTAGCGTTTGGTAATGTTTCTTTTACTACCTCTTCTTTTGAGGATAATACAGCACGAATATCATATTCTTCTATTGTTTGTAATAGTGGGATATGAAATGTCGTACTAGAAAAACCAAATCCTACAATCCCTACACCTATTTTTTTCATGTTGCCCCTCCATTTGTGCCGCTTTAACGAGCAGTAAGATTCCTAACCCAAAATTCAGTGAAAGCTAAGGAATTAGGTGAGGAATCAACTGCTTGTTAAAGCCCGATTAGTTGAACTTTATGAGAACGATTTCATTCAGTTATTATAACAAGATTATTATTATTTACATAATAAATTGCCTAGAAAAAAGCATCTTGCTACTATTCATAGCAAGATGCCCTCTTTATTCTGGTCTTTTCTTCGTCCACGTTTCTACTACTTCACCAGTATCATTTACATCTAGCACTAGGCTACCATTACTATACCGGTCTTTATTTCGATACGCTTTCGGATCAATCTCTTCTACAATGTTTTTCTCTGTCTTCATGTAAACTAATTCATCGTCCCGAACAATTTCAATACCGACAATGCGGTACGGATTACGTTTTAACTCTTTGAAAATAACAAGGCCTCGCTTCGCCCTCGTTGATTTTTCAATTTCTGATGCTTTTAGACGTTTTACAGCACCACGCTGCGTTACGAGAATAAGTTGATCTTTATCACCATTTAACGGTTTACCAGAAGCGACATAGTCATCTTCTTTTAAATTAATTGCTTTCACACCAGCAGCTCTTACACCGACTGGACTTACTTCATCTTCATGGAAAATAAGTGCATATGCACCATGTGTAGCAAGAACGATATCACTCGTTCCATCTGTCGCAAATATATCGACAACTTCATCATCTTTTTTCAAGTTTACAGCAACGAATGCCCTTGAATAACGCTGAACTTTATATTGATTTAATTCTGTTTTCTTTATCATACCATTTCGTGTTACAAATACGATAAATCGTTTTTCTTCCTCAAAGTTCGGTACAACCGTTGCCCAAATGATCGTTTCATCTCGGTCGAGTGAAACGATATTTGCAACGTGCTGACCTAAATCTTTCCAACGAATATCTGGCATTTCGTATACTGGAAGATATATATAGTTCCCTTTACTTGTGAATAAAAGAACTGTTTCAGTCGTATTCGTATCGAATCGTTCAAGTAAGATGTCACCCTCTTTCATACCGAAGTCTTTGCCGTTTGATGCATTATGTGAGCGCCATCCAGTACGTTTCACATATCCTTCTTTCGTTACAGTAACGATGACATCTTCTTGTGGAATCATCACTTCTACGTCTATTTTAATTTCTTCAATTTGTTCTTCAATAATAGCACGGCGATCATCACTATATGTTTTCTTAACTCTCTTCAAATCAGTTTTAATGACTTGAAGTAATCTTTTTTCACTTTGTAAAATTGACTGTAGCTCTAGAATTTTCTTATTAAGCTCATCTGCTTCTTCTTGTAACGCCGTAATGTCTGTATTCGTTAAGCGATATAATTGCAAGGAAACAATTGCTTCCGCCTGTGCTTCTGTAAAGCCAAATTTTGCACTTAAATTATCTTTCGCATTACGTTTATCTTTTGAAGCTCGAATTGTCTCGATTACTTGATCTAAAATCGATAATGCTTTCTTTAAACCTTCTACAATATGTTGACGATTTTCTGCTTTTCTTAATTCATATTGCGAACGTCTCGTAATAACCTCTTTTTGATGTCCAATATAAGCATCCAAAATTTTTGGTAATGTCATAAGTGTTGGACGACGATTATTAATCGCTACCATATTAAAGTTATATGGAATTTGTAAATCTGTATTTTTATATAAATAATTTAAAATACCTTCGGCGTTTGCTTCTTTCTTTAATTCAACAACAATTCGTAAACCAGTACGATCTGTCTCATCACGCACTTCAGCAATACCATCTAACTTTTTATCTAGACGTAATTCATCCATTTTCTTTACAAGGTTTGCCTTATTCACTTCGTAAGGAATTTCAGTGATTACAATTTGTTGTTTCCCACCGCGCACTGTTTCAACTTCTGCTTTTCCACGAATAATAATTTTACCTTTACCTGTTTCATACGCCTTTTTAATACCATCAATCCCTTGAATAATACCGCCTGTTGGGAAATCTGGTCCTTTCATAACTGTTAATAAATCATCAACAGTACTATTTGGCTTATCAATACGCATCATTGTAGCATCAATAACTTCTCCAAGATGATGCGGAGGAATTTCTGTTGCATAACCAGCGGAAATCCCTGTAGATCCGTTCACTAATAAATTCGGGAACGCTGCTGGTAATACAACTGGTTCTTCACTCGTATCATCAAAGTTTGACACGAATTCAACTGTTTCTTTATCAAGATCACGTAATAATTCAGATGCGATTGGTGATAAACGAGCTTCCGTATAACGCATTGCTGCCGCTGGGTCCCCATCAACACTACCGTTATTACCATGCATTTCAACTAAAACATTACGTACTTTCCAAGTTTGGCTTAAGCGTACCATTGCTTCATATACAGAGGAATCTCCATGTGGATGATAATTACCGATAACATTACCTACTGTTTTAGCTGATTTACGAAACGCTTTATCATGTACATTACCTTCTACATACATAGAATATAAAATACGTCTTTGTACTGGCTTTAAGCCATCACGTGCATCTGGAAGTGCACGATCTTGAATAATATATTTACTATAACGTGCAAAGCGATCACCTAACACGTCTTCAAGCGGGAGGTCATGAAACTTCTCTGCTTGCATGTTATTCCACCTCCGTCTCCATAATCATTTCATTTTCTAAAATATTTCCTTCTTCTTGCATACCAAACTGTACATTACGTTCAATCCATTTACGGCGCGGTTCTACTTTATCGCCCATTAATGTTGTAACGCGACGCTCTGCTCTTGCTGCATCATCAATTTTCACGCGAATTAATGTACGCGTTTCAGGATTCATTGTTGTTTCCCATAATTGATCCGCATTCATTTCACCAAGCCCTTTATAACGTTGTAACATATAGCCTTTTCCAACTTTTTTCGTTACACCGTCTAATTCCTCATCTGACCAAGCGTATTCAATTACTTCACTCTTACCTTTTCCTTTACTTACTTTGTATAAAGGAGGGAGTGCGATAAACACTTTACCCGCTTCGATAAGTGGCTTCATATATCTGTAGAAGAACGTTAATAACAATACTTGAATATGAGCTCCATCCGTATCGGCATCGGTCATAATTACAACTTTATCGTAGTTAATATCTTCAACATCAAATTCATTTCCTACACCGCCGCCAATCGCATAAATGATTGTATTAATCTCTTCATTTTTAAAGATATCAGCAAGCTTTGCTTTCTCTGTATTAATTACTTTACCACGTAATGGTAATACGGCCTGGAAACGACGGTCTCGTCCTTGTTTCGCTGAACCACCAGCAGAGTCACCCTCTACTAAATACAATTCGTTTTTCTGAGGATTACGTGATTGTGCAGGTGTTAACTTCCCGCTTAACGTACCTTCTGATTTTTTCTTCTTCTTACCACTACGTGCTTCTTCTCTCGCTTTACGAGCAGCCTCACGTGCTTGCGCTGCTTTAACTGCCTTTCTCACAAGAAGTGTAGCTACATCCGGGTTTTCCTCTAAAAAGTAAGCTAAATGCTCTGATACAATGGCATCAATAGAAGAACGAGCTTCACTTGTACCAAGTTTCCCCTTCGTTTGTCCTTCAAACTGAAGTACTTCTTCTGGTACACGTACAGAAACGATAGCCGCTACACCTTCACGAATATCTGTACCTTCTAAATTTTTATCTTTTTCTTTTAATAATGAAACTTTACGAGCATACTCATTGAACACACGCGTCATTGCTGTTTTAAATCCAGCTTCGTGTGTTCCACCATCTTTTGTACGTACGTTATTTACAAACGAAAGAATATTTTCTGAGTAACCATCATTAAACTGGAATGCTAGTTCTGCTTCAATCCCGTTTTGTTCACCAGTGAAATATACAACCGGGTGAATTGAATCTTTTTCTTCGTTTAAATATGAAACGAAAGCTTCGATTCCTGTTTCATAATGAAATATATCTTCTAAATCATTACGTTCGTCTTTTATCGAGATTTTCATTCCTTTTAATAAGAATGCAGATTCACGTAATCTCTCACATAATGTTTCATAATTGTAATTTGTCGTGCTGAAAATCGTTGTATCTGGTTTGAAGTGCATTGTCGTACCAGACTCTTTTGTTTTCCCGATTTTCTCTAACGTCGTTGCAGGAACGCCACCATTTTCAAAGCGTTGTTCATAAATGTTACCATCACGTTTAATTGTTACTACTAACCATTCTGACAAAGCGTTTACAACTGATGCCCCAACACCGTGTAAACCACCACTCGTTTTATAGCCACCTTGACCAAACTTACCACCTGCATGAAGTACAGTTAAAATAACTTCAGGTGTAGGTTTCCCAAGTTTATGCATTCCCGTAGGCATTCCTCGCCCTTTATCTATAACGCTAATACTATTATCTTTATGTATTACGACTGAAATTTCGTCGCCAAATCCCGCTAACGCTTCGTCAACGGAGTTATCTACTATTTCATATACTAAATGATGCAATCCACGGCTATCCGTACTCCCGATATACATACCCGGGCGTTTTCGAACGGCTTCAAGTCCTTCTAACACTTGAATCGCATCTTCATTATATTGGAACTGATGCTTCGCCAAACTCCTTGCCCCTTTCCTAATCCAAAATCAGAACATATGTTTCTATTATAGAATAACGCCTCGACTATAGTTTTGGCAAGTTATCTTATCTCTTTTATATACCATCTTCAATAGAAAAATCCTTGTTTTCTCACAAGGATTCCTCTAGGCTACTATTTCAGAAAAATAATCGTTTGTCAACGAGAAATGGATATGTATTCCAAGATTACACATTCCAAACCTTTATTATGATCCAAATGATCAAGATCCAAAATGGGATTACAAATAACAATCCCCAAAAACAGCCTTTAAAAAATCTCATGATGAACACCTCGTTCATCGGCCCTACTTATCTATAATGAGAGCTGAATCAATCTTTCTACTTTTAAATCTATACTATTTTGTCATCGCATGTTCTACTTTAATACAACGATCCATTATTACAGTATAGTCTTTTTCTTTTAAAAGTTTATATGTATCTTCATCTTGTACTCCTAATTGTGCCCAAAAAACATCTGCATCAATCTCTACAAATTCTTTTGCAACATCCATTAAAAACTCTGAGCGACGAAATACATTTACTATGTCAACGTGTTCCTTAATATCCTTTAGTGAAGAAACTGCCTTTTCTCCAAGCACCTCATCTACTGTTGGATTAACTGGAATAATACGGTATCCAGCATCTTGCATTGCTTTTGAAACCATATACGATGTACGTTCTGGCTTATCTGATAATCCAACAACCGCAATTGTTTTGCTTCTCTTTAACACTTCACCAATTTCCGTACGAGTTGGGTTTTCAATTGTCATAATTAATCCCTCCTATTCCTTTAGTATAGCCGATAAAGAAAGTCTCTTTCAATATGAAAGAGACTTTCTTTTATTTCGATTATTGATTCTTTGTAGCTGAATTATCTGCTAAAGTAGCCGATTTCGTCATTTTTTGACCGTTACGGTAGAATGTAACTTCTACTTTCTCGCCTACTTTTTTCTTTTCATATAAATATTTACGGAATTGAAGTGAGTTTTCTACTTTTTGATCATCTAATGCTACTACAATATCATATTGCTCTAAACCAGCTTTTTCTGCCGGTGATATTGGGTAAATTTTACCTAATACAACACCGTTTGTTACTTCTTTCGGTACTTTCAATTGATTGACTGCATAAGCTTGCACATCTTCTAACGAAACGACACCTACTCCAAGAGCTGGACGTTTTACTACTCCGTCTTTTTCAAGTGATTCAATAACTGGCTTTGCGATATTAATTGGAATAGCAAATCCAATTCCTTCAACTTCTTGCTGTGCAATTTTACTTGAATTAATCCCAATTATTTCACCATTTTGGTTAAATAATGCACCACCGCTATTACCTGGGTTAATCGCTGCATCTGTTTGAATAACTTGTGCTTGCCAATCTGGTCGTTTATCGCCATCAATATCAACTGGAATTTCACGTTCTTTACTACTAATAATGCCTTCCGTTACACTTCCATCAAATCCTAGTGGGTTACCGATTGCAATTGCTTTTTCACCCGCACGGATTTTACTTGAGTCACCTAAAGTTGCAACTTTATTCACATTAGAGCCGTCAATTTCAACAACAGCTAAATCTAACCAAGGATCTTTCCCTACTAACTTTGCATCTACCTTTTTACCATCACTTAGTTTTACAGCAAGTTTATTTGCACCATCTACTACGTGGTTGTTTGTTACAATATATGCTTTATTTCCTGCTTTTTTATAAATAACACCTGATCCTGAACCAGCTTGTTGTTCTTGACCTGTCGGTTGCATTGCAAATGGATCAACACTTTGCTGCATATTAATAACACCTACAACAACGTCTTTCGCTCCTTCAATCATACCAGGTAAATCAGTTTCATTTTTCGCTTTATTTACAACAGGAACTACAGTACCTTCTACTTTTGAATCCGAACTAAATGATGATACTGGTGCTCCATTATTTTGAGCCCATGGCATATATGGTGCTGCAAAACTAATCGAAACCGCTCCGACTACAGCTCCCACTAAACCTGTGAAGAAATAGCCTTTTTTACTACCTGATTTTCTCACTTCTCTCGTTTCACTATGCTCTTCATTTAAATTTGGTCCGTCGTAATATCCCATGTTTTATTTCCCCTCTCTGGTGAATTCGTATTTTCAGTATAGTCACGTTTTGTGTCCTTCTTGTGAACTCATCGTGAAATCCAATTAAAAAAATACTCCTATCTAACATTGTAGACAAGAAAAGTATTTTTTGTACATTCTACCTTCAAAAGAGAGTATAAAATCGCCATTTCCCTAGGCTAAATTACACAAATCGTTCTAGATTATTCTTCAAATTTATAACCAACTCGAATAACAGTACCGATATGCTTCGCTTTATCTCCTAACTTATTTCGAAGTTTTTTAATATGGGTATCAACCGTTCGGTCATCACCGTAATAGTCATATCCCCATAACTGGTCTAATAAATGTTGACGTGATAACACAATTCCTTTGTTCTCCATTAAATACACAAGAAGTTCAAATTCTTTATGTGTCAATATAATTTCTTCTCCATCTACTAAAACAGTTCTAGATAGACGATTCACTTCTATTCCAGCTAAAGACATAGCATTTTCTTCCGCTACTCCTACCGCACCATCCGCACGTTTCAATAACGTCTTTGCACGAGCTACTAATACTTTCGGGCTAAATGGTTTCGTTACATACTCGTCTGCACCTAATTCGAAACCTAGCAATGTATCATCCTCATCCGAACGCGCTGTCAACATAATAATTGGTACTGCTGATTCTTTTCTAATTCGTCTACAAACAGACCATCCATCTATTTCCGGTAACATAATATCTAACATAATTAAATCAATTTCATGCTCTGCAAATAACTCTAACGCTTTTTTCCCATCTTCTGCTTCGATTACTTCAAAGCCTTCATTACGAAAATAATCACTAACAATTTCACGTAATCTTCTTTCATCTTCAACAAGCAATACTGTTTTATTCATATAATCTATCCCGCCTTTTTACTCTTTCAATCGAATAATACGTTGATTGGAGCTTCCGCGAAATGGAAGTGTTAAATCTTTTTTCTCAATTTCAAACCTTCCATCGACTAAAACATCCCCATAATGTAACAACTCTATCATATCATTATTTTGAGAACTCTGTATCTCTTCTAACGTATAACCTGTATACATCCATAGGTTTTTTTTCAAATCTTTCACGATTTTTGCTACCTTTTTCACTTCAGCAGCTTGAAAAAATGGATCTCCACCTGAAAATGTTACATCAGTTAATGGATTACTTGCAATCTCTTTCACAATTTCTTCTACTGTCATTTCCGTTCCGTTGCAAATATTCCACGATTTCGGATTGTGGCAACCGACACAACGATGCGGACAGCCCGCAAAAAACACGACTGTCCGCAATCCTTCTCCATCTACTACACTATCATGAATAATATTCATCACTTTCATTTATGTTTCACCCGATCTATCTCTTCACTACGTTTCGCACTATTCCACTTCGACATATCTCCTACAAGATAGCCTGTTATGCGGCGAATTCTTTCTATATTAGCCTCATCTTCATTCCCGCAACTTGGACATTCATTTCCAATAACCCCGTGATAACTACAGCACTTACAACGGTCAACAGGATGATTAATTGAACCGTATCCAACGCCATGTTCTGCCATGGCTTGTACAATTTGTTTTAATGCCTTTTTGTTATGCATCGCTGCTCCGTCCAGTTCAATATACGTAATGTGTCCTCCATTACAGAGAGCATGGAACGGGCCTTCTAAACGGATTTTATTTATCGCTTGAATGTTATAATAAACTGGAATATGGAATGAATTCGTATAGTAATTATGGTTCGTTATACCGCTAATTACGCCAAATTCTTCTCTATCTTTTTTCACAAACTTTCCTGATAATCCTTCTGCTGGAGTTGCAATTATCGAGAAATTCAGTTGATGTTCTTCTGTCGCTTTATCCATTCTATCTCTCATAAAGGAAATAATTTCATACCCAAGTTTCCATGATTCTTCATCTTCCCCATGATGCTTTCCTGTTAAAGCTACTAAACATTCCGCAAGACCGATAAAACCAACACTTAACGTCCCTTGTTTTAAAATCGAAGCTACGGAGTCTTCAGGCTGCAATGTTTCTCCACCACGCCATACACCTTGTGAATATAAAAACTGAAAATCTCTTGCTCGCTTCGTACATTGATACGCAAATCTTTCTAATAACTGCTTAATTCCTAAATCTAAATAGTAGTTTAGCGCTTCAAAAAATGCTTCTTTTGAACCACTAATTAACGCTAATTTCACTAAATTGATAGACGTAAATGATAAATTCCCTCTACCAATCGCTGTTTCTTCTCCATGTATATTAGACATAACACGGGTACGACATCCCATGTAACATACTTCACTTTCTGGTCTTCCATCATAATGCACTGCATTAAACGGAGCATCTAAAAATGAAAAGTTAGGGAATAATCGCTCTGCAGTTGTCTCTAATGCTAATTCAAATAAATCGTAATTCGGATCACTTTCTTCAAAATTCACACCTTTTTTCATCTTGAAAATTTGAATCGGAAAAATTGGTGTCTCTCCTTTACCAAGTCCAGCTTGTGTTGCTTTTAATAGTTGTTTAATTAACATTCTTCCTTCTTTTGATGTATCTGTTCCGTAATTAATAGAAATAAACGGGACTTGTCCTCCGCCCCTACTATGCATACTATTCGAATTATGAACGAAAGCCTCACACGCTTGATACGTATCATTTTCCGTTTCTTTCCATGCAAATTCTTCTATTTGTTCTTTCGTAAGCGGATATGATTGTAATCGTTTTTTATGTCTCTCAATTGTTTTTCGTACATAAGGTGCTAAATCAATATCAAAGAGTGCAAACGATTGACCGCCATGCTGCATATTTTGATTCGCTTGAAAAATAATAGACGAAAGAGCCAATGCACTTTTAATGTCTTGTGGTTGTCTCATATGTCCATGTCCAGTATGAAAACCGTTAGCAAGCATTTGCGCTAACGGAATTTGCGAACAAGTCGTCGTTCCTGTCGCATAAAAATCTAAATCATGTGGATATAATATATTTTCATTTATCGCTTTTTTCACTTGATCTGACAATAAATTCTCAACAGCATAATATTTTGCACTCTCAGATGCGAACGTTCCCATTACACCCATTGGAGAGCGGCCGTCTACATTTGCATTTTCTTGCATTAAATCTTGTTCATTGCCGTGGACTATCGTCTCGAACACTTTCATTAATTCTTCTCCACGTGTATTATTTTGTAACATTTATAACCCTCCACCAATATGTTGTTGTCTTTTGATTAAAATGTTACTACATATAGTCTTGCTGTTTCTGTGAGAAATGTAACATTACTGTGAAATTTTTTTCACGAAATAATGAATTTTTCATTTACAAAAAAGAAATGTGCTCTTTACAAATGTATGGTACAATATACGGGAAAAACTCTTTTTACCCTTTATCAACACATTTGAATAAAGGAGACTGAACTTATGGTTACTACATATCTTTTATTTATCGTTGCCTACTTGCTTGGCTCGATTCCATTTGCACTAGTTGTTGGAAAAATTGGCTACGGAATCGATATTCGTGAGCACGGGAGCGGTAATCTAGGCGGAACAAACACATTCCGTACATTAGGGAAAAAAGCAGGTTTTACCGTTACAATTGCTGACATTTTAAAAGGGACATTAGCAACAAGTCTACCAATGATTTTCGGATTAGATATTCACCCACTATGGTTCGGGTTAGCGGCTGTTCTTGGACATGTCTACCCGATCTTCGCGAAATTCCGTGGTGGTAAAGCAGTTGCAACTTCTGCTGGGGTGCTATTATGCTATTCACCAGTTGTTTTTGCAATATTGGCTGTTGTATTTTTCACCCTTTTATTTACAACAAGATACGTATCACTTTCTTCTATGGTAACAGCAGTTGTTGCTGTTATTGCATCCATTGTTAGCGGGGATAAAATCTTCATTATTGCGATGTGTTTATTAGCAGGTATGGTTATTTATAAACACCGTGCAAATATCGGACGAATTATAAATAAAACTGAACCAAAAGCAAACTTTTCAAAAAAGCAAAAATAAGATCGTAACCCACATAACGCAAAAAGAAAACGTGAAGCATATTAATAGCGTCTTTTTGCGTTATTTTTTATACTAAAGAAAAAGCAACATAACTTGGAGGAACTATACATGAATCTTTCCGTAACAAAAGAAGCAGCACAATGGTATAAAACTGAATTAAACTTACAATCAAATGAAACACTACGCTTTTTCGTACAATACGGTGGTTGCAGTACTGTGCAAAAAGGACTTTCTTTAGGTATTCGTAAAGATGATCCTGCACACCCTGCTGTTCAAATTCAAGAAGAAGGTATTAACTTCTTTATTGAAGGCGATGATGAATGGTTCTTCGATGGACATAATTTATCTGTTACACTTAATGAAGGTGACGACTTCCCACAATTTAATTATGAAAAATAAAAAAGCGCGGCTTCTGCCACGCTTTTTTATTTTTTCTTAATTTCCTCATATTTCGCATACCACTCAGGATATAACTTTTTAAATGATACAGGGCGGAATCCTTCTTTTTTCGCACAAATATTCGTCGTACTTGCAGTAATACAAAGATCACCATCACCATTATATATTTCATATCCATATACAACGCGAAGCGGGCTCACAGTATCTACCCATGTTTTTACGATTGCCTTTTCTCCATAACGCATCGCTTTACGATATGAAATTTGTAAATCTAACACAGGAGAAATAATTCCTTCTTTCTCCATTTCAACATATGAAAAACCTAAATCTTGTATAAGTTTCGTGCGACCTAACTCAAGCCACACTAAGTAGTTTGAATGGTAAACAACACCCATTTGATCTGTTTCCGCATAACGGATTTCAACTTCATGTTCTGCTACAAACATATGTATTCGCCTTCTTTCACTTCTGCTACCTTGCATACATTTAATCATAATACAGTGACATCAAAAATAAAATAAAAACAGTGAATCTTTTACTGAAAGGAGCCAGCATATGATTCAAATTGTAACTGTTCGTAGTGGTGATAGCGTATATAGCTTGGCATCAAAATATGGATCAACACCTGACGAAATAGTAAAAGACAATGGACTAAATCCAGCTGAAACGCTCGTTGTTGGTCAGGCACTTATCGTTAATACGAAAGGAAATAATTATTATGTACAGCCTGGTGACAGCCTATATCGAATTTCTCAAACATATAATGTCCCCCTCGCTAGTTTAGCTAAAGTTAATAATTTATCTTTAAAATCTATTCTCCATGTCGGACAACAATTATATGTACCAAAAGGCACAAAACGAGCTGTAGAATCCATCGCTTATTTACAACCTTCAACTATACCGATTAAAGAGAGTTTAGTTAATGCGACACGCGCCATCAATCCATTTTTAACATACTTAGCCTATTTTAGTTTTGAGGCAAAAAGAGATGGCACATTAAAAGAACCTACTGAAACAGCTAAAATTGCTAATATTGCAACGCAAGGTAAAACAATCCCTATGCTCGTTATTACAAATATTGAAAATGGTAATTTCAGTGCCGATCTAACATCAGTTATTTTACGCGACGCAACGATTCAAAACAAATTCATTACTAACATTTTGCAAACAGCTCAAAAATATGGCATGCGAGACATTCATTTCGATTTCGAGAGTGTAGCACCTGAAGACCGCGAGGCGTATAATCGCTTTTTACGAAATGTAAAAACACGCTTACCTAGCGGGTACACATTGAGCACAACTCTCGTACCGAAAACAAGTTCAAATCAAAAGGGAAAATTTTTCGAAGCTCACGATTATAAAGCGCAAGGGCAAATTGTTGATTTCGTCGTCATTATGACATATGACTGGGGATGGCAAGGCGGTCCACCGATGGCGATTTCTCCTATCGGTCCAGTGAAAGAAGTACTTCAATATGCAAAATCTCAAATGCCTCCACAAAAAATTATGATGGGGCAAAATTTATACGGGTTTGATTGGAAGCTTCCATTTAAACAAGGAAATCCACCCGCAAAAGCAATTAGCTCTGTCGCAGCTGTTGCACTAGCTCGTAAATATAATGTTCCTATTCGTTATGATTTCACAGCCCAAGCTCCTCATTTTAATTACTTTGATGAAAACGGCGTGCAACACGAAGTTTGGTTTGAAGATTCACGGTCTGTTCAAAGTAAATTCAATTTAATGAAAGAACAAGGTATAGGCGGTATTAGTTACTGGAAAATCGGTTTACCATTCCCGCAAAATTGGCGTTTACTCGTTGAAAATTTTACGATTACGAAAAAAGGCTGACAAAAGTCAGCCCTTTTTTTCATATTACTGCTAAAAACTCATCTTTCATTTCCTCACAAAAAAGAAGAATGATAACATTCTCCTTTTTAACCGTTATCAACAATCGGTTGTTTACCTGTTTGATCTTGCATTTGCTTTCCTTTATTTCCACCAGCTTTTTTCGATTGTGTTCCAATATGATTTGGTGCAAAGTCTTTTGAATTTTTTTTCGGATTACCCATTACTATCGCCTCCTTAACACTAGTATCGTACTAGCGTTAAGAATTATTCAGCTTGCTTAAAAAGTTTCATTTCATAACGTTTTTCGATGCGCTCTTCAATGCGATCAATTGCATCACGATCGCTTAATAATTGTTGTTTATTTTCATTTACAAGTTCTTCAAACGATTTACGGCGACTTCTTCTCATGTTGTTCACCCTCTCTCCTTCACTTTCTTATTACATAGTATGAGCAAACGAAAAACTCTTTAATCAGATTTGTAAGAAAATTTTATGTTTTGGTACTCCTAAAAAAACTCCGTGTACAATATATTGCACACGGAGTTTTTCATACCATAATATTTAAATACTCTTTCAACTTTTCATCTGCATTCATTTCATTTTCTTTATAATCATGAAGCGCCTGTAATACAAAATCATACTGCTCTAAAATATAACTTTCTAATTTCATAACATCCTCTAAGCTATTAAGCATAATTCTCGTATTACCAACTTCACTTTTTAACGCCGGTTCACATTTTAAACTTGTACATATTTCTTTCACATCTTCTTCTAATATCTCTGTTAATACATATTTCTTTCGCCCTTTTACCTTTAATCTCATAACTGGATAAAAAGCTTTTATATCTAAATAACTTCCTACGTTCATACAACGTAGCCATTCTACATTACGTTTATTACGTGCAAGCATTTCTTTCACCGCTTCGTATACTACGATTTCATCAAGTGAGACCTTATTTACTTTTCTCTGTCCTTCTTCTTCAATAGCTGCACACTTTTGATAAACAGCAGCACACGTAATGCAATCGTCAAATGCATTATGAGAGCTTAAACGAATTCCAAGCATTCGCTTTAACGTTTCAAGTTTATGATTAGGCGCATGCTTCATGTATTTCTTCGCTAAAAATACAGTATCAATTACTTTATTTTTAGGTTCAGGTAGCCCTAGCATATTTACATTACTTTTCAAAAAGCGCATATCAAAAGAAGCATTATGGGCCACAATAACATTTGTATGTAAAAATGCTAAAAATAAAGGTAATACCTCTTCAATCGTCGGTGCATCTGAAACACGATAATTGGTAATACCGGTTAAACTCGTTATTCGGTCCGGAATTGGTCGCTCTGGATTCACGTATGAAACAAATTGATCTACCAGTTCATGATTACGATATTTCACCGCTGCAACTTGAATAATTTTATCATTATAAGGGTTAAATCCTGTTGTTTCAAAATCAATTACAACATAATCTAACGGTAAGGATACATTCCCCACTCCATACACTCCTTTATCTCTAAACGATTATATTTCTTACATCATATCATGAAGTTATTACTACTTGAAAAAGAAAAGGCAGAAATGGGAACTCTCCACCTCTACCTTTTCACCATTATTTTAATTTAGCAACCCTTTTCTCCATCTCTTTTTGCGTCATCGGCCCAATAAACTTATCTTGAATGACACCTTTTGTATCTATAAAATACGAAGTTGGAATCGTAATTACTTTATACGCTGTTGTCACATCAATGTTCTTGTCCAATAAAATAGGAAAAGTAATTCCTTTTTCTTTAGCAAAATTGCTTACCTTTTCTTCCCCCCCACCTTTTTCTGAAGGCGTATAGTTGATTGCTAAAATTTCTACGTTTTCTTTATGTTCTTTATAGAAAGCCTCCATATCCGGCATTTCTTGTTGGCAAGGTCCACACCACGTTGCCCAAAAGTTTAAAATCACTTTCTTTCCTTTTAAATCTGATAGCTTTACATTCGTTCCATCTAACTTCGTTAATTCGAAGTCTGGCGCATTCTTCCCTATTTCAATACCATTACTTGCAATCATCTCTTTCATAGCAGCTTCACTTTGTTCTTGCTCCCCTTGTACCATCTGCTCTTTTTTACCAAACTGTTCATAAGCTGCATATCCCGCTAAACAAAGTAACACTACAATAATCGTAAGCTTCCGCCACATGTTATATCACCCTAACGTATTTATCTTCTTATAACTTAATTACTCAAATACTATATACCTTATTTTAGCTTATACGGACAAGCTTGGAAATATTCAGAGTCGAAATAATTAGAATATTCTCATTTGAAGTGTAATCTTTTCCTTTTTATCATATAATTAGAAAAACAGATGAAGTGTTGTTTATCTTCTTATGGGCCCATTCACCTTTTTACTTTCGTAGTTATATAAACTTCAACAAAAGGGGGATTTTTTATGAATTCATTCGAAAAAATAACATTATATATTCTTAGTTTTCTTTTATACCCAATCGGTATTATTACATGGATCATTTCACTCTTTAGTAACGATCTTGAAAAAAAGAAAGTAGGGCGTATTTGTCTTTACATTTCTCTAGTCTCATTCGTCCTTTTCTTAATCCTTGGAATTGCAACTTTCCTTATGACTGCTACTTTTAACGTAGATCTAAATCATTCAGAATCTATCCAATATCAAATAAATGATATTGAATAAAGATAAGGGCACTGCTCTTATCTTTATTCACATCTCTTTCAAAATGAATGACTATTTATTAATTTTTCAGGACTTCCACATGCAACAATACTTCCTTCTCTCATTATGACAACATGATCCGCTAGTATCACTTTCTCTACATCATGTGTTGCCACAATTCTCGTTACATCTCTTCCTAGTCCTTCAATCATATTCCAAACAGTTTCTTGATTACTCGGATCTAACCCCGCAGTCGGTTCATCTAAAATAATAAGATTCGGATTTGAACCAATCGCTCGTAATAATGCAAGACGTTTTCTTTCTCCTCCCGAAAGCTCTTCTCCACTTTTATGTAGTACAGTTTGAATCCCCTTAGGTAAATCTCTAATTATCGGCTTCATATTTATAAGGTCAATATTTTTTTCTAATTCGTTTTCTAAATACTCCTCCCGGAAATACATATTCTCTTTTACTGTCGTCCGAAAGAAACGAGGTTCTTGCCACACTGTAGTCATTCGAGCCTTTTGACCATAATAAACAACACTACCGTTAGATGGTTTATACAAACCTGTCATTAATTTTAAAAGTGTTGTTTTTCCTGCACCACTTTCTCCGACAATGATAACGAATTCACCAGGATTAATTTGCAAATCAATATTATTAATTCTACATTTCTCTTCTTCACTCTCCTGAAATGAAACATTTGTTATTATCATCCCCATCGCTCTTTCTACATTACTATCTGCCACTCTTTTATCTAAAAAGGAAAAAACTCTATTTGCCGAAGCGACTGCAACTTGTGTCATCATTAATAAATCGCCCACGTAACGGACTGGGAAAAAGAGCATTTCAATTGTAGCTAACACTGCAACAAGTGAACCAACTTCCATTTCCCCTTTCATTATTTTTTGTGCGCCTACAATGAGAACAACGATATATGCTCCTGTTTCAATCACTGTTCCAACTACTCCAATGCAATGTTGCATCATCGTCTTCTTTACTTCCGATTTATAAGATTGTGCCGTTACTCCTTTAAATAAGCGAATGGCCCATTTTTCTTTTTGTACACTACGTAAATCTTGTATACCCTTTACAAACTGTGACACCATCTCTACAACACTCGATTGATTTTTTTGAGCAATGCTTGCAATATCCCTTACCTTTTCTCCCATCAGTATTGGAACAATTGCACTGAAAAATAAAAACGGAGTTACCCACAATATAAACTGTATATCTATATGTTGTAGTGCTATGAAAGCTCCAATAAATTGGGCAATAGCGTGTATATACTCTATTAATATAGAACCATATAATCTGACCCAGTTCGGAATATCAGATACGACCAAAGTTTCTAACTCCCCTTGCTTAATCTTCTCACTCTCTTCAAACGGTAATGAGAAATAGTGACGCAATAATTCTATACGTTTCGTTTGTAATATACGTTGACTGGCTTTTGAGCTTATATAATCAAATAAAAGATTGTTCGTCCACATTAAAAAGCGAATACCCGCAAACAAAGCTATATATAAATACGCACCTTTTAGCTCCCTTTGAATAAGATTGTCTACAATTAATCCCATGAAAATTGGGCGTGATAAATTTAAAATAGCAGCAATTATCCCACTACATACAGCTGCCATTACTAATATTTTCTCTTTTCGTAACGGCCACAATATTCTTTTATATTCTTTCATGACGTTCCCTCCACTTTTCGTAGTAAAAAGAAAGGGATGAAACCATATGGTTTCATCCCTTTCCATAAAATAAGGAAGCTAACTATTGTTAGCTTCCTTATTTTTCATTTCAATTATTTAGTTTGACACTTTTGACTCTTCGATTTTCTCACGAAGAACCATTTGCAGAATACCACCGTGACGGTAGTAGTCAATTTCTACTTCACTATCGAAACGAGCTACTACTTCAAATTGTTTTTCGTTGCCATCTAAATCAGTTGCAACTACTTTTACAAGATCGCGCGGTCTAACTGTTTTGTCAATTTGAATTTCAAATGACTCGTTACCAACAAGACCTAACGTTTCAGCACTTTCGCCATCTTTAAATTGAAGTGGTAATACACCCATTAACACTAAGTTACTGCGGTGAATACGTTCGAAGCTTTCTGCGATTACTGCTTTAATACCTAATAAGTTAGTACCTTTCGCAGCCCAGTCACGAGAACTTCCCATACCGTAATCTTTACCAGCAACAACTAGAAGACCTGTTCCATCTTCTTTATATTTCATAGCAGCATCATAGATTGATGTTACTTCACCAGTTGGCCAATATGTTGTATATCCACCTTCTGTTCCTGGTGCGATTTGGTTTTTAATACGGATGTTTGCAAATGTACCACGCATCATAACTTCATGGTTACCACGACGAGAACCGTAAGAGTTAAAGTCAACTGGTTGTACGCCGTTTTCTAATAAGTAGCGTCCAGCTGGTGTGTGCTTACCAATTGAACCTGCTGGTGAAATGTGGTCTGTCGTTACAGAATCACCAAATTTACCAACTATGCGTAAACCTGATAACGTTTCAACTTCACCTGGCTCTTTAGATAAACCTTCAAAGAATGGTGGGTTTTGAATGTATGTTGAATCATTATCCCAAGTATATAAAGCTTCGTTTGAAGTTTGGATTTCATTCCAACGCTCATTGCTGTTAAATACTTGTGCATATTCTTTCTTGAACAGTTCAGATGTAACAACACTTTGAACTACATCTTCAATTTCTTTAGCTGATGGCCAAATATCGTTGAAGTAAACAGCATTGCCATTTGCATCTTTACCGATTTCATCATTTTTCAGGTCAATATCAACAGTACCTGCAAGTGCATATGCCACAACAAGTGGTGGTGATGCTAAGTAGTTTGCTTTTACAAGAGGATGAATACGACCTTCAAAGTTACGGTTACCAGATAAAACAGATGTTACTAGTAAGTCGTTTGCTGCGATTGCTTCTTCTAATTCTGGCGCTAATGGACCAGAGTTACCGATACAAGTCGTACAGCCGTAACCAACTGTTTGGAAACCTAATTGGTCTAAATATGTTGTTAAACCTGATTTATCTAAGTACTCAGTAACAACTTTAGATCCTGGTGCTAATGATGTTTTTACGTACTCAGGTACTACAAGTCCTTTTTCAATTGCTTTCTTCGCAACTAGACCTGCCCCGATTAATACGTATGGGTTTGATGTATTTGTACAGCTTGTAATTGCAGCGATTGCAATTGCACCTGTTTTCATCGTTACTTCTTTATCTTCTAATGTAACCTTCACTTCTTTATCGAACTCTTGCTCATTAAATCCAAGTCCTTGTGTTCCAACTGGTGCTAAAACAGCTTTGTGGAACGCATCTTTCATATCTGAAAGTGGAATTAAATCTTGTGGGCGTTTCGGTCCAGAAAGGTTAGATTCGATTGTATTTAAATCAATTTCAACAAGATCAGTGTAGATTGGATCTTTACTGTCTGCTGTATAGAATAAACCGTTCGCTTTACAGTATTCTTCAACAATACGAATTTGCTCTTCATCTCTACCTGTTAAACGTAAGTATTCTAATGAAATATCATCGATTGGGAAGAATCCACAAGTTGCGCCGTATTCTGGTGCCATATTTGAAATTGTTGCACGGTCAGCTAAAGGCATGCTCTTTAGTCCATTACCGAAGAACTCAACAAATTTACCAACTACACCTTTTTGACGTAATACTTGTGTTACTTTTAATGCAACGTCTGTTGCTGTAGTACCACTTGGAAGTGTGCCAGTTAATTTCACACCGATTACTTCAGGTACTGGGAAGTATGAAGGCTGTCCAAGCATTCCTGCTTCTGCTTCAATACCACCAACGCCCCATCCAAGAACGCCGATACCGTTAATCATTGTTGTATGCGAGTCTGTTCCAACTAATGAATCTGGGTATGCAACTAAGTCACCTTCAGCATTTTTCACAGCATGAACAACTGGTGCTAAATATTCAAGGTTTACTTGGTGTACAATGCCTGTAGCTGGTGGAACTGCACGGTAGTTATCAAATGATTTTTGTGCCCAGCTTAAAAATTTATAACGTTCTTCATTACGTTTAAACTCTAAGTCCATGTTGAATGCAAGCGCGTCTGCCGTACCCGCTCTATCAACCTGTACAGAGTGGTCAATTACAAGGTCTACAGTAATTTCAGGATTAATTTTGTCAGGATCCCCACCCATGTCTGCCATTGCTTTACGAAGCGAAGCCAAATCAACAACAGCTGGAACACCAGTGAAATCTTGTAAAATTACACGAGATGGTTTAAATGGAACATCGATATCTTGCACATCTTTCGTTCCCCATTTCGCTAAATTTGTAACATGCTCTTCTGTGATTACACGTCCGTCTACTTGACGAAGTACTGATTCAAGTAAAACTTTCACGGAATATGGTAATTGAGATACGTTGCCAACCCCTGCATTTTCAAGCGCTTTCAAATCATAATAATGATACGTTTTTCCATCTACTTCAAAAGTTGCACGTGATTGAAATGGATTATGTTTGACCATTATGTTTCCCCCCTGTTAAACGTGACTAAGTTGTCTGAATATAAAATGTAGACAAACTTTTCAATACCTTACGATAATATCTTATTACAACTTTCTAAATAAGTAAATAATAAGAAACTTATAGATTATCATAAGTTTTCTTTATGTTTCTAAATTTGAATAGCTTTCATGCTCCTTATGAATACTATTATCATAAAGTAAAGTGCTCTATCAGCGGTTTACTTACAGTTCATACATACTATGAACTGCTCATCATTCAACATACAAAAAATGTTATAGGGGTGAAATAAAATGGGTAAAAGAAAAGCAAATCATACTATTTCAGGAATGAATGCTGCATCTGCACAAGGACAAGGAACTGGTTACAATGAAGAATTTGCAAACGAGCCTTTAACTCCAGCAGAGCGACAAAATAATAAGAAACGTAAAAAGAACCAGTAAAGAAAAATCCCAAAAGGTCTATTTTCCTTTTGGGATTTCTTCTAATGTTTATAACGTAGTAATTCCGAAACCGTTACAAATCGATAGCCCTGTTTTTTCAGCTCAGGTAAAATTTTTGCTAGCGCTGCTACCGTTTGACTACGATCATTCCCTCCATCATGTAACAATACAATATCGCCACTTTTAGCATTTTTCACTACATGATTTACAATGGATTCAACCCCTGGATTTGCCCAATCACGCGGGTCTTGATGCCACGACCATAGAACGGTTTGATAGCCAGCCTCTTTCGCTGTTTTAAATACAGCATCGTTAATATATCCGCCAGGAGGACGGAATAGCAAAGGTTCTTTCACCCATTTTTCAAAAAATTTCTTTCCATCTAAAATATCATTTTCTAATTTTTCATCTGACGAATTACTTGCGTACAAATGATTCATCGTATGATTTCCAATTTCATGTCCCTCTTTTAACACTTGCTTCACTAAATATGGATTACGCTGAACTCGAAATCCAATCATAAAAAATGTCGCTTCCGCCTTATATTGACGTAATAAATCTAAAACTTGTGGTGTATACGTTGGATCTGGCCCATCATCAAATGTAATTGCAATAATTTTTTCATTATTAGGTACTTCCCATGTTACATAACCAGTTGGTTCTAACTCTTTTCTGAGCAACATTTTCGCTTCCACTTTTTCCACTTGAAATATATGTACTGCACATAGCAAAGAAAAAACTAATAGAAAAATTTTCTGTTTTAGCATAACGTTCACTAAAGCAGCAAGGTTGTCGAATAAACAACAACCTCATTTACTTTTCTAATTGATCTACATTTCGCATTATATTTTGGAGATTATTTTCATATTGCTCAAGTTGTGGACGTTGTGTTTCTGAAGCTACCTCTAGTGCATTTTGAATTTGTTCATATGCTTCCTGGACCTCTTGGCGTAACTCTTTTAAATCATGACCGTAGTTAGGGTCATTTTTCACAATATTATTAAATGCATTTTCTGCTTGTGTAACTCCTTGCTGTGCCGCTTGAAAGGCTTGTTGCTTATCTTTATGATATGGCATTATATAATCCCCTTTCTATAATTGTTAGTCCCCTTTATCTTTACCTTTTTTTCTAAAAACATTCTCGTATAAAATCGTCAACTTCTCTCATTCTAAAAAGAAAGAGGAGGTGTCATATACAATGGGAAAAAACAATCGTGAAGCGAAAGAAAAAAAAGGACAACCTGAACCATTAAGCGGATCTCATAAAGTAAAAAACCGTAACCATTCACGCCAAAAACATCATGCGCATCATGATATGTAAAACAAAAAGTGCACACTAGCTATCTTTTCCACATACAATGTTTATATTTTTCCATTTATTCTTCACCCCTAATTCATTCATGCATAACATGATATGAATTGATATTTTACGGAGGGTGTCTTACATGGGCAAGAAAAAGAAGAATTGTCTTTTTCATGTTGATGGTTTCGAAGAATGGATGGATCAATTTTGTTCCGATTCTTATAGTAACTTTAGCTTTCCAAATCAAATTCACATCGATCTTTGCGAAACCGAAGAAGAATATATTTTGGAAACAGATGTACAAAATGTCACGGAACAAAATGTACTCATTAAAAAGTTAGAGACAGGCCTAGCTATATGCATACTTCATAAAAACATTTCCTTACAACGAACAATCCCTTTACCTACTACTATCATTTATAAAAAGATGCTAGCCTGCTTAGAAAACGGATTTTTAGCCATTCATATTTCCAAAAATGAAGTTGCTGATAAGCATGAAAAAAAAGTTCTTTTTTCAAATTAAGAGTTAATATAATTCAAACTAAGCCCCAGTTGGTTACTGGGGCTTATGTTATTTCGCATGCATTTCTATATTAGAATTTCTATCATATCTTTTTTTCGATAAACCTTTTGTAACTAAAAGCACAGGAAATGCCACAGTTGAAAATATAGCTAGTGCTGAAAATACCGCAAACCCATTTTGGTACCCGTAGTAATCGAGAAGTACTCCTCCGAACCACGGACCTATTACTGCTCCAATTCCCGAAAAGCCCATCGCACCGAAGTATGTTCCTTTTAGATGCGCAACAGCAATATCATCAATAAATACATCCGTCATCGAAAACATTAAGACTTCTCCAATTGTAAAAATAATTGTACAAACGGCAGCACCTAGCATAGATTCTACTATTCCAAAGCCAAATAATCCCCCGCTCACAAATAAAGTCCCAACCATAATTGATGTTAACGGTGTATACTTTTTGCACATTTGAATAACAGGGTATTGGATCATCACTACAACAATTGCATTTAAAGCGAGCATATATGAGAATAGCTTCACCCCATCCTCAAATATATGTGCATTTGCAAAATATTGAGATACTGTCGTCGTTAAATGTGAAAAACCGCAATTACTCAAAATAATACCGACTAAAGCAACTAAAAATACTATATCTTTTCGCAATATACGTATTGCATTTAGCATTGTAACAGGTTTTTCTTTACTCAATTTCTTTTTTTCCATTGGATACTTCTTAAATTGGAACGCTAATATAGCTGTATATAGAATATATACCCCAGCTGCTACTAAAAAAGGAATTGTTGATTTTGCACTTCCAATCTGTAATCCAACAATTGGTCCAATTGCAACTCCAACATTTATTGCACCGTATCGTAAATTATAGACGAGTAACCGATACTCAGGCTTTGTTAAATCTGATAATAATGCTCTTGATGTTGGCTCAAAAAACGACCTACATAATCCATTTAAAGCGTTTAATAAAAAGAAACTTAAAACATGATCCGCAAGTGAAAAACCTATAAACACAAAAATCCAAACGATCATGGACCAGAGCATAATCGTTTTCCGGCCAAATCGATCTGATAAATTCCCTCCAATAAAACTAGCAAAAACACCAACAAGTGCACTCGTTCCGATAATAGCACCAGTCATTCCAGCTGATACACCTTTAACAGTCGTTAAATAAATCGCTAAAAAAGGGATACTCATTGAAGTTGCAAACCTAGCAAACAATGTCCCTAAAATAATACTCATTCCAAGCGGATGAATATGCTGTAACTTCCCCTTCATCGTTAAACCTACTCTCTCTATTTTCACAAAAAAAAGAAAGCAAAGGATCTGCTTTCTTTTCCTTTTTCTATACTTGAGCTGTTGATACCCGAGTTGTTCTCGTTATGTCCATATCAATTCCATATGTGAACTGTAATTCTTTACACACATCTTTAATTAAGATTGCGACATTATACTTTTCATTAAATTGTAAAACTATGTTTTCTACTTCTTCATATGTATACTTATATTCCCCTGTAATGACACTTTTTAGATCAAAGCATTCGTTAATACAAAGTTGTACAAGTAGCTGGTCATATTTCTCTATTACATCTTCTTTCTTCCAAAGTAACTCTTTTACATATAATCGATCAAACTTCACACTTTCTCGATTACAATCCGTTAAAATCCGGGTCATTTCGTTTAATTCTCGATATAATTCGGAAATATTTCTACTTAAACTAAGCAGTTTATCTACGCCGTTTTCATATAACATATTTATTCCACCCCCGCATTTTCTTTCCCTTATTATAGCAAGAAAATTCTAAAAATAGTTTCTTTCTTCTGAAATATTAGGAAACTAATTTCAATTGCATTACAATGAAACTAGTTAATGCGAGAGGAGAAAGAAAATTGGAGCACAAATTATATTACACTGACGCTTATAAGCAGGACTTTACTACTAAAATTATAAAGCAAGATTATGATAAAGACGGTAACTTATACGTTATTTTGAATGAAACAGCATTTTATCCGACAGGTGGCGGACAACCATATGATACTGGTACATTAAATGATATCAATGTAATCAATGTAGAAGAGATAAACGGAGAAATTCGTCACTACATTGCAGAACAATTACATACAGAAGACGTAGAAGGTAAAATCAATTGGGAGCGCCGTTTTGATCATATGCAACAACATGCAGCTCAGCACATTTTATCTGCTGCTTTTTGGGACCATTTTAACATGCCTACAATTGGATTCCATCTTGGTAAAGAAACAGTAACAATTGATTTAGAAACAGAAAATCTTCATGCAGAAACGGTTGAAAAAGCAATACAAATTGCAAACAAAATTGTTTTTGAAAACCATCCAATCCGCATCCAGTGGATGAACTTAGAAGAAGCGAAAACGTTGCCCCTTCGTAAAGAACCGACTATGACAGAAAATATACGGGTTGTTATTATCGAAAACTTTGACTACAACGGCTGTGGTGGAACGCATCCGAAACGAACTGGTGAAGTTGGTCCTATTCAAGTACTAGGATGGGAGCGCAATAAAGGTGGTATACGCTTAACGTTTATCGCTGGTTGGCGTACACTTAAATTAATGGAACAACAGCAACAAATTATGAAAGATGTTTCTAAACAATTAAACAGTAGCGAAACTGATATTCCAGCAAAAGTGGCGCAACTGCTTACTTCTCAAAAAGAAAACGAAAAAGCAATACAAACAATGAATGAAAAATTATTATTTGCAGAGGCAAATGAACTACTTCTACAGCCTATAAAAATTCATGCTGACATACTTATTTCTAAAGTATTTACAAATCGTTCTATGCAAGAAATCGCAAAGCTTTCCGCTATTATTACAGAACAACAAGAGCATGCAATTACGTATTTCGTCATCGAAAATGATGACAAACTACAATGTATTCTCGCTTGCGGAAAATCAGTATCACTCGATATGAATGCTCTTTTAAAAGACGCTCTTCCTACAATCGAAGGAAAAGGTGGCGGAAATAAGAAGAGTGCTCGCGGTGGCGGGAAAGCAATTATGAGCGGAGATGAATTTTTAAATCAGCTTGTTTCTTCTTTACAGTCGGCGGTGTAAAGCATTTTTAGTAAGGATAGCTAACAGCTATCCTTACTCTATACTTACAAACCAATATTTTGTTTCAATCCTTGGTAACTCCCTGCATTTGAAAAACCTTCACTTATAAGAGTTATAAAAGTTTCCGAAAAACCATAATGACTTAAATCTTTAATCGGCACCATTTGCACATCATGAATTGGATTATGATCAAATTCATTAGAGGGTAACATAATTTCCCCTGTAAGCTTTTCAAGTAGAAATGTAATATGTAATAAAGATGGACTGGCATCCGGTTTATCACAAACATAGAGTAGCTTCTTAATTTTAACTTCTAATCCCGTTTCTTCTCTCATTTCTCTAATCATCGCCTCTTCTAACATTTCACCATTCTCCACTCTTCCTCCAGGTAAAGACCAATTCCTATTAGCAACTTTTTGCTTTACTAGCAATACTTTTTCATCTTCAATTAAAATTCCCGTAACTCGAACTTGCATTACATTTTCCATATGTAATCTCCTCTTCCCATTATATTTACAAATTAACCCTTCCATAAAAAGAACATACGTTTTATAATTGAAGAAAATTATGGAAGAAAGTAGTTGTTACATTCATGCGTCCAACTTTAACAAAGTCTATATCACTTGAAGATTTCCAAAACTATTATTGGTTAAAAGCAGAACTCCAAACATTTTGTCGTGAGAATGGGTTGCCAGCTAGTGGCTCTAAGATCGAAATAACCGAGCGTATCTCACATTATTTAACTACTGGTAAAATATTAAAAAACAGCTCTGTTCAAAAGGTGAGTAAAGCTTCCCTATCCTATAAAGACCTTTCTCTTCAAACGATTATTACTAACAATCACCGCTGTAGCGAAGATGTTCGTGCTTTTTTCAAAGAAAAAATCGGAACAAACTTCCGCTTTACAGTAGCTCTTCAAAAATTTTTCAAAGAGAATGTTGGAAAAACATATGAAGACGCGATAGCTTTTTGGCATGAAGAAAACGAACGAAAAAAAGACCCTACATACAAAACAACTATCGGTACACAATTTGAATACAATCGCTTTACTCGTGACTTTTTCGAAGATCCAAATAATAAAGGGAAAGCAAAAGCTGATGCGATTGCTGCTTGGAACGAAATGAAAGCGAAGCCTGGTAGCAATATTTATGTTCCTCAAAAAGTAGAAAACTAGTTACCTCGCTAGTCTTCTACTTTCTCAAATAATAGCGCAATCCCTATCCCGCCTCCAATTCCTAATGTAGCAATTCCATATTTCATAGACTCTCTTTGTGCCTGATAAAACAAACGTGTTACAAGCATAGCACCAGATGCACCGTACGGATGACCGAGCGCAATTGCTCCACCATTTACATTTACTTTTTCGTACGGAATTTGTAACTCTTTTGCGCAAGCAACAACTTTTGAGGCGAATGCTTCATTTATTTCAAAATAATCGATGTCCTCTACTTTTACATTCATTTCGTTTAATAATTTGTTCACCGCAAATATCGGACCAGTCCCTGGAAGCTTGGGATCCACTCCCACTACAGCACTACGAACGAAACGAAGTACAGGCTTGTATCCTAACTTTCGGGCTTGTCCCTCTTCCATTACAAGAACAGCACATGCCCCATCATTTACACCGCACGAATTACCTGCCGTTACTGTTCCATTTTGTAAAAATGCGGGCTTTGTTCTTTTAATGATTCGTTCATAATTCATTTCTGGCTTTATAGATTCATCTAATAATCCATTAAAAGAAAATATTTCATCATGTATATATCCTTTTTCTAACGCTTGCAGTGTCCGCTTATAACTAAGACAAGCATACTCGTCTTGCATTTCTCTCGTTATATTATAACGCTCCGCAACATATTCAGCCGCTACTCCCATGTCAGGATCACCAATTGTTTCAGGTGAAAATCTTGCTCTTTTTTGAAAAGGTGACGTACTTGTACTCTCTACTCCCCCGGCGATATAACACTTACCTGCCCCGCCTTGAATGAGATGACACGCAGTTCGAATTGCTTCTAAACCAGAACCACATTGCCGATCAATCGTTACACCAGGAATATGATAGCCAAGTCCCACCTCTAAAGCAGATAGTCTCGCAACATTCCCTCCTGGCCCAACAACATTACCTAATATGACATCATCTATTTCCCTCTCAATCCCTTTACTTAAAAACGTAAGAAGCGGCGTTGTTAATTGCTGAACTTCATACTCTTTTAACATCCCATTCTTCTTACCAATAGGTGTTCTTTTCGCCTCTACAATAACTGCTCTATTCATATATTTTCTCCCGGTTTTCAATCATACTTTTTGCTTCCATACGAGCGATTTTCCCACTATTTGTATAAGGTATTCCATCTACAAAATGCCATTCTTTCGGTATTTTAAAAGAGGATAATCTCTGTAAGCAAAAACTCTTTAATTGTTGTTTCGTAGCACTTCCTTTTACGATCGCGACGGGCTTTTCACCCCAGTAACTATCTTTCACACCAATTACAACTATTTCATCAACAGCTGGGTGTTCATGTAATACACTTTCTATTTCTTCTGGATAAATATTGATTCCTCCAAATAAAATCATATTCTTCTCTCTACCAACAATATATATAAAGCCTTCTTCATCTTCATAGCCTACATCTCGCACTGTCATCCAACCTTCTGCATTCAACTCCCGTGTTAAAACCCCATCTATTATGTATCCCATAAAAAACTGATCACTTTTCACATAAACAGTTCCTATTTCACCTTTTTGTACTTCTTCGCCTGCTTCATTACATATTCGAACTTGCACATTATGACAAGGTTTTCCTACTGAATTTGGCCTTCTTTCGCTTTCTGCATCGACTAGTGCTGTTACAAAACTTAACTCTGATGCACCATAAAATTCATATCTTTTCGCATAAGGAAATATATTCTTTATTTTTTCTTTCGCTTCAGCTTCCCATTTCGCTCCTGACGAAATAATTTTCACTTTATTTTCTATTAATCTACTTTCTTTATATAAAGATTCAAGCATTGTCGGAACTGTATACATAACTGATACATTTTCAGTTTCTAACTTATCTAATACTTGATTTGGAAAGAACTTTCTCATAATGTGCACTGTTTGTCCTACATATAATGCACTTATTGCCCCGTATAAGAAAAGAGAATGAACGAGCGTCCCAGCTATTAAAATCGAATCCTCCCTTTTCATATGAAAATCATGTACATTACAATCAAAACTATGAACCCACGATTGTTGTGCACGTAAAAATGCTTTTGCTGTTCCTGTTGATCCTGATGTAAATCCCATATAAAAAGGAGCATGTTGTACACTTTCTACAGTGGAATATGTAGGAAGATATTTCTCTATCATTCTTTTCCACTCATCAATTTCAATTACTCTTCCTTCTTCATCCAATAGATCCTTCACCTTATATCGTTCTGTCACAATCATATCCGGATTACTAATTTCAATTCTTTCTCTGAGCTCATCTTGTTTCCACTTTATATCTAACGGAACACAAACCCACCCGGCCATAGCGGCACCAGAAAATAGTTGTAAAAACTCTATACGATTTTCTAATAGGATTGCTATCGTTTTATTCTTCGATTTTTTTTCATTTAACCAGCTTGCTACTTTACAAACTGATTCAAACCACTCTTTATATGTTAAAACTCTATCATTTTCCTTTATCGCTATTTTATTTGGTTGTAAAGAGGCATGCTTTTTATATTCTTTTGTAATCCCCATATGAGACGTCCTTTCTTTACAATAATAATAAAAAGAAACACGCAATTAACGTGTTTCTTCCCTTTATCATCCCGCATTTGTATATTTTCCATTCTTTAAAGCGGGCGTAATAATATGTTTCAATGAACGATGTAATTTTGTTACGAGAACTGCCGCAATAATTGCTTTTATACAATCCCCTGGTAAAAACACAGCACTCACTTTCATTGTCTCCCATACAGAAACTTCCATTAAGAACGCTTGTACAGTAACACCAAATACATAAACTACGAAAATACCACCAATTATATTAATACATAATACTTTTATAATAGAAACTTCACGTAAACGCTCAATTAAATAACCAATAACAAACGCCCCAATGATGTAACCAAGTAAATATCCTGCACTTGGTCCAACAAATACACCAAGGCCACCGCGTCCACCAGCAAGCAATGGTGCTCCAACTCCTACAATAAGTAAGAAAATAAGCTGACTTAACGCACCTAGACGTGATCCTAACAACCCACCCGCAAGCATAACACCGAGTGATTGCAATGTAATTGGAACTGGTGTAATAGAAAGAGCAATCGGAGGTATTAACCCTAACACTCCCATAATAGAACTAAATAAAGCGACGAAAACTAAGTTTTTTGTATTCATATTTGCTTCTCCTATTTGTAAACTTAAAATTTATCTTAGATAACATATCACAAAAATTATATTATCTTTCCACTCCTCTTTTGTCAACCGTTAATGTATTAGAGTTTACAAACAGAAGTTCACTTATTTCTCTCTATGCAAATGCTCCAGTTCTTTCCGAAGCGCCTGTTTTAAAAACTTCCCAACAGATGTTTTCGGTATTTCTTCCATAAAGACAATATCGTCTGGCAACCACCACTTCGCAAACTGTGGTTTTAAAAACTCATATATTTCTTCTTTTGTAACCGTACTATTTTTCTTTTGAACAACGCAGGCAATTGGTCGCTCTTGCCACTGAGGGTGAGGAACTGCAACGACAGCCGCTTCAAATATAGCATCATGTGCCATTAAAGCATTTTCAAGATCGACCGAAGAAATCCATTCTCCCCCGCTTTTAATAACATCCTTCGTACGGTCAACAATTTTCACGCAACCTTCCTCATCCACTGTGACAACATCACCAGTATATAACCATCCATCGCGAAACCCTTCGACAGTACGATCATCGTTATAATAGCTTTCAGCGATCCAAGGTGCTCGTAAACATAATTCTCCCATCTCAGTACCATCCCACTTCACTTCACCATTTGTACCGACTACTTTCATCTCGACACCAGGTACAAGATATCCTTGTTTGGAGCGAATTTCTAGTTGCTCTTCATACGATAATTCCGTTTCATAACTTTTTAAACGTGCAAGTGTTACGAGTGGACTCGTTTCAGTCATACCATATGCATGTATGAACGGAACATTATGTTTCTGTTCAAATGCTTTAATAACACTTTTCGGTGCAGCTGCACCACCGCATAGTATTCTCGTCATACTAGATAAATCGTAACTATTATTTTCTAACTCTTGTAATACACCAAGCCAAATTGTCGGCACACCGGCAGCTAACGTCACTTTTTCAGATTGGATCATTTCTAATAAAATTTTTGGCGTAAACATCGGTCCTGGAAGAACTTGTTTTGATCCAAACCAAGTAGCTGCAAAAGGAAGTCCCCAAGCGTTCACATGAAACATCGGGACGATTGCCATTGCTGCATCACTTTCCGATAAAGCAGCTGTATCAGCTAAACCGAGTGCCATACAGTGTAATACAGTACTACGATGCGTATATACAACACCTTTCGGATTTCCTGTAGTCGCTGACGTATAACACATACCAGCTGGTGTATTTTCATCAATATCTTTTACAAATTGGAAATTGGGATCGCCTTCTTCTAATAGCTTTTCATAATGATATACAGGCTTCAGCGTAGTGTTCGGGAGTTCATCTTTATCAGTCATAATAATGTAAGCTTGTACAGTTGATAATTGTGATTGAATATTTTCAACAAGCGGTACGAGATCTTCATCTATAAGTACAATTCGGTCTTCTGCGTGCTGAATAATGTATGAAATATGTTGAGGAGATAAACGAATATTAATTGTGTGTAAAACGGAAGCAATACCAGGAATAGCAAAATACGCCTCCACATGTCGATGATGATTCCACGCTAACGTTCCTACACGTTCGCCTTCCTTAATCCCAAGCTTTTTTAACGCACTAGAAAGTCTTCTCGTCCTTTCTCCTAGCTGCTTATACGTTAATGTCGTAATGGTATCATGTGTGCGAGAAACAATTTCTTTCTTTGAGAATAACTTTTCTGCTCTTTCCATCATAGAACTAATTGTTAGCGGTACATTCATCATCATATTGGTTATGTCCCCCTTTAAAACGTTTTCATTTTCCGTTTATTATAACAGACTTCTACAAATGATTACGATATTTTTCTGTATTTTCTGAATTATTTCTTTGGAAATAATTCAGAACGATAAAAAACATGTTTTGAATACATTGATTCGAAACATGTTTTTTATTTTTTATAAACTATCTACCATTTTCCTTACTTTCTTTTTCAATTTAAAAATAAAACGATTACTGTATTCCTTATTTTCTACTAAAATCCGATACGTCTCTAACACCCCTAACACACGAACAAAAAGATAAACTCCAATAGCAATAAGTACAACACAATAAGGATAATACTGTACGAGTTCTCCTGAAGTAATTCGTTTTTTCTCAAATAAAAACGGTATCGCTCCTGCTGCAATAAAACAAAATCCAACGATCACTACTGCCGTATACTTCTTCTTAATAGTCGCATATCTTTTGGTCAATTCTTTTAGAAAGTTTTGATCAAATAGTAGTTCTTCCTTTTTCAATACATTGTATCGACTCTCTTCTATCGTTACAGGTGCCATCATTGCTCCGATTCCAAGCACTGCAATGATAATGACAAGAAACGTAGACATTGTTGCATTTTCTTTAAATAATAAGTACGGTATTGTAGATAAAATAAGCAAGCTAAATCCTAATGCAATATATTTAGAAATTTTTTGTCCATACACTACATACCCTTCTGCCATTTCCTTACTTACATAATAACTATTTTCCTTTTCGTTACTTTGCTCAGCAGTTTCTTTTAATAAATAGTCAAGTGATACTTCAAATACATTTCCAATCATTATTAACTTTTCAGTTTCAGGAAAACCTTGACCGTTTTCCCATTTACTAACCGCTTGCCTTGTTGTGTTTAATTTTTCAGCTAATGCTTCTTGAGAAAGGCCCTTTTCTTTTCTTAATTTAAAAAGCTTTTCACCAAATCCCATATGTGTGTCCCCCCTTTGTTTTCTTACCTAAATTGTATGTAAACATTGCCTTTATCTCTATCTTCCCGCGGTTGCACTTTGTCAACTTACGGTTGCGAATGTGTTATATAGTGGTTTTGTATACGATTTAGCTATTATTCTTCTATGATTATGGCGTTAATAAACCACCCTCTCCTAATAAACATTTATAACAATTAAAGGTAATTATTGTTATAAAAAAACAAAAAACTCCTTTATTTATTTAAAGGAGTTTTAAATATGAAATATTCCAAGAGGAGCTGTTTTTTCTTCCTCCTACTGCCTCACAATTTCTTCTATATATTTTTATGTGTCATATAACGAACTATGTACAGTATATGTTTTCATCTCTTTATCTGAGGCATACTCATATATATATATGTAAAATATTACTCTTATTAACTTTTCTAATAAAGTCACTACTCAATAATCATAACGGCTTCTGCTTAAACTTTTCATAATGTCGTACTTTTAATGAAAGGATATTCCCGCAATCTGTACAAATATAAGCATCCACCGGTGAAGATGTGAACATCGTTTCCTTTTTCCGTATTTGTGCATATCCGACAAACTCACCTTCTCCTATGTTTTGAGAACCACAATTAGAGCATGTCTGCACGGTTTTTTGTTTCATGAGAGCACCACCTTTAATCTGTTTCCACTCCCTTCGACAGCTCACTTCCATTTCCCTTCCAAAAAACCTCTTATTCTCTCACATTTCAACAGGAATCTCAAAACAAAAATCGTATATGTACTATAAAATATATTTATTAACGGAGGAATTTTATGACTACTGTTATGACACTCGATATAGCAACAGAAATTGAAAATGCAGAAATTGATATGCTCTCTTCTAGATTAGAGAGACTACAAACAATAAGCGGAAACCCAATGCAAGTGCAAATGAAAAAATTCGGTAGCGCCACTGCCTTTTCATCAAAAATAATTGCTGGTCCTGCTTTTAATACGGTAAAAGGTATTACAAATGCAGATGCGATTGATGCAATCATTTCTTATTATGAATCACTACAAATCCCTTGTCGTTTTGAAATTACCCCAGCACAAGGTACAACTAAATTATTTCAATACTTATCTCAAAAAGGGTTTTATCAATCTAGCTTCCATACTGCTTTGTATAGTATACCGAGAGAGGGTTCATCACTTCTTCCTTCTAATATTACAATACGAAAACTAAAAGAAAATGAGTTTGATATTTTTGCAAACATTTATGTACATGGATTTAATATGCCATCCTTTACAAAAGATAGCGTGCGCCAAAATAATGAAATTCTTTACAATGAACCAGGATGGCATTTTTTCATAGCTGAAGTTCAAAATATCCCTGCTGGTATTGGTGTCCTGTATATAAATAAGGGTGTCGCATCATTAGCTGCTTCTGCTACTTTGCCAGAATTTCAGCGTAAAGGCTGTCATACTGCATTAATTCAAAAACGAATTAAGACAGCTATTGAATCCAATTGTACTTTAATAGTTGGACAAGCAAGGTTCGGTAGCGGCAGTCAAAATAACATGGAACGTGCCCACATGAAAATTGCTTATACAAAATCAATATGGACCGCAAAAGACATATAATTTACTTTATTTCTCCTTCCGTTACATTTTTAAACATTTTATGACAAATCCTTTTCTACCCTATTAATCATTTGAATATTCAAACTAGATTTGTTACGATATTACTAGATACATCATTCAACTTGCAATATGAAAAGAGAATTCTAATCAAACTACAAGGAGGAGAAATGTATGACTAAACATGATCATGGTTTAAAAGAAAAAGTAGAAGGTGCCATTGATAAGGTAAAAGGTGAAGTAAAAGAAGTTGTTGGGAAAGTAACTGACAATAAGAAATTACAAGCTGAAGGAAAATGGGATAAGGTGAAAGGCACTGCTAAAGATACAGTTGGTAATGTAAAAGAAAAAGTACATGAATATAAAGAACACAAGAAAGAAAAATAAAAAAAGAGCCCATCGGCTCTTTTTTTATTTTCCTTCATTCTTCTCTAGCACGTATAAATCTTCTTCCATATTCGTTAATTTCTCACTTACAAGCTTTCTTGCATCTCCAATTGCTTGATTATATGCAAACGGTCCAACTAATTTAATCATTTCTTCTATTAAACGCTCTGCTTGGAAACGTCCAATTTCATCTAAATCTTCTTCCATAAAAAATTGCTGAATTTGTGCTACAAGTTCTTCTTTTTTATCATTTGGTATTTTTATATTCATCATCGTTGTTACTCCTCTATATTTAAGATAGTATCTTCCTTAACTCTACCATAGAAAAACGATTACCAGGACAGCTTTTTTTAACTCCTTCTAACTCTCTATGACCGAGTATATTTTCTTTCTTTATAGCAAATTGCTTCATAAACAGTTTACATAAAGAATATAATGCATTCACTTGTGCAGGAGTTGGATCGTATTTATCGAAATTTCCCGTCATACATATTCCAATTGTATGGCGGTTATGGTCTTTCGCGTGCGCTCCAATATGTAAACCTCGTCCTTCCACTACAGTTCCATCCTTTTCGATAAAATAGTTGTAACCAATTCCGCTCCACCCCCTTACAGTTTGATGAAATTCATGCGTTTTATACACGTCCCATCCATCTTCAGCTGTATGGTGAATAATCAGTTTGTTTACTTTTTCTAAAGGAACTAATTCATCTTGAAATGTTAGATTGACACGTTTAATTTCCATTTGAACTGCCTCCTCTTAAAAATCAATCATAATAATCGTTTTATCATCTGGCCTTATTCTCTTTTCCGCTTCTAGCTCTTCAATAATTGCTATATATTCGTTTATACTATTCTTTCTTATATATGCAACAGTTTGTTCTAATGACCAATCTGGGTGAAATAACCCGTCTGAACAAATAAAAATCCCACTCACTTCATCTGTATGTAATTCACCATGTTGTAAATAATGTATCGCTTCTTTCATTCCATTTGCAACTGAATAACCATTTGGCATATTTGCAAGATAACGATTGTATTTTAACTGTTCTCGAACATCTTGAAAAACATATTCTTCTGGTACAGATAACCCTTTTTTACGATCTTCTTCCCTCTTCTTTTTTGCTCTTTTACTAATTCCTTCAACTGTGTCTTTCGTTAATACTTGCATCGTTCCATTTTGAAAAGTTGCGACAATCATACAGTCCCCAAGCTGCGCATATTCAATTTTCTCACCAACTATTTGGACTGCCGCGATACATGTGCACCACAAATGCTCTTTTTTTCTCGTGTCTACTTCATATTCTAACATTTTGCTTTGCAATGCTTCATTTGCTTTGGCAACTGCAAATTGTAAACTATGATTCTCTCGTAATGCAGTAAAATAACTTGCAAATAAATGCGAAGCGATGTATGCTCCATTATGTCCCTTTTCATCACGAAACGGGACAAGTGGTGTTGCACCGTCACATACACCATAAATCTTTTTTTCTTTATTAAAAAAATAAGAATCCTCACATTCTTGCTTCAACGGGCTTTTCTGTTGATATGTTTTTATCTTCACAACTGTATCCCCTTTCAAATGATAAAATACTCAAATTCTTTTGATTAATCTAATTTACCTAAATAAACTGTTTTTACCCAAAACTTTCAATATCATATATAATCTTGAAATAATATGAATTTTTCAGTGAAGGACGGGAAAGAAATGGTCAGATTCCTTGGTGTTATTATCGGTTCTATTATTATTGCGGTTGCCTTTAATCTTTTCCTTATCCCCCACAAAATTTTAAGTAGTGGAATTGGCGGAATTGCTATTATTTTAGGGATTGTAACCCCTGTAAACACAGGCATTATTAACTTTGTATTAAACTTACCTATCCTTATTTTAGGGTACATAGGTCTTGGAAAAAAAGTAATTTTTAACACAGTTGTCTCTGTAGTTGTATTATCTGTTGCATTATACTACGTTCCAGTAAAAGTCGTAGCAACAGACCCATTGTTATCTTCTATCTTCGGAGGTGTCATCGCCGGAGCTGGTATTGGTCTTGTTTTTAACTGTAATGGATCCACTGGTGGATTTGATATTATCGGTATGCTTTTATCCCGCAAGCGAGACATTAAACTTGGCGGATTCCTTATTATTTTAAATGCAGTCGTTGTAATAATCGCAGGATTCTTCTTCACCTGGGATGTTGCACTTACAAGCTTACTTTCAATTTATGTAACTGGTAAAGTAATTGATGCTGTTCATACAAAACATCGTAAAGTTACACTTATGATTGTAACAAATGAAGCAGAAAAAATGAAAAAACAACTTCTTTCAACTGTTGTACGTGGAATAACGTTACTTGATGGCGAAGGTGCTTATTCAAGCGAGAAAAAGCGTGTACTTATGACCGTCGTTTCTCGTGAAGAATTAGCAAGTATGAAACTAACAATTTCTGAAATCGACCCGAATGCTTTCGTTAATATTACAGAAACTGTAGAAGTGTTAGGACTTTTCAGAAGAAGATAAAGACTAGGTGGGAATCCACCTAGTCTTTATTTTGCATAAATTCAATTCGGTTTCCAAATGGATCTGACACGTAAAATCGAATTACATCTGGCCGTGCATAATCATCAATCACTTTAACACCTTGCTCTATAAGTGTTTGCTTAAATTCATTAATTTCATTCACATAAAAAGCTGGATGAGCCTTTTTAGCTGGTGTAAAGTTCCGCTCGACACCAATATGGATTTCTTGATTTCCGCATTTAAACCAACATCCACCTCGTTTTTTCAACTCTTCTGGCTTTGGAATTTCTTCCATACCAATCGTATTCCCATAAAAATCACGCGCCTCTTCTTCACACCCTACAGGTGCAGCTACTTGCACGTGATCAATCCCTTGAATATAATTTTTCATTTTCTCTCCCCCTCCTCTACCCTAATGTTATACGGAAAACAGCCGTCTGTAACTTACAAAAGGTTTATAAAACAATATAAGCTCCCCTTATTACCATCCTGCATTCACCTTGCAAAAAATAAAAAAAACAAAATTTATTCTATAACTTCCATTTTTTATAGAAATACACATTACATCTATATTATAGTTATGAATAGACAAATCTTTTTAGATGCTATTTGTACGGAGGAACTATTATGAGTCGTAAAAAATATTCACCAACTCAAAAAAAACGTCATCCGAACATTTCTAGACGTTTGCGAAACCATATACAAGATCGTTCATTAACAGAAATGTACGCATCTCTGTTCGAACACAATCCTGATAGTATTATTTCATTAAATTTAGAAGGAGTTATTCTACATATAAATCCTTCTGCCGAAAGAATATTAGGTTACACTTCTTTAGAATTAGAACAGAAAAATATTACCTCTATTTTAGAAGCCCATATTTCTGAGCAAGTATTACAAAATATAAAGAATACTGAAGCGGATAATCAACAAGAGTATATCTTATCTATTTATCATAAAAATGGATTCTTATTAGATGTTGTGACAAAACTAGTTCCTATTTTTGTTCAAAATCGTCTTACTGGCGTATATGCTATTATGAAGCCGCTTGAAAAATCAGAAAGAATTGAGAATATGCTAAAAGAAAGTGAGAAGAGATTACGTACATTAGTAAACTCCATGCCTGCGTTTGTTATATTTAAAGATCATGAAGGGCGCTGGCTTGAGGCAAATGATTACGCACTTTCTTGCTTCAATTTCCATCATGTACCTTACCACGGGAAAAAAGATAGCGAACTCATTCAATATAATGAAGCATACCGAGAAGCTTTTTTACATTGTGAAGAAATCGATGAACTAGCATGGCAACAAAGACAAATTCTTCATGGCGAGGAATTTATTATACATAGAGAGGATTTCGATCTAATCTTAAGTATATCAAAAGTTCCGCTTTATCATCCTGATGGTTCTCGCAAAGGTCTTATCGTGATGGGGAGAGATGTTACTGAGCTAAAAGAAACTGAAAAGTTACTACGAAAATCAGAGAAGCTCGCAGTAGTCGGACAACTGACAGCTGGAATTGCCCATGAAATTCGAAATCCACTCACTTCTCTAAAAGGTTTTCTAACGTTGCTCCTCCCTGAAATAAGTGAGGAGCAGAAATGGTATATCGATGTTATGTTAAGTGAGATTTCACAAATGGAATCCATCACGAGTCAATTTATGGCGATGTCTAAGCCACAAGTATTATCTATCCAAACTTGTAACATACAAACTTTAATTGAAGAGGTAGTTACATTTATTTTACCGACTGCAATTATGCATAGCGTTCATATCATCATGGATCATTTTGATTACGTATATGATATTCAATGTGACGGTAACCAATTAAAACAAGTGTTTATAAACATATTAAAAAATGCGATAGAAGCAATGCCAAATGGCGGAAATATTTTCATCCAAACAAAACCATTAGAGGATAATTTCATCTTAATACGAATTATCGATGAAGGTTGCGGCATTCCTGAAGATCGTATCTCCCGTCTAGGCGAACCTTTTTATAGTTTAAAAGAAAAAGGCACAGGACTAGGATTAATGATGTGTTACAAAATAATTGAAGAACATCATGGTAGATTACACATTTCAAGTGAATTAAATAAAGGTACGATTGTTGATATTGAGCTACCACTTTCTTCATCTCATCTTGCAATCCAGTCTTAAATAAAAAAGAAGCATCTGCTAATCGTTAGCAGATGCTTCTTTTTTTAAAATGCTTTGTCATACCACTCTTTTGCTTTTTCTACTTCACCCATCGTTAATTGATGCCCTCGATTTTCCCAATGCATTGTTACATTCGCATTTGCATTTTCTAATAGTACCTTCAATTCCTCTGACTCTGCTGATGAACAAATTGGGTCATTTGTCCCAGCAGCAATAAACACAGATTTCCCTGCTAAATTTGCTAATTGCATTCCTCTTCTTGGTACCATTGGGTGATGAAGCACAGCACCTTTTAATGCATTTTCGTAATGGAATAATAAGCTTGCTGCGATATTTGCCCCATTCGAATAACCGATAGCTACAATGTTATTTCTATCGAATTTATATTCTTTAGCCGCTTCATCTAAAAATTCATTTAATTCCTTCGTACGGAAAATTAAATCCTCTTCATCAAAAATGCCCTCTGCTAATCGGCGGAAGAAACGCGGCATCCCATTTTCTAACACATTTCCCCTAACGCTTAATACCGACGCTTCCGGATCAATTATTTCTGCAAGTGATAGTAAATCTAATTCATTACCACCTGTGCCATGAAGTAATAACAACACTGGTTTTGACGTATCTTTTCCTTTTTGAAAAACATGTTTCATCATAATCCTGTTCCCCCTTCAATCACTTTAATCTAAATTTCTCACTTCAAATGGTAAAAGCGTTTGTTCAATCTGTTTTCTATGTTGTTCATATTGTTCCGGTAACTTTAATTCCTCACCCATCGTCTCTAACGATTCATCATGAGCGAAACCAGGAGGATCTGTTGCAATTTCAAATAAGATTTCACCATGTTCTCTAAAATAAATCGCGTTAAAATAATTTCGATCTTGTACAGGAGTTACGTGATATCCAAAACGCGACACATGCTCTTTCCAGTCTAGCTGATCAGCATCGTCAATCGCTCTCCAAGCTATATGATGAACTGTACCAACGCCCATTTGGCCACGACCGATTGTTGATAATTTCAAATCAATAATATTTCCAATATCAGCAGAAGAACGGAATCGAACAAATTCACCCTCTTCTCCAATTTTCTCAAGACCCATAATATGTTCTAACAATTCAGCTGTTTTTTGAGGCTGTGCAGATAAAAGAACAGCACCTCCAAACCCTTTAATTGCTACTTCTGGTGTAACTTCTCCAAAACTCCAATTATTTAATTCGCCTGCTTCTCTTTCAACTAATTCTATATGCAAACCATGCGGATCATCAAATTCTAAATACTCCTCTCCAAAACGAGTCATTTTCGTATACGAAACATCGAATTTTTCTAATCTATTTTCCCAAAACTCCATTGCACCTTTTGGTACAACGTAAGACGTAATTCCTACTTGACCATCCCCAATAATACCTTGACGAGCACCTGCCCATGGGAAAAACGTAATAATTGTTCCAGGTTTTCCTCCTTCATTTCCAAAATAAAGGTGGTACGTACCTGGATCATCAAAATTCACTGTTTGTTTCACTAAACGTAACCCTAATACACCAGCATAAAAGTCTACATTTTCTTGTGGATGCCCTACAATCGCTGTAATGTGATGGATTCCCATTGTTTTCTTTTCCATTTCTTCCACTCCTTTTTTATTTCATTATAAAAATTCTTTTACATTTAAATTCATTATTCATTTTGTCCATGCTACAAAGTAAAATCCGTCATTATAATTTTATCTCGAATTCGAGATATCAATTATAAAAATACACATTAACTTCCAGCTTGTCAATTCATCTCAAATTCGAGATAGTTTTTAAAAAATATTTACTCCATTTAAAATCTTTATTCAAAGTACAAATTAACTTGAACTCAAATTTATTATAAGTTACTTACTTTTAGTTGTCAATAAGTTCCTTATTTTCATTTTAAATAAAAAGAGAGTAAACGCCAGTTTCGTTTACTCTCTTCGCTAATCATTTCGTTTCTTCTTCCAATATTGCTTCCATCTCATTAAATTCACGATGAACTGCCTTAACGGGTTCTTTCGTTAATAAACTTACAACGATAACAGTTAATAAACTACAGAAAAATCCAGGTACCATTTCATACATAATTGCTTTTAAACTTGGAATTTTTACCCATGCTATAACAACTACTGCACCAACAATCATACCTGCAAGAACGCCCCATTTATTCGTTCTTTTCCAATATAAACTTAATAAAATGGCTGGTCCGAACGCTGAACCAAATCCAGCCCAAGCATAACCTACAAGTGTTAAAATTGTATCACTTGGATGATACGCTAAAACAACTGCGATCATAGCTACTACTAATACTGACAATCTACCGATAAATACAAGTTCTTTGTCACTTGCATTACGACGGAAAAATGTTTTATAGAAGTCTTCCGTTACTGCACTTGAAATAACAAGTAATTGTGAGGAAATACTACTCATAATCGAAGCCAAAATAGCTGATAATAAAAATCCTGTAATGTACGGATGGAATAAAATATTGGAGAATGTTACAAAGACCATTTCTGGGTCTTGTAATGTCGCATTATTTTTAGCATAATAAGCGATACCAATTAGACCAGTAAGCATTGCACCTATAATTGAAATCGTCATCCAACCGATACCGATTCTACGAGAAGTCTTTAAATCTTTAATAGAGGTAATTGCCATAAAACGGACAATAATATGCGGTTGACCAAAATAACCAAGTCCCCATGCTAAAAATGAAATAATGCCAAGTATTGTGGTCCCTTTAAACATATCTAAATGCGATGCATCGACTTGTTTAATCGTATTAAATGTTTCTGTTACACCACCGACATCCGTAAAAGCAACAATTGGCACTAGTACAAGCGCAATAAACATAATACAACCTTGTACAAAGTCCGTCCAGCTTACGGCTAGAAAGCCACCGAATAGTGTATACGCAACAACGACACCCACTGTTACAAATAAACCAATTTTATAATCTAGGTTGAAAGAATTTTCAAACAAACGTCCACCTGAAACTAAACCAGCCGACGCATAGAATGTGAAAAATACTAAAATGACGATAGCGGAGACAAAACGAAGTATTTTCGTACGATCTTTAAACCGATTCTCTAAAAAGTCTGGAATCGTAATTGAATCATTTGCCACTTCTGTATACGTTCGTAAACGTGGGGCAATGATTAAATAGTTTGCATAAGCACCTATTAATAAACCTATCGCAATCCATATACTTGATAATCCTGTTGCATACATCGCACCAGGTAATCCCATTAGCATCCAACCACTCATGTCAGAAGCACCAGCTGATAAAGCTGTAACTGCTGGACCGAGTCCCCTTCCACCTAACATATAATCTGATAAATCGGATGTCTTCTTATAAGACCAATATCCGATATACAACATACCTGCCATATAAATAGCAAGCGAAACCATAATTTCAATCTTCACCAAATCTCTCCCTTATTCCATAAGCCATTCAAAATTTCGAAAAATGACTTTTTCTATTTTCTTGTTTTCGCTTATGGTTCCCTACCTTAACAAACATTTTTTGTTCTTTCAAGTGAACGAGCACTTTTCATTACATGTGAAAACCTTTATAAACGCCTTTATCCCAGTGAATTACAATGATTTTTCAAGAAATTAAAGTGATAATATTCAGAAAATTAAAGAGTGTTTTTTCACACCTTATTTTCATTCCTTTACCCGATAAATTTTAAAAACTAAAAGCCATACAAATGTATGACTTTTAGCTTATTGACGTCTCAAATTTTGCTTTCTCTACATATACTTTACGAAATTTCATATAGCATCCAATACGCCAAGGTACTATATAACAAACCGCAAGAGTGTAGAAAAGAATGCCGATTGACTTTGGATCTAGACCTTGTAAATGTCTTCTAAAATAAGCACGTAAAAGAACGATAACTAAAAATGTAGCAATAAAAGCGATACTTTTTTTTGCATAAATTTGACCATCTTCTCTGACTTCATACCCACTTAAAATAATAAGTGGAATTGACAATAACAGTCCGATCCCAGCAGCTATACCAATTTGCCAACCAGCAAGTTGTATCGGTGCTGCGTATAAAGAAAAACCTGGTAATAAGAAGAATAATGGCAATAGTAGTCGTCTTCCTTTATTATTAATTGGTCGATTCATAGAGCGCATGCGTCTAAATATAACGAGCCCTATGACGAGTAAAAAAATTGTAATACTGTACGAACCTTGCTGCAAGTGAATCTCTCCCTAAAAATAGTCATTTTCAAAAATACTCCCCTATTATACTCCTAATTTTTCCAAAAATATAATTATTCCTCTAAAAAATCTTACACATCAAATATACTTTTAGGTTTGATTTACTATAGGAAACAATTCCAAAAGAGGAACTACTCTCCCCACCTCGTCTTTAAACACAATATGCTCTCTAGTTAAATGGCGCGGGCTCTTCACTCCCGCTGCCGCTGCTAATGAAAATAAACTATATCTCATACTAATAATATAATTCATGACTCGCCACTTCTTCTCATACGGATCTAACGCTTTTTGATAATGCGGATTCGTCGTGGCTACACCAGATGGACATTGGCCAGAATTACATTGAAGGGCCATAATACAGCCGCTTGCCATCATAAATCCGCGGGCTGAACTTACAGCATCCGCTCCAATCGCTAAAGCAATCGCCACTTTATCTGGTGTGATTAATTTACCCGATGCAAATACTTTAAACTTGTTACGGACACCATAATAATTTGCTGTATCGATAAATGTAAGTAATGCTGGAATAAGCGGCAGTCCCATACAATCTGCCATCGATTTATACGTTGCCCCTGATCCGCCTTCTGAACCGTCTATTGTAATAAAATCTGGGTAAATATTTAGTTCTTTCATTGTTTTTATTAAATCTTCCAAAGGCTCCTGCTGACCAATTACAATTTTCATTCCAACTGGTTTACCGCCGCTTTCTTGCAACTGTTGAATAAAACAAAGTGTATCCACTGCATTCTTTAAAAATGAAAATCGATTCGGTGAATTAATCGTCTCTCCCTTTCGGACGTTGCGAACAAAAGCAATTTTCTCATTTACTTTTTGTCCCTCTAGATGACCACCACGTATTTTAGCACCTTGCCCAAATTTCAATTCGAATGCTCTAATATTACTTTCTTTCGCTTTCTCCATGAATTTTCCCATTGAAAAATTACCGTCCTCATCACGGTACCCAAATAACCCTGGACCAATTTGCGCAACGATATTCGCTCCTGTATGTAAATGTTCTGGAATAACGCCACCTTCACCAGTATTAATCCACGATCCGCCTGCCATTTTCGCTCCAAAACCACTCGCTAAAATATAATTTTCTCCAATCGCGCCGTAAGAAGTCGCAGATGCTCCAAACATGCCATGTAGTTTCCACGGATATTTACGGTTTTCACCGACTATAATTGCATCATCTTCTTCGTACAGCCAAAGATTCGTTGTATCCGCTGTCAATTTTTCTCTTCTTGAAAATAACCCTTCTTTATGAATCATGTACTTTTTACCTTCCCGCTCTTGCGAAAGATTCACACTTAATTCCTCAGTTAATATCGGAAATAATGTATTAGCAATATAATAGCCAGAAGCTTCAAAATCTCGTTTTGATCCAAAACCAAGTATTTCAGAGCGATATTTCGCTAAAAACATAACACTTTGAAAATCATAACGTGAGAAAGGCTTTCCATCCGTATCATGATCAAACCAATATTGTCGAAATTCAGGCCCTATCTTTTCCAGTAAGTAGCGCATTCTTCCTAAGTACGGATGTAACTTTAAAATAGAATGATGTGTTCGTTTTTTTATAAAAAATGTAATGATAAAAAAGATGATTAAAAGCAACATTAAAAATAGTAATATACTAATAATAACGAGTAGCGTTTCACTCATCCCGCTTCCCCCTATGAAATCCCATAATAAAAGGAGAACACTCGGTGTGCTCTCCTTTTATCTTTATTCATACTAACGTAGCAAGATGCTCTTTCGCGTCATATTCAACTAAACTTTCAGCATGTTTAATTCGATGAACAAAGTCTGGATTAGCAATTAACGGTCTGCCGAATGCCACTACATCAATTGTTCCTTCTTGCAACGCTTCTTCGGCCTCTTTCGGATTTAAATTACCAACCCCAACAATCGTACCATCCCAATATTTTCTTACTAGTTGATGAAAATTCTTTCCGTCAGCAATCTCTTGCGTATAATTCATCGTTGAGGGATGGATCATCGTTAATCCAACTTCTTTGAACATATTTACGAACGTTTCAATTGCAAGCTCAGGGTTTTCCCACATATAAGTAGGATTATCGCCTTTGAAAGCAGAGAAGCGAAGAAGTGTTTTATTAGCTCCAACAGCTTCTATTACAGCCGCCGTTACTTCTTTCATAAACGTTAACCTTTGTTTTAAATTACCGCCATATTTATCTGTTCGCTTATTCGCAAACTCATACGTAAATTGATCGATTAAATATCCGTGTGCACCGTGAATTTCTACTCCATCAAATCCAGCTTCAATCGCATTTTTCGCAGCTTGTGCGTATTGACCGATTACTTCTTGTATTTCTTCTAACGTCATTGCTTCTGGCGTATCAAACGGTTTACGAAAGCGTGGAACATTTCCCTCTGCAGCGATAGCAGATGGTGCTTGTGGCATTTGACCACCAATTATTTCATGATGACTCATACGCCCAACATGCCATATTTGAGCAATAATCGTCCCGCCTTCTTTATGTACTGCCTCTGTAACAGGTTTCCAAGAATCGATTTGTTCTTGTGTATAAATACCTGGTACTCCCGGGTTCCCTTTTGCTCTCGGACTAATGACAATTCCTTCTGTAATAATTAGTCCAATTCCATCCGCAGCACGTTTTCTGTAGTACTCCACTACATCAGCACCAACTACTCCAGTTTCATTATCTGCAAAGCATCTTGTCATCGGTGCCATCGCTATACGATTACGAAGAGACCAAGCTCCAATTTGAATTGGATCAAACAACTTTGTTTCTTCAACGTTTTCAAAAGATCCACCAGCGTTTACATTTGTTCCTTCATAAATACTCGCTGCTTTATTACTTGAACTTGTCATTTTTCTTCCCCCTAAAAAATCTTACTATAATCGCATCATACTTACTTTTAGATAGTAACGTCAATTTTTACGACTTTACAATAAAAAATTCGAATATCAAAAAAACAAAATACTATAAATAATATTAAAAAGGTTTCCTTAGAAGGAAACCTTTTTTGTTGACCATATATGGCTGTCAATTCGTTTATCTCTTTAATATAAAAAATACCTTATCAATAGAAGTGAATATGGTTCAGTATTCTTCTAAAAATAATAACTTATATACCTAAAACAATGAAAGCCCTACCTCTCTTTCATCCTTACGGCTCCTCGTCCGTGCCAGTGTGAATCAGGATTGCAAAAATCAAGTAACTATTTTATCGAAGTATTCAATTAAACTTCGAACATTCATAAATGAAATTAAAAAATAAAAATGGATTTGATTGTAGTAATAACAATAGAGGTAATGCTCTAAAAGTGGTTTGAAAGAGTTGAATGTCTTTGAAATGATAAATTTTCTATAATTATGTTCCCAAAAAATTCAAGATCTTTTTTGGGATATAATACATTATTTGTAATGAACCTTAACAAAAGCTTTTTATCTGATTTTCTGTGATACCTTCAATTAATCCCAGTTCACTAATCAAAAATTCATATGCGTTATCTAACATCTTCTTTTCGCTTGCATTAAGTGCTTTTTCTTTCTGTATACGCATTAAATCGCGCACAACTTCAGCACCTTCTTGCATTTTACCCGTCTTTATTTTATCAGTGTTCAATTTATACCTTTGTTTCCACGTAAGTAATCTATCTGATTCCCCATGTTGAAAAATATCCATTATGTGTGCTAATGCGGTTATATCCGTCACTGGTCGTATATTCGAATTCAATATTCTCCCTGCTGGAATCATTAGTTCCATATTACTAGCCGACATTTTTATAACATAATACTGTTGTTTTTCTCCTGAGACTTCCTTCTCTTCTATGGCTTTAATTATACCTGCTCCCTGCATTGGATAAACAATGTTATCGCCAATTTGAAACAAATAATCCACCTCCATATATGGTAACCTTCTCAAGCTTAACACACTTTTAGTTTTTTAGCAAAATTTTTATTTTATCATAAAATTATTTTACGCGTCAATACTTCAAAAGCAAGAAATTAAATTTACATAACACACTATAAAAACCCGCAATTTTATTAACGGTTGCACCCACATTCATTCTCTTTTAACATAAAAACACATTACTACATTTGAGTAGTAATGTGTTTTTGATAAGGCATAGATAAAGATCTACTTTTCCGTCTATATACTAACCTGCTTACTAACTATTTCCCTCGCTAAAAGAAAACTCATAATCACTTGCGCTGCTACTCTACTCGTCATATCCCTGAAATCAAGAGTTGGATCAATCTCTACTATATCCATCCCTTGAACGAGCGGTTCTTTACCAAGGAATTCAATCGCATCTAGTAAAGTCGTACTATCCATTCCACCTGGCCCAATTGCTGGACAACCTGGTGCAAACGCTTGGTCTAGTACATCCATATCAAGAGAAATATAAATAGAAGTCACACCTTGTTTTCTTAACACTTCAATACTTTCCGTGATAATATCTTTTATTTCTCGCTCTCGTACGTCTTTCATTGTATACACTGTTACGCCATGCTCTATTGCATATTCATGGTACGTACGTGCGTTAGAAAAATTACGAATTCCAATTTGAACAAGTTGTTTCCCTGTAATGACATCATTTTCTAGTAAACTACGGAATGGTGTACCATTTGACGGGCCTCCATCATCTAAATTACGTAAATCATGATGAGCATCAAATTGAATAATCCCGACCTTTCCTTTACTGTTTGCAAAGCCTGTTATACTCGGAAAACTAATCGAGTGGTCACCACCAAGAACGATTGGTATCATGTTCGGATTTACTTTCGTTACATGACCAACTGTTTTCGCAATTCGGTTATGACTTTCTTTTATATCCGTCACATGCATCGTAATATCGCCGCAATCATATAAGACACTTTCTTTCATATCGTGTTCTTCTGTAATTGCATATGTGCTGTATGCATCTAACATCGCACGAATTGTTTTTGGAGCAAAACTTGCTCCTGAATGACTAATAGATGGTTTAGAAAGGGGGGCTCCAATTAAAGCAGCACCGAATATTTCTACGCCTTCCTCCCAATCTTTAATCATCTCACTCCATTTTGTCACTTCACGATCAATAAACTTTGCATTTTTCTTTAAATAGTGGCCGTGCTCCACGATTGTTCACCTCTTGTATATGCAATATTACCATTCTTCCATACTGTATTCACATGACTTACGCCGTAATGATACGGTACGTAAGCATAATTGTAAGCATCCCATAAAACTAAATCTGCCTTACGACCAACTCTAATTTTCCCAGCTACATCACCACGGTTAATGGCATATGATGAGTTAACCGTTACAGCATTCCAAACTTCTTCTGGTGTCATTTTCAGTTTTAGCATCGCAATGCTCATAATAAGCTGAATATTTTCAGTTGGACAGCTACCTGGGTTAAAGTCTGTAGCTAACGCAACTGCAACACCTTCATCAATCATTTTACGACCGCGAGCAAAACTTTCTTTATTTAAATAGAAAGTTGTTCCTGGTAATAAAGTGGCTACTGTATTAGAGTTTGCAAGCATTTCAATTCCTTTATCAGAAGCGCCAACTAAATGGTCTGCTGATGCTGCACCGATTTCTGCCGCTGCTTCCGCACCACCAAGAGGGTCGATTTCATCTGCATGAATTTTCACATCAAAGCCAAGCTCTTTCGCTTTTAATAAAAACTCTTTTGACTCTTCGACAGAGAACACACCTGTTTCACAGAAAATATCAACGAATTCCGCTAATTGCTTCTCTTTCATTTCTGGTAGTAGGTCTAACATCCATTGTAAAAATTCTTTCGATCTACCTTTATATTCTTTCGGAACTGCATGAGCACCTAAAAATGTGGAAACTAAATCGATCGGATGCTCTTTTTGTAATTGTGCAGTTGCCTCTAATTGTTTCCATTCCGTCTCATCATCTAATCCGTAACCACTCTTCGCTTCTACAGTTGTAACTCCGAAAGATAACATACGGTCTAAATGGAATTTCGCTTTTTGAACAAGTTCTTCTTTCGATGCTTGTTTCGTTGCATTTACAGTCGAAAGAATGCCTCCGCCTTGTTCTAAAATTTCTAAGTACGGAACTCCTTGTAATTTTAGTGCAATTTCATTTTCACGAGATCCACCAAATACAAGATGAGTATGCGGGTCAACAAGACCAGGAGAAACCATTTTCCCGCCGCAATCAATAACTTCTTTCGCTTGTAATCCTTTCGCTTCTTCCGCTGTTCCAACGAAAGTAATTACATCGTTTTCAATTCCAACCGCACCGTTTTCGATAACAGGAAGCGTGTTCATCGCTTCCCGTCTTAACAAGCCATCTTCTTGATCCATTGTTAGTAATTGACCAATATTTATTAGTAAAGTGTCCAGCATGTTTTCTCCTCCTTATTTCATCATTGGAATGTTAACGCCTTTTTCTTTCGCAGTTTCCACAGCTAAGTCATATCCAGCATCCACGTGACGAACAACACCCATACCAGGGTCAGAAGTTAATACGCGCTCAATACGTTTTGCTGCTGCTTCTGTTCCATCTGCAACGATAACCATTCCAGCGTGAAGTGAATAACCCATACCAACGCCGCCACCGTGGTGAACAGATACCCAGCTTGCACCGTTTACACTGTTAATTAATGCATTTAAAATTGGCCAGTCTGCTACTGCATCACTACCATCTTTCATCGCTTCTGTTTCACGGTTTGGAGATGCTACTGATCCGCAATCTAAATGGTCACGACCGATTACGATTGGTGCTGATAATTCACCATTTGCCACCATTTCATTAATAATGCGACCAAATTTCGCGCGCTCACCGTAACCTAACCAACAAATACGTGATGGAAGACCTTGGAATTCAACTTGTTGACGAGCCATACGAATCCAGTTACATAAATGCTCATTATCAGCGAACTCGCGTAAAATTACTTCGTCTGTTTTATAAATATCTTCTGGATCACCAGAAAGTGCTACCCAGCGGAACGGTCCTTTTCCTTCACAGAATAATGGACGGATAAATGCTGGAACGAATCCTGGGAAATCGAAAGCATTTTTCAAACCTTCATCGAAAGCAACTTGGCGAATGTTATTTCCATAATCAAATGTAATTGCGCCTTTTTCTTGCATTGCAAGCATTGCTTCTACATGTTTTGTCATACTTTCTTTTGATAATTGTACGTAACGTTCTGGATCTTCTTCACGAAGTTTCGCTGCTTCTTCTAACGTATAACCTACTGGAATATAACCGTTTAATGGATCATGAGCTGAAGTTTGATCCGTAACTAAGTCAGGGATAATATTACGATTTACTAACTCAGGTAAAATTTCTGCTGCATTACCTAATAATCCAATTGAAATAGGCTCTTTCTTCTCTTTATACTCGTTTGCAATAGCCAATGCTTCTTCTAATGATTCTGTATACTTATCACAATATCTCTTTTCAATACGACGATCGATACTACGCTTATCTACATCAATCGCAATTACAACACCGCCATTCATCGTTACAGCAAGAGGTTGTGCACCACCCATACCACCTAAACCAGCAGTAAGTGTTAATGTACCTTTTAATGAACCATCGAAATGTTGACGAGCTGCTTCGCCAAATGTTTCATATGTTCCTTGTAAAATTCCTTGTGTTCCAATGTAAATCCAGCTACCTGCTGTCATTTGTCCGTACATCATAAGACCTTTTTTCTCTAGTTCACGGAAGTGATCCCAGTTCGCCCATTTTGGTACTAAGTTTGAGTTCGCTAACAGTACGCGAGGCGCATCTTCATGTGATTTAAAAATGGCAACTGGTTTTCCTGATTGAACAAGTAACGTTTCATCGCTTTCTAACGTTTTTAATGAATCTACGATTGCATTGTAGCTTTCCCAGTTACGAGCTGCACGGCCAATTCCACCATATACAACTAATTCTTCTGGTTTTTCAGCAACTTCAGGATCTAAATTGTTCATTAACATTCGAAGTGCAGCCTCTTGAACCCACCCTTTCGTTTGTAACTCAGTACCTCTTGGCGCGCGAATTGTTTGTTGTACTTTTTCCATTTCAATCTCTCCCTTTTCTCATTTTATAGTGCTGCGTTTACATCTAATCTTTCTTTTATCGAATAATTCGTTTTTAACCAATGCGCAATATTTTCAATATCAGTTGAGAATATGCGGTCATTTGTAATAGAAGGTACTTGTTGACGGCCTTGATGGTAGAAGCTCTTCGTCACTGTACTCATGTTTTCAATACCACGATATTCTGCTGCTTGCATTGCACAAATCATCTCAATTGAAAGAACACGTCTTGCATTTTGAATGATCTGATGAGCATGGCGTGAAGCAATTGTTCCCATACTTACATGATCTTCTTGGTTAGCAGAAGACGGAATTGAATCTACACTCGCCGGATGTGCTAACGTTTTATTTTCAGAAACAAGTGACGCTGCAGCATACTGCATAATCATTGCACCTGACTGCAGTCCTGGTTCTGGACTTAAAAATGGTGGTAAATCATTTAATTGCGGATTTACTAAACGCTCAATACGGCGCTCCGAAATATTTGCAAGTTCCGCCATTCCTACTTTTAAGAAGTCCATCGCAAACGCAATCGGTTGACCGTGGAAGTTACCACCTGAAATTACTTTTTCCCCGCCATCAAAGATTAGCGGATTATCTGTTGCGGCATTCATTTCAATTTCTAATTTTTCTTTCACATAATTCAAAACTTGCCAAGAAGCACCGTGTACTTGCGGGATACAACGAAGTGAATAGGCATCCTGTACACGTAGTTCTCCTTGTTTTGTTGTTAACTTACTATCATGAAGAATGTCACGAATTCTGCTTGCTACATCCACTTGCTCTTTATAACCACGTGCTTTATGAACATTTTCATCAAATGCATCAATAATGCCTTGTAACCCTTCAATTGTCATCGAAGCAATTAGTTCAGCTTGATACGCCGTTGCTTCTGCTTCTATATAAGAAAGAACTCCTTGCGCTGTCATCGCCTGCGTACCATTAATTAATGCAAGACCTTCTTTCGCTTCAAGTTCAATTGGCTCAAGCCCTTCTTCTGTAAGAGCAACCATTGCATGAACGCGTTTCCCTTTATAGAACACTTCACCTTCGCCTAATAATACGAGCGCGAGATGAGATAAAGGCGCTAAATCTCCACTTGCACCAAGTGAACCTTGTTGCGGAACGACTGGATGAATTTTACGATTTACAAACTCAAGAAGCATATTTACAACAAGCGGCCTTACGCCTGATACTCCTTTAAGCATCGTGTTTGCTCGTAAAATTAACATTCCGCGCGATACTTCTTCAGGGAATGGATCACCAATCCCGCATGCATGTGACTGAATTAAATTATGCTGAAGTGCCTTTACATCATCTTTTTGGATAAGCACATCACTAAACTTTCCAAATCCAGTTGTAATTCCGTAAACGACTTTTCCGTCCTCTACAATTTTCTCAACTACTTCGCGGCACTCCGCTACCTTTTGCATACTAGTTGGACAAGCTGTTACACCTTCTCCTTCCAGTAATAACCTCTTCATTTCTTCAACTGTCAATGTATGTCCTGTTAACGTAATCATCATTTTTCCTCCTTAAAAAGGCAAAAGGGGACCTTATCTTTTTAAGACAGACTTCTGTCCTAAAAAAGTAAGGCCCCCTTCTAACTAATAGACTATGGGCAAATCATATGTGATTAATTCCTAAACCAATCGCCTCATGCTCAGATCCTTTTACAGGTGCACCAATCGTTCCATATAATGCAACAGCAACCCATTCGCCTTCTTTTTTTCCGTCGTATGGTGTACCGCGCACAATCGCAAAACGAAGTCCTACTGTACGAAGAACGTCTGCTAACTGAATTTGACCTCTCGTCACTCCGTACAAAGCTTCCATAATTGCATGATAAAGTGCATGTGTTTCTCTGTAAACGTCTGTTTCAATAACTTGGTTGCTTTTAGCCGCTGTTTCCATTGCTGCGACAACCTTTTGCGAATTCATTGAACCCACTTTCCCCGTACAATACTTCCAACCTTTTGGAATGGATAATACAGGACTTTCATTCTCATCCGCAAGTGCCAACAGCATGGCCATACGACCAATTCGATGTGTTCCTTGAAGAAGCATGTGACTCTCTCATTTCTTTTGAATTATTTGAATATTACTTAATTTAAGAATATATGAAAACGTTTAAATCGTCAATAGTTTAAACTCACATTCAAACAATTTTTTCATCCCCTCCATATTGTGTACACAAATTATTTACACAATTTTTCCAAGCATGCTATAGTCTCACTAACAGATGCAAAGGGGCGAGATTTCAATGACGAAGCGAAAAGATATTCATTTTCGAATTGAAGAAAAATTACTTGAAAGGTTTGAAGCTGCACTCCATTATGAAGGTTTAAAGAAAACCGACGTATTAACACATGCGATTCAGCAATTTTGCACGAAGGTGGAATGTGAAAAAATGAATGATGTAAAACGCCAATACAACGTAAGTAACCATTTACAAACACGTATTAATACGCATAAACATTATGAAGAAAAACATGTGAATTTAGATGAAGTCGTCATGGATCATTTACAACTTCAAGGAGATGAAAAAATATTAGAGGTTGGGTGCGCTAACGGGAGTTTCCTTTCCCTATTACAAACTAACGGTCATACAGGACATTTAACAGGTTTGGATCAATCGAAAACGATGCTTTCTGAAGCTGCAATAAAAAATAGCATAATTGAGTGGAGACTAGGTGACGCTGGTAAACTTCCTTTCGAAGCTAATTGCTACGACTGGATCGACGCAAGACATATGTTATACCACATGAAAGACGTCGAAAAAACAATCCAAGGATTCCATAAAGTAATACGTCCTGGCGGCTCACTTTTAGCTACAACAAATTCTGACGTTACATTACCTCGTATAGTTGAAATGTGTAACCGCATGTTAGACGCATTTGATTTACCGAAAACAACATCTTCAGTCACGCCATTTTGTTTGGAAAATGGTAAAGAGATATTACAGTCTGTTTTTCCAACTGTTGAAGAAGCAGTTATTCATAATGCTCTCGTTTTTCATCATGCTACTCCGATTGTAAACTATATTTCTAGCATGTTTCCGTCGCTAAATATACCTGATAATACATACCTTCACGCGGAAATGAAGGTATGGCTAAAAGAAGAAGTAGAAAATGAATTATCACTTCATAACGGTATATGGCGTGATCCAAAAACGTTAGCCATTTATCGATGTCAAAAAGAAAAAAGCTAGCATTTGCTAGCTTTTACACGTTTTCTCGTAAAAGTTTCTCCATTACTACATTGCCTTTACCACCATAAAAATCTGTATTATGTTCGTCTGCCACTCCAAAATAAGAGGCAATTGCTATTCCGAATGGTACAAATGCATGCCCTTGTGCTGTAATGATATTTGAGTGTTGCACAACTTCTTTATACACGAAATTTTCTATTGGAAAACAATCGAACTTTTGATAATCTATAGTCGCAGTATAAGAAATCCCCTTAAATAAGCCCGCTTTTGCTAGCGCATACGGTCCAGCACAAATAGCAGCTACTAATTTTTCTTGTTCGTGAAATTGACGAATAACTGAAAAAAGAGATTTTGCATCTTTCAACTGTACTTCTTCTCCACCTGGAATAAGTATCCCCTCATACTCATCTACACATACTTCACTTACTTCTATATGCGGCTGCACTTGCAACCCAGTTTCACTTATAATCAATTCTTTTGTTAAGCCCGCTGTTATGATTTCATACTTCGTTTTCAGCAATGCCGTTGCTACTGTTATTTCAAACTCCGCAAATGTTGGGTATACAAATAAAAGTATTTTTTTCATAGTCCTCTCTCCTTTAACCAGTCCATAAAATATACCTCTAGATCGTCCACTGTTAATCTATTCGTATCCAAATAAGTTACAGGAAATTTTTTATACCAATCTTTTTCCGTTTCTACTAATTTAAATTGCTCCTCAAATGTACTTCGTTTTCTTGTCCTATCGTTATTTTTTCTATCATATACATTCTTTTTCGTCACATCTAAATAAAAAATGGCATCTGAACGACATTCTCTTAATTTATATAATTCACCTTTCAATTCAGCTTCTATATCCCACTCTTCCCCTATAATCGTTGGATAAAAGAGTGTAAAAAACTCAATGTCTTCTGGTCCGCGATCAAAAATTACGACTGAACCTTTCACATTTTGAAACTCCTTAATTTTTGCTTCGATAAACATTTTTTGATTTATGATAAACCCTTCTTTTGAATTCATATCCAAATTTAATCGCTTTCGCTTTTCTACAATTGGATAAGGATTTTCATATATAACCGAAAGCCCACATCTCTCTAACCTTTTAGCCAATGTTGTTTTTCCGCTAGCCATCGGCCCTTGCAGTGAAATTACGTATACCATACCTCTCATTCCCTTACACTTTAGTACACCTATAATATACAGAATTTTTAAAACTCTCAACATTATATATATCATCTTGTTTCTTATTCCTATCTAACTTATAATAAAAAATAGAGATTATGACGGACGCATCAATAATGTAAGCTTGGAAATCCAAGCTTACATTATTTTTTGCTTTCCCTTTTCGAATAAAAAGAGTATACTAGATTAGAACGTATGTTCTTAATGATTACATACAGTAAGGAGATAGAACAATGGTATACGACACAAAAGCAATTTCTTGGAATGAGTCTTTAAAACAACTTCAACGCCGCTATACAAACAAACAAGTTGACCGAAAAGAATTTGAGGATATTGAACTGATGGAATTCTTCCGCGATAACGACTACATTTCTTTACCTACACATATAAGCGGCCTATCAAAAACACGTTTTACTTCTTACTCTATTTTCACAACTGAAGATAAAGATCGTAAAGTTGGCACACTTATTATTGAGTATGTTGAAGACGATAATAATAATTTATGTGTTGAACAACTATACTTCGTTTAAACTATAACGCTTGGTCAAAATGACCAAGCGTTCTTGCTTTCTATGAATCTCACTGTATATAATATGAATAAAAGAAAACCGCTATCATTAAGGGGGGATATGCTTGCTCGAAGGATGGTTCAGTTGGTTCATTGTATTATGGACGGTTATTTTATTAGGGCTTATGTCTATCGGTGGATACTTTATGTTCAGAAAATTTTTAAAACGATTACCAAAAGAAGACGGCATGTCCATTTTGGATTGGGAAGAACACTACATAAATAAAACGAGACATTTATGGGCTGACGAACAAAAACAATTGTTAGAAGAGCTTGTAAGCCCTGTTCCAGAACTATTTCGCGATGTTGCAAAATCAAAGATTGCTGGAAAAATCGGGGAACTTGCATTACAAGAAAACGCCTCTCAAATTACACAAGACTTAATTATTAAAGGATATATCATTGCCACACCAAAGCGTGATCATAAATTTTTAATAAAAAAACTACAAGAAAAAAAGATTGATTATTCTAACTATCAATCTTTACTAACAAAATACCCCTCATGAAAAAAAGATTGCTAACTTATAGCAATCTTTTTTAACTTACCGTTACAGATTTTACGGCTGTTAATCTAGCTTCTGCCAAATCTATTTGTAATCCGACCGCACTCGTATAAATCGTATCGCCTGTACCTGTAATGTTGACTTGTGTAGATGTCGTATTTGGTGCAATTGATCCTGTTGCATTTACATTTGTAATATCAAATTCAGCTCTCGCATTTGCATTTGTAGTTGTCCCCGAAAAATTCCGATCTGCAAAACTACCAATTGTATTTAAATTCCCGTTAATATCATTCACTTGCCCTCTAAAAAAGTTCCCCGATGGATTATTCGGTCCCGTTAATGTCACAGAGTTCAATTGAAAGTTATCACCTGTAAAATTTGGATCACCATTCACCGCCATTACAAAAGCTCTTGCTGTCACCGTCCCTGTAGCCGGTGTGAAAAATCCAGAAAGTATTTGTGGTGTACCTGATAATAAAAAACCTGGGAATAAACTCACATTTCTCATCGGGTATGAGGAATCACGATATACAACAATCAACGACCATCCTGCACCATAACCAACTGGCTGACGCGTAGGTAATCTTGTTACGCTATATCTACCTGCTGCTCGATTAGGTAACCCTTGTAGTAAAGATGTAACGTCTGCCGCTCTGTTATATACATTGGCTATAAAAGGTAAATTCGTCCCTTCTGATGACCATGCCGAATTAATTGTCACTTGTGTACTCGTTCCATCAGGCGTAACTAGATTTGGAGGATTCGCATCAACAACAGCAGTTGTAACAGCCGTATCCAATCCACCTGACCAAACAAGTAATGCAAAATCCACAACCGCCGTAGCTGGAACAATAGTAGTTGACGGATTTAATTCAGCCCATGATCCATCTAATGTCCAATCATTTGTCGTACCTCCAAATGTATTTGGATCAGTTGATGAGGGTACTCCTCCAAAAGTTAAGTCAGTATTTAATGTAATAAGTGCATTGTAAGCAAAATTTGTATTTGCAGTACCACGCATTCCCATCGTATTGCCTGTGTGCATCATAAATAAGTTATCATTTTTACCGTAAGCTTGAACAAAAGCCAATAGAACTCACTCCTATTAGGATAAAAATTTTTATTAACTTTTCCTATTATTTCAACTTACAGTTACTGATTTTGTAGCTGTTAAACGTGCCTCTGCTAAATCTATTTGCAAACCAACAGCACCAGCGTAAATATAATCGAATGTATTTGGGATATTAACCGTAGTAGAAGTGGATGCAGCTGTTAATACGCCATTTGCAGGTACATTTGTCACATCAAATTCCGCACGACGGTTAGTCGCAGAAGTACCAATTGGCATATTTCTATCACCAAAACTTCCAACTGTATCTAAATTTCCTAAATAATTATTTACCTGTGAAGCAAAAAAGTTGTTTATTAAATTATTAGGTCCTGAAAGTCCAGTACCATTTAAGTTAAATCTATCACCTGTCGCATCTGTATCACCATTAATTGCCATTGTAAATACACGAGCAGTAACCGGCGATACAGCTGGAGTGATGAAATTTGAAATCGTCGCTGTCTCACCCAATGTAGAAATAAGTAAACCAGTATATAAACTAACATTCCTGACAGGATATAAATTATCACGATACACAACAACTAATGCCCATCCTACTCCTGTCCCTTGCGCTGGTGGATTTGCCGTTGGTATTCTCTCTACAAAATAATCTCCTGTTGCTCGGTTCGAAAGTCCCTGTAAAATACTTGTTACATTTGCAGCACGTGTATAAATGGTACCTTGAAATGTGCCGCTTGATCTAGTCTCTCCCCATGTTGGAACACTCGTAATTGTATGGATAACTCCATCTGGCGTTTGAAGAGTAGGCATATTATTATTTACCACTGTCTCTGTCACAGTTGCACTCAATGTTCCTTGCCATACTAGCATTGCAAAGTCTACAGTTGCTGTTGCTGGTACATCTGTTAATGAAGGATTAAGCCTTGCCCAAGAACCATTTAATGTCCAATCATTTGTCGCTCCTGCAAAAGTTAATGGATCTGCCGAAGAAGGAACTCCTGCAAAGCTTAAACTTGTATCTCTTGTTATTAATGCATTGTACTGATAAGCCGTCGCTGTTGTAATACCACGCATACCAACTGTATTCCCTGTGTGTGCCATAAATAAAGAGTCCGTTTTCGTATATGTTTGTACAAAAGCCAATAATTCCACTTCCCTTCCATATAAAATAAATATTTATTCGCTATTTCATTTAATGCGAACAAGGAAAAAAAGTTACATTTGTATACGTAACGCAAAGAATAATTTGGGCAAAAAAAAAGCCTTTGCCTATTCCTATCCATATAAATTTGAATAGGATGCAATGACGAATTCATTTTATACTAATATTTTCACATAGTATTGTTTCTGGATGATTAAAATAATACTGTTTGTAAATATTCTATTCCTTGACCGGATTTAAATTTATACAGAAAGGACGAATCTAATGGCAATAGCAACAATAGGAAGTCGTTTAACCTATACAATCGTTGTCCAAAATACTGGAACACTTCCTGCCCAAAACGTTACATTTACAGACCCCATACCAGCTGGCACCACTTTCGTTCCAAACAGTGTAACTGTTAATGGTACTCCAACAGCTGGGGATCCCTCAGCTGGAATTCCTATCAATAATATTCCAGCTGGTGGTTCTGTTACAATTACTTTTCAAGTAGATGTAACAAGTATTCCTGCCCCACCTATCGCCAGCAACGTAGCATCATTTGGATATGAATTTCAACCTGCACCTAACGCACCCACTATCACACGTACAACAACAAGCAATATAGTTGATACAGATATTTTCACAGCTAATGTCGCATTAACAAAAGCAGTAGATAAAACAATTGCTACGATCGGTGATACGATTACGTATACAATTACTGCTACAAATGAGGCTCCATTAGCCGCTAATAATGTTATCATTACAGATACACCTCCTGCCGGCACATCGTTCGTACCGGGTAGCGTTACAGTGAATGGTACTTCTACTACAGATAATCCTGCTACGGGAATAAATGTAGGAACGATTGCTGCAAACGGGAATGCTACAATTACGTTTCAAGTTCGGGTTAATACCCTTCCTACACCAAACCCTATTCCAAATAGTGCAACTTCAAGCTTTCAATATAACCCACCAAACCAACCACCAATTAACAGAAACTCTACAAGTAATATAGTCGAAACACAAATTAATGCTCCTATCATTAATCCGGCTAAAAGTGCAAACCAACAAATTGTGAATATTGGTGACATCATTACGTATACGATCACTATACCGAATAATGGTAATATTTCAGCAACAAATGTTTCTATCACCGATCCTATCCCCACTGGCACTACTTTTATTCCAAACAGTGTTACAGTTAACGAAGCTACACAATCTGGCGTAACACCAACAAATATTCCGCTAGGTACGATTCCTGCTGGTCAAACTACAACTGTCACATTTCAAGTTCAAGTCACTTCTCTTCCGGCTAATGGAACGATTACTAATGAAGCAAATATAACATTTACATCGCAACCAAATCCATCTGAACCCCCAACAACAACTACGACCACACCACCTCCAACAGCTACTTCTGTACGAACTGCAATTGTAAACCCTACAAAAACTGCTAGTCCACAAATTGCTGATATTGGTGATATTATTACGTATACAATTACTGTACCAAATACAGGAAACATTGCTGCGACGAACGTTATTGTAACTGACCCAATTCCAAGTGGTACTACATTTATTCCGAATAGCGTCACAATTAACGGCACTTCACAACCAGGGGTAAATCCTGCTGGCGGTATACAAATCGGAACAATCGCTGCTGGTGCAAATGCTATAGTTACATTCCAAGTTCAAGTTACCTCTCTCCCAGAGAATGGCTTAATCCGAAATATCGGAACCACAACATTTACGTATCAACCCGATCCAACAAAACCACCTATTACAACAACAAACCCTACACCACCTACCACTACTCCTGTTAATACCGCTATTACAAATCCTGTTAAAACGGTGGATAAAACTGCTGTTGATATCGGTGATGTTATTACGTATACGATTACTTTTACTAATGATGGTACAATCCCTGCTACAAATGTAGTTTTTAATGACACAATTCCTGCTGGGACAACATTCATTCCGAATAGCGTAGTCTTAGATAATGCTCCCGTTCCAAATTCAAATCCAGCACTAGGAATTCCAATTGGAACAATTAATCCTGGTGAAACGAAAACACTCTCGTTCCAAGTTCTTGTTACACAAGTACCTGCTGGCGGCGTTATTACAAACGAAGCTTCAACGACATATACGTATCAGCCAGATCCAACAAGGCCTCCTGTTACAACAACTGAACCAACAGCACCTACTACAGTCGCTGTTAATACCGCTACAGTTAATCCTACAAAATCTGCTAATCGTACTTTCGTTGACATTGGTGATATTATTACGTATACAATTAGTTTACAAAATACCGGCACTGTTTCCTCAACGAATATTGTACTAACCGATCCTATCCCAAACGGGACAACATTTATTCCAAATAGCGTCACGATTGATGGTGTCTCACAACCTAACAGTAACCCTGAAAATGGTATATCAATCGGCACTTTAAATCCAAATCAGACAAAAACAATTACATTCCAAGTTCAAGTTACAAGCGTGCCACCAAATGGCCTTATAGAAAATCAGGGTATTGTATCATTTAATCATATTGTTAATCCAAATGAACCTCCTGTTACAAAGACAACCCCAACTCCTAAAACAGAAACTCAAGTTGGCACTGTTGTTACTACACCTACAAAATCTGCAGACAAACAAGTTGCTGATATAGGAGATACAATTACCTATACGGTCAATTTTACAAATAATGGGACAGTTCCAGCTACAAATGTAGTCGTTACAGACCCTACACCTAACGGGACTATTTTCGTTCCAAATAGTGTTACGATTGATGGCGTTTCGAATCCTGGTTCCGATCCAGAACTCGGAATACAACTTGGCACTATTTCTGTCGGAGAAACAAAAACAATCACCTACCAAGTTGTCGTTACAAATTTACCACCTGACGGGATAATTAGAAACCAAGCATCCTTCACTTATCAATATCAACCAAATCCGAGTGAACCTCCCGTTACAACAACTACTACCACTCCAAGTGTGAACATCCCAATTAACAATCCGAATCCGACCACTACAAAATCTGCCGATCGACAAATTGCTGATATAGGAGATACGATTACTTTTACTGTAACATTCCAAAATAGAGGAACCGTCCCCGCTACAAACGTTATTGTAAAAGATACACTTCCATCTGGTGTTTCATTCGTTCCAGGTAGCGTTGTTGTGAATGGAACATCACAAATTGGAGAAAATCCCGAAATTGGTATACCAGTTGGCACTGTAAATCCTGGTCAAAGTATTACAGTTACGTTCCAAGGTGTAGTAACTAGCATCCCGCCCGGGGGAATCATTAGAAATCAAGCAAATATAACATTCACATATGAGCCAAATCCGAATGAACCTCCTGTTACGCCAACTATTACAACTCCTGAAACAGAAACAGCAGTTAATACTGCAACACTAAATCCACAAAAAACAGCAGATCGTTCCTTTGTTGCACTGAATGATATCATTACCTATACACTCTCATTCCAAAACACCGGTACTGTCCCTGCTACGAATGTAACAGTCATGGATTCTATCCCTGCTGGTACTATATTAGTTCCAGACAGTGTTACGATTAATGATATTCCTCAACCAGGAACCAATCCATCATCAGGAATTTCACTTGGAACTTTAGCACCATCCGAACGAGCGACCATTACTTTCCAAGTACGAGTAGTAAACATCCCTGCTAGTGGAGAAATACGCAATCAAGGAAGTGTAACATTTAATTATCAACCGGATCCAAACTTACCTTCAGTCACAAAAACAGAAACGACCCCTGAAACAACGACTCCTATTCAAACTGTAGTCATAAGCCCAACTAAAACCTCAAACCTTACATTTGCAGAAATTGGTGATATCGTAACTTATACTGTCACTTTTACAAACCAAGGAACTATACCTGCTACAGGTGTAACAATTACAGACTCTTTGCCACCTGGTACAACTTTTGTTACCGATAGTGTTACAGTAAATACTATCCCTCAACCTGGTGTAAGCCCCCTTACAGGCATTTCTGTCGGTACTGTTACCTCTGGCGAAACTGTCACGGTTACGTTCCAAGTACAAATAAATGCTATTCCACCTAACGGAAAAATAGAAAATACGGCAGTTGTAACCTATATTTCTCAACCTAACCCTAGTGAACCACCTATTACAACGACAGAAACCACTCCTACTGTTACCTTACCGGTTCGTACCGCTAACCCGAATCCACAAAAAACAGTAGACCGTGAGTTTGCAAGTATTGGTGATACACTCACTTATACAATCACCCTTCAAAATTCTGGTAATATACCTGCAACTGATGTCATTATTACAGATTCTATCCCTACTGGAACTACATTTATTCCTGGAAGCATTACGATTAACGGTATTTCACAACCTGACTTGACCCCTGAAACAGGAATCCCAGTTGGCACATTAAATCCTAGACAAATAGTGACTGTCACTTTAGAAGTACAAGTAACTGCTCTACCACCAAATGGTATTATCTCAAATGAAGCAAATGTCACTTACACCTCTCAACCAAACCCTACTCTTCCGCCTATTACAACAATCACACCTACTCCAATCGCAGAAACAATTGTACAAAATGCAGAGTTAGAATCAACTAAAACAGTAGATTTATCAGTTGCTAACATTGGAGATGTACTCACGTATACAATCACTCTTGAAAATATCGGAAATATTCCTATGACAAATGTATCTGTCATTGATCCACCACCAGTAGGTACACAATTTATTATGGATTCCGTTACAGTAAATGGTATTTCACAACCAGGTATTGATCCAAGTATCGGAATACCTATCAGTACAATACAACCGAATCAAATAGTAAACATCACATTCCAAGTAACGATTACAAATATACCGCCTAACGGGGTTGTTACAAATGTTGGTTCAGTCAACTTTACATCTCAGCCTAATCCAAATGAACCTCCTATTACAGAAACAGAGACAACACCACCAGTTAATACTGAAATCATTAATAGTATTATTAATCCATCGAAAACAGCTGATCGAAACAACGTTGATATAGATGATATTATTACGTACACCGTTACCTTCCAAAACTTACAAACTGTACAACTGACAGACATCGTTTTTACAGACCCCATCCCAACAGGAACTACTTTCATTCCAAATAGCGTTACAATTAATGGTGCACCAACTAGTAATCTTGACCCAGCTCTTGGCATCCCTCTGGGCACATTAAACCCTAGTCAATCAATTGTTTTAACATTCCAAGTTCGCGTTGTTTCCATACCACCTAACGGAATTATTGTAAATGAAGCTACTATCACCTACACATTCCAACCTAATCCTGGAGAACCACCAGTAACAGTAACTACTCCAACGCCCCCTACTACTACAAATGTCAACACAGCAACAACGAATCCTACAAAATCCGCTGATAAAGTATTTGCTTTATTAGGTGACACAATCACTTATACAATCTCCTTACAAAATACAGGAACTGTCCCTGCCACGAATGTACTTGTAACCGATCCTATTCCAGCTGGTACTACTTTCATTCCAAATAGTGTAATGATTAATGACGTGCCACAACCAGGTACCGTCCCTAGTTCTGGAATTCTTATCGGTACATTAGAACCTAACACCTCGGCCGTCGTAACTTTCCAAGTACAAGTAACATCGATACCGCCGACAGGTTTTATTGAAAATGAGGGCACCGTTTCATTCCAATATCAGCCAGATCCAAACTTACCACCTGTATCTATTACTACACCTACACCTGCTACAAAAACTCGAGTAAGTGAAGTTACCATTAACCCTAACAAGCAAGCAAACCCTCAAATAATCAATCTCGGTGATACTATCACATATACAATCACATTCCAAAATGTAGGAAATATTAATGCGACAGATGTCATTATGACAGACGCTACTCCAGCTGGAACCAATTTCGTACCGAATAGTGTTACTGTAAATGGTGTTTCTTTACCTGGTGTAAATCCAAGTAGTGGTGTAAATGTCGGAACAGTAACTCCAGGACAAATTATTACATTAATTTATCAAGTTACTGTAACAACATTGCCACCAGACGGCATTATTACAAATACAGCAACTGTCACTTACACATTCCAGCCAAACCCTAGCGAACCCCCTATTACCATTACAGATCCTACTCCAACTGTTGAAGTATCCGTTATTACACCTACACCTAACCCAAATAAACTAGCAGACAAACAAATTGTAGATATAAATGAAATCATAACGTATACCGTAACCTTCCAAAATCGTGGATCAGTCCCTGCAACTTCCGTTATCATTACCGATCCATTAGTAAATAGTCTAACATTTGTTCCAGGTACCGTTATAATAAATGGTATTCTGGATCTTGGAGCAAATCCTGTAGCGGGTATACCTGTAGGTACAGTCAATCCGAACGATACAATTACGGTTCAATTCCAAGCAAGAGTAACAAGTGTACCACCTGGTGGTATCATTCGAAATCAAGCAACTGTTACTTTCACATATGAACCAGTTCCTGGTGAACCTCCTATTACCATTACAGACCCTACTCCAATTAACACAACGAATGTAAATACAGCTATATTAAATCCACAAAAAAGAGCTACGCCGGAAACAGTTACACTAGGTGATATTATTACGTATACGATTTCACTCCAAAATACAGGTACCATTCCTGCTAATAATATTGTTGTAACTGATACAATTCCTGTCGGTACTTCGTTCATTGAAGATAGTGTTACTATTAACAATGTGCCGCAACCAACCGCAAATCCGTCCACAGGCATTCCTATTTCAACACTTGCTCCTTCTGAATCCGCAACGATTTCTTTCCGTGTCCTAGTTACTTCAATTCCACCAAGCGGAGAAATTCAAAACCAAGGTAACGTTTCCTTCCAGTATCAACCTGATCCTACTAAGCCACCTGTATCCGTTACTACACCTACTCCTGCTACAATTACCCCTGTAAACGTTGGGACTATCAATCCGATAAAAACCGCTGATAAATCCATCGTTTCAGTAGGTGATACGATTACATTTACTATCACATTCCAAAATGAAGGTACGATTCCTGTAACTGACATTTCTGTTACTGACTCACTTCCTGTCGGCACATCATTCATTCCAAATAGTGTCACAATTAATAACATTCCCGTTCCAAACGCAAATCCATCCACAGGCATTTCAGTCGGAACTCTTAATCCAACAGAATCCGTAACTATTTCATTCCAAGCACAGGTTGTTACACTTCCAGCTAATAGAATAATTACAAATATCGCGTCCATTACGTATACTTCTCGACCTGATCCTACTAGACCACCTATCACAACAACGACAACAACACCACCAATTACGATAGAAGTAAACCCTAATGAGCCAAACACATTTATTAAGACCGCAAATGTAAATCGTGTAGAACTCGGTGACTTCATAACATATACACTTACCTTTACTAACAATGGCGCTACTCCTTCAAATAATGTACTCATTACTGATTCACTGCCTCCCGAAGTTACTTTCTATCCGAATTCAGTAACAGTAAACGGAGTAATACGTCCTGGAACTAACCCAACTATCGGTATTATTATTGGAACTGTTAATCCAGGTGAATCCGTTGTTGTTAGGTTTATCGTTCAAGTAACAGCAGAGCCACGAGACGGTCTCATTCGCAATACCGCTCGCATTCGCTATACACTACGACCTGACCCTACTAAACCACCAATTTCCGTTGACGAAACTTCAGACCCAAACATCATTACGTTTATCGGTCCATTCGTATCACCAAATTTAAATTGTTTTTTTGATGGCACACGGTTTATACGCCGAGGCTGGGACAGTGAGTGTTAGCACTATAAATAAAAAGACAGCGCCTTTAACGCTGTCTTTTTATTTGGTACATATACAGTTTTTAAGTTAGCTTCATATCTTTTTCATTATAAAAACCATCTTCTTTTTCCATTTCCTTTTGTAATTTCGTAAAGGAACGATACATTGCAATTCTCCATGACACAATCATCGCAAACGCAAGTAAGAAGAACATGCCACTAAGTTGTCCTAAATCAAGAGATTGACTTAAGTATGTTTTAAATACAATCCGCACTACAAGTAATCCAATTAATATGAAAACAAAGGCTTTTGAACGCTTCAAATAAATCTCTTGTCCTCTAATTTCAAATTTAGATGTTTTAATAAGAAAAATAGAGAAAATCAAACCGACACCAATTGCTTCTAACATTTCTGCTGGAGTTAATCGAAATTCAGGAAAAACATACATCAATGCACCCGTACTCATAAAAAATGGTGGAAGTATAATTTTTTTCAATGTTGCAGGTTTCTTAGCTGCTTTTAAACGAATAAACATCGCACCGACAGCCATACAAACAGCAACGATACTTGATAAAAGAACTATGTTCATATTTTCTCATCCTTTTTTGTGGCTATATGCAAAATATACTTTCATTATATGCTTTTCCGTTAGTATTTCCAACATTTTCGCAGAATAATACTAAAAACCAGTAAAACCACCAAATAAACTTGAGAAATATACAATAATTTTCGTCATCCAGTTAAAGTATAGGAAGACACCCATAACAATCATAATATATCCTCCGACTTTCATGAAGGCCATACTATTTCTTTTAATCCAAGACATTTTCGTAATAAAGAATGACAGTACGAAAAACGGGATTGCAAATCCAAGTATGTAAGCAATCATATATATCATTGCTGATTCTGGATTTGTTGCTGCTAATCCAATTACGGACACTAGAATTGGTCCGGTACATGGCGTCCACCCTGCTGCAAAGGCTAATCCAATTAGTACTGATCCAAAATAGCCACTTGGACGATTTTTAAATGTAAATTTACGGTCTTGCATTAAAAATTTCGGCTTAAACACCCCGACAATAATTAAACCGAACACGATGATAAAGATACCACCTAACTGTCTGATTAAATCTTTATAGTCAGTAAAGATTCCTCCAATAAAACTTGTACCAAATCCAATTGCAATAAATATAATTGAAAATCCAAGTAAGAAAAACGCTGTATGTATCATACTTCTTTTGCGAAGCATTGCATTTTCTTCTTTCAATTCAGAAACCGACATACCTGTTATGTACGATAAAAATGCCGGATAAAGCGGTAAGCAACATGGGGAAATAAATGATAAGAACCCGGCGCCAAACGCTAAAAAAATACTAATATCTTGCATCATTCCACTCCTCTCCCTAAATATTGTAACAAAAACACATAAAAATACTATGAACAATTCGTGAAATCACTTTTACAACGTGGTAATAAGAAAAACCATACTTCCTCACAGTTTCTAATAAAACGTTTTCATTTCCTTCTATTATATAGAAAAAAATCAAATGCATTATGAAACTCCTTTAATTGTTATTACCATAACAAAGGTAACATAGTTTCTCAAATAATTAGCACGCTACTAGTACGCCTATTTACATATTGGTTTAAAAAATATTTTTTTCAAATGCTGTCTCTATACAATACAAAGTTGATTTTATAATACTTCTACTATTAATAATTTCAAGATTATGCATAAATATCATACTTTTATTATTATTCTATAAAATGTCATACTTTTCTTTCATTTGACCCTTTATTTCTAATTTTGTATACTTCCCTCTAGTTATATATTTTCGATACGGAACAACTTCATATAGATGGGAGGAATTTTTCATGCTTCGTTATTCTCTTTTAGTTTTATTAGGAGCGTGTAGTTATGGAATTTTAGCTATTTTTGTTAAACTTGCATATGCAGAAGGATTTTCACTTGGAGAGGTAATTGGCAGCCAATATTTGTTCGGTTGGATTATTTTGCTTGCTATTACACTTCTATTTTCTAGACATCGCGTTCCTTTAAAGCAAGCATTACTTTTATTCGTTGCAGGAACATCTGCAAGTTTTACCGGAATTTTTTATTATGCTTCATTAAAAACTGTACCAGCTTCTATTGCAATTATTCTTTTATTCCAATTCGTTTGGGTCGGAATTATCATTGAAGCAGTCTCAACAAAAACATTACCTTCAAGAGAAAAAGTTATTTCTGTTATTTTCTTACTTGTAGGGACATTTTTATCCAGTGGTTTACTAGAACAATCAGCAGGTGCTTTCGATACGACTGGAATCATTTTAGGTTTATTATCTGCTGTTACATTCGCAACATACATTTTCGTGAGCGGAAAAGTTGCTGTTGAAGTACCTTCATTACCGCGCGGTGTTCTCTTAATGACTGGTGCTTTAACTTTAGTCATGATTGTATTCCCACCAACATTTATTTTTAATGGTGCCATTTCTCAAGGTCTTTGGAAATACGGTTTAGGATTAGGAACATTTAGTATCGTCATTCCATCTATTGCCTTTACAATCGGGATTCCAAAAATCGGTTCTGGCTTAGCGACTATTCTTGGTGCAGCGGAACTACCAGTTACAACAATTATGTCCGTATTCGTTTTAAAAGAGGCTGTACTATCTTCACAATGGTTCGGTGTATCACTTATATTAATTGGGATTGCAATCCCGCAAATTGCATACGCAATGCGTGGACGTTATCGTAAACATCCTACGCATAAAAAAGTCGCAGCATAAAGTGAAACTTTAATTAGTTGAACCAATCGGGCTTTTATGGGATAAACGAGAGAGGATTTTCATTTGAGAATCCTCTCTTTTATTGTTGTATACTTATGATAAATATTTTGCTGAAGAAAGAAGGCATACTACATGGTATCTATTTCAAATCAACTAAAAGAAAAACTTATTTCCATCCGTCGACATTTACATGAGTATCCAGAACTATCATATGAAGAGTTCGAAACAACAAAAGCAATAAAAAATTGGTTAGAAGAAAAAAATATTACTATCATTGATTCCAATTTAGAAACAGGAATTATCGCTGAAGTGTCTGGTAATAAAAACGGACCAATTGTAGCAGTTCGTGCTGATATTGATGCCCTTCCTATTCAAGAAGAAACACATTTGTCCTATGCATCTAAAGTACGAGGGAAAATGCATGCTTGTGGACACGATTTTCATACAGCTGCTATTTTAGGTACTGCTTTCTTATTAAAAGAAAGAGAATCTTCCCTAAATGGAACGATTCGCTTCATATTCCAACCAGCTGAAGAAAGTAGTAATGGCGCTTGCAAAGTTATTGATGCTGGACATTTACGTAATGTGCAAGCGATTTTCGGCATGCATAATAAACCTGATTTACCAGTAGGTACAATTGGCATTAAAGATGGTCCACTGATGGCCGGAGTTGATCGATTTGAAATTGAAATTCACGGAGTTGGTACACACGCGGCTGTACCAGATGCTGGCGTAGATCCTATTGTCGCATCCTCTCAACTTGTGATGGCACTGCAAACAATTGTAAGCCGAAATATAAGTTCATCTCATAATGCGGTTGTTAGTGTTACAAATATTCATGCAGGAAATACGTGGAACGTGATTCCTGAAAAAGCTACGTTAGAAGGAACTATTCGCACGTTCCAAGCTGAAACACGTGAAAAGATCCCAGCACTCATGGAGCGTATTATTAAAGGTGTATCTGATGCATTAGGTGTAAAAACGGAATTCCGTTTTTTTTCAGGTCCTCCTGCTGTTCACAACGATAAAGCTCTTACAGACTTATCTACTCAAGTTGCCACAAAGATGAATCTTAATATCATCTTACCTAGTCCGTCAATGGCTGGAGAAGATTTTTCATTTTACCAACAGGAAATACCAGGTTCATTCGTCTTTATGGGAACGAGCGGTACACATGAATGGCATCATCCTGCTTTTACAATTAATGAAGAGGCACTGCCTATAAGTGCAGAATACTTTGCTTTACTAGCCGAAAGAGCACTTAAACAATTCTCATAAAAAAAGCCGTTCAAAGTGCATCTCAGCACCCTGAACGGCTTTTCTTATTAAGTTAAATCACGTTTTAAAAACACAGTATATGAAATACATAAAAATACGAACAAATACAGTAGTAACATACATGATGCAAACGGGAATGTTACTCCATCAATAAAACTTCCATTCTTTGAAATACTATATAAATCTGTGTTTGCTGGCAATAAATATTTCGCCCAGTTATATCTAGTGGCTGCTAATAACGCAATATTGCCTGATAAAGCAAGGAATAGTGAAATACCAATTGCACCTCCACTAGATCTCGTTAACACAGAAATCATAAATGCAAACGATGCATACACAACCGTTGGTAACCACGATAAAACATAATATTTACTTGCTTCCACAAAAATATTTTGTTTTATTATATTTCCATCTTGGAAAATAAACTCACTCCATGCAGGCTGTTGGAATTTATAAATAACAAGTCCACATAAAGCGGAGAAAATCATATTAAATATAAACAATAAAGCTGCAAATATAACGATTGCTAAAAACTTTGCTGTTAAAATTTTAAATCGACTCGCCGGACGGATTGTTAAAAATTTATATGTTCCCCAGCTATATTCATTCGCAAAAATTGTACTTGCATACACGAGGATAAATGGGAGCAAAATTGGAAATACGATAAAACCTGTATCTCTCATGAAAGAAAGTGGAGAACTGCTTGCCGGTGCTGTATCCGTATCTAAATGCTTCATCTTAAGCTGGTATTCTTTTACAAGCTCATCCCCTGATTTTTCTGCTAAAATAGCTTCTTTTTTCATGCCAAGCTTTTTCTCAATTTCTACAGTACGTTCTGTATAATCTACTTTCCATCCTTTTGTTTCCGGTTCAAAATACTTTACCGTAACCCACCCTAATCCGATTATTAATACTGCAATAACCGCAAATGGAATAATCGTTCGCTTCCGCTTAAATATTTTATACAGTTCGTTATATACTAAATTAAACAATATCTTTTCCCCCTGTTAATTCTAAAAATTGCTCTTCTAACGTTTTTCTTTCTTCATATACACGATACACTTGAATATTTTTCTCAAGCAATGTACGAATAACATTTGGGATTTCTTCATCTTTTACGTTAATAATTAATTCATTATCCTTTAATAAAACATCATGCCCTAACATTTCCGCTGCTTTATTCGCATCATCTACACGTATACGGATCGTCTCCATCTCTTCACTTTGACTATGCTGAATATTTTGCGTAGCCACATATTCCCCGTGCTGAATAATGATAACTCTGTCACACATTAATTCAACTTCTGAAAGTAAGTGACTCGATACAAGTACAGCTTTTCCTTGTTCGTGTGCAATTTTTTTTATGTACATTCTCATTTCATGTATTCCACTAGGGTCTAATCCATTCGTCGGTTCATCTAGTACCAACACATCCGGATCGTGAATAAGCGCCTGAGCGATTCCTAAACGTTGTCTCATGCCGAGTGAATATGCTTTTACTTTACGATTAATTACTTGTCCCATTCCTAACAATTTCACTACTTCATCGATACGTTCTTCGGTCACATTACCATTCATTCGTCCGAAATATGTTAAATTTTCATACCCGCTCAAAAAAGGATAAAATTCGGGTGTCTCAATTACCGCCCCAATTTTCGCAGCGGTTTTTTCAAATTGCTGTTTCACAGATTGACCATCAATCCATACTTCACCTTCTGTCATACGGATCATACCAACCATCATTCTCATTAAAGTCGTTTTTCCAGCACCGTTTGGTCCGAGTAAACCGACAACCTCGCCTTTTTTCACTTCAAAACTAATATTTTGTACAAGTGTCTTTGAGCCGATTCGCTTCGTTAACCGATCGACTTTTACAATTGATTGTTCATTTGTCATTCTATACAACCTTTCCTTCCCATTCTTTGTCAGGTCTTTTCACTGTAACATGATTATTTTTATGTGTAAAATAGAAAAAAGCATGATTTCTCATGCCCTTTCTTTTAATCGCAACGAATTTTCATCTTTTAAACTTCGAACAAATCGATAACATTGCATCGTCGTTATTAAAACGACAGTCATCATAATTATACTAATAATTACAACTGCATATATTGTAATTGGCGCACTATTTACTCCTTGTATCCCTGCGATTTTCATAAAGATAACCGTGAATAATTTCAAAAATAGCATCCCATTAATTAATCCGAAAACAAATGCTGCTCCATAAATGAATAATTGCTCCTGACATAATAAACATAGTACTTCTTTTCTTTTTATATTTTCTGCTACATAAGATGTAAACTCCTCTCTCCTCACTAGCAAAAGGGAGTACATCATTTTATATGTAGTAAAAATACATATGAAAATTAGTACAATAAACAGTGTGTAAAAATACATTTGAAATACAAATGCATCCCCTACTTTCAAAATAGCTCCTTCATTAAATTGTAACGATATCATAAAAAACAAAATCATAGTACTCATAGCAATCCACATAAATTGCTTCATCCTTTTGGTAGCAAATGTTCTAATATTTTTTCTCGCTAACCGACATAAAGACATAAAATTCTTCCCCTACCTTATTACATACGCATTCTATACTACTAGTGTATAAAAATATGACATTTTAAACATCGCACTACAATCGGAATTTCTTCTAAGTCTTTAGTCCTAGAAAACGAAATGATAAAAAATCACATTTAGAATATAATTGTAAAAAGGAGGAGATTGCATGCGTATAAAATTACTATCAATCTTGTGTTTATTATTACTCACAAGTTGTAGCCAAATAAAAAACAATGAAGTTGCCGTTGTTGAGCCATACAAATTAACAAAAGAGCAAGCTTCTATTTTACAAATGACTCCTTTTCAAGAAGGAAATAGCATGTTTTATAACGTTACTCTTAAAAATGATAAAGATGAAATAAATGCTACAATTGATTATTATAACAATGGTAAAAAAACAAAAGAAATTGCTAATATAGCTACCTCACATTTTTCAAAAAAGAAAGTAAAGCTTTCTTTTTTACCACCACATTTCCAATTCGATAAAGATATACAAGAAAAAAGGCAGTGGTATCTGAATATTGAAGGTGGTTCAACACTTGTTCCTGAAGAAGCGCCACCAAGCGTAAATAGCTCTGCAACTACTACAATCCAATCTATAAAAAATTTAAAATACAATCAAAAAACAACCTTAGCTGCTGTAATCCAAAGCAGTAAAGAAACTGTAAGCGTTCCTACCATTGATGAAGAAACAGGTATTGATCTACTCTTAAAAGAAAATGAACACGTTTATCTATTTAGTATCGAGCTAAAAAAAGAACAATAAAGCGGAAATGCAACTTAAGTTGCATTTCCGCTTTATTGTTTAATAAGGTGTACTTTTATGGATTTGAATTAAATCCATATTCTGTTACTACTATTGCTCATCTTCTACTTCTATTCTTTTCTTCTCTCTTGCAATTTTTAAAAACTCTAGCAGCTCTGGATTACTATTCATTTTTTTGTAAGCCACTGACATTTCTGCAACAAAATTAGAATCATATAACTCTTTATATACAACTTCTGTTTTATATAACTTATTTGCCGACACGGGTATTACTGTAATTCCAATCCCTGCTGCTACAAGCCCCATAACTGTTTGATACTCTGTTGCTTCTTGTACAATACGCGGACTAAATCCAACTTCTCTGCAAAGAGATAAAATTGTATCATACAAAGCTGGCCATACTGGTCTCGTAATAAATACAAACGGCTCATCTCGTAAATCTTCTATATGTATTTCATCTTTCTCTGCAAGTGGATGTGCCTTTGGTAAACATAAGGTGCAAGATAACCTTTGAATTGGCTCTAATTCTAATAATTGTGTTGGAATTGGTGGACGTAAAAAGCCAATATCGATACGGTTATCATGAAGTGCATGAACTTGATCTGGTGTTGACAATTCATGTAATGCAACAGACACTCTCGGAAATTTTTTTCTATATTCCCTAACAATTGATGGTAAAATATCATATATCGCCGCACCTACAAAACCAATTGAAAGTGATCCTACTTCTCCCCTTTGCGCACTTTGTGCAACTTCTACTGCTTTTTCAATTTGTTCAAACGCCTTTTTTACTTCTTTTAAAAACATTTCTCCTGCTTCTGTTAGTTCAACCTTTCTTTTCGTTCTTGAAAATAATGTAACTCCCATTTCTTTTTCTAATTGCTGTATTTGTTGACTAAGTGGTGGTTGTGTCATTTGTAAACGAGCAGCCGCCCGTCCAAAGTGTAACTCTTCTGCCACAACAACAAAATATTGCAAATGCCGTAATTCCATTTTTGGACACCCTTTTCACTTTCGATTAATATGTCTAATATATTAATAACATATAATTTATATATTAGACAAATATTTTGAATGAACGTATAGTAGAAATTGTTAATTCTTTTTTACAATTTTTATGTAAAAAAAGAAAGAGGTGGTTACTGTATGAAATGGTGGAAGTTAAGCGGACAAATTTTATTACTATTTTGTTTCGCTTGGACAGGTGAATGGATTGCAAAACAGGCACACCTCCCAGTTCCAGGAAGTATAATCGGTATTTTTTTATTATTAATTTCATTAAAATTTAACCTAGTTAAAAAAGAATGGATACAGGACGGAGCAGATTTTTTATTAAAAGAACTTATTTTATTTTTCATCCCTTCTGCAGTCGCTGTCATACGTTACAGAGATACACTAACACAATATGGAATCGATCTCATTTTAATTATTATGATTAGCACTCTTTGCGTTACCTTAGTTACAGGACTTTTAACAGAATTGCTACTAAAGCGGAAAGGATCAACGCAATGATCGGATTTCTTTGTTTACTATTAACACTATTCACATATTGGCTATCAAAAAAAATGTATCAACGATGGAATTGGAGTCTACTTTCTCCTCTTCTCGTCTGTCCCATTATTTTAATTTCTTTATTGCTCGGATTAGATACACCTTATGAAACATATGAATCTGGTGGTCACTGGTTAACTGAATTATTAAAACCCGCAACAGTTGCTTTTGCATGGCCAATCTATAAATACTTTGATTTATTAAAGAAACATGGAATGGCTATCTTACTTAATGTCATTGTCGGTTCGTTTTTATCAGTCATTACTTCAGCACTACTAGCAAATTATTTTCAAATTGATTCATCACTAGAACATAGTTTAGCGCCACATATCGTAACAACACCAATCGCAATGGCTATTTCAGAAATGATTGGTGGTATGTCACAATTAACTGCTGTATTTGTCGTTTTAACTGCCTTAACAGGAGCATTGCTCGGTCCTTCTCTCATACGTATTTGCCGTATTAAAACAGCAATCGCAAAAGGTATTATGTTAGGAACGAGCGCAAATGGAACCGGTACATCAAAAGCATTCGAAATCGGTCCTGTGGAAGGAACAATTGCAAGTTTATCCATGCTTTTAACAGCAGGCGCTAGTTTAGTTATCGTTCCGCTTTTCTTGTCTTGGATACATTAAAGAAGCAAGTATTTACATACTTGCTTCTTTATTTATATATTGGTACAGCAATTCATAATCCTCTGGAAAAGCTAAACACAATTGTTCAACTTCATGTATCCCTTTCCAAGCAATTTCATGTATTAACTCATCAGGATCTTGGATTTTCATATTACCGCCTATTTGTTTAACAAAATAATAATGGACATACACTGGAACACCGTATGTAATACCCTCTTTTTCATATATTTTATTTACAACTTCCACATTGTAACCTGTTTCTTCCCAAACTTCCCTGATACAACATTCTTCTAGTGTCTCTCCCTTTTCAAGTCCTCCACTTGGGACAGACCACCTTTTTTCTTCTCCCTCTTTTCCCTGCAGTACCATTAAAACTTCATTTTTTTCATTTACACATACCGCTGCACTACCTATCCATCTCTCCATAAACATCCCTCCCCTACTAAAATTCGCCTTCTTTATTATTTTCCCCTTGAAAAAAAGAGGAAAATAATAAAACAATGACGAAAAGTTACATCAACTTCATAGACAATCCCTTCTTAGAAATTAAAAATGGAAGGATGAAAATATGATTTCTAATTATGTTGTGGAATGTGTCTTTTGTGAAGAAAATCGAAAACCTCGCCAAGCTATTGTCACAGTTCCCGCCACTACTCAGCTACTAGCCCTTGAAAAAGTGCGCGCGGAATGCAAACGTCGCTTCGGAAAAACTGTATTATTGCAAACAGAAATTAAAGAAGAAATAATTTTCGAACAAAAAGAAAGCTGACCATAAATTGGGCAGCTTTCATATCCGATCATATTTTCACATGAAGATTAGGGGCATCCTCTTTAAGGATCGGGATTTTCCCATTATGTACGTTCCATAATGGTCATCGAACAATATATTTCTATGCAATTAACTATTGAATAGAATAGGGCAAAACTTGTTCGCATTTTTAGAAAAGGGATAGGGATATAATTCAAGTAGTACTTCGAATACTCGAACTTTACACTCATAATATTAAAACAAATCCTTTTATATGGGAAATATGAATTACCTATATAATTCATTCGTAAAATATATTAATAGTTTGCTATATTAATTTTATCCCGCTATTTGTAAGCAGTAACCCCCTACTGATTATAATTTCACTTTATTCCATCAATAGCATACACCCAGCTAAAACCGGTGTCATAATCATCGAAAACCTCAAAAGCGTTCGCGGTGCATAATTTGTAAACTTCGCGCCAATGTATGCCCCTAACATGGTCCCAATCAATACTTGCAATAACAATATATAATCTAAATATCCTTCCGAACTATATCCTATCCCGCCTCCAATTGCAATCGGTAATATAACAAGCATTGTTGTCCCTACAGATTGCTGAATCGTAAGTCCCAATAGAACCATTAATCCAAGTTGAATAAACGGTGCAGAACCAATCCCAAATGAACCAGCCATCATTCCAGTAACTAATCCAAGGCATACACATTTCAACAAGTAGTTCACGGAAAACTCTTTATGTTTATATAAAGACGACTTCTCTTTGTTTTGGAACATAATTAATTTAATAAACATAAAAATTGCCGATAAAAATAACATCCCAGCTGTAAACCAATGAAGAAGATGTGCTGGTATAAGTGAACCAAATTTAGAACCAATATAAGAGCCAATTGCGCCAAATCCCCCAACAATCCCGCCTATAATAAGTGCAACATTGCCTTCACGGTAATGACTTACAACACCTGATAATGTCGTAAATGCCATTGCAGTTAAAGATGTTGCAAGAGCAACATGAATAGGAATTTGGAATACTAAAGTGAGTATCGCGATAATAAACCCAGCTCCTCCAGCTCCAACAAATCCTAATAAAATACCCATTACTAACATTGTTATAATTATTGCCACAGACTTTCCCCTCCAGTAACACAATTATCCATCATATTTATGCTTACATACAAATAAAAAGCATCCTAGATGGATGCTTTTTATTTCAATGATATGTACTTAATCTTGATTAATCAAAATAACTGCTGGACCAGCGACCACCACTCCAGCTACTTCTATCTTTTCAAATTCCTTTACTGTAATAGAGATAACTCCTTCTCTTTCCATCAATTCTTTACTCAGGACATCAGTCGGGATTGCTTTCACCGTCTTACCTCCTTTTCATTTATACAATATGATAAAGTGAAACTTTAATGAGTGGGGTTTTTGTTCGTACTTATTAATTATTACCCCTCACCAATCGGACTAATAATCACCCAATGCATCTATATATATGCATCACCTCCGCTTTCATTCCTTATTCCACTCAAAAACCTTCTCCCCCTTCCGTGACATATTGAAAAATAAAAAAGAAGCTATAACATATAGCTTCCCTCTACGTTTCTTTAATCTTTATGCACCGTATATTCCATGACTTTTCCATCTCTATCAAATTGGAAAACAAGCTGTTCGCTATCTATTGGAATAAAGCCACGTTCAGTCCCAAGATAATACAAAGTGGTAACTCCTTCTTCCCCACTTCTCGTTTCCGTTGGAGCTCCTAACAATTGGATAATTTCTTCATTTGATTTCCCTATTAATTTATATTTTTGTAATAGATCATCTACCATATGTACCCGCTTATCTGCATGATTTAACCATCTATTTTGATTAAACTTTGATGTATATTCATTTACACTTAGTTGTACAGTGCACACTATTAATGGTATGAGTGCTACTATTAAAACCCCCAACATTTGCTTCTTTTCTTCATTACGATTTTTAGAAACATATAAAATAGCCCTTTGAATCATGACTAATAAAACAAATGGTATGAATACTACAAAAATGCTCCTTACACTTAAGGGTATATGGACCATATCAATGACGAATATAAATACAATGTACATTACTATATACAAACAAAAATATACATACAAAATGCCACGTAGCATAGCGTTCAGAAAGATCTCCCCTTTTAACTCACTATATAATTCATCCGGCTAATCATTTCTCGAATCTGTTCTAATTCTTGCACTGTATATACTACTTTCCCTGCTAAGATTTCATTTCTGAAGAACGTTACAATTTGCTCCCGATCTTTTAATCTAGGTGTTTCCTCACTAGAAAGATCTATTATTTCTTTTCCATTTTCATTATAAAAATATACAACTGGTTTTACCTTTTCTTTTATACTATTAGCCTGCATTTCTTTCAAACAATTGTATAAAATTTGAGATAGTTTCTTCGCCTTATATACTGGATTTCCTTCATTTTTCACTTGTATAGTTGACGAATCTTTACCTACTATATATTCAAATGTCTCTTCTTTTTCAACTTCTTGTTGATACTTACCCATTTCATCAATCATAAATGAATATATACCAGCATTTTCTTTCGTTAAACCATGAATTAATTTCTCTTCCCATTCTTTCGTCTCAAGTAGATAAATACCAGTTTTGCACAAGATGAGATGATGGATTCGATTATCGTTTATTTCACTATTATTTTTAATAAAAACATTCGGCATGATTTCAATTTCAGCATCTAATATGATGCCTTGCTCTATGAATCCTCGCTTCATATAATGTAATGTTTCGTACGTATTCATTTCAGCGCCGTTTTTAGTATATTCTCGTAAATTTGCAATTAATTTTTGAAACATATGTATTTCGTTATTATGTTTATTTTGTATTTCACTACGTTCTTTACTATGTTGCATAGCTAATTGATTTTTCATCATACGCATATTTTCAATTTCTCTATTTGCACTTACTTGTAAATCATTGTATTTTTTCTGTTCCATATTTTTTAAATTATTTTGTTGTTCTTTATGCTCTATCACCGTAGCTGCAATTTCGTTTTCATACGTTTCAATTGCTTGTTTCTTTTCAAATTCTACTTGCTGACTCTCTGATTCTAACTGTTTATTTTTATAAAACAGCACAAATACTACAGCTAATAATATTAAAACCGCACCTATTAGCACATAATTCATATTTTTACCCCTTTATTTCATTTTCTATTATTTTTTTAAAATATATCTACTATAGTATACTATGGTTTCGATATAGACTTTGTAAAAGTTGTATATTTTTAATAAAAGGCACCTCTGACGGGGCACCTTTTATTTTCACTCTATTGTACACCATACTGAATATAACTTGGATCGTAGTATATCCATTGATTTGTCCCTAAGCAAAGCCATCCATCTTGCTTACTCCATACTCGATACGATTCACCATGATGTAACTGTCTTATAACATTTCCTTTTAATGATGGAGCGTCACGTAAATTTACATTATCACCAGTAATAGTCGCCACATAATGTTTATACTGAATATAACTCGGATCATTATATACCCACTGATTTGTCCCTAAACAAAGCCATCCATCTTGTTCTCCCCAAACTTCATATGTTTCGCCACGATTCAATTGGCGAATTACACTAGACTGCAAAGATGGTCCACTTCTCAAATTCACATTATCTCCATTAATTATAGCAACCCCGTACACTGGAGTTGCATTATTAGGCGGAGAAACATTCCCTCCACCACTTGCTCCATTCCCTTTTAAAGCTTCTAATGAAACTGCAGCTGATACATCACAATTTCCTACGCCTGAAATTTGTCCAGAATCTGTGTACTGCCACGCTGTCCACGCTGTCCATCCACCAGCATCAGCAGGCGGTGTACTCGAGTATTTAGCAATCCAAAGTGGAATATCACTTAATCCGCTAATTCCGAACTCATTAATATACCAAACTCCTGTATATAACATTACATCTTTTCCAGTAGCCTGTTTCACATAATTTATGAAGCTTCTTGCCCAATTCGATATAGCGCTACCAGTTAAATTACTATTACTCGGATCTTTTGGTGATTCTAAATCCAGAACTGGCATTAAGTCTGTCTGGTTACTTTGTAATATACTCACAAAATATTTCGCCTCTGAAATTGCATCATTTTGTTCTGGACGTGCAAAATGGTATGCACCAATTAATACATTCGCACTTCGGGCTGCTTGTACATTTTTAGTAAAAGTAGGATCAATGTAATTTACACCTTCTGTCGCTTTTGCATACGCTGCTGGAATTCCAGATGCCTTCACTGCATTCCAATCAATATTCCCTTCCCAATGAGACACATCAATAAACGTAACATTTGAACTCGATCTGTTTTGCATATAAAATCTCCTATCAATTTTTTTACTTCGTATACATACAATATGTACAAATTTCATAAGAGGACACGACATTTATGCTATAGAAACAAAGAGTAAATATATTTTGTATACAAAATAAAAAAGACCTTGTATTTACAAGGCCTTTTGCAAACTCCCTTTATTTTGTAACAAGTACATATTATAATACAAACCTTGCTCACTTAGTAATTCTTGATGTGTTCCTCTTTCTACTATCTCTCCATCATGCATCACAAAAATTTGATCTGCATCTTGAATTGTAGATAACCTATGCGCAATGGCTATCGTCGTTCTACCTTTTCGCATTTGTTGCAACGCTGTTTGAATAGCCTCTTCTGTTTCTGTATCGATATTAGCTGTTGCTTCATCTAATACTAATACTTTCGGATTCGTTGCTATCGTTCTAGCAAAAGCAATTAATTGTCGTTGACCGCTTGAAAATGCTGCACCTCTTTCTACTACTTCTGTTTCATACTGCTCTGGTAACTTTTCAATAAACGTATTCGCTTGCACAAATCGAGCAGCTTCTTTTACTTCTTCATCCGTAATTTCTTCATTATACATACGAATATTTTGCTTTACATTTCCAGCAAATAAAAATGCATCTTGCAATACGAGTCCTATTTTCTTTCTAATTTCTCGTTCTTCAAATTTTTCTAAATCTACACCGTCTATTACAATATTTCCTGACTTAAGATTATAAAATCGCATTAACAAATTCATAATCGTACTTTTTCCGCTACCAGTATGCCCAACAAAAGCAACCGTTTGCCCTTGTTTCACGTGAAATGATACATTTTTTAAAACGTCACGCTTTCCATCATACGAAAAAGTAACATTTTTAAATTCAATATCTCCATCCACAACTTGAGGATTCTCATTGCCTTTTTGAACCGGTGCTAAATCTTTCTCGTCCATTAAATGAAATACACGTGATGACGAAACAAGTGCCTGTTGGAAAAAGGACAATTTCATCATCATCTCATTTACAGGTTGGAAGAAACGATGTATATAGTTAACAAAAGCATATAAAACTCCTACTTCAACAGGGCTCTTTAAAGCATCAATCCCAAATAAACCTAGTACTAAAGCAATAGCTACAATATGTACTAAATCCGTAGCTGGTCGTAAAAGTAATGCGTCTAACTTCAATGTACGTCGCCCTGCACTATAATGTTTATTATTCACTTCTTCAAACTCTTTTCTCATACGTTTTTCTTGTCTGAACACTTGAACAATATTCATTCCTTGTATGGACTCGTTCAATTTTGCATTTAACACGCTTAGTTGATTACGTACTTCTAAATAAAAAGCTGCACTTTTCCGGCGATATAATACCATAATCGCGAACATTATCGGAATTAATACGAGAGAAAATAACGCTAATTTTACATCTAATAAAAACATCGCTATTAAAATACCTACTAAAAAGACTACATTTTTCACAAATGTTGATAATACACTGACATAAAAATCTTTAATCGCTTCCGTATCATTCGTTATACGAGATACGAGCGTACCAATTGGCGTACGATCAAAGAAACTTAATGATAGCTTTTGAACATGTTCATATACTTCAACTCGCATATCTTGAACAATCTTAAAAGCAATGTTCTGAAAGTACAATAGATTTAAATACGTAAATAATACTTTTAATAAATGAGCAACTATGTAAATTACAAATAAAGTAACGAGTGCTGATCGTTCAAAATCCCGCGGTACTAGGTGTTCATCGAGGAATTGTTTAATTAAAAAAGGCCCCATCATTTCCGTTACTGTCGCACCAACTAAAAAGATAAATGCTAAAGATAGCAACCCTTTATATGGCTTCATATAAGAAAGCAATCTACTTAAATCACTTCGCTTCTTCTCTACCATCATACGCCTCCTTTCTCAACTAAAGCTTCTAATTGCTGACTTTCATACATTTCTTTATACCAGCCGTTTTCCTTCATTAATTCCTCATGTGTACCTCTTTGTACAATTCTACCTTCATCAACAACAAGAATCAGATTGGCATGCTGAATTGCACTTAATCGGTGTGCAGTAATAATCGTCGTTTTCCCTGCTCTTTCCCTCTTTAAAGCACTTAAAATTGTCTCTTCTGTTTTTGCATCTACCGCTGATAAACAATCATCCAAAATTAAAATTTCAGCATTTGTTAATAAAGCACGAGCAATAGAGATTCGCTGTTTTTGACCACCAGATAACGAAACGCCTCTTTCCCCTACTACTGTTTCATATCCTTCTGAAAATTGGAGGATATCATTATGAATACAAGCAATATCTGCAGCTTCGGTAATTTCATTATATGTAGCATCCGCCTTTCCAAAGGCGATATTCTCACCAATACTTGCTGAAAATAAAAAATGATCTTGTGGCACATATGAAATAGCAGAACGGACACCATGAAGTGTTAAATCTCGAATATCTCGCTCCCCAACTTTTAATTCACCATTAAAATGATCATACTCACGGATTAAACATTTTAATAAAGTCGTTTTCCCTGCACCTGTACGTCCTACAACTCCTAGCGTTTCGCCCTTCTTCAAATCAAAGTGAATATCGTTTAAATGTAACAGTTCATTTTTCTTATACGAAAATGAATCAACGGCAAACGAAACATTACCGCTCGCTATCGTATGTACAGCATTTTCTCTATTTACTACATCTGATTTTTGTGAAAGAATTTTTTCTACACGGTCATATGAAGCACGCCCACGCTCCATAATATTGAACAACCATCCAAACGCTAACATTGGCCAAACGAGGGTACCTAAATATGTCGTAAATGTAACGAGATCACCTACTGTTAATTCACCTCTTACAACTAATACCGATCCGTAACATACTGCAATTAAAAAAGAAAATCCAACGATAAGAGCGATTGTCGGATCAAATAACGAATCAATACGTGCAACTAACACATTTTTATGCACAACATCTTCTGATTTTTTTCGAAACGCCTGCAAATCTTCTTTCTCTTGTCCAAGCGATCGAATCACTTTCATTCCACTCATACTCTCTTGCACTTTATCATTAATTTCCGAAAACGATTGCTGTGCTTTATGAAACCTTTTATGTAATAATGTTCCATAATAATTTGTCGAAATGGCTACAATCGGCATCGGAATTAAACTTAACAATGTTAACTTCCAACTTATTGTAAAACCCATCGCTACGAGTACACATCCCCCAACAGCCAATGAATCAACAAGCGTTAAAACACCCGCTCCAGCAGTTTGCTGGATCGCTTGAATATCATTGGTCGCATGTGCCATTAAATCACCTGTTCGATTTGACTGATAGAAAGATGGACTCATCTTTGTAAAATGTTCATATAAATTTTTTCGTAATTGGCGAGCTAATTTTAACGAAGACCCGAAAATCATAATACGCCATATGTAACGTAATATGTACATCGTAATACCTACAATTACTAATAGTACAACCCAATTTAGTAACTTATTGGTCGTCAATGTTCCATCATTAATTTCATCTACAACGATTCCAATTACTTTTGGTGCTACAAGTTCTAAAAGTGCAACGCCAAATAATAAAATAATTCCGGTTATGTATGCTCGTTTTTCTTGTTTAAAAAACCACGCTAAATTCATAAACACTTTCATTTTTTTCCTCCTCCCTTAAAATGAGCGATGTTTTCAGTTTATCAAAAATACAGAATTTTTAAAAGTTTTAAAAACTGTAACTAACAAAAAGAAAGACACTCTTAGCGAGTGTCTTTTAGCGCTTATTTCATTTGTTGCTTGTTCATTGCGCTCATCATTTGATTGATTTTCTTTTGGGAAGGTTTTTGTCCCATTTGCATCATCATCATTTTTAACATTTGTTCATTAATTGGTGGATTTTTTTGTAAGTAATTCATCATGTATTTGCGGGCAATGAAAAATCCTAACGCCACGCCTGCTACTAGTGCTACTACGCCCACTAGAATACCTAACCAAATTGGCATATATTTTCCTCCTTCATGTTGTCTACCTTACAGTGTACTAAAACCTTTTCAATAAGACAAGATACAATTCGACATTTTTACACATATGTTCGTACTTGTTTTAGAGGATTCAGCCATCCGTACTTTGTATTTTCATAATCCATAGCTAAAAATGTTAATTCACACTTTCTTAACACCTCAAAGAAAGTCGTTTCCATAGAGACATTTCCAGAGGTATTCATACGAATATAGTGCGGTTTCACCATTATTTCACCGTACTCCGCTCCCGTATAAAGTGTATGTGTATGATGTGTTCTATCATATTTACCAAGAACGCGCAAAGCTTGTTCTAATTTATGATGAATTTTCATTACTTGCAATGGTTTTGTTATATACATCATTTGTTTATATAACACTTTTTTCTCCGAAAGGGACCCAGATTCTGAAAATCGAGCAAATAAATCAAAAAACAAATATTCACGACCAAAATAAGATTTCGCAATATCCTCTTGAATTAAATACAATTCATACGTTTTCATTTTTCCCCTCCCAATCTGGACAACCTTTTCTCTTCATTATATATAAGAAAATTTGCAATGATTGTCTGACTGCGGAGAGATAAAAAACTTTTTCTGTCGAAAAAACTCATTTACATAGAAAAATCTCTCCATGCCGGAGAGATTTTTCTGAAATCATTAAAGCATTTCTTTTACTTTACGAACAACGTTCTCTACAGTAAATCCATACTCTTCCATAATCTTCTCACCAGGAGCAGAAGCACCGAATGTATCGATACCTAACACATCTCCTTCAAGACCTACGTAACGGTGCCATCCGAATGTAGCACCCATTTCGATTGCGAAACGTTTTGTTACTGCTTTTGGTAATACAGATTCTTTGTACTCTGCAGTTTGAGCTTCAAAACGATCCATAGATGGCATGCTGACAACAGCTGCATCAACACCGTCTGCTGCTAATGCTTTTTGAGCTTCAACAGCTAGGCTTACTTCAGATCCAGTTGCAAGTAAGATAACATCAGCCGTTTCTTTCTTGCTTGCAGAAACTACATATGCACCTTTTGCTACTTTTTCATACGTATCATCTTTTGCACCTTCTAATGTTGGAAGGTCTTGACGAGTTAATACTAAAGCAGTTGGTTTGTTTGTAGATTCTAAAGCCAGTCTCCAAGCTGCAACAGATTCGTTACCATCAGCTGGACGGATAACAGAAACGTTCGGCATTGCACGAAGCGCTGCTAATTGCTCGACTGGTTCATGTGTTGGACCATCTTCACCAACAGCGATACTGTCATGTGTGAATACATACGTTACTGGCAATTGCATTAATGCTGCAAGGCGAATTGCTGGACGTAAGTAATCAGAGAATACGAAGAACGTACCACCGTAAGTTTTTAAACCGCCATGTAATGCAATACCGTTCATTGCTGCACCCATTGCGAACTCACGTACACCGTACCAAATGTTTTTACCGCTGTAATCATCTCTTGTAAAGTCTTTTTCGTTATTCATGTATGTTTTGTTAGAACCAGCAAGGTCAGCAGATCCACCGAAGAATGATGGTACAGACTCTGCAATTGCATTAATTACAGCACCAGAAGAATTACGAGTTGCTGCTTTTGATCCTAATTCATAAGTTGGTAAGTTTTGCTCCCAACCTTCTGGAAGTTGACCGTTCATTGCTGCTTGGAATTCGTTTGCTAATTCTGGGTATGCTTGTGCATATTCACCTAGCATAGTGTTCCACTCTGCTTGCGTAGTTTCACCAACATCTTGTACTGTTTTACGGAAGTTGTCGTATACCTCTTCTGCTACGTGGAAATCTTGCTCAGCAGTCCAAGCATATGCTTCTTTCGTTAATTTTGTTTCTTCTACACCAAGTGGAGAACCATGTGAAGCTGATTTTCCTGATTTGTTTGGAGAACCGAAACCAATTGTCGTTCTTACTTCAATTAGCGTTGGGCGTTTTTCGTCAGCTTTCGCTTCTTCAATTGCTTTCGCGATTGCTTCAATATCGTTTCCATCCTCAACACGGATTACTTGCCATCCGTATGCTTTGTAACGATCTTCTACACTTTCAGAGAATGAACGATTTAAATCGCCATCTAATGAAATATCGTTTGAATCATAAAGCACAACAAGGCGACCTAATTGTAAATGAGCAGCTAATGAAGATGCTTCAGCAGAAACGCCTTCCATTAAATCTCCATCACCACAAATAGCGTATGTATAATGATCTACTACATTATACGCATCACGGTTATATTTAGCAGCTAAATGTCTTTCAGCCATTGCCATACCTACAGCAGTTGCAATACCTTGTCCAAGTGGACCAGTCGTTGCATCTACACCAGCTGTATGACCGTACTCAGGATGTCCTGGAGTTTTGCTTCCCCATTGACGGAAGTTCTTTAAGTCATCCATTGTTACATCATAACCAGATAGGTGAAGTAGGCTGTATAATAACATTGAACCATGACCTGCAGATAATACGAAACGATCACGGTTAAACCACGTTGGGTTATTTGGATTGTGTTTCATAAATTGAGTCCATAATGTATAAGCCATTGGTGCTGCACCCATTGGCATTCCTGGGTGACCAGAGTTTGCTTTTTCAATCGCATCGATGGATAATGTGCGAATCGTGTTGATAGAAAGTTGTTCGATTGAATGTGACATGCTATTCTTCCCTTCGCTTATATTAGTAAACGTTTTATACATTTATATGATAGCTTCCCACGCAAGATTATACAACATGTATCGACAAATATGTTGATATTTTTTTGATTTTTTATAAAAAAATCAATGTTTCCGGGAATGTATGGGCATTCAATATGACATACTTTTTCATTATTTTTATTTTAAAAAGAAAGAGAATTATCTGTATATTTATACAAATTTCTTCTATTCTTACTTTTTTAAATACGTTTTTAAAAACATAAAAAAGCATCTAACTTCGATGCTTTTCAAATAAGTTAAACAATCCGTTTCCGAATCGAACTTGAAATCAAATCAATTATAATTACCATTAAAATAATACCTAATAAAATAATCCCAACACGAGACCAATTCCGTGAACTCAGCGCAAAAATTAAAGGTGTACCAATCCCTCCCGCTCCAATAACCCCTAAAACCGCAGCGGATCGTACATTAATTTCAAATCTGTATAACGTATACGATAGAAAATCTGGTAACACTTGTGGTAACACTGCATACCAAAGTATTTGAAAACGGTTTGCTCCTGTTGCTAGCAACGCTTCCGTCGGTCCTTTATCTATGTTTTCAATTCCTTCTGAATATAGTTTCCCTAACATTCCAATAGAATGTAATCCTAAAGCTAATACTCCTGCAAAAGAGCCTGGACCAACAGCTTTTATAAATAAAAGAGCCATAACTAATTCAGGAAACGTACGAACAAAACTAAGTACAAATTTCCCAGATCCTGAAGTTAATTTTCCACTACTCATATTCGTTGCCGCCCAGAAGGCAAACGGAACAGATAAAAATGCAGAAATAAATGTACCTAATATCGCAATTGCCAACGTATCAATTAATCCATGCAATAAATCTTCACCATCTGGCAAAGATACATACGACCAGTCTGGATTTAATATCCCTGTCATAATTGCTTTCGTGATTTCACCTGCTGTGTCCTTTATCCCTTCTAATGGTACTCCTGAAAAGGCCCATACATATACAACTGTAAGTGCTATTAAAATAATCCAGCGATATATACTCGGTTTCTTCGGTTTTGGCACAATCATCGTCGTTCTATTCATTATAGTTTCTCCCGCAACAATGTACTAATGTAGTCAATTAACAAAACAACAATAAGGGTATAGATAATTATAGAAGCAGTTTGTTGATATTGTAAAAATCCAAGTGTACGATCATAATATAGTCCAATACCACCTGCTCCTACTAAACCTAGAACAGCCGCTGCACGTACATTCACCTCAAATGTATATAGTACATAGGAAACAAAGTGTGCTTTTACTTGTGGAATGACTCCATAAACAATCCATTGTACCTTAGTAGCCCCTACAGCTGTCATCGCTTCTAGTGGGCCAGGGTCAATTGATTCAATTGATTCATACAACAATTTCGCTACAAGTCCAATTGAAAAAAAAGTAAGAGCCAAAATACCTGGAAGTGGCCCAATTCCAAAAATCGCTACGAAAATAGCCGCCAATAATAAATCTGGTATTGTTCGTATAAAATTTAAAATCATTCGAGCTAGACTGTATAAAAATGTGTTAGTAAACACATTACTTGCTGCAAACAATGCAAGTGGAATAGCTAAAATCGCTCCTAAGGTCGTCCCAATAATCGCCATACGTATTGTATCTAACATCGCTGTTGTAATAACTTGAAAATAACTCCAATCAGGTGGCACCATTTCTTTCAATAGATCTACGATATTTGGAAAACCGTCTACCAATTTTGAAAATGATGCATCTACTTGTACACTACTACTCCACAGCATTAAAATAACTAAAATAAACGTTAACATATGTTTCAATTTACTCGGTGGCTTCGGTATTTCATTTGAATATATCGTCACGTCATTCATTTTACTGCCACCTCTAATAATTCGCTTTTCTGAGCAACGTCCCCATAAATTTCAGCAAATTTTTCATCCGTTGCTTCTTCTACTAAACCGTCAAAAACAATTTCTCCTGCATGTAATCCGATAATGCGTGTCGCATATTGTCTAGCCAAATCAATAGAATGTAAATTTACAATTGTCGTGATTCCAAAATCTTCATTAATTTTTTTCAAATCATCTAGCACTTGCTTTGTCGTAAGTGGATCTAACGATGCAACAGGCTCATCTGCCAATATGATTTTTGCTTCTTGCGCCAATGCTCTAGCTATCGATACACGTTGCTGTTGTCCTCCTGATAATTCATCAGCACGCGCATATGCTTTTTCTAAAATATTCACTCTTTTTAATGCTTGAAATGCGAGCTCCACATCTTCTTTCGGAAACAAACCTAACGTTGTACGTAATGTGGAATGATATCCAACACGACCAGCTAATACATTTTTTAATACTGTTGATCGCTTTACAAGGTTAAAACTTTGGAAGATCATACCGATATCCCGGCGCATACGCCTTAATCCTTTTCCTTTCGCAGAAGTAATAGACTCACCTTCAATAATGATTTCTCCTTCGGTAATCTCATGAAGACGATTTACGGATCTGAGAAGTGTAGATTTTCCAGCTCCGGATAATCCGACCATTACAATAAACTCACCTTTTTGAATCTTTAAATTTATATTATTCAATCCCCTTGTGCCATTCGGATACATTTTGGAAACATTTCGAAACTCTATCACACATCTTACCTACTTTCAATGTATTATCAATAACTAAAAAACGGCAAACTAACTGAAATCTCACACCTTCCAGCTAGCCGCCATTTCACTATGTATTATTGCGTCTTCACTGTCTTTCCATATTCACGAACAATATCAAATTTACTATCATCAGATTTAATATATCCTTCATGAGAATATACTTCTTTAATGATTTTACGGCCTTCCTCATTTTTTCCAATTTCAATGAAAGCATCTTGTAATTTCTTGCTCCACTCTGCATCTAAATCCGAGCGTACAGAAATTGTATCGTTCGGAATTTTCTCAGTAAATTTCACTATTTTCGTTTGATCAAATATATTCGGATAATCCTTTTTTACAATATTACGAGCATCTTGGAATACAACAGCTGCATCTACATCACCATTTAAAAGAGCAATAAGTGACTGATCATGCCCTTTTAATGTAACAGGTTTCACATCCTTTAGCGGATCAATTCCCTCTTTTAATAGAACAGCTGCAGGCCATACATATCCTGCTGATGATGTTACATCTTGATAACCAATTTTTTTACCTTTTAAATCTTTTACACTATTTATATTAGAGTCTTTTTTAACAACAAACTCAGATTTATAATAATCTACTAAATCTTTTGTAGGAGCTCCTGTTTCATCCTCTACTCCAAAACGTTGTGCTTGCAAAATTACATTTGCAGCCTTCTTTTCATGTGCTAATACGTACGCTGTTGGCGGTAAAAATCCTACATCTACTTGTTTAGATGCCATCGCTTCTACAATTGTATTGTAGTTAGTTGAAATACTAACTTTTACCGGAATATTTAATTTATCGCTTAATAGCTTTTCCAATGGTTTTGCCTTTGCCTCTAACGTATCCGCATTTTGAGAAGGAACAAATTGAACATTTAAGGTCTTTGGTACATAACCTTTTTTCGTATCTTCATTTTTACTTGCACTGGACTCTTTCGTCCCGCAGCCACTTAATAATCCGGCCGCTAGTACAACTGTTGTACTCATTGCAAAAACTTTTTTCAACATATTAATGCCTCCATTTTTCTTGTTATAAAATAACCTTCCGTAAACATGAAGAAATATATCACATATTTTGATACACAATTGGTTATTTACAGAATCTTTACACATTCTATACATTCACATCAAAATTCACTTCACATATTTGATATGATTAATTGGAAGATAACAATAGAAAAGGTGAGTCATATTGGAACAAAATCAAACTGTAACTTTAAACATCTTATTAACAAGCGATATACATGGCACTGTTTATCCTATTCACTACCAAGATAACTCCCCAGCAGAACTTGGTTTAGCTAAAATTTCTACTCTTATAAAAAAAGAACGTTCCCAAAATACAAACGTTCTTTTAATTGATAATGGCGACTTTATTCAAGGAACACCATTTACTTATCATTACGTTACATACGAAAAAAACAAAAAAAATCCAATGTCCTTATTAGCGAATTACTTACAATATGACGCTGCAATTATCGGCAATCATGAATTTAATTACGGGATGAATATATTAAATAATGCTGTGACTACTGCGAACTTCCCGTACCTATCAGCAAACATATTAGATAAAAACATAAACAAACCTTATTTCGGAAAACCTTATTTAATCAAACAGATTGAATCCAATATAAAAATCGCTATTTTAGGGGTAACAACACATTACATCCCAAATTGGGAACAGGCCCATCACATTAAAGATTTACTATTTGAAGATGCATTAAAGACTACAAAAAAATGGGTTTCTTATATTCGCGAACATGAGAAACCCGATTTATTAGTCGTAGCCTATCACGGTGGATTTGAAAAAGATTTACAAACCGGGGAACCTACTGAAGTGTTAACAGGTGAAAACCAAGGATATGCAATGTGCCATGAAATTGAAGGCATAGATCTTTTACTAACAGGTCATCAACACCGAGAAATTTCTCACACAATGGCTAACGGTGTAACAATTTTACAGACCGGATGCAATGGACACTCAGTCGGCAAAGTAAAAGTAACATTCGAAAAAACGAAACGTAAATGGGTAAAAAAAGAGAGCTCTTCTGAATTATTATCTGTACAAGGAATTGAAGCGGACCAAGATGTACTTTCATTGGTAGCCGATTACGAAGAGAAAACACAAAAGTGGCTTGATCAACCTATTGGAATCATTCAGGGGGACATGCAAATTTCAGATGCTATGCAAACTCGTTTGCACGATCATCCTTTTATCGAATTCATAAATAAAATACAGATGGATATAGCTAAGGTATCAATTTCTTGTACAAGTTTGTTCCATAATACATCTCCAGGTTTCCCGGAACATGTAACAATGCGTGACATCGTTTCTAATTATATTTATCCAAACACATTAAAAGTAATTAGAATAACTGGAGCTGATATAAAAGCCGCTCTTGAACTCTCTGCTTCTTATTTCACATTAAAAACAGATGGATCCATCATCGTAAGTCCTACCTACATAGAACCAAAACCACAACATTATAATTATGATATGTGGGAAGGGATTTCATATGTATTAAACATTTCAAAACCAATTGGTGAAAGAGTAGAATCTTTACAGCATAACAGTGCTCCTCTTAATACGAATGAAGAATATGAAGTTGTAATGAATAATTATCGTGCAAGTGGCGGGGGAAATTTCTTTATGTTTCAAAACAAACCGGTAGTAAAAGATATACCCACAGATATGTCTGAACTTATCGCTAATTATATATTGGAACATAAAACGATAGAAGCAACAGTTAATAACAACTGGAAAGTTATTAAATAACGATTTTTACAAATAAAAAAAGATGGGCTTCGCCCATCTTTTAATTTAATTTTGCATTATCTTGCTTTTTTAAAGCTTTTAATTTCGTCGGTGTAACATCTGTACCTTCTTCGTTAACAACTTTAATTCCTTTAAGTTCGTTTAACATATTTTGACGAAATCCTTTTAAATATTGTTCACGTAGCGATTGACGCTCACGTTGCTCTTCTTCAGTTAAACCTTCAGCTTTTGCTTTTTTCGCTAAGAAGTTAATGCGTTCAACGAGTTCGTGATTAATCATCTCGAATCCCCCTTCTAATCAAAACTGATTATTATCATACAATAGTTACTCTTCTTTATCAAGCAATTGCTTCGTATACTCTACATATCTACGATGTACAGTCGCCTTTGAAACATTATGACCAAATCCACGTAATGTTGCTGCAATTTCTTCAAACGTGAGTTCACTTTTTCGCAAACGTACAATTTCCTCAATTGGCACTTCTTTTTTCTCTCTTCCTACACTTAAATGACGATTTTTTAAATTATTTTCTGGACGATAACCTTTTTCTACTGCACGTTGCATACCTCGTTTAATTTTCAAATTATGAATCTTTCTTTGATATTCTTCAACAATACCAATAATATCTAATACCATCGAATCAGAATCCGACAATTGTAATTCACCATTATGTGTATGCGTATATACTTTTATGCCTTCTTTATGTAAACAATGCATTAATGCGATCTTCGCATTTCCTCTACCAAGGCGCGTTTCATCTTGTATAAGTAACACATCAATTTGTTCGTCTCGAATTGTATCCAGCACCTCTAATATACCGTCACGTTCAATTGTATATCCACTAGCCTGCTCTTCAATCACCTTAGTAACATTCATTTGATAGCGCTCAGCTAAATGCAATAATTCATCTTTTTGACGTAATAATGATGTTTCTTGCGCTTCTTTCGTTGTACTCACACGTGCATAAATAATTGCATTCATTTTGAACCCCTCTTTCTCCCTATTATTTCCCTATAGTGTAACATAAATCCGCCATTTTTTCGAACTTATGTTTGTAGAATGTTTTTTCACATGTTATACTTATTAATAAGAAAAATGAAAGAAAACGAGGTGTTAGAAAACATGGAAAAGTTAACGAAACGCCAGCAAGACATTCTCGACTTTATTAAGCTAAAAGTACAAGAAAAAGGATATCCACCTTCCGTACGTGAAATTGGTCAAGCAGTCGGCCTCGCTTCTAGTTCTACAGTGCACGGACATTTATCACGATTAGAAGAAAAAGGATACATTCGACGCGATCCAACAAAACCACGTGCCATTGAAATTTTAGGTGAAGACCGAATGGATACGGAAACACAATCTGTTATTCAAGTTCCAATTGTCGGAAAAGTTACTGCCGGTTTACCAATTACAGCGGTCGAAAGCGTAGAGGAACATTTCCCACTTCCAGCTAGTATTGTTGCTGGAGCAGACCAAGTGTTCATGTTACGTATTTCTGGAGATAGTATGATTGAAGCTGGTATTTTCGATGGAGATTTAGTTGTTGTTCGCCAACAACAGTCTGCATATAATGGTGAAATTGTAGTCGCTTTAACAGAAGATAACGAAGCAACTGTTAAACGTTTCTATAAAGAAAAAGACCATTTCCGTCTACAACCAGAAAACTCTTCATTAGAACCTATCATTTTAAAACAAGTGTCAGTTATCGGGAAAGTAATTGGCGTATATCGTGATTTACATTAAAAATAATAAAAAGAAGATAATTACCTTATTTATATACGGTAATTATCTTCTTTTTTGTATTTTGATAGATTTCCATACATTCTATTTCTTATTAACGAGTTTCAATCGTCACATCTCCCGCAGCCGTTTTACCGCTAATCTTTTTACTACCATTGCCAATTGTTACGTTATTATTTTCTTCATTAAAAATTGTTACATCTCCGGCAGCACTTTGCCCAGTAATTACCGCATCTTGTGGTTTTTCCGATAAAGTAATATCTATATCTCCCGCAGTTGAACTTGCTTCTAGATTATACTTGGAATCATGATCTTGAATATTTATTTCCCCACTTGTTGTTTTTGCGGTCACTTTCCCTAATACCTTCTTAAAGTTCACCTCACCAGCTTTTGTCGATCCCTCCACATTCTTAGCCGTTACTTGTTTCAACTCTACTTCTCCAGCAAGTGTTCTAACACTTACGCTATCACTTTTCACATCACTCATTTCGATTTGTCCAGCAGATGAATTTACTTTTACATCTTGATAAGAGCGTTCGGGCACAAGGAGAGTCAATTTAGACGTTTGAAACCTAAAATCATAAAAAGAAAAATCAAATGAAGCACCTTTTTCTCTTTCCCCAATAATTTTTAATGTGTCACCATCTTCTGCAATACGAATCTCTTGTTTACGTACATCTCCTGATTGCTTTACATAAAAAGAAGAATCAGGAGATTTTTGGATAACAATATCTCCGGCATCTAACTTAACTTCTATATTTTTTAATGTTTCGTTTTTAATTACATCTTCTTTATCGCCTTTTTCAGCAGTTTGTACTGCTTTTTCATATGTTTGGGAAATTCCTATTACTCCAATAATGATACAAGCGATAGCGATTAAAAATAGTTTTTTCATCATTTACTCTCCTTTTATCATTTTGAAGTTCCATATTACATATCGTACACACAATCTCTTAAACCACTTTGTACTATAAAAAGCGATAATACACAACAATAAACCTACTCCAACAAACGTTATACTAACGAAAAGATCCAACCATATAAAAGTACCCATAAATACTTTTCCAATAACGAAAAATGGTGTTACTACACTAGCAATACCACCAATCCAAAAAGAAAATATAAAAGCAACAATTGCGACTAACGGGCCTAACACAATAATAAAATTAAACAAACTAAGTCCAATCGCTGCCATAACAGCTCTTGTCACATTTGAAGTCGATGGATTTTTTTTCATTTCATCGAAGCGATACATCGCAAGTAACTCTTTTGCGATTACTTTCGGAGAACCAAGGCCCTGAATTATTTCTGATTCAGTTTTCCCCTCTTCTAGTCCAAACTGAAAGTGCTCTTCATAATCCAATAAAATATCTTGCCTCTCTTCCTCTGGTAACTTTCTAAGATAACTTGATAATTCTTTAAGAAACCCTTCTTTACTCATCCCATTCCACCCCTTCAATAATTTCTTGTACCCCTTTCGCAAAATCACGCCATTCTGTTACTAACAAATGAAATTGCGTCTCCCCTTGCTCTGTTAATTGATAATATTTACGAGGTGGCCCTTCTGTAGATTCCTTTAAATACGTTTGAAAATACCCTTCTTTCGTCAAACGACGTAACAAAGGATATACTGACCCTTCCGATATTAAAAATTTATTAGAAATTTGCTGAACAAGTTCATAACCGTAACTATCTTTACGTTTTACAAGTGCTAATACACAAAGTTCAAGCACACCTTTTTTAAACTGAACGTTCAAGTGTTATCCTCCTTTCCTATCTTAGTACTGTTCAATACACGGTACCTGTTTTATCCATAATATACCACTCAGTATTATTTATTGCAAGGTACTAAGCTATATTTATTCCCTAAATTTAGAAAATGAACTAACGAAATTCTGAATAAGACTGTGTTATAACTGAGCATCATTACGTTAATATCATTGAGTAATAATCTGATTCACAAGCCACAAACTTATAGCCTTGCAGATGAGGACATAAAAATCATCGCTCGCGTTGTACAAGGCAGTAAAGAATTATTAAGTTTTAGCACAAGTGATTAAAAAAGATAAGATCAATTCTTTTGAAAAGATTTTCTTAGTAACATGATTCAAAATAACCAAAAACAATCCATTATCTAGTAGTTAACATATCCAATAACTTCACTAAAAAAGCCCTGATACCGTAGTATCAAGGATTTTTCATTTCACAAATTATATAAAACTTACATTTATCTGATAATGTTTTTCTATGATATCACTACTTATTATTAATTATTGGCTTTTATGTGGCTGTTTTTCATTTTGCAACCATATAAAATTGTAATAATAGGGAATTAAAAAACCCTTGATACGAGTTGTATCAAGGGTTCAAGCCTCTTAGTATAGAGACATATATTGATCGCGTTCCCATTGGTGAACTTGTGTTCTAATCAAGCTTTACACCCTAATAACAAATCAAAACAATCACGAAACCCCTATTTATAGGGAATCTTTAAAATTTGAAACTCAAAACAAATAATATGGTTTCATTTTTTCGTGGGCATTTTGTGGGTACTTTTGTGGGCACCTATTAATCAAAAAAACAAAAGAGCACAGCGTGTATAAGTAGTGTTGGTAGCACTCTTATACCGTCCGCCTACTCTCGATAGGCAAACACTTGCTGTACTCTTACGAACTATTTTACAGTACGTAAGGGCTCCTTAGCAACAGTTTGCTTACACTTGGCATTCTGTTGCTTTTTTGTTTATACAAAGGGGCCAATATAATATGGAAAAGAAACGTATCGATGTTATCGCAACTAAAGAATCCTTCCACAACTTATCATCATTCAAAGATGTGGAAGAACTAAATAAAACTATACGTGCATACAGAGACACAATTCGTATGTCTATTAAGCGTACTGACGTACAATCTAAACTCATTACATTACTTGAAATTTTAAAACGCCACAGTTGTAAATATGTAGGTGTTAGTTTCCTATGTAAAAATTCAATTGCTGACATGATGGAAGTTTCCTATAAAACTGTACAACGTTTAATGAAGAAACTTGTTGATCTAAACATGATTAAACAGATAGCAATGAAACGTAAAAAAGATATGCTTCAAACTTCTAACGCCATTATCATTCAACCGATTGTGGAAGAAGTGTCCAACAAGGTAGATGTAAAAAGTCCTACAAAGTGTCCTACCATTAAAACAAAACCTGTTTCCTTAAAACAAAATATAAAAGATATAAACAAACGTAATAGTAATAAGAATAGCAATATTCCAGAAGAGAATATTGAACAAGCTGATTTCGTTGCTCACTGGGTACCAGACCGCTTTGTTTCTTTGGTTAGCTCTTTTTACAGTGAATCTAAAACTATTCAAGAACTGTGGAAGGTCATAAGACAGTGTAATAAAATCGTTAACCACACAACAGGTGATAAAGCATTTACTAAAGACCAAGAACTTACTATTGGCTTAAAGGCTATTAAAGAGTTTGTTATGAAAATTAAGTCCGGAGTAAAAATGAAGAAAGGGAAATTCGCTTATTTCAACGGGATTGTAAACAACTTAATGGACAAGTTCTATTTTGATAAAGAGTTTATGGGAGCGTAAAAAGCCGACTTAATTAATGAAATGCCTCCTAATTGCAAGACTCTATCTAACAATCAAGAGGCATTTTAAAGTAAAATTTATTTTGATTCAATCTCATGCAACAAGTATTGTTGCTAGAATCTCAATAAGTTGTAGGATATCTTCCCCATCTAAACATATATCCGGCACATTGGGGAGAGGGGCGTTTACACATATTTTTATATCTTTTGGTTGTGGCTTTGAAACATCAGTATCTAATGTAACAGGAGTTGTTATTGAATATTGAATTTTCTCAGCCCCCAGGATATTTATTACATGTTTGTGTCGAACCTTTACCTTAGCTCTCACATGAGTTCCCTTTATTTCTAATTCTTCTACTTTTACAGAACCTTCATTTCCTTTTGCAAGTTTGATTAACTTATTTTGTATTGCTTGTTTTACCGCACCCGTTTTATCTGTACAAAAACGTTGTTCATATGTTGGTAAATTTATTACAGAAGATGGAATCATCCTTGCTTCAACAACTTCATTTTTTAGAAAAACAACACCAAATACATGATTCCCATTATGGTTTTGCTCTTCAAAATTAGGAAAAGCTGCTGAATACGGCATTTCTTTTGCATTTTTATATCGGAAAACTGCTCGGAATCTACTGCCATCATCTCCAGGAACATATTCCTTCAAATCGGATACTTTAACATCTTGAATATCTACTGTTCCTTCTTTAAAGAATATCATCCCATATACATTTGCCCCACCATCGTGATGTAAGTTTGGAATTCCTGCGATATACCCGTGCCTTTGAGCATATCTATTGGCAGCACGAAACATGGCTGGGACATCTGTTCTATCTGGATTTCCAATTTCATCTCCTGGTATTTGACCACTATATTCAGCCATACCACTCTTGATTAAATGTACCATGAACACCTGTTGATTCTCTTCAATTCCTTCTTCAAAATTAGGAAAACACCCCATCATTCCTTCTATTGTTCCAGAATAATCCATCATTGCATTTATAAGGGCTCCTGCACATCTCATATGTATATCAGCCTCCTTTGGGAGTTAGTATTTGCTAATTTTTTATAAATAACCCCAATATCTCCAATGTTTGATATAATTATTTTGTTATTAATTATCAGGAGGTTATATCATGAGTTATGACACGATTGCATCGCTACAACGTATGCAGCAATTAGAACAAGCTCAAGCTTCATCTGGTAAACGTTTAGTTCTAAAAAGAGTTTATGAATCAGATAAAATTTCAGCTCTCATTATCGTCCTTTGCATTATTGCTATCCCAGCAACAATGTGTATATCCCTTTTAGTGGGATTAATTATCTATTATATTAGGGAATTCAAACGCACGACTTACCTGGTTAGAAATGTTGCTACTGGCGAGAAATTCAGAGTGGATAAACAAGACTTCAAACAGTATAAGAAGAATTTTAAGAAGAAAGAAAAACAAGTTAGAAGAATTTCTGATCTATAATCACTACAAATATAATAGAAAAAGAGGGTAGTAGAATGTCAATTTCAATATGTGTTTATTGTAGGGATGGTATTGTATTAGCTAGTGATAGTCGACTTACTTTAACTAATCCTCGAGTTAAAAATAGTGTAATGTATTCAGATAACACCACTAAGACCTTTTTAGCAAAACAAATTGGGATTTCTTTTACTGGTGTTTCTGATATAGACGGTGTCCATATTTCTAAATTTATTAACTCCTTTATCTCTGAAAATATTAAGGATGAGACTTGTGTTTCAGTAGTCCCTCAACTATTAAAAGGATATTTTAATAAACTCAAAGCAAATCTAGAAACAACATTCTTCGTAACAGGATATCATAAGAAAACTAAAGAACAAATTTTATATACCGTACGACTTAATAATGGTGACATTGAGACAAATTCAACAAAGGGCGGTGGAGCTGCCTGGCAGGGAGATCCTGGTGATATCCTTAGTAGACTTTTACTTAATGATGTATACAGAAAAGAAATAAACTATAGAGAATTAGCCTATTACCCAATTCCATTTGAAACTTTTAACATTCAGGACTCTATAGATTTTGCAGTGCATTGCGTAAACACTACAGAAAAAACAATGAGTTTTCAAATAAGAAATCAATCAGTTGGTGGACCAATAGATGTTCTTGTAATAAAGCCTCACGAAGCTTTTTGGGTACATAAGAAAGAACTTCAAATTAAATAATAAAACACAAAAAAGCCGACTCAATTAAAGAGCCGGCACTTTTTATGCTTACTATTTAATTTCTACATAATAAGAACTAGCTGTAATATAAAACACATTACCTCTACTATTCTTCACTTTATACTGCTGCGAGCCATTTACAGATACTTTATCAAGGATTGTAAATCCTAATCCTTCATCGACAGTTCCCGCAACATCTCTATCATCCCAGGAAGCTTTTGAATAGAATCGTAAGTCATTCACTTTAGAAACAACACGTTTGCCTTCCACAGATGAAGATTCTTCTTTATAGCGAATGTATGATGAATCGTTATAAATCCACTGATTTCCTCCAAGATTCAACCAGTTCCCTACTTTACCCCATACTTTATATGATTCACCTTTTTGTAATTTACGAATAACACTATTTGTTGTGGATGGACCAGAACGAAGGTTTATATTGTATCCATCAATATACGCTATCCCCACTTCATTAATAACACCAGGTACTTCATTTGGTTGCTGTGGCTTTGGTTTAACTGAAATAGAATCTCCATTATATGCTTTTAATACATCAGCACGGAATTTTGATTCCGATACACCATGACTGCGAAGATAGTCAATCGGATCTTCGTGATCTGTGCCACCGAGCTTATACGTAATATCTTTATGCGTCCACAATCCAATGGATGGATTAATGTTTCTATCACGTAAAATCTTAGCGAGTAGCTTCACATATCTCTCATAGGATTTTTTAAATTTAGTAGGATCACTAGTTTCAGAGAGCTCTACATGAACAAATCGTTTATTGGCTGCTGGGCCTGCTCCCCATGCTTGATACTTAGTAGAAGCAATTTGAATTGTTTCATCCCAATCTGTTGCATAATGTACAAATGCAGAACGCCATGTTCTTGCTTCATAGTTTCGGATATTAATAGCAGGTGCTTCAGGAGTCGCTGTAGAATGTGCTACTACACCTTCATACGCTCCATATCCATTGCGATATTCAACTTTAGGTAACCCTGGAATAACCATTTCTCGATCAGCAAATACACTACCTGTTGAAGTAAATGCAATGATAGCTGCAGTAGAAATTGAGGCTAATAATTTAATAGATTTTTTCATTTGTCGTCACCATTCCCCATAATTTTTTGTTTAATATCTGATACATCCTTTGAAAGTGAACCAAATGCTTTTGCCTGTTCTTCGATAACTGCCTGGTTTTTTTCGATTACTTTTTGATACTGTTCTTCACGCTGTTCATTCTTTTTTTGCGTAGTAAAAAGCATCCACACAAATAACGCTGCGAATGCTCCTTGTTGAATCATTGAATTGAAAATCTGTTCCTCCACTGTTCTCTCCTCCTTTTTAGCAAAATAAAAAAGCCTGCTTATGCACGCTTAATCTGTAATATTTAAATTAAAAAGCTCATCGCAATATGAATGGTACTTCCACTTTGAACACCATTCACGAAAATCCCACCATCTTTTTTTACTGTAACTTCACAAAAGTTTGTATTCACTCCTCCAGTTATCATAATAGCTGGAACCGCAATGTCTTGAACAGGTCTACATCCAACTGGAAGTGTAGCAAATACTGTTGCGTTTTGCGCATTTCGAATAGAACCAATTACATTAACGTGTTCTCCACTTCTTTTACACTTCAAAATTCTATCAGTAACATTCTCTACCCCAGTTGTAGGAAGGTTAATCCATCCTGTATCATTATCAGCGGTTGCTATTTTTTTACCTTTCAAGGTTGCTGATCCATCAGGACGAACTATTAAACCACTTTGAGAATCCCAAGGATTCGTACCGAACCCCATGTACAGATATTCATCACCGTTGTTAGCCCCTTTGAAACGTCCAATTCCGCCACGATTAACGCTTCCGTCTGTGTCTTTATCCGCGTAGTGTAACCCACGAGCAGAAGGACCTGTCGCTGAATCAGGTTGAGTCATCAACATTTGACCCAGAGAATGGAACTTTAAAAGCCCTGTTATAATATCTCCTGTTTTTTTTAGAAGATTATCAGCATAAACATTGAATACGCCAGTAGGTGATTTATCAAGCATCACTTTATTATTTTTCCAGTCTTTTAAATAGACTTGACCATCCGAGACTCCTACAAGACCCACATCTAATAACTTATCCTCGCTATTGAATACAACTCCGATATTGGAACCGGGCGTCGGTCTCATGGTTAGATAACCTGTCATCATCCCGCCTGATCGCTTTACAACATCCATTTTATCAATCGCTTGCTGCAAAGCATCTATCTGTTTCTTGAGCTTATCGAACTCTGAAATATAGTTTTCTATTTTAATGTTTCCTTCTTTTACATCTCGTCTTAATGTAATCCGAATGTCTGGTGTACTCATTCGTTCTGTACTTTTTTCCATAACAAAATAAGCTGTCCAATCATCCGATGTGGAAACAGCTTGCGAGGACAATGTGTATGAAAATACGCCATTCTTTGCATCAACTATTTGGGCATCATCCCGAACAAACTGTCCAATTTGATTAATTGCTTCATACTTTACTGCATATCCTGTTAAATCAACAAGTTGCCCCTTTTCTCTGACATATACAGTAATCTTCAATCCGTTTTTATCATTTTGTCTTGAGCGAATTGTTTTTGTAAACACAGGATCTGCTAAATCTATCATAATTTCCTCATTTCGCATGACTACACCTCTTTCTAGCTACTCCTTTTTACATGTCTGGGCGGTCTTCTCTGACGTTTTACTCTGTTCCTATTCTTTATGTTTCCTTTAGGTTTTAACGGCTCTAATTCTTCCAATCTGGCATCCGTTTTCATCACATACTCTTGAAACGCGCTCGTCAATTGTGAAAGCATTCCGTATAAGCCTACACCATTTTCCTCTGCTTCTTTTGGAATAACTAAACCATAATGTGTAGGAATTGCATCTGTAGTAATCGTTGGCTCTCCTTCTTCACGATTCATACGCATCTCATACAGTTTTGGAATATCGTTTTTCAAATTGTACTGTTTAATTTCCCATTCCATTACCTTTTCAAGTGCGCTGAATGCAATAGGACGGATATTGGTTTTATAGGTTTCTTTAGAAGAAACTTTAAAGTCTGAAGCAATTACCCCTTGATAATATGATCCAAGTGCTGTCTTTATTTGAATATAACCATTTTCGTAACTCGAATTTCGTATCATCGCATTTGGAAGTATGATATCTGTATCTCCTCCAGATGAAACCCCAATACTCGCAATCCAATTGTCATTACGATAAAATCGGAACTGATCTTTGACTTTAAACCTCATATCACTTTGAGCATTTAGGACAATCATTTTGTCAGCATCAAGCATTGCATTCCCTGTTTGCGAAAAGTATAAAGAAGCTGCATTCAAGTATCCATTGCCCTCGAGTCCTTTTGTAATTCCGATTCCACCAGACTTAACGCTCGTATCCGAGAATTGGTATACCATAATAGCCCCATTTGCACCTGTGGAATCTGAATCTCCGCCTAAAATAAGAGTAGGTTGTATTTCATTTCTACTATTTTTGTAATACCCTACAAACACCCTTGTTTTAGATGACTCATACAAGCGTATGAATTGCTTTGAAATATTTACATAGTTGACACTATCTGAAGTTCGTAATGTTGCACCTGTTATTTCTCCACCTTGCACAAGATTTCCACTCAACGTACCTGCAGTAATAAAATCAGCAACAATTCTTCCGTCACTTGTAATGGCAGTTCCATATGGGCCATTCACACCTGTGGAAGAATACCCTAATCCATTCAAGTTCCATTGCCAAACCTTTTTCGCACTCTTTTCATCTTTCGTATCCATAATTAAAATACGATCTGGATAAACACGGACATGTCCTCCGAACCCAGAATTAATAAGGCTTGTAGCATTTGCTTTTGCTGCATCCAAAATAGAACCTGGCATATTGGACAACTCTTCTTGTACCAAATCAACTCTACCGGAAACGTCCGTAAAGGATTCTTTGAAGTTACCAATGGTTATATCCAGATACTCTTTTTTTATCGGATCATATTTATAAGCAATTACCTTCGCCTTTATATCAATACCGTCTTCTTGATGCTCAACCGTAACCGTATCTGCCATATAAACACTTTGTAAATGCTTATAATCCTTATACTCTTCCGTTTGTGATAACTCCTGGAACTTAACGTTATAATTTGCTTTAGGCTGATCGACCTTTTGAATAGCAAACATATCCTTAGCCGCCTGGCGTAATAACCTATATGCCTCTTCTAACGGAACTGCATCTTCATCGTCAGCATTTTCACCAATAGCTGCTTTAATATGTTTAAATTCAACCACTTTGATTTTAGGATGAGGATACTTATTTATAAGTGGGCTATCCACATACTTTTCAGGAAGAAATAACCCATCAAAACCTTGTGGCATGATTCTAGTTATGGGACTTTTCCAATCCACATTACCTTCATATCCTAATAAATCTTTCTTATGGCGAATCACTACTCCACGATCCATGCCGCGATTTAGTAGCATCTTCACATCAAAATTATCTCGTTTTAATTCGCCGCCCCAACGATTAACAAATGAATTATCTTGACTAGAATCCAATAATGCTTCCACAGGATTTTTACGGACAATACGTGCACTGGCTATCTTTGGTACATCTGAATAAAACTGAAAAGGATGCTTGTATTGGCATCCTGCTGACATACGATTCATAGCTCCATTACCATTTGTTGTTTCAGCAAAAATGTCTTCAATTAGGTTTTCTGTTAAGTCATAAAAAATATGATAACATTGCGCTGTAATCTCACCCATACTGACTTTAGGAGCTGCCACTCGAAATAGTTGTTCACCATCAGGAGTTGGAACTTTAATAATACTCATTCCCTCTATTTCCAGACCACGTGGTGCAAACAATGGATAACTAAATGAAAATAAAAATAAACCATTGAGTTCTTCCTCAACAGTTGCGTTATAAATATTTTTATCTAAAACCCCTATACCATTGTGCGTAAAGTCAGTCTCATTTGGTTTATATAAAGTAATCATTTATATCTCCACCTAGGTCGAATTTCCATGAATTGAATTGCTCCTGACCACTCTATTGTATTTTCTCCTACGTTGAATATAGGGAACTGCCCAACCATTTTATTATTCATTGATATGGTATCGGTATATGCTTCAAGTAATTCTGAGTCTATGACAACAGAACCATTCACATCTTTTATTTGAAAAGAGACGTCATTGATTGTTATACGGAAAGTACCATTTCCCACAATCCAAAACTTAGGATCAGATTCAATTGTACCTGGATTATAAATTACACCAGGTTTGGTAAGCTTTAGATTTACATCCTCTGTATATTCAAAGGGATCTAGCTTAAAATCCACTTCAAATTCACCGTGTTCTTCAATTTCATTTACAATATCACCTACTACAACATGTTTAATTTTTCGATACACATCATCATCAGTAAAATATAATGTTTTTCCATTCATCAACCACGACTTCATACGTCGCACTAGCGGCTTAATATTCTCTTCTTCAAGCATATTGAACTTTATTTTTAAAGGAACGTCTTTAAACGCCCCTTTTTTTGTAAGTGAACCATGTCTGCCAGACACTTCAATATGCTCTACTTCTTGTTCTGCTGTAGGAATAACAGGGCGTCCTACTATACATATTCCGTATTCACTTGCCAACTGATTATCGATACCTATGTCTAGCAATTTAAGTCCTCCCTATTCCTATTTTTGAATTACGCCCTTTTTGAGCAAGTGCATCATCTATTTTTCCGACCATGTGGTCGATATCACGATCATCCCTCACTGAAGGATTATAAATATTAATTACAGTTGGTTCAGTAGACATCGTTGCTGCAATCCCTTCGCCAATCTCACCTAATGTCTTTTTATTCAATGGTAAAACTGCTTCTCTTCCCGCTTCTCCTGCACCTTGCAACTGACCATTACTCATGCCGAAAATGGTAGGTCTAGTAAAGATACCGCCTTTTGCACGCCATTGCACATCGATACCGGATGGGAAAGTAATGTCTTTACCCAAAATATTTTTCGTACTAGTTTGCAGGCTAAAGTGTGGCATTTTTGGCATTTCTGGCTTTGGAATCTTTAATTTCAAATCACTGAAAAACCCTTTGATTTTATCAATGAATCCCTTTACTTTATCTACCGCATCTTTTATCGGATCAACGATAAATCTCTTTGCTGCATCAAATTTTTCTTGCGCTGCATTCTTTACAGAATCAAATTTTTCCCGTGCCGTATTGTACATATCATTGAACTTCTCTTTTGCAGAATTATAAGCTGAAATCACTGGATCAATAATATATTTATAAACTAAATTCCATGCCGTAAGTGTGTAAGATTGGATTTTAGCCCAATTACCTAGTATCCAATTTGCTAAATCGTTCAATTTTTCTTTCGTTGCATTCCACAATTCCTGAACAGGCTGAATGACATATTGTTTTACTAGATTCCACGCTGCGGAGGTATATGATTTCACTGTCTCCCACTGTGAATTTAACCAAGAAACAAGCGTACCGATCTGTTCTTTAACCCAATCCCATGCTTCTTGAACAGGTTGAGTAATATATTGTTTAAATAAGCCCCAAGCAACTTGTGCAGCAGCCTTTATAAGTTCCCACTGCGTACTAAGCCATGTGACTAATTCGCCAATTTTTGCACTTATCCAATCATACGCTTCCTGGATGGGTTGTATAATATATTGAGATATTGCAGCCCATGCAATTTGTGCCCCTGCTTGAATGAGTAGCCAACCTGCTTCTAAAACTGTGGAAACTGCTGAAATAATCGGATCTAAAACTGTAAGTATTGTATCCCACGTTTCTTGCCAAGCTGTCTTTAATTGATCCCAAATAGAAGTTGCCGTTTCAACAATACTCGTCCACAATCCACTAAAAAATTCACCTAAAGGAGACAATATACTATCTGCTAATTCAATGAATGAAGACCATGATTCTGAAAAATAATCAGTAATACCTGTCCAAATTTCCGATGCTGTATCAGAAATTCCAGTCCATAGATCAGCGAAAAATTGACCGATAGGTTCAAAGAACTCATTTGCCATATTCAAAAAATCTGACCAGGCTCCAGAAAAGTAATCAACTGTGGATGACCAAGCATCTTCACAAGTTTGAACTATGCTATCCCACAATTCACCAAACCAATCTTTAAATTCAGACCACTTTTCAGAAACCCAATCCGTTATGGCACCCCAGTTTTTTATTAACATGATAATACCAGTTATCACTAAGGAAACGGCTGCAATGGTAGCTATCACAGGTAAAAATGCCAAATTCAACGCACCAAATGAAACGGCTAAAGCTGCTACAATTGGAGTTAGAATAATAAACGCTGTACTCAATGTACCCATCACGATTAAAAGCGTTTGATCGGCTTCGGACAATTTACTAAACCAATCCATTACAGCTTTAACACCATCAACAATTGGAGGTAAAATATCTTTCGCTAATTCTGCAAATTTCTTTCCAAGTGGTTCTAGCGCAGCCTGTGTTTCTCTTAATGCTTTTTGAAATTGCTGCCCCAAAGATTCTTCCTGAAGTTTCTTCATTTCATCCATACGTCCAGTTACATCACCAAGACCACCGTTTACATCAGTAAGTCCTAATACAGCTTTCGCGCCCATGTCTTCCCAACGAGTGGCGAACAACCCAACACCAATTTGATTTTGTTTGACTTTGTCGTCCATGCTTCCCAAATCGCCTATTACAGCCTTGAACACATCAGCGGCTGTTGCTTTACCATCGTTAAAAGCTTTCCAAACGCCTTGTGTTTCCTCTGAAAGCCCAGCAAAAGCATCTGCAGTTCCTTTTGAACCGTCTTGTACTTTTTTTCCAAATTCAGCAACTGTATCATTGATATAATCCAAATTATAAGCGCCGTCACGCGTCCCGTTTGCTAAGATTGTAAACATCTCTTGAGCACTAAAACCACCTTGCTTGAATAAAGGAGCGTATTCAGAGAGGTTATCAAATAACTCGTCTGAATAATTTAGCCCTTCTTGAGCACCGGCAGCAAGTAAATCAAATGTTTCTTGTGTAGATAAACCAAATTGACTCATCAACTGCCCTGCACCACGAGTCGCTTCGTTTAAATCAACGTCGTAAACTTTAGCTAATGTTAAAACGTTTTCCGATGCACCTTGTAATTCTTCATGTGGAACATCGCGCATATTTTGATAGACCTTTATAAGTGCATTATCTACCTCTTCAAGATTTTCACCAAAACCTTTTTTCCATGTATCAACAGCAATCTTTTGAAGATTTTCGGCACCTTTTCCAGTCAACCCTAATGAAGCTTGAATTTTCCTCTGTGATCCATCAAACTCTATTGCTGTATTTACAATTGACTTTCCCATTTCAATCAATTTTTCGGATATTCCTTGTAGAACTTCAGCAGCTTCCATTAAATTGTTCATATCAAGTTTCTTATTGATTTCCGCCATACCATCCGCCGCTTGTGAACCACTCCGCCCAACACTCTGTAATGAGTTTTCAAATTGCTTTAATGTCGTTTTTGCTTGGTTTAATTTAGCCTCAAGTTGCTGCACTTCGGTAGAATTCTCACCATACACACGCTTTGCTGCGCTCAACTGTTGTTCTAAGTTGTGGACGACCCTATCAGTCATTTCCATTTGCTGGCGTAGTTGTTTCTGTGCTAATTCCAACTTATCAGCTTCACTAGCGTTTGCTCCTAATTCAGCATTCTGAAGTTTAAAAGAGCTTGTTAGTTTCTTTTGTTCTGCCTCAAGTTTCTTAGAATTCTCTTGTAAATCAAGTAAAGTCCCACGTGCTTCCCTAGCTTCAATTGTTTGCTCGGAAAGACCTTCATTCACTCTTTTCATTGCATTATCAAGAGAAGTTTCAGCACGTTCAGCATCAAGCAACTTCCCGTACATTTTATTGAGTTGTTCGGCGGTTGTACTTGTGTCCTTGGACATAGCTTGATATTCAGCACGTAACATAGCTGTACGTTTCTTGGCTGCTTCCATCTGAATTTCAAGCTTCTTCTTTTCAGCAAGAAGTTTATCAGTCATCGTCGCATCTTGGCCCATTGCCGCAATATGATTTTTATATTCTTTCGCTGCATTATTCATAACCATATTGATTTGTTTCAATGTATTTGCATACTGAACTTGGCCATCCATTTTAAAATTAAGAACAACGTTTCTTTCTTTACTATTCCCAGGCATTTTCTCACCTCATTTCTTATAGGAATGGTGTTTGATCTAGCGTGTAGGTTTGTTTCGTTTTCTGCTCATGTAACGCATCCGGATTGTTGTATCTAAGATGCATAATGAATTGTTTTAAAAAATGAGCAGGTGTTATTTTCCAGAAGTCATTCATACTTAAACCAAGCAACGTATTACCAACATAAAAATAAAAATCCCAGTCCAATTCGGACTGAGATTCCTCGTTTTTAGTCAGTATGTTTTTTACTTTTTTTCTTGCTTGAGCTTCTCCATATCGGAATGTTGGAAGTTTTGATTGTTAAAAATGTTAAATACCACTTTGAAAATATCAGGTAAATCATAAAGCGGAATTGAATTTTTCACTTCTGTTGGTGTACACTCAGTACCTCCACTACGCATCATCGCGTAAATTAAAGATCGCATCAATTTCGCTTCATTTTCCCCTAAGCTAAATTGTTCTTTTGCCAACATTTCATTCATATCTTTTTCAAACTCATGATATGGTTTCCCATAAGATTCTTCCACATAAGGGAATGATTCAAACGTAAAAATAACAGGGATATCAACACCCTGTATTTTGATTTTATTCAAATTTATATTAACGTTAACTAAATCACTTAAACGTGCCATAATTGCCCTCCTTATTTACCTGTTTGAGTTGTTCCACCTAGCTGCGCTAGTTGAGATTCATCACAAATTACTTGTTTTAGGAAATCTTCAGCTTTAATTTCTTTTGCCTCTGGATCACCTGTATCCAATTCAGCTTGTGTTACATCATTAAATAACAATGGATCTGCTGTAATTGTGTAAGCAATGTCATCCACAGTCATTTCATCACCTTGTGTTTTCCAAGATTCCTCTACTGGAGCAACTGTACATTTTGGGTACCAACGTAATATTTTAGTTCCATCATTTAAAGGAAATACAACACCTACTGCAAACTTTGGATACGCCTTTGCCTTCGCTGTTTCAAAAGACACACCTTTTTTACGTGTTTTTGCAAAGATTTTATCTTTTACTTCACGATTTAGACCAGCAAGATTAAAAGCTAATCCAAACGCTGTATTTTTGACAATGTTAATAATTTTTTTGTTAGATGCCCACTTTGTAAAATTAGTAGAAGTAGTGGAAATCGTTAGATCAGAAATATTCGTTTGTCTATAAACGATATCCTCATAAGTTGGTAGTGCACTAGAAGTTTCATTTCCCTTCATCAAGCACAGATATAAATCTTCAATCCCTACAGAATATTGAATTTCTTTATTTTCAATTGTCATGTATATCATCCTCACATTCTATCAATTATTTTTTGTGCCATAATATCAGCAATTTTGTCACCTTCTGCATCAAAGGTATTCTGAACAAAGTGTTTTCCTTTCACACGTCCCTTACCATTTGCTTTTTTATGGCCATGTTCAGCTAAGTACCAATACCAGGCCTCATCTTTAAACTCCACAGATACACGATCATCTTTCACAACAACCTTTAGGCTATCCCTTAAATGCGTTCGCTTGTTTTTACTGGACGCTTTGATCTTTGGCTTTAATTTACTAGCAAAATACTTCGCCGCTTCGTCTAACACATCCAATTCGACCTTTTTATTCACACGTAATAGCGTATTGATATCTTCTAAAGCTTCAGCAAAACCATTGTTATTTGAAGCCATTACTGGATACACCTCACATACGTTATAAACTGCGTGATGGTGTCGTCATTCTCGTCATAACCCATTCCATCAAATTGAGAATAAGACACGCCTGCTTCGTTAAAAACAGCCTTTAACGTCTCGTAATCTTTTTCAGTTCCATTTGTGATAACTGCAATTTGATAAAGTGGCATATCCTTTATAACTTTATTAGAAGCTCTTTTCTGTTGCTCATTCACAAATTCATACACAATGTAAGGATAATTTGCTGTTGTAGGTGCACTATCACGATAAACTGGTATACCAGATTTCTTCATGATGTCTCGTAACTCTTGAAAGCTAATTTGCATAGGACAATGACACCTCCATCAATCGGTCTTCCTCACGTACATAAATACGCTCAATATCATAGATACGGCCACCCACTTTTACACGATAATCCTTTTGGTTGTTTTCAATATCACGATCAATACGAACTTCAATCTTCTTTACAATTTCATTCGTATCTTTCGTTGTAAATTTATCAGTGGCCGTAACTCCAATGTTGTTATAACGAATTTTCCGTTCTAACGGATATCCCATTACAACTCGGTCATTTTCTGGATCAATGGTTTCCCCTAATTTAAGTAGCTCTCCCATCCATTTGAGTTTATTCGTCTTTCTCTTCATCGACATAAACCTCCTGGACAAAGAACGGTGTTAAAGCATTAAGTGCCTGTTCTAATTCTTTTTCAGAGACTCTGTAATCATAGATAATACCGGCGACCATAATAATTAAATACTCGGTCTGTTTACCTGTCGCATTCTTTACATAAGTCTTTGCTTGTTCAATATAAAAAGAGAGCAAAGAATCATCCATGCCCTCTTCCCAATGAATATGAGATTTTAATTTCTCAATTAAATCTTCCATATTAAGCACCCGGTGTAGTTTGACCTTTCAAGACGTACTTATAAACTGGAACTTCAAATGGAGAATGAATTAATTGAGCATCTAGTAAGTTCCAGATACGGAAACCTACACGGTTTGTACGTGAGAATAACTCAACTAACTTTTGTACTTCTAGTGATCCAATAACATCTTGAATATAGAACTTAGAGAAATCACCGAAATAGAATACTGGTGTATCTGGTGAATCAGGAATATCAATTGCATCTTCTTCCTCAACAGGGAAGCCTAATAATGTATAACCAATGCCGCCCTCTGCTTGATTAAATGGACGAAGTAATGGGAAACCATCATCAGTTTTCATTGTTTCAATTTTTGTTAGTGCTGCTGTATTTAATACCCATCGTGCTTTTTTACGTACTTCTTTAACAGGTGTATTTTTCATTTTTACTAATGCATCATAAAGATTTTTTTCATCTGTTTTAAACTCAACAGCTTTCTTTGCTAATGCACCATCATTGATGTTATTCGCTTCATCACCATTAACCATATATTGCGTTTCTTTACGAACATAGGCTTTTTTCAACTCGTCCATAACGATTTGTTCAATCGGTAAACCTGTACGTGCTAATAATTTTTTCGTTACAGTAGCAAGTGCATCAAATTCTGTTGGAGATAGTTCGATTTCATCGAATTCAATATCTGTTTCTGGAATTTCGTTATTTGTTCGCTCATTTTTATGACCTTGAGCTTCTGCTTTCTTAACTAAAACAGGATACTTAATATTTTCTTTTGTTTTTACTCCCGTTCCTAATCGACGTAAGAAGTTTTCTTCTTGAGCATACGTAATAATTTCTTTACTTAAGAAATCTGGAATAGTAACAGAGCCATTACCAGTCACTAACCCTAATGCACGGGCTTCTGTTTCATCAATGTTACCTACAATGTAGTTTGCAAAAGCTGAACGAGTTTCCTTTTCTTTATTTTTAGTAGATTTATGACCTTTAGTAGAAAGAGCTGCTGCGATAGATGCTGAAATAGCAGAACGTTGTTCTTCTGACAGTTCGGTTTTTTCATTCGAATTTTCTTTTGCTGCTGGGTCTTCTTTTTTATCTGGATCTTCATCTTTCTTTTTGTCTGGGTCTTCTCCTTTTTCTTCCGCTTCTAATTTTGCTAACTCATCAGTGATAGTTTGTACTTCCTTTGTTAATTCTTCTACTTCAGCTTTAATTGCTGCTAGTTCTTCTGAACGAACTTCATTTTTTTCTACTTTACCTTGTAATTCCGCTAATCGAGATTTCGTTCTTGTTAAAGATGCGTTTAAGATTTCTTTTAAATTCATGTTAATTTTCCTCCAAAACTTTTTTTATTTGTTTAATAAGATTGTTTCTTTCTTCTGTATCATCTTCCACAACTGTTTTTACGGCTGCTTCTTCACTTCTCATTTCAATCACGGCTGTATTTTCGCCCCTGGTTTCAATAGAAGTTGCAACATAAGCTGGCGTCATGTCCAAAATAGAAACTTCTAAAAGCTCTAATTCTTCAATAGATCGTTTTTGAACACCAGATTCACCTTCTTCCCATGAATCTTTTTCAGAAACAAAACCAAATGACCAACCACGTAATTCCTTATTCCTTGCCTTCTTAATCACTTGCTCATCTGTAACCGTAGCGATGGCTCTTAAACCAATATTGTCTTCATACAATTCCAAATTTCCGTTTTCAATAGAACCAAGATTTCTATTCTTATCGTGGTTAAAAAGCAAGTCCACATTCTTTGCTTTCTTTAATGCCTTTTCAAATGTTTTAGGAACAATTCTCTCTTTGAAATATCCTCTTGGAGAAGGCAACATTCGACTTTCTCTGTCCACAACATTCACATAACCATCAAGTATGACTTGATTCCCTCGGACCTCGATTTTCATTCTCTTCACCTCCTCCCAATGAACCATCGTTCGCTTCTTTCTTACCGATTTCAGTTAAATCATTTGAAATATAAATAGCTTGTGATTCCTTTGTATTTTGTTTAGGGAATCCAAGCATATCAGCGACATTATCAGGTGAAGTAATAGCTGTACGCACAAGATTGTAACCAATATTCGTTTTGTTGCTATAAGTGACAAAATCAAGAATATTAATCTTAAATTTGATACGTTTCCCTGAATTTTGGCCATAAAAAAGAAGACTCAAATGGTCTTCAAAATTTTTTATTATTGGTCTCACTGCTTTGTTGTGGATATACATCATCGCTTTTTCAATATCTTCTTTGATTAACTCTGTGTATGTGTCCACATTTATGCCTAAATACTTACCTAAATCTTTTTTATATACATTTAGGTATGCTAGGGTCTTTTCATCGTCTAGCGGGCTTTTAAGCGTATCAATTGAGTACCCTTTTCCAAGAGGAATCATTTTTACAGACCTAGATTCATCAATTGATTCTAATTGATCTAAAATTGCGTTGATTAACTTTGACTGCGCACCATTCTGTGGATTGATATGAGCATCCAAATTTAACAGGAATGCTAATAGTCCACCCTTCTTATATTTATCAGTTAAAGTTTTCTCAGCTGACATAACACCTTCTAGCGTATCTCTTCCCAAATCAAGAAGGCCTTTTCCTCTTAAATGATCTGCGCCAATATTTTTCACATGACGAATCATAAATGGAGGAATTTCGTGACCGCCAATATTAAAGTGCTCTACTAAATTATCATCTAACTCTGTGAAAACATTTGAAGCTAAATGAATTTGAGCACCATTTAATATTGGGAATGTTTCGCCCTCGAGTAAATAAGTATTCGTCATTAATTTAATGAATTCCGATTGTGTAAGATAGTTGTTCGGATTCCTTAAGATTTGAAGTGCAATATCATCTTTAATTTCATTTCCAAATTCATCTTCCACAACAATATCAGCCAATACCATTTGATTACTAATGTCTTGTAACAATTCATATACATCACTAGATTGCAAGATGTTTGAATCTGTAACATACACACCGCCGTAACGAATGCTTTTTCCTAAAACATCATCGAGGTAACCGCGCTTTTCAGCCTTTTTAAATAAGTAATTTGAAAACCTATCCCTTAAACCCAATTTCTCACCGCCTTTCATAGTAAAATTATTAAACTCGTACTCTCTTTCTGATAAAATGAAATAGAAGGAGGTGGAAAATAATGGCCACTGAAATTGACTTAAATACATTTCCAAGTAATAAAATTCAAGCATTAACAATGCTTTACTTACAAAACCAAGACTTAACCGGTAAATCACCAAGTGAAATTGTGGATTTATACATGTCCGCTACAAAAGAAATTAGAGATGCTTTTCGTAATGGTGAAGGTCCAAGAGCATCAATAAGAACATTTTGATAATTACAGTACGTGATAAAACAGTTTAGTCTTAGCTTCCTGGCTAAGCTGTTTTATTTTGTTCTACTCCTTATCGATAAATATCACCAATCAATTCATCCATACCCTCTTCTGTTATGCTATCCATAACCATCATGGTTTCTTTATGAGCACATAAAAAAGCAACAAATCCATCAATCTTCTTTTTGGACTGTCGCTTACTTGGGGCTTTCATTCCATTGATATTTGTTACAACTACAACATTAAGAGCGCAATAAACAAACAAAGGATTATCAGTCATTATACGTTTTTCATAAATAAGTATTTCTGAATCATCCATCATCGCATTCATAACGTTAGGAAACTGACTTACAGAAATACATTCAATACCAAGATTCTCAAGTTTTTCAATTAACTTTTGAGACATCGCTGGATCATAGTTTATTTGCTGTACATCATACAGGTTTAAACATTCAACAATATAATCCATAACCTGGTCCTGATTTATCATCTTTCCATCGCAAAAAGTAACAAAGCCACGTTCAGCCATATCAGTATATGGAACGTTATCTTCTTTTTCACGATGTTCAATATCTTCAGTTGGTACAAAATACATTTGTTTAACCTTTAAAATTGACTTTCCATCTTCGGTATAACCGGAGTTAGGGAAATTCAAGTTCACACAAGTTAAATCGGTTGTTTTCGATAAGTCTAAACCGATGTAGCAAGTTTTGCCTGTTAAATCACCCAGGTCTTCCACAAGAACATGTTCAACTTGTCCTTGCTCAAAGAAGTTTTCAGCTCCATTTACGAATACATTCAAATGTTTAGAAAGGAATTCGGCTTTTTTATGCGCTGAACGTGATGCTGAGATGAATTCTGTTTCCAGTGCACTCATCGTTACAGAAACACCAATATTCGGGTTAACCATCTCCCAAACATTACGGTCTGTCCAATCATAATTCTTGTTAGGCTCATATATCATGACGAAACTTGAATCATTATCATCACGTTTCAATACTTCTTTTGCTTCACGATATACTCGCATACCAACCGATGAAGAACCTTTACCAGCTGTACTGATATTAAACATAATCGGCTCAGCACGAGAAACCTGTGCTGATTTAAAGTTATCGTACTGATCCATATTTTCTTGAGCATGAAGCTCGTCATTTAGAATGAAGTGTGGATTGGAACCCTCAATGGATTGAATGTTTTTACTCATTACAATGAATTGGTTCTGATAAGCTAAATCATCTCGAATATAATCATATGTCACACTGGAAATCGTTCCTTTTGGTCCTTTATAAATGTGTGAACATTCCATTAATACATCATGGTTCATAATTGTTGCTGCAAATGGCTTTGCTGCATATTGAGCCTGGTTAAAATCGCTCGCACAACAATAACAATCGGCACTAAGTACTCCTTCACCGTACATCGCATAACCAAGAGCGCCAACACCAATTAAAGTTTTACCATTCTTCTTAGGAACCTGAATATAAGCTTCACGAGTAACTCGTACAACTTTCCCTTTTTCATTCTTATGAACCCATCCATATATCCAGGAGTAAGCAAACTTCTCCCAATCTTCCAGGATAAAAGGTTGTCCAGCTAAATCACCTTTAGTATGACGGACAAATGTTTCAACCCAATCCATCATTTCATTAGCACGGTCCACATCAAACCAAATATCTTTACGTTTTTTCCATTTATAATAACGATCTACCATTGCTTTGATAGTATCTGGATATTTTTTAGGATTCTTTCTTACTTGCTTCGCATAAATATCTGCATAGTTAACGCCACGCTCAATCACATAAACACCACCTCCAAGGCATAATAAAAAGCCACACGAATGTGTGACCTAATTCTTTTAAAGACGCCTTCTTAGAATTTCCTCAGTAGCTTTTGTCATAATTTCTTCAATTGATTTACCTTTTGATGGTCTTGATTTTGTAAATGTCATATCCTCGAGTATTCCCTCACTTAAAGTTATGATCTCTTGATACTCTTTTTTATCAGTATGATATTTTATCGTTGCCTTAATTTTATCATTACGCTCTCCAGCAAAAGGATTTATGGAAACAACAGTAGATATCGATTGTCCCGGTGCTATAAAAGTATCCCTAGTATTCTTAAAAATTTCTTTACCTCTCATGTCATCTAAATATGTAGGTTCAAATGTTATAGAATCAATTGTAGCTCCACTTTTACCAAAGTTTTTTATAACTACATACTCATGGATATTAGATAGGACCTGGATATACTCTCTATAAACAACTACATATGGTCTATTTGCTTCTTCAATAGAACTTCTGGTCACCTTTAGAGAAATTACTGAAATAATTATTGCTACTATTGAAGTGCCAATGCCTACTATTGGAGAAATTATTTGCACTAAATTTGAAATATTAATGTTATCCATCTATGTATCTCCTATTCATTTTTACATAAATTATAACATTAATTAGTAATTTTTCTCCATTTTGCACGATGTTTATCCAACTCACTAACCTTTGCGGTAGGTTTTTCCACTTCTTCATTTTTCCCGACGGTAGAACCACCGGTAACATATTTACCTGGTTTAGCCTTATTAGTAAGCCCTAATAAATCCAATGCTTTTGTTTTTTTATCGGCCCAAGTTTCTACTTGCTGCGCCAATGGATGCTTTGAATTATTTGTGGCTCCTGCTTTATTGGTGTGACGCTGAGTAGGCGGAAACCCTTTCTCTTTCCACTCAATAAACATCGTCATATACACTTCGAAAATATCTAAATACGATTCAATTAATGGATCTAAAGTAAGGGTGTAAATATCTGCGTTACGCATGATTTTCAGTATCCGATTCTTCTCAGCTTCTGTTTTCTCGGCAACAATTTTTTGACGCTCTTTTTTCGTAGACATTTCACACCCCCCTTTATTTTTAAAAATGTTGTCTAACGATAGAAATGCCCCTACGCTACCTATCCTCCCCAAAGAAGAAATTTTAATTTTTGATAGGGGGACTTCCAAAATAACTCGGAAAAACTTTTTTGGGTTTATCTTCATTTTCTTCGATTGTATGACAAACTGGACAAAGTAATCTTAGGTTATTCTCTTCTAATTTAAGAGTTGGATCTTCTTTGACTGGTATTACATGATGAACATGAGCACTTCGGCCAAAGACGAACCTTCCACATCGTTGACAGCATCCACTCTCTCTTTCGTATACCTTTGACCTGACAAACTTCCATGCATTGGTTCGATAGAATGGTTTGTTATCATGATGGTAGATGTTCTTCTTGTCTTTCTTCTTCTTTGGTTTGTTACGCTTATGCTCTTCACAGTAACGCCCCTTACTTATCTTGTTATGGCAGCCATTGAAGTCACAGTATTTCATTCAGTATCAGTCGTTAACTTCTCAACGATATAGTTACGAATTGTTTCTTCTTTCTTTAACTTGCCTGGTACATCGATGCAATTATCTTTAGCGAAAGATAGCAACGCTTCAACATTCATATCATCCAGGTTAATTTCGTAATCTATAACCTTACCATCAATCGCACTGAAGTCTTTACCCTTCGTAAAATCTATTCCTCCGATCATAGTCTCAGGATTAACAGTTACTTCAAATCCTGGTTCTTCACCTGAAGGAACAAATAGACTCTTCTTCTTTTCATTATCCCAATACTCTGTACCTGATATTGTTTTTCTAATTTCAGTAATCATTTACTCAACACCACCTATATAATTTGTATATAATAAAAAGCACTCCATAAGGAATGCTCTCATTTCATTTTCTCTTTACTAATATCGATTATAGGTATTTGGGAAGTACTCAGTTTATCATAAAAATGTTCCAGATTTTTATGACTCAATGCATTGACCTTGTTATTTTCAAATAACTTATCGTCAGCATTTGGTTCTACATGGATGTACTCCATCCCTTCATCAACCGCATATCCCTGTAGTTTTTTAACGTAAAAACTAGCTATTTTTTTATCCCTTAACGAATCATCAATAACGTATAATAATTGCAATCTTATTGCCTTTTCGTTCTTTCTGCTTTCTTTAAATAAAGGCTTACCTTCTTTATAGAAGTCCATAATAAATAAATTCTTTTGATTTGTTTTATCATAAAGACAAAATTTCACATTTCCATCCAAGCAATGATACCTTTGTTCATGTCCATTTGCATCTCTAAGACCACTAAACTGATAATCAATATTGCCTTCTTGTTCTTTAAGATATTCTGGTAACCCCCAACCTCTAATTAACGCTTCCATTTCCTTATTGATTTGCTGACTCAAAACATCTCTCTCCTCTCATAATATCAATTCTACATAAAACAGAGGAATGAGACAAAATATTACCGTAAATTCAAAAATTAAACTTACCATAATAAAAGAGCAACCATGCACCAGTTGCCCTTTCGTCAATTTCTTATGTTATTACTATAAATCATATTTTCAATGGTTTATATAATGATTACTTACCTTAAGTAAATGTTAAGTTCTATTTGAGTACTCAACCTTCTCTCTCATAGCAGCATGTTTGTTGTAAATGTACTGTGAACTGTAGTTGAGTTCTTCAGCAATCTTTTCTAATGTCATGCCTTCTACATATTTCAGATATGCAATTTTATGTTCCAATCCTTTGAAAGTATTAATTAATTTTTTCAGTTTATACATATCATTCATTTTGTGCGCTAATTCATATTCAATTGCTTCAATACGTCCTTCTACCTTTGCACCTTCCGATTCAGCAGTTAAACGTACCTCTCGCAAATCACCACTGATCCAGCGTTTAAATTCAGCTTTTGTTTTATCTAAGTTGTAATCTAAATACGCTATGTCTTGTTCTAATTCTTGATATACCTTCAGCCAGTTAAACAAATGATGATTCACCTACCTTTTGTGATAATATCCTTACGATTCCTTACGCATTTTGAATATATGTGTAAGGCGCTCAAACCCTTGATACCACTGGGTTTATGGCACTTTAAAACCGAATCCTTACGCATTTACCCCCTAAATTTCTTTTAAATAAATATTAATTTTATTTTTTAAACTATATATTTTAAAAGAAATTGATTTTCACTGTAAGGCTGTAAGGAATTGCTATAATCCCTTGATACATAAGCGTTTCAAGCCTTACACTTATCTGTAAGTCCTTACGCATTTCACTGTAAGGAACGTGTTTTTTACCATATATTAGTGAAAGTAGGGTGTTTTTCGTGACCAAAAACGGTCAAATACCCTATGTTTTTGACCGAAAAAAGTCAAGATTTAATGAATAATCGCTTACTTTTGCCATCAATCCACTGTACTTTCACATCAAATTTATACAAATGCTTTACTTGTTTGCTAAAATTCACATTACTAACGGATTGAAAACCATTTTCCGCACAATACACTTTATACTGCAGATAAACATCACCAACTACAGCACGTTCCAATTCAACATCCTCATTATTTACAAAACTAATAATAGGATTGTTTTCCTCTTGATATTTAATCAATTCATCTTCAACCGCTTTTGATGTCGTGAATTTCTTCTCAACAAGTAATCGTTTCAAGCTTTTTAATGCCAGGTTCAACACATATTGCATCGATTCATCACTTAGCAGCTTATCTGTAATAAATGGATCATAATCATCATCATTCGGTGTAAACTTCGCTTTGAAAGGAACAATTTGAAGTCTTCGACCTAATCCATCACTGAAATCATTAATACGCGGCATTTCATTTGCACTAAAGATTAACTTTGCATAATTCGTAAAGTCGAATGGATCCTTACCCTTTCTTTCTACGTTTAATGTTTCACCAGTAGAAAGCTTTTTAAATATCGATGATTCTTTTATATAACCTTTTCCGATATCATCACCGATGTTTGCTAACTTCCCAAATAACTCAGCTGTTTTAAAGCGCTGATCCAACTCATTCAAGTCTAATGACGATGCATTATCTGAACCTATTAATTTACGAATGATTTTCAAATACGATGATTTACCATTACTACCATCACCAGTAAGAATAAACGTTGCCGCAAACTCATTCCGCCGGAATAGAATGTACCCCATTATTTCTTCTAAAATGGCCCGAATCTTTTTATCATTCACGGCTATTTTATTAAATGTCTTATCAGTTACTTCATAATAAGCACCAAGAATATATGCAACAGGTATTTTATTACGTGTGATAATTTCAGGTGTAAAATCTTCTAATTGCCACGTTTCTAAATTAAATACGCCATTTTTAACAACTACATATTTGGTAGAGGCGAAATTTTTATGTTTTGCCTTTAACTGCAGATAAGCAATAGTTTCTTGTCGTTGCATTCGCTTTAACGATGGAATGTGACGGATCATTGCTTCTTCAATGTCTTCTTGCTTGTCCGAATACACACCGTCTTTATAAATATGAAGAACATTAGTGACTTTGCAAATGTGATGTTCATTGATTAAGAAATCACCGAACTTTTCATGTTGGAAGGAACCCTTTATATAAAAGGACTCCTTCATGAATGCTTCATCACGTAAAATTACATTTAATTCACCTTGTGTCACCGGTTCCTCTAAAATGTAGTTATTTATAATAGAAATAGTTTCTTTAATATCATTTTTAGCCATACCTTGTGACTGCAGCTTTAAGATGTAAGTAAATAATTTATCATTACGGCCATCACCTTCACCCATTTTGGTAAGGTTCGGATTTTTCTTGTTGTATGGATATAACCAACTTGGCAATGAATCATGATTTGTACATTTTCTTAACCATTTACGAGTTTTACCATCAATCTTAATTGGATCAGCGGTGTTCTTAATACCTAATTTATAATCACAAAGAATACCAATATTGGAGAACCATTTTATTTTATTGGCCGTTATATCATATCCTTTGAAATAAAAATGCATGCCGTTTGTCGTTTCTAATACAGAACAATTAATGTTCTTATCTTCGATAATATCCAATAATGTTTCAGCTTCAGCAATATCATCAACATCAACCATGATATATTCATCATCCAGAATACCAACAAATGAATCTTCTTTTCTTGCTGTATGATAGGATAATAGTTTTGCCCCATCTTTAAACTTACTTGCAGCATGTTTCCCATTACCTTTTAAATAACCTTTGTACATGTTCATCACCTACCTTTATGGTAAAATTAAGTAAAAAAAATTGGAGGTATTTTTCAATGTCTAACTATTTATTTGAAAACCAAGATAAACATCCGACTTTCACATGTCCACATTGTTATCAAATTTCTTCACAAGGTTGGAAGTATATATACGGTCCAAACTTTCCTCGAGGCAAAAGTAAGCAAATTAATCCTGAGTCAATAATCTCCTCTACAAGTACTGAGCTAGCAGAAGATAAGAATCCTTTTCATCATTTCAATTTAAGAGGTGTTATTTTATCCACTTGTAATAAATGTGATTCTAGTACATATTGGTTAAAGTCCCTAAACGCTGAGGAAATACAAGTATATCCTAGCAATTCTTCGGATTATCCCCAACCACATGAAGATATGCCTGACCATATCAGAAAAACTTTTAAAGAAGCTGGTTCAGTAATGCATCTATCTCTAGGCTCATCAGCTGCATTATCTAGACTGACACTAGAAAATCTACTCAAACATCTTGGGTATGAAAAAGGTTCTTTAAACGACAAAATCGGTAAAGTTATATCAGAGGGAAAGGTTAGTGCACATGTAGGAAGAATGCTAGATATAATTAGAACCTATGGTAATTCAGGCGCTCATTCTGGAATCATAAACTTAGATGAAAACCCTGAGATACCAAAGTTTTTATTAGAACTAATCAATTTAGTCGTCGAACATATGATTACTCTTCCAAAAAAAGTTGACACTATGTTTGATGCAATACCACCTGGTATAAGAGCTGGTATCGAGAAAAGAGATACTGTTAAATAACAGTAATTATTCCCCAAAAAAATCATCAATTCTTTTATTAGCCAAAGTCCAGTACCACCAGTAATCTAATTTGGATGGGATTTCTTTCCCATCCAAATCATCATTTATGATGAAACACCTTTCCGGGACATATGCTATTTTCTCAGCAATACCTTCTTTTACTTTGCATAACTGTTTATCATTTTCGGCTACACTTGCAAACACCCGAAATACTTTTTCGTTCATCCTTCTTGTACCATATCGTGCATAGCTGTACTTACTACTAATCTTTACAATCTTTTGGAACTTCACTAACTCAGTACAATTAAATATTGTTTCCTCCGGATCAATGCCCTTTACGGAATAATTCACGACCGCTTCATTTACAATTGGTAAATCATAATCAAGTGGATTTAACTTCTTTACGTACGCACCCTTTGATTTATAGTTACCTTCAGCATCAACTAAGATATAGTTATTTACGTCCTTCTGAATTACTTTTACAAATTCATCAAACTCTAATTCCATCTTTGTACGTTGTTCCCACTCATAACAAATATCATCGATTAAATCATAATCATTGTAATGACGTAATTTAACTAGGACACCGTCGGTGTTTGATTGGATAACTTCACAATATGGTTCAAGCTTTTCAATTAGATCCAGGAGCAATGTCATTCCCCCAATACAAACATTGTTGGCCATAAGTGGGTCATAAAGCCCATTATATTTATCTTTCATTGCTCCATATGTACCATTAATTACAATCTTTAGTGGAGCCTGACGTTTATCTTTAGCAGCCTTGTATTTAAGTCTTGTATCACGAACTTCACGGAACTTAGCAGGGTCTTTTACGTTCCTGGACAAATAATCATATTCAATCATAAGTGCCGGATAATAACTGGCCACATCGATATTAAGAAAGTGCCCTTCACCGTAATAATTATTTCTTGCACCATGCAAACCACCCCATGCAAACAAGTGTGGTACACCAGCAACGTTTAATTCTAAAACCTTGTTGTAATCTTTATTTTCTTTATAGAAGTCCAGGACTTCAGTGTATTTATTAATTTGTAATGTGTCTGGAAACGTAAAATTAAACTCGTCATCCCTTGGAACGGCAGGTTGTTTTGCATCCAGGATAAATGCACTTAATTGAGCTTTCGTTTTCGAAATGTTTCTTAATGGAAGATTAAACATTTTTAATAGCTCAACTTGTGATTCAAATTCTGTAATTGTCTCCATGAAAATGTGCATTGTTTCATGTACATCATGACGACAATATTTAATAACTTCTTCAATTTCTTCTTCTGTTAATTCCCGGCTTATATTGAATGACACTGACGTTTCACGAATATCATGACCTTGAAATCCTTCTAATTGTTTCAAAGAGCGAAACTTATTCGTCATAACATCAAAGTTATAAAGCTGTATTTTCCAAAAGTCTTTATAAAACTTCCATCCTGGTTGATGATCTATAATAATCCATTCATTGATAGCCTGTGGTGTAAACCCACATATAATTGCTTTTAAAATAAATTGGTCATAATGTCTTGAATTGTAACCAATCCATATGTCATTTTTATGCTCATGATAATAATCAATTAATGCTTGTTCATTATTAACAAATACTTTTTCCGACTGAGTGTCGGTATCTGCAATAACTACTAACCAATCATTTGCGAACACTTCAAAATCGTAAAAGAGCATGCTGTCACTTCCTGTTCATTTAAATGACTATAAATAATTTTCATTATTATTACTTTTAATTTTATCAATAACGAAATTGAATAAAGTCTTTATAGACTGACATCATAGTATTGAACAAAATTATGAAAAGGTGGTTTTAATCAATGGATACTCAACAAATAATTGTGAATTTATCTAACAAACTGAATAACAAACCTTTTGCAGATCATGAAGATGATGTAACTCGTCGTAATCGCTTAGGAATTCCTTATTGCCATGGTAACGAAAGATGGGCTGAAGGACAGACAAGTACTTCAGAAATCACTGTACACGTTGAAAATGAAAATGACCCTTGGAATCTAAAGATATCATGTCATATTAAATTACCTTACCAAGCGAAATATAGAAGAAAGATATTTCATGGTGTGGGTTGCGAATATGATACCGAACATAAAGATTGTTCAGGTTTACTAGAGTTTGATGCAATTTTAACAATGGGTGGTGGAACAATCCAAAACTTAACCAATGTAAATCCTGATCCATCCACTGCACATGATTCAACAAGAATGTGCCAGGAAGGCATTCATACTGACATATTGAACCATTTGTTTGTTCAATAATTAAAAACCCATATTCATCTTTATCACCTCAAAATAATAGGGAGCTCATCGGCTCCCCTTATTCATTTATTCAACTTCAAACACTTCTAAAATCTTGAATTGGTCAAAGTCATTTTTATCTGTTTCTTTGCTTAATAAGTATTCAAATTGACCATCGATGTCTTCATGAATATCAAGTACTAGATCCGCATACTCTCCAAAGCTAGTAAACTTAACATCATCTTTATCACAGTCCCATAACGCACGTAACATTTCGTTATTTTGGTGGACCTGGAATCCAAACGCCTTATCATTTTGTGGCTGCATTACCTTATTATAGAAGAGACGTTGTCCTTCATAATCACCTTCCACAATCTTGAACCAAATCGTAAGCATTGGATCACCTTTTTTTGATTCAGTAAGCTCTAATTTTTCAACAACTACTTCATATTGGCCATCTGGAAGCGGTTCGAAATCACCTCCACCGCCGTTTTCTTCTACTTCCTGCACATCTGCAGCTAACGCTTCTAAATCTACTTTCTTATCAAATTTACCCCAGTCAAATTTTTTCTCTGCCATTATTCTTCGTCTCCTTCGTTTTCATTTAGTTCATCCATTTCTAATTGCCCAGGAACAACTTCCGTCGTCCCATCCGGATTAACACTGTATTCCACACCTTCATGTGGTCCACCATGTTCTTCTACTTCTTTCCTAGCTGCAGCGCTTTCCATAATTTCACGCGGTGTATTATAACTAAAAGCTAAATCCACCAAGAAGTAAGTACCGTATTTGTTGTGCTTTTCACTGATTTGGAATGATGTTAAATACACATCATCTTTCGCTTCCTCAACGATTTCTTCTGCTTCTTCACGAGTATCTGCATAATGTTTTTCTTTTGAATTCAGTTCTTTTACTGCCATGATTATTCTCCTCTCTTTCTTCTAGTTCTACGTTTTGGCGCTTCCTCTTCAGTTGGTGCATTACCATCGGCTTCACCTGGCGGTGTATCATCTTCAACCGTCTTACGTTGTCGACGTTGGCGTTTTGTTTTTTCTTCTGCTGCAGGTTCTTCACTTTCTTCTTTAATTTTACGAGAACGACGTTCACGCTTCGGTTTTTCTTCTGGTTCATCATCTGCAGACTCTTCTTCATTTTCAGCAAGCCATTTTTCATACTCCTTTTTAGTACGTTCATCAAAAATGTCATCCTCTAAGAAATCTAATGACTCACCCTTTTTAACTACAACAAAATCTTCAGATCCTTCATGTTGGAAGTACATAGTTTTTTTTGCCACATTTTCTTCATCTTGTGGTTTTTCTTTTTTCTTACGCTCACGTTTTGGCTTTTCATTTTCACCTGCAGTATCTCCTTGCGCTGCAGTTAACTCTTCAATGAATGCTTCCATATCTAATGGGATTGTATCCACTTGGAAGTCATAACGACCGCCACCGAATACATTTTGTTTCTTTGCAAGCTGCAAGAATCGTTTATCGTCAGCATCTACATAAGCACGCAATGTTAAATCAACTGTTCCAGAAAGGAAATTCGCTACTTTATCATTGATATTTGGTTTGAATGTTGTACGCTTCGCTCCACCTTTAAGCGTGTACTCTTCAACTTTTTCTTTACTGATATAAATGATTTGGTAACCTAATGCCTTCAAACGTTTCATGGCATTATTAAATTCAGTTGTTACCATTGACCAACCTTTGCCGTAAGATCCATCTGACTCATGTTCCCATCCGTTTTTATCAAATACATACACACGGCAATGTTCATAAAGGTCTTCAACCAAATCAATTGATACTGCTTCAAAATCATTGTCTTCAGCTTCTAATTCAGCAACTACATCCAAGAATAAGTCCCAAGCTAATTTACGATTGGTAACACGGCCCTTTTTCGTTACTTCATCTTTAATTGAAATAACAGGTGCAGTTGTGTTATCTGTATTACCATCCGTATTTAAGAACAATACGTTTTCAACTTTATCTACAAAGGTACTTTTACCAGTGTAGCTATCAGCATAGATCCATAAGTCCGGCTTCGTATCAATCTTTCTTTCACGACGTTCATTTTTAGGTAAAATCATTTCAATCTCTCCTTTGGCATTTTCAATTGTTTCTAAATAATTTGGTCTGAATCGTGGGTTACAAGCGAAACAGTTTTTACTTGCATTACGTTTGGAAAAGTCTTTTGTTTGTTCAATTTCATCAATGTTATTCAGAAAATAAATTGTCTTCATTTCATCGAACTCAATTGGTACAAAAGTAAGGTTTGATTCTTCAACTGCTTGAACCAACCGTTTTCTAAACGTGTGTAAATCTTCATCTTGCTTTTGCTTAATACTCGTTTTAGGAACAAACAAGTATGCTAGTCTTTCAACATTGAATCCATCTTGCTTCAAGTAATCCCTATATATGTGTAATTGAGCACTGTCCATATAGTTCTTGATGTGATTGGAATACTTAAAATCAACTACCATACAGGTACCATCAGGAGCTTTTACAATTAAATCAACAAATCCAATGTAGTTAGGTTTATCAATTTTGTACTCATGGATCAGCTCGCAACCTTCAAAATTCTTATTAAGAAACTCATGTACTTTTGGAATCAAAATTTCAAGTTTCATAGATTCTTCTACAATCGCATCGTTCATTACTGGAAATGAATTATAGTATTCGTTTAACGCTGTTTCTACATCATGTTCAATTCCTGTATGTAATGCATGGCCAATGATTAAAGCATTATCAGCCCTTGTTAAATCAGGAATTTCTGTGAGTTTATCGATGTATCTTAATCCAAAATGATATGGACAATCATTGAATAGTGATACTCGTGAGTAAGAGTACTGTGTCACTTAAACCACCTTTCTTTCCACGACTCAAAGTCCTTCGGCCTTAAAATGTAAGCTTCACCGCCTGAATCATTTATCTTGCGAATGTTATACAGTTGTAATTTGCTAGGCACACCAACATCCGTTTTTAATTCGATTCCATGAAACACTCCATCGATACACGCTAGGATGTCTGGAATACCTTCTTTGGTGTACTGACTACCAGCCCAATACTTTACGTGCCAAACATCTTTTTCTTTTAAAAACTTAATGACTTGTTTTTGAAACGCTGACTCACTCATTTACTTCACCGTAAACTTCACATGGGCTTTTCTGTTCGATACTTTCGGATAATCACCAATTAACTCTCCATATAACTGTGGTTCTTCAGCTTTTAATTTCGTTACATCTAGCGATGTTGAAGTAGTAGCTTCAACTCTAGTAATCTTGATTAGATCGTTATCAATAGACGTAATACCATGTTCGTCCATTGCTTTTTCAAGTTCTTCCTTTAACTTTTTAGACTGTGCTGCAAGATTCTTTTCTTGTTGTGTATGAATAGCAATTGCGGTCATAACCGCTAAATATTTATTTTCAAAAGCTTGTACTTCATTCATTTGTATCTTCCTCCTTCTCAAATAACGCATCTGTGTAATCCTTGCGCTCTTTTAGTACATCTAACATGCGCCATTCTATCGATCCATCTGTAAGCAAGTAGTAATAGAAACAAGGCCTTTCTTGTCCAATACGATGTGTTCGTTTCTTACTTTGCTCAAACAGTTCACTCTTATCTGTCAGGGTAAAATAAACAATCTTATTGGATTTTTGCAAGTTCAATCCCATTGCTCCAGCTTGATATTGAATCAAAGTTACACTGTTTTCAAATTTCTCATATGCGCTTAAATCCTTGAGATCCCCGTTAACTGTACTAATTGGTTTTTCAATTAGATCCACTAATGCTTCATATTCTTTTTTAAAGTTGTAAAAGATAATAATTCGGTCATTCGTGCTTTCAACCAGGTCTTTTACATACTGCAATTTGCTTTCGTTATAACTGCCGGCTAATTGTCGTAAATACAATTTCTTAGCTGCAGGTGTATCACCGAGAAGTAATCCTTCGCCAATTTCAACAATGTGATGTTTCTTAAATTCCTTATACAATTTGGTACCAGGTATTTTTACTTTCACATCCGTTGCTTCTGGTAAATCAAATACTTCTTCAGTCTTCATGAACACCGCACCGTATTGCTTTAATTTCGCTTTTAAACGGTCGACATTTTTATAACCGGTGATTTTGTACTTACTGTTTCTGTCGTCCCACTCTTGGACCACAAATTGTTTTAAAAACAACTTTTGAGTAATCTTCCAACCTAACAAGTGAAGTTGTGACCATAATTCTTCATACTTTCCACCTGTCGGTGTTCCTGATAGCAATATGATGTTTTCTGCATTCAATTTCAAAATGAATTTCGTTTGTTTGGACTTATCGTTTTTAATTTTTGAAGACTCGTCCAACATGAGTGTGAAGTTATTTAGCTTCAATAACTCATCACGTCTCCAAGCCCGCTCATAATTGACGATTAGAACACTTTCTTCCGGAATATCTCCCATGCGTTGTTTATCAAAAACAATTACCTCGTAATCATAATGTTGTTCAAAATGCTCTTTCCAGTCGTCTATTTTAGACTTTTGACAGATTAATAAGTTATATGGTGTATTTAGTTCCCACATCTTTTCAGAGCCTACAAAGGTCTTTCCTAGCCCCATATCAAGGTAGTACGCAACACGATTATGTTCATATGTATCGTTTAACGCTCTATCTTGGTGCGGAAATAGTTTCATTTACATCACCAAATTTCATGCTATAATGACTGTGGATTTTATTTTCTAAATCACCTGTTGGCGCAGGTGGTTTTTTATTGCGCTTGAAAGCATTCAACATTTTGTTTCTCAATTAAGTACGACTTTAAATTTTCTTCAAGTACGATATGTTCACCGAACACAAAGTACGTTTCACCACTTAAAATTTCATCACCAAACATATCTTCAATCGGATGATCAGTTGCTTCCTTCAATTAACTCACCTCCCTTCGAGATGAAACCTTACGGTTCATTTCGTACATCTTGCGCTTTGCTTCAATTTCAGTAATTAGCAACATTGCTGGATGCTTTCTCGTTTCTGCACATCTTTTTACAACTTCTGATGCTTTCATTAATTTACTTGCTGTGAACACTCCGTTCATATTTCTCACCATACCTCGTTTATTTTGATAAATAACGACTTCATTTTTCGACATTTTACAGGCAAAAAAATAAACCCCTTATGTATCAATGTATTGGCTGTTCCTTTATCCACATCAGTAAAAAGCATTCGGTTTCTACTGCTGGAAAGTACCATTTCCCACCTATTTTGTATTTCGGAAAACGTTCATCATAGAAGAACTTCTCTTTGATGGTGTTTTCACTCATGCTTGTTTGTTTACAAAGTTCTTTCATATCCCACAGAGTTTTTCTCCGCTCAATTTGATCTAAACGCTTCCTTAATTCTTCAATAAAGCGTTGCTCGATAATTTGGTTATCGAGTTGAATATTAAGCATGTTGCCACCTTCTTTCCCGATACTCAAATACCTTTAAACGGTAGTGTCAGTTAAAAAAAATCATCATCATACTTTCCATCATTAATGATAGGTAATCGAATACAATCAGATGATATTTTGTATACTATGGATGCTTTCTTCAAAACGTGACCCGGAATAGCTGTAATACCTTGTTCGTAATTCCGAAGCGTTTTACCAGTAACATTAAGCAATTTCGCAGCTTCTTCCTGTCTTAATTCAGCATTAACTCTAGCCGCTTTTAATGTTATCTGAAACATGAAATTACCCCCTTCTGTTAATTTCTACACCCAATATACTACCTTTTAACGGTATAGTCAATACTGAAAAGTATAAAAAATACCTTTTAAAAGTACTTAACCCCTTTACACAACTACCGAAAAACGGTAAAATAATATTAGAAAGCGAGGTGATATTAATGAGTAGCCAACAGCAAATGAAAGATATCATGGCGAGCAACTTAAAAAAGCACACTAGTAAAAAAGGTGTTTTCCAATCAGATATAGCCAAAGAATTAGACTTACCGGAAACAACAGTTTCTAATTGGTTTAAGGCTAAAACATATCCAAGGCCTGATAAAATACAAATGTTAGCTGATTATTTCAGAATCAATAGATCTGACTTAACTGAAGATAAACCTTCAAATATATACGAAGCTCCTATTCAACCAGTAAAAGTACCCATTTTAGGAAAGATTGCTTGTGGATCACCTATATGTGCTGAAGAAAACTTTGAAGGATACCGTTATGAAGTACCGGATATTCTACCACGAGGTGAAGTATATTACCTAGAAGCTAAAGGTAATTCAATGGAACCTACTATACCTAATGGAGCTTTTGTTTTAATTAGAAAACAAGATGATGTGGAAAACGGAGAAATAGCCGCTGTTCAAGTTAATGGAGATACTGAAGCAACTTTAAAAAGGGTCAAAAAACAAGGGAGCGCCATAATATTAATGCCTGACAACCCTTCATTTGAACCTTTAATCATTACAGCAAGTACTCCCGCTCGAATAATTGGAAAAGCAATAAGATTTACAAGAGATCTTTAAATTTCTAGCGCTAGCAATTTAACATCAAAGAGTAGACGACGGTCTACTCTTTTTAAACAAAAAAGAAAGGAGCTAACTTATGGCTAGTTTCCATAAATATAAAAAAAAAGGGTCGAATAAAGATTTTTGGGAATATCGAATAAGATATAAAGATTTAATTACTCAAAAGTTTAAAGAGAAATCAAAAAAAGGATTTACTAGTAAAGCGGAAGCCAAAATAGCCGCCGAAGAATTAGAAAGGCAGCTACGTGAAGGAACCAATCCAACTGACGAATCCATGAAAGAATACCTCATTACATGGCTAAACGAATATAAAAAAGGAACAGTAGCAACAAATACATTTCTCTCTCATCAGAACAATGTAGAAAAGCATATTATTCCTTATTTCAAAAATATTCTTTTAAAAGATTTCAAACCAGTTTTATACCAAAAATTTATTAACTCGCTAGCGGATAACGGCTACAGTAGACGTACTATTGAAATTGTCCATGGAACTATGAATAACGCTATGGAAAAAGCTATAATTCTGGAGAAAATACCTAAAAATCCTTGTATAGGAGTAGAAATAAAAGTTAAAGCAAAAGAGCCTGAGGTGAAATTTATTGAATCAGATCGAATCGCTGACTTTTTGAGGGAAGCTTATAAATATGATTATATTTATTGGATTTTTTACAAAGCTCTTATTGAAACGGGAATGCGAAAAGGAGAAGCTGCAGCATTACAATGGACTGATATCGATTTAAAAGAAAAAACTATCACTATTAACAAGTCATTAGATTTTAGATTAGCCTCTAAAAATCCTGAAATGATGTTTGGAGATACAAAAAACTATAATTCAAAGCGCGTTATCACTATTAGTGAAGGACTTACAAGCGATTTACGCTTTCACCAGAAATATCAAAACCAGAATAAAATCGCATTAAATGATTGCTACTACTTTGAATTGAATTTAGTTTTCTGTAGAAATGATGGAAATTATATACCTAAGTCCAGCCTTTTCAATTCTTTCTCTAGAATTTTAAAAAAAGCAAATTTACCATCATTACCTATTCATTCATTACGTCATACACATGCTGTATTACAACTTGAAGCTGGGGCAAGTATGAAGTATTTACAAGAACGTCTTGGACATGGTAGTATGCAAATTACTGCTGATGTATATTCCCACATTAGTAAGAAGTTAGATCAAGAAGCAATGACCAAATTCGAGGAACATATGCGAAATATCTTAGAATAATTTCCAAGATATTTGTGGGCATTTTGTGGGCATCAATTTTAAGTACTGAAATTATTATTACTTTGCCCACAAATAAAAAACCCTCAACACGTTATGTGTCAAGGGTTCAAGCCTCTTAGTATAGAGACATATATTGATCGCGTTCCCATTGGTGAACTTGTGTTCTAAAGATATCCCACTCAATCTCTTTCGCTTCGATGAAGTGCTCAAGTAAGTGTTCTCCTAGTGCACCGCATACTACTTCATTAGATTGTAATGTAACTAACGCTTGCGCTAATGTTGCTGGTAAGTCAACGATACCTGCTTCTTCGCGCTCTTCTTTTGTCATTACATAGATGTTACGGTCTACTGCAGCTGGTGGAGTTAATTTGTTTTTAATTCCATCAAGACCTGCAGCTAATAATGTAGCCATTACTAAATATGGGTTTGCAGCTGGGTCAACACTACGTACTTCTACGCGTGTACTAATACCACGAGATGCAGGGATACGTACTAACGGGCTACGGTTTTGTGCAGACCACGCTACGTAACAAGGCGCTTCATATCCAGGTACTAGACGTTTATATGAGTTTACAGTTGGATTTGCTATCGCTGTAAATGCTGGTGCATGTTTTAAAATACCTGCGATGAAGTGACGAGCATCATCACTTAGTTGTAAGTCACCGTTTGCATCAAAGAATACGTTCTCACCATTTTTAAATAATGATAAGTTACAGTGCATACCTGAACCGTTCACACCGTATAGTGGTTTCGGCATAAATGTTGCGTGTAAACCATGTTTACGGGCAATTGTTTTTACAACAAGTTTGAATGTTTGAATGTCATCACATGAGCGAATTGCATTTGCATATTTAAAGTCAATTTCATGCTGCCCTGGAGCAACCTCATGGTGAGATGCTTCAATTTCAAATCCCATTTCTTCAAGTTCAAGAACGATATCACGACGACAGTTTTCCCCTAGATCCATCGGCGCAAGGTCGAAGTATCCACCGTTATCATTTAATTCTAATGTTGGATTTCCTTTTTCATCAACCTTAAATAGGAAGAATTCTGGCTCTGGTCCAAGATTGAAGTCTGAAAATCCTAAAGCTTCCATTTCTTTTAACACACGTTTTAAGTTGTTACGTGGGTCTCCATCAAATGGAGTGCCATCTGCATTGTAAATATCACAGATTAGTCGAGCTACTTTACCTTTTTCAGCTGTCCAAGGGAAAATTACCCAAGTGTCTAAATCAGGATATAAATACATATCAGATTCTTCAATACGTACGAAACCTTCAATCGAAGATCCATCAAACATCATTTTGTTATCAAGAGCTTTCGTTAATTGTCTCACTGGAATCTCTACGTTTTTAATTACCCCTAAAAGGTCCGTAAATTGTAAACGGACATACTTTACATTCTCTTCTTTCGCCAAACGGAAAATATCTTCTTTTGTGTATCTAGACATTATAAATTCCTCCTTAGTCCCTCTAATCGCCTTCAGAATCAGTTATCTTTAGTGAAAAAATCTTGAAATGTCACCTTGTCGCAATGAAGTTCGATTGAATCTACCTGTATGTTGTAGTTCATCTCGAAGTATTTTGCGAAGCTCAGTTTTTGAAATTTCTTTCGTTTCTTCTTTTACTTTCACTGCTTCTGTTTGATTTTCTTTCATTAGTAACACTTGCTTAATACCAGCCATATTCAAGCCTTGATCTAACAAATCTTTAATCTCTAACAACTTATCTACATCGTTAAATGAAAATAATCTACGATTCCCCTTTGTACGGGTTGGAGAAACAAGATTATGCTCTTCATAGTAGCGAATTTGACGTGCAGACAATTGTGTTAAATCCATAACAATACCAATTGGAAACAGCGGGGCAGAACGTCTATCTTCTTTCATTTTTCAGTTCCTCCTTCGCCTTAACTGCTTCTCATTTTATAACATGTTATGTTTAGTGTCAATAGATGTTAGCTTTTCTTACATGATTTTTTTATAAATTTTTTCATTCTTTTTTCTAATCGCATAAATCGTTACTTTTATACGAAAAAAGCTGCCGATATCGACAGCTCCCCTTTAAGAAATTGTTAATAAATTCTTTTCAATCAATTCATCAATCGCAGAACAAATCGCAATTTTAACATGCGAATACGTTAATCCACCTTGCACATATGCAACATACGGTGGTCTAATCGGACCATCAGCAGACAATTCAATACTTGCACCTTGAATAAATGTTCCCGCCGCCATAATTACATCATCTTCATAACCTGGCATATAGTTTGCATACGGAGTAAAATGCGAATTAATTGGAGATGCATATTGAATTGCTTGGCAGAAGGCAACCATACGGTCTTTATCATCAAATTGAACAGATTGAATTAAGTCTGTTCTCGGTGCATTCCACGCTGGTGACGTGTTCATTCCTAACTTTTCTAAAAACGCAGCTGTAAAAATTGCACCTTTCAGCGCTTGTCCTGCAACATGTGGCGCTAAGAAGAACCCTTGATACATTTCTTGCAGACTGTATAAAGACGCTCCAGCTTCCGCACCAATTCCCGGAGATGTTAAACGATATGCACACGCTTCAACATACTGTTCTTTACCGACAATGTAACCACCAGTTTTTACAATTCCCCCGCCTGGGTTTTTAATAAGCGAACCCGCCATTAAATCTGCACCAACATGACACGGCTCTTGCTCTTCAATAAACTCCCCATAACAATTATCTACAAACACAACAACATCAGGTTTAATTTCTTTAACAAACGCGATCATCTCTTTAATTTGAGAAATAGTAAACGATGGACGAGTAGCATAACCTTTCGAGCGCTGAATACCGATCATTTTCGTATTACTATGAATCGCTGCTGCAACAGCTTCAAAATCAACAAGCCCACCTTCAGTTAGCGGAACTGCATTGTAACCAATATTATATTCTTTAAATGAACCTACACCTTTCCCACGCACACCAACGATTTCCTCTAACGTATCATACGGTTTCCCAGTAATGTACAATAACTCATCTCCTGGACGTAAAATACCGAATAACGCTGTAGAAATAGCGTGAGTACCTGAAATAATTTGCGGACGAACAAGTCCAGCTTCCGCCCCAAATACATCAGCATACACTTTTTCTAACGTATCACGGCCAATATCATCATAACCATAACCTGTCGTCGGGATAAAATGCGAGTCACTAATTTTATGTTTACGAAAACTTTCTAATACACGAAACTGATTACTTTCAATTACTTCATCCGCACGTTTATGTACTTCTGTAATCTGATTCTCTACTTCTTTTACGATTGGAGCAATTTTTTCTCCATTTTTCAAACGATCAAACATTTTTATTTTCTCCTTCTTCCACTAAAAATCTCTTTAATTGCACATTAAGCGATGAATGAGTAAAAATATACCCTGCACAATCATATACAAATTTATCTTCCAGAAACTCCATCTTTGCTAATAGCGTTTCCGTCTTTAAAAGCGTTAATAACTTACCTTCACTCGGAGGGATTTCTACTCGATAACGATCCATTTCTTTCTTCATTTTCATTTCTATCGCTTCTTTTATACGCAATAAATCACTTTCTTCAAAAGCACTAGTCATTAAGAAATCACTTTTCGGAAACGGAATAAAGTTTTGATGTAATTCATCTTTTTTATTATATAACGTAATAATAGGAATATGATTAATTTCAAGTTCTGATAATAATCGTTTTACTGTTTTTTCATGCCCTATGTAGTTAGGATCCGCAGAATCAACTACATGTAAAATAATATCTGCTTCCCCCGCTTCTTCCAGTGTTGAACGAAAAGCAGCAATTAATGAAGTGGGTAAATCTTGTATAAAACCAACAGTATCAGTTAGTAATACTGTATAACCAGAAGGTAAGGGCATCTTCCTCGTCGTTGGGTCTAGTGTTGCAAACAGAAGGTTTTCTTCAAACGTATTAGCTTCCGTTAATCTATTAAACAGTGTCGATTTCCCTGCATTTGTATAGCCTATTAATGAAATTTGAAATACTTTATTGTCTTTTCTTCTCTCACGATATCTTTTTCGGTGTTCCACAACAACTGCAAGTTGTTTCTTTATTTCATCAATACGCGATCGAATATGACGACGATCCGTCTCAAGTTTCGTCTCACCCGGTCCTCTCGTTCCAATACCACCACCAAGACGTGATAAGGACAACCCTTGCCCCATAAGACGTGGCATTGTATATTGCAACTGAGCTAATTCTACTTGAAGCTTACCTTCCCTCGACTTCGCACGTTGCGCAAAAATATCTAGTATTAGTTGCGTTCGATCAATTACTCTCGAATCTAATACTGAGGATAAATTCCGAATTTGACTCGGCGTTAATTCATTATTAAATATAATAACATCCGGCTCTAATTCTTCAGTTAGCATTGTAAGCTCTTCTAATTTCCCTTTACCTATGTAAGTTGCCGGATGAAACTTTGGTCGTTTTTGCGTTGTTGAAACTAACACTTCCGCTCTCGCAGTCTTAGCTAGTGATGCAAGCTCTTTCATGGAATGCATAAATTTTTCATCATCATCTTGCGGCAATTGACAGCCTACTAATATGACTTTTTCTTTTTCTTCCATCAAATATGTTCACTCATCCTTTTCGAAATTTAAACCTTCTAATATAATAGCAGAGGAAGCACATTTCATCTAGTTAGCGGGGGAGAAAATTCATGGCATGGGAGATTTTTAGCATCATAGGCACAATCGCTTTCGCACTAAGCGGAGCCATTGTTGCAATGGAAGAGGATTATGATATTTTCGGGGTGTATATTTTAGGAATGGCAACCGCATTTGGGGGAGGTGCCCTTCGTAATTTATTAATCGGTTATCCGATTGTCGCGTTTTGGCAACAAGACATGTTATTCCAAATCGCACTTTTATCAATGACTATTATTTTTCTTTTTCCAAATAAGTTAATTAGACATTGGAAAAAGTGGGAAAATATCACTGACGCTATCGGCTTATCAGCATTTGCTGTACAAGGAGCATTATATGCTCAAAAATTAAATTTACCAATTAGCGCCACAATCGTGGCAGCTGTTTTAACTGGTATCGGCGGCGGTATCATTCGCGACCTTTTAGCCCGCAGAAAACCTCTCGTTCTTCGAGCTGAAGTATATGCCTTTTGGACAATTTTAGCAGGTTTCTTAATTGGCGCTCAAATTATTGTTAGCGATTGGGCCCTTTACATTTTATTCATTTTAATTGTTTGCTTCCGCATGGTTTCTATTCATTACAAATGGCATTTACCGCACAGACGTATCGAAACGAAAGAACGTTCAATGCATAAATAGCAATCTAACCTCTTTACATATCGTAAAGAGGTTTTTCTTTTCTAACGATTTTTTCTTTATATAATGTTTATACTAATTTTTAAAGTGAGGTGAATACAAATGACAAACCACGTTAATAAAGGAGCTCAAAAAAGTTCAGTAAACCAATTTGGACACGACCCTAATTCAGCACACGAAAAGAGCGCTAAAATGGAACGCTTCCATAAAGCGCACCAAGAAAAAGCAAAAAAAGAGTAAACGAACTTATACACAAAAATAGACGCACAGTTTATGTACTGTGCGTCTCCTCTTCGAGCATCAAATCCATACTCGATATTCCAATTAAATCATTTTTATCATACGTATCTTCTTGCAACAACCGCATCGCCTGTGTACGAATTGATTTTTCAACAATATTCCGTACATATCGCCCATTACTAAACGATGTAATTTGCGACGAATACTTCACCGCATGTAAATGATCCCTAAATTTCCATTCAGCTTCTTTTGATAACTGATATTCACGATCTTCATACATTCTCTTTCCAATTTCCAATAGCTGATTTACCGAGTAATCCGCAAATTCAATAATAAATGGAAAACGAGATTGCAGCCCTGGATTTAATGAAAGAAAGTGATTCATCTCTCTTGAATATCCAGCTAAAATCAATACAAAACCATGTTGTTTATCTTCCATATGTTTTACAAGCGTATCAATTGCTTCTTTTCCAAAGTCCTTCTCTCCTCCTCGAGCTAAAGAATACGCCTCATCAATAAACAAAATACCTCCCATTGCTTTTTTTATTAAGTCTCTTGTTTTTTGAGCTGTATGGCCGATGTACTCTCCTACAAGATCAGCACGTTCAGCTTCAACCAAGTGGCCTTTCGATAGAATATTCATCTCAAACAGCAATTTTCCTATCATTCTAGCAACAGTTGTCTTCCCTGTACCCGGATTCCCTTTAAACAGCATATGAAGCACTTGCTTCTCAGACTTCAATCCCTTCTCTTGTCTTTTTTTATTCACATAAATCCAAGCATATATTTCTTTTATTATCTTTTTTATATCATCCATCCCAACAAGCTTCCCCATCTCTTCTTCAATTCTCTGCAGCATTTCATGTTTAATTGTAGTTTCATTTGAAATTACCGTTTTATTTTCTGCGGCTGGCAAAGAAATTTTCTTTCGATGGTTTAACACAATATTAATTTGATTGTTGTTTTTCTTTCGCATCGATTGTTCCATACAATCACCTCATTTTATCCCGCTATTTGCGAGCAGTAAGACTCCCACCTCGACATTCAGCAAACGTTTGGTATTTAAGCGGGAGATAACCGCCCGTAAATGCCCGATTGGTTCAACTAATAATCGCAGAGGATGAACAAAATCCCTACTGATTATAGTTTCACTTTATCCACTCACCAAATATTATTATTCCTGTCCCCCTTGTAAATGCCTATTTTCAGAAAAGTTTGCTATAATATAAGAAATAATTAAGGTGGTGGGACTATGGAGACAACGGAATTCCATGATACAATACAAGCCTTTTCTATTTTTTTATTGAATAAAGGCCGAAAACCCTCAACTATTAAACGTTATGTTTATGACGTTGAAGACTTCGGACATTGGTTAGAAAAAAACAAAAAGCTCCCTTCCAGTAATATATGGGCTACACTATGTACAAAAGACTACGAAGATTACTTTTCCGATTTAAAAACGAATCGACATTACTCAGAAAAAACGATGCATCGTGTATTTACTGTATTAAATAGAATGCATCACTTTCTAAACATTCCCAATCCATTGAAGAATATGGAAATATCTATTCAACCAGACCGTACACTTCGTAACGAAGATTTCATTTCACCTGATGAAGAAAAAAGATTAAAGTATATAGTCACTTCATTAGAAGGACTTTCAGAAAAACAACTTCCTGTGCGCCCTTTATTAATGGATCGCAATATTGCTATTTTAAATCTATTGATCGACTACGGTTTATCCTTACAGGAACTTACAGCATTAACAATGCATCACGTTCACTTTGAAACTAACACATTGTCAATCCCAGCAACCGCAGGTGTAGAAAGAACAATTACATTAGCAAAAGAAGACAAAAAACAACTATATAATTATTACAAAAGTATCCCAGAACCAGTTCGTCCTAAGTATCATAGTGATGATTCATTGTTTGTCGCATTTGATTTTAACCGCGGAACATACAGGTGGGTATATGAAAATGATGCACCAAAGGCATTAACGGAAATTGCTATACAAAAAATGATTCGCCTCGAAGTGGCTAGAGCCAATTTACGTAAAGGAATTTCAGGACAACATTTTCGTAACACCTATATTTTAAACTTAATAAAAAAAGAAACTCCTGAATCAGAAATTATAAAACTCGCTGGATTCAAATCAAAAATTTCATTAAAGCGATATTATCAATACGCAGAAAATAGAAAAAACGCCTTATTGTAAGGCGTTTTTTCTATTTTTTCTTTAAACAAACGATTTTACTATGACCATTTAACTAATTTCTGCATCTACTATGATGAGTTTCGTTCACATTTTCGTGAGAAAGGAGAGATTTAATGTCTCGTTATAACGACAATCAAAACAAATTCTCCAAACCATGCTTTCCAAGTAGCGCTGGACGAATCCCAAATACTCCATCAATCCCAATTACTAAAGCTCAACTTAGAACATTTCGTGCGATTATTATTGATTTAACAAAAATAATCCCAAAACTTTTTGCAAATCCATCTCCCCAAAATATTGAAGATCTAATCGATACATTGAACCTACTAAGTAAATTTATTTGTTCACTAGACGCTACTTCCTCCCTGAAAGCACAAGGGTTAGCTATTATTAAAAACTTAATAACTATATTAAGAAATCCAACCTTTGTAGCAAGCGCTGTATTTATTGAGCTTCAAAATCTCATTAACTATTTACTATACATTACAAAATTATTCCGAATTGACCCTTGCACACTTCAAGAGCTTCTTAAATTAATAGCAGCATTACAAACTGCTCTAGTTAATTCTGCTTCGTTCATTCAAGGACCTACCGGACCTACTGGACCAGCAGGCGCTACTGGTGCTACCGGACCTCGAGGTAACACGGGCGCTACTGGCGCTACCGGTGCCACTGGACCTCGAGGTAACAC